>NZ_JOFX01000055.1 GCF_000719345.1 Streptomyces sp. NRRL F-2664
GTCCACCCCCAACACCCCACCCCACAACACGCCACGGAACGTCACATCTACCCCGCATGCCATCATCAAAGGACTAAACCACTGGTCACGCCAACAGCAGCCCCACACACCATTCCGAATGCACTCACCGATCCGAAAAACCCCGAATATAAAAAATGACACTCCCCCTGACTGCATACCAAAAACACAACTCTTAACACCCTATCCACACACCCAAAATGACGCACCATAACCACTGCTGCGCAGAAACCCGAAAACCACCCCACCACCCGAAAACGTGCCCGGGAAATTTCTCTAAGCTCGCTCGGGTCCGAGCCGTGGGCCCTGCTCGACAGTTCGCCGTCCGCGGTCACCACGGCAGAACGACCCCTTGCCGAGGCCGGCCCTGCGGCCGCACCGCTAGCCCTACGCCAGGGCGTAGCGGCCCACCGGCTGAGCCCCGAAGCCCCGCTACAGGGCCACACAACGGACCCTGAGCACCTTCCCAACGTCCTGCGACGGGGGAGGGGGTGGCCCGCAGGGTCGGCCCGGGAGGCGTACAGCCTGTCTCTGAAACCCCGTCTCATGGGTCCGTGTCCTCCTCTACCCTGCGGCCATGAACAACCCTGATGCCCGCTCCCCCAAGCCTCCTGGACGGATACGCCGGTGGTGGACTAGGAGATCTGATCGCGCAGCAGAAATCCAAGAGTCAGGAAGACTTACAGCCTCAGTTCGGTGGGCTTTAGGTCTTGCCGGGGCTGCGATGGTAGGAGCCGGAACATGGGCTGTATTCACCGTCGAAACGGAAGCTGGTCCTGCTGCTCTCGTCGTGATCGGGGCTCTCCTCCTCTTCGTTGCCATCATGGGGCGGCAGATCAAGGAGGTTGGATTGACGGACGGCGTCCTGGTGCCCACTGAGCTCAAAAGCAGAATCCGCAACGCGGACAGTGCTCAAGCTCGTGTTGATATCACTGCCGCCGCAGCTGCCGTGAACCCAGCTATCCAGCACGATCCAGAAATTCAAGCACTGTCTCACGCCGCATACGAAGAAATCGTTGCCGGCAATCTGGTAGAGATATTCGGCCAAGGGGTCGTGCGCTCATCTGGCCCTTACGATCGAGGCGTCGACATCACGGTCACCGTGAACGGTAAGAAGGCAGGTATTCAGACCCTATTCGGACTCCCTGACAGGCACCTCAGCGCTCAGCGCATGCTGAAGAAGGTTGAAGGGATCCTCAACGGAAGCCCAGACGTGGACGCGGTCGTCATCGTGAGCACGATGCACGAGCCTCCTCTCTCCGTCCTTAATGCTGCAGGGGATAGGGCCGCAGCTGACGGAAAGACCTTCCAGTATGTGCGGTGGAACTCAAACAGCGACGGCGCGCAGTTGGAACGAGTCCTGCGGGGCCTCCTGGCCTGACACGCAGATAAGAATTAGGCCTTCGGCGAGTACAGTATGCCGCTGGCAGCAGGCGCCGTGGTACCACACCGCTAGGACAGCGCAGACGGGACCACGGCCACCCACTCCCATCCACGACATCGGGAGCGACAGTGCCCAACAGGCCAGTCCAGCACCGCATCGCCTCGCTAGCCGTCGCCGGAGTACGGCAGGTCTGGAACCGTGGCGGCCATGCTGTGGACGAAATCCAAGAAGACTACGGCGAAGATCTTCTAGTCCAGATATGCCTGAACGGTCGAATGGACCCGGCAAGAATATGGGTGCAGGTCAAGGGCACTGAAAGAGACACAAATAAGAAACTACCGACTGTCTCAGTGAGTTCTGACCAGGTGCTCCGGTGGGCAAGAACCGCTGATCTGGTAGTGGTCGTACTGTGGGATGTCAACACGGAACAGGGATGGTTCATCCTGCCTCAAGATCAGTTCGATCAAGCAGACTTGGCGTCGGGTGTCGGCGGCTCCAAACTGAACCTGAAGTTTTCGCGTGAAGTCAAGTTCGATATAGACGCGGTTGAGCATCTCGCATGGGCTGCTCGTATCGAGCATGCAAACAGAACTGCCGTCTACGCGCGTGCGGGAATCAGCGAAGCTGTTGAAATGAATCTAGATGCCAACAAACATTTCTACAAGGGCATTCTCGTCTCAACAGTATTCGATTTCGCCGTATCGGTCAGAATCATTACACCTGTCGACGGCGGTGGATGTCTGTCTGAAGAATTCACCCTGCTGGTCTGGGAGCACTTCAAAAACCAGGATGCGACCCTTATAGAAGAAGCTACAGGGCGAGCCATGATGCTCGCCGTTTTCCAAATGATCGCTGATCATTCCGCGGGTAATGGCGCACCTCTCGGAATCGTCAAGGAAATATGCGAGGTATTCTACTCTCTCCTTTTCAGCTCCGAACTACTTGCAATCCTCACCAAGTACACCGAGAAGTACTATCCGAAGGGCCGCCAGGCCAAGGGCGGCTACATTTATCCTGACGACAGATCGGCACACTCGGATCGCGCCTAAGGCCATTCCTGACTCGGGGCATACCGGCGGTCGTTGTACTGGGCGGCCCACTCGGCGACGTCGATGCAGTCGGCCGGGGGAACGCGGCGTCAGGAACGATCCGCAGCGCGGCAGGAGCATCCGCGCCGGGGTGCGTCTCGCGGCCCTGGTCCCCGGCCCGGACCAGGGCCAGATCGAGGCGGCCGCCACCCAGGACCAGTTCGCCGAGGGCACCGCAGCCGGCGCAGCGGACGTAGATCACATTGACTGGGGTGCGCATCCCGAACGGCAGCTGTTGTGCCTACATGCCCTGCTGTTGGCCACTGAAAGGGCCCCGCCGGGGCGCCGCTGCGGACCGGAGCCACCGTGCACCTGTGGGACCGCCAGCCACAGGCCGAGGCGTAGGAGCATGCGGGGAACGACCTCCCCAATTGGGGAGGTCTGCTCAGTGCTGGGCTGCCGCCTTCTTCTCTGCCTGGTCCAGGGCGGTCACGAGCACCCAGGACAAGTCATCGGAGTCCAGGTCTTCGGGGTGGACTTCCCCCAGGTAGGCATCGATGGCGTCGCGCAGGACGTCGGCCTTTTCGTCATCGGTCATGGGGCGCAGTCTGCCCGATGCGGTGGTGTGTCTACGGCCGCTTCCGGCCGGTCTGCGGGGGCGACCAGCGGGCGTTGTACTGGGCGGCCCCCTCTGCGGCGTCGGCCCCCTCCGGATCGGTCGAGGGCCCTACCGTGGAGACGTGCACCCTCACGATGCCGTCCCGAAGACTGCGCCTCTGTGCGAGGTCCCATGGGGGATTTGCCCTGATCACGGGCCCACAGTGACCGCCAGCGCCGGCCGATCGTGGTGCCACTTCCCGGAGTGCGGTCGTCATTGGGCCTACGACCGGCTTAACCAGCCGTGCGCCGAGCTGGCCAGCCACAGGATCACTGACGGCGAGGGTGGCTCCATCACTGCCTGTTCCGTCCACGCGGCTGAGGCCACGCAGCAGATCGACGGTGCTGTGGTCGAGCCGCTGCGGTGACCACACGCAGCGAAGCCTGGGTTCTACCTAGGCTAGAAAATCGAACATATGATTGAGTCTGGGGGTTCCACTCCATCCCTGGGAGCGCGCCATGACTTCCCCTACTCCGTCCGCCGGCCGTCCGCAGCCCGTCACCTGGGCGCCGAGCCAGACCGGTCCCTGTGCCAAATGCGGGCGCCCCTGCGCGCGCTACGGGGCACCTGCCAATCCCTTGTGCGAGACGTGCAGGGCCGCCCGGCAGGCGCAGAACGGAGGCTGACGCGTGTCCGTGCTGCCGCCGGACCTGCCCCGGCTGCAAACGCTCGTGATCTACCTGCGCGGGGAGCTGGGCCGCGCGGAGCGGGCCCTGGCCGCGGCCGAGGAGCGCGAGGCCGCCACGGTCCGGCAGCAGCCGGCGCCCGAGCCTCCTGCGTGGTTGGTGGAGCGCGGGATCGGCGCGGGCCGGCTCCCGGCCCGGCTGCACACCGGGGACTGCTGGGACACCGGTAAGCGGTGTGCCCCGGCGGCCCCGGAGCAAATTCGTCAGCTCCTGGCCCAGGGCGTGCCCGCCTGCATTCACTGCCGCCCGGACACTGCGCTCGGGGTGCTGGAGTGAGCGGGTACCGGCACGGTGGGGGGATGGGCCCTGGTCTGCGCGTCGTCGTTTACCCGCCGGATGCCGAGGGCGGGCGCCGGGTCCGTTTCGACGGGGAGATTTTGGGGCGTGCCTTCGGGCCCGGGGATCTGCTGGAGTTCCTGCGGCGGGCCGGCCTGGATCCCGATGATGTCCACCTGGGCGACGCGCGGCTGATCGAGTGGCGGGGCGGCGGCCCGGCCGTGTGGAGTCCCGGCAGCAGTGGAGCGTGACCGTGCGCATCGAGGACGTGCAGGTAGGCGCCGAGTACACCGCGAGCATCCCCCAGCGGCTCCCGCCCGCGTACCGGGGCAGGCTGGGTGGGTCGGTGGCGCAGTGGCAGGCGGACATGCAGCTCTACATGGCGCGGGGGCGGCGTCTCGCGGTCACCGTGACCGGGTACGGCGACGAGCCCGGAACCGTGACCGTGACCCGGGAGCTGCCTGCCGGCCGCGTCCGGTTGCGGCTGACCGAAGAGCAGGCCGACGGCCTCGGACTCGCCGAGGGCCAGGCCTACGAGATCACCGGCGTCATCACCGACGAGGCGGAACGCGTCATCACGTTCCCGCACACGGTGGTCCTCACGATCCCCGCGCGGTGGCTGCGCCCACCGGACGAGCGGCTGGAGGTCCATCCGGACTCGGAGCGGTTCCACCGGGCGCTGGTGTGCCGCGACGCGAACGGCAAAACGCTCCAGGAGATCGAGCAGGCCGCACACGAGGCACTGGAAAAGGTCCGCCACGTCCAGGGCCTGGCCCTGGACGACCCCACCCACGACTGGTCAGCGCTCGCCGCCGACGTCGACCACCGCGAGTGGCTGAGGATCGCCGACCACGTCCGCTCCACTGGCCTGGCCACCTACGACCCCAGGAACGACCCGGGCGCGGTGGAGGACCCACCACGGGTCCGGTTCGGCGACGAGGCGTAGGCGGCGGATGGCCGCGGCGCCCGGATTCACCGCGGTGGAACGGTCGAGTCCAGACTGGCCAGATGATCGAGCGTCGCCCCCTGGGCACCGGACCCCAACCCGTCTCACAGCCTCCGGCATCGGCCGGGCCGCGCGGCCATCTCCCGGCCGAACTCGCCCCCGCCGACCGGCCAGACCCCGCCCCCGCCCCACGGCCGCTACGGCGGCCGGGACGGCGGCGCAGCCTCGGGTCCGGTCCGGCGTCCGAGGACGTGTAGGCCGAAACGCGCGGGACTTCCCCGACTGGGGAGGTCCCGCAATTGACGGGTTGCCGTCATACCGCGACAACGGCACAACGGTAGTGGCGGGCGCTTGTGCGATGAATCGTGGCTGATGGAGGCGCTGTTGACGGCACACCGTTGTGCCGCTGACCCGCCGAAACGGTATGGCGGCGGCTGACACGGTAGGTTGCGCGCATGACGACCACTCGTGATGCGCTGCTGAACCAGAAGGGCGGCGTAGGCAAATCCACGACCACGCTGCACCTCGGCGGCGCCCTGGCCGCAGCCGGCCGCCGCACGCTGCTCGTGGACCTGGACCCGCAGGCTCATCTGACCGAGTTCCTCAGCATGGAGCAGCACGACCACAAGAACGGGCCGACCCTGCCCCAGGCGATGCTCGCCCACCCGAGCGACCGTGACTACGCGCTCTCACTGGTGCGGAAGCACAGCGAAAACCTGTACGTCATCCCTGCCTCTTTCGACCTCTTCACCCTGCCCCGGGACCTGCATGCGTCCCGCAGCAACGAGGACCGCCTCACCTGGGTGCTGGAGCACCTGGACGGCCTCTTCGACCACGTGTTGGTCGACTGCCGGCCCGCGCTCGACATCGACACGGACAACGTTCTGCACTGGGCAACCAAGGTGATCGTGCCGGTGGAACTGGACACGAGCAGCATCAAGGCACTCAAGCTGCTGATTGCCCAGGTACGCACGCTGGCCGAGGACACCCGGCGGACGCCGCCCGAGTACCGCGGCATTGTGATCAACCGGATCCCCAAGGGGGGTCTCACCCTCCTTGACCGCCAGGTGCGCGACGCCTTCCGCGCTCTTGCGATCCCTGTTGTCGGGGAGGTCCGCATGCGTGATTCGCTCGTGCGCGCCAAGGAGAAGGGCATGACCATCCAGCAGTACGACGCCGACGGCGACGCCGCTGCCATGTATCACTCGATGGCCGTCGCGGCCGGATTCCTGGAGGCCTCGTGACCGGGCGCACCGACGACGTCAACATCGACACCAGCGACATCGACGCCCTACTGACTGGTGTCGGACGCCGCAACCACACAGACACCGCAGATCAGAGCCCTATTGACGGCAAGACGGTAGAACGGCAGAGCGGCAAGACGGCGGCTAAGCGCAGCAAGTTCACGGTGCTCCTGGACGAGGACGACGCGCTTGCCTTCGACATGCTCGCCTACGAGATGCGGGCGGCTGCCGGCCGCCGAGTAGAGAAGTCCGAGATTCTCCGGACCTTGATCGGCCTCGCCTCTGAAGACTTCCTCGTCAAGGGAGCCCTGAAGCAGGCCCTCGCCCGGCGCATCGCACAGAAACCCCAGGAGTCATAACGGCCTGACGGCAGAACGGTGTGACGGGCTAACGGCATTGCTGACGGATGGGGCGCAGCTCAACGCCACGCCGACCGCCCGAACGCCGTTGTTGCGGTATGACGGCACACCGCAACAACGGCAAAACACAAAAGGCGCCCGGGTCCCCACATTCGGGGACCCGGGCGCCTTGATATACACCAGCACGTCAGAACCGGGGGAGCTGCTCCCCCGTCTCAGCGTCGTATGCGACACCAGTAGGGGAGAGGCGGATCTTACGGACGACTCCCTGAGTGCCTTCCTTCCAGTTCCTCCCACCGATCTCTATCTGAACGGTCACATCGGCGAGGGGGTCACTGACCGGCAAAGCAAGTTCGGGCGTCTTGGTATAGCGGTCGTCTTGACGGGTGCTGGAAGCGGTCTTCCCAGACGCATCCATGCGCAGGTACTTCGCGTCAGGGTCGAAAGAGGACCGTAGCTCGATGATCACCTGGTCTCTGTTCCTGGTCCACTGAGCGAACAGTTCCGTGTCGACCTCATCCACCATCAGGCGGGCACCTGACTTGCCCTGATAGTGGTCCGCCGTGTGCTGCCGTTCCTCCGCCTTGGCGTCGTCTCCGGCTTTCTGCCATACGCCGACGGTGGTGAGCGCCAGGGCAGCGATCACGGCGACGTAGGGCCAGGTACGGCGGCGTCGGCGGTCGGGCTGCAGCCCCTCTTCCGGGGTCGGCGCGGGCACCGGTGCCGGGGGTGTCGGGTGCTCGGCCGGGGGCGTGCTGGTCTCGGGTTCCTTGTCCCACCATTCGACGTCTTTGCCCATGCGGGTGACGGTAGCGCGCAGCTGGGCGGCTGTGTCCGGGCTTCCGCCGAGTTCGGCGACCTTGGCCCTGGTGGAGAGCCACGACACCGCCTCGGCGGAGTTGATTCCGTACGCGCGGATGTCCTCGCGCTCCCCGATGACGGCGAGTTCTGCGGCCTCGCCGTACCGGCCCTGGCGGGCGGCCTGGACGACGTCGTAGTGGCGGGTGTCGATGACGGTGGGCGGCATGTCCCAGTCCCATCCGTCGACGTCGTCACCGTGGCTGTCCCGCGCGGCGGGCTGCAACAGGTAGTCGTTGAGTGACTCCTCCTCCCCCTCGTCCGTGTCCCCCTCGTCCGTGTCCCCCTGGTCCGTGTTCTCCTCGGTCCCGCCGGCCTGGTCGGTCTCCTCGGGTCCCTCGGCCTCGGTCTCGGTCTCGGCCTCGGTCTCGGAGTCGTCGGTCAGGATCTGCTGTGCCTGGCGGCGGCGTGAGGATGTGTCGGTGAGGCGGGCCTCTTCGTCGGTGATGACGGTTTCGATGATGTCGACGTAGCTGGGGCCGATCTTCCATACAGCCTGGCCCCGGTCGAGGCTGGGAATTGCATTGGTGGCCCATTCGGGCAGGCCTAGCAGCGCGCCCACGGCCGTGGCCTCTTCGGCGTTGAGGCGTCCGACGTGGACGACTTCGCACAGCTTGGCCAGGTCTCGGGCTTTGCCGTCGCCGAGGTCGGACAGCGTGTGCATCAGCACGTCCAGGGACAGGCCGGCCTTTCGGCTGTTCTTGAGCAGCCGCTGAATCAGCTCACTGGTGGCGGGGGAGAGCAGGATTTGCCAGGCCTCTTCCAGGACCAGGTGGCGGTGGACGGCGGTGGACTGGGGTAGCCAGACCTGTTCCGCCCAGCAGGACACAGCGGCCATCAGGGACGGGATCGCGGGCGAGTTCCGGTCCAGCCGGCTGAAGTCGAAGGACAAGATCGGCAGGTCGGTCGGGGGAAGGGCAGCGTCCTGGCCGTCGAAGAGGCCGCGAAGGCTGCCGTCGGTGTAGCGGGACAGCGCAATGGCTGCATCCACCCCCCATGCCTCCAGCGTCGCCGCGGGCCACCTGCCGGCCTCCGGCTGCACCAACACGTCCAGCAGGCCACCGAGGTGGGTCGCCTTCGGATGGTTGAGCGCGTGCTGAAGGGCGTGCGCGGACTGGGTGGTGAGTGCGGTCGGCTCCACAGCCGCAATGAGCGACCGGATCAGCTGCTCCCGTACTTCGATCGGGAACAGGACCGAGCAAGGGTTGAGGGTGAACTCCCCGGCCTGGATCACCAGGCCTTCATGGGCCCGGGTCAGGGCTCCCCACTCACCGGCGTTGTTCTCCCCGAAGCTGTCGATGACGACGTACTGATGCCCGTGGTGCAGCATCTCGCGGTGCCCGCGCACCTTGCCCGTTGTCGACTTCCCAGAGCCCAGACCGCCCAGCGCGAGAGAGTTCGTCGCGGGGAGCACGCGATCGTCCGTGAGAACGGGCGAGAGGTGAAAAGCGCGGCCGTCCAGCAGTGAACGGCCGATGGGGATGCCGGGGAACGTGGCGTCGGAGGCGACGAGGGGCGCGGTGATCGCGGCGTGGTTGGAGGGCAGGCGGATCACAGGATGGCCCCTTTCCGGGTGGAGGCGCCGTGCGGGGTGGTCATCACGTGGGCGCGGTGCTGCTGGCCGGTGAGCCAGTCGAGGGTGATGCGGTGGCGGTCGGCGACGAGGGCCGCGGCCCAGCGGGCCTCAATGATGGTTTTGGGGCTGTCGGCCCACACGGTCAGGTAGGCGTCGACGTCGACGAGGGTGGCGCCCTGGACAAGGGCGGTGCGACGGCTGTCGCTCGCCGCAGCCTGTGACTCGGCCTTGATCGTGTCCATCTCCCACGCGCCGTTCGCGGCGTCCGCCCACTTCTGTGAGCGGCGGGCCTGGCCGGCGGGCAGCGGCCGGTAGAGAACGGACAGGGAACGGTCGGTGGCCTGGCCCAGGAGGAGGCGGGTCATGAGGTCGCCGCCGGTCTCGTCGGGCCATCCGGTGATCCGGGCGGTCGCGGCATGACGTCCGTCATCGAGGGCCGCCCAGCCAGCGCCCCGGCCGGTGACGGCCGGGACCGGGTCCGGGTCGACGGGGGCCAGCACGCCCAGGGCCGCGAACTCTCCTTCGAGGGTGTCGAGCAGCCGCTCGGGGTGGGCTACGAGGCCTTTGGGGACGTGGACGGAGATGGTCTGCGTGTGGTCGGTGTGCGCGCCCACGGTGGCGTGGTGGGTGACGTGGACCTGGATCCCGGCGGTGCGGGCCTGACTCCCCGCGAACGCCAGCGCGCGGCCGAACTGTTCGTGGAACTCAGCGCGGCGTGCGGGGTCCTGCATGGTGCCGTGGTCGGGGTAGAGGGCCCAGGTGGCAGTGGCGCCGGTCCGGGCGGTCAGGTCGGGCGCGGTGCGCTCGGCCAGGTACCGGTACCCGACGGCGGCCCACCGGGCGATCGAGCGGGGCCCGGGGGCGACATTGAGCAGTGCGGCGGCGGCGCCCACCACGCCGAACATCCAGACGGGCGGCGGGGTGAGCATCGCCGATGCCAGCACTGCGGCCCCGACCCCGGCGTTCGCCTTTGTCAGCATGGTCTCTGCGGGGCTGAGTCCGCGCTGGAGGGCGGGGAGACGGTAGCCAGGGGTCAGGGAGTACATCAGCAGCCTCCTACGGGTTGCGGGGCGGTGGCGGTCCGCCAGCCCCACGGACGGGGCTGGCGGACGGGGACGGGGCGGGGGCCGGCCTGGACGGCTGGCTCCCGGCGGGCGGGGTGGGCGTCTGCGCAGCGGCGGCCCGCGCCTGCCGGCGCGCCTCGATGAGCTGCTGACTGCGCGGGGCTTCCCGCTGCGCCTTGTCGATGGCGGATGCGGTCGTGAGCTGTCCGCCGCGCGGGCGCTGCTGGACGCCGTAGGCGGCGAGCAGCACCCCGCGGTCCCGGTGCGCGGCGCGGCCGGGGGTGTCCACGGTGCGAGGCTGGCGCGGGGTGTTCTCCTGCTCGTAGACCGTGGGACTGCCCGCCCGCACCACGGCGCGCGCGAGCGGGTGAGACGTCCTGCTCTCCACGTAGCCCCGGACCGCACCCGCGACCCGGGGACCGAAGTACGGGACACCGTGGAAGATCATCCGCAGCATGAGCGCGTCCGCCGCGACCAGCAGGACCGCGTCCACCACCAGCGACCCCTTGGCGAACTCCACGAACGGACTGACCAAGATCAAGGCGAACGGGGCGAAGATCAGCCCAAGCAGCCTCATAGCCCAGGTCTTCACCGCAGTCATGTCGCCGCCCCTGGCCAGAGAGGCCAGCACCAGCGGCGCCATGCACACGAAGATCAGGATTCCGAGGTTGCGGGTCATGAACACCAGCGCCGCAAACGCCAACGCCACAGCCAGGGCAGCGGTGATGATCAGGATTGCCAGGGGGTTGCCTGAGTCGGCACCGGTACTCAGGTCCTCCCTGATAGCGGCGAATAACGTGCCCTCATTGCTGTCGAACATCGCAGTAAACGCGCCGCTGACGGCCTCGTTCAGGAGCATGACCACGCCCGGGACCGCCGCCATGCCGGCCACGGCCGCGAGCGTCCAGCCGGTCGAGGCCCCCAGCTGCTTGAGGCGGGGTGCGCCCTGCCATGCGGTCAGGGCGCACACCACGATCACGCACACGAAGATCGCGATAGCCAAGTGCTGGCCGAGCCAAAGGAACTGTTGGTAGACCCAGCTATCGGCCGTCTCCGGCGCCCACGCATCTGCGGGCGCCACAAGGCGCGTGATCTTTTCGATCAGGTAGTTGGCGAGGTCGGTGACGTGTGCGGCGCCGCCTTCGGCCAGTCCGTCCCCGCCACCGCTGTTCTTGCCCTTCCATCCGGGGGGCGCTCCGCCGGGGCCTGGCTGCTGGCGCCCCTGGCAGTAGTACTTAGCGGGCCCGTCGAGCAGCCCGCAGGGATCAGGTTTGTCGGGCATCGCGGGTCACCCCCTCAGCTCTTGGGGCCGTCGGCCGGCGCCGAGTCACTGGCGCCCGGCTTGGCCGGGGAGTTGGTGACGGTGGAAAACAGGGTCGAACCGTAGAGCGCGAGGATCACGGCGACGAAAAGCGTGCCGAGTGCCATGCTCCCCTTTCGCAGCGCCGTTTTCGGGTCGGCGGAGAGCTGGAGGAGCATGCGGATCGCAATTACGGCGATGACGGCCGCAATTCCCTTAGTGACCAGTCCGCCACCCGTCATTCCGATGGTGTCGAAGAAGTCTTTGAAGCCGGTGGACATGTCGATGGGCGCGGCAAGGTTGGCGAAGTCGTTCACGGTCAGATCTCCTTGTTCTGGTGCGGGATGGGTCGTGCGGCGGCGTAGAAGTCGCCCATGGACGTGATGGGGGAATAGCGGACATTGAGACCGGGCCGGGGGGCTTCGATCATGTAGCCACTCCCGACGTAGATTCCGACGTGATGGATTCCCTGGGGGCTGCTGCCGAAGAAGACCAGATCCCCGGGGGCCATTTCGTCTCGGCTGACGGGTACGGAGGCAGCGTATTGGTCTGCTGCCGTGCGGGGAAGTGAAATTCCGGCCTGCGCGTAGGCGTAAACCACGAGCCCCGAGCAATCGAAACCCTTGATGCTCGCTCCGGAACTTCCGTTGGGCGAGCAGCATCCGCCGGTACTGGGGCCGTCGGCGTCTCCTCCGCCCCATGAATAGGGCATGCCGATCTGCCGGTCGGCGGCATTGATGGCGGCGGCGATCTGTTCCGCAGTTGATCCCGTTCCGGCGGTGGGTGTGCTCGCCAATGCGTTGATTGTGCGGACGTATCCTTGTGTCTCTTTGTAGGGCGGGACGCCGCCGTGCTTGCGGACGGATTCCGATCCGGCGTTGTAGGCGGCGAGCATGTTGCTCTGCCGGTCACCGGGGACGTCTTTGGTTTCCTCGGCCATTTCGCACAGATATTTGGCGGCCGAGGGGATGGCGTCTTCGGGATCGAGGACGTTGCGCTTTCCGTCGCCGTTTCCGTCGATACCGCTGCTCTCCCACGTGGAGGGCATGAACTGCGCGATACCGCGTGCTCCGACCGGCGACCGCGCTTCCGGGTCGAATTCCGATTCGGTTTTTAGGAGTGCGGCCAGGAGATTGGGAGTGACCTCGGGGCAGGTTTTACCAGCGTCCTCTATCAGGCGCCGGTATTGGCTGGGCACGGACACCGACAGGCCGAGCGCCTTGCCGACGGGTGTGTCGCTGGCGGCCTGGACGAGCGCGGCCACAATGACGGCCGCGGTTGCTCCGGCGCCGATCGCTGCTACAGCGGCGGATCTCAACGTTTCCCCCCTTCATGTCGATGATGTGGCGTTGCCGCAGGTCAGAACCGCTTTTGGTATCTGCCGGACATCCGCCGGGGATCTGCCGGGCTCTGCCGGTGGTCCGCCGGACGGCAGATCCTGGCGGACCCGTGGCAGATGTCCGGCGGATGCTCCGGCGGATGCGTCCAGGTCACGAGCTGGACATGGCGGCGGCTTTGAGGTCGGCGAGGTGGTAGCCCCGTACGCCCTTTTCGTCTTTGCCGCGGGGGGCCTTGAGGAGCGCGGACAGCTTTCGCCCCTGGACGGAATCAGTGGTCTCCTTGATTCCGAGCGCCGGGGCAAGCTGTGCCGAGGGAATGAAATCCACGCCGGTCTTCTGCATGAGTTCGATGGCCTGTTTGAGGGGCGAGTCAGGCACGGCGGACAGCCGTGCTTTGCGCCGCTCTTTCGCCTCGTCGATCACTTCCCACATGAATTCCTGGGGGAAGTTGAAGCCGCGGATGAGCGTGGATTCTCCCTGGGCGAAGAGCACGGCCTGGCCCTTGATGTTCGGGTTGAGCAGTGCGGGGTGGATCGGTGCCCTGGTGGTGAAGTACGAATCTCCGAGTGCGACTTTTGCGGCACCTTCGGAGTCGACATACAGGCACATGCGGTACTGGAACTGCGCCCGCACGTTGACCGGGATTGCGTCCTTGTCCGGCCGCTGGGTGAGCATGATGACTGAGACACCGGATTCGAGCGCTTTCGCGACGAGGGACCGGGATTTCTCCTCCACTCTTCCCGCCCGATCCTTGGATGCCTTTGTTCCGTTGTCTACGTAGAAGTCGGCTGCTTCATCGATGATGAAGAAAAGCGGCCGGAACTTGGGTTCCGGGCGCCGGTTTCGGATGGCTTCCTTCTTTTCGGTGTACCGCTTCTCCACTAGGGCCAGCAGGTCGTCAAGGATGGCTTCCATAACGGCCGGATCACTGGACGCCTCATAGCGCAGGGCGATATCCGCGAACGGCGCCAATCCGACAAACTTTCCGTCGAGCAAGACGGTGTCGAACTCGTCGCCGTAGGCGATGAGCAGGCAGGTGATGAGCCCATTGAGGAGTGTTGTTTTACCCATCTGCGACATGCCCGCGATCAGCATGGAGGCTTTGTCGAAGGTCGGTACGCCCCCGAGTTCACCGGTGACTTCGTGTCCCAGCGGGACACCGGCGAATTCCCGGATCTCCTGCCGGGTGGGCGGTGTGAATGCCCGACTGAAAGGCTCGTCGTCCAGTTTGATGAGCGTGACTTCCCGCTCGTTTCGGCGAGAGGTTTTCAGCTTCATGTGAAGACGGGTTTTGCCGAGCATGGAGGCGATCGGCCCGAGTCGCTTGGTCACTTCCTCGTGCACGCCGCCGGGCGGGAGGAGGAACGTGTACTGGGTCCCGCCGGCCGCCAGTTCCTTCGTGCTGACGTCTTCGAGGCGGATGACCTCGTCACGGCCGATCGCACCGGTGCGGGTGAGGGCCGCAGTCAGCTCCGGATGCGCCGCAACGGGCGTCTCGGCGCCCGCGTCTGCTGCGGTCGGGGATTCCTGCGCCAGGGCTGCGGACGGCTTGTCTGCGGGCGTTCTGGCCCACCAACGGGTGACGCGGGTCTTGACCCACCAGGCCGTGTATCCGAGGACCACCAGGGCGCCCACGGTGAGGGCGACCGCGGCAGGCCACGGCACGTCGAGTTTCACCTTGACGGCCGTCAGGCCTGCGAACGTCATGACGAGCACGCCGATGGCGCCGGCCGAGTGAGCGTAGAGGTCGTCAGGCTCCCGACTGTCTAATCTTTCCTTTTTGCCCATATTCCCCCCTGTTTTTGGGATCAAGATCATAGCCCGAACTGGCTTTCGATACCTGAGGTTTGTCGGCATCTCTGGGTCTGCGCTGCGGGTCTGCGACTGCTAACGAGTGCCGCTCGCCGGATGGCTCACCAGGTCTGCGCGGGTCGACTGCGTGTTTGCTTCCGGCAGTCGCGACACAGCCCGGCCCCCGCCGCGCGGGGACTGGACTGCATCGGTGGTGCCGGACGTCAGCCGGGCGGCCGGAAGGGCCGCCCGGGGCGGGGCCGTTGATCAGCGGGCGGCGTCAGCCTCCTCTCCGGCGTCCTCGGCCTCGGCCTCGTCGCCGGGCCGGCGCGGCTCCTGCGCCTTCAGCGCGCGCCACATCGGCCGGATACGCTCCTCACTGGCCTTGAAGCCCCGCCGGCGCATCTCGTCCGCAGCCCTCCGGTACGAGGCGGGCGGGTCCTCGCTGTAGCGCAGATGCCGCAGCACCACGCCGAGCTGGATGTCCGTCAGCTGCTCGCCCCGTTCGGGGGTCCTGACGCCCGCGACGGCCGCGAGGTCGGCGAGCGTGACGGGCGTGACGGGCCGCGCTTCCGGCAGGGCCTTGACCTGCGTGACGGCCGTGACGGCGGGCGCGACGGGCAGGGCGGGCGCGGTCGGCGACCACGTCTCGTCCAGGGTCGGCAGCTCGATCTGTGCGACGAGGGCCGGCAGGGGATTCTCCGCGATCGTGGCAGCCGTCGCCTCCGCCTGCGCGTGCAGCGCGGCGGTCATCGTCTGCTGCGATGCCAGCGTCGCAAGACGGAACTCGGTCTCAGCCTCCGCCACACGCTCCTGCAACGCCGTCGCCGCCCGGAGGAGTTCAATGCGGTCGGCGGCGTCAGCCTCCATCACCTCCAGGCGGTCCGCGACGCTCTGCCGAGTGGTCGCGATGTCCTTGCGGGTCGTGGCGGACGTACCGCGGCCCAGGGAGGGGATGACCACCCACCACGCCAACTTGGTGAACACGATCGCCGTGGGGGCGATGACCACGGCCAGGTCGAGGCTGGCGCCGTCGCGGCGCAGGGTCAGAGCCAGGTCCACGGTTGGGATCGCAGCAATGACCACGGTGAGGACCAGACCCGCAATCTGCGCGCGGAGCGCCCTGGTGCGGTTGTTGGCGGCCAGGATCTCCGTCCCCTGGAACACCACCCACAGGGCGTCCAGAGCGGCCACGGTCGGCACCGCCCAGTCCCCGAACCGGGGGACGAGAATCTGGTAGCTGACGGACACGGACAGCAGCGCCACGCCGAGCGTGATCGCTCCGAGGACGGCGAGCACGAGGGCCCGCGGGGAGGGACGCCACGGCGGCCCCTCCGGCTTGATCTTGAACATGCGGTGCTCTCCTTCCGTTCAGGCCGCAAGGGCGACCGGATCGGCGCACCCCGGGCAGCAGCCCAGGGAGGTCGGGATGACGTAGGGGTGGGTGACCTGGCACAGCGGGCAGGTGCGGCGGGCGCGGAGCATCGCGTGCACGGCGCGCCAGCGGCCCGGCGTCATCGGCCGCACGGGCGCGGCCAGGTCGAGGCGGTACAGGTACGCGGCGCGCACCGTGCGGGTCCCTCGCCGGGCGGGCGCCGGCCGTACCAGAGGATCTGAGCGGCGACGTCCTGCCCGCCGGGGCGCAGGCCTCGCGCCCGGAGCTGTCGGCGGGTCGCCAGACCCTCCGGGGCGAGCCTGCGCGGATAGGTGGGGATGCCGTACTCGGCGCCCTCCGGATCCCAGAACCGCACGCGGTCACGCTCCGGCGAGGCGGCGGCGGATGTAGGCGGATCCCGCCGGGTCGATGCGGATCTGGGACCGGGTGACAGCCCCGGTCGTGGCGTCGCGGGTGTAGGCGACGAGGACGGCGCCGTTGCGGTCGGTCTGCACGTTGAGCTTGTAGGCGGTGCCATAGGTCTGGACGTCGGGGACGTCGAACGGGGGCCCCTGCGGCTCGTCGTCGTAAAGGTCGGGGACGTTCATCCGCGCGCTCCTCACAGGTCATGACCCGGGATCCTCACCGGATCCGGGCAGAGGGGAAGCCGGGCCGCCCACAGGGCGGGTGACCGGCGTACGAGAGGGGCGCCGGGCGGGAAACGATCTGCGTTCCGCTCCCGCCCGGCGGGCCGCATGGGTCAGGGGGAGGGGGCGCCCTGGACCGTGAGCGGCTGGACGCGCCAGGTGACCTCACAGGCCGGCGGGAGTGCCGCGCCCGGCTGATGGGCGGTCCAGCCGTCGCGCGGCGCGCCCTCGGCCTCGGCCGCCCGCTCGGCGGCCTCCACGCTGCGGTGAAGACTGAGCAGCGTGCCGCGGTGGAACAGGGCGTAGACCCGGTCCACGGGAGCGGCCTGCTTGCGCACGCTGCGCAGCAGCATCCGCAGGGCCACGCGGTCTTCGGCATCGAGGAGCACCTGGGCGCGAGCGGCGTCCAGTTCGGTGCGCAGCTTGTCCCGCTCGGCGCGTGCCTCGTCCCGCTCGGCATGCGCCTGCTCGATCAGCTCCTGGGCGGCGGCCTCGGTCAGGCGCCGCGCCTCACCGAAGTGCGCCCGCTGCCGGGCCAAATCACTGACGGCCTGGTCCAGTTGCAGGCGCGTGCGCTCGTGCTCGCCGCGCTCGGCGTGCAGGGCGTCGTAGGTGCGGGTGCGGATGATCCGCAGCATCAGGACCCCCCGGGAACGTTGACGCAGTGGCAGCGGGTGTCCGGGTCGCGGAGCGAAGGGAGCTGAGCGCCGGGGCGGCCGGAGCCACCGCAGTCCGCGCAGCCGCGCTGCGCGCCCGGGTCGAGCGACCAGACGTTGCCGCAGCGGGTGCACAGCGCGGCGTCCGCCGTGTCGTCGGTGTACGGGATCGGGACGGCGAACTCATCCGCCGGCGCGGCGCAGCAGGGCGACGTGATCGGAGCGGGCCCCGCGGGCTCGGCGGTCACTGGGCGCCGCCCGCCTGCTGCTGCGCGATCTGCTGGCGGAGCCGCTCGGCGGCCTCGCGGGCCGCCTCGGCGGCCGCGGCCGCCGCGTTGGCCCTGGCGATGGCGGCCGCGGCCTCGTCGTGGGCGTACGTCATCGCGCACCGCCCTGGGAGTAGGGCACCAGCGGTGCCGGGCGGGCGTGTTCGGGCTCGATACGATCCATGGGGATCGCTCCTCCTGGTTTGGTCAGGATGGTGTGGTCTCAAGCCCTCGGCGCGGTGTTCGTAGCACCGCGCCGGGGGCGTTTTGATCTCTCGGGCCGAGAGATCGCCGCCCGGCACCACCGCGGGGCGGGGTGCTGGACGGCGACGGCTCGGAGCCGTCGATGCGTTGGGTGCGATCTCTGCCCTTGTCTCACCGGCTGTGCTGCTCCGGGCCCCTGTGGTGGCGGGCGGGAGGAAGGTGCGGCGCTAGTTCCAGCCGGCAGGGCCCTACGGCTTGTCGCAGGTGCCTGTGGTGCATGTGATCCGGTCCCCCGTTGGAGCGCCCGCCGATGGTGCCGACGGACGCTGCGGAGATCCGGTGGCGTCCACTGTGGAGTTCTAAGGAACGAGCGGTCATCCGTCAGCCCCAGAACAACGTTTCCGGGGGGCACCGGCGCCTAGGTGTTGCGTGGGCTCCTGTGGGCGGGCAAAGGAATGCCCGACAGGTTCCGCTACGAGTTGCTCACTCTTCGTATCGGCTAGCCCTATTGAAGAATGCCCGTGTGGAGTCGTACTGTCAACAGGGCTAGCCTTAAGGTGATCGCACGGGGAGCACGGAAGGAGGCGACCAGGCATGGCCGGACGGGGATACCGCGAGCTTGCGGAGGAGTTGCGCCGCCGCATCGACGCGGGGGAGTACTCAGGCAAGCTGCCGTCGATCGAGCAACTGATGGATGAGTACGGAGCGGCACGGCAGACGATCCGCAGCGCCATTGGCGTGCTAGCGGATGACGGCCTGGTCGTGCCGGTCCGAAAGGCTGGCACTCTCATCCGCCACCGAACCCCGGTTCACGTGCCGCTCAGCCGCTACGGCCAGGTCATCGCACCTGGGGGCACCAAGGGCCCATGGGAGACCGCCACCGCAGCACAAGGGCTCGCCGGCGACATGCAGTTCGTATCGGTCGAGCGGGTCCAGGCTGATCCCCAGACCGCCGCTCTGCTCAACCTCGCGGACGGGGATGAACTCGTCTACCGCGTCCGGCAGGCACTCATCCGCCCCGACGACGTCGTCCAAATCCAGCAGGCGTGGTACCCGGTCGCCATCGCGGAAGCCGCTGGCCTGGACCGCAACAACAAGGTGACCGGGGGGGTGTACGGCGCGCTCACTGCGGCTGGACACCGCCCCGTGACCGCAAGTGAGACAGTCGGCGCCCGCGCTCCCACAGAAACCGAAGCAAGTCAGCTCCGCATTGGCGGACGCGTGTTCGTGCTCACCCTCGAACGCGTGACGCGCGACGCGGGCGGGCAGCCCCTCGAAGTCCTGCGCGCCATCGCGCCCGCGGACAGGCTCAAACTCAGTTACGACAACCTGCCCCTAGAGGGCTCATAGCCCGGAACCGTCCCTCACGGGGCGTAGTGTCACCCTCACCAGAACATCAAAATGCCCGCCGTGCTCCCTCGGGATTGCAGTCCCTCAGGCGGCGGGCAGACCAGGCTAGGTCTGTTGCGAGTGTACCCGCGTGGATGGCTGATCACGCGGACACGTCGCATGCAGGCCGGGAAAGGATCGCCGTGGCAACGGCTAGAGACACCGAGCCAGACGACAACAGTCAAGAGGTAGAGCTCTACGGCCCGGAAGACGGGGGCCTATACAGCTCGAACCTGAAGGACTGGATCCCGCTGTGCCCCGAGCTAAGTGACTCGGCGGTTCGTCTGTACTGGATCATGCGGGCCCTCGTGATCGAGAAGCACGGGCCGGTGCGCAAGCTGACCTTGATGGAGCTGTGCTACCTCCTGCCCAAGAAGCCTGTGAAGCGGGGAGAGAAGGTCACGCCCTCCAGCGCGGGCAGGATCCGGATCCTGCTCCGGGCGCTCACGGCTGTCGGGCTTGTGACGACGCCGGACGGCCGGCGGCTGACGACGTCCTCGCGAATCAAGGCGTCGGGCGACGCGCTGCGGATCCGAATCAATGACGCACCCCCGCGCAGCTACACCGGACCCCGGAACGCGTTCGCGGTTCTGGACGCCGTACGGGCCCCGGCGGCCGAGGCTGCCCAGAAGGCGAGCGCGCACCGGACCGCGCAAGAAGCGGCGCGACGTGCCGAAAAGAAGGCGCAGGCTGCGGGTCAGAAATCTGACCCGCTCAGTGAAGCGGGTCAGATTTCTGACCCGCCTGGTCAGATTTCTGACCCGCCTGGTCAGATTTCTGACCCGCTTTCCGGGGCTGACCTGCAAGATCACGAACCCCCGTTCAGTCCTTTCGCTCAGTCCTTCCGCTCAGCTACCTCCGTCCGTCCGTCCGTGTCTGTAGGTAGTGGCGTGCGCGAGAACACGGATGGACGGACGGACGGGGGCAGCGGCGTCATCGAGGACCAGGAGCAGCTGCGGCCCGGTGACGGGGGAGCGGCGGCGGCTGACGCCGCGCCGCCAAACGACAACGGCGCAGCAACAGCGGGGGGCGACTCCGGCGAGGGTGGTCCGGCTGAGTGCGCGCCGGTGGAGCCGACCCCGGGTGTCCTGCTGCTGGCGGAAATCGGGGCGTGGTCCCCGGAGTACCTGGTGACGGGTCAGACGCTCGCGGATCAGGGCTTGGTGGTTACGGGGATGCTGGAGGCGGGGTGGAAGCCGTCGGTCATCAAGCAGGTGATCACAGGGCGGCCGCTGCCGGTACCGATGCGGCGTACGGTCGGCGCGATCATCTCCGCGCGCCTGAGGGAAGCCGCGGCCGGCCCGGTCCCGAGCCCCACCGCGTCCTGGGGCGTGCCCGCCCAGGGCGGTGCGGGCTACAGCCCCGTCGATCACTCCAGCACCGCGGTAGCAGGCCGCACCGTCGGCGAGGCCTTCGCGCACCGGACCAAGTACGAGTGCACGGGGTGCGGGCGTCCCCCCGAGGACGGGATCGACCTGTGCGCGGCATGCGCCGGTTGGCCGGCCTGCACGACCGGGTGCGGCCGCCACGTCCGGCACGAAGGCATCTGCGCCGTCTGCACCGCGGCCGCCACCGATGCCGGAATCGACGCCGCCCGAACCACCGAGGACGGGACGTGCCCCGGCCACGGCGGTCCGTGCGGGCGACGGGTGGTGACGCTTGGCTGGTGCCTGACGTGCCGGGTCAAGGCCGAAACCGCCCGGCAGCAGGCCGTGCAGGACTGGGAGGCAGCACGCGACGCGGCCGTCGCCACCATGGAGCACCCCGAGGGGCAACCCGCGGGGGCGCCGTTCTAACGGCTGTACGCCACGCTGAGCCGCTCGGAGAGGCTCACGGCGCCGCGGGGTGCCGGTGGCGCCTGAGAGGGGCTCAGCGTGGCACCTGAGACGTCAGGTTGTGGAGGGGTGGGGGCGGAACCGGTGGCGGGGTGCGGTCGTTGTACGGCCGGGACGCACACCGCCCCGGATGCTCCATCCGTTCCCCCACGGGTCTGCCTGGGGCGGGCCCGAGTCCTGGCCGCCTGTCCGCGCTCCGCGCCGGCGTCGGGTGGCCAGGACCGTCCATCCGATTCCGGGGGCGCCCGCGACCGGGCTAGGGTCCTGCTCAGCCCGCGCCGATATGGCGTGCGTGGGTGAGGCCCGGGGCCCAGACGCGCTCTGGGGGCAGCAGTACCCCCGGGCCGCCCCACCCCTCACCCCGCAGCCGCCCTCCCGCACCGTCCCGCCGTAGACACGGATGACGGCAAGACGGTGTTGCTCCCCATTCTCCCCAAGATCGCGCAGTCAATTCGCGCATTCCTCATGCGTTAAGCGCATCAAGAGAGGTAGAATTGCATCATGGTGATGGGTACCGAAGAACTGCTCAGGCTCACGGTCGCCGCGCTGATGGCGCGGACCGGCGAGCGTCAGAACGTCGTCGCCGACGCCCTCGGCCTCTCGCAGGCCCAGGTCTCCCGCAAACAGGCGGCCCGGCAGCACTGGTCGTTGGAGGACGTTGACGGCCTGGCCGCCCACTACGGCCTGCACCCCCTCGATCTCCTGGCCGGCCCCACGCACGCGGTCGGTGTCCTGCACGGCTCCATCCCGCCCCTGCGCCCCGTCGACGTCGTCGCCCCGCCCGTGCAGCTCCCGCCCGGCCGCCCCCCGCAACTCCCCGTCCAGCGGCCGGTCACGCCCGCGCTGGCGATGGTCCTGCCGTGCGTGCTGTGCGGGCAGCCGTGCACCGATGACGTCGACGGGTTCCCGCAGCACCTGAGCGCCGAGGAGTGCGCGGCAGCCGTCGCCGCCGCAACCCCCGCCCCGGCCGCGCCCCCCGCTCCCGCCCCAGCCGCACCCGCGCCGGCCCCCGCTCCCCAGCCGCTCCCTGCCGCCAAGCCTCCGGCACCCGAGCCTGCACCCGCGCCCCAGGCGCCCCCTGCAGCGGATCAGCCCGGGCCGGAAGCCGAGCCCGCGCCGACGCCGGGGCAAAGGCCCCTGGTGCGGACGCCGCGGACGTACGCGTCGGGGGCCCTTGTCGACCAGATCACCGGCCGCGTCCACGCAGCGCTGGAGGAGTGCTCGGGGGACCTGGAGGCGGCCCAGGCCGCGCTCATCAAGTCCGCCGTCCCCGACGTGATGGAGTTCTTCAAGGCCTCGCGGGTCGGCGGCCGGTACGAGCACTCCGAGTTCCCGCCCACCGCTGACGTGCTGCGCAAGCGCACCCAGAAAGGCCCGGATGAGATCTGGGAGGGCCGCCCGAAGTGGCGCAACCCTGAGCTGTTCAAGGCCGCGAAGAAGGGCGCCGAGTTCGAGGTGACCGCCCTGGACATGAACGCGGCGTTCCTGTCGGCATTCAAGTGCTGGTTGCCGATCGGGCAACTCATCGAGAACACCAGCGGCGTCCACGACCGCAAGAAATCCGGCGTCCACCTCATCACCCCCGCCGAGTGGGAGCACACCGACCTGCCCAACCCACTCGGCAACCGCATGGAACCGGGCGAGCTTTGGGTGACCGAATCCACCCTCCGACTCCTCCTCGACTGCGCCCGCGACGGCCTCGCCGACGCACCCACCATTCACCGATCACTCGTCTCCGGCGCCACCGAAGTCCTCGCGGAAAAACTCCGCCGCGCCCTGGCCGAGGTCCGCAAGAGTGCGATTGCCGAAGGGGATCAACTGACCGTGGAATACGTGAAATCCATGTATTCTAAGTTCATCTCCACCATGGGCCAGTCCACCAAGAACCGTGATATCAGCCGCCCGGACTGGATGCACATCATCCGCGCGAAAGCCTTCGCGAATCTGTGGATGAAAGCCCACAAGATCCGCAAGGCAGGACTTGAAATCGTGGAGATGTCCGGAACGGACGAGCTGCACGTGATCGGCGACTGGCGGACGGTATTTGCCGAGGGCCGGGACCTGAATCAGGTGAAGGAAAAGCAGACATACACCCTGGGGGGTAAGAGCTGATGGCCGGATCCGATGACCTGTGGTCCCGCTGGGGCGACTGGGGCAAGTACGACGCCCGCGGCGTCAAAGGCGGCGAAGCCCTGATCCTGGAACTCAACCGGATCGTGCACGCCTCCGGCATCACCTCACCCGTCACCTCCCGCCGAGGCCTCGCCGCCCGCCTGCGCTACCTCGACAGCCCCGCCGGCCGCCAGGCCCTCGCCGAACAGGGCGTCACACCCCGTACGCTGCGCGCCTGGATGAAGGGCAAGACGGCCCCGTCCCCGGCGAACCGGGAGCGCATCGACCGCGCGTACTGGGAGCGCCGGCGGGAGAACCTGATCCGCTCCGGCTGGCTCGCCCGGCACCTGGACAACGACGGCCGCGGGCGCCGTATGGAGATCTACCCCGTAGACCAGAGCCACGTGGACGAGAAGCGTCGACGCAGCCTGAGCGACCGCTCTATTACCGTCCGGTACATCTGGGGCGACCTCGTCAAAGCATGGGCCGACCGCGACGAATCCCTGATCGATGAAATCTGGGACGACGTCATCAGCGACCTCGACTCGGAATATGCAGCCTACGCATACGTCTCCGCCATCGGAATCGGAGCTTGACCAACTCCCGTCAGACTGTGCCCCCGACCAACGTGGCCGGGGGCACAGTCGTCTGCCGGTGGTGTGGTGGAATTCGGGTTTCTACACAGCCGTGGGTTTTGATGCGTCAGGTCGGGTGTGTGGGTGGGGTGTTGGGGTTGTGTTTTTGGTATTTGGTTGGGTGTTGGTTTTGGTATTTGGCGGATTCCTGGATAGGGGACTGTATTCGGAATGGGGTGTTGGGTTGCTGCTGGCGCGGGTATTGGTTTAGACCTGTGCTGGGGGCGCTCAGGGGGCGGTGTGACGGTGTGTGGTGGTGGCTGGGGTGGGGTGTTGGGGGTGGACAGGGGCGGGTT
>NZ_JOFX01000056.1 GCF_000719345.1 Streptomyces sp. NRRL F-2664
GTAAGCCACAAAGCGGCAGCAGCCTGATAGCCACACCCGATACCCCTGGGCGTCCCCACCCTACGAATGGGAGGACCAACCCGTCCAAAAAGGTAGAGCGGCCTGACCGTCCGATCCAGAAACCCGGAAGCCACCAACGGCCACCGGGCGCCAACCCATGCCCACACCCACCCTGACCTGCTGCTATTTACGCGTCAGCCAGATGATGTTCCCCCCTCCGGGGCGGGCCCGGGTCCTGGCCACCTGCGCACCTACCGGCCCCTTGTCGGGCCGAGCGCGGGCTCCCGCCTCGCCGGCACCCGAGCCCGAACAACCCGCAGCGGGCTGACCCCCTGAACCGCTGGACTGCTGGTCAAGCCACCTGGCAGGCTCCGCCTCGTGGAGATTCTCGATGTCCTGACCAGCATGGCGAAGACAGGCCGACTGGGCCCGGTGTTCAGCGGAGCCGACTGGAGCGATGTGACGGCAGCACTCGGCGAGCCGTGGGAGATCGGAACAATGAGCCGGAACAGAAAGCGGCCGCGGCTCTTTGCCTACGGAGACCTCGAAGTGAGTGTCTGCCGTTGCCGCAAGGTTTCCCTCATCTGCGTCCAGACCTGGCGTGACGTCGTCGAACTCCCTCCGTCGGTTGTCGGGGGGACGGGCACCTTCCCGGCAGGGCTCAAGCACGCGGACGTCGTGTCCGCCTTGGACAGGGCCGGCTGTTCCTGGAAGCCGCATGCTGGGCTGACCTTCGGCAACCAGTGCTCGCTCACGGCGATCGCGTCAGGAGCGAACTTCACCTTCGAGATCCCCGAGGGCGAGGAACCCGTGCTGAACGTCATGGGCCTGCCCGGCGACGGACACGACTGCTCCGCACGGACCGCAGGCCAAGATCACTGACGCGAAGCGCCACTCGTCGTCCCGGACACCAAGGCCGAGCGCTTGGCGGACAACACCGGCCCGTCACCAGCACCGACCGCCGCGTCGGGCACGACGCGGCGCGCGGCAGGCCCGTCGGCGCTGCGGCCACCGTGACCCGCTGGGACCACCGGCGGGGCGTCAACTCCCGTCCGTCAGACTCCGGTCGATGACGCCGATGAGCCGCGCTCCCGCGCGGTCGGTCCCGCGGCGTCCTCGCTCGGCACCCGCCGAGGCCCTCTCCAGCCGCAGCCGCGCCGTACGCCCGCGCAGTGTCAGCGTCATCAGCTGGTTGCCGAACCACGGTCCGCCGGTGCGCTCCCACCGGACCGCCGGTCTGGCGACCCGCCCGTGGCGGGCGAGGAGATGCCCGATCCCCTTGGCGACCCGGCTCCAGCCGAAACGGAATCCGGCCCGTATGGCTGCGGGCACCGAGTTGTGCAACGGCGAACAGGTGAACTGGAAGACACGGGAGCGCGGCTGCTGTCCGGTGGTCCAGACGGGCTCCG
This sequence comes from Streptomyces sp. NRRL F-2664, assembly GCF_000719345.1. GTDB lineage: Bacteria > Actinomycetota > Actinomycetes > Streptomycetales > Streptomycetaceae > Streptomyces. The sequence continues at coordinate 1,410 of NZ_JOFX01000056.1, forward strand.
CCACATACGCGTGGTGCACGTCGCCGGACAGCACGCACACCGTCGCCGGGGCGGCGTCGCCCCGCCCCACCTCGGCGACCGTCTCCGTCAGCCTGTCGAACGACGAGGTGAACGCAGCCCAGTGCTCCAGGTCCGCCCGCCGGCGCAACCACTCACCCAAGCGCGCCCAGCGCGGCCCCCGTTCGCCCCGGCAGAGCGCCGCGTGCCACCCCTCCGCGAAGTGGACCATCGGGGGCAGCAGCCACGGGAGCGAGGTCCCCACCAGCAGATGGTCGACGCTCCCGGGGTCGTCGAACGCCTGCGTCCGCAGCCAGGCCGCCTCCTCGGCGTCCAGCATCGACCGGTGCTGCTCCTCCAGCACCCGCGCGGCCCGGGTGTCGACCATCAGCAGCCGGGTGCGGCCGAAGTCCCTGCGGTAGCTCCAGCGCACCGCCGTCGGATCGGCGTCGGCACGTTCGGCGAACGCGCGCAGCACCTCCGTGCCGTCGTCGGCCGCCCGTACCGCCGCGTACAGCTCGTCCTCGGCGAGCTCGGCGGGGGAGAGGTTCCCGAGGTGCTGGTAGACCCAGTACGACATCAGGCCGCTGGTGATCCGCTCGTGCCACCAGGGCGTCGCCCGCATGTCGGCCACCCAGGCGGCGCTGGTGTTCCAGTCGTCGATGACGTCGTGGTCGTCGAAGATCATGCAGCTGGGTACGGTCGAGAGCAGCCAGCGCAGCTCGGGGTCGCCCCAGGACTCGTCGTAGAGGTGGGCGTACTCCTCGTAGTCGGCCACCTGGTCCGGCGGAGCGGCGGTGCCGGTGCCGGCGGCCCGCCGATGCCGGGCGATCCAGGCGCGGGTGTCGGCGGACGTCTCGTCGGCGTACACCTGGTCGCCCAGGAGGAGGAGAACGTCCGGACGCTCGGCCTCCGGGTCGGCGGCGAGCCGGGCGGAGAGGGTGTCGAGGACATCGGGGCCCACCGGATCGGGCTCGCCCACCGCAGGCGACGCCCACCGGCACGAGCCGAAGGCGACCACCGCGCCCGTCGCCGGGACCGGCGGCGTGTGGATGGTGCTGGGCGGGTGGGGCGAGTCCGCGAGGGGCCACACCCGCTCGCCGTCGAGCAGCACCTCGTACGGTGTGGCGGACCCAGGGGCGAGTCCCGTCACGACCACCAGTGCGTAGTGGTGGCCGACGACGCAGAACGTGGACGCCGAACCCCCGCCGCCGCCCGCGCACCGGACCTCCACCGTGCACGCCCGGTCGCTCTCCACCCACACGGTCGCGCTCGTGCCCGATTCCCAGTCCACGTGTCGCAGGAGCGGGCCCAGCCTCAGACCGGCCATTGTGAGTCCCCTTCCGGTGCTCCGTACGGTATGGAACGGCCGCTCCGTACGGTACTGAACGACGGCGGCAACGGCGCTGTCGTGCCGCGTGGGGGCTCTTGCCCGGACCAGCGCGTGTCAGTCGCAGACTCCGACGGCGGAGGGCGCGAGAGAGGCACCGACGGGAGTCGGGCGGGCCGCAGCGCCCTGGGGGGTCACTGTTCAAGGCCGATTACCTCATCTTCGAACCCTCGGAAATCTATGTCCGCCGGAGTAGACATTGGGGTGTGGTCCGGTTATGGTTTCTCTTGTAGCTCGAAGAGATCGAAGGGCCCGGCAGACACGAACTGCCGGGCAGCAGTCCCGCAGTACCCGCGTTGCAGTGCGCAGGACGGTGCGGTCACGGAGTGTCGGAGCCAGGTTGATGTGCAGGATGGCGACGGGACTGGTGACCGCACCGGGCGGCCCGCAGTGATCAGGGGCCGCCGTGAGCAGTGGCAGTACCCGTAGTGAGTGCAGTCGGCAGTACCCAGCAGCGAGTGTTTGCGAGCAGGACCCCGGTGAAGGCGTCGGCTGCGGGCGCGCGCACCGGGAGGTCCGGCAGTGGGGTTCCACGCCGGACCAGCCGCAGGTAGTTGATCACAGAGGGAAGAGACGGAGGAACAGGCACCATCAGGATCGCCCGGATGCCGTGCGGTCCGGGTACCGCAGGACATCGACAGTGAGGTGGTCTGGTCAAGCAACCGCGATCCCCGCGCCCCCGACACATCTCAGGTCGGGCGGGCGGAAACAGAAGGTCGGCGCAGAATCAAGGCCGGCAGATGGTGTAGCAGTTCCTTCGGGGCCCGGGAGCCACACGCTCCCGGGCCCCTCCGCGCGTTTTCGTGAAAGAGGCTCCATGACAGCAGACGACTCGTTCGGCCGTCTCGACGACGACGACTACCCCGCCTACACCATGGGCCGGGCCGCCGAAATACTCGGCACCACCCAGGGCTTCCTGCGCGCCATCGGCGAAGCCCGCCTCATCACCGCGCTGCGCTCGGCGGGCGGACACCGCCGCTACTCCCGCTACCAGCTGCGCATCGCCGCCCGCGCCCGCGAACTCGTCGACCAGGGCACCCCCATCGAGGCCGCCTGCCGCATCATCATCCTGGAAGACCAGCTCGAAGAGGCCCAGCGCCTCAACGCCGCATACCGCAACACTGCAGGCCCCTCGAACCCCACCTGAACCGGCCGAGGCACCCAGCCACGGACCACGACCCTCCCTGGCAGACCCCAGGAGGACCCACTCCTACGAGCCCGTCAGCCCGTCAGCCCCTCAGCCCGTCGCGCCGCCCGCCGCCGGGCGGAAAGTGCCCGTAACGGTGTACTGCTGTCCCGTTGACGAGGCAGCCGTCGCCGCGTAGGCATCACCGGCGAGGGGCCGCACACCCGGGGCATGGTTGTACTGGACGGCGAAGACGTGCTCCCCGGCGGGGACGGTCCGGCCCGGCTTGAGAGTCCACCGGTAGAGGAGGGTGCCGCCCTCGTCGGCGGTGGTCAGCGTGAAGTCGCCCTCGGGCAGAGTCCGCCAGGCGCCGGTGGACGCCACCCCTCCCGTCTGGGCGACACGAACCTCCAGCATCAGCGCCGCCAGGGGCGCGCCGGTGTGCAGGGTGATGGTGCTCTGGGACCAGTACGGATTGGAGTACGGGTCGACGGCTCCGTCGGAGCGCAGCGGCCCGTCCTGGCCACCCGGTGGCGCCGAAGGCGTGGAAGGGGCGAAAGAGGTGGACGGAGGCGCCGGTGCCGCGGGGGTCGTGGCGGCTGCCCGGCCGGTGCCCCCCGGGTGGAAGGCGGGCGCGAGCGTGTATCCGCCCACCACGAGCGCCGCCGTGGAGGCAAGGGTGGCCAGGGCGACGCGCGGCCAGGACAGCGGCCGGCCTGCCCGCCGGTCGGGGACGGTGCGCAACAACGTGCCGAGCCTGACCCGTTCCAGCATCCCCTCCCGGTCGGGCGTGTGAGCCGCCGCCGCGTCCCGGAGCCGGCGCTTCAGGTCCTCCATCAGTGCCTCGTTCCGGTCAGTTCCTCGGCGGCCTGCGCGCCGAGGAGACGCTGCAGTTCGGCCATGGCCTTGGAGGTCTGGCTCTTCACCGTGCCGACGGACGTCCCGAGCGCCAGGGCGGTGTCCTTCTCCGAGAGGTCCAGCGCGTGGCGCAGCACGACGCAGGCACGCTTGCGGAACGGCAGGCGCGCCAGCGCACGGCGCACGTCCATCACCGCGTCCACGTCGGGGTGCTGCGCGCGACCCGGAACGGCCGTCCAGAAGAGGTGGATGCGGCGCCGCTCGCGGGTGAGGGCGCGGATGCGGGCCCGGGCCATGTTGGCGACCACGCCGCGGGCGTAGGCCACCGGATGGTCGGCGCGCTGCACGCGGTCCCAACGGTGCCACAGCGCGACGAAGGCGTCGGCGGCCAGAAGGTCGCCCAGGGCAAGCGCCACACCCAGGCCCTGCGCCGCGTACAAAGCCGGGTACGCCGACCGGGAACCGGGCGCCGCCCCCCTCTGCGGCGCCGCCCACCAGTCCGCAACACGTCTCAGGACGGGTGGTCCCACAACCGCGGATGAGGCGACGGCGGTGCGCCGGGCACCCGGGCGCCGCGCAGCGGATGCAGGGCACCCTCAACAACGCGACCATGGGCTCCGTGGACGAAGGAGAGGACATCGCACGAACAGGCCGGCGCACGGCAGGCTCGGCGGACGGGGAACACAGGCCCGGAGGTCTGCCCCACAGCCGTCGCAGGAAGCACGCGCGGCCGTAGCATCGCGTGCCTGGCACCTCATCGCTGGTCACCACCCTCGCCGCCCGCTGACCTCAACCCTCAAGAGCCAGGCCACGACCCGTCGCCAGCACCAGCTGGTCCACCGCTGCCGCGGAAGCCGGGCAGGGACGGCTCCGGACCGACACCTTCCACGGGCGTCGCAAGGCAGGACTGATCCCGCGCGCCGGCCTCGCGTAACGCCCGAAAATGCCGAGGCCGCCCCGTAGGGCGGCCTCGAGGATCACAGGGCCGGGCATGGCGCACGTCGAATGCGCGCCCTGGCGCACCCACACGGGCAGTCCCGATTCATCCGGACATGGAGGAGAAGATCTGCGGCCCTGCGCAACCGGTGGAGACCTTCTGGCTGCGTTCGCGGACGGAGCGTGCGTCAGGGGACGTCGGCGCGTACGGACTCGCCGATGATGCCATCGGTGTAGGTCACATACTTGGGAGTGAACGCGCCCTTGGCGGTGACGGCGCCGGAAACGTTCTCGCCGGGAGCGAGATCAACAGTGGCGATCTGCCTCTCGTCGACGCCGAGCTCGGCAGTGTGCTTGGTGCCGGAAGTATCCGTGATCGTGACGAACAACGGGTTCACGTCGATCGCCTTGTCGCCGTTGTTCGTGACCGTGATGAGGACACTGGTGTAGTCGGTGCCGTCAGCGAAGACGCCCTTCTCGAACTTCGTCTTTTCCGCGGTGACGGCGACAGGCCCCGCCTTCTTCTCCTCCTTTGCCGGCTCCCCCTTCGGTGCGCCGACCGGCGCGGGCGGGGGGCTGCTCTTCGCAGCGGGGGTGCCGGCGTTCTCACTGCCGCCGCCGCTCGCGATGGCGCCCATGACTATGAGCAGGGCGACGATGCCCAGGCAGCCGAGGCCGGCCATCTTCCCCTTGGAACGCTTCTGCGGCTGAGGTACCTGCGGGTCCAGTACAGGCGGCTGAGAAGGTTCGCTTCCGGACTGCTGCGGGTCCTGCTGGCTCATGATCTCCCCAAGACATGGATGAAGACGGCTGGGCACCCCTGACGGATTTCCGATTCCGCCGTTGGACCGCACAAAGGAGCGTCACGTCCGGCTCTCGTCGCGCGCCTTTACGGCTACGGAACGCCAAAGGTCTGCGGCAGCGTGTCAGAGAGGCAACAAACCGGCAATGTGGGGGCGGCAAGCCTTGTGATCATTCAGAGACATGCCCGTTCGGGGCCGAGGCATCCACCGAAATCCGAGCCCCCTTCACACAACTCGCCCCAACGCAGGGCGAGTTCTCGGACATCTGAGGCTGCATACAGAGTCGCTGTGCCTCTTGGTCGGCGGGGTTTGCCCGGTAGGGGAAGTCACCCTCGGTCGAGGTGATCCGCAAGAGCAGAAAAATGTCCCGAAGCGGCAAGAGAGTGTCCCGAGACGGCAAGCCCCCAGCGGGGCATTCTGTACTCGCATGGCACAGAGAGACGGAGTCGCTGCCGAAGCCCCCGCCCGCTGTCGCCTCAGCACCGAAACGGGGGGCGTGCCGGATCGCCCTGCGCGGAAGTACGCAGACGGCGGCGGCTGTTTTATGGACATGTAGGTGATTGTGGAACCTTTCATGCGTAGTGCCGCTCTGACCGGCTACGCGGATCTGTGTCGTTCCCTGGCCATCCCTGCGGCGTCGCTGATGGCGCGCGTGGGGCTGGAACCCGAGATCCTTGCTGACCAAGATCGGTGGATCCCCGCCAGCGCCGTTGCCCGATTGTTGGAGCTTTCCGCAGAGGCATCCGACCGACCCGCATTTGCCCTGGAGATGTCCGGCCTGCGCCGCCTGTCCACCCTCGGCCCCATCAGCCTGGTCATCCGGGAAGAGCCCGATCTGCGCAGCGCCATCGAGGTCCTGCTGCGTCACCAGAGTCTCTACAACGAGGCTCTGAACTGCGCACTGAGCGAAGAGGGCGGACTGGCCACGATCATCGTGAACCTGCGCCTGCCGGAGACGGTGAAGACCAGGCAGGCTGTCGAACTGGCCGTCGGTGTCTACCACCGCATTCTCCGGGACTCCCTGGGCAGCGGCTGGCGGCCTCTCACCGTGTGCTTCGCTCACCCGGCGCCGCACCCCCAGGACGACCACAGGCGCTTGTTCGGCCCCATTGTGGAGTTCGGTCGCCCCTTCAACGGAATCATGCTGTACGCCGATGACCTGGACACGTTGAACCCCGACGCAGACCCACAACTTCTCGCCTATGCCCGCCACTACCTCGACATGGTCACAGCCCAGCCGCCGCAAACCACACCGGAAGAGCGAGTGCGCGCCCTCATCGAGGTGCTGCTCCCCACCGGGCGGTGTTCCATCGAACACGTCGCCCGCAGCCTCCACGTCGACCGCCGCACCCTCCACCGCCAATTGGCGGCCTCGGGCCTTACGTTCTCCTCGTTGCTCGACACCACGCGTGTCCGGCTGGCGACACACCTTGTGGCCCACAGGGGGCGCTCACTGACCGAGGTGGCAGGCCCTGTTGGGCTTCGCGTCGCCGAGCGCCTTCTCCAGATGGTTCCGGGAACGCTTCGGATGCAGCGCCCGCGAGTGGCGTGCTCGGGGGAACCGGCCCCAGTAGACGGTCAGCGTCCGCCGAAGTGCCAGGGACCGGAACATGTCCCTCCCGCCGCGGCCCGCCGTGCTCGCCGCGGTCACTGACCGCTTCGACCAACCGCCTGCGCTTGAGCACCGCCGTTCCCGGGCATGCCGTTCTGTCAAACGGCCGTCGGGAGGAGCCGATGAGCGCGCAGGCCGGCCCTCCACGCACCTGTCGTCCCGTACGCGTCAGTCCCTGCGCCCCGGCCGCGCGCGGAGTGGGGGCGCCGGCCTTTCACCCTGACTCGGTGGTCGCGCCCAGGGGTGAGAAGGACGTATCCCGGCACACCTTCCATGAAGTCGCCCACTTCGGAATTCACCAGTCCATCCCCCTGTGTACAGGGGGAGCAACCTGGTACCGTCCGCAACGAGAGCGCACCTCTTGCAGGTCTCTCTCCTCTCACGAAAGCCCCCCTGAGCCTCACCAGCTCACACACAAGGGGGGCTTTCGCCATGACGTCTGCGATCGCGGCGGCGACGTCGCAATCGGGGGAGCCGTCGATCCCCCTGCGAAAGCACCTGCCCCACTGGTTCGGTGCGCCCCCGGGCGCGGGTGGCCCGGCGCCTACGCGCGGGCCACCCCGGGGGCCTGGCAGGGCGGGTCTCAGGCGGTGGCTACGAGTGCGTCGTACATGGGGGAGGTGCCGGTGCTGACGTACGTGCGGATCGCGCTGAGGTACTCGTCGCGGTCGATACGGCCGTCACCGTTGGTGTCCAGGGCGTCGAACGCGGTGGCGGCGTTGTCGGCGTTGTTGCCGAGGACCTCGCGCAGCCGGGAGAACTCGGCCCGGTCCAGGGTGCCGTCGCCGTCGGTGTCGGCGAGATCGAAGAGCGACCCGAGTGCTTCGCGGCAGACGGTGTCGAAGCTCTGCGCACCTGCCCATGCGGCGTACTCGTCGAAGGTGACCTGCCCGTCGCCGTTGGCGTCCATGGCGGCGAAGACGCGTTCATGCAGCCTGCGTGCGGTCGAAACCAGCGGGTCGTTGTGGTTGCGGCCGAGCGTGGCCGCTGCTCGGTCGGGCCGGGTGACGTATTCGTGGCGGGAGATGACGCCGTCACCGTCCACATCGAGCATGCGGAAGATGTGCTCCCTGGCAGCGGTCATGTCCATGAACTACTCCTTCGGTGGGGGGACTGGGGTCCGTCTCTCCGTTGTCCACCCCGCCACAGGCCCAACCCGACCAGGGCCGTTGATCACTCTTTCGGGCCGGTGCATTTTCCGGCGGGTCCCACCGCGCGCGTTGTCGGGTCGACACCCTGGAGGCGGCCGCGCGAGCGGGGGAGGGTGGCTGCCCGGTCTGCTCACCGAAGGGCGGCGTGGCGGGACGATCGGTGGAGCGGCGTGGTCTCGTACGCCGCCGAGGCGATCAGGTCACCGCCATCAAGGGCCAGGACGACTTGCGCCCCGTCCTGTGAACCGCCCGCCGCCGGGTGCCCCGGGCCTGCTGTCGTACGTCATGCCGTCCGCCGTTCCGTGCCGGTCCGGCGCCGCCGGTGTGGGTCAGGCGGCCTCGGAGAGGGTGAAGAGGTGGCGGGTGCCGGTGGCGTCGAGGAGCCGGCGGATCTGGGCAGGGAGGGGCCCGGCGAGGAGGAGTTCGTGGTCGGGGAGGGCGTCGAGGAGGGCGTGGAGGAGGGCGGTGTCGGCGAAGGTGACGTGCCCGAGGTCGACCACGACCGCCCGTTGCGCGGTGTGGAGGGCGTCGGTGAGGACGTGGACGGTCTCGATGTCGAGTTCCCCGCGGACCCGGATGCGGGTGTGTCCGTGCGACGGTTCGGATTCGGTCTCCGCCTGCGCGTCATCGGCTTGGAACTCTGCTGCCGTGGCCGGGATCGTGGGCGGGCCGGTGAGCGGGTTCCAGGGCCCGACATGAGGTATGCCGGGAGTGCGGGGGTTCGGTTGCATGGTGGGCCGTCCTTGTCGGATCGGTGCCCCTCCCTTTCCGCGCGGTACTTGCGGGAAAGAAGTGCGTGACGAATCGGTGGCCACGCGGTCGAGGAGGCCCGGACCCGGAACACCCCCTCCCGGGGATGGCTGCGGGGGGAGAGGACGCGACGGCACGGATATCACCAACGGCTACCTACGAATCTACCCCCGCACCCGCCCGGCAGCCCCTGATCCGGCTCACGGGTTCAGGGCTGAGGCGGCCCGTGACAGGGGCGTAGGCCGCTCCGCAGAGCCGGCCGTCTCCTGCGGGGCTGCGCACGCCCCCGCGGGGCGCCGGCGGCTGCCGGCGCGTACACACGGATTCAGCCCTGCAGCCCCGGGGCAGCAGCCGGGTTCTCGCGGCATGGCTGCTGGGGGCTCGTAGTGCTCTTCGGTGCCGTCGACCGGCGGGTGTCGAGGCGGGGGGCTCAGCGGCTGGTGTGCGGGTGGTGGCCGGTGAGGTCCTGGAGGTTGTCGACGAGGCGGTCGAGGAGGTGGGCGAGCTGAAGCGCCGAGAACACCGGCCGCCCGCCCGGCCGCCTGGCTGCCTCGGACGAGGCGATGGTCCGCTTGCCAGATCGTCGCGCCGTCGATGGCCCGGAGGGCCCGCATCAGCGGGGCACCCCACCCCCGGTATGCGGGAGACCGGTACCAGGCGCGTGCGACGGCCAGGTCGGGGAACTCGATCAGGACCATGCTGCCGGGCCAGGTCCCTTCCAGCACCTCGGCGGGCGGACCGTGGACGATGAAGCGGCCGTGGAAGGGGTCGAGGGTGGCCTGGATCCGTTCCAGATATTCCACGATGTCGGGGTGGTGGCGCCGTTCGCGCAGATGCGCGAACCCGTAGCCAGGCATGTCGGGGTTCCTTTGCGTGTCGCTCGGTCCGTGGCCCCGTAGGGGGCGACGCGGCGAACGCAGGCACCAGCGCGTCCAGTGGCCATTACCCCTGAGGTAATCGATCTCGGTCGGGGTCTGCGGTCAGGCTGGGGCATCGGGCGGCACAGGGCCGTCACGGGAGGGACGAAACGGGGTGGGCGGATGTTCACGTATCGGCGCAGAGGATGGGGGACCTCGTTGGTGGCCGCCGCGGCGGGGGGTGGCGATCTCGGCCGCGGCCTGGCCCGGCGCGGCGGCGGGAGGGGCCTCGGGGACGGACTGCCCGGTGGCGCGGGCCGGTATCGAGCGGCTCGAAGGACGTATCACGCCCAACGTCTGCGCGTTCCTGCAGCGGCAACTCGCCTTCGGCGCGATGGCGACCGGCGAACCGCCGCTGCCCGGGGACAGGGCGCTGGAGCATCCCCGGGTCGCGGCCTACCTCGACATCTTCGACCCGGCCGCCACCCTCTGGGAGGCGGGCGGCCCTCCCCGGAGCGATCACCGCGTCATCGGCGCCGCCATCGCGGGCTCCCTGAACATGGTCCCCGACCTGCGCTACACCGGCACCGACGTTGTCGCCGACGGCGGCGTGGTGATGTTCGGCCAGTGGAACACGGCCACCGTCAAGGGCCACAAGGTGGCCTACCCGCAAATCGCACGCAACGTCCTGGGCGACGACGGCAAGACGATCCAGGCGCGTCGCTACTACGACCGTCACGTGCTGGTCCGCGACACCCTGCCCGACGCCCCCCGGGCCCTGTTCGACGGCATCGCCGACAGCGGCAGGCCGCCCGCCCCGGGCCGGGGCCGCGCGAGCATGACGGCAGCCGAGCTGCCGGACCGCCTGGCAGCCTGGAACACCGGCGACACGGATGCGCTGCTGCGCCGGATGAGCGGCGCGCGACTGGCCGGACCGGGGCTGCCCGCATCCCTGAAGACGCAGGCCGGCAAGCGCGACTACCTCCAGCGCCTCTTCGACAGGGCCGACCTCGAACTCAAGGCCGGCCAGGTCGCGTTCGGCAGGACCACCACCTACGTCGAGTGGCACGGCACGGTCACCAGGAAGCAGAACGCCTCCACCGGCGAGACGAGCGTCGCCGTTCCGTTCGGGATCGTGGAGCGCTTCGGGCCCGACGGCGAATGGGAGTTGTACTTCGACACGCTCCCGGTCCTGGCCGACCAGCAGACCATCAGCGCCCTCTTCGCCCGCTTGGCCGCCCCCAGCCGCGGTGACGCTGCTGCGGTGTGATGACCAGCCCGGTGCCAGGTGGTCGCCGTCCGCGATCGCCGTCCTGCCGGTCGAGTTGCCGGCAGGTCCGACCGGCGCCAGGCGCGGGCGCCGGCGTTGTGGCCCGGCGCGACCTCGGCGGAGGCGACGACCAGGCGGGTGCCGGCGCCGATGACGACCTGCACGGTCGCCGAGAACGGGTAGTTGCGGCTGGAAGCGCATGCCGGTCGCGGACCGGCATGCGCGTGCCGCCCACGCCGGCCCCGGTCACGGCGTCGGCCCAGGCCGCAGGCACGATAGAGTTTGTTCGACAGTTCGAAGCCTTCCGGTCGACCGGAAGGCTTTTCGCATTCCAGAGGGGATGAGATGGCAGATCTCGCTGTCCGCAGAGTGGGCGCCGGCGACCACGAGGTCCTGGAACGACTCTGGCCGCTTTTCCTGCACGACCTGTCGGAGTTCAGTGGCGTCCTGCCCCACCCGGGCGGCACTTACCGACGCGAGTGGCTGGAGTCGGCGATCGGCGACCCCACCTGGTCGGCCTATCTCGTATGGCTTGGCGACCGCCCCGCCGGCTTCGCGTTCGTACGTGCGCTGGACCGCGATGCGCGCGTGCTGAACAGCTTCTTCGTCGTACGCGGGGCACGCCGCTCGGGCCTCGGGCTGCGAGCGGTGCAAGCGGTCCTGAACGCGCACCCCGGCCGATGGGAGATCGCCTTCCAGGAGGAGAACGCGGGCGCGGCACGCTTCTGGCGTCGCGTCGCTTCCGAAGTCGCGGGCGAGGCCTGGACCGAGGAACGGCGACCGGTGCCCGGGAAGCCCGAGCTGCCGGCGAACACCTGGGTGGCGTTCGACGTGCGGTAGTCCCCCTGGTGGTTCCTGCCGACCGGGCACCCGCTTCGGCTCACGCTGCGCGGCTGCCGCCCAGCCCGCCGTCACACCCCGCCAGGCGCTTCTCCGGCCGGGGCTGGGCGTCGAGGACGGCCGTGACCACCTCAGGGCACGACATCGACCACAGCGGTTCACCGTGCACCCGCCAGAGCTCTGGACGGTGCCGCCCGCTGACCGGGCAGCGGCTGGAGCCTCTGTCGGAATTGGCTGGCAGGTGCATGACCCGTCAGCGGGGTGCGGGGCTACCTTCTTAAGGCTCCGGAGGGCGGCTGTCCCAACTCGCAGGCCACGTGCTATCGGTGGCCGCCTCTCCAGTGCCCCGGCTCCGCCGAGGGGCCGGGCCCCCCACGCGTGAAGGAAGACGACCATGTCTCTGGGCACCTGGCTGAAAGTCTGCACCTCCGCTGCCGCGCTGGTCCTCGCGGCGGCACCCGCCGCGACCGCGGCACCCGCCCCCGTACCGGACGCCACTGCAGCGGTAGTGACACTCCGTTACGATGACAGCAGGGCCGGCGGCTGGGAAGCGGCCATCGCGGCCGGGGTCGCCGCCTGGAACGCGAGCGTCAGCAACGTACGGTTGGTGGAGGCCGCGCCCGGGGCCCGGGCAGAGATCGTCATCGTGGCCACCACCGGCTGGCCGCAAGCCACCCTCGGTCCGGTCCGTCCGGGACGGCAAGTCCGAGTCGAACTCGGCTCGCAGGCCGTGAGCCAGGGGTACGACAAGACACGCATCGCTGCCCACGAGCTGGGCCACAGCCTGGGCCTCCCGGACACCAAGCCGGGGCCGTGCTCCCAGCTGATGTCCGGGTCCAGCGCCGGGACGGCCTGCACCAACGCCATGCCCAACGCCACGGAGCGGTCCCGCGTGCAGAACGCGTACGCGAACGGCCTCACGGTGACCGTGCCGACCGACGGCCGTGTACTGGTCGACGCCCCCTGACCGGCGGATCCACGGGTGGGCCGGTGCGGGCCCGCGCCGGGACGGACGTCCCGGAGGGCGGCCATGCCGGCACACTGCCGCGCCCCTCGGGAGCAGCTCCGGGCGCGGGTACTGCGCAGGCGGTGCACGCGTGGCCGCCGGCCGCCGCGGCACGGAAGGCCCACGGCTGGTCGTGTCCCTGCCGCGCCCACCCTCTCGCCCGATGCACGACGCGTCATCGCTGCGGACGGCCCGCCGGCCTGTAGCGGGCCGGTGTCGCCCTCGGCTCGTCCTGCCGCAGAGCGGCACCTGCACGCCGCAGGACCGTGTCGGCGCCGCGCATCCGGGCCGGGATCGGCACAATGGGGCCGTCCACCGCCGCAGCGCACCCGTGCCGACGGAGGGCAGCCACCCGGCCGGTCACCCAGGGGCGGATCCGATGACAGGCATGCGCGCCGACCGGACCCGGCTCTTCGGCTTCCTGCGGGACCCCGCCACCCAGCCGCAGTTCTGGGCCCGGGTCTCCGACGACGTCGACTGGACGGTCCAGGGCACCCACCCCCTCGCGGGCTGCTACCACGGCAAGGAGGCACTCACCATCGACCTCAAGAACCGCCGGCGGCCCGGAGCCGTTCGGCACGCCGAACTGCATTGGCCCGCCGAGCTGTGCCGTAACGGCGTGGTGCTGGTCGACTCGCCGGGACTCAACCAGGAGCCCTGGCTCCAGCAGGCCACCTTGAACGCCCTCAAGGCGCGTCGATCTCCGCGACCAGAGCGCCTACCTCCGCGCACACCTCGCACTCGGGGGCGAGCCGGTGCTCGCCCTGCTCGACCAGCTGTACCGGGCGGCTGTCGGTGGTTACGGGTGTCCGAGGAGCCAGCTGCCGGGGGCGTCGGGGTCTTCGCTGGCGAGGTATTCGCGCCAGGTGGCGTAGTACTCGTCGCGGCTGATGCGGCCGTCGCCGTCGCGGTCCATCTGCTCCATGGCGGTCTTGGCGTCCTTCTCGGACATGCCCCAGACCTTCCAGATGAGGTCGATCTCTTCGCCCTGGAGGACGCCGTCGCCGTTGATGTCGGCGGTGTCGAACTCGGCGTCGAGGGCGGGGCGGAACGTCTTGTCGAGGAGGCCGAGATCGGCGACGTGGCGGTGGAGTCCGGCGTGGAACTCCTCCCGGCTGACCCGTCCGTCGCCGTCGGTGTCCATGGCCGAGACGATGTTGTGGTGGACCTGCTGGTAGGCGCGGTGGAGTGCCTTGGCCTGGGCGGATCCCTCGGCGTGGCCGAAGCCGGCAGAGAACTTCTGGGCGGTCCTGGCCCAGTCCTCGGGCTCGATGTAGCCGTTGCTGTCGGTGTCCAGCAGGTCGAAGAAGCGGTTGAACTTACGGGTCCGCAGATCGGTCGCCGTCGTCATCAGTACCTCGGCAGAAACGTGGAGATCGGGTTGCAGCGGATCATTCCGGATTGCCGCCGGGCGAGGCCAGCCGATCCGGCTTCACCACGCGAACGGCCCATCATGAACACCCCCCGACCGCGCTGAGACGCTCGCGGCCGCGGGGTGCCCGCCGTGGTTCATCCCTGATGGCGGGCGAGAAGGAGCATGTACCGGCCGCTGGTGTCCGGCAGCCGGCGTACGGTCTCGAAGCCGTGAGCCGACAGCTCGTCGTCGAGCTGTTCGGCGGTGAAGCGCACTGCGACGGCCGCACGCAGGACCTGGCCGCGGGGGAGGAGCACGCGGTGGGAGGTGGGGTGGCCGGGGATCAGGACGCTCTGGTCGGCGAGCGCACGCAGTCCGATCTCGACGCGCTGCTCGGGGGCGGCCCAGGTGACGTGGTGGGCGTAGGCGTCGAGGTCGAAGTTCGTGCCGAGGTCTCGGTTGAGGATGCGCAGGCAGTGGAGGTAGAACGCCTCCATGAGGCCGGCGGCGTCCTGGTAGGCGGAGACCATCACCTGCGCGTCGTGCAGCAGGGGCACCCCCAGCAACAGGCCGTCTCCCGGCTCCAGGCTGCCTGCCAGGAGCGCCAGCAGGTCATGGCGCTCACCGGGAAGCAGGTTGCCCAGAGTGCTGCCGAGGAAGGTGACCAGCGCGGGGCGCCGGCCGGTCTCGCGCAGCGCCGGAGGCCACGGGCGGGTGAAGTCCGCGGCCACGGTGTGCACCGAGGTGCTGGGTGAGGCGTGCCGGAGCCGGTCGGTCAGCCGGCTGAGCGCACTGGTGCTGACGTCCACCGGCAGGTAGGTCGCGGGCGCGGTCAAGTGCCGCAGGAGCGGCAGTGCCTTCTCCCCGGTGCCGGAGCCGAGCTCGATCAACGTCCGAGCCCCGCAGTCGGCGGTCACCTCGCGTGAGTGCGCGTGAAGGAGCTGCATCTCCAGCCGGTTGAGGTAGTACTCGGGCTGCTCGCGGATCCGGTCGTAGAGCGCGGTGTTGTGCTCGTCCCACAGCAGCCGATACGGCAGGTGCGGCGGTTCGGCGCCCAAGCCCGTCGCCACCTCGGCGCGGACCTGCAGCACAGCGCCCGACTGGACGGCGACAGCAGACACCCACACCACCTCCATCACAGAAAGCAGCCACTCGAATCCAAAGGGTAACTATAGGGTTCGGGTGTGCAGACAGAGGAGTACGGAAGCCGCCTGTACGGCTTCGACCAGCCGCTTGAACGGGAACGCATCGCCCTGATCGGCGAGGTCTTCGACCCCTATACCCGACGCCGCATCACCGACCTCGGCCTCCTGCCCGGCCGCCGGTGCCTGGACGTCGGCGCAGGACCGGGCACCGTCGCCGCCTGGCTCGCCGACCAGGCCGGCCCCGACGGCGAAGTCATCGCCCTCGACCGCGACACCAGCCTGCTGAACGAAGCCGCGCATTCCGGAGTGCAGATCTGGCACGCCGACGTCCATACGGCCACCGACGACGAACTGCCCAAACCCGGCTTCGACCTCGTCCACGCCCGCCTGACGCTCTGCCACCTCCCCCAGCGCCAGGAGGTCCTCTCCCGCCTGGTGTCCTGGCTCGCACCCGGCGGCCACCTCATCGTCAGCGACGTCATCAACACCATGGCCGCCGCCTCACCCCAACCCGCCGTACGCACCCTCACCCAGGCCTATGACCACGCGCTGCTCACCACCCTCGACAGCGACCTGAACTACGCCCGCGCCTACCCCGCCCCCCTCATCGACGCGGGCCTCACGGACGTCGACATGGCCGCCGACGTTCCCCTCGTACGCGGCAACAGCCCCACTGCCCGCTTCTGGGAACTCACCTTCACCGCCATGCGCACCGAGATCATCGCCACCGGACTCATCGACGGCGCAGGCTTCGACGCGGCCATCGCGCACCTCACCGCCCCCCGAACCCACGAACTCGGATACACCCTCGTCTCCGCCTGGGGTCGCGCCGCTTAGGTGTGGATGACTGGTTGGACACTCCGCTCACCCAAGCGTCGTCCGGTCCAGCGAACTTGATGCCGGCCCGCGGTCCGCGATGTGCTCCCGGGACCGCCGTTCCGGCGCCGCCTGCGTTGGCCAGACGGCCTCGGAGAGGGTGAAGATGCGGCGTGCCGGTGGCGTCGAGGAGCCGGCGGATCACTGCCCTGCTGGCCACTCGGCCCTCCCGCCCCTCCCCCCACCGGGGGCCCGGGGCCTGACCGCCCGTAAGGGGGTGCTCGGACGGGTCCTGCTCAGCCCGCGCCGACATGGCGTACGTGGGTGAGGCCCGAGGCCCAGAGCGCTCTGGAGGCAGCATTACCCCGGGGCCGCCCCATCCCTCGGCCGCGGCTCCACTCCTCCCACCGTCACGCCGTAAAGGCGGCGTGACGGCGTACGTGTGCTGTCCGCGGCTCAGCCGGCCTGCCCGTGGGCGTCGCGGATGTCGCCGTCCCGCACATACCCGCAGGGCGTCCCTGACGGCCCCGTGGCGCCCCTCGGATGGATGGCGCGACCACCGTCCTGCAGAGCCGCTTACGCGTTGGGTGGCCGACCCTGGAAGAGGGGCCGGCAACCGGTGAGGGAGGCTCTCGTGACGCTGAGGCCGCCAGTGGAGCCGATGGTGGCCCAGGCCGCGGAGGCCGGGCCGGGTCCGGCCGCTGTGCGGGCGGGGGTGGCGTACGAGCAGAAGCTGGACGGCCACCGGGCGCTCCTGTTCACCGCCGCCAAGCCGGGCGGCACGGCGGTGGTGCAGACCCGCCGCGGGGCTGGTTCAGGACCGGTGGCCGGACCTGGTGGCGGCCGCCGAGACGCAGTTGCCGCACGGCCTGGTCCTCGACGGCGAACTCGTCGTCTGGGACACCGAGGCGGGCCGGCTGTCGTTCGCGGCCTTGCAGCGCCGGGCCGCCGCCCGCGCCCCCACCCTTGCCGCGCGGTGGCCGGTCTAATTTGTCGCCTTCCACCTCTTGCAGCACGGCGACCATGAGCTTCTCGCCCGCCCGTACGCCGAGCGGCGGACCTGCTGGAGAAACTGTTTTCCGACCACGCCCTGACGGCCCCGTGGACGCTTGTCCCGCAGACGACGGACCTGGCCAAGGCGCGGGAATGGCTGGAGACCTGAAGGGACGTCGCCAGGGTGGAGGGGATCCTGGTCAAGCCCTAGAACGGCCGCTACCTCCCCGGCTACCGGGAATGGACAAAGATCCGGAGACGGGACACCACGGAGATGATCGTCGGCGGGATCCGGCACCCTGACCCGCCCGCAGCTCCTCGTCCCAGGCCGCCACCACACCCACGGCCGACTGCGCCCGGTCGGTCGGACCGTCCCCTTGCGCCCGGATGCCGCCCGCCTGGTCGCCGAGCACCTTACTACCGCCGGCCCTGGCATCCGTGGACGGGGTGAGGCTCTCGGCGACGTGGGGGAGCCGCGACGCCTGAACACCACCCTCGTCCACCCTGCCCTGGTCGCTGAGGTCAGCGCCGATGGCGCCATCGACCACGGCGGGGTCTTCCGCCATCCGCTGCGCTCCCAACGCCTGCGCCTGGACGCGCAGCTTGAAGACGTGTCCGGGTTCGGCCAGGGGCCCACCGCGGCTGCTGGCTGCTGGCTGTCGGTGCGGGCTGAGGCTGATCACGTCCGATCAGGGCGAGTGCGTTGTTGGCCGGGCACGTCCTCGGAGGGGGCGGATCGCAGGTCTTTCGACCACCGGTCACCAATGGCCGGTGGCGTGGCCTGTTGGCCGAGCGGTTCGGGACATCACCATCGGGATGTCCGGCTCGCGGCAGCTCACCACGCCGAGCCCCACTCGCCGAAGGTCCTGCGCGTCACCTCACTTGCGAACTTCGGCTACCCGTCCCCACGCCTCGCCGACCCCAGGCCAGGACCGGCCGCTTGACCAGGAACGCCCCTATTGTCCCAGCAACGTCCATGGAGGACCGAAGGCCATGAGCTCAGCCAGAGAGAACACCCCCGCCCAGAACCTGCTGGCGAGTCTTTTCTTTCTTGCCGTCGGCGCGGCGATTCTATTCGTTGGATTCAAGATCAATAACTCGCCCGCCGACTGCGGCGGCGAAACGATGTCAGCCGGCGACACCTGCGTCAGCTACTCAGGCAGCCACCAGACCGGGAGCAACAACCTGGACGAGCAGAAGTCCGAGAATTCGACCAGCGCGAACTGGGCTTTCGTCGTCGGAGGGCTCGTGATACTCGCCAGCGCCTGTGGAAGCGTTGCAGCGTTGCGAGACATGAGCGGTTCATTCCGCTGATCATCCACTTGCCTGCTCGCCCATCCGGCATCGGTACGAAACAGGTGGAGGCCACCACCGACGACGGCCGAGTGCGTCGCCTCCCACAAGTGCTGGAGCCCCGTGACGAACTCGCGGCGCGGGTCGTCCGGCACCTGGAACGGACCGTCGCCCAGCACCGGCGGGCCGGGTGTGGAAGGGGGCCGGACCGGCGCCCTCACCACCAACGACGGAGCGACGGACCCAGCCCTCCCGGGGTAGACACACCAGCCGACTGGCCCTGCCCGTATAGACGCGCGGCGATCCGTGCTGAGGGCGAGAGGATGTCGTGGGCGATGGGCCGGGCTGGACGGCGCGTCCGCACCCGACGGCCCGCGCGTGGGGATCGACGGGGGCGTTGTCGGGTTGTGGTGGGGTGGGCCGGCGAGGGGGCCCCGCTGCGCCTGTTGGAGCTTCTCCCGGTGCCGGCTCATCGGTGCATGGAAAGGGCGGCATGGGTCCCTAGATTGGAGACTTGCCCGGGGTGCCTGGAAGGGAAAGCTGATCCTGCATCGCGCCAGCGGTCAACCCCCGATTGGGTTCCCCGTCTGCATCCAGCTGGAGGACGCGGACGTGAAAATCCTTGAGAAACCCAAAGATGGCTTCTACGAGTTCCGAGAAGACGTACCTGGCAAGCCCAAGGACGACTGCTACCGCTGGTTCGCCTGAGTACGCCGAGGGACAACCCGCGAGGGCCTCTTCGACGAAGTAATGCTCCCGGTGTTCCCGGCCGCACTCCGGTGTCGGCCGGTACTCATCTCCGTAGAGGCACCGAGCGTGCTCTGTCAGGGTGCTGTGCATGCACCGGAGCCTACGACCCCTGGATCCGCCGGACAGAACAAGGCGCATGGGTGCCGCTGCAGCCCGCGGCGAGGTCCAGCAGCCGCTGCTGCTCGGTTCCGTCGACGACGATGCCCAAGCGGGCAACAGGGTCAGGCTGACCTCAGTTGTCGTCGCGGCCCCATTGATACCGCCACGCCACGTCGAGGCAGACCATTTCCTCGTTGCGGAATCCGAGCCGCGGCTGGCCCAGACGGTCCGCGCCTTCCACGCACCGCTCGTCGTTGTGGAGTGCGAGACCGTACACAGCAACAAGCTGGACCCGGCGCTCCGGGTGGTCGAGGAGAGCCGCCATCGCGTCGGTCAGCGCGGGATCGCCGTTCCCGGCCTCGCCGACACTGCGGCAGGCCGCGATCCGTACGTCTGTATCAGGGTCGCCCATCAGCGTCAGGAGTGCCTCACGAGCTTCGTCGGACCGGTACGTGGACTCCAAGCGCGTGCCGAGACCGGCGGCCACCGCTCGCCGGACGCCGGCGTCGTGGTGGCCGACGTGCGCCAGGAGGGACGCTTCGGCACGCGGCTCGGCGTACGAATACAGGCTGCGCAACACCTCTACGAGGACGGCGTTGTCCGTCTCCTCGGCCGACCAGTCTCCGTGAGGGCGGCCACGGCGAGGACGCAGAACTCCTCCTCGTGGTTGTCGTTCGACGTGGGCAGTGGCGGGCACATGCCGTCTTCGACGGCCTAATGCAGACGCCATCTGGACCGTGAGGGCCGGGGAGGCGCCTTTTTGCCGTCTCCCCGGCCATGCGTGACCGCAGCGCAGGCGCGCAGGATGGCTTGCCGGTCCGGGCGGGCGTCCCGCCCCGGCACGGGTGCCGCGTGCGGGGGAGGGGGCACCACCCAAGGGCAACGGCCCGCCCCTCCCGACGATGTCATCACGGATAGTGTTCTTCTGTTACGGAAAGTTTCTCAACGGGTAGAGCTGAGGGCCCAGCCCTTGGAGGAAGACGATGTCCGATTCTGCCCGGCAGACGGTGAGGCCCGAGGTCACCCTGTTCAGCGGTAGCGGTCACACGGGTGACAGCTGTGTCCTGCCGATGGACGGCTCTACCTACTCCTTGAAGGCGACCGGTCTGGACAAGATCGCCTCGGTCAGGGTCGACTGGCCTGGCCACGGAATGGCGAAGCCGGTCGTCCGCCTGTACTGCGAGGTCCCCACCCACCAGAAGGACTTCGCCGCCGACCAGGGGTCCGCCTTCAAGGACTTCACCGCCGACACCGCCGACACCGGCAAGTGGGCCGGCGCCAAGTGGGTCAAGGGCTACGCCGACGACGGGAGGGAGATGGCGAACACCTGCTTTTCCGGCCACCGGGGCGAGCGGACCATCCTGGACACCCTCGCCGACCCCAACGCCATGCCCCGCTACAGCCGGCCGGGTGCGGGCCGCGACCGCGACCTGTACGGCTGACTCCTGACAGCAGGGCGACGCCCCGGGCTGCAAGGGAGCCGCGCACCGCACCCGCGACGTGTTCCCGACCGTGGCCGAGGACAGGGCACCGCCGGAGCCGCGGGTTGACCCGCTGCCACCGGCCCCCCGCCAACTGTACGGGGGCGGGGATGGGGGCCAGGCGGTGTCGCGGGTTCGTCCTCGTGCGCGGGGCGTGATGTCGGCGCGGGCGGCGATTCCCTTGCCGGTGAGGTAGTCGGCGGCGGCGCGACGTGATGATCCGTCAATTCGTTGAGGAAGCCGGCCAGGGGCGGGCACCCGGCGCAGTCTGGCGGGTTGACGTGACCCCCGTTATGTTTTTCGCGGTCCTGCAATGGGACCGCTGGCCTCCGGGCCCGGTATGACTGTGTCCCCTCTGTCGAACGGATGACCTGGGGGGTGGTG
>NZ_JOFX01000057.1 GCF_000719345.1 Streptomyces sp. NRRL F-2664
AACCCCACCCCCCACCCCTCACCCCCGGCTCCTACGCGTAGCGCTCGCGCAGCTTGTATTTCAAGACCTTGCGCAGGGCTTCGTTGCGCGGGAGCGCGTCGAGGAGTTCCAGTTGTTCGGGGAGTTTGTGGGGGGCCAGGCCTTCGGTGCGGAGGTAGGCGGTGAGTTGGGGGAGGGTGAGGGGGGCGGCGCCGGGGGGTTGTTCGACGACCGCGCAGACGCGTTCGCCGCGGGCATGGTCCGGGAGGCCGATGACCGCCACGTCGGCTACGCCCGGGAGGCGGTGGAGGAGGTCTTCGATCTCCTTGGCGGAGATGTTCTCGCCCTTGCGGATGATGACGTCCTTGCTGCGGCCGGTGAGGACGAGGTAGCCGTCGTGGGTCAGATGGCCCAGGTCGCCGGTGATCAGGTAGCCGTCGCGGTCGAAGGCCTCGGCCGACTGGTCGCGGTCGAGGTAGCCCTGGCAGACCGCCTCGCCGCGCAGCCGGACCTCTCCGTCGGTGCACGGGGGCAGTGGGGTGCCGTCGGGGGTGGTGATGCGGATGGACATGCCCTGAGGGGGGCGGCCCTCGGTGGTGGCGAGGTTGGCCGGGGTGTCGTCCGGGGCGCCCATGGTGATCATGGGGACTTCGGTCATGCCGTAGCCGTGGGTGAGCTGGCAGCCGAGTTCGCGGACGACCGCGTGGTAGATCTCGGGCGGTTTGGGGGCGCCGCCGCCCGCGAGGAGGCGGAGGGTGGGGATGAGGGGGACGTCGGGGGCCTTGCGCTGTTCCGTGAGGAACATGGAGTAGAAGGCGGTGGATCCGCCGGCGACGGTGACGCCGTGGCGGCGGTAGCCGTCGAGGGCGTCCGGCATCGCGAACTTCTCGAAGAGGACCGCGGGAAAGCCGTAGAGCAGCAGCATCACGGTGTAGTCGGGTCCGGCTATGTGGGCGTAGGGGAAGGCCATCGAGCCGACGTCCGACGGGGTCAGGTGCAGGGCGTGGGCGAGGCAGGAGCCGCCGGCGATGAGGGAGCGGTCGGTGTGCAGGACGCCCTTGGGGTCGGAGGTGGTGCCGGAGGTCCAGTAGATCCAGCGGACGTCGGTGCCGGTGGCGGGCGGTGGGGGGAGTACGGAGGGGTCGCCGTCGGGGAGGGAGGCGTACGCGTCGAAGACGCCGCGCGCGCCGAGCCGCCGGGCCATGGCGGGGTAGTCGTGGCCCCGCCACACCCCGGGGATCGCGAGGTATTCGGCCTTGGCCTCGCGGAGGGCGAAGCCGACCTCGCGGTCGCGGTAGAAGGGGATGACGGGGGTCTGGACGGCGCCGATCCGGGCGAGGGCGGCGGTGAGCAGTACCGTCTCGATGCGGGTGGGGAGCTGCCAGGCGACGACGGTGCCGGGGCGTACGCCCAGGTCGTAGAGGCCTGCGGCGACGCGTTCGGAGCGGTCGCGCAGTGCGCCGAAGGTGAGGGTGCGGTCGGCGGCGGGGTCGTCGGCGGCTTCGATGAGGACGGTGGTGTCGGGGGTGAGTGCGGCCCGGCGGGCGATGAGTTCCCACAGGGTGCGGGAGCGGCTCAGTTCTGTCGCGGTCGCGGTGTCCGTCATGCCAGACCTCCCCTTGGCCGATTGACTGACGGTCAGTCAGATCAAGCGCAGAGCGTAGGGCGCCCGCGCTTGTCGGTCCAGGGGTGCCGGGGCTAGCTTGTTTCTGACGATCCATCAGATCGGCACGGGATTGGCGCCGGATCGGCACCGGATTGGGGAGCCCATGGAACTGCCTCGGATCATCAGCGTCGACGACCATGTGATCGAGCCCGCGCACCTGTTCGACGTCTGGCTGCCCGCCAAGTACCGCGACCGCGGACCCAAGGCGCTCACCGCCGGCATCGGCGAGCTCCAGTACACGGGCGGCAAGTACGTGATCTCCATGGACCCGGACGGGCCGCCGACCGACTGGTGGATCTACGAGGACCTGAAGTTCCCGTACAAGCGCAACATCGCCGCAGTCGGCTTCGACCGCGACGACATGACCCTGGAGGGGATCACCCGCGCGGAGATGCGCCGGGGCTGCTGGGACCCCAAGGCGCGCCTCGCCGACATGGACCTGAACCACGTCGAGGCATCGCTGTGCTTCCCGACCTTCCCCCGCTTCTGCGGGCAGACCTTCGCCGAGGCGCACGACAAGGAGGTCGCCCTCGCCTGTGTGCGCGCCTACAACGACTGGATGGTCGAGGAGTGGTGCGGCGACAGCGGCGGCCGGCTGATCCCGCTGTGCATCGTCCCGCTGTGGGACATCGACCTGGCGGTGGCCGAGATCCGGCGCAACGCGGCCCGCGGCGTGCGCGCCGTGACCTTCTCCGAGATCCCGACCCACCTGGGGCTGCCCTCGATCCACTCCGGCTACTGGGACCCCTTCTTCGCGGTGTGCCAGGACACCGGCACGGTGGTCAACATGCACATCGGGTCCAGCTCGCAGATGCCCGCGGCCTCCCCGGACGCGCCGCCCGCCGTCCAGGCGTCGCTCAGTTTCAACAACGCGATGGCCTCGATGATGGACTTCCTCTTCAGCGGCGTCCTGGTGAAGTTCCCGACGCTGAAGCTGGCCTACAGCGAGGGCCAGATGGGCTGGATCCCCTACGCCCTGGAGCGCGCGGACGACGTGTGGGAGGAGCACCGGGCGTGGGGCGGGGTGCGCGACCTGATCCCCGAGCCGCCGTCGACGTACTACTACCGGCAGATGTTCTGCTGCTTCTTCCGCGACAAGCACGGCATCGCCTCGCTCGACGTCGTCGGCCGCGACAACGCGACCTTCGAGACCGACTACCCGCACGTGGACTCCACCTTCCCGCACACCAGGGAGGTCGCCCTCGACCACGTGCGGGGCCTGGACGGGGAGACGGTCTACAAGCTGATGCGCGGCAACGCCATCCGCATGCTCGGCCTCGACCTGGACAAGGACCGGGGCAAGGAGCGGGACCGGGGCGAGGACCGGGACCGGGGCAGGGAGCGGGACCGGGCCGGGGACACGGGCCGCCGCTGATGGACCTGACGTACACCGACGAGGAGCGCGACTTCCGGGCGCGGCTGCGCGAGTGGCTCGCCAAGGCCCTCCCCGAGCTGCCCGCCCGCCCCTCCCCCGACGACTGGCCGGGCCGGCGCGCCTACGACCTGGGCTGGCAGCGCAGGCTGTACGAAGCCGGGTACGCCGGCCTGCACTGGCCCGTGGACGCGGGAGGTCGGGGCGCCACCCCGACCCAGCACCTGATCTTCCTGGAGGAGACCGAGCGGGCCGGCGCCCCCTACGTCGGCGCGAATTTCGTCGGCCTGCTGCACGCCGGCCCCACCATCGCCGCCGAGGGCACGGCCGCGCAGCGGGCGCGCTGGCTGCCGCCCGTGCTGCGCGGCGAGGAGGTGTGGTGCCAGGGGTTCAGCGAGCCGGACGCGGGCTCCGACCTGGCCTCGCTGCGCACGCGGGCGGTCCGCGACGGCGACGACTACGTGATCACCGGATCGAAGATCTGGACCTCGCACGCGGAGGTCGCCGACTGGTGCGAGCTGCTCGTACGCACCGACCCCGAAGCCCCCAAGCACCGCGGGATCTCCTGGCTGGCCATGCCGATGGACGCGCCGGGGGTGACGGTGCGGCCGCTGCGCACGCTGGCCGGGTCGACGGAGTTCGCGGAGGTGTTCCTCGACGAGGTGCGGGTGCCGGTGGCCGACCGGGTGGGTGCGGAGAACGACGGCTGGCGGGTCACCATGGTCACGCTGTCCTTCGAGCGGGGCACGGCCTTCGTCGGCGAGGTCGTCGCGTGCCGCAGGACCCTGGGTGAGCTGGCCCGTACGGCGAAGGCGAACGGCCGCTGGGACGACCCGGTGCTGCGGCGCCGGCTGGGGCGGCTGCACGGGGAGTTCGGCGCGCTGTGGCGGCTGACCCAGTGGAACGTGAGCGAGGCCGAGCGGTCGCCGGGCGGGGTGCCGGGTGTCGGCGGCTCGGTCTTCAAGCTGGCCTACTCGCACGCCCGTCAGGAGCTCTACGACGTGGCGGCGGAGGTGCTGGGGGCGGCGTCGCTGTCTCTGGAGGAGGAGTGGACGCTGGACCGGCTCTCCTCCCTCTCGTACACCATCGCGGCGGGCACCTCGCAGATCCAGCGGAACATCGTCGCCGAGCGGATCCTCGGCCTCCCGAAGGGCCGGTGAGCGGGATGGACTTCCAGCCGACGCAGGAGCAGCGGGACCTGCGGACGGGCGTACGGGGCCTGCTGGAGGGCCGGTACGGGCGGGAGGCGTTGCGCGCCTCGGTGGACACCGGGGTCTGCGTGGACCGCGGGCTGTGGCGGGAGCTGGGCGGGGCGGGGTTCTTCGCGTTGCGGCTGCCGGAGTCGGAGGGCGGGGTGGGGCTGGGGCCGGCGGAGGCGGTGCTCGTCTTCGAGGAGGCCGGGCGGGCGCTGGTACCGGGGCCGCTGGTGGCGACGCACCTGGCCGCCGGGGTGGTGCCGGGGGCCGCGACGGGGACGGCGGTGGTGACCGCGTTCGACCTGGGCGGGGACCTGGTGGCCCACCTGGGGGAGGCGGACGCGGTGCTCGGGGCGGCCGTGCTCCCGGAGGGCGTGCCGGTGCGTTCGGCGGACCCGCTGACGCCGCTGTACCGGGTGCAGCGGCCGGGCTGCGCCGCGGCGTACGCGGCGCAGGGGGCGCTGCTGACAGCCGCGCTCCAGGTGGGGAGCGCGTTGCGGACGGTGGAGCTGGCGGTGCGGTACGCGGGCGAGCGCGAGCAGTTCGGGCAGCCCATCGGGGCGTTCCAGGCGGTGAAGCACCTGTGCGCGGGGATGCTGGTGCGGGCCGAGGTGGCCCGTACGGCGGTGTACGCGGCCGCGGTGACGGGCGGGGCGGGGGAGGTGGCCGCGGCGAAGCTGCTGGCGGACGAGGCGGCGGTGCGCAACGCCCGGGACTGTCTGCAGGTGCACGGCGGGATGGGCTTCACGTGGGAGGCGGATGTGCACCTGCATCTGAAGCGGGCCTGGGTGCGGGCCGAGCAGTGGCGGACGGCGGCGGAGGCGGAGGAAGTGCTGGCTGCTGAGCTGTTGGACGCGGCGGGGTGGCAGGGTGCGACGGGTGGGCCAGGAGGCGCGGGGAGGGGTACGGGAGGAACGACGCGGGACGCATGTCCGATTACAGAGAGTTGATATAGCTTTGTGTCCTTCGCCCGCCGCATTACAGCCCGGAGTCGGGGGCATGCTCCGGTACGCTCCCACAAATGCGAGCGGTTGAGCGGCGTGAGCGTCGCACAGTATGCACCACGCCTACTCCATCGCGCGGGAATATGCCCGAAGCGCTTGTTGTGGTGACTGTATGTCAACCATGCTGCTACGCAAGGGGGTCACGGAAGGTGATCCCGCCCCGTCGCGAGGCGAAGTGTCCGCCGGTTCGGATGGTGTGAGCGGTGCAGGTGCTTCAGGTTCAGCTGGAGGTAGGCGCGGATCCCGCCGAGGTCGGCCGGGCCCGTCGGTGGGCGCGGTCACGGCTGGCGGGATCGGGCATAGGGGACGACGAGCCGCTCGCCGAGACGCTGGTCCTGCTGATCTCGGAACTGGTCACGAACGCGGTCGTGCACACGGGCTGTCCGGCCGTGCTGCGCATGCTGTTCGGGGGGCCGGGGGTGCGCGTCGAGGTGGCCGACACGAGCGACCGGGCGCCGGCCCGCAGGCAGGCCTGCGGGGAGGACACGGGCGGGCGCGGCCTGGAGCTGGTGGACGGGCTGGCGGACCGGTGGGGTTGGCAGCGCGAGGGCTCGGGCAAACGGATCTGGTGCGAGATCGACCGGGCGCGGAAGGGGGAGTCGGACGCGGCGTCCAGCAGCGCCTCCGCGGACTCCTGCTGTCCGGCCGAGGTTCACACGTCGGTGCGGGAACCGCGCGTGTACCTCTAACGAGGTGTTGACGGTTCGTCACCTTTTGATCACCCTGGTGTGGAGCGATTCGACGCGAGGGGACGCCAAGGACACGCCTTGACGAGTGCGGGTCGCGGGGTGGCGGCTGCCGTGCCGCGCTCGGGGCGTGCACGCGCGCCGCCGCCACCCGCATCGTGCGGGCGGGTGGCCGGGCGGCGCCGTCGGCCGGATGGCCGGGCCTGCCGGGGCGGGACTCCCGCGGGGCGGAGGTCAGCCGTCGGTGCAGATGACGTCGTAGGGGCGGCCCACCGCGATGGTCAGACGGATGGGGTCGGTGGTGCCGGAGGGGCACTCCTCCTTCGTCTTGACCAGGCCGAGGACCTTCTGTGCGCCCGAGCTGCTGCAGGGGACCTCCTTGGCCTGGGAGGTCACGCAGTCGCCCTTCACGAGCTGGCCGCCGCCGGCGCCCGCGTCGCCGGGGTGGTCGTTGGACAGGTTGCGGCCGCAGACGGTGTTGGTCGGGATGCCGCTCGACTTGCCGCCGTTGTAGGAGATGCTCACCTCGATCATCACGTCCGTGCCCGGCGGGCATTGGATCGAGCCCGGCAGGATGCTGGCTTCCTTGATGTCGATGGCCTTGAAGCTCGCCCCGGAGTCGGAGCAGCCGGTCCGCTTGTAGGCGTCGGTGCCCTTCGAGGGGTCGGGGCCGCCGCAGTCGCCGACCTTCCACGCGCTGGAGGTGTCCGAGGAGGACTCGGGGGACCCGGGGTCCTTCGCCGTGGGCTTGGCGGAGGGGGAGGCCGTGGTGGAGGTGGACGTGGTGGACTTGCTGTCGTCCGCTCCGAGCACCTTGGAGGCACCGTAGGCGCCGCCGACGACCAGGGCCAGGACCAGGAAGGGGACGAACTTGCCGCCCGAGCGCCGCGGCGGGACCGGGGTGAAGGGCGGCGGGGGCGGGGGCGGGGACGCCTGGTACGGGTTGGTCATGCGCTTCTCCAGTGCTGAGGGTGGTGAGGAGCGGGGGGTGACGCGAGAACGGTGACGCGTCATGGACACAACATGGTTCCATCCGGTGCGGCGCCCGGGTCCCCGGGGTCGCCCCACCCCCCGCCGCCTGCGCGAACCCCCTCAGAGCAGGGCCACCGGGGCCACCGGGGTGCCGGTGCCGCCGACGAAGGGCTCCGGCATGGCGGAGAGGAGGAAGGCGTACCGCTCCTCTTCTGCACAGGCTGTGGACAGTTCTTCGAGGTCCCAGTTCTGGCCCTGCAGCATGCCCATCTCCACCAGGTGGAGGGCGTGGACGGGCAGCCACAGGTGGTCGATCTCCGGCGGGAAGATCTCGAAGGTCAGGGTGTCGTTCGCGACGGCCGCCACGTCCCGCGCGTGGAACCACTCCGGCGTACGGACGGACAGGCCGGGGGACGGGAAGCCGTAGCCGTGCTTGTCGCCCGCCAGGTACGCCTGGATCTGCCCGGTGCGCACGAGGACGATGTCGCCGGCGCGGACCGTGACGCGGCCGAACTCCTCGGCCTCCGCCAGGTCCGCCGGGGTCACCGCGTGGTCGACCGGCAGGCGGTCCAGGCCCTTCGCGCGGGCCACGTCGAGGAGCACCCCGCGCGAGACGACGGGGGTGGCCTTGTCGATGCCGCTGAACTCCGCCCGGCCGTGCGCGGTGATGGTGGAGGCGGGGCGGCCGTTGTAGATCCTGCCCGAATGGGAGACGTGGGTGAGGGCGTCCCAGTGGGTGCCCGCCTGGAGGCCCATGCTGACGGCGTCGTCGCTGCACGCGACCGTGCCCGGACCGAAGAGCTCCTGGTTGATCTGCACCATCGTGTGCAGGGGGTTGATCCGGCCGGGGATCATGCCGACCTGCACCCCGTCCTCCTTGAGGGGGACTGCCAGCGGGATGCGGCGGCCGCTGCGGACCTCCGCGGCGGCGCACCGTACGACCTCCTCGGTGATCAGGTTCAGGGTGCCGATCTCGTCGTCGGCGCCCCAGCGCCCCCAGTTGTTGACGCGCTTGGCGATGTCGTGGAACTCGGCGGGCAGGGTCATGGGCGTCGACGGCTCCTTGCGTGAATGTGCGGCGACGAGGGCTTGTGCGCGTGCGTCCGACTACCCATAAAATCTAACGGTCCGTCAGAAACCGCGGGAAGGGGCCGGCGTGGGGAACTTCTTGGCAGGCAAGGTCGTCGCCGTCACTGGCGCCGGCCGGGGCATCGGACGGGCCGTGGCACTCGCCGCGGCCGCCGAGGGCGCCAGGGTCGTCGTCAACGACTACGGCGTCGGCATCGAGGGCGGCGCGCCCACGAGCGAGATCGCCGACGGCGTGGTGAAGGAGATCCGGGCAGTCGGCGGGGAGGCCGTCGCCGTCGCCGACGACATCTCC
This sequence comes from Streptomyces sp. NRRL F-2664, assembly GCF_000719345.1. Taxonomy (GTDB): domain Bacteria; phylum Actinomycetota; class Actinomycetes; order Streptomycetales; family Streptomycetaceae; genus Streptomyces. The sequence continues at coordinate 8,257 of NZ_JOFX01000057.1, forward strand.
ACCATGGCCGGCGGGCAGCGCATCGTCGACACCGCGCTCGCGCAGTACGGGCACCTCGACGGGGTCGTCTGCGTGGCCGGCATCCTGCGCGAACGGATGCTGTTCAACATGTCCGAGGAGGAGTGGGACCCGGTGGTCGCCACCCACCTCAAGGGCACCTTCACCGTCTTCCGCGCAGCCTCCGCCGTCATGCGCCGCCAGGGATCGGGCACCCTGATCGGCTTCACCAGCGGCAACCACCAGGGCTCCGTCGCCCAGGCCAACTACAGCGCAGCCAAGGGCGGGGTCATCTCGCTCGTCCGCTCCGCCGCGCTCGGCCTGGCCAAGTACGGCGTCACCGCCAACGCCGTGGCGCCCGTGGCCCGGACCCGCATGTCGGCGAACGTCCCCATGGAGCTGAAGGAGATCGGCGAGCCCGAGGACGTCGCCGCGCTCGTCACCTACCTGCTCTCCGACAGGGCCGTCGCCGCCGGCGGCGAGCGGATCACCGGGCAGGTCTACACGATCGCCGGCCCGAAGATCGCCGTCTGGGCGCAACCGCGCGAACTGCGGGCCGGATACGCCGACGGCTCCTGGACCCCGGAGCGGATCGCCGACTTCCTGCCCGGGACCGTCGGCACCGACCCGATGCCGATGCTGGCGCAGCTGGAGGCCATGGCCAAGGCGGCGGCCGCCAAGGACCGTCCCAACGCCTGACGGGGGAGCGCCGTGGATTTCGGTTTCGGAGCCGAGGACGAGGAGCTGCGCGGGCAGGCCCGGACGTGGCTGGCGGAGCACCTCGTGGGCCCGTACGCGCAGGCCGTCGGCCTCGGCGGGCCGGGCAGCGAGCACCAGGGGGTCGAGGTCCGGCGGGCGTGGGAGCGGGAGCTGGGCCGCGGCGGCTGGATCGGGCAGGGCTGGGAGGCGCCGGCCGGCGCTTTCGGGCAGCGGCGGCTGTCCCTGACCGGCCAGGTGGTGTGGGCCGAGGAGTACGCGGCGCTGCGCGCTCCCGCCCGGGTCGGCCACATCGGGGAGAACCTCCTCGCGCCCACCCTGCTCGCCCACGGCAGCACGGAGCAGCAGCACCGCTTCCTGCCCGCCATCGCCCGGGGCGAGGAGCTGTGGTGCCAGGGCTACAGCGAACCGGGTGCCGGGTCCGATCTCGCGGCCATCCGCACGGCCGCGGTGCGCGACCCGGCCGACGGGCTGTTCCGCGTCACCGGGCAGAAGATCTGGACCTCCCTCGCCGGCGACGCGGACTGGTGCTTCGTCCTGGCCCGCACCGAGCCCGCCTCCCGGCGCCACCGGGGGCTGTCCTTCCTGCTCGTACGGATGGACCAGCCGGGCCGCGTCGAGGTGCGGCCGATCCGGCAGATGTCGGGGACGTCGGAGTTCAACGAGGTCTTCTTCGACGGGGCGGTGGCCGCGGAGGTCGTGGGCGGGGAGGGCGACGGCTGGGCGGTGGCCATGGGGCTCCTCGCGCTGGAGCGCGGCGTCTCGACCCTGGTCCAGCAGATCGGCTTCGCCGCCGAACTGGAGCGGGTCCTCGGGCTCCATGCCGCTTCGGCGGCGGCGTCGGGGGCGCCGGCCGACCCGGTCGTGCGCGACCGCCTCGTACGGCAGTGGGCCGAGCTGCGCACCATGCGGTGGAACGCCCTGCGGACCCTGGGCGGGCAGGGGGACCCGGGTTCGCCGAGCGTGGCCAAGCTGCTCTGGGGCGGCTGGCACCGGCGGCTCGGGGAGCTGGCGGTGGAGGTCCGGGGCGCGGCCGCCGCGGCCGGGCCCGCGGAGTGGGCACCGGGGCTGCCGTACGAGCTCGGACTCGACGAGGAGCAGCGCCTGTTCCTGTTCACCCGCGCCGACACCATCTACGGCGGTTCGGACGAGATCCAGCGCAACATCATCGCCGAGCGGGTGCTCGGCCTGCCTAAGGAGTCCAGGTGAGAGGCGTCGTGTTCGACGGCAAGCAGGCCCGGGTGGTCGACGACCTGGAGGTCCGGGACCCGGGGCCGGGGGAGGTGCTGGTCGCGATTCGGGCGGCGGGGCTGTGCCACAGCGACCTGTCGGTGATGGACGGCACGATCCCGTTCCCGCCGCCGGTGGTGCTGGGGCACGAGGGCGCCGGGGTGGTGGAGGCCGTCGGCGAGGGGGTCACGCACGTGGCGCCCGGCGACCACGTGTCGCTGTCGACGCTGGCCAACTGCGGGGCGTGCGCGGACTGCGACCGGGGCCGCCCGACGATGTGCCGCAAGGCGATCGGCAGGCCCGGGCAGCCGTTCTCGCGGGGCGGCGAGCCCCTGCACCAGTTCGCTTCGAACTCGGCCTTCGCGGAGCGCACCCTCGTCAAGGCCGTTCAGGCGGTGAGGATCCCGGCGGACATCCCGCTGACGTCGGCGGCACTCATCGGCTGCGGCGTGCTGACGGGGGTGGGGGCCGTCCTGAACCGGGCCCGGGTCGACAACGGCGAGACGGTGGTCGTCATCGGCACCGGCGGCATCGGGCTGAACGTGCTCCAGGGCGCCCGGATCGCCGGGGCCACGACGATCGTGGCGGTGGACGCGAACCCGGCGAAGGAGGCCGCCGCCCGGCAGTTCGGGGCCACGCACTTCATCGACGCGTCCGCGGTCGCCGACTCCCCGGCGGCGGTCCGCGAGATCCTGCCCACCGGCGCCGACCACGCCTTCGAATGCGTGGGCCGGGTCGGGTTGATCCGGCAGGCCGTCGACCTCCTCGACCGCCACGGCCAGGCGGTGCTGCTGGGCGTGCCGGGCTTCGACGAGGAGGCGTCCTTCCTCGTCTCGTCGATGTACCTCGACAAGACGATCATGGGCTGCCGGTACGGTTCCTCGCGCCCGCAGCGGGACATCGCGCTGTACGCGGAGCTCTACCGGCAGGGCAGGCTGCTGCTGGACGAGCTGGTGACGCAGGTGTATCCGGTCGAGGACTTCGCCAGGGCCGTCGACGACGCCCAGCACGGGCGGGTGGCGCGCGGCGTGCTCACCTTCTGACGCCGGCCGCGGCGGCTGCCGGTCCGTCCCGCAGGGGGCGGGCCGGCGGCAGGCGCTCGGGCCTCTCAGCCGGCCAGGCGGCCGAAGCGGCCCTTGTGGAAGAGCAGCGGGTCGCCCTCTCCGGCCGCGCCCATGGCCAGGACCCGGCCGACGACGATGAGGTGGTCCCCGCCGGTGTGGACGGCGTGGATCCGGCAGTCGATCCAGGCCGGTACGGCGTCCAGCTGCGGCGAGCCGGTGACGGGGGCCGGGCGGTGGGCCACCCCGGCGAACTTGTCCGCGCCGCTGACGGCGAAGGAACGGCACAGCTCGCCCTGCTCCGCCCCCAGGATGTTGACGCAGAACACCCCGGCGCGGGCGATCCGCGGCCACGTGGTCGACGTACGGGCCACCATGAAGGTGACCAGCGGCGGGTCCAGGGAGAGCGAGGCGAAGGACTGGCAGGCGAAGCCGGCGGGCCCGTCCTCGTCCGCGCCGGGCGGCGCCGTGACCACCGTGACCCCGCTCGCGAAGTTCCCCAGGACGGCCCGGAATTCGGCCGGGCTCACCGGCGCGCGCTCGTCGTCCCCGACGGCCCGCAGATCGGGCCGTGGCAGGGCGTCGACGGACTCGGCCGCCCGCTGTCCCAGGGCGGAGGTGGGGGAGCCGACTGAGCGGAGGTATCGGACGACGGTGGCCGCCATCCCTGCATGTCCCATCACACCCCGATTGAAGCTGACGGTTCGTCAGATGTGAAGGGGTGGGGCGCGGCGATGCGGGACACCGGACCCCCTCACAGCGGCGGAGCGGCGGACGGATGCGTCCGGACGGGTGAAACCGGGCTGGCGGGCGGCTCCGCGGGGCCGGACGGGTCAGGAGGCTCGGCATCGTGGCACCGACCCGTACCGCCGCCGCACCCACCCCCGGAGGGACCATGCTCGGCACCGACTTCCGCACCGGATCACCCAACTGGCTCGACCTCGGCAGCCCCGACACCGGCGCTGCCGCCTCGTTCTACGGGGCCGTCTTCGGCTGGGACTTCGTCCCCGCGGGCCCCGAGGCCGGCGGGTACGGCTTCTTCCGGCAGGGCGGCAAGACCGTCGCCGCGCTCGGACCGCTCACCGAGGAAGGCGCCCGGTCGGCCTGGATGCACCACTTCATGACCCCCGACATCAGGGCCACCGCCGAGGCGGTCCGGGCCGGCGGCGGAACGGTGCGCATGGAGCCCATGGACGTCATGGGGGAGGGCTGGCTGGCGCAGTTCACCGACCCGCAGGGCGCCGATTTCGCCTGCTGGCAGCCCGGGAAGACCGCCGGCTTCGAGGTGGCCTCCGCCGAGAACACGCTGGTGTGGGCGGAGCTGCACGTACCGGACCCGGTGGCGGACATCGCCTTCTACGCCGGACTGTTCGGGTGGCGGCACTCCGAGATGCAGACGCCCGGGATGACGTACCGCGTCCTGAGCACCGCCGACGGCGACCAGGAGGACGCCTCCTTCGGCGGGGTCGCCCCGCTCGGCGAGGGCGCGGGCGACGGACAGGAGGCGCGCTGGGTGCCCTACTTCCACGTGGCGGACGTCGACGCCACCGTCGACAGGGCGCGGCAGAGCGGCGGGACCGTCCTCATGCCGGCCGCCGACGTGCCGGACGTCGGGCGGATCGGCTGGCTCGCGGACCCCGCCGGCGCGGTGTTCGCGCTGCTGAAGCCCGACCCCCGGATGTAGGCCGGCCGGCGGACCTCCTCGGGCCCCGGTCAGCGGCCGCGGTACGTGGGCGTGCGGCGCTCCACGAAGCCCGCCACGCCCTCGTTCGCGTCGGCCGTGGTCATGTTGATCTCCTGGGCGGTGGCCTCGGCGGCCAGTGCTGCCGCCCGGTCACCGTCCAGAGAGGCGTTGACCAGCTGCTTCGTCAGGGCGAGTGCCCGGGTGGGGCCCTGGGCGAGCCGCTCGGCCCACTCCCGGGCGGCGGCCTGGAGCTCCTCGGCCGCGACCACCTTGTTGACCAGGCCGAGGCGTGCGGCCTCGGCCGCCGGGACGGCGTCGCCGAAGAACATCAGCTCCTTCGCCTTCTGCGGGCCGACCAGGCGGGGCAGCAGGTAGGCGCCGCCGCCGTCCGGGACCAGGCCGCGGCGCACGAACACCTCGATGAAACGGGCCCCCTCGGCGGCTATCACCAGGTCGCAGGCGAGGGCGAGGTGCGCACCGATGCCGGCGGCGGTGCCGTTCACGGCGGCGACCACCGGTTTCTCGCAGTCGAGGACCGCGGTGATCAGACGCTGCGCGCCGAGGCGGATCATGCGGGCCACGTCGCCGGCGACGCGGTCGCCGCCCGTGGAGGGGCCGCCGCGCAGGTCGGCGCCCGCGCAGAAGCCCTTGCCGCCGGCGGTGAGGACGACCGCGCGGACGGCGGGGTCGGCGGAGGCGTCGGCGAGCAGCGCGATGACGCGCTCGCGCTGGTCCCCCGTGAGGGCGTTCATGGCGTCGGGGCGGTTGAGGGTGATCCAGGAGACGTGGTTCTCGGTGCGGTGCAGGACGGTGTCCTCGGGGGCGCGGGTCATGCGGAGACTCCCGTTCGGTGCGATCCGGTGCGGTCCGGTGCGGTCCGGTGCGGTGGGTGCGGCGCCGTTGCGCGGGCGCTGCCCCGAGCCCCCGCGCAGCGGTGGCCGGGCGGGCGGGCGCAGCGTCAGCGGCAGACGGCGAGGGCGTCCAGGGCGACCGCGCCCTGGCCCCGGGGGAGGACCATCAGGGGGTTGATGTCCAGCTCGGCGAGTTCGTCGCCGAACTCCAGCGCCATGCGCTGGATCCGGAGGATCACCTCCACCAGCGCGTCCACGTCGGCCGGGGGCGCACCCCGGACCCCTTCGAGCAGCGCGTGGCCGCGCAGCTCCTGCAGCATCGCGCGGGCCTGGTCCTCGCCGAACGGCGGGACGCGGACCGCCGCGTCGTGCAGGACCTCGACGAGGACGCCGCCCAGCCCGACGGTGACGGTCGGGCCGAAGAGGTCGTCCTGGGTGACGCCGACGACCATCTCGACGCCCCGTTCCACCATCTGGCAGACCAGGATCCCGTCGAGCGGGACGTTCTCGTAGCGGGCGATGTCGGTGAGCTCGCGGTAGGCGTCGCGGATCTGGCTCGCGGAGGTCAGACCGATCTTGACCAGGCCCAGCTCGGTCTTGTGGCCGAGCTGCGGGCCGGAGGCCTTCATCACCACCGGGTACCCGACCAGCCCGGCCGCGCGGACCGCCGCCGCCGCGCTCGTCACCAGCTGCTCGCGGGGCACACGTATTCCGTAGGCGCGCAGGAGCTGTTTCGCGGCGTGCTCGCTGAGCTGCTGACCGGGCCGCATCAACGCCTGCGCCTTGCGGTACGAGGGCGAGGGCGTGCGCGGTGCGTCCTCGAAGGGCGAGCGGTAGCCGGCGGTGAAGCGGTGGTGGCCGAGGTAGGCGCGGACGGCGGTGATGCAGTTGCCGAAGGTGCGGAAGGTGGCCACGCGGGAGGAGCCGAGAAGGGTGGTGCGGTAGGCGGCCTCGGTCCCGACGGGGGACCCCCAGATCACGCAGACCAGCTTGTCGGTCTGCTCGGCGGCGTCGACGAGATCCTGGGCGAGCCTGTCGCTCATCGGGGGGAAGGGGCCGGTGATCGGACAGATGAGGACCCCCACCGAGGGATCGGCGAGGATCGCGTCGATGATCTTCCGGCCGCGCCAGTCGCCGACGGGGTGCCCGCCGTTGTCGACGGGGTTGGCGACGCTGAGGTACGGCGGGATCCACTGGTGGAGCTCGTCCTGCTTGGCCTGCGAGAGGGTGGGCAGGGTCAGGCCCGCCTCGGTGGCGAGGTCGGAGAAGTGGGCGCCGGTGCCGCCGGAGATGGAGTACACGACGACGCCGTCGGCCCGGGGCCTGCGGGCGCGGGCGAGGAGGGCGGCCGTGTCCTGGAGCTCGTCGAGGCCGTCGACGCGGATGATGCCGAACTGGCGCATGGCGGCGTCCACGACGGTGTCGGCGCCGGTCAGCTTCCCGGTGTGGGAGGCGGCCGTGCGGGCGCCGGTCTCGGTGCGGCCCACCTTGACGGCGACGACGGGCACGCCGTTGCGGGCGGCCCGGTCGGCGGCCAGGAGGAAGGACCGGCCGTCCTTGAGGCCCTCGACGTAGCAGGCGATGGCGCCGACCTCGGGCTGTTCGGCGAAGTAGGAGAGGAAGTCGGATGTCTCCAGGTCGGCCTCGTTGCCGGTGGGGGCCCAGTGGGACAGCCGGATGCCCAGTTCCTGGAGGGTGTGGACGGGCCGGCCCTGGTGGCCGGACTGCGTGATCAGGGCGATCGCCGGACCGTCGAGGTCGTCGCGGAAGTCCTCGAAGGCGTTGAGATTGGTGTTGGGTCCCAGCAGGCGCAGCCCCGAGCGCCGGACGGCGGCCGCGAGGCGTTCCTGCGCGGCGGCCCCGGCGTCGCCGGTCTCCGCGAAGCCGGACGCGAAGGCGACGGCGAACTTCACCTTGGTGTCGGCCAGTTCCTCGATGACGGGCAGCGGATCGGAGACCAGCAGGACGGCGAGGTCCACCTGTTCGGGCAGCTCGGCCACACAGGGGTGGCAGGGCAGTCCGAAGACGGTGCGGCGGGTGGGGTGCACGGGGTGGATCCGGGCGCCGACGCGCTCCGCCCAGGCGATGAGCCGCCGGGTGATGCCGGTGTTGGGTCTGCCGTCGGCGTCGGAGGCGCCGACGACCGCCACGGACTCGGGCCGGAAGAACCGGTCGAGGTCGGGTACGTCGGCGTGCAGCGGCCGTCCGCTGACGTCCAGGGGGACCGCGTCGTCGGCGGAGGGGGCCGCCGACGAGTGGACGGCCGCCCTGGGGGTCTCCCCGCAGGCCTCGACTCGTGCGCGGAAGTCGGTGGTGAGGGTGCCGTGAGTAGATCCAAGCATCGTTCCGCCCGCTCCTGCTCGATGAACCTCGATGGACCTCAATAACTGACGTGTAGTCAGATTACTGAACTGACGTGACGTCAGGAACAGGGCTGCGCAGGAAAGCTGGTGGAGGTGATGTGGTGAACGGTGGCAGACTCCGCCGGACCCGGTCCAGAGTGCACTTCAGGCCGAGATCACCCCGCGCCCCGCGCCGGGCGGCCGTCGCTCCCGGCGGTCGCATGATCCGAAAGACACGCACCGGACGGCCCGGCGCGGTGCGGGCACGACGAGCCCTGCCGCGGCCGATGAATGCGGGCACCGACCACTGCCCGTACGACCGGCCGCCCCGGCCGCGGCCCGTCCGGATCGACCCGCTCCCCTCCCGCACGGTCGCCGCGATCCCCCGCGAGGAGCGCCGGCGCCCCGCCGTGCGCGGGCTCCCCGTGGCCGCACCGCGAACGGGAGGCCCTGCTCGTGCCGCTGGACGAGGAGCTGCGGCGCAGGACCGTGCCCGACCCGTCCGCCCCCGGGAAGCCGCACCGGCGGCAGGCCTGGTGGCGGCGGATGTACGACCTGGACCATCTCCTGCGAGGCGCCCGCGGGCGGCACTCAGGGGCGGGCCGTCCGCCGCGCCACCGCCTTGGCGATCCTCTCCGCGTCCAGGGCCATCTCCCGGAACATCCCGCTGATCGGATTGGTGAAGCCGGTGAAGTACAGGCCGGGCGCCCCTTCGCAGGTCCGGGCGCCGTGCGCGCGGGGCCGGCCGCGCTCGTCCAGTACCCCGAGGTGGCCGACGAGCCCCTCCAGCCGGCGGCTGTACCCGGTGGCGGCGATGACGGCGTCAGGGGTGATGCGCGAGCCGTCCGCGAGCACCACCTCGGGCCCGTCGAAGGACTCCACGGCCGCCACCGGCTCCACCCGGCCGGCGCGCACCGCGTCGACCAGGCCGACGTCCTGGACCGGGATCGCACCCTCCCGGACCCTGCTGTACAGGCCGGTGGCGGGCCGCGGGAGCCCGTACGCGGACAGGTCCGGGACGGAGGCCCGGGCCACCACCGCGCCCAGCCGGTCCACGAGCCGTACGGGCAGCCTCCGCACGAGGATCCCGCTGCGCTGGGCGGGCCAGCCGGCGGTGGAGCGGCGCATGATGTGCGGGGCGGTGCGCACGGCGAGCCGCACCCGCGCCGCGCCGCCCTCGGCGAGGTCGGCGGCTATCTCCGCGCCGGTGTTGCCGACGCCGACGACCAGGACGTCCCGGCCCGCGTAGGGCAGGGGGTTGCGGTAATCGGCGGCGTGCAGCAGCCGGCCGCCGTAGGACTCGGCGCCCGGCCAGTCGGGCAGCCGGGGCGTGTGGTTGAAACCGGTCGCGACGACGACCGCCGCCGCGCTCAGCACCCGACCGCCGCTGGCGTGCAGGGTCCAGCCGCCCTCGTCCGCGGGGTCGGGCTCGATACGCGTCACCTCGACGCCGGTGACGAGCTCCAGCTCGTGGAACTCGGCGTACTTCTCCAGGTACCGCACGACGTTGTCGCGGGAGACCCAGCGGCCGAACCGGCGCGGCATCGCCAGACCCGGCAGGGCGGACAGCCGGCGGGTGGTGTGCAGGCGCAGCCGGTCGTAGTGGCGCCGCCAGGACGCGCCGACGGTGTCGGACTTCTCGACGACCACCGCGCGGACCCCGCGGGCGCGCAGGGCGGCGGCCGCGGCGAGGCCGCCGGGACCGGCCCCGATGACGTACACGGGGCGGGGCTGCGTGGTCATGTCGACCGCTGGTGTGGGGACTCCGGACATGAGGTGTGATCGTATCGCCACGCTGGGTTGATGGGTCTCGGAGAAGGAGGGAATCGATTGCGGATCGGTCACGGCCGGGTTCCGGCCCGGCGGCGGTCGCGGCCCTCCCGGCGCCCGCTGCTGCTGCGGGAGCGGGTCGCGGCCGGCCGGGGCCCTTGCGGGATCGCTCCGCATCCGCTGAACTGACGTACCGTCAGATCAGTGGGGAGAAGGTGGGGCTGCCGATGCAGACCGTCTGGCTCAGTGGGGCCGAATGGCTCGCCGTGCTCCGGATAGGCCTCGGCCTGTGGTGGCTGGAGAGCTGGCGGCACAAGGACAAGAAGGGCTGGTTCGAACGCGGCACCGGCATCGCATGGGCCGCCGACGTCGCGGACAAACACCGCTGGACCTTCGTCAAGGCCGGCTTCCACCTGGTCGTCGCCCCACGGCCGAAGACGATGGCGTACATCGTCGTCTACGCGGAACTCGCCCTGGGGCTGGGCCTGGTCCTCGGCTTCCTGACCCCCGTCGCACTGATCGGCGGACTCCTGCTGAACCTCCTCTACCTCGTGCTGATGATCCACGACTGGGCGGAGCAGGGGCAGAACGCGATGATGGCGCTCATCTCGCTCGTCGCCCTCCTCGCCCTGTCCTGGCAGACCTGGTCCCTGGACGCGGCGCTCGGACTCTTCCTGTGAGCGCCGCCGTGCGCCACGACCTCCCCGAGGCCGACGACTTCACCCGCCCCTACTGGGACGCGGCGGCGCAGGGCCGGCTCCTGCTGCGCCGCTGCGGCGACTGCGGGCGGGCGCACCACTACCCGCGCGAGTTCTGCCCCCACTGTTGGGCCGGCGAGGACCGCGTGACCTGGGAGACCGCCGGCGGCCGGGCCACCCTCCACACGTGGTCGGTCGTCCACCGCAACGACCTCCCGCCGTTCGACACGCGCGTCCCCTACACGGCCGCCGTCGTCGACCTGGCCGAAGGCCCGCGGATGATGACCGAGGTGGTGGACTGCGCACCCGCGGACCTGCGCATCGGCATGCCGCTGACCGTCACCTTCCGCGAGGCCGCCGACGGGCTGTGGGTGGCCGTCTTCCGGCCGGACCCCCGGGGCCCGGACGGGGTCGGGCACGCCGGGGGCGGCCGGGGCGTAGGGGCATCCGGGCCAGGGGCATCCGGGGCGTAGGGGCGGACACCGGCGGGATCGGGGGCGGGCAACCCCGGGCGGGGGCGCGGGCACTGTCGGGGCCGAGACGGGCACTGGCGGATCGGGTGCCGACATCACCGGATCGGCTGCCGGCACCGCCGCATCGGGTGCCGCCCCGCCTGCCCCTCAGGGCCAGAGCAGCTCGCGGACCCAGGACCCGCCTCCGGCGGCCCGCCGGTAGCGCAGACGAACGTGCCTGCGGGCGGCATCCCCCTGGAAGAACTCCACCTCCGCGGGAGCCAGGACGTACCGGGTCCAGGTCGGAGCCGGCGCGTCCGGCTCCGACCCGGCCCGCTCCCAGGCGGCCGCCGAGGCCCGCACCAGCTCCTCCACCGAGCCCAGCAGCTCGCTCTGCCGCCCCGTGAGCGCCGCCGCGAGCGCACCGCGCGAACGGACCGCCAGGTCGGCCCGGCTCTCCTCGGGGCCGCACGCGGTGACCGCGCCCCGCACGCGCACCTGCCGGCCCACGGACGGCCAGTAGAACCCGAGCGCCGCCTCCGGGCGCGCCGCCAACTGCACGCCCTTGGCGCTCGTGGCGTGCGTGGCGAAGTGCCAGCCCCGCCCGTCGGCGTCGTGCAGCATCAGCGTCCGTACGTCGGGCCGCCCGTCCCCGTCCACCGTGGCCAGGCTCATCGTGTGCGGCTCCGACTGGCCCGCACGCGCGGCGTGCACGAACCACTCCCGGAACAACGCCACCGGCTCGCCGGGCGCGGACCCGGGGTCGAAGCCGGGGAGCGGGGAGTCCCACACGCGCAGGGCGTGCAGCACCGCCCGGAACTCCTCGTCGCCGATCCGCCCGCCGGCGGGGCCTTCGCCGCCTGCCTCGTCCCCGTAGCCCTTGGTGTCTGCGGTGCCTTCGCTGCCTCTGCTGTCTTCGCTGCTCATGGCGCCCAGGCTAAGCGCGGAGGAGACGCAGCTCACACCCGCCCGCGCCACCCTCCATGTCACAGAACCCCGCGCCATCTCGTCCCAAGGGTGCAGCCACGGACGACGACGGAGGAACACACCATGGACGCGCGACTGAACTACTTCGCCAGCCCGACCGCCGGCAAGGCCCTCAAGTACGTCATGTCGGCGGGCGCGGCACTCAAGGAAGCGCCGCTGCCCGCCGCCACGCGGGAACTGGTGGCACTGCGCGTGAGCCAGATCAACGGCTGCGCCTTCTGCATCGACATGCACACCAAGGACGCCACCGCCGCCGGTGAAACCCCGGTACGGCTGCACCTGGTGGCCGCATGGCGCGAGGCCACCGTCTTCACCGAGGCCGAACGGGCCGCCCTGGAACTGGCCGAGCAGGGCACCCGGATCGCGGACGCGGCCGGCGGGGTCGACGACGAGGCGTGGGCGAACGCCGCCAAGCACTACGACACCGAGCAGCTCACCGCGCTCACGCTCATGATCTCGTTCATGAACATGGCCAACCGGCTGAACGTCATCGCGCAGCAGCCCGCCGGCGACTACCGGCCCGGGCAGCTGCACTGAGGCCGACACCGGTCGTTGCGGCGGGCCGCCGCCGCTCCGGATGATCATCGCCAGGGTGCCCGGGCCGGTGAGCCGGGCCGGGCCGTGGGGACGTCAGGGGGAACCACACGTGAGCAAGGTCGAGGAATTCGAGGAACTGCGGGCGATGCTCTTCTCGATCGCCTACCGGATCCTGGGCAGCGTCGGCGAGGCCGAGGACGCCGTGCAGGAGACGTGGCTGCGCTACGCCGCCTCGGCGACCCGCCCCACGTCGACCAAGGCCTTCCTGTCGGCGACGGTGACCCGCATCTCCATCGACGTACTGCGCTCCGCGCGCGTGCGGCGCGAGGCGTACACCGGCCCCTGGTTCCCCGAACCGCTGCTCAGCGACCCGTACGAGGATCCCGCGCGCGCGGTGGAACTGGCCGACTCGGTGTCCATGGCCGCGCTGCTGCTGCTCGAACGGCTCAGCCCGCTGGAGCGGGCGGTGTTCGTGCTGCGGGAGGTCTTCGCCTTCGGCTTCGACGACGTCGCCGAAGCGGTGGGGCGCTCGGAGGCGGCGTGCCGCCAGTTGCTGGTGCGGGCGCGCCGGCACATGGACGCCGGCCGGCCGCGGTTCGCGGCCGACCGGCACGAGCGCCGGGAACTGGCGGCGCGGTTCTTCGACGCGCTGAAGGACGGCGACGTGGACGGGCTCCAGCACCTGCTGGCCGCCGACGTGCAGCTCGTGGGAGATGCGGGCGGCAACGCCCCGCAGCTCGCCAAGGCCGTCTCGGGTGCGGTGAACGTGGCCCGCCTGCTGGCCGCGGTCTACCCGTGGCTCTTGCGGATCGACGTGACGTGCGAGCCGCACGACATCAACGGCCAGCCCGGCGCGATCTTCCGCGACCGCGACGGAAAGGTGCTCCACCTCATGGCCCTGGACGTGCGGGACGGCCGCGTCCGGACCATCCGCGGCCTGAACAACCCGGAGAAGCTCACCCACCTCGGCCCGGTCGCCGACGCATGGGCCGTCGCCCGCGAGATCAAGGAAGCCCGTCGACGGGCCAGGACCTGACCCGACTCGTGTGATGCAGATCACCTTGGTTCGGCGCTCAGTTGCGGGGGCTGCGGCGGTCATCACATGCGACGGCATGCGACGGGCATGCGACGGCACCGCGATGAAGACGTAGGAGACCCATGGCCGACAACGTGAAGGGCCCCGCCAGCTACTTCCCCTCCATCGAGAAGAAGTACGGGCGACCGATCGCGGAGTGGCAGGACCTCATCAGGTCCTCGCCGCTCACGAAGCACATGGAGCTGGTGGCCTGGCTCAAGACGCACCACGGCCTGGGCCACGGCCACGCGAACGCGCTGGTGGCGCACACGCTGGCGGAGGGAAAGTAACGGCGGGGCGGGGCGGGGCGGCTTCGGGG
>NZ_JOFX01000058.1 GCF_000719345.1 Streptomyces sp. NRRL F-2664
GTTGAGCGTAGACACCTTGCCCAACAGCCCTGGGGCCCCGTCCGTTTCACAGCCCTCGCCCCGTCACCCGATCGGTGGCCACTCTGAAAATGCTCAGTCATGGAGAGGCGGCGCCCGGCGCCTCCGTGGCGGTCATCACTGCCCTACCGAATGCCGCACCCAGACACATTACGAAGTGAATCCTTGACTCAGGGCACTGGATGATGAGACCGATTGCATTTGTGGCGCATTTGCTTGCCGGTTGATGCTGGCCGCCACGCAGTTGAGTAACTCGGCGCGTATTTTCAGACCCGCCCACCATCTCCTCTGGCAGAAGCGATCGGGCCCCCGCTGCCCGAGTCGGTCACCGCTATGCGGCAGCAAGCAGTTGTGCAGTCGCTTCTTGCCATTGGGGTCCTTTCGGACGCCTGCAGCCTGCACTGGAGCCACCCTCCCGGGTGGCGGCCAGGGCCGTCGTCCACTCAACGAGGGCAACGGGGCATCGAGCACCGGTCGGCAAGGAGGCAACGAAGCACCCGAGTTGAAGGGCTGCGAAATCTGATATTCCGCTCAATAGGCTGTGCGGGTTTGCCTGTTGCATCACACGGTCAGCGGCCGGTCTGAACAAGCCCAGTGTCCCGTGTCGCCTCGCGGACACCTGAAAAATGTGTCTAGATTGCGGCCACGGACCCCTGGAAGCGGAGAGACGAGACTGTGCCTGCCCACCCCTCCCCCGCCCGAGCAGCTGCACATCAGGATCCTGCGAGATCTGAAAGCGCCAGCAGGAATAGCGGCAGACGCCGCACACTCATGGGCATCATGGCAGCAGCTGTCGCAGCCTCGGCCATTTCCTACGGCCTTGCCCACGCTTCGGAAGGGGCCTTTATGCCGGGATTGCACAGGGTAGACGTTCGGCACGATGCAAAAATCCGGCCGGAAAAGGGCGCTGGAACCAATATCCTCCTCATGGGAACCGATCACCGCGGCACCCTCACACAGTCTGAGAAGAATAAGTTCCATGCCGGCGGTGTAGCCTGCGGCTGCAGCGATGTGATGATGCTGGTACACCTCTCTGCACGTGCCGATCTGATTTCAGTCGTCAGCCTGCCTCGCGACTCCTACGCCATGATCCCGCCATACAACGGGCGTGGCGCGCGGCCCGCGAAACTCAATGCCGCGTACGAAACAGGAGGGCCGGCCCTGGCTGTCCAGGCAGTTGAATCGATGACCGGTGTATATATTGACCGGTTCCTCCAGGTCGACTTCCGGAGGTTCATCGACTCCGTGGACGCCTTCACCGGCGTAGAAGTGTGTACCGAGCGCCCTCTCACCGATCCCTCTACCCACCTGGACCTGAAGCCCGGGAAACACCATCTTTCGGGGGGCCAGGCGCTGCAGTACGTACGCTCGCGAAAGACGGACTCATCAGCCGACCTGGGCAGGATCCAGAGGCAGCAGCGCTTCCTCGTCGCCGTACTGAAGAAATTCAAAGGGGCAGGTTTTACCGACATCGAAAAGGTGTCCAAGGTCAGCAGAGCCCTGCTGGGAGACGCGACGGCGGATTCCGGCTTCGGCGTAGATGAGATGCTGGATCTGGCCAAGAGGATCCGTGCTCTCACTCCCTCTCAGGCGGAGTTCACAGTTGTGCCCGTCGAACGTTTTCACCAGGTTCCCGAGGTGGGTGACACTCTCCTGTGGGATGCGAGAAAGGCATCCGAGGTGTTCAAAAAGCTAAATGCCGACCAGCCTCTCACGGAATATGGTTCACAGAAGCGCCTCACTGATCCGCCAAAATTCTTCGTCCACGAGGCGGCCCGGGGTGACACCCTGGCCTGCGGTTAAGCGGGGCCCAGCACCGCCGGCGAGCAGACGCAGCGGAACAAGACCGCCGAGACTGGACGGGCGCTGCGGCAGCCCCGTATGGGCGGGGCGGCCTAGCCCGGTTCGCCGCTGATCTAGAGCATGCGCCAATCCGAATTCCGACGGCCTCGTCAAGACCGCAGCCGAGGCTCGAACTTCCGCGGAGGGCGAGATGAGAGGATTTCCGCACCCGTCCACTCCTGGCTGCGGCTCATGCTGTCGGTCCGCGTGGGAACGGGCTCCCGCGAAAGGATTTCCCCGGCACACGGCGGACCTGGCCGTTCAGCCGCCACTCCACTCCCCACTCCTGGCAGCGGCAGGCGGCATCCGGGTCTGGCGCGCCGGGACGGGGCGGTGCTGCGAGGGCAGGCGCGCACATCCAGCCGCCGGCCCCGTCCCCGGCCTGATCCCGCCCGCCGCGAGCACGGCCCCGAGCTTGTCCCGCTCCGGCGGACGCCTCTGGCGTACTGGTCAGGCCGCGAGGGCGGCGTACCCGGCAGGCTGCGGTAGCCGGGACCGCTTCGGAGCCGGTGCAGTGACACCGGCTCTGGATCCACTCGGATACCGGTGCGGGCAGGTCGGGGGAACAGGGCCGGCCTGCGCGTATCCGATGCATTCATCGATTCCCGGGGAGTAACGGCTGATGCTGCAGAAAAGGCAGGTCGGGGCGCGGCGGCTGCGCTGGGTTCTTCTCACCCTGCTGCTGGGCGCCCCTGGCGCGGCGGTCGCAGCTGCCTACGTCCTGGTACAGGTGCCGCCTGCGCAGCCGTCTGCTGTGGCTCAGGAGAATACGTACTACTACTCGGATGGGACCCTGCTCGCCCGTGAGGGGCACCTGCGACGCCAGAACGTCAGGCTGTCAGACATCCCGGGGGGCGTGCGCCAGGCGGTCCTGGCGGCAGAGGACAGGGATTTCTACACACGGGGGGCCATCGACCCCAGAGCAGTGCTGCGGGGAGCCTGGAGCACGGTGGTCGGCAAGGGCCGGCAGTCTGGCTCCACCATCACTCAGCAGTATGTGAAGAATTACTACCTGAGTCAGGACCAGTCTCTCAGCAGGAAATTCAGAGAGATGGTAATCGCCGTGAAACTGGGTGGCGTCAAATCTAAGGACGAGATCCTTGAAGGGTACTTGAACACCAGCTACTTCGGGAGAGGCGCCTATGGGATCCAGGCGGCTTCGCAAGCATACTACGGCAAAGACGCATCGAACGTATCGACCGAGGAGGGTGCATACCTTGCGGCCCTCCTCAACGCCCCTAGTATCTCCGACGTCGCTAATCAGCCCAAAGGGCGGGGCAGAGTTCTGGCGCGCTGGAATTACGTGCTGGATGGGATGGTTGCGCAAGGGTGGCTGGACCGTTCCCGGCGCGCTGGTATGCATTTCCCTGAGCCCCTGGCCCGCACGGAGTCGGCCAGGGGGCTTTCCGGGCAGCGCGGCTATCTAGTCGAAGCGGTCAAGAAGTACCTCTACCGGCACGGAGTCGTCGATAGCGAGCAGTTCGAAGCCGGCGGGTATCTGATCTGGACGTCCATCGACCGGCAGCGCCAGCGTGGCCTCCAGGATGCGGTGGCAGCAGAGGTGACGAGCAAACTGCAGCCGGGGCGGCGCCCAGAGGACCGCCTGCTCCGCGTGGGCGGCGCATCGATCGAGCCCTCCACCGGACGTGTGGTCGCCCTGTATGGAGGGGCTGATTACACGAAGCAGTACGTCAGCAACGCAACCCGCGAGGACTATTCCCCGGGCTCGCTGTTCAAACCGCTTGTTTTCGCGGCAGCAGTCCAGTCTGGAGCGCGCACCGGGGACGGCCGTCCCATCGGGGCTGACACCGTCTACAACGGTGACAGCCGGCTCCCGATCCGGGTGGAAGGGGGTTATTACATTCCGGAGAATGAAAGCAACGCCTCTTACGGGCCGGTGACGGTTCGCACCGCAATGGAGAGGTCCGTGAACACCGTATTCACCCAGATGGCGGTGGACACTGGGCTGGACCGGGTCCGCGAGACAGCCATCGCGATGGGTGTTCCGCAAAGCGCTCCGGGCCTGCTCGCAGGACCAGCGCTGGCGCTCGGGGTAGCACAGGTAAGCGTCCTGGACATGGCTAGCACTTACGCCACCCTTGCCCGCCGGGGCGAGCACTGCCCCTGGAGCATTGTAGACAAAATGGCCAGGAGCGGAGGCGAGGCTGTGGCGCTTCCCGAACGCCCTGTCTCTTCCGCCCTCTCCGCAGAGGCCGCTGACACCACCAGTGACCTATTGGCGGGTGTGATCGCCAAAGGCACAGGCAGGGCAGCACAAGGCATCAGCAGGCCCGCCGCTGGCAAGACCGGGACAAGTGAAGAGAACCGCGCTGCCTGGTTCGCCGGTTACACCTCCGAGCTGTCCACCGTGGTCGCGGTCATGGGCCAGGACCCCGACACCGGACAGCTGAAGTCTCTCCACAAGGCGCTGGGCACGGAGGTGATCCACGGCGGTGACCACCCGGCACGCATCTGGGCGGCCTACATGAAGAGGGCGCTGGGCTGAGGGGCGCAGCGACCGCTCGACAGGACGTCCGCCCCGGCCAACACCAGGACGGACGCGCCGGATCCAGTTCAGGGACCTCGCCGCTGCGGTCAGCTCCTCGGGCCGTGGCCTCAGATGGCCGCCAAGCGGGGCAACCGCCAAAGAATCCGCCCAGAGGATCCTTCGCACCTCTCGGCTATACCGGGAAGG
The DNA here is from genome assembly GCF_000719345.1 of Streptomyces sp. NRRL F-2664. Taxonomy (GTDB): domain Bacteria; phylum Actinomycetota; class Actinomycetes; order Streptomycetales; family Streptomycetaceae; genus Streptomyces. The sequence continues at coordinate 4,556 of NZ_JOFX01000058.1, forward strand.
ACCGGACCGGCTTAAGTTGACGGCGCCGCGGGGAAAGCCTCTCCACGGCCTCCTCGCGTGGCAGGCGGCAGGACTTTCGCGCCTTTGCGGACGGAGCTGTGAAATCGATGGCTCGGCCGTCAGCCCCGGTTCGGCGCCTTAGAGCGCACGCGTCCCCATTCGCAGCCGCTTCGGTTCCCCTCCGGGGACTCGTGGCCGCGCTATAAGAGTGCCGCAGTCCGGCCTTTTGGGGAGTCAGGCAGGATCTCTCCGCCTGGCTGGGCATTGCGCAGAGCGCTCATAGCGGTCCGGGTTCGAGCCTTTCGGCCACCTTTCGCCGCCGCCGCAGCGACGGCGAAAGGAGCGCCTTCCCGTGCTCCCCAACTGGCGCAGCGCGGTCAGCGCTGGCAGACTGCAGGGTACGAAATCGGGACGGAAAGCAGCCTGATTGAGAGTAACCGCAGCGGCGGCGCTCCGCCAGCGGAGCGCCCGGAAAACCAACGGGATACTCATGGATGCCAGTGAGCGAACCCAGAAGGCCGCGCTTGTTTGCGACTTTTGTTCAGGTCCGGCTCCAGCCACCTGCTCTTATCCGGCTGGCGCTGTATGTTATACGGCTCAGGGCACCTCGCACTGGCTCCCGCCGGGCTTGTGGTTCGCTTGCGGGCGGTGCAGGGATTTCATCGACCACGGCCGGCTCGATGCCTTGGCTGCGTGGGTGGGATACGAGGACATACCTGATTCCTGGGCGTCATTCCTGCAGGCACGGTCGGGGAGTCCTTCCGGCGTGCCCTCTGTGGAGTACAGGGGTTGATCACGGTGAGGTCGTCATGAAGAACGGCGCCGTCGGAACCGGCCCCCGCGACCTCTTCGGGCGGCCTCTGGGCGATCTGCGGCTGTCGGTTACTGATCAGTGCAATCTGCGGTGCCAGTACTGCATGCCCGAGGAGCACTACACCTGGCTGCCGCGCAGCGATCTGCTGACTGTCGGTGAGATCGGCAGGCTGGTGGACGTGTTCATATCGCTCGGCGTTGCCAAAGTGCGCTTGACTGGCGGGGAGCCGCTCATCCGCCCAGAGCTCAGCCAGATCGTCTCCGAACTGGCGGGGAGGTTCGGTGCGGGTCTGCGCGACCTCGCCGTGACCACGAACGGTGTCCTGCTGGCCAAGCATGTCGCAGCCCTGAAGGAAGCCGGCCTGAGCCGGGTGACGGTGAGCCTTGACACCCTGCGCCCCGACCGGTTCGAAGCGCTCAGCCGGCGGAAGTCCCACGGGAGTGTGATGGCGGGCATCCGGTCCCTGGCGGAGGCCGGATTCACCGGCACGAAGATCGATACGGTGGTCATGCGGGGGGTGAACGAAGACGAGCTTGCCGATCTGATCGAGTTCGGGCGCGGCGTCCGGGCCGAAGTGCGGTTCATCGAGTACATGGACGTGGGCGGTGCCACCGGCTGGCAGCCCTCGAAAGTCGTCTCCAGGGCGGAGATACTGGAGAGCCTCGAGAGGCACTACGGTGCCGCCCCGGTCGTGGTGGAAGCGGGGGGCCCTGCACCGGCTGACCGCTACGGCCTGCCCGGCGGCCGGGTCTTCGGAGTTGTCTCCTCCACGACGCAGCCGTTCTGCAGTACCTGCAACCGCACCCGCCTGACCGCCGACGGCATATTGCTGACATGCCTGTACTCCCTCAGCGGGCTGAACCTGCGCGCCCCGCTGCGGGAAGGGGCGAGCCAAGCCGAGTTGCGCGAGCTGGTGGAGTCGGTATGGCTCCGCCGGGCCGACCGCGGCGCGGAGAACAGGCTGGCGCAGCGTGAGCGGGGGGTCTTCGTCCCGCTGGACCGCTTGCGTGACGACCCGCATCTGGAGATGCACACCCGTGGCGGGTGAGGGCTGCTTCCTCCCCGCGGTGAGCTCTTGGAGGATCCCGTGTCCGTACATGCTCCGTCCGCCGGCGGCCACGGCCGTGCGGCAGACCACACTTCGTGCAGCGGCACAGCCCGGGTCCTGACGGACGCCCAGGCGCAGGAGCGGGTGGCTGCACTGCCGGGCTGGTCGCTGGACGGGGGCCGGCTGGCCCGTACGTTCTGGTGTCCGACGTTCGCCGCGGCGATGGAGTTCGTCGCCGCCGTCGGGCGTGCTGCGGAAGAGCGGAACCACCACCCGGACCTGAGCATCACGGCGAAGAGGAACGTCGGCGTCGTGCTGTGGACGCACAAGCTCGACGGACTCACCGACCTTGACTTCGGCTTCGCCGCCGCCATTGATGCTATCCGCGAGCAGCTGAGGGGAGTCGGCGGATGACGCGCGACGGCGACTCAGCAGACCGCCCTGCGGCAGGCAGGCTCACCCACGTCGACGACCACGGTGCGGCGCGGATGGTCGACGTGTCCGGCAAGGCCGTCACCGTGCGCCATGCCGTCGCCTCGGCCGAGGTCGTCATGGCACCGGCCACGCTGCAAGTGATCACCGAGAACAGCGCGGCCAAAGGCGATGTGCTGGCCACCGCCCGGCTCGCAGGGATCATGGCCGCAAAGCGCACTGGGGAGCTCATCCCGCTGTGCCACCCGCTGCCCGTCGAGTCAGTCAGGGTCGACCTGGTTCCGACAGCGCCCGACCGGCTGCTGATCACGGCCCGTGCAACCCTGACCGGGCGCACCGGGGTTGAGATGGAAGCGCTGACCGCGGTCTCCGTCGCGGGACTGACGGTAATCGACATGTGCAAGGCGGTGGACCGGGGAATCGAGATCACCCGCGTCCGCCTCGAGGAGAAGAGCGGTGGACGCTCGGGACACTGGCTGCGTGCCGGTGCGGCTCCCTCCGGCAGTGCGGACGGATCGAGGTAGCGGGGATGAGCGTCGAGATAGAGTTGCTGTACTTCGGCATCCTGCGTGAGCAGCTCGGTGTGCACCGCGAAAGCGTCAGCATGGCCGCTGGCGCCACGGTCGGCGATTTGGTCCAGGACGTCGGTGTCCGCCACCCCCGTTTCGCATACGCCGGGGGCAGGCTGCGCATCGCGGTCAACGAGGAGTTCGCGAAGCACGAGCAGGTACTCAGGCCGGGTGACACGGTGGCTTTCATCCCGCCGATCGCGGGAGGCTCGGACCGCTATTGCGTACTGACCGATGAGCCGCTCCGGGTAGAGCCCGTACTCGATGCCGTGCGCGGGCCGGACAGCGGAGGGCTGGTGGTGTTCATCGGCACCGTGCGCAACGAGAGCCAAGGCCGCGACGTCGTCCGGTTGCACTACGAAGCCTATCCCTCCATGGTCCTTCGCGCCCTGAACTCGATCATCGACAGATGCGAGCTGGCCGCCGAGGGCGTGAGAGTCGCCGTGGCCCACCGCACGGGCGACCTGCAGGTCGGGGAGACGGCCGTCGTCCTGGCCGCCGCCGCTCCGCACCGCGCCGATGCCTTCACTGCCGCACGCACCTGCATAGAGCTGCTGAAACAGGAGGTGCCGATCTGGAAGAAGGAGTTCTCGGCCGACGGCGCCGAGTGGGTCGGGATGCGCCCGTGAACTCCTTCACTGCCTCGGCCGGCCTTGCCGGCCACGCCGGCAGGCTCCGCTGGAACACCCGCTACGGGGAGCGCGGGCTTGCGGCCGCCGCCGGGTCCCGGGCAGCCCTCTCGCGCCTCCGGCGCCTCACATCCTGCTCCCCGCCGGGCGATCCGGTTCTTGAGCCCGCCGGCGGTGTTTGGGAAGCCGCTCTGGTCCTTGCCCTCGGGGGCCCGGATGCGGCGGTGGCCGGTGTCTCCGTTACCGCGCCGGCCCGGTTGGCGCACGGAGCCGGACGACGTCGGATCAGCGGCCGGCCCGCCTTGTTGTGTCGGCTCTTCTGGGGTGCTGCGCTCTTGCACCGGGCGTGCCGCTGGGTTGCTGCCGGCGGCCTAGTGGACTGGGAAGCCCTCGCAGACACCGGTGGGGGCGGTCCGGGGCGCGCAGACCGCCGCCTGAGAGCAGGCAGGCCCGGCGCCCTGCTGCTTGAAGGGTTCGCGGTCGTCCACCAGGGGGAACTCGGGCGCCACGGGAGGCCGGCCCGCCGCATGGTCGCCCGCCGCAAGGCACCTCCGAGCCCGCGCCGCTGTTGAGGTCACGATGCTCTTGCACATCTTCTGGGACTGGAACGGCACTCTCTCCGATGATGCCGCGCTCATGCGGGCAGGCGTCAACGCGGCCCTTGCGGCGATCGGGCGGGCCCCGGTGTCCGAAGCCGAACTCCGTGCCCGCTTCGCCCGTCCGCTCGCCGCGCTGTACTCGCGCCTCACCGACGGGGAGCAGCAGGACCGGTGGCCGGACTGGAACGCGGCGTTCATCGCAGCCTCGCAGCGGCCCGGCGGGCCGGAGCTGGCTCCTGACGCACTCGCCGCGGTGCGGCGCTGGCACGCGGCGCACCGCACGCAGTCCGTAATATCGCGGTGGCCGTCCACCGACTTGGCGGCACAGGTGAAGCGGACGGCCCTGCCCGCCTACCTGGACGGTATCCGCGGTGCCGAGACCCCGCAGGAGTCCAAAGCGGACATGCTCCGTGCCGAGCTGCGGCGGCGATCGCTCGATCCCGCATGCGCTGTCGTGATCGGCGACTCCGACGATGACGTGGAAGCAGCCGCGGCGGCGGGTACCCGCATCATCGTCTGCGACGTGCGCGCCTTCTCCCCCATCAGCCCCGAAAGCCTGCGGAACGGGCAGGTACCGCGCGTCGCCTCGCTCTGGGCCGCCGTCGGCCTCGCCCTCGCGGCAGGAGATTGCGGCGCCTCCGGGCACACAGCAGACTCAAAGGGGCACTTCCAGCCACCGGAGACCCACCGGAGGACCCAGATGCCGGCTTCCACGCCTGTCGTCCGCTCCTTTCCGTTCCCGCGCACCAGCCTGGTGGACATATCCCCTCAGCTGGACTGGCTGCGGAGGAACGAGCCGACTTCCCGGGTCCGCATGCCCACCGGGCACGAAGCCTGGCTGGTGACGCGCTACGACGACGTACGGCTCGTGCTGGACGACGCCCGGTTCAGCATGCTCGAGGCCAGCGAGGAGGGCGCTCCCGAACTGATGCCCATGGTCAAGCTCTACCCGGGCCTGTTCAGCCTGGACGGCGCCGCGCATGCCCGCTCCCGGCAGCTGCTTGCCCATGCCATGAGGGCGGTGGAAGCAAGGGCGCCGGGTGCGGCGCAGGCACGGCTTGCCGAGTCCGCCGACCGGCTGACCTGGTCGATGCTCTCCAAGCGCCCCCCGGCAGACCTGCTGGCCGACTTCTGCGAACCGCTCGTCACCCGGAACGCCTGCCGGCTCCTCGGCTTGGCCCAGGACCAACTCGAGGAGTTCCGGACCCATTTCCGGGTGATCATCGGGATCGGAGGGTTGTCGGGGGCCGAAGTGGAGCAGCACTGGGAACCCCTGAAGCGCCTGGTCCTGGGGGTCGTCGAGGCCAGGCGCCGCACCCCCCGCGACGACCTGGTCAGCGAGGTCATCGCACAGCACAGCCGCCTCGGCGGATTCCCGGAGTCCCAGCTCGTGGGACTGATGTTCAGCCTGATCTCGTCGCTCGGCAACACACCGGTCACCCAGATCTCATACGGCCTCGCAACGCTGCTGCGCCACCCGGCCCAGTGGGACCGCCTTGTCCGCGAACCGCGGCTCCTGGACTCGGCGGCCGGCGAGATCCTCCGCTACGGGGTCGCCTTCGAGGTCGAGCACGTGCGCATCGCCAAGGAAGACGTCCGGATCGGTGACGTGGCCATCGCCAAAGGCGACGCTGTCCTCACCTCCATAGCAGCCGCCAACCGGGACGAGACGAGGTTCCCCGATGGGGCCGTCTTCGACATCGCCCGTCGCACCAACCCCCATCTCGCCTTCGGCCACGGCCCCCACGTATGCGCCGGCTCCGGCCTCGGGTACGCCATGCTCTCGGCTTCCCTGCGGTCGCTCACAGGGCTCGCCCCCGGCCTGCGCCTGGCCGTTGCCGAGCAGGACCTGTTCCTGCGCAGCAGCGGTTCGCACAGCTTCTCGCTGGGGGCCGTCCCCGTCCGATGGTGATCGCAGGCGGCTGCGCCGGCCTGCGGGAGGTGCCGCATGGAAGAGATCCGCCCCATGGATGTGCTGTTCGAGGCGGCGCACGGACCGTGCGTACGGCTGCCGCAAGAGCTGGCGCGCCTCTACGGCCCGCTCCGACTGCCGGACCGCCCCGGCCGGCCCTGTGTCATCAGCGACTACGTGGCCACGATGGACGGGGTGGTGTCCTTGGAGCCGCCCGGCCCGGCTCCCGGCCCGAAGACGCCGGGCCAGTTGATCAGCGGCGACAGTGCTGCGGACAAGCTGGTGCTGGCGCTCGTGCATGCGCTCGCCGATGTCCTCCTCATCGGCGACAGCGGTGTACGGGGCAATCCGCGCGACGCACGCCGGGCAGAGGCCATCTACCCTCCGCTCGCCGACGAGTTCCGACAGCTGCGGGCGGAGCTCGGCAAGCCGCCCCGGCCGCCCGTGGTCGTACTCTCGCCGGAGGGGCACCTCGACCCGGCCTCCCCCCTCTTCCATGCGCGCGAGAGCCGCTTGGCGATCCTCACCGCCGAGGAGACGGCAGCCGCGCTGCCCGCACGCGGCTTCCCGCCCGACGTGGCGGTCCTCAGCCTGCCCAGAGGACCGAACGGGCTGTTCACAGCCAGGAGTGTGCTCGCCGCAGTCCAGCGCTTCCAGCCGAGCAGGCTGGTCCTGTGCGACGCGGGACCGCGCTTCATGGCACACCTCATTGCGGAACGCTGCCTCGACGAGCTGTTCCTCACGATCGCGCCGCAGCTGGCGGGGCGCGACGCGGCACCCGGCCGGCCCGGACTGGTCCAGGGAAGGCTCTTCGCCCCCGTCGATCCCAGGCACTTCGACCTCGTCAGCATCAGGCGGGCCGGCCACCACCTCCTGCTGCGGTACCGCGCCGTACAAGGCATCGCGTGAAGCGGGGGGCGCCGGGCAGGCAGGCGCCGATGTTCCCTCGGCGGTGCGGCTGTGTGCCGGACGACCGCCGACGACTGCTCGGCCTCTCACTGCTCCTCGCCCTGGCGGCTTTGGACTCCACGGTAGTCGTCACCGCTCTGCCCGCGATCGTCGCGGATTTCGGACAGCTTTCCCTGTTTCCCTGGGTGTCTTCGGGATACGTGCTCGGCTCCGCGGTGACGGTGCCGGTATGCGGCAGGCTAGCCGACCAATACGGCCGAAAACCCCTGCTGGTCGCCGGCCTCGCCGTCTTCACCGCAGGGTCCCTGCTGTGCGGCCTGGCGTGGAACATGGGGGCCCTTATCGCGTTCCGGGCGGTCCAAGGCACCGGCGCCGGCACAGTGCTCCTGCTGGCCATGACATTGCTGGGCGACGCCTACACGGTTGCGGCACGGGCTCGGGCCCAGGCCTGGATCTCCTGCGTGTACGGCACCGCCGCCTTGATCGGGCCGCTGGTCGGCAGCGTGGTCTCCGAGCACGCGTCCTGGCGCTGGATCTTCCTTGCCAACCTGCCCCTGGGCGCGCTGGCGCTGAGTCTGGCGCACGCACTGGCCGGGACGGCGCCCCAGGAGCAGCCCCGGCCCCGCGGCCGGCCGGCGGGCAGGGGGCCGGCGCGGCGGGGGCGCCGCCCCGATGCCGTCGGCACCCTCCTGTTCGTATCCAGCAGCGCCCTGCTCCTCCTGGCGCTCCTCCAAGGCGGGGTGCACTGGGCCTGGAGCAGCGCAGAAGGCCTGACGGTGCTGGCAGCCGCCACTGTGCTCGGGGCCGCCTTCGTCGCCTGGCAGCACCACGCGGCCGAGCCGATCGTGCCGCCGTGGGTATTCGGCAGCTCTTTCATCGGAGGGGTCTGCCTGATCAGGATCTTGGCCGGGGCGCTCGCGGCAGGGCTGCCGGTCTTCCTGCCCTACTTCACCTGGGCCCTGTTGGCGGCCGGCGCTGTCAGCGCGAGCCTGCCCGTCACCGCTCTGCTCCTGGCCTGGCCCCTGGCATCGGCTGTATCGGCACACCTGTGCATCCGCATCGGCTTCCGCGGTACGGCAGGCCTGGGGGCCTTCCTCTGGTCCCTGGGAGGCCTCGGCCTGGCTGCGCTGCCCGCCCGAGACTCGCTGGCAGGGCTCTGCCTGCTGTGCGCGATGCTCGGCGCAGGCACCGGGCTGGTGCTTCCGACGACTATGATCAGTGTCCAGGCCGCGGTCGACTGGGGCCGGCGGGGCGTGGCCACCGGGACGCTGATCTTCGCACAGACGGTCGGTGGCGCGCTGGGAGCGGCTCTCCTGGGGGCGCTGGCCAATTCCACCCTGTCCGCCCGCATCGCGAACGCGCCGAAGAGCCTGGCAGGAGCTTTGCCGTCCTCGGTCGACGACGCAGCCGCCCTCCTGCGCGGCGAAAGTATCGGCAGCCAGGCCGAGGCGTACCTGCGAGAATCATTCGCTCTCGCCTCGGACCGGGTGTTCTGGGCAGTGGCCGGGCTGGCGGTCAGCGGTCTCCTGCTCACCTTGGCCATGCCGTGGCAGTGCGCCCTTTCCCAAGCCGATGGGCAGTGACCATGCCCCTCCGGCGCAAACCGCATTCTGTTGTCCGAGGCTTGCGCCGTTGAACCTGGCTGGTGCTGGGCTTGAGCGGCGGGTGCGGCAGCAGAGCTGAAGTACGGCCCTTCGGACGGCGGGGCACCCCTGGTCCGTCCGTCCGCGGGCGGGCGGCCCCCGTGCCCGCCCCTCGCCCGGCCCCCGCCTCGCCGTGGACGTCCTGCGGGCTTGCGAGCCGGCGGCGGCGCAGGCCTTTCGCACGGCAGGCGGATGCAGCCCGGGCGGCAGGCCACGTGGCGGTCGGCTGAGCGGCAGAGGGCTCGCCTGCCGGCCGACAGGCGTTTCGGGGGCGCCTTGTACGGGTCAGGAGCAGAGCGTCGGCCACTGGCGCCGAGAACGCTGCCGAGGGAGCAGCCGGGGGTGCTGGCCACCTGCCCGGCCGGGCAGGTGGCCGGGTGCGATGCGGCTTCTTGGAGGCATACGGCGGCGGTTCCAGTCGTTCGCGGCAGGCCCTGCGGCCGCCGGCGTTGCCATGACGGCCGCGGCGGGGGTTGAGGGCGACGGCCCTGAAGTTAAGCCGCATGCGGTGATCCGGGGCCGGGGCCTGTGGGGGTGCCTTTCGGATGCCCGTCTGGGCATGCCGCAAGCGGCGGTGCGGCTGGGGTGGTCAGCCTCCGACGTGGATGCCGGGGCGGCGTGTGGGGTCGGGTTCGTGGCTGCGGATGATCTCGCGGGTGACGGGGGCGGTGTCGCCGCGTCCGAGGAGGAAGTAGCGGACCATGTGGACGAGCGGGCTGCCCTCGGCCCAGGCGAAGTGGCAGTGCGGCTGGACGCCGGTGGCGTTGCGCAGCGCGAGCAGGATGGCGGCGATGGCGTTCGGTGCGGCCGGCGCGGCGGCGCGCAGGATGCGGTGGCTGCCGACCTGGGCCCCGTGGACGGTGAGGGTGTCGCTGAAGTCGGAGGGGTCGACCACGTCGATCTCCAGGAAGATGACGTCGGCGCGGCCGGGGACCGGGTTGACGCCGCGCTGCTCGCGTTCCTTGTCGCGGTATTCGGCGGCGTCGCCGGCCTGGCGGCGGTTGGCGATGAGGTTGATCGCGTTGTCGTGGGCGAGGGTGTCGTCGATGAACCGGCGGGCGTCGGCGTCGAAGACGATGCGGTCGGCGCGCAGTTCGGTGGTGCGCGAGACGCGGGAGACCAGGGACACGACGATGATGCCGGCGATGAAGAACGCGGAGATGACGATGCCGTCGGGCTTGTCGACGATGTTGGCGACCAGGGCGTAGAGCAGGACGGCGGTCAGCAGCGCGAAGCCGGCGGTCGCGGCCCGCCGGCGGCGGCGCGCGACGGAGACGGTGACGGCGAAGGCGCCGGAGACCATCATGGCGAGGATGCCGGTGGCGTAGGCGCCGGCCTGCTCGTCGACGCGGGCGTCGAAGGCGATCGTGATGAGGATGCACAGGAGCGTGTAGACGATGACGACCGGCCGGACGGCCCGTCCCCACTCGGGGGCCATGCCGTAGTCCGGCAGGTAGCGGGGGACGATGTTGACCAGTCCCGCCATGGCGGAGGCTCCGGCGAACCACAGGATCAGGATGGTGCTGATGTCGTAGACGGTGCCGAAGCCCTCGCCGACGTGCTCGTGGGCCAGCCACGCCAGGGCGCGGCCGTTGGCGGCGCCACCCGGTTCGAACAGCTCGTGGGGGATGAGGAGGGTGGTGACGAAGCTCGCGGACAGCAGGTAGACGCTCATGATGAGCGCGGCGGTGGTCAGCAGCCTGCGGGTGTTGCGGATCCGCGAGCGCAGCCGCTGCTCGGCGCCGGCGCCCTCGGCGGCGACGAGCGGCATCATGCTTACGCCGGTCTCGAAGCCCGACAGGCCGAGCACCAGCAGCGGGAAGGCGAGCAGCGCCGGGCCCAGGAGGTGGCCGAAGCCGCCTCCCCCTTCTGCGAGGGCACCGGTCCACGCCGACCAGGCGCCGGGGGTGGTGAACACCTGGACCAGGCCGGCGCCGATGACGACCGCGTTCAGTGCGAGGAAGACCGCGACCAGGGGGATGGCGACGCTGACCGCCTCGCTGAACCCCAGCAGGAACACCCCGCCGAGCACCAGCAGCAGCACCACCGTCAGGGCCACCGTGTGGCCGTGCAGGACTTCGGGGAAGAAGGGGTTCTCCACGACGTGCACGGACGCGTCCGCGGTGGACAGCGTGATGGTGATGATCCACGAGGTGGCCACGAAGCCGAGCAGGACCAGCACGAACAGCTTGCCCCACCAGAACGGCAGCAGGTCCTCCAGCATCGCCACCGACCCGGCGCCGTGCGGGCTCTCCTTCGCCACCCGCCGGTACATCGGCAGCATGCCCAGCAGCGTCAGCGCCACGATCAGCAGCGTCGCCATCGGCGAGACCGCCCCCGCGGCAAGAGCGGCGATCGCGGGCACGTAGGCCAGGCTGGAGAAGTAGTCGACACCGGTCAGGCACATCACCTTCCACCACGGGTGCGGCTCGGCATGGCCCTCGCCGGCCGCCGGCCCCACCGGCTGCACCTGGTGCCGCAGCATCCACCGCCCGAGCCCGCCCGGCGGCTGCGGCCGAAGGGCAGGGCTGTCCACCACCTCGGGCATACCCGTGTGATCCGCGTCCCTCATATCCCCATCAACCTTTCCGGCCTGCTTGCAACACGGCTACCAGCGCGGGGCCGCACAGCGATCATCGGGTATGGGCACGGCGCCGACGCGGCCCCGCACCGAACGGACCAGCCGCCTCACCCGCCCTGCCCTTGCGCCCGCCCCGGGCCGGCGGCGCAGAACGCTGCCGCGCTGCCGAGCCCCCCGGGGCGAGCGCGGCTTCGCGGCGAAGAACGGCCTGGCCCGTGGCATGGTCCTGCGGGCATCCGCCTCCCCGCTGCCTGCCGCCTGGGCCACCGCGGATGCCGCCTGCGGGCGGCTCCCGCTTCCGCCGGCTCCCTGGAAGACGCCGGCCTGTCCTACGCCACGGACGTGTTCCAGTCCCAGCAGGTCCAACAGCCCCCGCACCGGCCGTCTCTACCGGCCAGGCTCCCTCCGAAGGATGGCAGCGGCTCTCCTGCGGCGGCGGCGCCCAGGGGCCCCGGATCTACGACTGGGCCGCAGCCCGGCTGCCGGCTGCCTGGGACGACGGCGACGAGCCCGCCCGCCAGCGGCCGGTTTGGGCGGCCGGGACCCGCCGTTCCCGCGGGGGCCGGCGCCTTCGACGCGGCCGCCACCGCCGTCGGGCCCCCGGCACGGGGCAGGCGGCAGGCGCGGGACTCGCCTTCACCTCTGTCCGGCTGCGCCCTGACCGCGCCGAGGCGGGGCTGAGAACCTCCGCAGTGCGTGCCAGCCGACGAACGGCGTCCGGGGGGGCAGCCGCTCCCCGCGCACACCTTCTCCGACCGGCCGGCAGCCCTTATCGTTCGTTCGAACGAGCAGCTGGCGTAGGCATGTTGGAACCGCTCCCCTGCCAAACGCGGGCCCGCCCGCGGCCGGCAGGGGTGAGATTGCAGCTCTTCCAGACGTCTTCCAGACGAGGAGAAGTACCTGTGTGCGGTCATCACGGTGGACAAGAGGCATCGGACAACAGGTGCGGCGCCGGCCAGAGCCGCCCTCCGGGCGGGCGGGGACGCAGGGACGTCCTGCGGCTCGGCGCCCTCATGGCGGCGGGCGGACTCGCCGCGCTCGTACCGGCGGCCACGGCGCATGCGCTGCCCCGGAGCGGCGCCGGCACGCCCGGGCCGGGAGGCCGGCTCACCACCGCCTACCCCGGGCACTCGCCCTTCGGATTCGACCAGTGGTCCGCAGTCGAGTTCGACGTACCGGTGGGCGTGAACCGGATATCGGTCACCCGCACCTTCGACCACTACAACGGACTCCCGGGCATCATGTCCGACGTCCTCGACATCGGCCTGTTCGGCCCTTCCGGCTTCCGCGGCTGGTCCGGCGGCGCCCGCGACGCCTTCACGGTCTCCGGCGCCGACGCCACCCCGGGCTACATCCCCGGCCCCATCGAACCGGGCCGCTGGTCGGTGGCCCTGGGACCCGTTGTGTTCAACCCCGCCGGCATGAACTGGCTCGTCGAAGTCACCCTGGAATTCGGTCCGCCCCTGGCCGGCACGCCTTACGCCGTCCTCCCCGCCTCCGCGCCCAGCCGAGGACAGATCCCGGGCTTCCCGCTGCCCCTCCCCTACTGGTACCGCGGAGACATGCACACCCACACCGTCCACTCAGACGGCGGCCGCACCCTCGGCCAGCTCGTGGACGCGGCCCGCGCCAGCGGCCTGCACTTCCTCGGTTCCACCGAGCACAACACGAGCGCGGCCGGCGTGTCCTGGGCAGGCAGCATCCCGTCGGACCTCCTCGTCATCAACGGCGAGGAGGTGACCACGCGGCACGGCCACTGGCTCGCCCTGGGACTGCCCCAAGGGGAGGTCATGGACTGGCACTTCGGCCCCCGGGACGCGGGCGCCATGGCCCGGCACGCCAAGCACGTACGCGACCGCGGGGGCCTCGTGGTGGCCGCCCACCCGCTCACTCCGGCACCGGGGTCCTTCTGGGAGTTCGGCTTCGCCGACATCGACGCCATCGAAGTGTGGAACGGCCCGTGGACCCTCGACGACGCGGCGGCCGTCGCCATGTGGGCGGCCATGCTGTCCTTCGGGCAGCGGATCCCCGCCCTCGCCAACAGCGACACCCACGCCCCCTCGGACGCCGTCGGCCTCCCGCAGACCGTCGTCCGGGCGACCGCCCTGTCCCGTGACGCGATCCTGGACGGCGTCCGGCGCGGCCACTCCTACCTTGCGGAGTCCGCTCACGTCACCCTTGCGCTGAATGCGCACTGCAACGGCCGCTCTGGCGGCCCGGGCGACTCCATACCGGTGTCGTTCTTCGACGCGGTAGACGTGTCGGTCCGCGTCTCCGGCGCCCCCGACTCCTTCCTGGCCCTGTACACCGAATGGGGCCTGATGCTGTCGACCTGGGTCGGGAGCGACGGCAACGGCCGGCTCGACTGGCGCGGCTGGGGTCTGGCGTCGGTCTTCGCACGCGTGGAAGTACGGCGCCCCAAGCCCGGCAGCAGCACCCTCGACCAGATGGTGGCCCTCACCAATCCCGTGTGGTTCGGCCCGGCACCGGCTCCCAAGCCCGTCTACCAGGGCGGCCAGACCTTTCTGCACACCGTTCGGTACCCGAACAGCTGGACCCGGGTCGCCCCCGTCCCCGGTATCGCCGGCGCGCCCACGTTCAACGGCCCCAAGGCCTCACTCGCCGGCCTGCCCGACGGGTCTGCCGCAGCGGTCGCCCTCAGCAGCGACAACACCCTCTGGACCACCACCCGCCACTCCAACGGGCAGTGGCAGCCATGGCAGCAGCTCGCCGGCCCGGCGAGCCAGGAGCCGGCGGCCCGCACGGGCGCCGGCGCCGCAGCCGCCGCGGTGCAGGCCACCAGGCCGTCCAAGGCTGCGGCACGCATCATCGCCTCCGGCACCAGGGCGGGTATCGCGGCGGCCGGCCCCGCCGGGGCGGCCGCAAGCGCCGTCCAGACAGGCGCGGCCGCCCTCGACGCGGCGATCGCTGCAATGCCCGACGGCTCCTGCCAGATCATCGCCGCGGGCCTCGACGGCAGGCTGTACCACCAGGTGCGGCGGGCCGACGGCCGCACGGCCGGATTCACTCCCGTCCCCGGCGCGAGCGCAGGGACGACCTGGACCTCCGCCAATGCCGCCATCGCCGCCATGCCCGACGGCAGCACCCAGATCCTCAGCTACGGCACCGGCGGAGACATGCACCTTGTCGTCCGGAGGCCGAACGGTTCCTGGGGCACCTGGACGCGAGTCCCCGGTGCGCACGGCCGGCCGGGCTTCGCCGGCCCCGCCCTCGACATCACCGGCCTGCCGGACGGCAGTTCGCAGATCGTGGCGATCGGCCTGGACGGCATGGTCTACCACCAGGTGCGCCATCCGGACGGGCGGTTCACCGGGTTCGCCGCCCCGCGCGGCGTCACCACCGCGACGATGTCCGCCAGTGCCGTCGCCATCGCCGGCATGCCGGACGGTACGGCCCAGGTCCTGGCCGTCGGCGCCGACGGGAACGTCTGGCACGACATCCGATACCCCGCGTCCTGGCAGGGCTTCCGCCCCCTGGCCGGCTTCCAGGGAGCCGACCGCCTGCGCGGCGGACAGCTCGGCATCGCCGCGATGCGCGACGGGAGCTCACAGGTCCTCGTGATCGCCCCGAGCTGAGGGCCCGCGCGGGGCGCCGCACGGTCCGCCCCCGTGCCGGCGCCGCGCGGGCAGTGCGGGCTGCCGGCCGGCCGTTCGGCCCGGGGGTCCTCAGAAGGTGCCGCTGGGAGATCACGTAGGGCGTCGATGGCAGCGGCGCGATGGCCTACGACCCCGCCCGCCGCGGGTGCCGCGCCTTCCCCCGGCGCAGGGGGACCCAGGCGCTGAAAGCCGGAGCCGGGTTCCCCGACGGAGGCGAAGGACCGTCCGGGCAGGACGTGGTCGCGGACGATCAGGACCTGGCGTTCGACCCGGCCCTTTCCGGGAGGGGGCCATCACATACTCCTCATGACCGAACTGCGCGTTCACCAAGGACCGTGGCCCTCCCCGCGTCAGGGAGCGGCAGGTCCCAACAGAAGTGCGCCCCGCACACCCGCCCGCGCCCTCCGCACCGTGATCGGCTACACCACGAGAAGGGACACCATCGCCCTTTCCGGTGGGCCGGTGGGCGGCCAGCGAAACCCGACCGCCTCGGGGTGCAGGGGTACCGCCTCGCCCGCTGCGGCGTGGCGGCGGACGACGGTCTTGGTGCGGTCGTAGACGTCGGCGCCGGCAGGCCGCCGAAGTGGGCGAAGGACTGTCGGCGGCAGTCGAAAAAGGGTGGCCAGGCCCTGGCTGGTGGTGAAGCAGCAGAACGGATCACGTGAGTAGGACAGCGTCATGTGGAACGAGTAGGCCTTCGGAATACCCACGTGGGCGAGGAGCTGGCCCTCGTCGCCCCAGCCGGTGGGCTGAGGCCTGAACCCGGGCGGGACTCCGAATCGGCGGTGCGGGCCAGCCAACTCGCCAGGGCTGATACCCAGTTCCTGAGCGATCCGGGGGCGGGCCTCCTGCATGTTGAGCTCCACTCTCGCTGAGAGTGCCTGTGAAGCCGTAATCAGCCACCAGCCGCTCGTGCACCCCGGCATCACGGCACGCACATGCCACGGTGACAGCTCCCCCCGCCCGCTGCCGCTCCGGCAAACGACGCGCCACCAGCCCTCTGGGCAGCACAGCCCCACGGCTGGCTCCTATGCCCTGATCTACACCACGACCACGCCGACCTGGCCAGCTTGCGGGTCGACGCGGCATCGGCGGGGCTGGATTTGCACCGCTGTTCCCGGGCCGCCGCGAGACCGGTTGCAACTTGCTGCGGCGCAACTCCACCGCCCGGTTACGACTTCCGCCCTGTCTGGCCACCCCTCACCCGGGCATCGGGTCCACTGCCGGATGCCCACCCCAAGGGATCGTCCCTCACTCAGATGCTTCACCCACCTGTGCAGCATCACGCCGCGCCTCCCCCGTTCCGCGCCACACACCCAGACAATGCAGACCGCAGCCACAAGCCCTACTAGGAGACGCTCAATGCGATTTACCCGCCCTGCACTCGCCGCAGTCACTGCACTCCTCGCCGTCACCGGACTGGGCACTGCCGCATATGCCGACAACAACGACAACGGCACAAGCAACTTCTGCTTCATCTATGTCACCGGCGACCACAACACCGACGCATGCGGCAACATCAGCTACGGCGACAACGCCACCACCGGACAGGGGCACACCACCGGGCTCGGAACCGTGAACCCGCCTGCGACTCCTTCGGTTGTGGCTGTGTCCCTCTTCCGAAACGTCGATAGCGCAGGCCGGGTGCAGTCAAGCGTGAGCGGCAGCTGCCCGAGCGACCACCCCTACCTGGACCAGGACATCAGCGGAATCGCCCCGGGTGTCAATCTCATCGCACCGCCCGGCACGACTGTGAACCAGATCACGACGAACGACTTCGGATACCCCACGTTCATTGACTACACCACGCCGGGAGGCCCCGCCGAACTGCAGATCTTCTGCGCCACGACGCCGTCGGGATCTGTCGGCAGCTAGTGCCGCATCAGGCAACGTTCGCCCTGTCGACGACGGGGCGTAGGCGTCGGTCGTCGGCATGGCGGTTTCGGCAGATTGAGGTAGCGGCGGATCATGCTGCCCTGTTCTTTGTGATCGGCGTGGTCGGGGTGTAGGCGATCTCCACGTTGTTCGCCGCGGCCCAGTTGCCGACACGCTGACACTTCTTCGCGGTCAGGTGCGGGGAGGAATTGCCACAGGTGATCGCGATGCGGACGTGGGCCGGGTAGAGGGTGCGGAGATAGCGGCAGAACTCCAGGAACTGCGTGCGCCTTCTTGACGGGCTTGATG
>NZ_JOFX01000059.1 GCF_000719345.1 Streptomyces sp. NRRL F-2664
CCCCCTACCGCCCCCGCCCCCGCGCGTACTGCTCGAACGTCTGGGTGCCGACCGCGTGGGTCGGGGTCAGGTTGCCGCCGCGGCGGAAGGCTGCGTAGGTCTTGCCCGCCAAGGGGACGGGGAGGATCCGCCGGTGGCGGCCCGTCGCCGACAGGTATGTGCGGGCCAGGTCCGGCAGGGTGTGGATCTCCGGGCCGCCCATGTCGGGGGCCCGGCCCGACGGGGTCGGGACCGCCAGCTCCGCCATGCGGTCGGCGACTTCGCCGACCGCGATCGGCTGGACCCGTACATCCTTCGGGACCGGCGCGACGGGCAGCTTCGCCGCGGCGTCCGCGAGCATCGCCACGAGGTCGTGGAACTGCGTCGTGCGCAGGATCGTCACGCCCAGCCCGGACGCCTCCAGCAGCCGCTCCACCCGCAGCTTGCGCCTGTAGTAGCCGAGCGGGACCGTGTCCACCCCGACGATCGAGATGTAGACGAGGTTCCTTGCGGTCCCGGCCCGCCGGGCGGCCTCGATCAGGTGCCCGGCGGCCTGCTCGTCGCCCCTGCCCGCACCGCGGGTGTTGCTCGCGCAGTGCACGATCACCTCCGCACCCGCCAGGGCCGCGTCCAGTCCCGCGCCGTTCCTCAGGTCGACGGGGTGGTCCGGGGCGTGCCGGCTCAGGACCCTGACCTCGTGGCCGGCCGCCCTCAGCCGCTCGGTGACGAGCGAGCCGAGGGTGCCGGTGCCTCCGGTGACGATGATCGGGGCGATCGTGCTCATGGGTCCGTCCTTCGCCGGTGCGGTGGGGTTGCGCTCACCAGCAGGGACCGGACAGCCGTCAGGAACGTGACAGCTGCCGCCGGAGGAAGGCCAGCTTCTCCGGGTTGACCACCGTACTGATGTCGCTGACCAGCCCATTCTCGAATTCCACCAGCAGGACCGCCACCTCGCCGAAGAGCACGGCGGGGGTGCCGTTGACCTCTGCGACGCCGACCGGCACCCCGGCCACGTACTTCGCCATGGCGCCCATCGCGAAGCGGGCCACCTTGTCCCTGCCGAGGATCGGCCGCCGGGCGGCGTTGACGACGCCGCCGCCGTCCGACACGTACCGCACGTCCGCCGCCAGCATCCCCTCCAGGCGGGCGAGGTCTCCGCTCCGCGCAGCGGTCAGGAAGCTCTCCAGGAGCCCCCGCCACCGCTCGGGGTCCGCGGAGAACCGCTTCTCCCGCGTGGCCTCCCGCTCGGCCGCCACGCGGGCCGCCGCGCGGCGGTGGATCTGGCGGCAGTTGGCCTCGCCGAGGTCGAGGAGGCCGGCGATCTCGCGGTGGCTGTAGGCGAAGGCCTCGCGCAGGACGTACACGGCGCGCTCGGCCGGTGTGAGCTGTTCCAGCAGCAGGAGCAGGGCCATGGACACGCTGTCCCGCTGTTCGGCCGACTCCAGCGGGCCGAGGGTGCCGTCGCCGGTGAGCACGGGCTCCGGCAGCCAGGGGCCGACGTAGGTCTCGCGCCGGGCGCGCGCCGAGGTGAGGCTGTTGAGGCAGAGGTTGGTGGTGACCTTGGCGAGCCAGGCGCCGGGGTGCTCGATGGCGGTGCGGTCCGCGGACTCCCAGCGCAGGTAGGCGTCCTGGACGATGTCCTCGGCCTCGGCGGCGGAGCCGAGCATGCGGTAGGCGATGCCGAACATCCGGGGCCGGTGTTCCTCGAAGTCCGCTGCGGACGCGGTGACATGTGTGATCACCGGGCCAGCCTACGAGGGGGGCGGGGAGCGGACGTGCGAGGACCCGGTGGCCGCCGGGCCACCGGGTCCTCATGTGCGTCCGCCGGTCAGGGCGGTCCGGTCAGCAGGCGCCCTGGTCCTTCCAGACGCCCCAGTCACCCGTGGTGCCGGGTTCCTCGTTCTGCGTCCACCACTGGGCCCTCCAGTTGCGGCCCTTGTGGGAGACGACGTTGCCGCTGTTGTAGACGGTGCCGGCGACGTACGCCGGGTTGGTGCAGGTCCCGCCGGTGGGCGGCGGGGTGGTCGGGGGAGTGGTCGGCTCGGTGCTGCCGCCGCCCGGCTCGCCGACCGTGGTGCCGCGCGCCAGGTCACCGGCGAGGGCGTACGTGGTGCCGGAGATGTTCACCGTCCAGTTGGAGGGGGTGGACACCGGCAGGTAGTAGTTGAAGGCCAGGTCGACGGAGGCGCCCGGGGCGAGCGACTGCCAGGCCGGGAGCTTCAGGGACACCCGGTGGAAGTCGCCCTTCAGGCCGCCGACGTTGCTGCCGGTGTGGCCGCTGCTGATGATCTTCGTGCCGAAGCCGGACTGGTCGGAGGCGTTGTTCGGGGCCGAGGTCGCGTAGTCGAACTGGAACTCGGTGCCGCCCGGGAGTGCCGTCCTCGCGTTGTTGGTGATCTTGATCTTCGGGGTGATCGGGTAGTTCGAGTCGCCGAGCTTGAACTCCGTGAACTCGGTCCTGATGTCCACCGCCTGGGTCGGCAGGGCGGTGGAACCGGCCTTCTTCGCCCCGTACGGGGAGGCCGCCTTGAACTTGTCGTACATCAGCGAGGTGAGCGTGGAGCCCATCTCGTACTGACCCTTGGTCGCGTTCCAGCCGTAGTCGCCGGCCATCTCCCAGACCATGGTGCCGCCGATGCCGCGGTCCACCACGTAGTCGGCCTTGGCGGCCACGGACTGCTCGTCCTCGGTGGAGAGGAAGACCTTCTTCTGCGCGTTCCACAGCCACGGCGCGACCAGGGTCGAGTCGTACTTGCGGGCGTAGGTGCCGGTCAGGGAGGTGTTCGCGGGGAAGCCGTACCGGGTGACGTAGTCGCCGACGATCCCCTTCTCCAGGTTCTTGGCGTGCCACATCGGGTTGGAGCCTGCGGGGGACTCGTTGCCGTTGTCGTCCTTGTCGTGCCACAGGTTGTCGATGCCGACCGCACCGTCGCCGCACTTGGTCAGTCCGGAGCCGGCCGGGCAGGTGGTCGCGGCGGCCTTGCCCCACAGGCCGTCGGTGCCGCCCTGCACGTTCTTGTGGCCGCGGGTGTAGTACGGCAGGCCGATGTTGATCCGGCCGGCCGGCATGGAGCCGCGGAAGTAGTGGTACGCCCAGTCGGTGTTGAGGTAGCCGATGCCGCCGTACTGCTGCGAGCCGTAGACGCCGGCGGCGGCGAGCTCGCCGTCCTTGCCGTCGTCGAAGAGCGAGGCGTTGGGGCCGACGTACTCGTTCCAGGCGCCGTGCAGGTCGTAGGACATGATGTTGACGTAGTCCAGGTACTGCTGCATCTGGAAGGTCTCCATGCCGCGCAGCAGGTAGCCGGAGGAGGGGGCGGCGACGGTCAGCATGTAGTGCTTGCCGTCGGCGGCGCCGGCCGCGTCCAGCTTCTGGCGCAGGCTCTTCATGAGGGCGTCGTAGCCCTTGACCAGGCCGGCCCGGCGGGCGTTGGCGATCCGCCAGTCCAGCGGGTTGCCGGCGTCCTTCATCGTGGTCGGGTACTCGTAGTCGATGTCGACGCCGTTGAAGCCGTACTTGCGGATGAAGTCGACCGAGGACTGGGCGAAGGTGTCGATGCCCGCCTGGTTGACGGAGCCGTCCGCGTTGGTGGCCATGCTGTAGAAGCCGCCGGAGGCGACGCGCTTGCCGTCGGCGCCGAAGTAGCCGCCGGTCTCGGCCCAGCCGCCGACGGAGATCAGGGTCTTCACGTCGGGGTGCTGCTTCTTGTACTTCGTCAGCAGGTTGAAGTGGCCCTTGTAGGGGAGCGACGGGTCCATCTCGGCCCCGGCGACGCCCGGCCAGGTCATGCCGGTGGCCTCGTTCGTCGCGCTGTCGGCGCCGACGGAGATCTTGTTGTCGCTGCCGACGTGTGCGAAGGCGTAGTTGATGTGGGTGATCTTGTCCCACGGGATGTTGTTGACGAGGTAGGACGGCTGGCCGTTCTTGCCCGTGCGCCAGCCGGTGAAGTAGCCGATGACGCGGCGCTGGTGGTCGGCGCCCATCTTCTCGCGGCCTGCGGAGTCGTAGACGGAGCAGTAGGGGACGTCGACGCCGGGCGTCTTGTAGAGGCCGTCGGGGCGGCAGCTCTCGTTGTCGGCCGCGTGCGAGACGCCCGTCGGGAGCCCGCCGACCAGCAGTCCGGCGATTGCGGCGCCGGATGCCAGGAGCATCGCTCTCGTACGTGTGGGGGACGGCATTGTGCCTCCTGGGGAGGGGAGGATGCAGGACACAAAGGGACACAGGATGAAGCAACGTGACGCGTGGACAAGCGTGTTGGCCCGTGGTGTGCACATCCGGCGGGCCCGTTCCCGGAAGATGAAGGGAACGTTAAGAGGACTAGACCAACCCGTCAATAGGTCTGGACCAACCGCGATGCGGGCCCCTCCCGGTCCCGCCGCCCGGGCGGTCGCCGGGTCGACCTCGGGGGGTGGCGCCGTAGCGTCCGGGTCACCCTCTGTGAGCCAGGCCACACCACCTCACCCGCATGGCGGGGGATCGGCCGTGGCAAACTGGCTGGAGTACCAGTAGCAGCGCACTCCGGGGTCGGTGTAATTCCGAACCGGCGGTATAGTCCGCGACCCGTCCGCAGCCAGCGGCCGGTTGACCAGGTGAAATTCCTGGACCGACGGTTAAAGTCCGGATGGGAGGCAGTGCGCGGCGGGCCAGTCACCGGTACGCCGCCGTCGGCGGTTCCTCGGCACGTCCCTGCGGACATGCCCGGTCGAACCGTTTCTCCGGCCCCGGCGTCCCCGCGTGAGCTGTTCCGCTCCATCTGTCGTATCCCGACAGGCCCCGGAGTCCGTGCCCGATGAGGCAGGAGGACCCGGTGGCGACACACGCCGCGCACGCAGAACCCGCACCCGAGGCGGGTACCCGTGCCATGCGACGGGCCGTCGAGCTCGCCGCCCGCGGACTCGGCCACACCAGCCCCAACCCCGTCGTCGGCTGCGTCATCACCGACGCCGCGGGCACCGTCGTCGGCGAGGGCTGGCACCAGCGGGCCGGCGGCCCGCACGCCGAGGTCCACGCCCTGCGCGCCGCAGGAGCGGCCGCCCGCGGCGGCACCGCCTACGTCACCCTCGAGCCCTGCAACCACACCGGCCGCACCGGGCCCTGCGCCCAGGCCCTCGCCGACGCCGGCATCGCCCGCGTCGTCTACGCCGTCCCCGACCCGAACCCGCAGGCCAGCGGCGGCGCCGCCACCCTGCGCGCCGCCGGCGTCGACACCGGGGCCGGACTGCTGCGGGCCGAGGCCGAGGCCGGCAACACCGCCTGGCTGACCTCCGTACGGCTCGGCCGCCCCCACGTGACCTGGAAGTACGCCGCCACCCTCGACGGCCGCAGCGCCGCCGCCGACGGAAGCAGCCGCTGGATCAGCTCCGCCGAGTCCCGCGCGGACGTCCACCGGCTGCGCGCCGAGGCCGACGCCGTCCTGGTCGGCGGCGGCACCCTGCGCGCGGACGACCCCCACCTGGCCGTCCGCGGCATCGACGGAGCCACCCAGCCCCTGCGCGTCGCCCTCGACACCCGCGCCGGCCTCCCGCCGACCGCCCGCATCCTCGACGACGCCGCGCCCACGCTGCTCGTCGTCGCCGAGGACGCCGACACCCGCCACCTGCCCGGCGTCGCATTGCTCCGGCTGCCCCCGCACGGCGGCCGGATCCCCCTCGACCGGCTTCTCACCGAGCTGTACGCCCGCGGCGTGCGCTCCCTCCTCCTCGAAGGCGGCCCCACCCTCGCGGGCGCCTTCCTGGAAGCCGGAGCCGTCGACCGCGTCGTCGGCTACCTCGCCCCCGCCCTGCTCGGCGCCGGCCCCGCCGCCCTCGGCGACGCGGGCATCACGAACATCTCCCACGCCCTGCGCCTCGACCTCACCGAAGCCGTCCGCGTGGGCCCCGATCTGCGCATCACCGCCCGTCCCGCCACCGCCCCCAAGGAGCACTGAGTGTTCACCGGAATCGTCGAAGAACTGGGCGAGGTCACCGCCGTCGAGCCGCTCCGGGACGCCTCCCGCTTCCGGCTGCGCGGCCCCCTCGTCACCGAGGACGCGAAGCACGGCGACTCCATCGCCGTCAACGGCGTCTGCCTGACCGTCGTGGAGACCGCCGACGGCGAGTTCACCGCCGACGTCATGCAGGAGACCCTCAACCGCTCCAGCCTCGGCGCCCTGACCAAGGGCTCCCGCGTCAACCTGGAGCGCCCGATGGCGCTCGGCGGACGCCTCGGCGGCCACATCGTCCAGGGACACGTGGACGGCACCGGCGAGATCCTCTCCCGCACCCCCTCCGAGCACTGGGAGATCGTCAAGGTCGCCCTCCCGCGGAACCTCTCCCGCTACGTCGTCGAGAAGGGCTCCATCACCGTCGACGGCGTCAGCCTCACCGTGGTCGAGGCCGCCGCCGACTGGTTCACCATCAGCCTCATCCCCACCACCCTCGCTCTCACCACCCTCGGCATCAAGCAGCCCGGCGACCCCGTCAACCTGGAGGTCGACGTCCTCGCCAAGTACGTCGAGCGCCTCCTCGCCGCCGGCGTGGACCCGCTGCACGCCGACCCGACGGGAGACGCCCGGTGAACGCCCTCGACTGGCTCAACACCGAAGCCTTCACCGTCCTCGGCCAGAAGGTCATCTGGTCCGACATGATCGGCAACCTGATGGGCCTCGCCGCCCTCGCCCTCGGCTGGCGCCGCTCCATATGGACCTGGCCCGCCCAGCTGCTCTCCGGCCTGATCCTCATCGCCGCCTACGCCTCCGCCCACCTCGCCGGCGGCGTCGGCAAGCAGCTCCTCGTCATCGGCGTGGCCGTCTTCGGCTGGACCGCCTGGCAGCGCGGCAAGCAGCAGGCCCAGGACGGCTCCATCGCCGTCCGCACCGCCACCTGGACCGAGCGCGGACTCCTCCTCGGCGGAGCGGCCCTCGGCACCCTCGCCGTCGGCGGCCTCTTCACCCTCTACCCGTCCCTGTCCTGGAGCCCCTGGGCCGACGCCTACATCTTCGTCGGCACCATCGTGGCGATGGTGGCCCAGGCCCGCGGCCTCGTCGAGTTCTGGTTCGCCTGGCTCCTCGTCGACCTCGTCGGCGTCCCCCTCGCCTTCACGGGCGGCCTCGCCTTCTCCGGACTGGTCTACGTCGTCTACTTCGCCCTCGTGGTGTGGGGCGCCTACGACTGGTACCAGCGCTCCCGCACCACCCCCGCCCCGGCCCTCGAAGGAGCAGCGGCATGACCAGCCTCAAGCCCGTGCCCGACATCCCCGAAGAGACCTTCCGCCTCGACCCCGTCGAGCAGGCGATCCGCGACATCGCCGCGGGCCGCCCCGTCGTCGTCGTCGACGACGAGGACCGCGAGAACGAGGGCGACCTCGTCATCGCCGCCGAGAAGGCCACCCCCGAGATCGTCGCCTTTATGATGAGCGAGTGCCGCGGCCTGATCTGCGCCCCCATGGAGGGCCCGGAACTGGACCGGCTCGAACTCCCCCAGATGGTCCAGAACAACACCGAGTCGATGAAGACCGCCTTCACCGTCTCCGTCGACGCGAGCGCCGCCCACGGCGTCTCCACCGGCATCTCCGCCGCCGACCGCGCCACCACCCTGCGCCTCCTCGCCGACGGCGTCAGCGGCCCCGGCGACTTCGTCCGCCCCGGCCACATCTTCCCCCTGCGTGCCAAGCCCGGCGGCGTCCTCGTCCGCAACGGCCACACCGAGGCCGCCGTCGACCTCGCCCGCCTCGCCGGCCTGCGCCCGGCCGGCGCCATCGTCGAGATCGCCGGCGAGGACGGCGTCATGCTGCGCCTGCCCGAGCTGATCCCCTTCGCCCGCAAGCACGGCCTCACGATCATCTCCATCGAGGACCTGATCGCCTACCGCCGCTCCGCCGAGCCCACCGTGCGCCGCGAGGCCGAGGTCAACCTGCCGACCGCCTTCGGCGACTTCACCGCGCACGGCTACCGCTCCACCGTCGACGGCGTCGAGCACGTCGCCCTCGTCCACGGCGACATCGGCGACGGCTCCGGCCTCCTGGTCCGCATGCACTCCGAGTGCCTGACCGGCGACATCTTCGCCTCGCAGCGCTGCGACTGCGGCCCCCAGCTGCACGCCTCCATGGAACGGATCAAGAACGAGGGCCGCGGAGTCGTCGTCTACCTGCGCGGCCACGAGGGCCGCGGCATCGGCCTGCTGTCCAAGCTGCGCGCCTACGAACTCCAGGAACGCGGCCGTGACACCCTCGACGCCAACCTGGAGCTGGGCCTGCCCGCCGACGCCCGCGACTACGCGGCCGGCGCGCAGATCCTCGCCGACCTCGGCGTGCACAGCGTCCGGCTGCTCACCAACAACCCCGACAAGTCCGCCGCCCTCGAACGGCACGGCATCACCGTCACCAGCCGGGAGTCCATGCCGGTCGAGGCGGGCGAGCACAATCTGCGGTACCTGCGCACCAAGCGGGACCGGATGGGCCACGACCTGCCCTGGCTGGACGGGTCCGTCACCACCTCCGCCTGCGGCAACCAGTAGCCGCGACACCCACCCACCCGTACGTACATCCACGAACCACCGAGGAGCAGAGCTGTGAGCGGCAAGGGCGCACCCGAACTGAGCGTGAAGAACTGCGGAGACCTGCGCGTCGCCGTCATCGCGGCCCAGTGGCACGAGAAGGTCATGGACGGACTGGTCGACGGCGCCCTGCGGGCCCTGCACGAGCTGGGCATCGACGAGCCCACCCTGCTCCGCGTCCCCGGCAGCTTCGAGCTCCCGGTCGTGGCGAAGGTGCTGGCCGGGCGCGGCTACGACGCCATCGTCGCCCTCGGCGTCGTCATCCGCGGCGGCACCCCGCACTTCGACTACGTCTGCCAGGGCGTCACCCAGGGCCTGGTCCAGGTGTCCATCGACACCGGGGTGCCCGTCGGCTTCGGCGTCCTGACCTGCGACAACGACGAGCAGGCACTGGACCGCGCCGGGCTCGAAGGCTCGAACGAGGACAAGGGGCACGAAGCGGTCACCGCCGCCGTCGCCACCGCCATGACCCTGCGCACCGTCAGCGAACCCTGGCGGTAGGTCGTGTCCGAGGGGTGAACCCCGGCACCGGGACACCCGGGTGAGCCCGTACTCTAAGGACATCATGGCGAACAAACCCTCCAAGACCTTCGAAGAGCTCTTCACCGAGCTCCAGCACAAGGCCGCCGAAGGCGACCCCGGCACCTCCCGCACCGCCGAGCTCGTCCACAAGGGCGTCCATGCCATCGGCAAGAAGGTCGTCGAGGAGGCCGCCGAGGTCTGGATGGCCGCCGAGTACGAGGGCAAGGAAGCCGCCGCCGAGGAGATCTCCCAGCTGCTGTACCACGTCCAGGTGATGATGGTCGCGCGCGGGATCTCCCTCGACGACGTCTACGCGCACCTCTGAGTCCGGGCCCGCACCGCCCGCACGCCACCCCGTCAACCATGCACACCACGCATCAAAAGGAAGCCCCATGCTGCGCATCGCCGTCCCCAACAAGGGTTCACTCTCCGGACCGGCGTCGGCGATGCTCCATGAGGCCGGCTACCGGATGCGCAAGGAGTCCAAGGAACTCGTGGTCGTCGACCCCGAGAACGAGGTGGAGTTCTTCTACCTCCGCCCCAAGGACATCGCGATCTACGTCTCCTCGGGCAAGCTCGACATCGGCATCACCGGCCGTGACCTGCTGCTCGACTCCGGCGCCAGCGCCGAGGAGATCCTCCCGCTGAACTTCGGCCGCTCCACCTTCCGCTACGCCACCACCCCCGGCACCGCGAAGGGCCCCCAGGACTTCAACGGGATGACGATCGCGACCTCGTACGAGGGAATCGTCGCCAAGCACCTCGCCGACCAGGGCATCGACGCCTCCGTCGTGCACCTCGACGGCGCCGTCGAGACCGCCATCCAGCTCGGCGTCGCCGAGATCATCGCGGACGTCGTCGAGACCGGCACCAGCCTGCGCAACGCCGGCCTGGAGGTCATCGGTGAGCCGATCCTCACCTCCGAGGCCGTCGTCATCCGCGGCAACGGCGCCGACGCCGACGACCCGCAGGTCCAGCAGTTCCTGCGCCGCCTGCAGGGCGTCCTCGTGGCCCGCAGCTACGTGATGATGGACTACGACTGCCGCGCCGAGCACCTGGAGCGCGCCGTCGCCCTCACCCCGGGCCTGGAGTCCCCGACGGTCTCCCCGCTGCACAACGAGGGCTGGGTCGCGGTCCGCGCCATGGTCCCCGCCAAGGAGGCCCAGCGCATCATGGACGACCTGTACGAACTGGGCGCCCGCGCGATCCTCACCACCTCGATCCACGCCTGCCGCCTCTGACGCGAGGCGCACGCCGCCCCTCGCCCGAACGCCACACCCGAAGGCACCGCACCATGGCCGAGTCCGCCGCCCCGCCCGCACCGCCCACCCTGCCGGTCACCTTCCGGCCGACCCGCACCCGGGTCGTCCTGCTGGGCGTCGGGCTCGCCATGTTCGTCACCATCACGGCCATCGCCGTGATGCTGGAGAACCTCAGCCCCGGCGAGCGGATCAGCTTCGTCTTCACCGCCGCCCTGCTGAGCTCTGTACTCGTCCTGCTCAGCCGCCCCAAGGTGGTCGCGGACGAGGACGGCGTCACCGTCGTCAACCTCACCAACACCCGCCGTCTGGCGTGGGCGGAGATCCTCCGGGTCAACCTCCGCCCGGGCGACCCCTGGGTCTTCCTGGACCTCAGCGACGGCACCAGCCTGCCCGTGCTCGGCATCCAGCCGGGCGTGGCCAAGCAGCAGGCCATCAGCGACGCGCGCGCCCTGCGCGCCCTCGCCGAGACCCGCGGAACCGGCGCCGACGACCACTGACCCCGCCGACCCTCGTGGCCGCGTACCGTTGCGGCCGCGATCTCAATGACTACCCTGGTGGCGGGGCGCAGCCGTGCGCCCTCCCACCGGCCCCGGGACCCCGAGGCCCGCGGGCACCTGCAACTCGAGGAGTGACTCCCTCCAGCAATGGACGGATCGTCCGGTAATACCCGCGCCGCCCTCCCCACGGAGGCGGCGGCATGACCACCCCGCTACTCCTGCTCGCGGCGGCGTTCGCCCTGATCCTCGCCAACGGATTCTTCGTGGCGGCCGAGTTCGGCCTCGTCACGGTGGAACGCCCCGAGGCGGAGCGCGCCGCAGCCGACGGGGACCGCCGTGCCCGCACGGTCGTCAAGGCCCTGCGGGAGCTGTCCTTCCAGCTCTCCGGCACCCAGCTCGGCATCACCCTCACCTCCCTCGTGGTCGGCATGCTCGCCGAGCCCGCCCTCGCCGCACTGCTGGCCGGGCCGCTCACCGCGACCGGCCTGCCGAAGGGGGCCGCCTCCGGCGTCGCCGTCGTCATCGGCATGCTGCTCGCCTCCGCCGTCCAGATGGTCGTCGGCGAGCTCGTCCCGAAGAACTGGGCGGTCTCCCGGCCCCTCCAGGTGGCCCGCTTCGTCGCCGGCCCGCAGCACGCCTTCTCGCGCGTCCTCCGCCCCGTCATCGCCGGTCTCAACGCCGTCGCCAACCGGCTCGTACGGGCCCTCGGCGTCGAACCCACCGAGGAGATGGACTCCGCCCGCACCCCGGGCGAACTCCTCTCGCTGGTCCGCCATTCGGCCCAGGCCGGCGCCCTCGAACAGGACACCGCCGACCTCTTCGTACGGACCCTGTCGCTGGGCGGGCTCACGGCCCAGCACGTCATGACGCCCCGGGTGAAGGTCAGCGCCCTCCAGCACACCGCCACCGCGGCCGACGTGCTCAACCTGACCCGCGCCACCGGCCTGTCCCGCTTCCCGGTCTACCGCGAACGCATCGACGAGATCACCGGCGTCGTCCACCTCAAGGACGCCCTCGCCGTCGCCGAGTCCGAGCGCGACCGCGTCAGCGTGGGCCGGATCTGCGTCCCCCCGCTGCTGGTGCCCGGCTCCCTGCCGGTGCAGCCGCTGCTGGAGCGGCTGCGCAGCGAACAGCCGATGGCCGTGGTCGTCGACGAGTACGGCGGCACCGCCGGCGTCGTCACCCTGGAGGACATCGTGGAGGAACTCGTCGGGGAGGTCCGCGACGAGCACGACCTCGCCGAGGACGAGACCCCCGAACTCGCCGCCGTCACGGCCGAGGACGGCCGCCCCTCCTGGGAGGCGGACGGCAGCTGCCGCGTGCACACCCTGCGCCGCATAGGCCTGGACGTGCCCGAAGGCCCCTACGAGACCGTGGCCGGCCTCGTCGCCGACCTGCTCGGCCGGATCCCCGCCCCCGGGGACCGCGCGGACCTGCCCGGCTGGAAGCTGTCCGTCCGCCGGGTGGGCCGCAACCGGGCCGAACGCGTCCGGCTGGTCCGGCTCGCGGCCGTACCCGCCGCCGCCCCGCACCGGCCGGCCGCGGTCCCCGCCGGCGCCCCCGCGCCCGGCACCGGCCGCCGCGGCGAGGCCGCGGCCCCGCAGCGGGCCGAACTGGAAGGCGCCGCCCGGTGAACGTGCTCCAGCTCGTCTTCGCCCTGCTCCTCGTCCTCGCCAACGGCTTCTTCGTCGGCGCCGAGTTCGCCCTCGTCTCCGTACGCCGCAGTCAGATCGAACCCCTCGCGGCCGAGTCCAAGAGGGCCCGCCAGGTCCTCCACGGCCTGGAGAACCTGCCCCGCATGATGGCGGCCGCGCAGTTCGGCATCACCGTCTGCTCGCTCACCCTCGGCGCGGTCGCCGAACCGACCGTGGCCCGGCTGCTGGAGCCCGTCTTCCACGCCGTCCACGTCCCGGCGGGCCTCATCCACCCCCTCGGCTATGCCCTCGCGCTCGCCGCGGTGGTCTTCCTGCACCTGGTCATCGGCGAGATGGTCCCCAAGAACCTCGCCATGGCCGCTCCCGAGAAGACCGCCCTGTGGTTCAGCCCCGGCCTGGTCGCCTTCGCCCGCGTCTGCGGGCCGGTCACCACCGCCCTCGGCGCCTGCGCCAAGCTCGTCCTGAAACTCTTCAAGGTGGAGCCCAAGGACGAGGTGGAGGCCGCCTACACCCCCACCCAGCTGGGCCGGCTCCTCAAGGACTCCCGGCAGGCCGGGCTCCTGGAACCGGTCGAGCAGGAGCGGCTGGAGGACGCACTGGAACTGGGCAGCCGCCCCGTCTCCGACGTCCTCCTCGACCGGGACCGCCTGGTCACCGTCGGCCCCGACGTCACCCCGCGCCAGATCGAACAGCTGACCGTCCGCACCGGCTACTCCCGGTTCCCCGTCCGGTCCGCCGGCGGCGCCTTCATGGGCTACCTCCACGTCAAGGACGTACTGGACCTGGAGGATCGGGAACGGGCCGTGCCCCAGCGGGTATGGCGCCGCATGACCACCCTGTGCGCCACCGTCCCGCTGGACGACGCCCTCGGCGTCATGCGCCGGGACGCCACCCATCTGGCGCAGGTCGCCGACCCGAGCGGCCGCGTCCTCGGCCTGGTCGCCCTGGAGGACGTCCTGGAAATGCTCGTCGGCGAAGTCCGCGACCCGGCCCACCGGGTCCCGGCCGGCCGTACGTAGCCGGCCGGGGCCGGACCTGCCGCCCGGCGGCAGGTCCGGGCCCCGCCGGGGTCACAGGGACGGGTCCGGCCGTTCCTGCGGCCCGCGGCCCGACAGGACCTCCCCGTAGGCCTGCATCAGGTCCGGCAGCCGCAGCGTGGCCAGATCGTCCCGGGACGGCTCGCCCGCGAAGCCCGCCAGCCGCAGGTCCCGGTACGCACAGCTCTTCTCGTACAGGGTGCGCAGGAAACGGCCGTTGCCGAGCTCGTCGATCCAGCCCTGCTCCACCACGTGCCCGCTGATGCTGCGCAGTTCCTCCAGGGCCTCCTCGTCCCAGTGGTCCCCGTTGGCGTCCGCCAGCACCCCGCCGATCGCGGTCAGCTCCGCAGGCCGGTAACTGGGGAAGTCCACCCGCGTGGTGAACCGGGACGAAAGCCCCGGATTGGCCGCCAGCAGCCGGTCCATGCCCGCCGGATAGCCCGCCAGGATCACCACCAGGTGGTCCCGGTTGTCCTCCGCCCGCTTCAGCAGCACCTGCAGCGCCTCGTCGCCGTACGCGTCGCCCTTGCTGTAGCCCGTGTTCGACAGCGAGTACGCCTCGTCCACGAACAGCACCCCGCCGATCGCCGAATCGATCAGCTCGTTGGCCTTCACCGCCGTCTGTCCGAGGAACTCGCCCACCAGGTCCGCCCGCTGGGCCTCCACCAGATGGTCCCCGCCGAGCAGCCCCAGAGCGTAGAAGACCCGGCCCAGGATCCGGGCCACCGTCGTCTTCCCGGTGCCCGAGGGGCCGGAGAACACGAAATGCCGCTTCGGCGGCTGCACCGGCAGCCCCTGACCGGCCCGCAGCCGCGCCATGTGCAGCTGCGCGGAGAGCGCCTTCACCTGCCGCTTGACCGGC
The DNA here is from genome assembly GCF_000719345.1 of Streptomyces sp. NRRL F-2664. Classification (GTDB taxonomy): domain Bacteria; phylum Actinomycetota; class Actinomycetes; order Streptomycetales; family Streptomycetaceae; genus Streptomyces. The sequence goes on from NZ_JOFX01000059.1 coordinate 14,344, forward strand.
TCCAGGCCCACCATCCGCTCCAGCTCCGCCAGCGCCTGCGCCAGCGCGGCCGGATCGGACGGCCCCGTCGGCAGCCCGCTCGCCGAGCCCTGCGCGGGGACCGGAACCTTGCGCCGTACGCCCTCCATCCGGCCCGGCGGGGGCGCGGCCAGCGGGTCCGACCCCGCCTGGCCGTCCGGGGCGACGTCCTGGACGGGTCCCCCGCCCGGCGGGCCGCCCCCCAGAGCGACCGCGGCGAAGTCCCCTCCTACCGGGGACGGGCCGTGCGCGGCGTAACCGCCGTATCCGGAGTACCCCGCCAGGCCCGCCAGATCCGCCATGCCGTCGGTGTCGTCGCCGTCCTCGATGGCCGTCAACCGGGCCGCGGTGTCCATGAAGGAGGGGTCCACCCGGTGCACCGCCCGGTACAGCGGCAGCGCCGCCGCGCTGCGCCCCGTCCCCTCGTGCGCCCGCGCCAGCCAGTACCGCAGCTCCTTGCGCTGCGGCTGCTCGCTGCGGCAGCGCATCAGCGCCGCCGACAGCATCGGCTCCGCCTGCCCGTACATCTCCAGCCGGACCCGGGCCATCCCGCCGAACAGCCCCGCCTCGATCCCGAGCAGCGGATCGTTCACCAGGGGCTCGGTGTGCCGGACCAACTGCTCCCAGTCCTTGACCAGATAGGCCCGGCAGGCGTGCAGGAACCGCACCTGCGGATCGGTGTCCACCGGCGGCAGCGCGGCGAGCGCCTGGTCCAGTTCGGGCACGTGGCGGCCGTCCAGCCAGTGCGAGGCGTGGGCGAGCAGCAGGTCGCGGCGGTTCTCCAGCACCGGCTGGACCCACCAGCCCAGCCAGTACCAGGAGTTCAGCGTCCTGCGGTGACGGCTGCGCTGCTCGCCGAAGCGGTCCCGGTGCGCGTACATCCGTAAGAGGGCGTTGCCCGTGTCGACCCGGAGCGCGTGCAGGCCCAGCCACGCGTCGGCCATCGAGGGGTCCAGCCGTACGGCCGTCCGGAACTCCTCCTCGGCCTGCGGGTAGGCGCCCATGGTGCAGGCGTCCACCCCTCGCAGCCAGGCGAGTTCGGCCGGGGCGTGCATGCTGCCCGGCGTGCCGAAATCCATCACGTCCCCCACAAGCCTGCCCGTGGTGCGCGGCAACCCCCGCTTCGAGCGCGCGAGTTGTCCGGTGCCCCCGCCTGGCGTCGCTGAAATCAGGGCTGCATCGTACCTGCGCTTTCGTCCCTTACGTAGGGTGCGGCGGGCCCGGTTCGGGCGGACATCCCCGGCACCCGCGGTGACACAGGGTGAACGTGCGGGGGGTGCGCGGCCCGCGCTGCACCCCCGCGGAGGGGGTCCCGGGCAGAACGAAGCCCCCGATCACGGGGGAACAATCGGGGGCTTCGTGTGCGCGGTGGCCGGTGAGGGCCCCGCATGGGAAACGTAAGGCCGCCGCGGGCTCCGGGTCAAGCAGGTCGGTGGGAGGGCGGGCGGAGCGGGATTCCGGCACCGTTCAGGCCCGGGGGAGTCCGTCACCGACGGTGACGGAAGGGGGTGCTCCCGCTGTCGCTCGCGTCCCGGAAGACCACTCGTATCCCGTACCGCTCTGGCGTACCAGGGTGTCGGCGAAGGGGCGTGAAGGATCACTGGAGAAGTGCGCGTGCTCCGCGCGCTCCCAGGCGTCCCAGAAATCGGACAGTTCACGCCCGTCCCGATCACGGCCCCGCGCCCAGGACCGCGCCCGCGGGGTCTCCATCCACAGCAGCCGGGCCAGGTGCGGGCGCAGCGCCCGCCGCCCGGCGCCGACCCCCTCCACGAGGAGCACCGGCGCCGGCTCCAACACCCGCTCCGGCCCGAAACGGCGCTCCACCCAGTCGTAAGGAGCCCAGTGCGCGGCCCGGCCACCGGCGAGGGGCTCCAGTACCTGGGCGCGCAGGCGCCCCTCCCAGCCGAACAGCTCCTCGTGGCTGGCCACGTCGTCCAGGTGCAGCACCGGAGCCCCGCCCAGCGCCTCGGCGAGCCGCCCCGCGAAGGTGCTCTTCCCGGAGCCGGCGTGCCCGTCGATCCCGACCAGGCGCACCGGACCCAGCGAGCACGGCAGGGCGGCCAGCTCCCCGGCGAGTGACTCAAGCGACTGGTGCGGCTCCACCCGACCAGCGTAGACAAGCCCGACACGACCCGCGGCTTGGGCCCCCGGCCGCCGGGAACCTGGAAGGGTGACACCACCGAAGCGCCGACCCGTCCCGGGGGGACCACGCGATGACCACACCCACGCCACGCAGGGCCGTACTCGTCGCCGCGCTCGCGGTCGCCACCGCCGCCACCGCCGCATCCGTCCCGGTCGGCGGCAACCGGGCGGCCGCCGCACCGGCCCCGCGCGCGCAGGGCCGTACCGTCGACAACCGCTTCTGGTTCTCCCACGGCCACTGGCGGGCCGGCACCCACCAGGGCACCACCGCCGTCGCCGGTGTCCGTCCCGGCCTGGAGATCGCCGCAGCGGTCGGCCGCACCGAGTACGCCGATCCGCACACGGGGCGCAGCAGCACCTGGGAGTACGCCACCTGGACCTCCCCGGTGCACCGCTCGTCGGTGCCCGCGACCGAGGCTGTCGCCTCGTGGAACGCACGCACCCCGGCCGGCACCTGGATCCAGATCGAGCTGCGCGCCACCTACACGGACGGCGCCACCACCCCCTGGTACGTGATGGGGCGGTGGGCCTCCGGCGACGCCGACATCCGCCGCACCTCCCTGGACGGCCAGGGCGACGGCCGGTCCGCCGTCCTGACCGACACCCTGGCCCTCGACGCGCCGGCCGCGGCCGGCGGCCTGCGGATCGCCGGCTGGCAGCTGCGCCTGACCCTCCACCGCCGGCCGGGCGCCGGGACCGGCCCGACGGTGTGGCTCGCCGGCGCGATGGCGTCCGACGTCCCCGACCGGTTCACCGTCCCCGCCTCCCGTCCCTCCGGCACCGCCCACGAGTTGCAGGTCCCGCGCTACTCGCAGCAGATCCACATCGGGCGCTACCCCGAATACGACAACGGCGGCGAGGCGTGGTGCAGCCCGACCTCCTCCCAGATGGTCATCGAACACTTCGGCCGCACCGCCGACCCCGCCGCGCTGGCGTGGGTGGACCCCACGTACTCCGACCCCCAGGTCTGCCATGCCGCCCGCTCCACCTACGACGCCGCCTACCGGGGCTGCGGCAACTGGTCCTTCAATGCCGCCTACGCCGCCACCTACAGCGGCCTCGCCGGAGTCGTCACCCGCCTCGCCTCGCTGACCGACCTGGAGGCCCTCGTCCGGGCCGGCTTCCCCGTCATCGCCTCCACGTCCTTCCGCGCAGAGGAGCTGACGGGCGCCGGCTACGGCACCGCCGGCCACCTCATGACCGTCGTCGGCTTCACCGCCGCCGGGGACGTGGTCCTCAACGACCCCCACGCGCCAAACAACCCCTCCGTCCGCCGGGTCTACCGGCGCGCCGAGTGGGAGAACGTCTGGCTGCGTACGAAGAGGTACGACGCAAACGGCAAGGTCAGAGGCGGTACGGGCGGTGTCTGCTACCTCTACGCCCCCGCCCTTCCGACCCCGGCGCAGATCAGCGCCCTGCGGCTGGTGGGTGTGCTGTGAGGGGGACCCGAAAATTGCCCGTTGACCCGACGGCCCGGATAAGCGGAACATAATGGGGTAAATGGCACATAAAGGCTGTACAGGCTTCTCATAGGAGGCGGCCGGCCATGACCACCCACCCCAGCATCGAACACCACCCCGACCTCGCCGAGATGCGCACCCGGTTCGAGCGGGTCACCAGTACCCCCCGCGCACAGGCCGTCGAGGCGCTGGCGCTGATCACCGGCCTGTATCTGGCCGCCTCGCCGTGGATCGCGGGATTCAGCGTCCTGACCCCGCTGGCGATCAACAATCTCATCGTCGGCCTGGCCTTCTGCCTGTGCATGGGCGGTCTGGGATCCGCCTACGAGCGCACCCACGCCATGGCGTGGACGGCGGTCGTCCTCGGCGCATGGACGATCATCGCCCCCTGGGCCATCGCCGGTGAGATGGACGTGACGCGCTCGGTGGTCAGCAACGTGATCACCGGATGCATCGCCCTCTGCCTCGGCCTGGCCATGGCGGCCATGGCGGGCGGCCGCAAGCGCGACACCCGCGCCTGACTCCGAAGGCGGCCGGGCGAACCGGCCGCCGGGCCCCGACCGCACCGCGCACCCGCCGGAGCGGTCGGGGCCCGGCGCGTGACGTGCGCCACCAATGACCCGCGTCTCTACCGCGAAAGCCGCGAACGCTGGCACATTGGACACCATGACTGCCGACACCGCCGCTCCCAGCGCATCCGCACCCGCCGTGAACCTCGTCCGCACCGGAGGCCCCAAGGAGGACTCCGCCTGGCTGGAGCACGTCCTCGGCTGGACCCTCGTGGTCGTCGTCGCCATGTTCGTCACCCAGGTCGGCTGGCTCTGACCGCCCCGGCGCCCTCGGCGCCCGTCCGGTGGCCGCCCGGCCCCCGGCCCCGCCCGGCCGGTCTGCGATACTTCCGCCATCCTGTGGCAGTTCGAGGCTGGGGCCGGACGTGAACGACAGTCAGCAGCGCGGCACCACCGGACGTGCACAGGTACGCAGGGCCGAACTCGTCGCCATCGGACGGCGCTTGTTCGCCGACACCCCCTACGACGCGCTCTCCATGGACGACATCGCCCGCCACGCGGGCGTCGCCAAAGGGCTGATCTACTACTACTTCAAGAGCAAGCGCGGCTACTACCTCGCCATCGTCGATGACTCCGTCGCCGCCCTCCTCGCCCGAGCCGGCGGCGACACCGACCTGCCCGGCGCCGCGCGCCTGCGCCGCACCATCGACGGCTACCTCCACTACGCCGAGCACCACCACGCCGCCTACCGCACCATCGCCACCGGAGGCGTCGGCTGCGACGCCGAGGTGCTCGCCCTGCGCGACGCCGTGCGTGAGGAGATGCTCGCCGCCGTCGCCGAGGGCGCCTACGGACACCGCGACCTCCCTCCGATCGCCCGCCTCGCCCTCGTGGGCTGGCTCTCCGCCGTCGAAGGGACCACCCTGGAATGGATCGGCGGGCCGAGCGCCCCGGACCGGCCCGGACGCGCCCGGCTCGGAGCCCTGCTGGCACGCCAGCTGCGCGCGACCTTGGCGGTGATCGAGGAGTTCGCCCCGGAGTGTCCGGCACCTCCCCCTTCCGAAGAGCCGTTCGAACCGGCTGATGATCTTGCCCCGGTGACGGGAAGCCCCTGATCGGGCATACTCAACCCGCCGCAGCCGCTGAACAGCCTCTTCCGTGACCCGGGAGGGCAGCATCGGCTGTACAGAGCCCGAGACCCGGCGGCGCGTCCCACACCTCGCGCGTCGCCGCCGTGCCCGAGATGGAGGAGAGCGCCGCCATGACCGACCGCGCCCCGCAGCCGGTGGACCGACAGCTGCCCACCGAGGAGTCCCGCGACCTCCTCGCCCTCGTACGCGAGATCGCCCAGCGCGAGATCCGCCCCCGGGCCGCCGAGGAGGAGGACGCCGGACGGTTTCCCCGAGAGGTCTTCACCCTGCTCTCCGAAGCCGGACTGCTCGGCCTGCCGTACCCCGGCGAGTACGGCGGCGGCGAGCAGCCGTACGAGGTCTACCTCCAGGTCCTCGAAGAGCTCGCCGCGGCCCGCCTGACCGTCGGCCTCGGCGTCAGCGTGCACTCCCTCGCCTGCCACGGCCTCGGCGGCTACGGCACCAAGGAGCAGCAGGCCGCCCACCTGCCCGACATGCTCGGCGGCGGCCTGCTGGGCGCCTACTGCCTGTCCGAGCCGACCGCCGGCTCCGACGCCGCCTCCCTCACCACCAAGGCCATCCGCGACGGCGACGACTGGGTCATCACCGGCACCAAGGCCTGGATCACCCACGGCGGCGTCGCCGACTTCTACACCGTCCTCGCCCGCACCGGCGTCGAGGGCCCCAAGGGCATCACCGCCTTCCTGGTCCCCGGCGACGCGGCCGGCCTGACCGCGGCCGTGCCCGAGAAGAAGATGGGCATGAAGGGCTCGCCCACCGCCCAGCTGCACTTCGACGGCGTACGCGTACCGGACTCCCGCCGCATCGGCGAGGAAGGGCAGGGCTTCTCCATCGCCCTGGCCGCGCTCGACGCGGGACGCCTGGGCATCGCCGCCTGCGCCATCGGCGTCGCCCAGGCGGCACTGGACGAGGCGCTCACGTACGCCCTGGACCGCAAGCAGTTCGGACACCCCATCGCGGACTTCCAGGGGCTGCGCTTCATGCTGGCCGACATGGCCACCAAGATCGAGGCCGGCCGGGCGCTGTACCTCGCGGCGGCGCGGCTGCGGGACGCGGGCAAGCCGTTCTCCCGGCAGGCGGCCATGGCCAAGCTGTTCTGCACGGACGCGGCGATGGCCGTCACCACGGACGCGGTGCAGATCCTCGGCGGCTACGGCTACACCGCGGACTTCCCCGTCGAGCGCCTGATGCGCGAGGCGAAGGTGCTCCAGATCGTCGAGGGCACCAACCAGATCCAGCGCATGGTCATCGCCCGCCACCTGGCCGGCCCCGAGACGCGCTGACGCGGCCCCGGCCCGGTTCCCGGCCCGGTTCCGGTCCCTGTCCTGCCGCCCGACCCGGGCGGGTCAGTACAACCCGCTGCTCGTGGAGGGCCAGACCGGGGAGGACGTGAGCCGGGACCACTCCGGGTCCCGCCGCCCGGGCAGCGTCCGCCCGGCATCGGCCCACCGGGCCAGCAGGTCGCGGTAGATCGGCGGATCGGGCACCTGCTGCTCACGGAGCGGCTCCCGCTGAAGCGGGCGCTGAACCGATTCTTCGAAGCCCGGCGACATCGGCCGGCGCCTTCGGCCCGTAGAAGACTGAAGCGTGCTCATGCACGGCCAACGCGGAACCGCAGCCACGGGTAATCCCCCGGAAGGTACGCGTATCCGTTCGGGGCTGTCTCTTATACACATCTGACGCTGCCGACGATATGCAGTGTGTAGATCTCGG
>NZ_JOFX01000060.1 GCF_000719345.1 Streptomyces sp. NRRL F-2664
CGCTACCTCCACACCGACCGCCGCGGCAACACCATCCACGAAACCGGACCCGACGGCGGCACAGCCGCCACCCGCCGCTACACCGACTACGGCCAGGAAACCCGCCCCGACGGCACCCCCGCCACGGGCTTCCGCGCCGCAGACCCCGCCGCCAACCCCTTCCGCTTCGGCGGCGAATACACCAACACCGAAAACGGCACCGACTACACCCCCGCCCGCCTCTACCACCGCGCCACCGGCCGCTTCACCACCCGCGACCCCCACCCCACACCCCTCAACAAATACCAAGCCTACGCAGCCAACCCCATAGAACACACCGACCCGAGCGGAAACCTGCCGTTCAAGATCAGGTTTCGGGCTCTAGGCTATAAGAAGGACGCACCAAATTTTGATTCCGCCCGTGTCACCGCCCGCATGAAACCGCTTACATCATCCCACTTTCACAACTCAGCTATTCAAAAAATGCAGATGTACATGGCACGCCAGAAAGGTGAGCGGGCAGCAGAGGAGGGAAGGCCCAAGATGGGCGCCCCGAAGGAAGCGGCGGAACAGCTCCAGGGATTTCTGGGCGCCAAAGGAATGAACTTTGAAACATGGAAGGGAAATATAATACTCCTCACTAAGCCAGAGCACTGGATGACGGGAAGCCTAGAATTCCGGACCGCCCTGGAGATGATATACGAAACCCAAGATGATGCGGCGTTCAGAATGGCTTCCGAGATAGAAAGGAAGGCGCAAGGGGGAAATTTATCGGTTCGGAAGGCCAAACCTAACGCCGACCTACCCCTGATCTGGATAGATTATCTCCTCACGGCCACTTACATCTCCAGTGCACGCCTGAATTCTTCGCCCCGCGATAAATACTTCGGGCTGAGAGCCGCCGGCCTTGGATACCTCGAAAGCATGCTGATTAGGCTTCAAGCGACACACCGGGCCGCCAGGCAACCCGGGCCGGATTTCCTATCCCATGGCGGATATCTAGTATGGGCCCCGATTGTGATAAGCGGATTTGACGAACCAGAGAAAATTCCACTGACGTCGCGTCCCCGCGCTGCGTCCTCGCGATGGTGAATCCGGGATCGGCGGCGGAGGTGCGATGAAGTGGCCAGAGAGGACAGCGCGCGTCAACAGGTACCGACAAGGATGTGGTGGTGGCCGACATTCTGGCACTCCGCTCAATAACACCGGCGGAGCGTTCCAGGGGCGTTGCGTCTCGAGATAATCGGCCTCGCATGCGGCGCCGTCGTCCGACCGGTCCCGAAGACCCAGCCTGGGTGAAGCCGGAAAGCTACGGTGGGCATTGTCGTTCCGGCGGCCCCGCTATGGCGGGGCCGCCTTCCGCTGTCCGCTGCCCCGCAGATAGCGCGTGTTGGTGTTCACGTTCGCCGAGAACTCCGTCAGACGCTCCTTGGCCTGGTCCCGGTCTTCGGCAGTGGTCGGCCAGACGTCGGTCACTTCTCTCGCCGGGAAGACGGATCGCAGCGACTTCTGGGCGGAGCCGTGGAACGGCGCCGAGGGACGGCCTTCGCCCCTGCGCTGCCGGGGCGGGCTCGCAGTCGGGGTCGTTGTGGCCGCCGTCCGAACAGCACGTCGGTTCGCCGGGTCGTAGCCGGGCGCCGGTGCGGGTACCTGAGCGGCATCATCACCCGGCCCGATCCGCGCGCCGTCTACGTGCTGGGGCAGCCCGGGGCGGGCAAGCTCCTGGCCGCGAGAATGGTGCGGCGAGCGATGCGGCCGGGCACGACTCACCTGATCGGCGACGACCTCAAGGCCCAGCACCCTGACTACCTGCAGCTGCTGCGAGAGGACCCTCGCCGTGCCGGAGCAGCGATCCGGGCGGACTACCGGGCCTGGTTCACCCAGGCCGAGCAGTACGTGCGGGAGCGGCGTGGTGACGTCCTGAACGAGGGCGCGCCGGGCAGCGTCGAGGAGCTTTTCGACAGCGCACTGCCGTACGCGGCCAGCGGCTACCCGGTCGAACTCGTAGTCCTGGTCGTCCGCGAGGCCGACAGCCGTCAGGCCACCGCGCTGCGCTACGCCCGGTCTTTGCAGATCGGTCTCACCCCCAGGTTCACCACGCGGTCGGGGCACCGGACCTGCTTCCACGCGCTCACCGGTGTCGTCACCGCCGCCGAGCGCCATCCGGCGATCACCGCGATCACGGTGATCCGACGGGACGGCCGCGCCCTGCTGCGTCACGAGGCCGGCGGCGCCGGGAGCGCGTCATGGGCCCTGGCGGCGGAACGGGCACGCCCGTACACCGAGCAGGAGGCCGCCGCGTTCTTCCGACTCCACCACGGTCTGTGGCGAGCGCTCCCCCGGCACCGCGACGAACTGGAGGAGATGGTCGCGCTCGCCCGCCCGCTGATGCAGCCCGGGATGCAGCCGGCCCGGATCGACCGGCCGCACCCCTCCCTGTGGCCTCTGCCCGTCGCCGCGGCCGCGGAGCTCGGTGTGAGGGAGCCGGTCTACGACGCGTCAAAGTCCTTCAGCCGGGCCGCGTAGACCTCCTTGATCCGGGCCGCTTCCTCCAAGTCGGCGGTCGCAAGTTGCTGCTGGTCGGCGAGCGTGGCCTGACGGCCGGCCCGCAACTCCTCGATCCGCTCCTCATCAGGCACCGGGGAGCGCTGCTCGGCGAGGAGCTGGTCGTTGTACCAGCTCACCACCGCCCGCACGGCGTCCGCGGCCTGCGCCTCGACACCGCCTTCCAGACCGGAGAAGTCGGGGCTGTCGGACATGGCTACCACCTTCGTGTTGATCTTGCCGGAAACGGTCATTGTCTCCCTGGCCGATTCCGGTGGCACAGTGCCGCGACGCGCCGCGTTCGCGTACGGAATGCCTTCGCGCTCTCCGGCGCGCGGGGGATGCTTCCCCAAGGGGCCGCATACCGGCATAGGTTGGCCCGAGGTGATCATCGAATCGGGGGTTGGACGTGGCAGGTCGGGATCTCAGGGCGCTGTTCAGCACGAACGACCGCGGCCTGGAGGCCGGAGAACCGTTCACCAACCGCCAGATGCAGTGGGAGCTCGTCGCGGCCGCGCTCAGCGAGCACCTGCGGCACACCGCCGATGCGGCCTTCGACGTGGAGGACCTCGAGGTGCCGCGCGACAACGTGCTCGCGTTCCACGGGGTCGGCGGCATCGGCAAGACGACGCTGTCCCGCAAGCTGGAGGCAGCACTGGCCAGCGCCGACCGGCCCGCGCAGTGGGGCGAGCCGATCTGGGCCGGGGAGCGGATTCTGCCCGTACGGATCGACCTGTCCCGCTCAGCCGGCACCGACTTCGAACAGCTCGTGCTGACGATCCGGGCCGCGCTCAGCACGCTCGGCCGGCCGCTGCCCGCCTTCGACGTGGCGCTGCGCCGCTACTGGGAACAGCAACACCCCGGCGAGAGTCTGGAGTAGTACCTGCGCCGCGGCGGCCTGGTCGGCCGGTTCGGCAAGGCCCTGCCGCAGCAGATGCAGTCCGCCATGGCCGACGTCGCCCAGGCCCTCCTCCTGCCCGGCAGCATCGGCACCGCCGTCGGACAGGTGACCGGCTCCCTGGTCCGCGCCCTGCGCGAGCGCAGGCAGACCGTACGGGCACTCGCCGGCTGCGCCCGGCTCGCCGACCTGCTGGAAGCCGAACCCGACCTGGAATCGCTCAGCTTCTATCCGCACCTGCTCGCGTGGGAGCTCGCCCAGCTCCCGGCCGACAAGCGCGTCACACCGGTGATCCTGCTGGACACCTTCGAGGACGTCGGCGACCGCACCCACCGCGACCTGGAGCGCCTCATCCAGCGGGTGGTGTGGCTGATGCCCAACGCCTACTTCATCGTCACCGGCCGCTCCCGCCTGCAGTGGGCCGACCCCGCCCTGCAGGGCCAGCTCGACTACACCGGACCCACCGCCTGGCCCGGCCTGGCCGGCGCCGCCATCCCCGGGGCGCGCACGCCCGGAACGGCAGCAGCGGGCCGCGGGCGGCAGGTGCTGATCGGCGACTTCTCACCGGAGGACTGCGACGACTACCTCGCCCGCCGGCTCTCCCGCGACGGCCAACCCCTCCTCAACGCCCCCATCCGGCAGACCATTACCGAACGTTCCCACGGCCTGCCCCTCTACCTCGACCTATCGGTACTTCGCTTCCTGGAGATCCGCCGTACCCGCGAGCCGGTCCCGGCCGACTTCGACCACGACTTCGGCGCCCTGATCGCCAGCACTCTGTCCGACCTCACGCCCGACGAACGCCACGTCCTGCGCTCCATCAGCCTGCTGGACGCCTTCGACCCCTCGCCACTGCGGCCGCCGGCCTGGGGCATGAAGCTCCGGCGATGCGGCTAATCGAGCGGCCGTTCATCCGCGAGAACCCCTTCGGCCTGTGGCCCTATCACCTGCACGGCCTGATCCGCTCCACCATCCGCAGCGCCGACGACGCCACCGACGACCGCTGGACCCAGCGGGACTGGCAGCAGGCCGCAGATCGAGCCCTGGCCGCCCTCGGCGCCCAATGGGCCGCGCACACCGGACGGGACCGGATGCTCCTGGTCGGCTGCCTGCGCCAAGGCCTCCCCCTCGCCCGCGACTTTCAGCTCGACCTCGGCTGGCTCGCCGACGCGGCCGGGCCTACGTCAGCGACTCCGTGTGGGAGCCCATCGCCCCACCCGCCCGGCCCGGCGGCACCAGCACACTGGAAACGGCCGCCGACACCCTCGTCGAACTCCTCGCCGCACTCGCCCGCCGCCAGCACGAGCACCGCTCCGTCACCGTCTCCCGGCTCACCACCGTCACCAGCAGCGGACTGCTGCCGGCCGACCTGCACGAAATGGCCGTGTACTACCTCGCCAAGGCCCACCGTGACCTCGGCAACTCCGCTGCCTCCCGCCAGGGCATGCAGGTCGTCGCCGATGGTGGCGGCCGCCTCGCATTCGCCGCCCGCCGCGGCCTGGTCCACCTCGCCCGGCTCGCCGGGAGACTTCCCCACCGCGTACGACACCGCCCAGACCCTCGGCTGGGCCGGCCGCCAGCACCGTGTCGAAAGCGACATCCTTTGGCCCCACGGCGACATGGACCGCGCGGCCGCCGCCTACGCTGCCGCACGCGACCTGGCCGAACAGCACGGCGTCGCCGGAGAACGCGCCACCAGCCAAGCCCAGCGCGCCCTCGTCCTCGCCTTCACCGACCCGGACGCCGCGGACGACGAACTGCACCTCGCCGAGCAGCTCCTCACCGGCCTCGACCTCCGTGCCACCAACTTCACGGTGAGGATCGCGTCGCTCGTCCGTGACGCGGGCGCCCTTCCTGGTCTTGAGGCCGCCCAAGCGCTACGCACCGAGATCCGCGACACCGGCATCACTGCGGCCGAAGCCGTCCTCGAACTCGCCCTGGCCTTTCACCACGCCGTCCAGGGCGAGGAGGACAAGGTCCAGGTCGTCATCAGCCGGCTACGCGAACTCGCCGGGACCGGCGACTACGCCTACTACGCCGACATCGCCCACTTCATGGCCGGCCTCCGCCTGCCCGACGGCTCCTCCGCCCACTGGCTCGACGGCCTGGAGACAGTCCGCGCCCGCTGGCAGCAGCTCGTCCTGACCCGCCGAACGCACCTCGGCACCGACCAGTAGCCCCAGTTTCCAGGGGCAGGGCGTCAGGTCCCGGACAGGAACCGGTTCACCGATCCACCGGTCGGGGGCAGTGGTGGCGATGATCGCCCCATCGGAACGGTCTAGCGTTGTCGGTGGTGGGAGGTACCGTCAGTCAGTTAGGCGCTCGGCAGCGTGGCTGGGCGCCGACCGGAGACGGATCCCCGTCTCCAGCATGGCTGGAGGTTGCATGGCCCTGGACAGACGCCGAGTGCAGACCGCAGTGATCGGCCACGCCGATTCCGAGCTCCCCGTGGTCCTTCCGATAGAAGCGATAGAGCTCGACGACTTCCGGGCCCGCCATACCGGCGAGACCTACTGGTGCGGGGTGTGGCTGGGTGGGTGCGGACACCAGCTCACCACCAAGCTGTGCACCGATCGCGCCTGCCACTTCGCCCACGTGCCGGACCCCGAGCGCACCTCCAGCTGCGCCCGGAAGGCGTCCGGTGTCTCCAGTGCGGACCACCTGTACGTCAAGCACGGGCTGCTGAACTGGATGGCAGAGCAGGACATCACCGCCACCGCCGCCATCCCGCGGGATGCGGATGGCGCGATCGGTGGGGAATTGCTCTTCACCCCCGCCGGGCGTACCAGCCTGCGGGTCCTGCTCTCCGAAACGCCCGGCTTCCCCGTACCGGCGGGAGAGGACGCCGCGCGCCTGGTGCTGGGGCCCGAGATGCCGTCCGACCCGGACGTGCTGTTGCAGCAGGGATAAATGAGCCGGCCGAGCCGTTTGCCGGAGTCGTGCAGGCGGCAGGGCCAGGGAGACCACCCAGATCGAGCTGCGAGGGAGTTCCTTGGCGGCCTCGGCCGCCTTCCTGATGCGCCGGACCAGTTCGGGGTCGTCGGTCGGTCGCCGGGCGTTGCTCCGGGTCCGAGGAGGCGGGATGTCCCGCCGGAGGGGGCGTTGGGGCCGGAGAGACCGTGTCCGTGGTGGCACGAGGTGAACACGTACGCGTTCCAGTCGGCGTTCGTGGACGCGGACCGGGCGTGGAAGAACTGGCTGGACTCGTTGCGCGGTGCGCGGGCGGGGCGGAAGATCGGCTACCCGCGGTTCAAGAAGAAGGGCCGGGCCCGGGACGCCTTCCGCCTCCATCACAGCCCCTTGACCTGGGCACACAGGCTGGTGAAGGTCACGGTTTCCCCCAGCCGGGCAGCGTGTTCCAGCACGTCCCGGACACCGTCGGCGAGGCCGGCCGCGTCGGGCTGCGAGGCGGCGGGCGGGACACGCGGTGGCCGGCCTGGCAGGGGCAGCCGGGGGGGCACGCGGCATGGGCGCCGACAGCGTGGGAGCGGTCTGCCATGCCGGTCGGGGCACACGGATGTCGACGTTGCCCCTCCCGCTCCACGAACCCACCTCCCTGCGCATCGGCCTGGTTGACCATCAGCTCGGCAGGACCGTACACGGACCCACTGACAACGCCCTCTGGCCTCAGCGGCCGAGCCGCCGGTAGAAGCGGCTCGGCCGCTGATGGGCGGGTCCGTTCCGCGATCACGCCGACGTACGTAGCGCATGAGGCTGCTGCGGGAGGGCTGGCTGCGTGGCGGCCTGCCGACCGGTGCGCTCGGCACGGGCTCGACGCAGGGCGGCAGCCTCGGTCACCGCAGCCTGGCGGCGCCACTCTGCACGATCCTGCTCCATCGGGGTCGGCGCATCGTCCGGGACGGCGTCGGGTTCGGGGAACGCGCGGCGGGACAGTTCCCGCATCGCGGCGGTCTGCCGTTCCACCGCTTCCGCGATGCCCAGGTCCACCCGGCGGGACAGCGCGACCTCCTGGTGGGCGGCGAGTGCGCGCCGGTAGCCCTCGCACGCGGTCTCCCTGGTCCTCGGGGGGCCGGTGGGCACGGCCGGAGCTGGGTCCGCCGGAGCAGCATCAGCCGGACCGGGGGCGGGCGCGGCGCCGGGCGGCAGGATGCGCAGCGAGCTCACCATGGTGCGGCCCGCCGCCTTGTTGGCGGCCGCGATGAGGCGGGTCTGCTCCAGCCGGGCCTTCGTCCCCCAGGCAGTCGACTCCGGGCACACGGTGAGCCGGCCGGAGCCGGGGCCGTACGACACGGCGGCGACGTGACCGGCGAGCTCGGGGGCGATGGCTACCCACCGCTCCCGCAGCGTCGCACCAGCAGCTGGCAGCTCCCAGGCCCGCTCGGTGGCCAGCGCACCGATCGCCGTACTCAGTCCCATCGGCTCGCGGCCGTCCCGCCGCACTGTACGAATCGGCCGCGGCTTCGGCTTCGCCTTCTGGCCGCCGCCGTTCGTCCGGGCCGCCTCCATCGCGGCCCGCAGCGCTACGCGGGCCAGGTCCACCCCGGACGTCTCGCTGCCGCTCATCCCTGCCCCCAGGTGGTGTAGCCGAGGTCCAGGTGACCGAGCCCGGACAGGTGCTGTGCCTGGTCGACCAGCTGGTTGCTGAACAGGCGTCTGGCCGACGGCTCGCCGTAGCGGTCGATGTGGTCGAACACCACCTGGTGATCCTTCAGCGCCCGCACCCGCCAGTCGCGCACCTGCTCCCGGGTGAGGTCCTCGAGGACCAGCTCCTGGTCGTCGACGTCGGCGGGCTCCGGCTCCGCAGCGGGACCGGCAATGGCCCGACGTGGCGCGGGCAGCACAACCGGGGCCGTCGGCGCGGCCGGAACCTCGAAGGCCGGTTGCGCGGCCGCGGCCTCTGCGCGGTGGGCCTTGGCGGCGGCCTGCTGCTCGCGGATCTGCGCCCACCGGTGCTCGCGGATCCACGCCTGCGCGGTCACGTCCTGGTGCAGCTGCCGGTCGGCAGCCGTACGGCGCTCTGCCTCGGAGGCGCCGGGCATCGCGGCGTCGACGGCGGCCGCGACCGCGTGGCGCTGGGCGCGGCGGTCGGCCTGCCGATCCTCGCAGCGCGGGCAGTCCTGCCCGGAGTCGAGCAGGATCCGGTCGTCGCACCGGGCGTCGCCGCACTGCTGGCGCTGGGGCAGGCCCCGGGCCAGCAGCCAACCAACCGGGTGGGTGATCGGGCCACCGGTGCGCAGCTGCTCATCCAGGCGCCGGACGAGCCGGTCGGCCAGCACCTGCGGGGCGTCCGCACGGCCCGCAAAGCCCTCCACCCGTGTCAGCTCGCTCAGGGCGGCGGCCTCCACCAGGCGGCGGGCGGCCGGACGGTCCAGGCGCGCCCACACCAGGTCGACCGGAGCCAGGACGACCCGCAGCTTCTCCGGCGGCACAGACACCCTCCCCCGCTGCTGCCTGCCCTGACCCGTACCGTCCACGACCCGCACCGGAGCACCGGCCACCGGCCCGCGGCCGGGCTTCTTGCTGCTGATCGACGGGGACTTCTTCGGCTGTTCCCCGCGGAGCGGGCTGCCGTCCTCGCGCACGCACACGCGGTCCGGTAGATCACCGGACCCACCACGGCCTTCGCCGGAAAAGCCACCAGAGAGCTCAGAAGGCCCACCGGAAGTAACCAGAGAAGCGTGGAAAGAGTGGTGGTGTGCAGTTGCAGCGAGGTCTGGGAAGTCGGCCACCTCGTCCGGTCCAGAGCCCTTTACCCCAAGCACTCCAAGGGTCCCGTCGGCCTCGTCGGACTCAAGATCTCCAGATGCAGTATCGGCAGGTGTGGGCCGCCTGGCGGGCCTCCCGAACGGCCACACCATGGGCCTTCGCCACCGGCACCAGACGCACCCGCGACTTCGCGTTCAGGCCCGAACCGGTCTTCTGCCGCACGACGTCCGCGACGCCGTGCTCCTGGAGCCGCTTGAGAACCTTCGCCCCGGCCGCCGCCGTGCAGCCCAGCAGTCGGCCGACCGTTGCCGCCGGACGACCGCGCTCGGTGTCCACCGATCCGGGGCACAGCTGCAGCCACCCCGCCGAGTTCGTCGTCAGCACCATCAGCAGCAACCCCAACCGATCCGTGGCTGCGCCCCGGCCCGTACGCCCGGCGAGCAGACCGGCCGGGACCGGCGCCTTGTCCTTCGGCGCCCACCCCGGACCGAACAGCACCCCGCACAGGCCGGCACGAGGAACAGCTCCGGAAGCCTCTCCGGAGCCGTCCGCGACCGGGCCGCCGACCGGATCCGCAACGGCCCCAAGCCGAAGAACGGCACCGGCACTTCCGGCGCCTCCGGCAAGTCGGGCGGGAGCGGCGGCACCACACCGTCCTCCGGCTCGAAGCCGGGCCGCGGGCCCGGATCGAGTCCGTCCGGGACCAAGCCCGGCACGGGCAAGGGCACGGGCACGAAGCCCGGTACCGGCACGAAGCCGGGCTCGGGCAAGGGCACGGGTACGAAGCCCGGCTCATCCGGTACCAAGCCTCGCCCGGCCGGAACGGGTTCGAAGACGAGTCGCAAGCGGCCGTCCTCGCCCGCTCCGTCCACGGGCCGCAAGGGCAAGGGCGGGCGGAAGCCGGGTGCCGGCGGCTCCCCGAAGCGCAAGGGCGCGGCGAGGGTCACCCTCCCGGCGGCCATCGCGGCGGAGTCGGAGCGGCGGCTGAACAAGCGCCGCAAGCACCTGACGCCTGTCCTGACCACGGTCCCCAAGGGCAAGAACAAGGGGAAGAAGAAGCCGGCCCCGGCCGGGACGGCGACGCCGGGCACGCCGAAGGTCGACCTGACCAAGAAGCCCAAGCCCACCACGAGCACACCGGGCGGCACGGCGAAGCCGAAGGTCAGCCTCACGAAGAAGCACAAGCCCACCACCGCGGCCGGTACGGCCCCGAAGGTGAACCTGCGCAAGAAGGTCAAGCTCACCAAGAAGCCCAGGAGGCCGGGGCCGGGTGCGCCCGCCGGTCCGACGCCGACGTCGAAGGTGAACCTGCGCAAGAAGGTGCGCCTCACCAAGAAGCCGCGGAAGCCCGGACCGGGCCCGGCCGCCGTTCCCACCGGCAGCACGGGCACGACCGGGCCGACGCCGACCGGCCCGGCCTCCAAGCCGAAGGGCGACCGGCGCCGTGCTCTGCGCGGCTGGTGGGAGCGGGCGGGCGCGCGCCGCTCAGGGAAGCCGGAGCCGGACCCGTCCAGGTCCACCAGCTCGGCGACGGCTCCCGGCCCGGACCCGGCACCGGCCGGGGGGTTCGGCCCTCCCCCGGGCTGGGGCTACGCCGAGGGCACGACCATCACCGTCGAACAGGCCGGCGGCCAGGTCTGGGAGGCACGCCAGCGCGAAGCACGCCGCCGGGCCGGCGTCCCGGCCGGAGCGATTCCCGCAGCACGAAAAGGAGGAACCGTAGTGACCGTGCCCGTCCCGACGAAGGCACCCAACACCCAGTACGCGGACAGCGACCTGACGATCTACGACGTCATCGAATCCGACGCCGACATGGCCGAGGAGATCATGGCGGGCGTCGACGAGGCCCGCGCCGCCGCCGACGGCTGCGAGAAGATGATGACGCGGCTGGAGGCCCTGCACGAGAAGATCGTCGACCTCAAGGTGCCCGGCGTCCTGGAGGGCTGGGCCCTGATCCTCGCCGAGAAGGCCGTACCTGTTCCTGATCCATGCATGACAAAGGCATCTCGGGAGAGGATGGGCAGTTCATCCCTCAAATGCGGCTGATCGGATGATGTGCACTGAGGTGGCACCAGGTGTCATAGATGTTCACAATCTGTTCCATATGACCGCTGGCTCATCTTTCGATCTATCGAGGTTTCTCTATGCCTGTTTCCAGGAAGCTGATCACTTCTGTGCTCGTATCTGCGGCGTTTGTCCCGATCCTCGCAGCCGGAGGGGCTTCTGCCGCGGAGATAGTTCCTGCACCGGTGACTTCCAATGCGCATGACGCCGAGCGCCCTGCATCGGATGCCGCAAGCGCACCGCAGGGCCAGTTGCCGATACCGACGCCGACGCCGGTGCCGACCACTTTGCCTGATGCGGTTCCTAGCTGGCATGTGCCGCCACTGGCTGGGGAGCCCGGTAAGGCGCCGGTTTCTTCGCCGTCGGAGAATTCGGTTGCCGAGCATGGCGGTCTTTCTCTGCAGGATGCTCTGGCCAAGGCGAAGGAGGCGATTGCCGGGAATCCAGAGCTGAAGGATTGCAGCGACCTGGCTCTTATTTCTCTT
Source organism: Streptomyces sp. NRRL F-2664 (assembly GCF_000719345.1). Lineage (GTDB taxonomy): Bacteria > Actinomycetota > Actinomycetes > Streptomycetales > Streptomycetaceae > Streptomyces. Next base: position 11,638 of record NZ_JOFX01000060.1, read on the forward strand.
TACGGGAAAGACACAAGCGATGTTAACGATCTGAAGACATGGCAGTTCTCCTTCGCTGAGCCTGCAGCGGACAGTACCTCTGTACACAAGACGGCTGTCGTTTTCGTTGATTCCGCATCAGGCCAGGTCACAGTGGTCCAGGCTGCTTCTCCTTCCAAGGACCGTCTGCCGTCTCCGCTCCCCGCCATGACGCCCGACGAAGCGGTCAAGCTAGCCCAGTCAAAGGGCATGGCTTCTTCTTTCTGGCGGATAGACCTGCAGAGCAGTGGATCGGACATGGACGGACATCCTTTCTTCGCGATCTACCCCCACCCTGGCCCTGACCAGAGTGTGTACGTGGACACGGTGACAGGAAATGTGATCCAGAACCCGTAAAAACACCCTGCCGTGGCGTCCGCGAGCGGGCCGGCCTGAAGGTGGAGCCGTTTCTGATCCGCGCATGACAAGCTGTGTGTGATGAGGGGTGTTCTGGGTGAGGGAAAGCGGGGCTCTCAACGAGGGGGTCGCTCGGTCTGGTGAGGTGAGGAGGATCTAATTCCACCCGGAGCTCGCCGTGTCAGAGTGGAGAAACGGGGTGAGGCTGGGTGCGGTTGGCGGCGGTGAACGGGTCAGTCCCGGGTGTGTTCGCGAGGGGCCGGCTGATTGGCTCGGCGGGATTGCCGCCGGGTGATTCGCCTGGTCATCAGGGTGATCGCGGCCCAGGTGATCAGCGATTCGGAGTGCTGGATGAGCCGCTCGTAGTCGCGGGCGTGTCAGGGAAGCGCCGTACGTGGCCGCTGCCCGCGAGCTCGCCGAGGAGACCGGCGTCCACGTGCCCGTCGGCGCCCTGCACCAGATCGGCGTCTGGGACCGGATCGACCGGGACCCGCGCGGCCACTACGTCACCTTCGCGTACATGGCCGTTGTCCCCGACGGCACGCAGGCCACCGCCGGGGACGACGCCCGCACCGCCCGCTGGTGGCCCCTGAGCGAGCTGCCCAAGGAGCTGGCGTTCGACCACGCCGACATCATCCGTGCGGCCGTAGTCCCCAACGCCTGACCACCCAGAGCGCCGCTCCCGGCTTCCCGGCCGGGGCGGCGCTCCGCCGTTCTGCTCCTCACCATCGACCTGGAGACACCTCATGCGCCCGATCCGCCTGATTTCGTTCGGCTACCTCCACCTGCCCACCGGCCCGGACGGCTCCCCCGTCCCGCCCGCCGCCGACCGGATCGAGGACGTCCGCGACCGGCTCCGCGACCCCGCCGCCGCCCGCGACATCGACCTCGACGGCCTCAACCCCCGCGTCCAGGACGTCGTCCTCAACACCCCCGGCGCCCGCGAGCTGCTCGCCAACCCTCGCCGAGTACGCCGACCTGCCCGCCGGCCCCAGCCGCATCGCGATCGGTTGTGCAGGAGGTAGGCACAGGGCATCTGGCCTCACCGAACTGCTTGCCCGCGAACTTCGCCACTGCGGCCGCGAGGTCGTCATCGAGCACCTGCACGTCCATCTGCCGCGCGTCCTCAAGACGCCCACCGCCCTGACCGAGCAGGAGACGGCCCGATGATCCGACGCTTCCGCCGCTGCGGCCACGCTCCCGGCGCCCTCACCCCCGAGGACCAGGCCGCCGTCGACCAGTTCCGCGCGATGCTCGCCGCCGTACGCACCCCGGAGCCCTGGACCCCCGGCCAAGGCCGGGACATCGCCGTACGGGTGGGCCCGTTCATCGAGCGCGCCCACACCCGGCCCGGCGACGACCACAACACCGAGACGATCGCCGTCGCCCTGGTCCCCCCGAAACCCCCGACGCCGTGGGCTACCTCCACGGCCGCCAGCTCGGCTACACCGACCGCGGCTGGCTGCGCTGCGAGACGACCGCGATCCTCGGCGTCTGGCAGCCGGCCTACGCGATGCTCACCCACGCCGCCGCAGGTCTGCCCCTTCCCGAAGACGTCGGCATCGGCATGCCCCCCGCCCACTACGCCGTTGACGTAGAAGCGTGCGAGCCCGACGAGTCCGGCTTCACCTTCCTTCGCTTCGGGCCGTACACCCAGACCTGGCTCGCCTCTCGCTACGCCGACCGCCTCAACACCGAGCTGGAGGGCCAGGCTGCCACCATTGTTCCCGGGTTCATGGTCACCGCGAAGTGCGTGCCGTTCGACTTCGGCGACCGCGAGAACTACAGCGACCCGTACCGGACCGACGTCACCGCACTCCTGGCCGCCGCCATGGCGGGGGTGAACGCGTGACCACCACGGCCCTGTACGAGATCGCGACCAGCGAGGGCGACGACGGCACCCCGCATCCCGTCGAACAGATCTGGACCCCCCGGCGCCGACGACGCCACCGACAGCGGGGTTCATCGTCCACCGCGGCCTCCACGTCACCGGGATCGACAACCCCACCGACGACCACCTCTACCCCGTCGCGTTACTCGTGCTCGGACACCAGCGGTGGACCGACGCCATCGAGGCCGCCGCCGCGTACATGGCCCGGAACCACGGCTGGCGGAACTGGCACCTCTACCCCCGGCGACGACCCCTCCGTGCTCATCCCTTTCATTCCGCGGGCGGTCCACACCCACGGCGTCTTCTTACGGCATCCGCACCCGGACTACGGCTGCGGATGCGAGTGGGATGACACCTGGCGCATGGTCTGGGCGCCCGACACCGAACCCGGGACCGTGCCGGTCACCGCCCTGCGGCACCCCGCCGCACTGGCGGCCGCTGCTGGCATCCCCAACCCTGACGAAGGCGCGCCCACGACCTGGGCCGCCTGACAACCGAAGGCCCGGCTCCTCCGTGATCATCCGCGGGGGAGCCGGGCCTTCTTGCGTTTCACGGTCCTGCGGGGAGTCGGGGTCCGCTTCGCTTTGCTTTGCTCCGCTCAGCACGAGCCTCCGGATGTTTACCAGGTAAAGATGTGCCTTGGCTGTGCCGACCATGCCCCGACACCGCCGATGGCGCGATGGGGCGATGGAGCGATGGAGCGATACGAGAATGGGTCCCACCCTGGGGTGAGACCCGTGATCTCCTCGGCGAGTACGCCGCACATTTACCTGGTAAACATGCGACGCGCTCCGCTCTAGGAGTCAGCCATGAGCAACAGGGTGAGCTCCTCGCGGTGCTCGGCGGACATGTGCTCTCGCAGCTGCGCGTTGAACCACTTCGGGTCCGTCCACGGAAGGCGCGACAGCCAGCACTTCGACCGCTGACAGGACCGCCCCTGCGTGCTGTGTGGCAAGCCCGCGCCGATGTGCTCCCACGCCGGGGAGCCCGTGCACAAGGCGTGCGCAGAGGACTGGATTGCCGCGAACCCGGTTGAGGCCCGCCTCGGCCGGTTCGCCTCCGACACCCAGTCCAAGAGCAGCCAGCGCGCCACCCACGCCTGACCCCTCCCCATCGGAGGCCCCCATGAGCAGCACCGACCGTCACGCCGACCACGCCCTCGCCTACCCCGAGCCGCCCGCCTCCCCGCTGTGGCACCGCTACGGCGGCGTGCAGGCCCGGCCCCTCACCGAGGCGGAGAAGAAGCGCAACCGCGAGCTGCTGGTGCTCGCGCAGTACACCCCCCGACCCCGCTCCCCTCGCCCCACCGAGACCCTGGCGGAGGGCAGCTGATGCACACCAACCACTGCGCCGTTGACGGCTGGGTCGACGCGATCCCCGTCCCCAGCCGCACGGCACCGCCGCCTTCGACTTGGTCGTCCGGCCCGCCGACCTCGACACCGCCGACGAGGACGCCCCCGACACGGTCATCGCCTGCACCAGCAGCAACCCGCGCATCACCCACGAGCTGCTGAACGGCATACAGCCCGGTGATCTGCTCCGCGCGACCGGCACCCTGGTCCAGCCGTCCACGCCCGGCCAGCCCGCCCGGCTCACCATCGACACCTTCCAGGTCCTGAGCACCGCCCCCATCCCGGTCCTGCGCGACATGGTGCTCGACCGGTACGGCGACTACGTCGTCATCTTCGACGCCGACCACGACCAAGTCCCCTTTTTTACCGCGCACGGGACATGGGTCGGCCTGGCGGACAACCCCGACGTCATCACCCGCCTCATCAACATCCACGAGCGTGTGACCGGGGGCGACGCTTGATGACCGCCACCACCGGACAGACCCGCACCATGCTGAGCCGTTCGCCGTCGGCCCCGCGCCTCGTGGCCGTCGCCCGCCACCACGGGGTACCGGTGCGCGGAGACTCTCGTGGCGGCCACGCGCACCCTCGTCACGGGAAGTCCTCACCGTGTTGCTTGTGCCCAGATGCGGGCCGGAGCCGCGTGTGAGGTCGCTTGACCTGACGGCACAAGGGCCTCTACTCGCGCTCGGTACGCGGGGGTGCAGGCCCTCACGTATCTCGAGACCTCGGCCGCTTCGAGCCTGACACTCATTGGAAGGAGGGCGGCGCTAAGCCGTTACTGACCTTGTAGTCGTGGTGTCGTCAGGGTGAGTCCGGTGCCGGTGAGGCATCCGTCGATGATGTCGTTGCGGTATTGGATTTGACGGAGGCCGTGTCGTAGTCGGCGGATGAGGTGGTCGGGGTCGGTGAAGGCGGTGTTCGCCTGACTGGTCCTGCGGAGGATGGACCAGATGCCTTCGACGGGGTTGAGGTCGGGTGCGTAGGGCGGCAGGTGGTAGGCGGTGAGCCAGTCCTGTGCGTCGATGAAGGCCCGCATCCGGCGGTCCTTGTGGACGTTCAAGTTGTCCCCAACGAGGATGATCGGTCCGTCGAGCTGCTGGTGGGCGGCGATGAGGAGGTCGCGGTACTCGGTCCAGGCGAAGCTCTTGCGGCCTCCGCTCTTGTGATCGGTATGCCGTTTGGGCCGGTAGATCAGGCGGGAGCGCATCCCGGGTTTGTAGCAGCACAGGGCCGCGATGGAGAAGCGACGCTGGGATCGGCCACGGACCCGGATGACCGGGGTGGATCCGCGCCTGCCCCACGTGCGGGAGGTCGGCGGCGTCGTCGAGAACCCGGCTTCGTCCTGGAAGACGATCCAGGCCCCGAGCGCCGCCGCGGTGGGTCCACGTGCGACCACACGTCCTTCACCCAGCCGGCCACCGCCGCCGCCTCGTCCCTCTCGACGGCCCGACGAGCCGGAACCTGGTGACTCCAGCCGTACCTCCGCAGCATCTGCGAGATACCCGACAGCGTCATGGACTTGTGGAACCGTCAGCCGATCAACATCTTGATCCGTGCCAGCGTCCATCTCTGATCAGACCAGCCATGCGCGACCGGGCCCTTCGCAAACTCCTCCTCAAGCACGGCGAACAACGCGTCACTCAGCTTCGGCCGGGACACCGGGCCACGGGAACGGATCCCGTCCTGACCGGCCCGCCAGGCCTGACGCCACCGCTGGACCGATCGCACGCTGACCCGTAACTCCTTCGCGACCTCCGTACTGCCCCGCCCATCGGTGAACATCGCGACCGCTTCCACCCGGACCCGCTCACGGAATGCTTGCCTCTCCGCGGTCAGACCCCCACCCTGCGGATACCTCATACACCCGGCATACCGCGACGATCACCAACCGTCAGTACCTACGACAAGACAACTTCAAGGTCAGTAGCAGCGCCTCAAGCGCTAACGGCGTTAGCGCTCACGGAGCAACTACCGCCGGATCTCGGCAAAACGCCCCTATGGGATCACCACCACCTCGCCCGCGGCAGTATGCTGCCGTCCATGTCATCTCCCAACTCGGGAGGTGAGCGGGAGAAGCTCGTCTCCAAGCTGCCCGCTCACCTCCAGCAAGCACTCAAGGTTCGTGCAGCGCAGCTCCAGATCGACATGCAAGATGCCGTCGCAAACGGCATCCATGCGTGGCGGAACTGCAGTGACGACCTCCCCACTGTCAACACCGCCGGAGCGGACTCATTCGGCACCTACCTCCCCGAAGGCCTGTACGAGGACTTCAAAGTCGACTGCCGTGAACGCGGCGTCTCCTACATCCAGGGGCTGGCACAATCCGTGGTTCTCTGGCTCGCCGACAACCCCGCCGGCGTACAAGCGACCACCCGCAGAATCGTCGTCTGCAACCAGAAAGGCGGCGTCGGTAAGACCGCCGTATCCGCAGGCCTCGCCCAAGCCTTCGCCGAGGATCCGTCCGCTGTCAGTGCGGCAGCGGATGCCGCAGTCGGTGGCCTGAGAGTCCTTCTGGTCGACTACGACCCCCAGGGCCACCTCACCCATCAGCTCGGCCTTACCGCCATTCCAGCGGGCGAGGAAAGCCTCATCACGCACATGCTCCACCGTGAGCAAGCCAAGCAGACGCTACTCGACCTCACAGTGGTCATAAGCGGTGAGCGATTCGGCGGACGCCTGCGGATCCTGCCCGCAGCGTTCGACGCGTTTCTCCTCGACTCCGGGCTCACCATGTTCCGCGGCCCACGTGAAGCCACCCTCGAACGGGCACTCGCCCCGCTCGAGGAGCACTTCGACGTCATCGTCGTGGACTCACCGCCCAGTCTTGGACTCGCTATGGACGCGGCCCTCAACTATGGCCGCCAGCGCGACGACGAGAAGCCAGGCTCATCCGGTCTTGTCATTCCCGTAGAAGCAGAGGACACCTCGGCCCAGGCTTACGGGATGCTGATCCAGCAGATCGACTCCCTCTCCAGGGACTACGACCTCGCCATCGAGCAGCTCGGACTCGTCGTCAACAAGTTCGACAGCCGACGCGGCTACATCGCAACCTCGTCCCTCGAGAAGTGGAAGTCGCTCGGTTCTCCCCCGGTCCTGGCCGTGGTACCCGACGTCAAGGAGCAGCGCGAGGCCGTCCGAAAGCAGCGCCCGCTGCTGGACTACGCGCCTGACTGCGAGCAGGCACACCGGATGCGGCAAATCGCGCGAGGGGTAAAAACGGCATGAGCAAGGCGGACATGCTGGGCGACTCCCCCACGTTCAACGCCGTGGCACAGCCGATGAGCAGCCGTGCGGCATCCTTCGCACGCTTCGCCGGGCAGGATGGCCCCGCCCCGGATCCGACCGGCGCCCCGGCCGGGACGCTCCGAGTGCGGCTGGACGCCTTGGCCCACAACCCCTACAACCCCCGCGAGGAACTCAAGTCGGTCGATGACCTCGCCGATAGCCTCACCTCCCGAGGCGTCATCCAGCCTCTCGCCGTCGTTAGCCGGCAGGCGTTCCTTGCAGCTCACCCCGGCCACGAGGATCAGATCGGCCAAGCCGCGTATGTGGTTGTCGATGGCAACCGTCGACTTGCCGCATCCACTCTGGCTGGCCTGGACGACGTCCCCATCCACGTCGACGACTCACTCGCCCAGGATGCTGACACCCTTCTGGAGACAGCACTCACAGCGGCCGTCCAACACGAGAACCTCGACCCCCTTGAGGAGGCGAAGGCCCTCCAGCGCCTAGTCCACGTCCATGGATCCCAACGCGCTGTCGCTCGCGCGCTGGGTAAATCCAGCCCCTGGGTCACCCAGCGCATCGCCCTCCTCAAGCTCACCCCGGAGCTCCAAGACGCGGTCGAAGATCGAAGCCTTCCGGTCGAGATCGCACGCAACATCGGCCAGCTGCCCGCACAGCAGCAGCAGAGTGCTGCACAAGAAGCCCTCGCGAAGCGGGCTGATGCGAAACGCCGCAAGCGGACCGCGCGGGGTGCTAACGCCGTTAGCACCCCGCGCGCCGCCGGTGGTGAGCCGGAGCCCAACGATGACGCCGTCACCCCTCAGTCCGACGAGCGCAGTGCTAAGGTCCAGCCGACCGATGGCGCGGTCATCGCCGAGCACGGCCTCCCCACACAGCTTCCTTCACTGCCGTGGCATGACGGCAACGCGGTCATGGACCTCGTCATTGGCGTATTGGATGACGAGCAGCGAACTCGTTTCCTGCACCGCTACATCGAGCGCAGCGGTAGCAAGGAGGCGCTGGTCGCTGACTTCGCTCGGCTTCTCCCAAAGGAGGGCCGTCTTCAGCTTGCCGCGATTCTGGCAGCGGTGGCGGCAGACCTGCGCGTGCTCTGAACGCCCAGAGCAGGGGGGGCCATGGAGAGGCCGGACCCGGCGACGGGGCCGGCCTCTTCTCTTGAGTGCCTCCCACAGCGTGGGGGAGCGGTACAAGCGGAGGCACGGGGCCTTCGAGAAGAGGCAGACGACGAAGCACCGCACCGTCGGCAGTCCTGATCTCCAGAAGCTCAACGGCACCGCGCGCAGCGAACACGGAGCGGACGTCCCCCGTTATGTTTTTCGCGGTCCTGCAATGGGACCGCTGGCCTCCGGTCCCGGTATGACTGTGTCCCCTCTGCCGAACGGATGACCCGGGGGATGGTGCCGCCGGGCCCGAGGGGTGGCGTCACAGACGCTGATGAGAGACCCGGCCACCGCCCGGTCCTGCGCAATGCCGGACAGTTCGCGGACGGCAGGCCTGCATAACGCGGACGCGCGAGCACGGTGCCACCGCC
>NZ_JOFX01000061.1 GCF_000719345.1 Streptomyces sp. NRRL F-2664
CGCATCCGAAGCGAGAAAGGCATTCGCTGGGGCGGCAGACCGCTACCGGCCGCGGCCTGACCACCCAACCCGGCAAACCTTCCCGGTCACGGCACTAGGTACGTATTGGCCGGAGCGTCGGCGCAGCTGCCGCTCCCGTAGACAATGTGTCCTTCTCCGCCGGTCACCGTCACCATGCGGGAGCCTTCGAGCGCGTGGTGGAGGCCCTGGCCGCTGGCCAGCGGGGTCTGGGAGTCCCACTCGTTCTGCAGGATCAGGACCTTCGCCTCCTTGTTCATCGGTGTGGCCGGCTCCAGCGGCTTGTCCCAGAAGGCGCACGGTTTGATGTTGGAGGCGATGTCTCCGTATAGCGGGTAGTCCTTTTTGTCCCGGACCGCGTCCTTCGCGTACTGCTCGGGGCTGTCTGGCCAGGCGGTGTCCCCGCACAGCACGGGCCAGAACTGTCCGCCCCCTCCGCCCCACCCTGTGGGAGCGCCCGCGGTGTCGCCGTCCAGCAGCTTCTTCAGCTTGGCGGGGTCGGTGCCAGCGGGTATCGGCTTGCCGTCGGCCGCTGCTTTGAGCATGGTGAACATCTCGGAGAAGGACGAGGGGTAGAAGACCTGCCCCCGGGTGGCGCGGCGGATGTCATCTCCGGTGGTCTCCGAGGGCCAATAGCGGCTTTCGATCTTGATCGGCTCCTTGTCGGCGCGTGCCACCAGCGCCCAGAAGGTGTCGGACACCGCCTGGGGACTGTCGCCCAGCCCGAAGTCCGCGTTCCGCTCGGCCGCCCACTTCGTCCACCGGGTGAAGGCCGGTTCGCTCTCGGTCGCCCAGACCTGCTGCATGCCCCGCCAGATGCGTACCGGGTCGACGCCGCTGTCGAGGACGAAGCGGTCTGTCTGCTTGGGGAACATCTGCGAGTAGACCGCGCCCAGGTAGGTGCCGTACGACTTGCCCAGGTAGGAGATCTTCTTCTCGCCCAGCACCTCGCGGATGGTGTCCATGTCGCGCGCCGTGTTCCGGGTGGTGATGTAGGGAAATGCCTCGCCGGCGTTCTTACGGCACTCGTCGGCGACGGTTTTGGCCCGGGCCTTGTCGGAGTCGAAGGTCTCCGGCCGGTAGGGCTGATCGAAGTCGCCGCTACTGCAGGAGATCGGGCTGGACTTGCCGACGCCGCGTGGATCGAAGCCGATCAGATCGTACTGGTCACGGACGTCCTTGGGCAGCGAGTTCTCCGTGTAGAGCGGCCAGTCGAGCCCGGGCGCACCCGGACCACCCGGGTTGATGAGCAGCACCCCGCGCCGCTTGGCCGGATCTGCGCTCTTGATCCGGGATATGGCCAGATCGATCATGGGGCCGTTAGGCCGCTGATAGTCCAGCGGGACCTTGAGCGTGGCGCACTCGAGCGACTCCGGCTGATCAGGGCTGCACCTCTGCCATTCGGGCTTCTGATCCAGATACCGGCCCGCTGGTGCAGCGGTGGCCTGTTTGTGTCACAGATAACAGGGGCAGACTTGTCGCGATGAGTCCCGCGGTGACGAGCAGGGGCGCGAGGCGTTTCCGGCGCACAAAGATTTCCCTTTCGGAGGAGTCTCCCGGACCCGGACACTCTGCTGCCAGGTCGTATAGACCTACCTCAACGGCGCCTTACGGGAATGATGTGCGCTGGAGTCATGACATGACGGTCTTGCGCACTGGCCAGGTTGCAATATGCGGCTCATGTGGGGCAACAGCCGATCGTGCAGCTGCCGGGGTGGACGTCCGTCCTCCGATTGGCCGGGCAGCATCGAACGCCCCTCCGGTCCTGGCACTGCCAGGGATCAGTGGCGGCGATCATGACAGTGCCTGCGAAAGGCGACTGAACCGGCCGCACGTCTCGAACCCGAGGCGACGGTAGACGGGTTCACCGTCCGAGGACGCCTGCAGGACCGCAGCACGGCTGCCCAAGTCGTAGGCTGTGTGCAGCGCAGCCAGGGTGATCGCGCCGCCGTAGCCGCGTCGGCGCTCATCGGCGAGGGTCGCGATGTTGTAGATCCCAGCCACCCCGGCGTGCAGGAAGACCTCCGCCGAGCAGACCGCGCGACCGCTGACGTAGCCGACCAGGTACCGGGCGGGACATGAGGGCGCCAGCGCCCACTCGGCGGCGTCGGCGAAGAACTGGCACACAGTGACGGCCGGCGGATCCCAGTTCGCGGCCAGTACCGCTGCGTAGTCGGCAAGCTGATCGCGGGTCGTCACCGGGCGGATATCCAGTCCGACGACGTAGTGCTGCGGCGGCACGGCACGAAGGTCCTTCCACATGCCCACCTCGGTCTCGGACACGGGCAGGCCCGCACGCTCCAACTGCTGGGAGAGCTCGTGCGGGCTGGAGGTCGGGCCGACCCACCAGGAGAAGGGGCGCCCGGTCGCCGCCAGGTCCTGGACCGTTTCGGCGACGCGCGCGGCGGCGCTCTCCGCCGTGAAGCGCGCCACGGCGACAATGTTGAACGTATCGTCATCCAGACCGCTGTCGGCGATCAGCAGGTCATGCGTCTGCGTGACGGCAGCGCGCTCCATGTGCCGGTGCAGGTAGCAGGCGTGCTCGGCGAGATTCTGCTCCATCGCGGCGAGCAGATCCGCGGCGTCAGGCGCGGGACGGGTCCTGTCAGGCATGCGGATCACCGCCGGATGCTGCCTGTTCGAGGGCGTCCACGTCGCCGTCCATGAGGATGCGCACATGGCGGGTGACCTGTTCTGGCGGCCAGTTCCACCAGGCGATGCGCAGCAGCCGCTCGGTCTCGGCCGGCGTGTAGCGCATCTTGATCACGCGGGCGGGGTTGCCACCGGCGATGGCGTAGGTAGGAATGTCGGAGACGACAACGGAACCGGAGGCGATGACCGCGCCGTCGCCGATCGTCACGCCGGGCATAACGATGCTGTCGTAGCCGATCCACACGTCGTTGCCCACCACGGTGTCGCCACGGCTGGGAATGTCGGTGATCAGGTCCATCGCCCCGGCCCACCCGCCGCCGAAGATCGGGAACGGGTAGGTAGACACGCCGCTCATCCGGTGGTTGGCCTTGCTCATGATGAACCGCACCCCGGCGGCGAACGCGCAGTACCGGCCGATCAGCAGGCGCTCCGGCCCGTAGTGGTATAGCACGTTCTCCTGCTCGAAGGCCTTCCGCTCGCCCGGGTCGTCGTAGTAGCTGTACTCGCCCACCTCGGTGAACGGCGAGGTCACCAGCGGTCTGAGGAACACTGCCCGCGGATGGCCCGGCATCGGATGCAGACACATCGGATCCGGCGCCCCCGCCTCCACACCGTCATCCATGCCCATCCGTCCTTCCATGCCTGTCATGCGGAGCGGCCAGCGTAGACACACCCCGATGCGACTATCACCCTATTTTGTCCGCATCGGGCCGCCGTGTGGAGAATGAGGATCATGAACTACGGTGTGACGGCCCCAGCCCGGATTAGTCAGACGCTGCTTCCCGGCGGCCGGCGCTTGGCCTGGGCCGAGTGGGGGCCGGAGGACGGTACGGCGGTGCTGCTGTGCCCGGGAGCTGCGACCAGCCGCTCGCTCGGTTTCGCGGGCGACCTGGTCGACGAGCTCGGGATCCGGCTTGTCAGCGTGGACCGCCCTGGCCTGGGCGCCTCTGACCCCGACCCCGACCGGACCCTGTCGAGCTGGACGACCGACATCCGCCACCTCACGGAGGTCCGGAAGCTCGACGCGCCGATGGCGGTGGCCTTCTCCCAGGGCGCACCGTTCGCCCTCTCCCTGGCCGCGGACCGCGTCGTGAGCGCCGTGGCCGTGGTCTCCGGCAGCGACGAACTGGCCCACCCCTGCCTCAGCTCAATGTTGGAACCGCAGGTCAAGGCCATGGTGGACGCGGTCGCCTCCGGCCCCCAGCATGCGGCCGCGTCCTTCGCCGAGTTCGGCAGCCCCGACCGGCTGTGGGAACTGATCACGGCAACGGTCGGCGAGACGGACCGCGCCGTCTACACCGATCCCGTGTTCCAGCCCGCCTTGCAGCGCGCGATGCGGGAAGCCTTCGCCCAGGGACCGGACGGCTACGCCCGTGACACCGTGCTGGCCATGGGCCGCTGGCCCTTCGACGTCGAGCGCATCACCGTCCCGGCCGACCTCTGGTACGGGCAGCAGGACACCAGCCCGGTCCACTCACCCGACCGCGGCGCCACCCTGGCCCACCGCATCCCCACCGCCATCCTGCACCTGCTCCCCGACGCCGCGGGCAGCCTCCTGTGGACACACGCCGACACCGTCCTCCGTACCCTGCTCCGCAGCCGGGAGGCACACCGACCGTCGAGGACCGAAACCCCCGTCGAGCAGGTCTGAGCAGTGGCCGTGCCGCCTGAGGTCGTATCCGACACTGGTGTGGTGGATCAGCTTGAGCAGACCGTCGGACTCGTCCGCGACGTCGTGGGACCGGAGCTCCTGGGGACGTACCTCCACGGCTCCGCCGTGCTCGGGGGCCTCGCCCCGGCCAGCGACCTTGACGTCCTGGCCGTCACCCGGCGCAGTCTCGACGAGCCGACGCGGCGTGCGCTTACCCAGGGCCTGCTTGGATCGAACTCACCGTCGTCGTCCAGTCCCAGGTCCGCCCCTGGCGGTTCCCGCCGACCGGAGACTTCCTCTACGGCGAATGGCTGCGCGACGAACTCCAGACTGGCGAGCCGCCGCAGCCCGGCCCCATGCCGGACCTGGCCCTGGTCCTCACCGTAACTCTGTCAGGCAACCATCCCCTGACCGGGCCGCCTCCCGCCAAGCTCCTCGACCCGGTACCGCATGCCGACCTCGTCCGGGCGAGTGTCGCGGGCATCCCCGCACTCCTGGCCGAACTGGACGACGACACCCGCAACGTCCTGCTGACCCTCGCCCGCATCTGGACCACCCTCGCCACCGGCGAGATCAAGACCAAGGACGACGCCGCCAGCTGGGCCCTTGCCCACCTCCCTCCGGAACACCGCCCCGCCCTGGAACACGCACGGAAGCGGTACCTCACCTGCCACTACCAGGACGAGGTCTGGAGCGACAGGGTGAAGGCCCAGGTACGCCCGCTCATAGACGAGGTGCTCACCCGGATCGACCGCCTGCACCGACAGGGATGAGTACCCGGTCCCACGATAGGCAGATGGCGATCAGTGTCGGAATCGGCGAACGGCGCATCAGTAGATTCCGACATATGCTTTTCGGCTATGCGCGGGTCTCGACCGTCGACCAGAATCCAGATCACCAGCTCGACGCACTGCTGCGGCACGGGGGTAGAGCGGAACGACATCCATGTCGACACTGCGAGTGGCGCGAAGGCGTCCCGTCCGAAGCTCGACCTCGTGCTGCAGCTGCTGCGGCCCGGCGACACCCTGAAGATCACCCGGCTCGACCGGCTCTCCCGCTCCGTCCTCCACCTCGTCACCCTCGGCGCCGACCTGCGCGAGCGAGGCATCGGGCAGCACGTGATTGAGCAGGGCATCGACACCTCCACGGTGGAGGGCCGGGCCATGTTCGGAATGCTGTCGGTACTGGCAGAGCTCCAGCGCGAGCTCATGGTGGCGAACACGCTGGACGGCCTCGCCGCCGCGCGGGCGCGCGGGCGCAAGGGCGGCCGGCGACCCAGCCTCACCGAGGACCAGGCCGCGCTCGCCCAGCAGCTCTACGACGCGCGGGAGAAGACCGTTCAGCAGATCGCCGACCTGTTCGGGGCACCCCGTTCCACGGTCTACGGCCACCTCGACCGCGAGAAGACCGTGCCCCGGCAGCCCAAAGGCACCGCGCCTGCGAAGCCCTGACCGCTACCTTGCGGCTGGGGTCAGAGATAGGACTCCGGGGCCACCACCGACGACACGCTCCTCAGCCACGACGAGACACGGGCCGACGCGGAGCGACCACACCGGCCGGTCCGCATCGCGGCAGCAGCTGCTCCCCGTCAGCCACGGCCGGTGGTGCGATCGCCTCACGCGCCTGCATGCGTGACGGCAGGGGTACGGTCCGGGCCACGACGAACCGGGGCGGCCGCCGACCGGGTCGCCACCGACCCCCCTCCCTCCGCCGCCGGCGTCTTTTCCAACCCACAAGCAGCTGCAGCCGCGCGCGCGGCAGGCCACGGAGGCTTACGGAGATTGGGCGCCCCAACGGACGGGCTGCAGCCGCTGTTCGACGGCCAGCTCCGCGGTAACAGTCCGCGCGGCGGCGCTCAACTGTTACCGGGTCTGACCTTGGGCGGTTTCAGAAATCGACCCTCGCATGAGGGCCGGATTTTAGAAGTCGGCGGGGCTCGGGGCGGGGCCGAGCGGGCGCCGGCCGGACGGTGCCGACGCGGGAATCTGCTGCGGGAGACGGGTGTCTGTGGCCTCGGCGGCGGCCGCACGCTCGACTGCGGTCCGGCGCTCGGTGCGGGCCTGCTCCTCCAGGACGGGGCGGGGTCCAGTGCCGAGGAGGCGGCGGGGGTTGCTCACCGGGGAAGTCTCGCACCTGCAGTGCTCGGCCTCGGGGCGGGGCCTGGCCAGCGCCACGACGTGCTGAGCGGGGCGGGGCGTCGCAGGCTGGGGGCATGGCCCCTGACCTGCGTGTGATCGTGTACCCACCGGATGCGGCGTCGGGGAACAACGGAACAGCCGTTAGCGCTAAGCAGATGATCTTTAGGTGGCGGAGTATCCCTGTGGGACGCGGACGTAGGCGATCGAGCTAGGGCTTGGGAAGGAGTGGTTCCTGGTCCGGGCCCTGGTCACCACCTCCGGGGCTGCTGAAATCCGCCGATGGACCGACGCCACTCATTGGTGGCGTCGCGCCTCTTGAGCACGTCCAGGACGACAGGGCCCACCTGTTTGTCGAATGCGCCGTCCCGGAGCACTACTCGGTGGCAGACCAGGTTGCTGCTGTCCTCCTTGAAGTCCTTCCACTTGCCGCTGTCGTAGCGCTTGGAGGGCCGGTGCACGTCGAGGAGCTGGAAGGCTTCGAGCGGTTTGTGCGTCTCGTAGGTGTCGCGGCCGAGGCCGTAGAAGCCGTGGCGCACGTTGCTCAGCACGTACCCGACTGTGATGGGCGCTCCGCCCTCGGGAGTCACGTGCGTGGCGTCAAACTTCATAATGTCGAACCACATCAGCAGGGCTGCGATCTCGCTGTTGGTGAGCGCGTGGATCCAGCCGTTGGTGAAGAACCCGATGGGGATCTCAAGGAAGCTTTCGTCATCAGCCGGCACAGCGTACGGAATGCTCGCGGCACCCGTGTCCTTGCTCTTCCCGTTCTCGCACAGGAGCAGGACACCGCGGCGGACCTGCCCCTTCACCCCGGTCGCCGACTTGACCAGCCCCATCTCCTCAAGCGTCTTCATCGCCTGGGTGATCTGCCGGAGCTTGTTCGTGCGGACCGAGGACGCCTGGACGCCGGGTCCGGCGTAATTGGCGACGGTCGCCACCAGTCCCTCCCAGGAGTCGGTCGTCCGGGCGTCCGGCTCGATCGGATACGGCCGAGGCCACTCCTTGCCGACAGGCGCCTCGCACTGCGCCGCGAACAGCATCAGGAGGTACAGCTTCAGGGCGAGCCCCTTCGGCGTGATCATCTGGGCGGAGAGTGGGCGCTCGGACCGGGGCAGCGGCTTCCTCTCGTCCTCAACGGTCCCGCCGAACTTCTCCAGCCGCACGAAGGACCGCCGAACGCGCACGACCTGAGGCTTCCTGCCCTGCTCGTAGATCTCGCGCGCTTTCTTGATGACATCGGGGAGCTCGTTCCCAAGCATGGTCTCCAGCTGCCCCATGCGGACTTCGACCTTCGCGTCACGCTCCTGCGCCACAGGTTCTCCAAAAAAGGTATAGCGGTCTCACCGCTACTGATTGATCCGTATGGCGTCGCTATCCAGTTCCAATGTCAGCTTCAACTCAATTATCTGAGACTCGACGCCATGCGGATCAATCCGTCAACAAGTATATCTCAGAGCCTGTCAAGCCCGCCGCACCATGGATCTCACGAGCTGGAACCCCAGCCGTTTTGAGGTCCCACAGGCCCAGGGCAGACAGCCGGCAAGCAGAACTGCCCTGGTGCCTGTACGCACAGGAAAGAGGTACTTCCCTGACTACCGACGGTACCCCCGTAGATCCGGCAGAGCACCCGCCCCTTGTCTCCGTGAGCAGGAGGCGTAGCGAGGGAGCACTTGCCTGGTGCCAGTTCGGATTCTCCGTTCTCTGTGTTGGTTCCGGGGTCGCCCTTTGCTTCACCGGGTTCCCCTTCGTCGGCGGCCCGCTCATCACCGCCGGTACGTGCCTTCACGTCAAGGTCGAGATCAACCCGCGCTGACGCCATACAGTTGATCTTGAGGTGGGGAGGCCCCCGGCGATGCCGGGGGCCTCCCGCCACTCGCGCAGGCCGACGCCGACATCGGGGCCCTTCGTACGGTGCGGCAGCAGCGGGCTCACGAGTCCTCCCCTTCGTGTCGGGCCTGCGCCAGCAGCGCCGCAACGACGTCGTTCGTCCCGTCCTCGGTCTGTTCGACGAGCGTGGCCGTCACCTCGTCGGTGGCGCCGCCGAGGGCCTGCCGGGTAAGGCGGTCCATCAGCTCGAGGTCGGTGCCACTGCTAGGGCCGGTGAGGTCCACCCGGGTCGGACGGCGCGGGGCGATAATCTCCGGCCCAGCCGGCGCCTCGGACGCCTCGGCGTCGGCGAGCGCGCGGTAGACGGAGGCGACCGAGGGGTGCTGACCCGCGTTCTTGCCGGTCTTGATGGTCAGCTTCTTCGCGATCTCCGGGACGGGAACGCCGCGGTCCTTCAGTGCGCGGGCGAACAGGAGCATGTCGTCGTCGATGACCTTCGGCCGCCCGCCGTGGTTCCCCTTCGCGGCGGCCGCGACCTGGCCTTCCAGCGTCTTCTCGCGGATGTAGTTGCGCTCGATCTGGGCGGCGGCGGCCAGGACGGCGAAGAACATCGCGCCCATGCCGTTGGGGTCGTAGATGCCGTTGAGCGGGCCGGTGAGAAGTTCGAGCTGGACGCCGGCGGCCTGGAGCTGGCCGGACAGCGTCATCAGCTCGGCGGCGTTGCGGGCCAGGCGCTTGAGCTCGTGGACGGTGAGGATGACCTCCTGGTCAGGGGCGGCCTCCTTGATGTCGTACGCCAGCTTCAGCGCCTCTTCCAGCTTCGGCCGGGTTTTCACCCGCGTGGAGATCTTCTCGTGGAAGATCCGCTTGCAGAGCGGTTCGAGCGCGTCGAGCTGGCTCTGCAATTCCTGCTGGGCGGTCGAGCAGCGGGCGTAGCCGATCCGGATCGGCTTGGCCGCCGCGGCGGCCGGCGCGGCCTCGACGGGCGGGCCCGGCCTCCACGGCCGCCCCGGACCGCGGTCTTCGGGCACGAGGACGTCGAGTTCCTCGCGGAGCGCGGGCACGAGGATGAAGCGGGCGGTGTGGTACTTCGTCGCGGCCTTCCGGCCGCGGGTGCGGCAGGGACTGCCCGCGGGGGCTTCACACTTCGGACATTCGTTTCGTTCTACCGCGTTTGCGGCTTGATCGGGCGTCAGGTCCACCCCGGCAGTCTGTCAGAACTGCCTCACACAACACTCGTGTTTTGAGAGGACTTCTGCGAACGGCGACCTGCGGATTTGTGATCGCTCCGGGGTGTCTCGCAGAACTCTCGCAACTGGTCATTTATGAGATCACTGTCCGCAATCGCCGTCACGCACAGCTACATGTGACTGCCGTGATGTTGTTTCTCCTGTCCGGGGTAGTCGCTGAGGTAGGAGAGCGTCGATCTTGGCGTGATCCCGACCTGCGGAGCGTGCTTCGCATGACGGATTGGACATCTGCCATGACCACTGCGAACCCGGCTGGCACCCCTGGCCGCCGCGACAGCGGCACAGGCGTTTCCGGACACGGCCCACGCCGCTTGTCGACCGAGACGAAGTCGGCCCTGAAGACGACGGAGTTCTTCGTCTACATCGCCTCCGTGATCGCGGTCCTGATCGCCTCTATCGTGGTGGGCACCGAAGACAACCACGCCGACTACTTCCGTGCCGACAAAGCCTGGCTGTACATCGTGATCCTCACCTTCGGCTACATGATCAGCCGTGGGCTGGCCAAGTCGGGAAGCCGTGATCACTACGACGGCTCCTGACGCGGCATGCCGGATCTGCGCAAGCGCCCGTCCTGATGGGCGGCGGTCCGCGAACGGGTGATCCCAGGAGCGCCGCGGTCTTCACCCGCCCGCGCAGGGAAGCGCTCATCGTGTGAGGCGGGCGTGCTGTCCGCTGCTACGGGCGTCTCACAGCGAGCCGCCCCCGACCGGCCACCAGGCCGGGCAGGGGCGGCGCAAAGCCAGACGGCGGCTCCGGTAGGGCGGGGCCGGCCGTCAGTCCTTGGCGATGGCCATGCCGAGGAAGATCCCAACCAGCAGTGCCACACTGCCGGTGGCCATCACGGCCCACGTCCCGGTCTGCGCCGCGGTGAACGTCGAGGTCATCCCCGCCTGCGCCGCCGCCTGAGTGGACTGCGCTCCGGCCATGGCCGCCTCCTGGACGGCCAACCCCGTCTCCAGCTTCTGGATCTTGCTCTCCAGCTCCGACTGCTCCATCGTGCGGTTCCTCTCTGACGTGTGCCGGGCTGATTCCGGCATCACCGTCCATCGGTTCCCCACCTGCCATGCACAGCCGCGCTGGCCGCCTGCGGAGCACCCGTTTGCCGATGGCCGTCCCTACCAAGGACCGTCAAGTGTTTAGAGCTAACGGCTGTACCGATGTTCCCCAAGGCCGGAATCCCCCTGGAGGACGGCTGTCCGGGCGTCGGTGTTCAGGAGGTGGAGGCGAGGAAGTCGCGCACGGCGGGGATGGTGCGGCGTGAGCTGAGCTGGGTGCGGAGGTCCTTGAGGGTGCTGGTGCCGCGTGCGGAGGTGACTCCGCCCATGTGTTCCACGGCCTGGTTGGCGCTGTGGAGGGCGGCGTCGATGTCGTTGAGGGCGAGTTGGGCTTCGGCTTCGCGGGCGAGGTAGATGGCCGCGCCCCGTGGGAAGGCGGCATCGTCGTACGCATCGCTGTCCCTGGTGGCGGCCGCGGCGCGGAAGTGGGTCAGGGCCTGAGCGGGGTTGGAGAGGTTGAGTGCGCTGGAGCCGGCGAGCTGGTGGAGCTCGCCGCGGTTGACCCAGTAGGGGTCCAGATCTGGCGACCTCGCGTAATCGAGAGTCGCGTATTCCTATCGTGGTGAGGTCTCGCGGTCACCGTGAGTGGTCACCGGGGGCATAGTGCTGCCAGGTCCCTCCGGCCTCGGCGGCAAGTTGGGCAGTGGTGTCATCGTGGTAGCCGAGCATGCGGGCGATGACCGGAGCCGGGGCCTGGAGAACGAGGTGACGGATCGCCGCCGTGCGTCCCCGCTGGGTCGGGAAACCCAGGCGCCGAAGCCGGAGTTCCAGAGTTTCTGGGGCCATGGGCTGTCCGGCCCGGCGGCCAGGGAAGAGCCACCGGGCATTGGGGTTGGTGGCGGTCATGGTGTTCGGCCGTTGGCCGAGGTAGTTCAGCAGCATCTCGGCAAAGGGAGCGAGGACGGGGGACGGCGGGTCGCCGAGCCGGACGTAGATTTCGCCGTCCTTGTGCTCGACGTCGTCGGTGGTGAGCTGGACGATCCTGGTGAGTGGCTGCGCGTAGAGGAGGACGAGCACGGCGGCGACGCGGTCGTGGAGTGGGACGTCATCGAGATTCGTGAGCTGTCGAAGCAGCGCGAGCCGCTGGTGCTGGGCGAGTGGGGCGGGGTTGCTCGTGGAGCGGTGCGGGACGGTGGCCTTCGGCATGTTTTTGGAGCGTATGGCCCAGCATAGGAAGGTGTGGGTGAGGCGCCGGGCGATGTAGTTGCCCGCGTACCAGGCGTCGACGTCGGCTTGGGTGCACTCGGCGAGGGTGCGTCCGCGTTGGTTGAGGTGGTCGAGGAAGGCGGTCGCGAGGCGGAGTTCGCCGCGGGCCTGCTGGACCTGTTTCCCGGTGAGCGGGCCGCGGCCGGCCAGGGTGTTCAGCCGGTGCTGGATATGCCAGGTGGCGAAGATTTCCAACAGCCGGCGGTGCTCGGGGTTGCTGACGGCAGGGAGCTTCTCCGCGAGTGTGCGCTGGAAGAACAGCAGCTGTCGGTCGGCCGGGGGCAGGATGTCGGCCTGGACGAGCAGATCGCGCAGGTAGGCGACCGAGCGCCACGGGGTGAGCCGGCTCAGCCCCTCGTGGGTCAGCGGGGCTTCACCGCGGGCCAGGATCTGCAGGTTGCGCCGGACGTGCGAGTAGCCGAGCCACGTCAGAATGCTTTTGGGCCGGTTGGCCTGGCGGAGGGTGACGAACAACGGCACGAGCTGTGGGTTCACGTGGCCCGTGCCGTCGTCCAGCAAAGGGCGGAGACGTTCGGCGACGACGCAGCGTCCGCAGACGCCGCGGCGGTAGCGGCGGGCTTCGGCGCCGCAGAGGAGACAGGTGAAGTCGCCCAGACCTCCGGCGCAGTCGGTGCAGAGCTTGCCGCCGTGGGCGTCGAGGCCCGGGGTGAGCCGCTCGGTGTCGCAGCCGGTGCAGGTGCCGTAGGTCTCCAGCGCATGGTCGTAGCAACGTGCGCAGAGGTAGCCCTCGGGCCAGTGGTGGGCGCCGAGGCGGACGGTCCGGTGGCATCGTGCGCAGAACAAGTCCTCGGCTCGGACACGGGTCCGGCTCATCCCTCGGGCCGGATGCGGGCGCGCTCGGGCCGGACTGCCGCAAGGTCGACCACAGCGTCACCGGTGGCGACCTTGCGGACGGCGGCGTTCCTGGCCGTGGGCGGTGCCCGGGCCGCCCGGGAAGACGGGCCGCTGGCGGCCAGCCGGTTCGGCGCGCATCTTCCTGAAGGACCAGGAGCGCAGACAGGGGGCCCCTGCGGGTCCCAGCAGTCCCGTTGGCCCCGTACGGTTCACCGCGTTCGAGATCCAACGCCTGCTCGTCCCCCGGACGCCCTCCACCCCCATCAACCGAGGACCGAACTACAGCGGACCCACCGATCTCCAACTGAAGGGTCGGTGGAACGAAGTTCAGGTGCATGTGGGGCCAGTCAGAGGAGGTGCCCACACAGGTCAGGTGCCCAGGATAGGACGGTACGTCATCTTTATGGCATCCGTGACATGAAAGGAACAGATATGCAGTGCCCCGCGGGGGCTCTAAAACAGCCGTTCAGCGGAGACAAGGCTGCAGGACCTGCACGCGAGTCCCGCTTTGGCCAGCGGCTCCGCGATAGCGGCCGATACGAAGGCGGCCGCTGCCTCAAGCCTCGTTACCGCTGGGCAGCGAGCAGCCCTCCGGCCACTGCATTCGAGATCGGCAAGGTCGCCGTCGGGGACGTCAACGGTGCGGCCAGCGGGCAGACCAACGGACAGTCCGGAGAACCCCCCGATCGACTGAAGATATCATATCGTTCGAACATTACTCTAAATCAAAATAATCGCAGAATGGCAATGCTGACATCCTGCGATTCAGCCAATTTTGCCATTCCTCGATCAGGATGCTGCTATGAATATATTCACTAACAAGACGCTCCCGCTCCGCTTGATGGCCGCAGCCGTAGCTGCCAGCGCAGTCAGCTCCATCGGAGTTGGAGTCGCGGCCGCGGCGGAACCCGATGAGCGCACGAGAGTTAGCAGCGGGCTGACCCCCGTCAGCAGCTCCGGATGGAAATCCACCGAAATCCCGTTCTTCCAGTTTGCGGGCGATGTTGCTATGTCTTCTGATGGCGAGCGCGCTTTCGTGGGACATTGGTACGGCCTTGATATCGTAGACACGGCCAGTAGTAAAGTTGTCGACACTTTCGATTCTGTCAAGCCGGGATCGGGACAGCTGGCCGTTTCATCTGACGGCAAGAAGCTCTATTCCATCCAGCAGCCTGAATATGATGTGGCCGCATCCGAAATTGCAGTGATCGACCCCATGGCAGGCACCCGGATGGGCGACATTCCGCTTGGTGCGGGAGTCCGGCCAATTTCTATCGCACTTTCCCCCGATGGAAGTAAGCTCTATGTCGCTACCCGTGGCGAAGGCCCGACAAAAATCAAGGTAGTCAACACCGCCACCAATGAAATCAGAAATATCGATCTAGGTAATCCGAATATGCCTGCAGGCTGCGATCTCTCGATCTCACCCGACGGAAGTCGTCTCTATATTCATGGCGGAAGTGAGGTCCTGGCCGTTGACACCTCCTCCGGCGACTTGCACACCATGGGCACGGTAGCGTCAGCCAGAGCCAGCATAAAGACATCTGCAGATGGAAGCTATGTTTACGTTTCCGGTAATGTCGGCGACACATCCTATGGGGTTCAGGTGATCGCCGCAGATTCCGGCAAGGTTGCCGCAACCATCGACACCCCCGCGACCGTATCAGACATGGCAATGAGCGCGGACGGTAAAACTCTATTCGCCACCATGGACAACGGGGCCGTGCTGGAAATCGACACCAATAACCACAGCGTCCGGGACACCCTTGAGACCGGCGGTAATGCCGTCCGCTCCCGGGCAGGCACAGCAGTCACTCCTGATGGCAATCGCCTTTTTGTAGCTAACAGCAGACTGGAATCGGACATGGTGACGTCCTTTGCTCGCACCTGAGGTTTTCAGGCTGCACTCTTAGTACTGCAATCACAGTTGTATGTGGTTGAGTTGGTGTATGGCTGAGCTCGGGGTGGGGTTGGTTGAGGAGTGGGACAGGGGGCATTGTCAGGTCGAGGGGGGTGTCGCTCGGTGGCATGACGCTCGGCCGTCAGGCGGGCCTCCGTGGGCTTTGGAGGAGATACGCCCGAAGGGCGCCCCCGCGGGGGCGCCCTTCGGGCGTATCTCCTCCAAAGCCCTTCTTCACCGTAGCTGGCCAGTGCTGCAGTATCTCCGTCAGCCGTGACTGGATGACGTCTACAGGCCGATGCCGTAGAGCGGGTTCAGTTCCTCGTCGAATGCGCCGGCCCGGTCGTGGTATCCGGCGAACGCTCGGCTCCCGTCTGCCCATCCCCCGTGGCGAGCGGCCTCCAATGGGTCCTTCTTGGCGTGGCGGGTGGCCTCGGCGTAGCCGCGGCGCAGGGCGTGGCCGGTCCAGCGGGCGGTGCCGTCGGGCAGGACGTGGTCGGGGCGGCCGGTCAGGCCGGCGCGGGCGGCGGCGCGGGTGACGATCTCGGCTACGCCTTCGGGGGTCATGCGGCCGGTGGGGTCGCCGATCGGCTCGCCGTGGCGGTGCATGGGGGGGTTGATGCGGTCGTGGCGGTCGATGCGGACCAGCAGGGGTCCGGTGGGGGTGTGGCCGCGGTCGAGCAGGGCTTCGCGGTAGGCCTGTAGCGCGCGGACGGGGCAGGTGGAGGGGTAGCTGCCGTAGGGGACGCCGAGGGGTTGGTCGCCGGTGACCTTGGGCCGGTAGAGGTCGTAGAGCAGGCCCTGGTCGTCGTCGGCCTCGGTGATGTCCTCCCAGGAGAGCAGTGCGGCCTCGCTCGAACGCGCGGCGAGGGCGAACCCGGTGGTCAGGGCCACCGTGTCGCGCAGACCCCGGACGGTGGTGGTGTCGGTGGCCGCGACCAGCCGGCGCAGCACCCGCGGGGTGGCTGCGGCGGCCTTGCGTACTCGGCCGCAGGGGTCCTTGGCGCGTTTCAGTTGGTCGGTGTAGCCCCTGAGGACCAGGCGGGCTCCGGTCTGGTCGGGCGGGGTGTGGCCGGTGGTGCGGTGGGCGACGGCAACGGCGGCCAGGGCGCGGTCGATGGTGGCGGGCTTGTACGGCTGGCCGGTGCGGGGGCGGGGGGTGAGGGTGCACCAGGTCGCGTACTCGGTCAGGGTCTCCGCGGTCGCGGGCATCGGGCAGTGCCCGGTGGACGTCGCCCACTGCTCGAACCGGGCCCAGTCTCCGGAGTAGCCGCGCCGGGTCTCGTACGGCACGCCTTTGGCCATCGCGGACCGGGCCGCGGGGGTGAGTTCCTGACGCGGGCCGGGCACCGCACGCGCGGCGGGCGGTGCGAGCGTGCCGGCGAGTGCGGCGCCGGTGGCAGTCCCGGCGGGTCCTCTGCGCGCTACAGCCCCCACCTGATCCTCCGCTT
This sequence comes from Streptomyces sp. NRRL F-2664, assembly GCF_000719345.1. GTDB lineage: Bacteria > Actinomycetota > Actinomycetes > Streptomycetales > Streptomycetaceae > Streptomyces. The sequence continues at coordinate 16,004 of NZ_JOFX01000061.1, forward strand.
CATCGGTCCGGCCCCGATTCTCCCCCATGGCATCGGCCTGCAGGCGGCCGTGCGGGAGCAGGCCTCGCCCGCCCGGTGGGCGGGGCCTGCTCCCGGCGGATGGGGCGTTTTAGGTCCACTCGCGCCGGTGGTTGCAGAAGCCGCAGGTGGAGGGGCTCGAAAGGGGGTTGTCTGCGCCGCAGTGCTGGCAGCTCCAGGTGTCGTGTGCGGGGTGCTGGGCGAGGAAGGTCCGGGCGGCGGCCGCGGCGGTGTCGCTGGTGGCGTGGTCGGGGTCGCTGATGTGCTGGGTGCCGTCGGCGGCGATGGCGGTGTACAGCCACGTGTCGGCCGCCGGCTGGTGGAGGGCGGCGGCGGTTCCGCCGGCGTGCTGGACGGCGACGGGCGGCTGGGGGAGGTCGGCGCGGGCGGGCAGGGAGTCGGGCCACTTCTGGCGGGCGGACTGGCGGGTGATGCCCCAGGCCTCGCCGATGCGGGTGTAGCTGGCGCCCTGGTGGCCGGCCATCTTCGCGGCGCGGGCGGCCTGGTCCTCGACGGCGGCCTGTACCTGGCGGAGCGCGTAGAGCAGGGCCAGCTGGTAGTCGCCGGACAGCACTACGCGGTCGGGTGCCTCCTCGCCGGCGGCGCGGTGGGAGCGGGCCCGCTCGGAGATCTGCCACGCGAGGGCGTCGGCGGCCTCGGCGACGGCGTCCTGCAGGGCGATCACGTCGTCCTCGGACGGCTCGGTGTAGGCGGGGGTGCGCAGGGTGTTGATGTCGGCCCAGACGTTGGGCACTTCGGTCGTCTCCACGCCTGACAGTTTTCCCTGTCACTGATGGTCTGACAACCGTTCCTGTCGCTACGGCATATGACAGTTTCCCCTGCCCTCTCGCACCGCGGGCGGTGGGCCGGGCCCCCTAAATGCGGGCGCCCTCTGGCTCTTGTTAAGGCAAGTTATCAAGAGCCAGACAGATAGGGCCGCGGCCGCCACCCGCAAAGGAGGGACGGACACGGACGAGCCCGCCACCGTGGTGGCGGGTTCGTCGGCGTCGTGGGGTGGGTCGCTATGGTCCGGCGATCAGCCAGAGGATCAGGGCGGCGTCGAGGTCCTGGGAGTATCGGTACACGACACTGATCCCGCGGCCGCCGGTCTGCTCGGGCAGCAGCTCGACGACGTACGACTCCGAGCGGGGGTCGGCGTCCGGGAGGCCCCGGCCACGCTCGGGATCGTCTTCGAGCGCTCGGCGGACGGACTCGACGGCGGCCTGCTCGGCCCGGGCCAGCTCGGCGAGCACCTTCGCGGCGGTGTCGGAGTAGAAGGCGTGCGTCACCGGGCGCCGGCCTCCGTGAGCTTCTGCCGGAGCTCGTCCTCGACGTCTTCGGTCGTACGGGCAAGCGCGGCCATGCCCTGCGCGTCGTACCGGAGCAGGACCCGGTGTCGGTACGCCTGGGTGAGCTCGCGGACCTGGGTGAGGTCGTCGAGGTCGAGGGCATCGAGTTCCTCCTCGAACCGCTGGCGGTCGCCGGGGAAGCCCCACGTCGACAGTGCCTCGCGCAGTTCGGCGAGCGTGCCCATGGGCGGGTTGAAGCCGGGCCGGTCGGCCTGGTGGTCGGGCTGTGCGGTCACGGTGACCTCCTCGTCGCTCTGGTGTCGACGCTACTCGTCTTACCGCCCGGACGTCAGGCGGCGGGGGCTGGCGGGTAGTCCGGGTGGTGTTTCCACTCGTCGGCCATCTCGTACAGCTCCTACAGGACGCGCTCCGCCTCGGCGGTGTTATCGGCGGCCACGGCATTGGCGTGTTCCTTGTCGAGGTCGTGGGCCTTCCGCCAGGCGTGCACGTACGCCTCGTGGCCGTGGGGGTGCTGCTCGTTGCGCTGGTCGTCGAGGCGGTCGCGTACGAATTGGTAGATCTTTACGCCGGTCTGGAGGGTCACGGTTCGGGCTCCTTCGTCGGCCTCGTCCGGCCGGGCGCCGGGGGGTCACTCCCCTTATATAGGGGACGGCCCCGGCGGCGGGCAGCATCAGCCGGACGTCGCCCGCGCCGGCGGGCAGCAGCTGCTCGTCGAGGTCGCGGTGGACCGTACCGGCGTGGTCCTGGTGGTCACCCTTGGCCAAGGGCCTTGCGGGCCTTGCGCGCGGCCTTGTCGGCGCGGGCCATGGCCAGGGCGGCGCGGTGGGTGGCCTCTGCCGAGGAGAACGCGGGGCGCTCGATCCTCCGCTGGATCTCCTCCTGCTGCTCCTGGTGGACGTGCTCGGGCTCGCGGGTCCAGTCCCGCACCTCGAGCTGCTCGAACCGGTGCAGGCCCCAGCGCTCGCGCCGTTCGGCGCGCTCGGCCAGGCGCTGCTCAACCCGGGCGGCCTCGCGCTGCCGGTCCAGCTCCCGGGCCTGCTCGATCCGGGCCCGCATCCGGGCCTGCTGCTCGCACGTCGCCTCGTCCCACGCCTCGACATGCGCGGCGACCTTGACCTCGCGGCGGCGGCCGTAGCCGTGGGCGTCCTTCCGGGAGTTGATGAGCCTCCACAGGCGCCACGCGGCCAGGCGGCCCATGCTCTCGGCCTGGAACGTGATCTCGCCCCACTCGTTGCGCCGGACGATGTTGCTGGTGAGCAGCTCGACGAGCTCGGACTCGGTCGACCGGCGCAGGGCGATGGTCACCGTATGGTGCAGGTCAGACCAGGAATCTCCCGTGATCGAGCGGCTGAGCTCCTCCGGGGTGGCGGAAGGCAAGAACACCACCCCACGGCCGAGTTGGGCCCTCCACGAGTGCCACACGCGGCGCATGACGCTTCTGGCCACGGCGCTGACGTCGTCTCCGAACGCCACGACATCCTCGTAGGCCCCTGACCGCATCGGGCGGTGGTCAGCCGCTGGCGGGCTTGGCGCCCGCGCCGAAGGGTGAGATGTTCGCGACGGCGATGGATTTCGAACACGCGCGCTAGGCGGGAGAAGCTCACGGCGGAGCAGCTCGCGGCACTACGGCACCTCGGCATGAAATGGGTGAAGCGTACCGAGAGCGTACGAAGGACGGACCTAGCACGTACGAAGTGCGTACCTACCGCGCATGGAAACGGTGCGAGAGTGAAGCCCAGGCGCAGAACCACGAAGCAGGGCGGACCGGGGGCACGGCTAAGGCAACGGGGGCACCGAGCGGGCAGATCGGGTGAACGAGCCTGATGCGCAACCACCCCAAGGCCGGCGCCTGCCGCAGCAGGTCCACCATGACGAGTGCAACAAGACGCTGTACGAGGGGGCGGCACCTGCACCTGCGACCTCATCGAGCAGTACGGGCCTACCCTCCGAACGGGAGGACTCCTACTTAGACGGCCTCTGACCGCTCCCCCGCCGGCCCCCGGGCCCTTCGGATGCCCGTGTCGCGAGTTCGACTGCCTGAGCGCCACGGGCGCTCAGGCCTCACCAGCGGTGAGCAGCGGCAGCCCGGTCGCCGCATGCAGCCGGCGGGTGACTCGCTCGGCGGGGTGCGCGGGGAGAGGCACGGGGGTGAGCGGTGCCGCCAGATGATGGCGTGCGCGGGGCGGCGCAGGGGCCGGGGCTGTCGTTTGGCTCGGTCGCTCGCCGCTACCCCCGCCGGAAGCTCCGAGGCCGTCGGCCTGCTCCTCGGCCAGCCGCAACCGGACGCGGCCGGCAGGCAGCTCCCGGGCCACGGTCACGGTCCCGGCCTCGTCGCCGTATCCGGTCACAGTGACCGCGATACGCCGCCCCCGCGCCCTGTAGAGCTGGCTGTCCGCCTGCCACTGCGCCTCCGACCCACCCAGCCTGCCCCGGCAGGCGGGCGGGAGCCGCTGGGGGAGGCAAGTCAGGGTGAGGTACCCGGACTCGGGGTGTCGGCGGAGCCTGGTGCGGTTGTACTCGACTTCGATGCGAAAGACGTCGGCCCGGGCCGTGGCCCGGCTGTCCCACACGTGGGTGCCGATCTCCGCCTTGAGCAGGCCGGAGAAGCTCTCGGCCGCGGCGTTATCGTAATGGGGGTTTGTGGTGGGTGTGGGGATTCGGCAGCGGGCGGTGCGGGAGTACCGCGGGCAGATACCCTCGCCGGGGCGGCCGGGCGTCGCGTGGCGTGAGGACCGGGTCAGGTTCTGGCAGGCGATGGCGCGGGGGCTGAGTTCGGTGGATGCCGCAGCCGTGATCGAGGTCTCGCCTGCGGTGGGGTCGCGGTGGTTTCGTCATGCTGGCGGGGTGAATCCATGCCTGTCTCCGACCGTCTCCGGCCGCTACTTGTCGTTCGCCGAGCGGGAGGAGATCGCGCTGTTGCGTGCCCGCAACCTCGGGGTCCGTGCGATCGCACGGTGTCTGGGGCGCTCGCCCTCGACGATCTCGCGGGAGCTGCGGCGCAACGCCTCGACGCGGAGCTGCCACCTGGAGTACCGGGCTTCGCTGGCGCAGTGGCATGCCGAGCGAGGGGCCCAGCGGCCGAAGAAAGCGAAGCTGTGGCCCACGACCGCCTGCGCGAGTACGTCCAGGACCGGCTGGCCGGGACCATCGTCCACGCGGCCGACGG
>NZ_JOFX01000062.1 GCF_000719345.1 Streptomyces sp. NRRL F-2664
TACCTGCACGCCGACCGCCGCGGCAACACCATCCTGGAAACCGGACCGTCAGCCCAGGCGCTCACCGCCCGCGCCTACACCGACTACGGCCGGGAAACCCGCCCCGACGGCACACCCGCCCCCGCCGCACACCGCGCCGCAGACCCCGCCGCCAACCCGTTCCGCTTCGGCGGCGAGTACACCAACACCGAGAACGGAACCGACTACACCCCCGCCCGCCTCTACCACCCCGAAACCGGCCGCTTCACCACCCGCGACCCCCACCCCGCACCCCTCAACAAATACCAGGCCTTCAACACCAACCCCGTCAACGGCGTAGACCCGACCGGCAACCTCACCATTCGGACCCTCAGGAAGATGCTAGGGAAGCCCCGTAGTGCACCCGCGGCTACCGGGCCGGGGGCGAGGCCTGACTACCGGGGAATGGCCCGAGCGCTGGATTCCGGCATGCGGGCCGCAATGGATTCCGGATCACGGACAATGGAAAAATTCCTCCGGTCGGAGCGCGCTATGGAAGATCTCTATTCGACGGTCGAGCCGATATCCAGGACCGAACTGGAAATCGCTTCACAATCTATGCGCGATGAGGGCAAATCTGTCGCAAATGCCCTGTTTAAAGTCATGGCGAGAGCCACGCCGGTGAGCGGCTGCCAGGCGCTATTTGCGGCATGTCTGAAAACTTTCGGGTCGGGAGATCTCTCCAAGCCGCACAAGAGGGTCGACTTCACTCCCGACGATACAGCCTGGCAAAGGGTGGCAAGCGGAGATATGGGCGAAATAGTCGGCTTTCTGAACAGTGCGCAGGCGAAAAAACGGCGGATGTACCTGCTGGCAATGAGCGTAGAGCTCAAGGAGAGCGGCGGGGAGGACGGGCACGGACTTCTAGTATTCATCGGGTCACGGGCGGGAGTTCCCACTCTGAAGCAAACCCAGCAGGGGGCGTACGGAGAATTTAATCCTGATTACTGGACCGATCCTGAGCGGCATTACGAAGCCACCTATTACTGGCTCATCGACACGGGGGTCGACAAGCTGCCGAATAGAAGGCTGGAAGAAATAATCAAGGCGGCACTCTCTGGGTCTAGAGAGTGATCTTGCAGTGCTGCGGGGGGTCTCTATGTCCTTCGTCAAGGACGTGTGGGTATGCGGGTGTTTGCGATAGTCATGCGGCGAGGGTGACGGCGGGGGGGGCTGGACTCGTAGATAACCACCACCACGCAACCACCGAGCTCGACAGCCCCTTGATTCAACATGAAGGACGCCCTCCGGGCGGCTCCAGACAACCTTGAGCAGGGCGAACTCGTCCCCTCCCAGGACGCGTACCGAACCGGATCCTCGAGATCGGGCGCACGCAGAAGCCGGAGCAGGGTTCCTTGGCCACCGGCAATTGCCATCCGTCGGGCGGGCCGGGCCCCGGCCCGGCCGGCCAGGACCTCGGCGACTCGTGCCAGCAGCTTGGGCAAGGACCGGTGGTCAGCCCCGGTATCTGTTCGGCGGACGTCACCGTCGGACAGCCAGGACTGAGGCACTTGAACCGGCGCACCGTCAGCCGGACAGCTGTCGGTGTCGTTCCCACGGTGGCGTCCGCCAGGCGCCGTTCGTACCGGCCGTGCACCCGCCATGGCTGACGGCGGCCATGGCAATCTCCCCATAGGCGGCCATTTACCGGCCCACTGATGGCCACGGGATTCCCCGGGTACGGCCAGATTTCTCCCCGCTCGCCCCGACAGGTCCTGCTCGGCGAGGCTCGAGCGGGTGAAGAACAGCAGGGAGATCATGGAAATCCTTGAGGCTTACGACCTCACGGGGAGTTACCGCGCCGCGGCCGAGCGGGCCGGGTGCGACCGCCACACGGTGAGTACGTGAAGATGCGGGCCGCCGGCCAGAACCCTGACCAGCACCGCCACCGGGCCCGCGCGATCGACGGCTACCTGCCGAAGATCGAGGAGCTGGTGGTCCGCTCACAGGGCCGGATCCGCGCGGACGTGGTCCACAAGCGGATCACGGCGATGGGCTTCACCGGCGGCGAACGCACCACCCGCCGCACTGTCGCCGAGGCAAAAGCCCAGTTCAGGGCTGGTCGACGCCGGATCTGCCGGCCGTGGGTGACCGAGCCGGGACTGTGGCTTCAGTACGACTTCGGCGGCGGCCCGGTCATCGGCGGACGCAAGACCACACTGTTCTGCGCCTGGCTGGCCTGGTCCCGATTCCGGGTCGTCATCCCGAATCTGGGACCAGACGCTGCCGATGGTTACCGCGTGTCTGGACGCAGCGATCCGCCGGATCGGCGGGGCGCCCGCCTACGTCCTGACGGACACCGAGAAACGGTCACCACCGACCACGTCGCCGGGATCGCCATCCGCAATCCGGAGATCGTCGAGGTCGCCCCGGCACTACGGCACGGCCATACGAACCTGCGTGCCGGCCGACCCCGAGACCAAGGGCGGCTCGGAATCGACCGTGAAGATCGCGAAGGCAGACCTCGTCGCCAAGGACGTGAACCTGCGCGAGGACTGCAAGAGTTTCGGCGACCTCGAGACGGCTGCCGGGCCTTCTGCGAGGAGGTCAACTCCCGCACTCCCGGGCGGCCCGGAGCAAGCCAGGCCGAGAAGCTCGCTGAGGAACGGCAGCGTCTTCACCCGTTGCCGCGCGGGCCGTTCACCGCGGCCTTCGCCACCACCCGGCGGGTCACCTGGGAACCGACGATCTGCGTCGAAGCGGTCCGCTGCTCCGTTCCGCACGAGCTGATCGACACCCGGGCCTGGGCCCGTTTCCACGGCGACGAGCTGATCGTCACCGCCGTCGACGAAGACGGATCGGCCCGTGAGGCCGCCCGCCGCCACCGCGGCGAGCCGGGCAGCCCGGTCCTGGACGATGCCCACTACCCGCCCCGCGAGGACAAGGAAGGCGACCGGAGGCCGAAGGCCGCCTCGGCAGAAGAAGCCGCGTTCCTCCGGCTCGGACCCGGTGCCGCGAGCTGGCTGATCGAGGCCGGAGCCGCTGGGGTCCGCCGGATCAAGGCGAAAACGGCCCAGGCCGTCGCCCTCGCCACGCTCTACCCGACAGCGGACAGCGGACGTCGACCGGGCACTGGGCACCGCCGCAGTCACCGCCCGCTTCGCGGACAAGGACCTCATCTCGATCCTCGACTACCAGTCCGCCCACGGGATCGCCGAGCCACACCGCCGCAGCGAGAACCACTCCCTGCAGCCCGGAACCTCCGCCTGGCCCGCCCTCGGCGCCACCACCCCGAGCACTCCTGGCCTTTCCGAGTACGACGAAAGCGACCACCTGTGAGGGCCACCCCTCTTCGCACCGTTCCCGGCACCAACGGCGACCCTCCCGCCGAGGCCATCGAGCTCACCAAGCGCCTCAAGCTCCCGCACATCCGCAGGTCGCTGACCGACATCATCCCCACCGCCAAGGCCCAACGCTGGGATCCGGCCGGGGCCGTCCGGGTGTTGCCGGCCGAGGAAGCCGCCGGCCGCGACCGCGCCAACCTCCACACCCGCCGCCAGCGGGCCGGTTTCCCCACCGGCAAGACCTTCGGCGACTGGCACGAGAGCAAGTCCTCCATACCCAGGCCCACCCAGGACGCGCTCAAGAGCCTCCAGTGGGTCGGCCGCCGCGAGAACTTCTGCATCTGCGCCCCCCTCCGGCACGGGAAAGCCGCACTTCACCGAGGCACTCGGACAGACCGCGGTCGAAGCCGGCCTGGCCGTCGCCTGGTTCACCACCGAGGACCTCGGAGCCTTGGTCCGCCGCCACCGCGCCGACGACTCCATCGCCCGGGCCCTCGCGAAGATCGTCCGATCCGACCTGACCACCGTCGACGGCATCGGCCTGCTGCCCGTCTCCGAAGACGCCGCCGAAGGCTTCTACCGCCTGGTCGACGCCGCCTGCGAACGACGCTCGATCGCGGTCTCGAGCAACCTCCACCCGTCTGGATTCGACGAGATCATGCCCAAGACCCCCGTCACCGCGACCGTCGACCGGCTCCTCCACCACGCCCACGTCACCGTCACCCAGGGTGACTCGTTCAGGTTCACCGAGGCCACCACCGGCATGGGAGCCAAGCCCTTCAGCCAACCCGCACCATCCCAGCGCGGGGAGATACCTGGCCGCCACCGGGGAACTTCCAACGGCCGTCAGCGGGGAGAACCACCACTGGCCCCCTCTGGGGAGAACGACGGCTCTTCGGCACTGTCCGTGAATTCGGTGATCCTTGGTAGCCCTTGGCGGTGGGGGACCATGCGGTTGAGCTGCTGAAAGTGTTGTTGCCGTACTTGTCTCAGGTGATGGTCGACGCCGTCGTCCGAGTCGGTACGCCGGTACGGATTGCTGCCAGATGCCTCGCGGCGACAGCCCGCTGTCACGGGTGCGGCACGGTCTCGGTCCGAGTGCACAGCCGCTACGGCCGCAGGCCCGCCGACACCGCGATCGCCGGACAGGAAGCGGCGATCGACCTCGAGGTCCGGCGCTTCTTCTGCCGACAGCACCCACTGCGCCGAGAAGACCTTCGCCGGGCAAGTCGACCATCTCGCCTTCCGCCATGGGCGACGAACCGCGACCTTGCAAAGCCAACTGGGACACGTCGCGTCGGCGTTGGGCGGGCAGGCCGGAGAACGTCTCGCCGAACGACTGGCCATCCCGTGAGCGGGCCCACCCTCCTGCGGCTGATCCGCTCCATGGACCTCCCGGAAGTACCCGGACTGACAGTGCTCGGCGTCGACGAGTCCGCCTTCCGCCGCGGCCTGGCGCTTCGGCGCCATCCTCTTCGCCATGGACAGCCACCGCCCCGTCGACGTCCTGCCCGACCATACGGCGGAGACCTCCGCCAACTGGCTCCGCCGACACCCGCACATCGGCACCGCCTGCCGGGACCGCGGCGGCGCCTTCGCCGAGGGCGCCGAACGCAGTCAGCCCGGAATCCCGCAGGTCGCAGACCGCTGGCACCTGCTCCACAACCTCGCCGCCGTCCTGGGGAAGGCAGTCACCCGCCACCGCTCCTGCAATGCAAACCCAGAGCCCGACGTAATTCCTGTCCCAGCTGACACTGCGGGTGAGGAGTCCGCCTCCGCGCGCAAAGTCCGCGAACGGCACCACGGCATCCAAATCCTGTTCCGGCAAGGCCTCACCAACGACGCGATCAGCGCACAGCTCGGGCTCGACCGCAAAACGGTACGCCGATACGCGCGAGCCGCCACCGCCGAGTCCCTGATACGCCAGCGGCCCAACCGCACCAGTGCCCTGACCCCGCGCAAGCCCTACCTTGCGCGCCGGTGGGCCGAGGGCTGCGACAACGCACAGACCCTGCTCGACGAGCTCACCGCCCTCGGTTGCCTCGGGGGCCGCAGGAGCATCCGGTGGTTCCTCAACACCCTGGCCAGCCACAGCGGCCCACGCGCCGTTCCTCCTCCGCCACCTGCGGTCGCCGATGTCGTCCGGTGGATCACCGGCCGACCCGAGCACCAGAGTGACCAGGCCCGCCAGGACCTCAAGGACGTCTGCGGACGCTGCCCGGAGATCGCCGAGGCCAGCCGCCTGGCCCGCGGCTTCGCCACCATCCTGCGCTGCCGAGAAGGGCACCGGCTGGGAGACTGGTTCGCCCAGGCCGACGAGTCCCAGGTCAAGGAGATCCGGACCTTCGCCAACGGGCTCCGCAAGGACCTTGCCGCTGTCACCGCCGGGCTCACGCTCCCCTTGAGCTCCGGCGCCGTCGAAGGCAGCGTCACGAGAATCAAGCTCCTCAAGCGCCAGCACTACGGTCGGGCCGGCTTCGACCTCCTCCGCAGACGCATCCTCCTGGCTCACTGACCAGTTCACTTCACGGAAAGTGTCGAAGAGCCAGAACTACATGACCGTTGACAATGACAGCGACGCGCACCGCGGGCATCTCGCCGAGTCGGCCCGAGCCTACGCGCGAAACGTGACCACACCCGCGTTCCGCGAGACCGACTCCACCACCACAGCCGCCAGACGCGGAAACAACCGCACCAACCCGCAGAACGGCACGCCCAGATGCTGCCCGGTTCAGCCGCACAGCATCACAAGATCAGCGACAGAGCCGAAGAACGTACTCAGCGAGATGACCGGCTGATCGCTCGGCTCGGTGGATCACCAGAGGCCGAAGAACCGCGTCCACTATGTGTGTGGGCCGCGCTGCGAAGTCCTCCAGCGCGCTGGGCCCTCGTAGCCGCTCTGAAGCAGTTCTTGAAGAGCCAGCGCAGGCGGCGGTTGTCGTGCTTGGGCCGGCGGCGGTTGCCGGTGCGGTGCCTGGCGTCCCGGGCAGTCGGCGCCAGGCCGGCGCGGGATGCCAGGCGCCCGGCGCGTCCTTGTATCTCCGCTCGGGGGGCCATGGGATTGTCAGCCGCCCTCTCCCGCCCAGCAGGGCCGCTTCCGAGGCGCCGGCCTTGTCGAGCAGCCTCTCGACCACCGCGTCGGCCGCCGCCTGCCGCCACCGAGGTGAAACGGCTTCCGTCTTGTCTGCCATGACTGGTCCGTTCCTCCTGGCCCGCAGGCGCGGAGCCGAGCCCGGGCCGGGCTGTCGCACCACAGATTTGCAGGATCTTGCAAACATGCTCTGCGGGCAGTCGGCTGTGGCGGATACGGCAGAGCCCGGCCGCTGTTGCTGAGCGGTCCGGGCTCTGCCACGTCGCGGCTTCAGATCCTGCTGCGCAGTTCGTCAACCAGTGCCAGCAGCTCTTCTGGCGAGAGGGCCTGGGCGATGCTGTCGGCCTGCTCGCCCGGAGTGGCCCCGAGGTACTGGCGCAGGCGCAGGGCGGCTTCGCTGACGGGGCGGGGAACGTGCACACCTGTCGGGCTGCCGGGGTTGTTGACCGCGGTCAACAACTCCGTATGGCGGGGGCCGGGAGCGGCCTGGCTGTCCGTGCCGGGGGCGGTCCGGCTCGGGGCCGGCGGGCTGCTGGCCGGGGTGGGGGGTTCACCCGGTCCGGCCTCGTGTCCGGCCTGGCCTGTCGGGCTGCCGGGGTTGTTGACCGCGGTCAACAACTTCGGGGCGGCGGCGTCCAAGATCGCTCGTCTTTCCGCTCGGTTCCTGGCTTCTTCCGCTTTGTGGGCTGCCAGGAGCCGGAAGAGGTCGTCGGCGCAGAGAGGTGCGGGGGAGTCTTTGAGCCGACGCGACATCCACACTGCGTCCCTGCCCGAGGTCTCCCCGGCGCTCACGGAGGCCCGGACCTCGGCCGGCAGCGCGAGCAGGCCGAGCTGGTTGGTGATCCATGCCCTGGACTTGCCGAGCTGCTCGGCGGCCCTGGTCCGGGCTCCGTACCCGCTGTCGTTTTCAGCGCATACCTCGACGAGCTGCTGGACACCGGTCGCCCGTTCCACGGGGTCGAAGTCGGTCCGGTCGAGGTTCTCCTTCAGGAGCTTGTTGAGGAACTCCTCGCGGCTGTCTGCGAACTCGTCGCGGATGACGAAGTCGAGGGCCGGCAGTTCAACGTGCCGGGCACTGCGGAAGCGGCGCTCTCCGTTGACGAGGACGTACTCGGCGGTGCCGATGGCGGATGCGTGGTCCGGCCAGAGCACCAGGTAGGCCGCCCGGGTGACGGCGACACAGGCGGCGAGCTGCGCCAGGCGCAGCTCTTCACCGAAGCGCGTCAGCTCTTCCGGTGTGCCGAAGTTGCGGCGGGGGTTGAGGGGGGTGGAGGACACCTGCTCCAGGGGGATCCTGACGATGGTGTAGGCGGGGATGCGCCCTTCGGCCAGGGCCTTGGCGCGGCCGCGGTCGCTGAGGGCGGGTCCGACCTGGAGGGCGGATGCCCTCTGGAAGCTGGATCCGCCTCCGAGCCTGTCTGCTTTGCTCATCCGACGAGCCTCCTGGTGAGCTTCCGCATGCAGTCGGCCTGCTCGGATTCGGGTGCGTACTCGAGCAGCGGTTTCTTGACGCGGACCGCCTCGCGCTGCTCCTTCAGATCCGGGATGACCCCGACAACGGGCGGCGAGCCGAGGTCCCGCCACCCCTGGAGCGAGGACGTGGCGATGTAGCCGCGCCGGCTGTCGTAGAGGTTCACCACGATGCCGAGGAGGGCGAGGGCCAGGTTCATGTCGCCGGCGAGGTCGGAGATCTGGGCCATGAGGAGCTCGTAGGCATCTGCGGAGGAGTCCTCGGCCTGGACGACGATAAGGATGCCGGAGGAGTCGGGGTCCTCTCCGTCACGGGTGCGGCCGTAGTAGAGGGCGTTGTCCATCGTGTACCCCAGGCTGGGCGGGCAGTCCACGATCACGTAGTCGTAGTCCTCCTCCAGGGCCAGGAGCTCCCGCTCCAGCGCGGCCTCCCGGACGCGCAGGCCGGGCGCGGTCGCGAGCTTCGCATCCAGCAGGAAGGCGTACGTGGAGCCCGGCAGCAGGTGGAGCCGGTCCCCGAAGAGCTGGTCCGACTCCACGTGCACGACCAGGCTGCGCAGGTCGGTCCTCTTCTCTTCGCCGAGCATGCGCTTGGCCAGGCTCGGATCGTCGATTCCGAGCGGCTTGTGGCCGAGCTGCTGTGTGAGGTGGCACTGAGGGTCGAAGTCGACGAGGAGCACGCGGGCGCCCCGTTCTGCGATGCCCTCGGCAATCCCCGCCGAGACGGCCGTCTTCCCGACTCCGCCTTTCTGGTTGCAGACGACGTACCTGACCGGGCCTGTCGCCTCACGCTGCCGGTGGGATGCGGGCCTGTCCCGCAGCCACTCGGTGAGGGCTTGCGCCAGCGCCTGGTTGAGAGCCGATCTGCGGCTTCTGGCTACCTTCCTGAACTGCGCGTTCAGGCCGTGGGGGAGGTGTGTCGTAAAGTTCGCAGCTCCGCCTGTGTCGACCGGCGGGTGCTCTGCCCCCTCTTCCATCCACGCCTGAACGGCTTCCGTGACAGCGTCCTGCATGTCCAGTCCGAGCTGGGCAGCACGCACTTTGATCTTCTGCCGCAGTACAGGCGGCAGCTTGATGGCTACCTTTTCCCGGGCGGGCGGCTCGTTTGAGGCGTTCATGCGGATACCTTACTGGCCTAGGCTGCTGTGTAGGCCGGCCCCCGCCGCACACGGTGCGCCGCCGCGTACTTGATGCTGCATCAGGTCTGCCTGCTGTGTGCGATGCAGCCCCGGTGGGGTGTCGGACAGCGGCTGGCAGCAGGACAGCTGGCGACAGGCTTGCCAACCGGACCGGCCAGCACGCGGCTTACCTGCAGCTGACGAGGACGCACGGCTGCTGATCGGCGCAGTGGCAGCCGTCGCCGTCGTTGTCGTCGGCACCGGATGCGCCGGTCCCGGACACCGGTGGCCTCTCTTCTGACACCCGGCCGGAGCCGGTGCCCGCCCGGCTGCAGGCGGCCGGCGCGAAACGGCCCCAAGCCAAGACGCCGCTCCGGTGTACGGGGACGGCGCGAGGGAGCCCCGCCCGCCCTCCAGAGGTCCGGCAAGCCTGCGGAGCATGGCCGAGTCGCCGCCCGGGCCTGCGCCGCTCCCGCAGCAGCAGTAACCGCGCTGCCTGCCCCCGGTCACCGACGCCAGCCCGGCCGCCCCCGGCCAGCTCCCCCGGGGAACCCGCAGGCGCAGACGGACAGCACCGGTCGGCCGAAGTAGCCATGTCAGTGAGACAGCCGCACGCTTGCCCCGGCAGCACACCGGAGAGCATCCTGTCAGAGCAGACCCGATCCGCACCGACGCCGAGCACGTGGCCTCCTGAATCGCCGAGGCCGAATACACCGGGACACGGCTGTCCGGAGCCGAGGCTGCCCGTCGGCTGGCGGCCTCCCCGAAGCCGGCCAGCGCCACGTGCCCGATGCCCAGAAGCACCTGGGCGAGCAGCGCCGGCAGCACGCTCGCGCGCACCTCCGCTCCGACCGCAGCTGAACCGCCGTTGCGGACAGCGCTCCGTCACCAACTCCAGCCAAAGGCGCGGGCGCACCCTTCCAGCCGTGACCGGTCACGTGACGGGTGGCCGGCCCGGTCACGTGACCGGTGGCAGGGCCGGTACCGGTGACCGCCCGGCGGCGCCCGCCACTCCCCGAGCCCGCCCCGCCTCTCCGCTGCGGGCCCGGGCCCTCGACCGACCGGTCACGTGACGGGTGGCAGGGCCGGTCACGTGACCGGTGGCAGGGCCGGTACCGGTGACCGCCCGGCGGCGCCCGCCACCCCCCGAACCCGCCCCGCCTCTCCGCTGCGGGCCCGGGCCCTCGACCCGCTGTGGCCGACCGGGGATCCCGATTCATGGCGTAACACACACCCAGAGTCGGAAACTGGCAGCCCAAACGCGCCATGTTCCCTAGCAGAGGCCCGATGCCGGGCATGCCCGGCACGATCTCCGCGTATGGATGAGCCGGGAAGTCCTTCGCGATGTCTTCGTCAATCTCGGCGATCTTCCGGTCCAGCTCGAGAAGCTCCTGGGCAAGAGCCCCGGCCAGCCGGGCGGATGTCTGCTCACAGGGAACCGCGGTGTGCTGGCGGTCAGCGGATTCCACTGCGGTGCGGCCGAGCACGGCCGGCCATCGGGCTCTGCGGCCGCGCAGCCGCTTCTCGAGGCTGCCGGCGCCGAGCCGGCGGATCGCGCCGGGTGTCCGGTAGCCCGTCAGCAGGATCAACGGTCTCATGCCGGCCAGGTTCAGCTCCCGTAAGCCGGGGGCTCGGCATACTAGACAGTAACTGAGGTTTTGAGGGTGGGGTTGGCGGTCAGGCGGTGGCGGTGAGGCAGCCGTCGGCGGGGCGGGGTCGGAGTTGGATCTTGCGCAAGTGCCTGATGTGGTCCCTGCATGGCAAATTTATGGGAGCGTCCCCCCGGTGAACTGGCCGGCCGGGGGATGCCCGGGTGCCGGTGTCGGCTGCGAAGGTCAAGGGGTTGCCGATCGAGGTGTTCGGTGTGCCGTCGGGTTTTTGGAGTCCTGCTGTGCGAATCGAAGTGTGTGTGAACGCCATCGCCCGTGACGGGCTTCCGTTCCCTGCTTCGGTTTCCGGCGCCGTATGGTGCGGCCGGGGCGGGCATGCCAAGGACACGACTGAAATTGCAGCGCCTGCTTCGTAACCTCGCGTCTTCCGGCTCGTCCGCGAGCCCTCTGTCAGCGCTGTATGCGCTGTGCGTCAGCTTCTTCATGATCTGTTTGGATGCCACGGTCGTGAACGTGGCCGTCCCCGACATCCGCGCCTCGCTCGGGGCGTCCCTCAACGAGGCTGTCTGGGTCAACAGCGCCTATGCCCTCTGCTATGCCGTTCCGCTGATCCTCGCGGGCCGGCTCGGTGACCGCTACGGACCCAAGCGGGTCTTCCTGACGGGTCTGGCCGGCTTCACCGTCGCCTCACTGGCCTGCGCGCTCGCCCCGAGCGCTTCGGTGCTGATCGCCGCGCGGGCCGTGCAGGGTCTGGCCGCCGCGCTGATCGCACCCCAGACCATGTCGATGATCGTGCACATGTTTCCTGCCGGGCGCCGCGGCAGGGCGCTGGGTGTATGGGGTGCGGTCGGCGGTGCTGCGATGGCCGCAGGCCCCGTGATCGGCGGGCTGCTGATCACATGGACGGGATGGCGCAGCATCTTCCTGGTCAACATCCCCGTCGGGATCTTCGGCTGGGTCGCCGCGATGCGGCTGGTGCCCGACTGGCGGCCTGCCAGGGGGCACTGCCTCGACCTGTGGGGCATCGCGCTCAGCAGTGTGGGTCTGACAGCGCTGGTCTTCGGCGTGCAGAGCGGTGAAGCCTACGACTGGAGTACGGTCGCCGGACCCGTCACGATCCCCTCGATCCTCACCTTCGGCGCCCTGTGCCTGGCGGTGTTCGTGTGGTGGCAGCACCACAACACCCGCGAGCCGCTCCTGCCGCTCCGGCTCTTTCGCAACCGGAACTTCTCCGCCGCCTCCACCGCGGGCGGTGCCATGGGAGCCGCCATGGGGGGCCTCTTCCTGCCGCTGATGATCTACCTGCAGAGCGGCCTCGGCTACAGCCCCCTGGCCGCGGGTGCGGCCACGGTCCCGATGTTCGCCCTGTCCTCCCTGTGCGCGCGCCTGGCGGGCAAGCGGTCCGACACCGCCAGCCCCCGCGCCCTGGCAGCCCTGGGCTTCGCCCTGCTCATCGCGGGCACGGCTGCGCTCGCCTGGCTGCTGCACCCCGGCATCAGTCTCTGGGCGCTGATGCCGTCACTCCTCGCGGCCGGGGCAGGGGTCGGCCTGGTCTCGGCCCCGCTTGCCGGGATCGCCACCCGGACCCTGGAGCCGTCCCTGGCCGGCGCTGCCTCAGGAGTCTTCAATACCACCCGTCAACTCGGCGGCGCCTTCGGCAGCGCTGCCACCGGCGTCCTCCTCCAAGCACACCTCGGCAACACCCCGACCGCCGCTACCCAGGCAGCCCTTGCCTTCCCCGTGGCCATGCTCCTGATCGGCCTCGCGTGCTGCACTGTCGTCGGGCCGGCAGCGAAGGCCTGACGATCCTGGTCTGTACATGACAGGCTTTCCCGGGGGTGGGGAACGTGTCGGGTCCGCGGGGACGTTCCCCGTTCTGGCGCGGTGGGGGATGTACGGCCCCGGCTGGAGCCCGTTGTGCCAGAGCAGGGAGGCGGGGTGAGCCAGGTGGGGTTGGCGGCGGGAACTCGTCAGTCGCGGGTGTGTCTGCGACGGGGCCGGCCCGCTGGCGGGCCCGGCGGGACTGCCGGCGGGTGATGCGCCGGGTCATAAGGGTGATCGGGGCCCGGGTAGTCAGCGATTCGGAGCGCTGCACGAGGCGTTCGCAGCCGCGGGCGTGTCTGCGGGTGTGCATGGCCCAGGCGTGCGGCCTCTCAACGACCCGGTGGCGGGCAGGACGGCGAACCCGGCCGCGCCTTTGGGCCGGCCCACCGTCTTCACTATCAGGTTCAGGTACTTCTCCGCCCAGGTGGCGAGCTGTCCTGCGTAGGCGGAGTCGGCCCATACGATCAGATCTCGGGGCGCATGAGGCGCAGGCGGAAGAGGACTTCCCCGGCGGCGTCGCGGCCGTCAGGTCGGCCGGGGTGGCCATGGCCAACAGAGGCAGGCCCTTCTTGTCCACGACAAGGTGCCGCTGGGCGGCCGTTGAAATTTTTTGGCAGCGCCGTAGCCGCGCGAGTCCTTCCGCGGCGGTCTCGCCGGTTTTGACGGACTGGGAGCCGATGGCGTGGAGACCGGCCCCGGGGGCTCGGCCCAGGTCCGGCGGACGCGTTTGCAGGTGATCGCGGATCTGCCCGACCACCCCGGTCGCGGCCCAGCGGGCCCTGGCCTTGCAGCAGGTCCGCCAGGGTGCGAGGGCCGCGGTCTTCTCACCCGCCGCGGACCTCGCCGGCCTGGAGCCGGATCCCCTCACGAGACGCCCGGCACTCAGCACCTGGCCCCGCCCTCCGGATAACGCATACCGCCGGCATACCGCAGGGGCCATGGCCGCCACCCGGCGGCAACCCCGCAAACCCCAGTAGTTGTTGCAGCCGGGACGGCAAGGGCAGCCAGCAGGGGGGGGGAGGGCTTCGAGAGGGCGACAGGCCCCGGCCGCCGCTGGCCCCGCTCCGCGCCCACAGCCCCTCCGCGCCCGTCCCGGTGCCGGTTCCCACCGCTGAACCAGTAGGCGCCGGGTTCCAAGGAGCACCTCTTGTCAGCTTCCGTGCTGCCGGTCCATGCACGGCTGAGGGCGGTAGCTCCTCAGCCCTGGCGGGCTTGCGGTGCCCCGCTGGGGCGCTCCGCTGCGAGGCCGCCTGCAGCCGGGCATTTGCATAAGACAGACACCGTGGCTGGGCTGGCAGGGGGTGCCGGCAGCCACTGGCCGCCGCAGCCTGCCTGCTGCACTGCTTGGGCTGGCATTCGGTGGTGCAGGCACAGACGGGTTGCCGCCAGCCAGCCTGGCAGCGCCCCGGAGCCGGAAGGGGGGAGCTGCCGGCACGGGGGCTTCCGAGTTCGGCATACGGTCCCTGTCCCCTCTTTGTTAAGAGAGCGCCCGGCCCTCACTTCCCTGACCTGCGTCTTTGCCGGCGCTGATGATTCTGGCGAACACACTTGGGGGTCCATTGTGTTAACCCAGCCGTGACACTTCACCTCAGAACTTAACGTGGCGGAAAGCGGGCAGGCCGGGTGCATGCTGCCAGGAACCTGCAGGCCGCAGCACTGGGCAGAACGCGGGCGCAGCCCTGAAGCCCGCCCAGCGGGGGGTGGCCGGACGGGCAAGTGTGTCGCCCGGGCCAGCAGTACTTAACCTGACGGCAAGTTCTGGCGCCAATCTGCTCCAGAACTTTCGCTGAGGGAAAGTTCTGGAGATGGCCGTCCACGGGACGGCGGAGGCGGCTCCGGCCGGCCCCGCACTTCTCAACCTGGTGGAAAGTCCCGGACGGGCAGAGGCGCCGGAACTTTCCGCCGCGGAAACTTCCGGCGCTCTCGCGGCGGCGGGGCGCCCGGCGGCTCCTTCGCACCACGCGCCGTCAAAACTTAATCCCAGGGAAACTTCTGGGATAGGCTCCCCCCTGCCTGATCAGCAGAGGAGGACTCAGTGACGCCTGAACCGCCGGTGCGAGCACAGCGCCGGCCCCGCCCCACCGCGCCCGCCGACGCGCCCCGCAACGGAGACGAGGTCCTCGACGACATCGTCAGCCTCCTCGCCGGCCACATCGGGCAGACCGCCAACGTCGCCCCTCCGCCAGCCAGGAGCAGGACCGCTCGCAGAGGCCCCAGGGTCCAGATCAGCGTCGACTACGGCGACACCGACCCCCGCAGCATCCACAAGATGGCAGGCGAGATCGGCTACAGCATCACGTCCAACTGGTTTGCCCAGTGGATGGCCAAGCTCCTTGTCGCCGGGGTCCTCTCCCGGTCCCGGGCCGCGGTGTTCCTGTTCGTCGCCGGCGGACAGAAGAAGGGCACCGGTATCGCCTCCTACACGCAGCAGCAGATCACCGACGGACTCAACGAGCTGCTGGACGGCATGCCCGGCGCAAAGAAGATCACCCGTCCGACCGTCAACAAAGCCGTCAAGACCCTCATCGAGTGGGGCTGGCTGGAGAGCGCCGGCTACGGCCGGATCCGCTTGAACGTCACCCTCTGGTTCGCCGGCAACAGCGGCGAGCAGAAGCACGTCCTGGAGGAGATCGCCTCCGACCACGGGAGCGAGCCCGAAGCCTTCCCGCACAGAGTCGGGCCGAGGTGCCTCCCCGGCCAGCAGATGCTCGACTTTGAGGAAGCGCCCGCCAGGGGAGCGGCAGGGTGACTACCGCCCGCATACCTCGACGACACGACCAAGGAGACCACGCCCGATGCCCAAGCCTGTGATGTCCCCACTCGTGACCGAACGGATCTGGGCGCTTCCCATCGGGGCCGCCGCAGTGAAGTTCCTGTCCTACCTCGTCTTCCGCAGCGAGACCGGCACCGGACACCTGCCCTCCCAGCAGGCGATGTCAGCCGAGTACAAGGTGAGCCCGGCTGCCGTGAGCAAGCTCCTGGACCCCCTGTTCGAGCTGAACGTGGTGCTCCGCACGCCCAGCGAGCGCAGCAGGCGGGCCAACAGCTACAGCCTGCACCCGCTCGCCGCCCGCTACGAGAGCGCCGAAGCCATGGACGACGCATTCGCACAAGCCCTGGACGACATGCGGTCGGGCAGGCTTCCGCCGCTGCAGCTGCCTGAGTACCAGGCAGTCCCCCCCGCCCAGGGAACGCCCAAGCTCCGCAGCGTCGCCTGACATGAGGCGGCCCCGGCCGCAGGCGCGGCAGGCAAACTCCGCCGTGAGCTGCAGGCACCGGGCCGCAGCAGCAGGCGGCATCGGCGGAGGGCCGGCCGCCAGCCGGCATGCTGCGAACAGCAGCACCGGGGCCGGCCTGACGCCTCCGGCCCCTGCGCTGGCCCCGCTGCAGGTGAGCGCGGCCCAGAGGCCGCCGCGGCCCGCGGCGGCGAAGCCCGCCCGCACCCCTGCAAAGCCCTGCCCCCGAGGCCGCTGTACCACCTCAAGCGGTGCGCAGGAGACCGTCAGGGGCGATCAGTGCGTTCGAGGACCTGAACAGCTGGCGGGACGGCTCCCTTCAGGCAGCGTGCGTCGCGGGACGTCTTGTTCCTCGCCCATTCTGCCGCCGCGTACGCTTTCGCGGCTGGGTCCAGCCGCATGCGGATGAGCGGGGCGGTGTGCAGAGTGCGGTTCAGCTGACGGCCACCGCTGCGGCTGGTCCGGTGGCGGTCGGCAAGCCCCGGGAAAGCCGGAAGGGGAGAGGACGCCAAGGCTGCCGCCGAGCAGAAGCGGCCCGGGTGCGGCCAGCCGGCCCCTACTTGAACGGCGGTGATCGGCCCGGCCCCAGCCCGCCATGCCCGCTCCTCTTCTGGCGGCCGCGGAAGCCGCCCGGCCCGTGGCTGGCTGCTGCCGAGGGCGCCGTCACGAGGTACGGCGGGGCCGGTACCCGGCACCGGCTGTTCACCGGCCGGCCGGTCGCCACGAGGATTCATCTGCGGCACGGTCTCCCGCAGGCGGGCCCTTGCTCGGCTATCCGGTGCCGGCTGTTCCACTGCCACCAGGGCCGCCGGTGGGGCACGGGTGCTTCCGGCCGAGCAGGGATGCGCGGCCCCCGGCCGCCCGGCCTGCGGCTTCGGACCCTGGCCGGTGTGCCCGCCCCATGCCCAGACCGAGGGCATCGAGCCGGGTGGAAGCCAACTCCGCTGGAGTAGCGTACCGACGGCCACTCGGTGATCCCGTCTCCGAGGACATGCGGTGAGCCCGGTCGGGATGACAGGTTCTTCGGCTTGTGAGCCGATCGGTGGAGGCGGGCCTCGGCGAGGAGCCCGCGGCCCGTGCAGCGGCGGGCCTCGGCCACTCGCCGTTCTGCTCGGCCAGGACCGCACCGGCACGGCGGTGCGGCCGGGGAAGACCCCGGCACGCCGTTCCCTGGCGGCGGCTCGGCCCGCGCGGCTCCAACGGAGGAGGGGCCACAGCCCGGAGGCTGTGGCCCCTCCTCCGTCCCGTGCGCCGACCCGGGGGCGCCGCGTCACCGGTCCTCTGCGCCGTGTTGCGCGACCTGTTTCCCGGGGAACGGGCGGCCGCGTAGGGATTTGGCGAAGGGCATCCCGCTAGCCACCGCAAACGGGCAGCTGCCTGACACACAGAAGGGCTGCGGCAATAGCAGCCTGCCGATGCCTCTGTCACCGGCGGCACCACCTCTTCGATCATCCCGCCCGGAGGCTCAACCCAGACCGGGGTCCGCAGGGCGGGAGCGCGGGAAAGGCCCACGCTCGACAAAACTGTGCCAACCGAGCCCACTCCCGGCTCCGGCGGCCCGCAGAAGAGCCACGGCCCGCATCAAACCTCGGTTCTCCGCAAGCCCACGTTCCGCCTCGGCCCAGCACTGAACCTTTTCAGCGCTGCCTCTCCAGGGTGGGGAGCGCGGCGCCGATAGGCGGAGGGGCGTGTGGGGCTGCAGCGGTCGCGTCGGAGGATGCGCCGGGGCTTCAAGCCGGGCGGCTGCGCGTTCGGCGGGTGCCCGGGCAGAGGCAGAACCCGGTTGGCGGTCCGCTCGGTGAGCGCGGGTTCGCCGCCAGGCGGGCGGCGCTTCGCGGTGGTGGCCCGATTGCCTGCACCGGTGCAGGCCGTGTCGGCGGGGGGTCGGGACGCCCTGTGCGCTCGCAGCTCCGGAGGATGTTGTGCGCACGGGCGGCCGTCAGGTCGGGGGGCCGGCCCGGCAGTGCCGACGGCAGCTGCAGAAGCTGTCCGGCCGGATCCGTTACGGCCTGCGCGTCACACCGTGCCGCTTGTGTTTCGGGCAGTAGTCGGCCCGTCCGTCGCCTACCCGGTCGCACTCGGCGAGGGTGCAAAGTGCGCGGCCGGGGTCCGCCTCCCGCAGTGCCTTCAGCGGTCCCGGCCCCTTGCCCGCCAGGTGCCGGACGGCGGTGGCGGCGTAGGCGCGGGCGGTGCCGGCCGGTGTGCCGAGGCCTGCGGCGGTCTGCGTGAGCGTGTCGTGCCGCCGGAGGCAGACCGGGCGGACAGGGGCACGCAGGTGCGCGGAAGCCTGCAGCGGCGGCCGCCCTCACGGGTGGCGAGGGGCACGGCTGCCCGCTCGGCCAGAGCACGGGGCAGGCCGAGTGCGGCAGGACACGGAGCCAACGAGGCCCCCGGGCTGATGAGCTGAGACGTAGAACACCTCTCTCAACGGCACGGAAGCCCCGTGCGTTGCGGGCACCGGCCTCGCCACCCATCCGGTGGCCACTCTGAAAGGGCTCAATGAGACAACGCCCTCCACGGGACACCACTGCGCCCCGTCGGCACCTGGCACGCGGTACCTTCCTGGCACGGCAAACGTGACGCACTGCAAGGTATCGGCAGGCCTGCCGTAGCCTCAGCTCGCGGGCGGAAACGATCCACCGGTCCGCCGGTGGACGGTGAAACTTCGAGGTTAGAACAGAGATGTGTCGTTGCGGATTATGTCAGCCGCTTTTTCTGATCCCGCGAACAGCAGAGGGCTGGAGGGGCTGTAGCGGAACCAGTAGATCTCGGCCAACAATTCGTCGTCGTCCTTTAGGTAAGATATGGCATCAACATCGGGAATCGTCTTGCTGTAAGTGTTGGCCCAGTCTTCCATGTAGGCGGTACGTACTCTCGCTACGAGAGAGGTGGCAGCTGGATCTTGATATGTGAGCCATCCGCGAACCGAGGCCATGGCGTGCCCTGCCTCGTGAAGTGCGGATTCGACGTTAGGGCTACGGTAGGAAGTTTCCGGGTCGGGATCGTCTGCCAGTGTCAGGGCGCGTCTGACGTGGCTCCATGAAGACGCAGTCCCTGAGGTGATAAAAATTCCAGCCTTCTTGCCGAGTAGCCGGTAAGTTTGCATTGAGTCCAGCAGGGCTTCTAAATCCTTGAGGGGAGCCTTGGATAGGGCCGCTAGATGTCTTGCTGCAATAGTTTCCGCCCCGCGCTCAACGTGCAGCAAATTTCCGAATATTTCCGTTACATCATTTGCTGCGGACTGCGGATGAGTTTTATCCAGTACTGGTTCCGGTTTCG
Source organism: Streptomyces sp. NRRL F-2664 (assembly GCF_000719345.1). Taxonomy (GTDB): domain Bacteria; phylum Actinomycetota; class Actinomycetes; order Streptomycetales; family Streptomycetaceae; genus Streptomyces. Next base: position 18,931 of record NZ_JOFX01000062.1, read on the forward strand.
CCGGTGTGATGGTTTCGTCAACCCTTTGCGCCGGAAGCGTGCCGTCCCTATTCCTTCCGGAATCTTCGTACATGCGGGCCATCTGCGCCTGGCTTACATGCGATTTTCCGGAAGGTAGCGCCCATCTGTTGCGCTTTCCGAATCTAAAAGAAATATTTCCGCTCGGGTCGGTGTATTCGGCGGGGTTGGCGTTGAAGGCCTGGTATTTGTTGAGGGGTGTGGGGTGGGGGTCGCGGGTGGTGAAGCGGCCGGTTTCGCGGTGGTAGAGGCGTGCGGGGGTGTAGTCGGTGCC
>NZ_JOFX01000063.1 GCF_000719345.1 Streptomyces sp. NRRL F-2664
GGCACCAACACCTGCACCAACCCCACCACCGGACCCGGCTGCAACAACTAACCCCAGCAGCAACCACCACCCAGCAGCACCCGGCGCCGGCACGCGCCAGACACACACCAGCGCACCCGCCAAACACAGCCACCACACCAGACACAGGGCCGGACACCCCCGCACAGCCGCAGGAGTCCCCGGCCCAGCGCATAGCGGCGCACGCGCCGGCACATGCGCCGCTATACGCCCCCCGGGCGCACACGCCCGGGGGGACACACACCAGACAGCAGCAGCCCGCCGCTGCAAGCGCGACGCCCGGCAGGGAATCAGCCTTCCACAGGCCGTCCTTCGCGGCGGTCGGCGATCCTGATCGCCTGCCCGTGTCGCACTGACCGCCGAGAACGCAGGGCGCACCAAGGCCGTCGGCGAGATGACCGGCGATCCCCTCGACGACGAGCTGGGGACCGCCATTGCGGCGGACGGCGCCGCACCGACGCTCTCCACGGCGGCCGGCGGCCCGCCCGACACCACCAACTCCGAGAAGACCAGCGTCATGGCCGCCACCCGCGTCTACTCATGGCGGCCCACTGGGCGGCGGCGGGTTTCGCGCTGCTCTTCAGTCCGTGCCGACGCGGTCGTCGCTGCGATCCCCGGCGGCGTCCTCGGCGGCATCCCCGTCATCCTCTTCGGGTCGCACCGGGCGATGGTGTTCTCGCTGGTGAGGCTGCGGGCCATGAGGTCGGTCATCGCAATGCGGATCGGCTTCGGATCCCCGGGGAAGGGTTTTATAGTCGCGGGCCAGGCGGCGATGGAGCATCAGCCAGCCGTTGACCGCTCGACTGCCCACCGCTTCGGGATCGGAGTGGATTCCCTGGTCCCGGGGTCGCGGGTGGTGATTTCCATGTCGATGCCAAGGATGCGGCGTGTTCCACAAGGTGTTGGCGGTAGCCGCCGTCGACCCACACCCTTGCGGATGCCTGGGTGGTCGGCGGCGACCTGGTCCAGGAGCCGGGTGCCGGCGACGGAGTTGCACGCTGGCCGCGGTGACCACACCGCGGGCAGGAGCCCAGGCCCTTCGGTGACGATGCTTGTTCCTGTTGGCGGTCTTCTTGCCGGCGTCGATACCCTGCCCGACAGCCGGGACGCTGGTGGAGGTCTTGACGCTCTGAGCACCGATCACACAGGCCGACCGCTCGCCATCCCGCCCCTCATTCTCCTGCAGTAGGCCGTGAGCTGGACGAACATGCCCCCACCGGCAGACAGCGCCACTGCACCCCGGTCCGGTCGACATGCAAGACCGCCTCCATGATGTCGCGCAGATCGTGCCGTGGTGGCCGACCTAAGCCCCAGGGCCCTGCCCCGGCGCTCGAATCGCCAGGCGGCAAGCACCGGCTCCACCAACTCCTTCGGCATTGGACAGATCGGCGGATGCATGGCGAAGCGGCGTCCGCATGCGAGTAAAGCCGCAGGCCGAGTGCGCCCAGGCGCACAAACGATGACGCCGGAAGCACACGGTTTGGACAGCCTGGCATAACGACCTAAGGCAGGTGAAAACCTGTCCCGCCGCGACCATGTTTGGCGCATCCTCAGCCACCAGCACCGCCTCCTGGGCGGGTTCACCTCTGCAGCCCGGCCCGGGGTGTGCCAGCTTCAGGTCAGCACGGCGGCCGATGCCGCACCGTGCACGCCGTACGGGCACACCCGGAGTCAGACCCGCCCGGCTCCCGTAGCCGCCACGGCCACCGCCTTAATGACCTGCACCAGTCCTTACCCAATCGGGACTTTTGCGGATCTGCGCAATTAACCAGCTCGAAGGGCGATCCTGCTGAAGCTGCACGGCCCGACACGAATCCTAGCCTGTAATTTTTTACATCATAGCCATACAGCCATTCGCCTGACGTGCCGCTGTCGAATCCGTTCTCGTAGCATGCAACAAGAAGCCTGTCGCCGCTCTTTACAACGCCTCTAACAGTCGATCTGCTGTCGGACGACTCATGCAGCCTGGAATCACCTGTCAAAGTTACAGCGTGGAGCCTGATGTCTACTGCCTGCGCCGCCTGGCAGTGCTGCCGAAACCTATTAGGACAGCGGCCACCAGGGACTACTCTGAGAGCTTTTCCGGATCTTCTCATTCCCCTGCCTCCGCTCCGATATCTCTGATATGCGATAGATCGGGCTCCCTGTTTATCAAGTGGCAAGTCTTCGTTCGTGCTGCATTCAGCATGAGCCCTAGAACTGGAACGACTCCGGGTCGGGGCGGGACTGCTACTCGCAGTTCGCATTAACCGTGGTCCAGCTCCCTGGGCGTTGCACGGTTTGCGAAGACACCTCATGGCAAGCCACGCTGTTTTCCTGTGCGTAGCCATTCATGTTGCCGAGCGCTTGAAATACGAGTCGGAGGCTGACCAGGCGGATACGCCTGCGAGGCGGTGGGAGCCATGAGAGCCGCTGAGCCCATTAGATGAGCGGCCGGGACGGCAGCAGTGTGAGGAGCGACTCCGGGCGGCCATGAGACCGCTTGGTTGCCCACGCGATCTCGGCTTCGTCCGGGGTGAAGAACTGCGCCAGCTCGCGCGCGGGGATGATCAATTTGAACCTCGGATACGCCGTCTACTCGACCGACGCCACAGCCACACCGCCAATCTCATGACCGGGAGCACCCTACGCGGGTCCCGCCTACGATCGCCACGGACCGTCATCCCACGTGGCAACATCCTGCAGGGCGAGTGTCACGGGTGTTCAAGTGGCCCGTTCGGGCGCCTATAGAATGAGGAATTTTCGAATGTTGAAGAGCAGGATGGAGCGAGGACTGCTGGCCGCCATTCCGGTCGCCGCCGTTTTGCTCGCGGCTCCCGTCGCCGCGCATGCTGCAGATATCTCCAGCGAATTGCCTAGGATGAGCCCCTACCCTGAACAGCTCTACACAAAGAATTCAACCGGTTTCAGCCTTTCACTTGAGCGGGCAGACTTCGCCGGAAGCGGCTTCACCCAAGCGCCGGAAAAAACTATACCTCCCAACTCGCAATCATTCTGGTCATTTTCGCATGACTCCACCCATTCAGTAAAAGTTGAATACTCGATTGGCGATACGGGCGATAGTGCCATAATGGAAACGCCCGGTCCATCCCCAGAGGGCGGGTCCTATGGCTGTAAAGTGGTAGACACATACGGTAATCCCGCTACGAGATTTTCCTGCACTGTTGAGTCGCCGCCTCGTCCCTTCACGCCGATGACGTTTACCGTGGGAGAGACTAAGTAACGTCCACAGAGGTGGTAAGAGGGTTCTGGATTCGATGTGACCTCACACGGAGGCGCTTGGATACGCGCGGTAGCGCCCGGGGCATGCCCCGGGCGCTACCGCGCGTATCCCCTCCAAAGACCAGATACGCCCTGCGCGCGGGCGTAGAGGGCACCGTCAACCAGCCCTCGACTTCTGCGCGGCCACGTGGCGAAGAAGCCGCGAGGGTAGGCCCTGGCCGACTGGCGAAGCGGTCGGGGCCGGGCCAGCATGGTTGTGCTGCTTCTCGGGTTGATGCGTTACCAGTAGGAGAGCGAGATGCGCAGATATCCACGACTGATCAAGGTGGCTCTCGCCGTATTGGCGGTTGGCTCTGCGGTGGCGGCTCCTGCTTCTGCTTCTGGTGTGGATGCTGGGTCCGGAAACTCGGTGATGGTGCCGTCGGCGTCTCTTCCGGTGGTCGCTGTCGGGACGGTCACAGGACGGTATGAGGTCCGGGTGGTCAAGGCCACCCACGGGTTCACGATTTCCAGATACTCGAGCACGCCGGGGCAGGAATGGCTGACTAAGCCAAGCTTCGTAGACAAGGGCACGCCTGCAGCCATCGACTCCCTCTGGCAGGACAGCAGCGGTTCACCTGCTTCGTTTACGCTGGCTAACATTGACGGGAGCTGCGACATCAAAGTCCGTCCGGACAAAGTCATGACAGCTAGCATTAATTGCACTTTGGACATCGATTCCCGTGTCGGCTTCGACCCCACGATCGGTCGGACTGTGATCGATATCAGCCAGAACTCATAGCGGGATCGCCCTGGCTGGCTGTTCGCCGCCGAACGGGCCCAGAGAGTCGTCGGCGTGGTCGCCAGCGCTGACGATCGCATCTCGCGCCCGCCCCCTGGAGACGTCCGTCACGCACCCGACATGCCGGCCAAGACGATGTCCTTGTGTGTAGCTGATCAAGCTGGGCTTTGGAGGAGATGCGCCCGAAGGGCGCCCCCGCGGGGGCGCCCTTCGGGCGCATCTCCTCCAAAGCCCTTCAGGTGGTGGCGCACTTGCGGCCGGTGATGACTTCGAGTTCGTAGAGGCCGCCTTCGGGCCCCGCCTCGGTTCTGACCACGCGGATCTGTCCGCGGGCCTCGCAGTACTTTCCGGTGCCTCCGGTGATGGCGATGACATAGGGGGTTTGAGGGTTGCGTGTGGCGTTCTGCCAGGTGAGCTGGCCGTCTTCGAGGACGTAGGCCCCGTGGCAGGTTTCGGTCCGGGGGGTGGAGTCAGCCGCGATGCAGTTGGTCGTGACGAAGCCGACGTTCTCGCCGTTCCGGTCCAGCAGGTCGGCGGTGATGTTGGGGAACTGTCCCTGGGTGTTGGTAGTGGTGAGGGTGAACCGCTCCGCACGGTCCTTGTCGTGGTCGGTGTCCGCGTGCGCCAGGGGTGCGCTGAGCACGGCGGAGAGAAGGGTCAGTGCGCACAGGGGCAGCGCGAGTGAGGCTTTCACGGGTGTCCCAATTCTGTGGGGGGTGAGAGGGGGCTTCCGTAGGTGATCTAACGCTCGGCCGGGCTGGCTTTCCTGTTGTGCACGGCCGGACGGGTGTACACGCGTCGCGCGAACGCTGCAGACCAGGAGCGTGTGCCGGCCAGAGTGAGCGGCAAGATCCCAGGTCCAGGCGAAGAAGACCCGATAGAGGTCGGCGACGGTGACAGGCAGCGACGTCACCCTCGCGGGCAGCGCCGTCCAGGGCTGGCGAACCCCGTGACTAGACGTCCTGGAGCCGGTGGGTTGAAACAGGCTGCTGCCTCGTTGCCGTCGCGCTGCTGACTCCGGGCCGGCTTCTTGGAGGCGGAGCGTGGAGGGTGGGGCTGTAGGCGGGTGGGGGTACGTGGAGCTGGTCCGTGGTGTAGTCACCGAAGCGGAGCACGTTCTCGCGCCGGTAGGGGCTGAGGACGGCCAGGCCGCTCGTGTGCAGGGTCCAGCCTTCGCGGGCCATCCGGGACAGGACAGCGGTCATGTCGATGGTGGTGGAGAAGACCACGCCGGAGGCGAGAAGGTCGAGGAACTTGACTGCTTTGTCCTGCAGTTCGGGGTCGCGGCTGGCGAGCCAGCCGGCGTTGCCGAAGTGGAGCCATTTGGTGAAGCCGTTGTACGCCTCGGCCTTGTTCGTCGCCTTCTGGATCTGCTCCCGAAGCTCTGGCTGCGACAGGTAGCGCAGCAGCACGATCGTGCGTACGGCGCGTCCGACCTCGCGGAAGGCCTGGTAGATCTGGTTCTTTCGGGATCGGTTGTCCAGGCGCCGTAGCAGGGTGACCGAGGAGACGGTGCCCTGCTGGACGGAGAGGGCGACCTGCCTGAGGTCGGGCCAGTGGCGACGGATCAGCTCCCAGTCGACGGCGGTGCGCGGGTCGGTGGAGAACAGTGGGTCGATGTGCCGGTAGCGCACGTTCGGGTCGGGGCGGTGGAAAGTGAGGTCCTGGAAGTTGCGGATCCTGGGCAGCAGGTCGATCCCCAGCCCGAGCGCGAGTCCGAAGACCGGGAACGACTGCCCTTGGGTAGCGGCGTGCACCTGCTCCGGTCGCGCCGTGGACTGGTTCTGCAGCAGGGAGTCGATCAGGTAGACGGCCTCCCAGACCCCGCAGGGCACGAACCGGGAGAAGAGCGCGACGTAGGTGTCGGCGACCAGGTGATGGGCGATGCCGCCGTAACCGCCGTAGCGGATCGAGGTTTCGGCCAGGAGGTTGTCGACGGCCGCGTCCATCATCGTGCCGTCACCGCCGCGACCGACCCGTCGCCCCACGCGCGCACCAAATCCAGGTCGAGATGGGCGTCGACGACATCAGCGCTGGCCCGGGCGAGGTTCTTCGCGGTGCAGTGGCGTTTCGCGATCGCCGCGAGCTCATGCGCAGCCACGGTGTTTATGTGGCGGGCGGCCTGGGTGGCGCCGAGGCCGGAGCCGTATGAGAACGCGGTGACCACGTACCGGGCCAGCGGGTCCTTCAGCTTCGGGTCCGACCCCGACAACGGGCCCAGGCGGTGCCACCATCCGGTCCAGTGCGCGGCCCTCGCCAGGTGCTCCAGGATGCCCCGGGCCGGCAGGCGCTGGTCCAGCTCGGCCTCCAGCGCGGCGGCGGAGGCGGTGCGCTCCCTGCCTTGACGCTGCTTGAGCGAGGGCACCCCCGTGAGGGGGTCGATGGTCAGGTCCGCGTTGTCCGGGTATCCGGCATCCACCTGATCCGCGACCTTGGCGAGCTGCCGCTTCAGGTGGTCCACGAAGGCGTCGGCGGTGCCGGGGATGCCAGCCTGCTCGCAGAACACGGGGGATCTGCTGCTCCACCCGCTCCCAGGGCAGGAGCATCGTCGTCCAGTCACCGAAGTCCTCCGCCCCGACCACCGCGACGTCCCCGCAGCGCAGCTCCTCGACCAGGTAGGCGAACACCAGGGCCTCGAAATGCCGGCGCACCAACATCCCCGGACGGTTCTTCGCATACACCGTCGTGCGCCACTGCGCCGAGGCGAACGACAGGTCCAACGCCCCCGGCTCCGGGGCCGCGCCACCAGCCAGCGCCGTGGGAGCCACGATCGTGTCCGAGATCAGCTCGCGGGTCAGGTGCTGGTGCGCGAGCGCGTGCTGGAGGGCGTCCAGCACACTGCGGTCCCGGGACGTCGGAACGAAGGTGAGCATTCGAGCTCCACCAGCGGGGTCCAGTTCCCGCCCCGGTACGCGGCCAGCGCCTCGATCTCCGCCAGCTGGGCGTCGAAACCGCCACCGGTCTCCACCACCTCGCGGATGCGCTTGACCGCCAGCGCGTCGCCCAGGCTCACCTGGCTGGCCCGGTCGGCGCGCTCATCTACGACATGCTCCTTCAGTACGGTCAGCACGTCCCGGTAGGAGACCAGAAGCTGCTCAGTGGACGCCTTATGACGCTGCTCCAGAGCCGCCAGCTCCTCCTGAGCCCGCTTGCCGTGCCGGGCCATCCGCTTGGACCGCATCACCACGAATTCATCCCGCACGCGCGCCCTGGCCTTCGCCACCGTGCACGCCAGCAGCGCGGTCCGGCGCGGATCGACCACGTCCAGCATCTCACCGACCGACAGCACTCTCGCCTGCTCCGCGAACGCGCTGACCTTCGCCGCAGCTACGCCTTCCACCCATCGGGCGGCGTCGCCGAAGCCGTCGACCAGGTCGACGCGCTCGCCGTGCTGCCGGAACCTCGACCATGTCGCCCGCCGACCCGGCTCCTTGACTGGTCGAACGGGCTGCGGCGCTCACCGTCCGGCACCACCAGCAGCCCGGCCAGCCGGTCCCGGGCCTGGCCCACCCCCTCGGCGATCCCGGCGCAGATTTCGCCCTCCACCCGCGTCCTGATCGAGGCCGCCATCCGGTCCAGCGTCGAGAACCCCGGCAGCTCCAGGCCCGCGCGGACCAGCTCCTCCAGCGCCACATTGACCAAGTCCACCACCGATGCACGAACCGGCGCGGCCTCCCCCATCGCGGCGACAGCGATCTCCCGGGCACGGGCCGGGTCATGCACCAGGCACAGGTACTCCCGGATCCAGGCGCGATAGCGCTTCACTGTCCGCTCTTCGTGCCGCCGGTACAACGTCCTCCGCCAGACCTGCCGCCGCACGCGCCCGGGCGGCGATCCGTGCCGGAACCTCGTCCAGGCTGGGGAAGTAGCCCAGCCTAGCGCAGGACTTCAGCAACACCAGCAGCGCGAAGAGCGACTCCGGACGGTCATGTGTCCGCTTCCTTGCCCAGACGACCTCGGCCTCGTCCGGCGTGAAGAACTGCGCCAACTCGCGCTCGGAGATAGCTAATGAGCCTACGATCGTCACGGATCGTAGACTCACAGCCTGCAGCTGGAATTGACGTAGCGTAACCAAGTAGCCCCGTTTCGCGCGTATCTCCTCCGCCCGCCTGTATGGGCCGGGCGCCGGGCCCGGATAAGTCAGCTGGCCTCGGGGCGCTGCCCCACGAGCTGGGTGAGCAGCTCGATGATCTGGGCCTGATTCCGGTCGATCTTCTCGTTGAGCGCTTCAACGCGGCCCCCGAGGCCATCTACCGCCTGCTCCAAGCCAACGAGTCCTCGACGAACTGCCGTCAGACCAGCCGCGATGCCCTCGCAGTAGGTATCCCCCGACAGCCGGACCTGGCCGCTCACGGGGTCAGGTCCAGGACCCGGACCGGCAGACCCTCCCACCGCTTCGGCATGGTGGTGGCCACAATCGCCCCTTCCGGCCGGTCCGCCGTCGGCTGCGCCGCGTGCTGGCTATGGGCAGCCGCCCAGGTCTCCTGCTGCGCCACGGCAAGCGCTGCGGTCAGGTCCAGATCCAAAACGGTGATACCCGGCAGCGCCGCCAGGTGCTCGGCGGTACCGGGCCGTGCCCGGTCGGCCTCGACGAGCGCGCACGAGGGCGCGTAGAGGAACCAGCCGGTCTCGGCGTGCGCGCGGTGGATCAGCCGGGAGGCCAGTACGTTGCCCTGTCCAGCCGCGGCCATGGCCGTCTCGTCCAGCACGATGTGCATCGATTCGCTCACAGGCGCTGCAGCTGTGCGAGCCGTCGGTCGAGTTCGCCATCGAGCTCGCTCTGCTCGGCGGCGGTCGGGGCGTAGCCGTTCCAGGCCCGCAATGCGGCCTGAGCCTTCTCCGCCCGCTCGGCACGCTCGGTCGGCGTCAGCATCGTTTCGGCCAGCCGGGCCAGGTAGGCGCGCAGGGACAACCCCTCGGCGGCTGCGATCGCCGCGAGGCGGTCCTTGGCTTCCTCGGGGATTCTCACGTTGGCATCGGACATCGTGGTGCTCCTTCCATCCCCTCAGGGTACGGGTACGTACCCGTACCCGCTATCCGGCTGCTCGCCAAACCAGTGCAACCAGTGGGTGCGCTGGCACGCTATTGCTCGCCCTCACCATCCGCCGACCAGCGCTTGGCGCGGGGGCGGAGCGCGAGAACCGAGCCCTCGCTTCCCTGTTCTGAGCCGCGTGACCTCACCTCTGCGGTTGGCTGCTCCGCTAGGAATTCGCGAAGCGCCGTGGCCAAACTGGTTCCCGCCCGCGCAGCTGCAGAAATACGTCACCGACAGGACGGGCCCCCACCGTGTCAAGTTCTCGTAGATATGCTGCCACTTCGCCATCACTGGGCCATCGCCGCCCGGCCTCGTAGAAGCAGCCGGCCCATATGTCGATCGCGTTCTGTCGATCTGCGCTGTGATCAAGTGCCGCCGGCTCGGTGGATGTCAATCCATAATGAAGGTTCCAGGATCGATGGTAGGCGGCTACACAAGCTGCGAACTTCAGGCGGTGCGAAGAAGGGGAGATATCAGATACCTTGGTTTACCTGATCCTGGACCACGGAGAGAAGAAGTTGTCCGGTGCGTCCCCCGTCAGGAAGTACCAAGCATCTACCCACTCCATAACTATGTCGGCACGCTCTTGCTTGCGATTCAAGGGATTCCTGGACGGTACCGCACCGTTCGCCAGCGCCGTGGACGGCAGCTGTGAGGGTACGGATGGGATCCACCCACCGCTCGCCCCCCTGAGCAGGCTCAGGCTTTCGGTGAACGTTGAGATCTGCTAAGGAGCGCGCGACTCCTCACGGTCCTCCGCCCAATTGGCCTTCCATGTCTCAATAGCTGCCTGATCCAAGGGGTGAAGCTTAATGGTTTTCGACTCCCCTCGCCATCGGACACGTATGCGCGGGCCCGCTCCTGTAGTTCACCAATCATCCGCCAGGTGATGCCGCAAAAGTATCGAAATCGATTCTCTGCTTTCACGCCCCCTTGCACATCGCCTTCTCGACGATCCCCGGTATGGCTTCAACTGACAGCCCGGATTCCCGGAATTCATCCAGGCTATTCTTCCAATCCGTAGGCAGCGCTATGGCACCATGCGGAAGAACCGGGTGCTGCTGCTCGGGGTGTCGGTGCTGGCCCGGCAGGTGTCGGAGGCCCGTACGGCGGCCGAGCGGCGGCTGTACGAGGCGGTGGCCTGCGCCGCGCACCGGGCCGATCCCGCGCTCGGGCCGGCGCTGGCGGAGCTGGTGGTGGTGCCGGAGGGCAGGCGGGTCTCGGAGCTGGAGCGGCTGCGGACGCCTCCGACGAAGTCGACGGGCACCGCGATGGTGCGGGCCATGGAGCGGGTGGAGGAGATCTCCGCGTTCGCGCTGGGCCGGGTGAACCTGTCTCGGGTGCCGGTGAACCGGCTGTCCACGCTGGCCCGGTACGGGCAGCTGAGCAAGGCGCAGACGATTCTGCGGGTGCCGGAGCCGCGGCGGACGGCGCTGCTGACCGCGGTGGTGCGTCAGCTGGAGGCGCAGGCGGTCGACGACGCGCTGGACCTGTTCGCGGTACTGATGGCGAACCGGCTGGTCAGCTCGGCACGGCGGGCGTCGGACCGGGAGCGCATGGCGATGCTGCCGCAGCTGGAGAAGGCGGCCCGGATCCTGGCGAAGGTGTCGAAGATCCTCACCGAGGAGCTGGACCTGGTCGCCGAGCACGACGCGGACCTGGACGTGGCCGCGCTGTGGGCGGCGGTCGAGGAGGCCGTGCCGCGCACGGCGGTGGCCGGGGCGGTCGCGACCGTCGAGGCCTTGGTGCCGGAGGACGACGGCTCGGCCGAGGCGGCGATGCGCGAAGCTGGCCCTGCGCTACAACACTGTGCGCCCCTTCCTGGCGTTGCTGGGCGAGACGGACGCGCTGGGCGCGGCCCCGGCCGGGCGGCGCATCCTCAAGGCGGTGCGCCGCCTGTCCGCGCTCTCGCGGCGGCGGGTGAAGGACCGGCCGCTGCTGCCCCGCGAGGTCGACGCCGACCTGGTGCCCGCCATGTGGAAGCGGGCGGTGTTCTCCAACGCCGAGCTGCCGCAGGGCGCGGTCGACCGGGATGCGTACGTGGTGTGTGTGCTGGAGCAGCTGCACCGCGCGCTGAACCGGCGCGATGTGTTCGCCGCCCCGTCGAACCGCCTGGCCGACCCGCGCGCGAGGCTGTTGGACGGGCCGCGGTGGGAGGCGATGCGCGCGGACGTGCTGGCAGGCCTGTCCCTGACCGAGGACGCTGGCGAGCATCTGGCCCAGCTCACGCGTGGGCTGGATGCGGCGTGGCGTCAGATGGCCGACCGGCTTACCGAGGCCGGCGACAACGCGAAGGTTGAGATCGTCGTCCCCGAGGCGGAGGCCGGGCCCGCCTGTCGGTGGACAAGCTCGGCGCGGTGGGCGAGCCGGAGTCGCTGACCTGGCTGAAGGACACCACGGAGGCGATGCTCCCGAGGATCGACCTGCCGGACCTGCTGTTCGAGGTCCACTCCTGGACTTCGTTCCTCGACGCCTTCGGCCACGTCTCCGAGCGGCGCACCCGCATGGAGGGCCTGCTCGTCTCCCTCGTCGCGTTGCTGGTGGCGGAGAGCTGCAACATCGGCCTGACCCCGGTCAGCGACCCCGAGAACAAGGTGCCGACACCATCGCCGCGGCGAACGCCGCGCTCATCACCGCCCAATCCCGCATCGAGCTCGCCCAGGTGTGGGGCGGCGGGCTGCTCGCCTCCGTCGACGGCCTGCGCTTCGTCGTCCCGGTCAAGAGCATCAACACCGGCCCCTCGCCCACATACTACGGCTGCAAACGCGGCGTGACCTGGCCTCAACGCCGTCAGCGACCAGGTCGCCGGGATCGGCGCGATGGTCGTGCGCGGCACCCCACGCGACAGCCTCTACACGCTGGACACCCTGCTGAACCTGGACGGTGGGGTGAAGCCGGAGATGGTGGCGACGGACAACGCCTCGTACTCGGACGTGGCCTTCGGCCTGTACAAGATGCTCGGCTTCCGCTTCGCCCCGCGCTTCCGCGACCTCGAAGACCAGCGGTTCTGGCGGGCCGACCTACCCGACGGCGAGGAGCCAGCGCCGACCACGCCGCCGAGGACGCCCGCCGCCGGGCCGAGGAGGAAGCCGCAGCTGCGGCGCCGCCGGGTACGGCCCGCTGGAGGCGGTTGCCTGCAACAAGGTGAACCTCAAGCGATCGCCACCCACTGGCTGGACATGCTCCGGGTGGCCGGTTCGCTCATCACCAACCAGGTCCGAGCCTCCTTCCTCGACGCCGGCGACACCCTCGTGGTCCCCTCGCTCGACCGCTACGACCGCAGCCTCCAGGACCTCATCAACATGGTCGCCGAACTCCGCGAGCGCGGCATCGGCTTCACCTCGCTGCACGAGAACCCGGACACCACCACCCCCGGCGGTCGGCTCGTCTTCCACGTCTTTGCCGCCCTGGCCGAGTTCATCTGCGAGCTCATCGTCATCGGCACCAACGAGGGCTTGGCCGCCGCTAGGGCCCGCGGCCGGGTCGGCGGGCGCCCCAGTGTCGCCACCGATGAAGTCATCCGCGCTGCCCGCGACCTACTGCCCGACCCGGGCCGGTCCATCACCTCGATCGCCAAGCTCCTCGGCGTCTCCCCGGGCACCCTCTACAACCACATCCCCGACCTACGCGAACTGCGTGCCGGCGCCGTACCTCGCCAGCTCGAAGCCCCCGCGAAGTAGCCGAACCCCAACAAGATCAATCTCAGCGGCACTTTCTGCACCGCAACTACTCACACCCGGAGAGCTCCGTGAGTTCAGGGAAACCGAAGCTTATTCAGCGGGAACTCGCGGGTCGGTCCATGTGTATCAACTGGGTGGAGCCGTGGGTTCGGCGGGAACTGTGGGGTGGGCCGCGAGGCGGCGGGCTTCCGCCGTGACCTCGGCATCGACCTGAGCTATTGCTTCGTCGCCATCTTCGAGCATGCCGTACTCGTCATCGAGCTCGGCGAGCCGCTCAGCCAGGGGCAGCTCGTGCCCGTAGCGCCGGTGAATCCGGAAAGCGAGCTCCCAAGGTTTCAACTCGCCGGCGAGCATGCGCCGTGCGAGCGCTCGCACGGCAGCTTCTTGGCCAGCCTCACTGCCAACCGGATGGAGGGTGAGGCCGAGTTCGGCGAGTGCCGGGGGAAGCAGGTCGTGGACGTCGTAGTCCGCCTCGGCGCGCGTGCAGGCGGCGAGGATCCGAAGGTTGGGGGTGTCGAGTCCGGCGACGAGCGCGTTGCAGGCGGAATCGACCACCTCGCTCGCACTGATCTCCCCCACACTCCAGAGGGCGGCATGGTCCTGTAGAGCGCTTGCTACTGCTTCGGTCGACGTCACACGCTCATGATTCCCTTCACGGTGCGTCCCGGTCGAGCACATTTCAGCGAAGGTGCTGTTCAGCGGCCTGTTCCAGCAGGGCTCGTGCGGAATCCGCGTAACGCATCGCGGTCTTCTCGTCGAGCCCGAAGACCTCCGCGAGATGGAGTGGGTCAGGCCCGCGGGTTAGGGCGTTAGGGCCTCTTCGAGCTGCCGGTCAACGCGAAGCCGCTCCAAGGTGGCGTCCTGCCCTCGCATGGGAGCGCTGATCCAGTGGTTGCTGGCCTGGCCGGTCGTGTTGGCGGTCTGGTTGTTGATCAGCAGGTGGAGGTTCGCGGTGCTCGGCCACCGGCGCCGCCGATGGTCCAGCCAGTCCGTCAGTAACCTCAGGGTGAGGTCGTCGAGAGGCCGGGCGCGCCCGGCGATGGCCAGCCGGCGGTTGCCGAGATCGACGTCGTCGAGCATGAGGGCGGCGATCTGGGCGACCCGGGCGGCGTGGACTGCCGCGAGGGCGAGGACGAGCCGCGCCGCCGGGGTCATCGCGGCCGCGACGGAGCGCTCGACCTGCTCAGGGAGGAGGGGTTGCAGCACGGCGTACTCGTTCTGCCCGACCTTGATCCGGCTGGTGGGGTCGCGGAAGATCAGCCCCTGCCGTTTGGCCCAGGTGAACAGAGAACGCAGGGCAACGAGCTGGTCACGCCGCTGATGACCGTGCAGCGTCTTGATGTGGGCGAGGACATCGTCGCGAGTCACCTCCCGCAGGTGGTCGTAGCGGTTCGACCACTCAAGCAGGACCGGGCGGACGTGGTTGAGGGAGAGCCAGACCGTGCCCTCCTTGCGCGCGAGGCTGCGAGGGCCACCGTCGCGCAGGACGCGAGTCCAGCGCTCGGCTTCCGAACGGATGCCTGGTGCAAGCCGTCCCACGAGCCAGCGCTCGAAGGACGGCTCGTTGTCGTCCTCGAAGATCCCCATCTCCGCCAGCACCGTGATGATGTGGCCGACGGGCAGGTTCAGGGCCCGTAGCGGGGAGAAGATCTCCGTGTGTCGGATGACGTCGCCCTCGACGTGACCGGTGAGGGCGACGGCCAGGCCGCGGTTAACCGCGAAGCGGATGTTGCGTCCCCAGCCGCGGGCCTCGGCGAACCGGTGGGCGAGGTACTTCGCCCAGGCCAGCCAGGGGCTGGCCAGATCGGCGTCGGACGGGTCGAGCCGATCGAAGTGCCGGGGAATCTGCTCGAACAGCGGCGACTGCCGCCAGCCGGAGTCCGGACGCCAAGCCAGCGCCGGAGGCGGCTTGCGCGGGGGGCCACGCCGTCCTCCCTTCCGTCGGGTTGGAGGCGTTGGTCTTCTGCGGTAGTGCATCCCGACGAAGAACAGCTGTTGGTGCCGGACGGCAGCGAGTCGCACCCGCACGTCTGCCCCTTCCGCCGCCTGGCCGTCAGCTGTCTTCGCGTCGAGGCGGGCCTGGCACCAGCACAAACGGCAGTAGTCCCACTTCAACGGCTGGACGCGACGGCAGCCGACGCATTCCGCCGCGTCGTGCCCGCGGCCGAACATGTAGCACGTATGGCAGAGCCGTCCGCGGAAATCGCCCCAGGCCAGGCAGCCTGGGCAGGAGCTGGTTGGCTTGACGTAGCGCTTCGGGAAGCGTGTCACCTGCTTACTCCGGCGGCAGCGACCGGCCGTCCCGGCGCTTGGGGATCACCTTCGGTGCGGCAGTCCCCGAGCCGACAGCGGCCCGGATCGTTTCCTCCTGACCGGGGCGGCATACCTTCTCCGGCTCGGGAATGAGGAGGTCGCCGATCTCACAGCCGAGGACAACGCAGATGACGTCCAGGTCCTCCAGCTTGAGGGAGACCGGCTGGCCGGACCACAGCCCGGACATCTTCCCGGCCGAGATGACCAGGCCGTGCTCAGCCAGGCTCCGCTGGACCTCGGAGGCTTTCCAGATCCCCTTATTCGCGGCAGCCAGCCGCAGGTTCCACTTCATCGCAGAAGCCCTTCCAGCCGCTTCGCGGCCCGCTGCTGCCCGGCCACCAAGGCGTCCTCGACCCGGGTCTGCTGGACATGGACGTATCGCATGGTCGTGGCGATCCAGGAATGTCCGAGGACTTCCTGGATCGCGATCAGGTCAAGCCCACCGAGGTAGAGCTCGGACGCACAGAAGTGCCGCAGGACGTGCGGAGTGAGCTTGTCGCCCCAGGCCGGCAGATGTGACGTGACCGCGGCCTTGAGGCCGCAGCGCAGGGCATCGTCGCCGACCCGGCCCGAGGAGCCGTCGGAGCATCTGCGCTCGGAGGGGAACAGCGGGGCGCCGGGGCAGGTGTGGTCGTCGTCGAACTGGCCCCAGACGTCTTCGATGAACCATCGGAGCGTGCGGTCGGCACCGTTGATCAGAGGGACCATCCGCTCGCGCGGGCCCGAGCCGCGGGCTCCCTTGCCGTGGCGGACGTGGAGCTTGCCGAAGCGCCCCAGGTCCCACTTGATGTCCGCCAGATCGAGCTTGCACGCTTCGCTAACCCGCAGCCCGACCTGGGACATCAGCTTGGAGGCGGTGTAGTTCCGGGCGGTCGGGGCGAACTTCCGGCAGGTCGCCAGCTCGCCGCCCCATCCGGCGAACAACGTCTTGACCTCCGGCCCGGACGGCGGAATCCGTAAGGCCGCGTCCTTCGCGCCGCGCCGCCGGTTCATCTCGTCGATCGGGCACTCGATCACCCGACCGGTCATCCGGTGGATCTCGACCTTGTGCCGTAGCTCCAGGAACAAGAAGTACGTGCTCAGCGCCTGAGAGCGCCCCAGTCGGGTGCCACTTGGTGAAGCCCGCAACACCTTCCCGAAGTAGGCGTCGGCGTCGGGTGGCTCCATCTCCCACAGCGGCCGGCTGAACCAAGACCGCATCTGCTCCAGGTGGCCGACGTCCCCGCGGATCGTGCCGTCCGCCAGCCCCGCCGAGGCCCGCGCCAGCACGAACCCCGCCAGCACATCGGTCTCGAACTGCTCCAGCTCCTCCGCCGTGGCCGACGGTCGGACATCGCGCAGGTCCCGTACGGCAGCCAGCGCCAACCCGAGCCTCCTCACCTTCACCCCGATCGTGAACCGATCGGACGCAGTGAGAACGCTTCAGGAATCCCGAAGTTACGTCAGTCCGTGAGCCGCTTTCAGAGAGAGGACGAACCTCCTGGTCACGGGGTTGCGGACTCCGGAGAGCTCAGAGCAACCCACGGGATGTCGCACATACGGAGACACAACCGAGCAATAGATGCTCTCAACGAACTCGTCGAAGCGGACCGAAGTTGGCTTTGACGCCTTGGCCGACGGTGAGCTGCCCCGAGCCTGGCTCGTCACTTCACCGCGGCTTTGGGACAACAAGGGCCGCTACAGACGGCTGTCAGGCGGCATTTGGCCACAGGGTGTCACACGCGGTGAACCTGTACGTTATGCGACAGGATTCTGAGAGACTTCTACCATGGATCTCGCGCCCGATCAGGCCGCATTGGCGGTAGAACGTCACAACTGCCCGAACTGTGACGCGCCCGTCGGCAGCGCCTGCCGCACCCGGGGCGGGAAGACCGCCGTGAAGTACCACACCTCCCGCTTCGTCCTCGCCCCCGCCCTCCGCGAGGACGCGGGGCGCCCAGTGCGTTGACCCGTCTGCCGCAGGTGCCTTCCTGCAGGACGAGCGCGCGGGTGCCGCGACCTACCCTTGGATCGAAGAACTGCAGGCCACCGTCGACCAAGCCCTCACCCACCGCAGCAGTCAACTCCGCGGAGCAGCAACAGACTTAAAGACAATGCCGTTGGCATAGAGGTGGTTTGGCGGTTCAACGGATACCAGGGGGTGGTGTCCGATGGCTGCTCGACTGGTGGACCGGGTCGGGCTGGGGGA
>NZ_JOFX01000064.1 GCF_000719345.1 Streptomyces sp. NRRL F-2664
CGCTGCAGGCCTTCGACATCACCTTCGACGGACGCCTCACCAACAACCGAATCTGACCTCAGAAACCCAACCAGTTACACCGTTTACTGGACAGACCCGTCTGCCGTGATGGGGTACGAGGATGGGCGTCCCGTGGGCTTCTGCTTCGGCGTCCCGCTCGGAGCGGACACGGCCTGGTGGTCCTCGATGAAGGAACATCTGCCCGAGGACTTCACCGCTGAGAATGGCAGGCGGACGGTCGCGCTCAACGAGATCGGCGTACGGAAGCCGTGGCGGAGCGGCGGTATCGCCTGGCGGCTGTCACCTTTGCCGGCTGGTCGGTTTTCGACGTGGCGGTGACGAGGTACAGGCTGGTCTCGTGGTATCGCGATGTGTCTGTTGTGCCCGACGAGATGGCGGCTGTGATTCGCGGGTTCAGGTTGCCGCGAAGTGAGCGAGGCGGTGAAGGCGTCGCGCTTGCCGGGGGTTGATGGACTCGTCTATCGCGGCGATGGTCCGCAGATTGGACGGACGCGATCGTGGTGGTCGACGCCCGCTTCATCCCCCGGTCTGGCGGGACGTCCGTCGTGCTTTGAGGCTGGCGGGTTTGTGCTGTGTGGGTGCTGTGGTGTCAGTCTTCGTCGTCTGCGATGAACTGCATGTCGTCCAGGATGGAGACAACGATGACGATCATGACGCCTTCGAGTACGCCATATTCGATCAACAATGACTCCGCGACCATGGCTTTGCGGCTGTAGTCGTCGGGTCCGATGGGCGCGGAGTGTTTGGTGTAGGGGTCGCGTGCGAGGACGCGGATGCCGCGTGCGAGCTGAGCTTTGCGCTGTTCGGGAAGGGTGTCGCGGACGGCTGCGGCGGCCTCGGTGAACTCGACTCGGTATGCCGGGCGGGTGGGCTGGGGCATGGGCTGGTCTCCTGCAGGCTGAGGCGTGGCTGGCACAGATGATGCATGGTCTGGCAGGTGGCGTCGGGGGTGTTGCGGCATGTATCGGTTACGCGGCATTCGGTGGCTGTGTGCCGTGTGTGCCGTGTGTGCCGTGTGGGCCGTGGTCGAGGAGGGGGTGGGGGTTGTCTGGGCCGGTCGTGCTGGGGTGAGGGGCTCTTGGGGGCGTTCGGCTGTTCGATGCGGTGGCGGTGGTGTAGAGCGGGCCATTGCCACATGGTGTCGATCGGTTCGGCTGGAGGCAACGTCTTCCCCTTGTCTTGGAGTGCTGCTTTTCCGGCTGGATGACTTCCTTATGGGGGGCGGTGCCGTGGTAGCCCGGCTGTTTGGTCCATGGGCTCAAAGGTGTGTCCAGCCGCGGCGCTCGCCAGTGCCGGCCAGGGGTGTCCACACCGGGCCGGAGGGGCCGGCTTCTTCGAGGTCTTCGAGGATGGCGGCGCCGAGCGGAACATGGGAGGCGAGGCGGGTGACCAGGCCGTGGTCGGCGGCCATCCGCCGCAGGTCCGTGATGCGGGCCGTGAGGGTGGCGCGGGGGGCACCGGTGAGGATGAACAGGATGCGGGGGAAGCGGGGGTAGAAGCGCTGCCACGCGGACAGGGCCGCGTTCTGGTCGGCGGCGGTCCCGCGGCGTCCGGCGGGCTGGGGGGTGTAGTCGTGGAAGCGGGCGTAGGTGATGAGCTTGCGGGCGAGGCGTTCGCTGCTCATGGTGGTGCGGTCGATTTCCACGAACGCCCGGTACTGCAGGCGGCGGGGCTGGGTGGCGGTGTAGTGGAGGACGGCGTCGGCGGTGAGCCGGTCCTGGCCGCCGGTGTCGGGCAGCCGGTGGGTGACTTCGGGCATCCAGTCCAGCGGCTGGTATTCGTCGCCCCGTTCGCGTGCCTCGGTGAGGAACGCCAGGTGGGCGCGGACGCCGGCGAGGGTGTGGGCGGCCCGCATGGAGGCCGCGGTGGGACTGGCGATGACGGTGGCGGCACGGCCGCGGAGCTCGGGCCAGTCGGCTGCGACCTGGGCTCCGGCGGCGGTCAGGAAGTGGGCTTTGAGGCCGCTTCGGACGCCCAGCGCAGTGTGCGCGATGAGTCCTTCCGCGCGCAGCGGGGCGAGTACCTTGTGGATCTTCCGGGGCGGGGTGTGAGGCATGAGCATCTGGTGGAGCTGGGTGCTGGTCAGCAGACGGTGCTGGGCGATCAGGGCCAGCGCTTGGTGGGCGTAGGTGTCGGCGGTGCCAGGCTGGATGACGGCGGGTCTGGTCACGCGTAGTGCTCCTGGTTGTGGCCGTCGGTGGTAGTCGGGGTCCGGCCGGTGAGGAATGCGCTTACCCGTTCCTCCTGGCCCGCGGCGAGGGCGCTCTGCTCGGACAGGGGCCGGGCCCCGGTGTTGGCGTGTGCGGCCCGGAGCAGGCCCTGGGTGCGGGACGGTTTCGCGAGGCGGCCGAAGACCTCGTCGAGTTCAGGTCCGCGGATGTGCAGGGGGCCGAGGCGTTTGCCGGCGACGGTGAAGGAGGCGTAGTGCCACCACCGTTCCAGCCCGGCCGCGTCCTGCGCAGTGACGCGGCTCGCCCACTGGGCGGTCACCGGCGTGGTCGCCTCCACGGATCCGGCGGTGGTGGACAGGCAGGAGGCGTTCTGCAGGAGCGCCGCGCGGGTTGCGGGGCTGAGCCGGTGCAGGAGCTGGGTCATGCCGTGCAGGCGCCCGCCGAACTTGCGGAGCTGCTCGGTGATCTCCGCAAGGACGGTGGAAGCACCCCCTCCGTCCAGGGAGATCATCTCGTCCAGGTAGAAGCGGAACGGGTGCCGCTGGCCCTCGGGCAGGTCGCGGCGGGACAGGCCGGCGCGCAGGAAGTCGCGGACGAGCAGGGAGGTCAGCAGCCGGTCGGTCGGGCCGGTGCCGGGCGGGCAGATCCACACCACCTGGCTCTCGTCCATGGCCCGGCGGATGTCGTAGCCGCTGACCGGGCCCCCGAGGAATGCCCGGATCACCGGGTTGGCCCCCAGCCGCTCCAGCGGGTTCAGGACGGTTGCCAGACCGTCCTTGGGCAGGTCGGGGAAGGTGCCGGTCCACCACCGCTGTGCTTGCGGATCGAGCGCGCCGACCACCAGGTACCGAAAAGTCGGGTCGGTCAGGAGCGGCCGGATCTGGAAGACGGTGGCCTGCTGTCCGGGCATGCGGGCGGCGACGGCGAGGGTGTTGACGCAGACCAGGGCCTCCACGGCCTTGGCCAGGATCGTCAGGGCCCGCGGCGCGCTCGCGTCGTCCCACCCCAGGGACGCGGCGATCGCATCGACCACCGCGGCGGACACCTCGTACGGGCGGGGCCGGCCGGACATGTCGAGCAGATTCCAGCAGGCCAGCAAAGAGCTGTCGTCGTGCACGGTGAGGTCGAAAACGGCGATCCGCTCGATGATGTCGTCGTGGGCCAGGTAGCGGGCGACGTCGGTGAGGCAGTCGCCGTGCGGGTCGACGAAGGCCAGCCCCCGCCCGTTGTGGGCGCTGGCGACGGCCTGGACCTGGGCGCGCATGGTTTTGCCCCACCCCGCTTTGCCGGACTGGACCTCGAAGAGGGTGTCGTCCTCGTGGGTGGCCAGCAGCCGCTCCCGTCCGTCCGGGCCCCGGTACCAGCCCTGCGGCAGCAGGTCCTTGCCCACCGTGTAGGTCGGCATGTCGCTCTCCAGCAGCGGCAGGTCCGCCCACGCGGTCGGCGGCTTGAGGAGTCCGGCGATCTCCTCCAGGTGCGCCCACCCGCTCCGGGCCGGCCGCATCAGGGCCTGCTGCCACCGCTGGTCGAACCGCGGCCGCCACGGCCACCGGTCCGGACCGATCCGCACCGGCCCCCGCGACCACCCCTGCGACACAAGACGGGACGGCCCCGCATACACGTCCATGGCCGCGTTGATGCGTGCGAGCCGGGCCTGCGCACGGTCGGCCCTGTCGGAGGCGCAGCGCACCAGGATCTGCACCCGCACCAGCCCGGCCCCTTCGGCGAGTTTGCCCAGCACCGTCTCCCGGTCGACACGGCGCGGCTGCGCAGACACCAGCCGCCGCCCCCGGGGCGCACCCCGCCATTGCGCCGGGTCCAGCAGCCTGCCGACGGTCACGGGCAGCGAGTCGGCCGAGTCCTGGGTGAGCCACCGCGCCTCGCGCTGCGCCTCACGCCGGGCTTCCTCCCGTGCCATGCGCATTGCCTG
This sequence comes from Streptomyces sp. NRRL F-2664, assembly GCF_000719345.1. Lineage (GTDB taxonomy): Bacteria > Actinomycetota > Actinomycetes > Streptomycetales > Streptomycetaceae > Streptomyces. The sequence continues at coordinate 4,123 of NZ_JOFX01000064.1, forward strand.
GGCGCGCCGGACGGCGAGGTGCCAGCGCGAAGCGGGCGACAGGTCGACGCAGACCTCGGCCAGGTCCCCGAGTTCGGAACGCAGGCCGGCCACGGCGTCGATCAGCGGCTGGAGCGGATCGGGCTCCAGCGGGACCTCCCGCAGCCGGGAGCCGGGCTTGCCGCGCAGAGACAGCACGGCCCGCACGACGTATTCGCGATGCTTGTCGGCGATAGGGCCGACCGGCTCGGCCCGGACTCGGAGGCCGTAGGGGGTGGTGGCCAGCAGCGCGTGCGCGCAGGCGGGCGCCTCGACGCGGTAGGCCAGGGCCCGGGTTCCGTCAGCGCGCAGCCGGAGCCGCACTGTGCGGGCCCGGGGCGGAACCCACCACGGGCCGGAGCCGGCGGCCCGGATCAGGAGCATGCCCTGCCGCCAGATCTGCTCGGGACTCGGCTCGAACACGGCACTGGGCACCAGCTCCACGCAGGCCCGCTCGGCCAGTGCCCGCACGGCCAGGCAGTGTTGCAGTGCCTCCCACCCGATCGCGTAGGCGCCGAGGAGGAGCGCCAGCCACCAGGCGCTGGCGAGCCCCCACCGGGCGAGACCGCCGAGCGCGTCGACGATGCTTGCGGCGGTGCCGAGTGCTCCTGCTGCCGTCACGTACGCGTCCATAATCCTTCTCCGTTGCGGATGTAGTGGAGGGCCGCGGTGCGGCCGTCCAGGCAGGTACCGGCCGGGTCCGCGCCGGCCCACACCAGGCGCACCACCGCACCGTCCCGGTCGGGCGCCCGGCGGGCGGTCGCCGCCTGAATGCGCACCCGCGTGTACCGGACGGTCTCGGCCAGCCACGCCGCACGTCCAGCCGCCACCAGGCGCTGCTCGTCGGCGGGCGGAAGGTCGGGCCGGCTGGCCCGATCCAGGGCCTGCTGGATGAGCGGGTCGGCTGCCGGGCCCGAACCGGGCGGCGGGAGCTCGCTCGCCGGTGCCGCACCGCCCGGCCAGCCGGCGGGGCTTGGCGGGAGGGCCGTCGGCGCATCGGCCGCCGGCTGAGGTGAGCCAGATGGGGCCACGACTTCGGGAGCCACCGTCGGAGCGCTCGCACTGGACGGTGCAGGCCCAGCCGGAGCCGGGACCGCGCCCGCGGGACGGTCCGCGGGCGCGGCGAAGCCCCGCGAGCCGGGGGCCTGGCCAATGGTGGTGGAGGCGGGGCCGGCCGACAGCATCCAGATTCCGATGCCGGCGAGGAGGACGGCCGCGGCCAGGAGGCGGCCGCCGGCCCGCCAGGAGGAGGTGTTCACAGCAGCCGTGCCCCTCCCGCGTAGTCGGGCAGGGCCGTGACCGGGTCGATGCGGACGGGCTTCCCGGGCCGGGGCGCGTTGATCATCTGTCCGTCTCCGAGGTAGAGGCCGACGTGGTGGATGGTGGAGTCGTTGGCGGGGCTGTAGCCGTAGAAGACGAGATCGCCCGGCAGCAGCGCACCGATGCCCGCCGAGGCGGGGATGCGGCGCCCGGCGCCGGCCTGCGCGGCGGCGGTACGCGGCAGGTTGATCCCGGCCTGGGCGTAGGCGTAGAGGGTCAGGCCGGAGCAGTCGAAGCCGTTGACGGTGCGGCCGTCCTGCCCGCCGGGAGAGCAGCAGATCCCGGTGGAGCGGCCGCGGGCGTTGCCGCCGCCCCAGGAGTAGGGGATGCCCTGCTGGGCGAGCGCGGCCTGGATGACGGCCCCCGCGCTCCCGGCAGGCATCTGCGGGCTGGCGCCGAGCGCGTCGTACCGGTCGATCCCCCAGAGGACGTCGTCGACGTACGCCCGCGACCGGTTGTAGGTGTGGATCGCCGCGCGCAGCTGCTCGCGGCCGGTGAGGTCGCGGCCCTTCCCGCACAGGTAGACGGCGGCGGAGGCCGCGGCGTCGTCGGCGTTGTGCGGGTTGGCGACGCCATCGCGGTTGCCGTCCTTGCCGTAGGCGCGGAACGTCTCGGGCAGGAACTGGAAGGGGCCGACGGCCCGTTCGTATGCGCTGTCGCCGTCCCACTGGCCGTTGTCGGTGTCGCGGACAGCGGTGGTGTTGCCGCCGGCACCGGAGCCGTCCAGCCGGGGGCCGGTGATGGGCGGGGTGATGTCTCCGCCCGCGCTGACGGTGCGGCCTAAGGCGTGGTCGGACTCCACCCGGGCGATCCCGGCGAGGATCTGCCAGCGCATCCCGCGGCAGTCCGGTACGTGCGCATTGATCTGGGAGGCGCCGGTGAGGTAGGCGGCCAGCATGCGCGGGGGAATTCCGGCCGCTGCCGCGTCGATACCGGCACCTGCCGCGGGCGCGTTCTGGCTGCGGGCCGCTGCCAGCAGGACGGGCCCGGTGCAGCACACCGCGGCGACGAGCAGCAGCAGCGTGAGGCAGCCCGTCTTCTTCCACCGCTTCACCGGCCGTCTTCCTCACGGCGCCGGCGGGCGGCGGCCGCGCGCTCGGCGAAGATCCGGCGCAGCCGGGCCGCATCCGCCTCGGCCTCCGCGCCACCCCGGTCCTCCGCGGGCACCTGGCCGGCGGCCTGGGGCCGGGCTTGCGGTGCCTGCCCGCGCGCTCCGACCATATGGCTGCGGCCCGGGCTGATGCCGCCTTCTGCTGGGAGGGCAGGGCCGGACACGGGGGAGGGACGGCGGCCGCCGGGGGTGCGCGGGGCGGACACGCTGGTGTCCGGGCGGCTGACCGGGGTGCCGGTCAGCGGCGCCGCATGGACGGCCGCCGCGAGGGCGGTGTCCCGGATGGTGCCGGCCGGGTCGTGGACCTGCCAGGCGGTGGCCAGGGCCTGCCCGGCGTGGCCGACGGGCTGCATCCAGCGGTCTGCGTCCTGGCGGACCTGGCGGGAGGCGACCCTCAACTGGGTGCGCGCGTCGGTGGTGAACTCCGAGGCCGCCGCACGCGTTGTCGACAGGGTGCGGGGCAGCCCCAGGGTTGCGCCGTAGGCGACGCGGGCGGTGCGGGACGCGACGCGGTAGCCGCGCAGCCGGCTGGCCCGGGCATGGATCCGGGATCCCAGCAGCGGCCGGTCGGTGGCCGGGTCGTGGAGGATCTCGCCCGTCCACTCGTCCACCACCATCTCCCCGCCATCCGCACCGCCCCCGGCCCGGCCCGCGGCCGTGACCTTCGCGTACGCGTGCAGCCGGGCCGCGGCCGGATGCCGGCCGGGCGGCGGCCCGATGAGTGCGGTGTGCGCGGCGCGCAGCGCGATGGCCAGCGGTGCAATTCCGCGTCGTCCCTCGGCGACGGCGTCACCGAGCAGCCGGCCGGGGTTCATCGGCATGCCCGCGGGGTCGGAGAGCGCGGCGAAGCTGCCCAGAGACCGCAACCGGGCACCGAACGCCCCGTGCGCCGCAGAAGCTCCGCCCCCCAGCCCGCCGGATCCACTGCCCGGGGTGGGGCCGTGCATGGCGAGGGCTGCGCCGAGTTCGGAGTTGTCGCCGGGCAGGTGGCTGCCGCCGACCTTCGCGTAGCGCATGCGGGTCGCCATGCGCTGCCCGAATCCGGCCGTCGCCCGCAGGATCCGCCGGTGCAGCACCAAAAACGCGAGCGCGAGGGCGTCGACGAGGAAGAGGCGCTCCATCATCTGGTCGGGGCCGCTGTCGGCGAGGATCGCGTCCACGGCGATTCCGAACAGGGGGAGCGCCATGGCGGCCATGAACGACACCAGCGCGGAGACAACGAATACCCCCAGCCACCGCCAGAGCAGCATCCGGGAGGGGCCGGGCAGCATCGCCCACACCCACGCGATCGGTCCGCCGGCTGCTGCGGCGGCGTCGGCGCCCTGGGCGCCGAGCATGACCACCGACATCGAGACGACCATGAGCGTGACGACAAGGGCGGCAATCAGCAGGGCCAGGACGCCCCACACCCGGTCCCACGACGGCTGCTGCGCGTACGCGGCCGCGGACTTGCCGACGCCGCCGGCGCCCTCCAGGTCCTGGACCAACCCGGGAAAGCCGCTTTTGCCGAGGACCTGTTCGCGGCACCGCTTCTCGCTCTGCGGGTCCAGGTGCTCGCAGTTCCCGGCCTTCTCCCGCTGCTTCTGCGCGTCTTGGCAGTACGTCTTCGATGGGCCGTCGAGCAGCGCGCACGGGTCGTCCCCATCGGCCGGCTGCGCGGCTGTCTGGCCGGCCGCGTTGCCCTTGACCCACTTCAAGTGCGCCCCGTACGCGGCCTTCTGCCCCTCCTTATTCGGGTCCAGGATCCGCCCGTACTGCAGGAGCATGTAGGGCTTGACGACGAGGGCGTCCGTCAGGGCGGCCTGGATCGGTGCGGTGACGGTCTTGGCGTCGGCCTGCTCGGCCACGCACGCGTCGTGGGCGGGGCCGACCGCGGTGTCGCAGGGCCGGCCCCCGCGGGCGGGGGTGTCGAAGTAGGAAGCGGTGGTGATGGAGGCTACCTCGATGGCGGCCTGGTGGGTCTGCTGCAGCGGCCCGTCCTTGCCCAGCAGGTAGTCGGGCCGTACGAACGCACTGGCGGCCAGCGCCGCGATCACCAGGGTCAGGACGATTTCACCCAGCCCCTTGCCGGCCTTCCCGCGGACGAAGAGGACCAGGCCGAAGACGAACGCCCACGCCAGCAGAAGGCCTTCGAGGCCGAGAGCGCCGACGACGTGCCGCTGGTAGGCATCGGCGAGACGCTGCGCCGGATCGGCAAGGAGGCGCAGCACGGGGAAGTCGAGGACGGCAGCGCTCGCCCAGCCGGACAGACCGACCAGCAGCCGCACCAGGGTGAACAGGCCGTTCAGTAGGAGCCGCTGTGTTTCGCCGATGACGTCGAACGGCATGCTGTTGCCCACGACGACGTCCTCGACACGCTCCCCGACGGTCTGGGAGGCGACGCTGCTCTCCAGCTGGTAGCCGCTGAGCGGCACGCCCTCACGGGTGACGATGTCCAGCGGCCCGAGCAGGCCCCCGCCGGTCCCGGATCCGTCGGCGGCCGCGGCCACTGCGGTGTTGGTCACCAGGAAAACGACGGTCAGCAGCGCCACGAATCCCGCGGACCTCAGCGTGCCGTGGTCGAACCGGCCTCGTACGCGCATCACTGGGTACCACCCGCGGCCTGTGCCGGGGAGCGGCCCGGGGTGGTGAAGATGTTCTCCTGCAGGCGGGCGACGGGCGGGACGACGACCTTGATCCGGCCGGCCTGCATCCGCGGGTCGCGCAGCAGCATCTCGCCCTCCCGGCCGGCCTGCCCGACCGGGGACAGGCCAGTGGTCACCAGCTGGATCAGGTCCTCGTCCGTCTCGTCCAGACCGAGGAACTGCAAGCCCCGGGCCGCGCGGGCGCTGTCGGCGGTGCGGGCCAGGAACCGGTAGGCGATCAAACCTGCGTCCTTGCCCAGCTCGCTCTCGTCGTGGGCACCGAGGAACACCCCAGCGCCGTGCTTGCGGCCGTCGTGGAGGATCTCGTGGACCAGGGCAGCGCCTTCGGCGGAGGAGGTGAGCCAGTAGCACTCGTCCAGCGCGACCAGGCAGAACCGTCCCGGGTCGGTGAACGCTGCCTGCCGGGCGATGGCCGCGATCAGGTACAGCACGGCGCGACCGATCAGGGCCTCCAGCGGCTGCTGGCGCAGGACCTCGACGTCGGCGAACGCCTCCCGCGGGGGCAGGGTGAGGCCGGTGGTGGTGACCACCACCATGTCGGCGCCCATATCGCCGTCCAGGCTGACCGCGGGCAGGCCGGGGTCGAACACCATCGCCGCGAGGGGGTTGCCGGCGACGATCCGCAGCAGGTCGGCCATGGCCGCCGCCGCGTCCGCACGACTGCTGCTCCCGGCCGCAGCCAGCGACGCCAAGACGTCCAGGACCTTGCCCATGGACGGCTCCGGCCCGCCGGACACCTCCTCCACCGCGTGATGCAGGACCGCGCCGGCCGCGGTCATCGCCCCCACCCCCAGCTGGAGGGTCAGATAGGACAGGGCGTAGTGGGCACCGGCCGGGCCGCCGAACACCCGCAAAGGGTCGATGGAGATCCTGGCCCGGGCAGCGTCGATGACCTGGCAGCGCCCGCCCACCGCGGCCCGGGCAAAGCCCGCCCACTCGCGGATCGGGGTCCGGTCGATCACGATCGCCCTGCCGCCCCGGTCCACGACCGCGGAGGTGACCAGCTTCTCCAGCACGCTCTTGCCGCTGCCCAGATCACCGATCACAGCGCTGGACGCGGACGCGTTGACCTGCGGCGCGTCGGCCGGATTGAGCAGAACGGGGCGGATCGTGCCGCTGCCCAGGTCGTGCCCGATGAGCATCCCGGCCGGATCACCCACCCGCGACAGGGTCAGCGCCCCACTGGCAGCCCAGTCCTGCGACAGCTGGTGCTGGGTGAACTGCCCCAGCTTCGCCGCCCGCACAGCGCCCGGCAGTCCCAGAGCGAAGAGTTCCTCCTGCATCCCGTAGGGGCGCTCCACCCGGTAGTCACCGCCCGACAGGGCCGCAGACAGCTCTCGCGCCCGCACATCACAGGTCGCCGCGTCGGGCCCCCACACGCTGAGGACCGTCACGGACTGCACCTCGACCTCGACCGAAGTCCGCGCCATCCGCGCGTCCTGCTCGGCCAGATCCCCGGCCGCCTCCGGCAGCGAATGCGGCATCCCCGTCGGCTGCGCCCCGTACTGCTCGGCCTGGTCCAGCAGTTCACGCTTCTTGCGCTGCACCTGCTCCCGCGCCCTCCTCGCAGGCACCACCCGCAGGTCCACCGCGACATCGACCGGGAACGGCAGACCCTCCAGCTGCGCCAGGACGTCCGCGCTCTGCACCGCCACCGCCGGCGGGAGCTCAGCGAGCACCAAGTGCGCCTGGTAGCCGGTGCCGGCGTCGGACTCGACCTGCAGCCACCTGCGGCCCAGGGGCGAGGACGCACCCGAACGCCACCACGGCGTCCGGTCCGCCTTCGCGGGCCCGGCGAGGTCCCGGCCGCCCTCGGCGAGACGGATCTGCCCGAGGTCGGCGTAGGAGGGAGAGGACAGCTGCCCGTCGCGGACACGGCTGCCGAACAAGGGGCTGTGCTCGGCGTCGCCCAGCAGCGGCTCCTCCGCCAAGCCCCGGTGCACGGCGTGCTGCAGCATCCACACGATCTCCGCCGGCGACGCCGGGCGCATGCCGAGACCGCCGCCCAACGAAGTCTGCACCCGCCCGGCCTCCTCCACCGCAGCCCGCACCTGCGCCTCCGGTACCGCCACCGGCGGCAGATCCAGCACCGCCGACAGCTCCGCGTACAGGGCACCGAGGGAGATACCGGTGGCGGACTTCTTCGCCGCGAGGGGGATGGCGAGCCACACGGTCCGCTCGTGCATCTCCTGACCGGTCAGCAGGTCCACCGCGGCCGCGCAGGTCTGCGCCCACGCGGGCAGCCGCTGCCAGTCGACCCCCGCAACCATGCGCTCGGCCACCTCGCCCGGGTCGGTACGGGCCGCCAGCACGAACAGGCGCGGCTCCATCCCCGGCATCGAGCGGACCAGTGAGGTGACCCGGCCGAGAAGCTCCTGATGGACCCGCGCGGGAAGGTAGCCACCGGGCAGGGGTGTCACCCGCCACAACGCCCACACCTGCGACGTGGTCGACCAGAGCAGATGGCCGTGGACGTGCCGGAAAGGCGTCCGCATCACGCCACCCCCTGTCCCGCGCCTGCCAGTAGCCGCGACAGACCCGAACCAACGGCCGCAGCAACCGGCAGCGGAGTCACAGCTGCCGCGGGCACGACGGACGGTGCCTCGCTGACGACCGTGGGCACGAGCGGCTCGACGGCCGACGCGAGGGTGAAGCGACAGCGCAGGTACGAAGGGCGCCGCTCGCGGGCGACCCGGCCGCCCACCCTCCCGGCCGGATGCCGGATGAGAAGGACCAGCACGCCGAGCAACGCGGTGAACGGGTTCTGCCCGGCGATCTGCGCACCGCGCACCGCCCACACCGACGCGATCCACAGCACCACCGGGACCGGACCCGCCCACGACCACCACGCATACGCCTTGACCAGAGCGAAAGCCCCGCCGCCCAGCACCACCAGCTGCGCCGGCGTGTACGGGCCGAACGGCACCGTCCAGTCGCCCAGCCTGCCCAGCACCCACGGGTGCCGGCGCGCGCTGGTATAGACCCGGGCAACACCCTGCCGGCTCACCACGTACCGCCATCCGCATCGGCGCGCGCAGCGACCACCACGACGGCCTGGCCGGTGCTCTTGGCCGGGTTCTTGATCTCGTCGGAGAAGATCGACGCGAGCGAATCACGCGAGTTGTAGATACCGAGGGCGATCACCAGCGCGATAAGCGCACCGATACCCGCCTTGAGAGAGAACCTCCGCGCGACGGTGACCACGACCACCAGCGTCAGCGCGGCCTTGAGCCCACTGTCGGCCCAGCCGGCCAGGGTCCCGATCAGAGAATCGCCGAGCGCGTCCAGCTGCCCGGCCAACACCACAGAGTTCAGCGTGTTCACCGCCCACCACCCAAGACGGCCGCAGAGGAAGGGGAGTCCGCTCCGGCGGGCAGGTCGGCGATACCGGCCTCCAGCGCGCTGACCTCCCACCGCCCGGCACGGGCGGTCACCTCCGCCCGGTAGACCAGCGGCCACCGGACCCCCAGCCTGTCCTCACCGCTCACCCGGATACGCACCCGCGCCTTCGTCCCGTCAGCAGGAACAGCCGACGCAGTGGCGGCCTCGGCGTCGGTGAGAACATCGATGACCTCGGCGCGCACGTACACCGCGGTCTTCGGCGCCGACACCCGCAGCCCCGGCGACAGATACCGCTCCAGGCCGCCGCCCTGCCCCCCGCCGAGGTACGCACGGACGAATTCACCCAGCGACGTCTCCAGCGCGCCGCCCGCGGGGACCCGGCGAAGGAACTGCGCATCAGGAACGGCAGCCGCATCGGGGGCGGCGACCTCGGCCGGTGCACCGCCGATCGCGACCGGCGTGCCCTCGGCGCCGCCGGTCCCAGACACCGCGTAGTACCGCACGAGAGGCGCCCCCGTGTGCGGACTGCCTGCGGGGGCCGGCCCGGCCTGGTCCCGCAGGGCCGCGACCACCACCGTCCACGTCCCAGACCCGACCACCGTGCGGACGGCGACCACCCGTCCCCCGGCCGCCGCCGGGGCCTCGGCGGAGCGGGGCCGCTTGGGCAGGTCCACTTCAGGAGCGAGCGCCCGCACAGCGGACGCGATGCTGCCGTCGGTGTCGGACCCGTCGGCGCGCAGCCACAGGTCCACGAACAGCTCCGCCACGCCCCGGGGATCGGCCGGGGCGTGCGCTTCGGCGGGGTGCGGCGCGGGCGCGGCCTGCACCGCAGCGGTCGGCGGCGCGTAGAGCGTGGCGGCCAGGGCGAGCGGGCCGGCGCCCAGAGCGCTCCACATCGCGAAGCGGACCAGCCGGGGCCCGCAGGGTGCTGTGCGCACCGGAACGGTCTCGGGGCGGAGCTTGCGCAGCGGCAGCAGAGGCCAGTCGGCGACACGGCTGCGCCGGCTGTGAGGAGGAGGTGTGGGGGCCATGGGGTGCCTTCCGGGTGGGTGTTGTGCTCTGCCCTCACAAAACGGCGGCGTCCTCACCGGTCGGCTCACCATGACAACCCCGGCCGCATCACGACTGGAACCAGCCCGTAGCGGGGACTTCCCAGAAAGATCCCCAACGCAGGTCAGAGGTGGGCTTGATCCAAGGCCGGATAGTTAACGTAATCGTGCTGGCGGCAAGGGGCCGTCCTGGCCTGTGCGGTAGGTGGCGGGTCCGGTTTTGCAGATGAGGCCGTTGCGGGCCCATCGGTCGAGCTGCCGTCGCATGGTTGCGAGGGTGATGTCGCGGGGGTGCCAGTGGCGGTCGGGTTCTGTGTCGAGCAGTCCAGGACGCGCTGCCGGCGGCGGTTGCCGAGCAGGGCGTGGCGGCCGTCGTGTGGGGCAGTGGGCAGGTCAGGATCGGGCTCGAGGATGGTGATGGCCAGGCCGGTGACAGTGCGGCTGGGGTCCGGGCGGCCGTCTTGTCGGCGGTCGCTTGACCTTGCGGGTGCTGACGCGGGGCCGCCTGGGCGGGAGGAACTGGTCCAGGCTCCGCCGGCCGCCCGAGACCTTGCCGTCCAGGCCACAGGCATCACGGACACGGCACGACCGGCGTCATCGGTATGCAGGGCGGTGGTGAAGCCGCAGCGGTCCGGGTCAGTGCCGGGCCGGGACTCGGCGGCCTCCACCATGACCGCCCGCAGGGCGCGGCAGAGCATGAGCACGGCCCGCATCTCCTGCTCGACGCCGACGGGCCCGCCAGAGCAGAGCACGCGGCCCTGCCAGAGGGGGTGCCGCAGCGCGAAGTATGCGGACTCGTGCTCCCAGCGCTGGTGGCAGAGGGCGGCCAGGGTTCCGGCGAAGTAGCGGCGTCCGTCGGTCAAGGCGGCGGCGAGGCGAGAGGAGCCAGGGAAGGAGATCCCGTCCTTGCAGGTCACGGTGATGGTCGCTTCGACGATGCGGACAAAGGACGGTACCGAGGACGGACAGGTCGGAGCCGTCCGCGAGGCAGGCCAGGACCGGGGCGCGGCAGCTGGCGCGGATCCGGCCCAGGAACTGGGCGCCGGTATCGGCCACCGCGGCCAGGAAGGCGCTGGCGTCGAAGCCCTTGTCCCACAAGGCCAGCATGCCGGGGCGCAGGTGGTGCAGCAGTCGGCGGGCGCAGCCGGTCCCACCGACCCCGGTGGGACCGAACACTGCGCCGGTCATGGCCCGGGTGCCGGTCTCCACCAGGGTCATCAGCCCCCCACCGGGTAGCCGCCTCGGCTCTGCGGTCCCAACCGGACCTCACTCCTGTCGCTCTCGGAGACCTTGATAGAGCTGTACCCGGCAAGGAGACCGTGCGGAACGGTCCGAACTGCACGCCGCGTGCCGTCGGCCGGGCCAGCGGCCCAGCCAGTACTTCGAACAGGTTCCGCATCGTCGCGATACGGCGCCGCAGGGCCTTCGCGTCGGCCACGCGATCTGCAGCCCTTCCTCTGCCAGCGCCGCGGTCAGCTCCTGCCGCACCAGCCGGTAGCCGGCCTCCGGAAACAGGCACATCGCGGCATGAATACACCCCCACCCGAGTGGGAAGATCCCGCAGTCGGCGTTGCACGGTCAACGTCTCTTCCAGGACGGCGCCGGCGAGTTCGAAGGGCAGCACCCGGGTCAGCTCACCCAGACGACCGGGAGCGAACCGGCCTCCGGCCACCGTGAACTGGCGGGCCACGGTCGCCAGACCCGGCGGCGAGGCACAGTGACGTACAGGCAACGGAGCTTCGTGGGCGGCAGAAGTCTTGGCGGACTACCTGCTCCAACGGGGCTCCGTTGCCCACGTGCCCCCGCCGCAACACCTGCCAACTCGCCTGCCACCAAGCACGAAGGCGTCAACTACCCGGCCTTGGGGCTTGATCCGCTATGACGGACATCAGGTCAGGGGCTCCTGCGCCCCGGAAGAATGATGTTCATCATGGAGAGCACGGGGAAGAAGAAGCCGCGTCCTCGCCGCTCGTTCACGCCGGAGTCCAAGACCGAGACCGCCGGGCTGTGCCGTCGGGGCGGCCGTTCGGCCGGCCAGCTCGCCGAGGAATTCGACCTGGCCGAGACCGCGGTGGGGGAGGTCGAGGTCGACGCGGGTGAACGGGACGGTCTCACCAGCAGCGAACGCGAGGAGCTGGCGGCACTGCAGCGTGGGAACCGCAGGCTGCGGGAGGACGCCGGCATCCTCAGGCGTGCGACGGTGAGTTCAACCCGTCAGCGCAACAGCGTCGCTGAAAATCCTCAATATTGCGAGGGCTTATGCACCGGATTGTTGCAGCAAGCAATATCCGGCACAGCGCCGGGATCCCCCCTCAAGCCCCCGAGTGTGTTATGTGTTAAGAAAATCTTCTTTCTTTACTCTCGTCATCGACCTTACGACTCCGGAGTTTGCTATCACATTAAGGGATGTGAGCCATTCCGGCTTTTCTGAGCTGCTGTGCTCATGATTTTCGTTCATCCGCCTTACGGTTTTCTGGAATTCATTGGCTGTCTGGCGTATGTCTGCTACTAGAACGTCAGTCACTCGCTCGTCGAGTGCACGTGAAAGGACCGACATGATACCCAGGTCGGTCAGCGCTTGCTCGATGTCGAACTTAACCCAGAATAGTAGAGCATGGTTCCTGTCGTCTTCCGACAGGTTGCGGATTTTCTTATGTGCGGCCGCTGCCCTGTCGTAGATGAAGCTGGATTCAACCCCGAAAACCCTATAGAAGGGGCTTCCTCCTGCTTCGCGGAGGGCTGCAGCGCTTGTCGGCAATTGCAGCCTCGACGCTTCACTACCTATAGAGGACTCCTTGGAACCCTTCTCTGCGTGCTTCGCCGAGCCTGGAACGCGATCGATGGCATACACCTCTGGATCCTCAACGTGGAGGCCGTGCTGCCGACGGATGCGCAAAGTTATATTTCCGGTGGGGTCGGTGTGTTCGATGGGGTTGGCTGCGTAGGCTTGGTATTTGTTGAGGGGTGTGGGGTGGGGGTCGCGGGTGGTGAAGCGGCCGGTTTCGGGGTGGTAGAGGCGTGC
>NZ_JOFX01000065.1 GCF_000719345.1 Streptomyces sp. NRRL F-2664
CAAGGAACGGACGCTTCCTTCGTACTCACCCTCTCGGGCTTTCCTCCGGGCTTCGTTCTGCTGTCCTGCGTTTCCGACTCTATCAGACTCTTTCGGGCCTGACCCCCAGTCAGCGGGGTTTGTCTTCCGGGCTGTTGGGCCCTTCCGACTCCCCAAACTCTAGTGGATTTCCCCGGCGATTCATAATCGGCCTTCGGAAATGAATTCGGGCACGCCGAAATCGTTCCCAGTGGGAGATCGTGCTGAGTTGGATGCCGCAACGAGGCGGCGGATTCGTTGTCGCCGAAACCTTCCGGCTCCGGGGCAACTCGAAGAACCTTACGGACCTGCCGAGGCGGTGTCAACCCGGGTGGTCAGTGGGGCGACTGGAGGTCTTCCACCCGGTCGAGCAGGCGCGTGAGCATGTCGCCCAGCAGCCCGCGCTCCGCCGTCGAGAGGTCCTGGAGGAGGTCCTCCTCGAAGATCGTCGCCGCGCGCATCGCGTCCAGCCACTTGCTGCGGCCCTCGTCCGTGAGCCCCACGATCACGCGGACCCTGTTGGACTCGTCCCGCTCGCGGGTGACCAGGCCCTCCGACGTCATGCGGTCGATCCGGTGGGTCATCGCCGCCGGCGTGAGACCCAGCTGCTTCGCGAGCTCGCTCGGCCCCATCCGGTACGGAGCACCGGAGAGGACGAGGGCCTTGAGGACCTCCCACTCCGCGTTGCTGATGCCCAGGGCCGCCGTCTGGCGTCCGTACGCGACGTTCATGCGGCGGTTCAGCCGGCTCAGCGCCGAGACGACCTTCTCGACCTGGGGGTCGAGGTCCTGGAACTCGCGCTGGTAGACGGCGATCTGCTCATCGAGGCTCGGCTCGGGGACGGGCGTCGTGCCGTCCGGGGTGTCACCCATGGGTCGAAGTATCGCACGGACCCGTTGGCGTCTAACTCCTTCGGTGTGTAGTGTTAAGCATCGAACTTTAGCTATGAAGTCTTCAGTCTTCAGTTATCAGGCAGGTGAGAAGTGACCAAGGTGATGGGCGCCGCGATGCGGCGGATCCAGGCCGGGAACGCGCTGACGGCGTTCGGCATCGGCTTCACGGTTCCGTTCCTCTACATCTACGTGGCGCAGGTGCGGGGTCTGGGGTCCATGGCCGCCACGAGCGCGTTCGTGGCCTTCGCCCTGGGCGCTCTCGTCGCGCTGCCCTTCACCGGTCGGGTCATCGACCGGCGCGGTCCGGTGCCCGTGGTCATGGGAGCGGCTGTCGCCGCCTCGGCGGGGGCGCTCGCGCTCGGCCTCTCCTCCGGGATCGTGCCCATCCTGCTGTCCGCGCTGGCGCTCGGTGCCGGCCAGGCCGTGATGCAGCCGGCCCTGGCCACGATGATCGTCTGGTGTTCCACGCCGTCCACCCGGACCCGTGCCTTCGCCCTGCAGTTCTTCATGCAGAACCTGGGTCTGGGCATCGGCGGGCTTCTCGGCGGTCAGATCGTCGACGAGAGCCGGCCCGGGAGCTTCACCCTGCTGTTCGGCATCGAGGCCGTGATGTTCCTGGTGCTGGCGGGCGTCGTCGCCACCGTGCGCCTGCCGCACGCGCCGGCCATCAAGGACGCCATGCCGAGGGATCCCGCGCAGTCCGGTGGCAGCGGCTGGAAGCGGCTGCTGCGGCACAAGGCCATGGTGCAGCTGTGCGTGCTGGGTTTCGTCGTGTTCTTCGCCTGCTACGGACAGTTCGAGTCGGGTCTGGCCGCCTTCGGTACGGAGGCCGCCGGGATCTCCCCCTCCACGCTCGGTTTCGCCCTCGCCGCCAACACCGGTGCGATCGTCCTCGCCCAGTTCGTCGTCCTGAGGCTGGTCGAGAAGCGCCGGCGGTCCCGTGTGATCGCCCTGGTCGGGCTGATCTGGACCGCGGCGTGGCTGATCGCCGGCTTCTCAGGGCTGGGGCACGGCAGCACGATGATGGCCGCCGCCGCGTTCATCACCACGTACGCGCTCTTCGGCATCGGCGAGGCCATGCTGTCGCCGACGCTGGCACCGCTGGTGGCGGACCTGGCGCCCGAGGGGTCGGTGGGCCAGTACAACTCGGCCTTCGCGCTGGTCAAGCAGATGGCGCTGGCGCTGGGGCCGCTCGGGGTGCCGCTCGGTGCCGGAGCTCCGATGCTCTACATCGCGGTCTTCGTGCTCGTGTCGCTGGGCATCGCGGCGCTGGCGCTGCGGCTCGGCAGGGGTCTGACGCCGATGCAGGACAACCCGGTGCTGGCGAGCAGGGTCGTCGCGCAGGGCGGTCCGGCCGTCGCGGCGAAGGAGCGCGTACCCGCCTAGAGCGTGTACGCACGGCGTTGTGCCGGAGGCCCCGGTCCTGGTGGACCGGGGCCTCCCGTGCGTCCGGCTACCTGTCCGGCAGGGCGAACTCGCACCAGACGGCCTTGCCGCCGCCGGGGGTGCGGCGGGATCCCCAGGAGGAGGCGATGGTGGCCACGATCGAGATGCCGCGGCCCGTCTCGTCGGCCGGCTCGGCGCGGCGGCGGCGCGGCAGGTGGTCGTCTCCGTCGGTGACTTCGATGATCAGCCGGCGGTCGGTGCGGCGCAGCCGCAGGCGCATGGGCGGCGTGCCGTGCTGGAGGGAGTTCGCGACGAGCTCGCTGGCGGCGAGGACGCCGAGGTCGCACAGCTCGACGGGGAAGCGCCAGGAGGCGAGGACACCCTGGGCGAAAGCGCGGGCGCGCGGGGCCGCCTCGACGCCGCCGAGGAGTTCCAGACCGGCGTTGTGGAAGAGTTCGGCGTCCGCCCCGGCGCGGGCGGGCTGCTGGAGCACCATCACGGCGACGTCGTCGTCGTGGTCGGCGTCCACCCCGAGGGCGCGCATGAGGCGGTCGCAGATGACGCTCGGGGTGCCCTGGGCGCCGGCGAGGGCGCGTTCGAGGGCGGCGACGCCCTCGTCGATGTCCTCACCGCGGCGTTCGACCAGGCCGTCGGTGTAGAGGACGGCGGTGGAGCCGGGGCCGAGCGGGATGGTGCCGGAGGTGTGCAGCCAGCCGCCGGTGCCGAGCGGCGGGCCGGTGGGATCGGCGGCTCTGCGTACGGTGCCGTGCTCGTCGCGGACCAGGATCGGCAGGTGCCCGGCGGAGGCGTAGGCGAGCAGGCCCTCGTTGGGGTCGTGGACGGCGTACACGCAGGTGGCGATCTGGCTGGCGTCGATCTCGGCCGCGAGTCCGTCGAGCAGCTGGAGCACCTCGTGCGGGGGCAGGTCGAGGCGGGCGTAGGCCCGGACGGCGGTGCGGAGCTGGCCCATGACGGCGGCGGCGCGGACGCCGCGGCCCATGACGTCGCCGATGACGAGGGCGGTGCGGCCGGCGCCGAGGGTGATGACGTCGTACCAGTCGCCGCCGACGGCGGCCTCGGTGCCGCCGGGCTGGTAGGTGGCGGCGATGCGGAGGTCGTCGGGCTGTTCCAGTTCCTGCGGGAGCAGGGAGCGCTGGAGGGTGACGGCGGCCTCGCGCTGGCGGCGTTCGCTGGCGCGGAGCCGGTCGACGGCTTCGGCGTGGTCGGTGACGTCGGCGAGGTGGATCAGGACGCCGGTGCGCTGGGCCTGCGCTTCCGGCGTGGCCGGGCCGGCGGTCGGCGTCGCGGGGCCGGGGAACTCGACGGGGGTGCAGGTAACGGTGTACGAGCTGCCGCCGCCGGGTGCGGTGCGGTTCTTCGCGGTTCGGGGCTTGCCGCTGCGCTGGACCTGGTCGAGGAGCGGGAGGAGGCCGAGGTCGCCCAGCTCGGGGAGGGCTTCGTGGGCGGGGGCGCCGGGGGTGCGGGGGCCGAAGCCGGCGGTGTAGGCGTCGTTGACGTAGGCGACACGGTGGTCGGGGCCGTGGACGAGGGCCACGAGGGCGGGGAGCCGGCCGAGGACTTCGCGGACGGAGAGCTCGTCGAGGGCGGGCACGGCGGTGAGGGTGCCGGTCCGCTGGGCGGGGGTGGTGCCGGTGCCCGGTGCGGTGGCGCCACCGGTCCCGGATCCGGAGACCGTGGGGTCGGCGGGGTGGCCGTCGGCGTCGGGCGCGGACCGGTCCGCTCCGGGGTCGGTGCGGCCGCCGCGGGCTGCCGGGACGGCGCCTTCGCCGCGCTTGGCCTGGGCGGCGGCGTGCTGGGTCCGGGCGGCGGCGCGGCGCTGCGTTCCGGGAAACCGGGCGCTCCAGCGCGTGAAGTTCACTGCGTTCAAGCCTCGTGGTGTCGCGAGTGGTCGCTGTGTCGCTCGTGGGCGGTCGCTGACGGGACGGTGTCACTCTGTGCAGGTGTGAGCACACCTATGGTCACACGTCCAGTGTGGCCGACCGCACTGACAACGTCAGCCCTGGCCGTTCTGCGGGGGGTTGGGGGCGAGCGGCGGGGGAGGTGACTTGGGTCCGCCGCCTGCCGCCAGTTCGAATTCTGCCCTGGGGTGTTCGAGTGAGCCAAGGGAGACGATCTCACGCTTGAAGAGGCCGGAGAGGGTCCATTCGGCAAGTACGCGCATTTTCCGGTTGAAGCTCGGGACGCGGCTGAGGTGGTAGGCGCGGTGCATGAACCAGGCGGGGTAGCGCTTGAGCTTGCGTCCGTAGACGTGGGCGACGCCCTTGTGGAGGCCGAGGGAGGCGACGGAGCCCGCGTACTTGTGCGCGTACTCGGTGAGGACCTCGCCGCGCAGGGCGGCGATGAGGTTGTCGGCCAGGACCTTGGCCTGGCGGACGGCGTGCTGGGCGTTGGGGGCGCACTCGCGGCGGGGGCCCTCGGTGCCGGGCGGGGCGGTGATGTCGGGGACGGCGGCGGCGTCGCCGGCTGCCCAGGCGTGCTCGACGCCCTCGACGGTGAGGAAGGAGGTGCAGACGAGGCGGCCGCGCTCGTTCCTGGGGAGGTCGGTCGAGGCGAGGACGGGGTGGGGTTTGACGCCGGCGGTCCAGACGATGGTGCGGGTGGGGAAGCGGGCGCCGTCGCTGAGGACGGCGACGCGGTCCTCGCAGGATTCGAGCCGGGTCTCCAGGCGGACGTCGATGTTGCGGCTGCGCAGTTCGCGGACCGTGTAGACGCCCATCTCCAGGCCGACCTCGGGGAGGATGCGGTCACTGGCCTCGACGAGGACCCACTTCATGTCCTCGGGCTTGATGTTGTGGTAGTACCGCGCCGCGTAGCGGGCCATGTCCTCCAGCTCACCCAGGGCTTCGACGCCCGCGAAGCCGCCTCCGACGAAGACGAACGTGAGGGCGGCGTCGCGGACGGCGGGGTCGCGGGTGGAGGAGGCGATGTCCATCTGTTCGATGACGTGGTTGCGCAGGCCGATGGCTTCTTCGACGGTCTTGAAACCGATGCCGTAGTCGGCGAGACCCGGCACGGGGAGGGTGCGGGAGACGGAGCCGGGGGCGAGGACGAGCTCGTCGTACTCGATCTCGACGGGGCCGACGCCCTCGTCGGCGGTGGCGAGGGTGTTGACGGTCGCGGTCCGCTTGGCGTGGTCGATGCTCGCGGCCTGGCCGATGACGATGTGGCACTTGGTCAGGACGCGGCGCAGCGGGACCACGACATGGCGCGGGGAGATGGCGCCCGCGGCCGCTTCCGGGAGGAAGGGCTGGTACGTCATGTACGGCTCGGGCGTGACCACCGTGACCTCGGCTTCTCCCGCTCTGAGCTTTCGCTGGAGCCGGAGCGCCGTATACATGCCGACGTAGCCGCCGCCGACGACCAGGATGCGCGTGCGGGGCGGGGTACCGGGGGCCGTGCCCCGGGAGTTAGCAGCCTTCACCATCCCATGACGCAACGTGGCCGGGAGTTTGTCCACAGGCCCGACACATTGTGTGACCGGTGACGGCCCCGGGACGGGGCATCGCAGCACCCTGCGCAGCGGTGGAACTGCGCAGGTCAGAGCGGGCGGAGAGGCGAGTTCCGGGGATGCGGAGGGGAAAAGTGGGGGTGAATGCTCCGATCGGGCGGTGGTCCGTCCGGGGCTGCCTCTTCTGAATTGACTCTGGCTCAACTATGTTCGTATCTCGTCGAGGACCGGGCCTGAGACCGTGGCCCCTCTCGGCGTGAAGGCGGGGAGTGTCTCCGGGGGGAGACAAATGATTACCGGGGGATACATATGAACATTTCCGATTTCCATGGTTCTGCGACCGCGCTCTCGGTCGAAAGCGCCGGTCGTGCCCTGACCAGCCCGACCACGCACGGCGTGGGGCGTTCCACGCCGCTACGCGTCGACGCCCAGCGCAATCTGGAGCACGTGCTGCGCGCGGCCCGGGAGGTCTTCGGCGAACTGGGCTACGGGGCACCGATGGAGGACGTGGCACGCCGCGCCCGGGTCGGTGTGGGCACCGTGTACCGGCGGTTCCCGAGCAAGGACGTCCTGGTCCGGCGGATAGCCGAGGAGGAGACCGCCCGGCTGACCGAGCAGGCTCGGACCGCGCTGGGTCAGGAGGAGGAGCCGTGGCAGGCGCTGTCGCGCTTCCTGCGCACCTCCGTGGCATCGGGCGCCGGGCGGCTGCTGCCGCCGCAGGTGCTGCGCGTCGGCTCGACCGCTGAGGAGGCGGCCGAGGAGGCGGAGGAGGCGCGGGTTCCGCACCAGCGCCAGGCGGCCGAGGCGGCCGCGGCTCCCGGCCTGCGAGTCGTCGGTTCCGCGCGGAGCGGGGCCGAGGACGAGCCGTCGGAGGACGCCGGGGCGGGTGCGCTGCTGGAGGTCGTCGGCCGGCTGGTGCACCGGGCGCGGGAGGCCGGTGAGCTGCGTGCCGATGTCACGGTGGCCGATGTGCTGCTGGTGATAGCGACGGCGGCGCCGGCGCTGCCCGACCCGGCGCAGCAGGCTGCCGCTTCGACCCGGCTGCTCGACATCCTGCTCGAAGGGCTGCGCTCCCGGACGGCGTGATCCCGGCGGGTCGGCGCCGGCCCGTGGGCGGGTCGGTGCCGGGCCGGCGCGGCCCCTGGGTCCGCTTGTGACGTCGCGTCGGGCCGGTGCAGGGCCGCGGCGGGCCGCTGGGGCGGTGGCGCGGGCGTTCGGCGGCGGGGCGCTTCGGCGGCGGGCCGAAACCTGCCCGGACGGGTGGATGGTGCGCAGACGGGTCCGACGCGTGTCCGCCATGTGACACGCTTGATCGGTGTACCGGTTGAGCGTGTCGTGCGGGGGCTTCCGCGATGAGCATTGACGGGCGTGAAGAGTCACCCGGTGCCGCCGGGGGCGAGACCGAAGTGGGCAGCCCGCCCGCCCGGCAGGTGCCGGCGCAGCGCGAACCGGCCGGGCGCCGCGCCCGGTCCTCGGGCTCCGGGCGTCCCGCCGGCGCCAGCAGTGATATGCCTCCGTCCGACGGCGACTTGATCGCCCGGATGCGGGGCGGTGACGACAGTGCGTACGAGGAGCTGTTCCGTCGTCACGCCGACTCCGTACGGCGTTACGCGCGGTCCTGCTGCCGGGACGCGCACACGGCCGACGACCTGACCGCCGAGGTGTTCGCGCGGACGCTGCAGGCGGTACGGGGCGGGGCCGGGCCCGACCAGTCGGTGCGGGCCTATCTGCTGACCACCGTGCGCAGGGTCGCGGCCGCCTGGGCCAAGACGGCCAAGCGGGAGCACCTGGTCGAGGACTTCGCCGTGTTCGCGGAGCAGGCGGCGTCGCGTACGGAGAGCGGCGCCGGGTTGCCGGGTCTGTCGGGGGACGACACGCTCGAACTGGGCGCGGATGTACGGGCGATGCGGGAGGCCGAGCAGTCCCTGGCCATGCAGGCCTTCCGGAGTCTGCCCGAGCGGTGGCAGGCCGTGCTGTGGCACACCACCGTGGAGGAGGCGTCGCCGAGTGCGATCGCGCCACTGTTCGGCTTGAGCGCCAACGCCACCGCGGTGCTGGCCAGTCGGGCGCGGGAGGGCCTCAAGCAGGCCTATCTGCAGGCCCATGTCAGCTCGGCGCTGGGGGAGGGCGGCGACTGCGCGCGGTACGCGGACCGGCTCGGCGCCTATGCGCGCGGCGGGCTGCGGATGCGGGCGGAGCGGGGGCTGCGCAAGCACCTGGAGGAGTGCGCGAAGTGCCGGCTGGCCGCCGGGGAGCTCAAGGACGTCAATGCGGGCATTCCCGCGCTGCTTCCGGTGGCGGTCATCGGGTGGTTCGCCGCCGGGTACGCGGCCAAGGCCGCCGGGGTGGTGGCCGGCGGGGCCGTCGCCGCGGGCGGGGCCGGAGCCGCGGCGGCGGCCGCGGGCGGATCGACCGCCGGGGGCGGTTCTGCCGCCGGGGCGGCCGGGGCCGCAGGAAGTGCTGCCGGCGGCGGGGCTGCGGGGGGTGCTGCCGGGGCGGGAGGGGCCGGCGGGTCCGGGTCCACGGCCGGGGGTGCGCTGGTCTCCGAGGGGCTCGGGCTGCCCGCCAAGGCCGCCATCGCCGCCGGCCTCGCGGTGGCCGCGGCCGCCGGGGTGGTCTTCGCGCTGACCGGGGACGAAGCGGAGCCCCAGGCCCGGGCCAGGCCGGCGCCGCGCGTGGCGGCCCCCGCCGTGCCGAAGGCACCCGTGGCGCCTTCGCCCGCGCCGGAGCCGGGCCCGGCCGCGGAGGACCCGCCGCCCGCGCGTGCGTCCGTACCGCCGTCGCGGAAGCCGACACCGCCGCCCGCGGCGTCCGCGGCGTCCGCGTCCCCTGCGGCGCCGATGCCTTCGGTGGCGCCTTCGCCCTCTCCCTCCCGGGAGAGGCCGGCGCCCGCGCCGTCGCCGAGTGCGTCCTCGCCGAAGCCGACCCCGCCTCCCGTGCCGCAGCCGCCGCAGGCGTTCCGACTGGCTGCTCTCCCGCATGCGGTGCAGGGCGACCACAGCGGGCCGGAATTGCAGACGTGGCGCAGCAGCTGGGTGTGGCAGCGCTGGGGACTGTGGGTGGGCGACCGGCGGTTCGCGCAGGGCATCACCGTGAACTCGCGTTCCTCGGTGGAGATCGCCCTGAACCGGCAGTGCACCTCCTTCTCGGCGTGGGCGGGGGTGGACGGCCTGTCGCTGTTCACCGACGGGTCGGTGCGCTTCTCTGTGTACGCGGACGGGCAGCGGTTGTGGCAGTCCGGCGCCCTCGGGTACCAGGATCCGCCGGCGGCCGTGCGGGTCTCCCTCGCCGAACGCTCGGCGCTGCGGCTGGTGGTGGAGCGGGCCGGGCCGGGCCGCCTGCCGACGCTGGCCGGCTGGGCGGACGCGGTGATCAGCTGCCGGTGAGCGGCTTGCCGGTGAGCAGTTTGCCGGTGGGCCGCTTGACAGTGAGGCGTCGGCCGGTGAGCCGCTTGCCGGTGAGGCGTTGGCGGGGGCAGCCTGCCGGAGGTGCGCTGCGCGTGATCAGTTCCTGTGACCCGGTTCCCGTGACCGGTCGGCGGTGAGTGCCGCGGCGAGGTCGGCGGGGGTGAGCACGGCGCCCGCGGCTTCCTCCCGCGCCCAGCGGTCGGGGCCGAGCAGCGCACGGGTGCGTTCGGGGAGGCCGTCCACGACGGTGGCCTCGGGGACCGAGCGGGGCAGGCCGGCGCGCCAGGCGGTGGCCGCCGCGAAGGCCCGTACGGATGCGGCGGGGCGGCCGGCGTCGGCCAGGAAGCGGGCCGCCGCCTCGGCCATGCCGGCCAGCACGCGCTCGGCGCACCGGGCGGTCACGGCGGCACTCAGGGCGGGTCCGATCAGCGACAGGGCGGCGGCCGGACCCTGCTCGCGGGCGGTGAGGTGGGCGTCGACGGTGTCCAGGCCGGCGGTGAGCTGGGCGGGCACGGTGATCCGTTCGGTCTGGGCGCGGGCGAGCTCGCACTCGGTGCGGGCCCGGGCGGCGTCCCCGCGCTGCAGGGCGAGCATGGCCGCGAGGAGCCGGGCGTAGGCGCTGACGTCGTACACGCCGCCGTGCTGCTCGGACTCCTCGTCGGCCTCGGTCAGGAGCCGCTCGGCGTCGTCGAGGTCGCCCGCGCTGTAGGCGACCTCGGCGATCCGGGCGAGGGCGAAGGGCGCCTCGACGTGGGCGCCGACCTCGCGGGCGAGGCGCAGGCACTCCTGGAACTCGGTGCGGGCGTCGGCGTACCGGCCGCGGGAGAGGGCGATCTCCCCGGCGGCGCTCGCCACCTGGGCGCGGGTCCAGCGGTCGCCGACGCGCTGGGCGATCTCGTGGAGTTCGGCGAGGTCGGCGTCGACGGTGGGCAGACCGCCGGTGAGGTCGATGGCGACGTGAGTGCGCAGCATGAGCACCACGCCCAGCTCCCAGTCGCCGGCGTGGCGGCGGCAGTTCTCGACGGACTGGTCGAGGTCGGTGTGGAAGTCGAGGACGTCGCCGGTGAGGAAGGAGGTGGCGGGCCAGAGGAGTCCGGGGAAGACCGTGGTCTGCGGGGAGCCGTGGCGGAAGGCGGCCTTGATGCGGACGGCGAGGTCCCGGTACTCGGGGGTGCGGAACTTCTCGGCGGAGTTGCTCTCCGCCAGCAGGAACATGTTCAGCACCTGCAGGCGCATGTACCGCCAGTGGGCGGGGGTGCCCTCGGGGGGCGGGGCCGGGGTGAGGGCGAGGATGCGGGTGGTCCACTCGGCGCCCTCACCGCGGTAGTTGCGCAACCACCAGAACCAGCCGAGGGCGAAGGCCAGGCGCTGCGCGGTTTCGGTCCGGGTGCCGCGGTCGGGGTCGGGGGCCGGATCCGGGTGGGGGTCGTCCACGGTCGTGGTGTGGAGGGCGGTGCGCAGGTTGTCGAGTTCGGTCTCGACGAGCCGGATCCAGGGGAGCTGGGCTGCGGAGCGGATCAAGGGTTCGGCCCGCTCGGCGAAGGCGAGGAAGTGGGCGGCGTGGCGGCGGGCGGTGGCGCGGGCGTCGGCCGGGTGGGCGTCGGCGCGTTCGGCGGCGTACTCGTGGATGGTTTCGAGCATGCGGTAGCGCATGCCGTCGGGGCCGGGGGCGGCGACGACGAGGGACTTGTCGACGAGGGAGCCGAGGGTGTCGGCGACGTCCATGCCGGAGGGTGCGGCGTCGGCGTCACCGCAGACGGCCTCGGCGGCGGCGAGGTCGCAGCCGCCCGCGAAGACCGACAGGCGGCGCAGCAGGGTCCGCTCGGCCTCGTCGAGGAGGTCCCAGGACCAGTCGACGACCGCCCGCAGGGTCTGCTGGCGTGGCAGGACCGTACGGGCGCCGCTGGTCAGCAGCCGGAAACGGTCGTCCAGCCGGTCCGCGATCTGCCGCGGCGTCAGCAGCCGCAGCCGGGCCGCGGCCAGGGCGCTGAGGACGGCGCCGGGTACGGCGGCGGGGTGGTCGAGGCGGGCGAGTTCGACGAGCCGGGCGGGTCGAGGGTGTGCGGCGGCGGCGTGTTCGGCGAGGCGGGTCTTTCCCGAACCACCGGGGCCGGTGAGGGTGACGAGGCGCAGCCGGGTCAGGTCGCGCCACAGGGCATCCAGTTCGGGCTCGCGGCCGACGAAGGAGTTCAGGCGGGGGCGGAGGTTGCCGCTGGGGGCGTCCGCGTACGGGTGGAGTTCCGGAGTCGGGGGTGGAGGTTGCGTCGGGGTCGGTGTCGCGGTCGGGGGGTGCGGCGGGGGTGACGGCCGGGGCTGCCGGAGCAGTTCCGCGTGCAGGGCGGTCAGTTCGGGGCCGGGGTCGGTGCCGAGGCCGTCGGCGAGGGTGCGGCGCGTGTGCTCGTACGCGGCGAGGGCGTCGGCGGGACGGCCGGCGGCCCGCAGGGCGCGCAGGTGCTGTGCGCGGAGCGGTTCGTCGTACGGGCTTTCGTGGATCAGTGCCTCGATCTCCGGCAGGAGTTCGGCCGGGGCGGTGGCGCCGCTGCGCAGGTCCGCCTCTATACGGCCGCGCAGTGCGCTACGCCGGCGGGCCTCGGGAGCGGCGGCGTGCGCGGTGCGGGCGGGCTCCGGGAGGTCGGCGAGGGCGGGGCCGCGCCAGAGGCGGAGGGCGGTGCGCAGGGTGCGGGCGGCGGCCGCGGGGTCGGCGGCCAGTTGCCCGCTGCCCTGGGCGGCGAGGCGGCCGAACCGGTGGAGGTCCACGTCGTCGTGGGCGGCTTCGAGGCGGTAGCCGCCGGTGGGGGCGGCGTGAACGGTGTCGTGCCCGCCGAGGGCGCGGCGGAGACGGGCGACGAGGGCCTGGAGGGCGGCGGGGGCGTCCCGCGGCGGGTCGTCGCCCCAGACGTCGTCGACGAGCTCGGCGACGGAGGCCGGCCGGCCGGCGCGCAGGGCGAGGGCGGCGAGGAGCGCGCGCAGCCGGGCACCGCCGATCGGGAGGGGGGCGCCGGTCTCGTCGCGCGCCTCGGTGACGCCCAGAATGAGATACCGCACCCGCCCATTCTGCCCTCGGCCCGGCGGCCGGCTCCCGAACCCCGGTGCGGGAGGGGCGGGGCGGGCACCGGACGCCGCCTGGCCGGCGTGCCGCCGGACGGACGGGGCGTAGTCCCGGACGCCGCCGAGCCGGCGTGTGCCGCCGGGAGGGGGCCTGCACCGTCGGGACGGCCCGGAAGCATCAGGACGGGCCCGCACCGCCAGGGCAGGCCCGCACCGTCAGGACAGCGCCGGCCGGTGCACGGGGACCCCCTCGGGCACCGCTCGGCGCCGCGCCGCGGACGTACCCGTCCAGCAGGTGCCGCGCCGGGCCAGCAGCCGGTGCAGCCACAGCTCCATCGAGACCAGCTCGGCCAGCCCGTCCAGCGGGACCGGCCGGCCCTCCGCCGCGTCGAGCAGCGCCTGCCGTACGACACGGGCCTCGATCAGTCCGGCGTCCGCGAGCAGCGGCGCGGCGAACAGGTCCAGCAGGTCGCTCAGCGCGGCGCGCAGCCCCAGCCCGGTCGCCGTCTCGTTCGGCGTGTGCGCGGTGGCGCCCCAGCCCGGCGGGAGTTCGCGCACGCCCGCCGAGTACAGGACGCTGCGCAGGATCTCCGCACGGGCTCCGGGCTGCACGCGCAGGGATTCGGGCAGGGCCCGCGCGGCCCGGACGACCTGGTTGTCGAGGAAGGGGGCGTGCAGGCGCTGGCTGCGGACTTCCACGGCCTGCTCGAAGACCCGGTGGTCGGCGGCGTGACGGGCCAGCACCGAACGGGCCCGGGCCTCCCCCGGCCGCAGCGACAGCGGGGGGCGTCCGGCCGCGGCGGTGAGCCTCAGCGACACCTCGGCCCGCGCCTCCCCCGTGAGCCAGCCCGCCGCCGGGCCCGGCCGGGCCCAGGTCAGGGCGGCGAGAGAGGCGTCCACCGGACCTGAGGCGTTCTCGGTGATCCCGCCCTCGCGGAGCCGGGCCGCGGCCGCCTCCATGCCCGCGCGGTACGTCGTACGGGCGAGCCGCCGGGCCGCCGCGTACACGGTGATCGGCACCAGCAGGGACTCCCCGGCCGCCCCCGCGGCCGACGCGGACCGCGCCAGCGCCGCCACCGGGCGCAGCAGGTGGCGCCGGCGCCGGTCCAGCAACAGGTCGGCCATGCGGGCCGGGTGGGCGTCGAGCACCTGACGGGCGCCGTGGCCGGTGAAGTGGTCGGCGGCTCCGGCGGCGAGCCGGCGCCGCTCGCGGGCGGCGAACACGAGCGAGGGGCCCGGTTCGTCCGTGAGCGGGCCGTCCAGTTCGGCGTACGGGAGGGCCTCGGCCGCGGCGGCGACCACGACGTGGTGCAGGCGGGGGTCCGATGCGACGGCCCGGGCCCGTTCCAGCTCGTCCTCGCGCCCCTGCGGGGTGGCCAGGTCGTTGAAGGTGACCGCCAGCAGCCGCGCCCCCGCGGGGCTGGTGAGGCTGCCGGGCGCCCCGGGCAGCCCGGCCGCCAGCAGGGCGAGGGTCGCGGAGGCGCTGCCGCCGGACAGGTCGGCGCCCACGCCGGGGGCGGGCGCGCCACGGGCCGCCCGCCGGTCGGCCGGCCCCATCCCGGGCACGGGGCCGGGATCGTACGGCGGCAGCGTGTCGGGAGCATGCCGCGGAGCCGTGAGCCGGGCGCGCACCGCGTCCACCAACGCTTCCCGTACGCCCTCCACCGCGCGGTCGGCGTCGGCCTCCGGCGCGGACACCGCGAGCGAGGCGACCTGCTCGTAGCCGGTGATCTCGCGGGAGCCCTCGCGCAGGATGAGGGCGTGCCCGGGCGGGATGCGGCGGACCCCCGCGTACGGGGTGCCGTCACCCAGGGCCTCCGGGCTCTCGGGGCAGGCGAGCAGGGCGGCGAGGTGGCCGATGTCGAGCTGCGCCTCGATGAGGTCGGCGAGCGGGAGGGCGGCGGTGGCGTACGCCGTGCCGCTGGCCCAGGGGGTGTAGAAGACGGGCCGGGCGCCCGCGAGGTCGCCGAGGACGGTGATGCGGCGGCCGGCCTGCACCACGGCGGTGTAACTGCCGGACCACTGGGTGAGGTGGCGCAGTGCGCCGCCCCGGGCGGCGTAGAGGGCGCGGCGCAGTTCGGCGTCGGTCGCGCCGCAGCAGCCGAGGACGGCCAGCCGCGTGAAGGGGTCGGCGGGGTCGGCGGTGAGGGTGCGGATCTCGTCGGGCCGCCAGTCGCCGACGGCCCAGAGCGGGTCGGGATCGCCCCACAGCAGCTGGGCGCCGACAGGGTGGACGGTGCGTTCCGCGTCCGCGCCGGGGTCGGCCGCGTGGGCGGCGTCCGCGATGCCGCCGTGCAGGGGCGCACCGTCGCCGTGCCGGCCGGGGCCGTGGCCGGAGACGCGGCCGGCCGTGCCGAAGCTCGCGGCGATACTGCTCCACCCCACCAACCAGCGCACCGCCGCCTCCCCAGCCTGTGGGCACATGACCGGGGCACGGGCAGCACGGACAGCGCTGAGGGCGCGGTCGGTGGGACCCCGGTGGCTCGGGTCCATGCTGCCACGGGACAGGCGTGCGAGAGGGATTATAGGGGGCGCACACACAAACGAACACGCCCCCGGCATGCGGTATTTGGCGTTCCGCTCCCACCGCCCCATAGGTCGCTTTCGGCCATTCTTCGGCCGCCTGGAAAGCCGTCGCGCGGCGTCGGCGCCGGGCGTGCGGGCGCGGTCCGGGAGGCGGAACCCGCCCCCCGCACCGTTCCGCCACCCGCGGGGATTGAGGTGACGGCATCCCCGGGTCCGCCCGTTCCACGCAGCGGACCGACCCACGCACCGCACATCAGATCGCCGGGTCCGCGGACCGGCCAGAGCGCACGGGCGGGCGCACGGCCACACGGCCGGAGCACGCCCCAGGACGTGCGCCCCGCCGCCGACCCCGGGGCGGACTGTGCAAACGGACAACAATCCCGCCATACGGAAGTAAAGGCCTTAACGCTTGGGAGGCGGGGAACTACGCTGGGTTTACGAAATGCCGGGCGCCTATGCCCCGGCGGCGTATGCGTTCCGCGTGTGACGAGGGGTGGCGCATGTCCAGGGAGCTCCGCGAACCCAACGAGAAGCTCGGCGCCGTCCTCGCCCTGGCGGGCATCAGCAATGCCGGGCTGGCCCGGCGGGTCAACGACCTCGGCGCGCAGCGCGGTCTGACCCTCCGCTACGACAAGACGTCGGTGGCCCGGTGGGTGTCGAAAGGGATGGTGCCGCAGGGCGCCGCCCCGCATCTGATCGCCGCCGCCATCGGCGCGAAGCTGGGGCGGCCGGTGCCACTGCACGAGATCGGCCTGGCCGACGCGGACCCCGCGCCCGAAGTGGGACTGGCCTTCCCGCGGGACGTGGGCGCCGCCGTGCGCTCGGCCACCGACCTGTACCGGCTCGACCTCGCCGGGCGGCGCGGCGGTGGCGGGATCTGGCAGTCGCTCGCGGGTTCGTTCTCCGTGGCGGCGTACGCGACGCCCGCCTCGCGGTGGCTGATATGCCCCGCCGACAGCTCGGTGGCGCGGGAACCGGCGGGTCCCGCACACCATCCGCCCGCGACCACGGCCCCGTCGGTCCAGGTCCAGGACGCTCCGGCCCAAGGCGCACCCGTAGGCGACCTGCCGTCCCCCCGACCGTCGCCAGCGCGCCGAACGGCGACACATGGGACGGCGACGCACACGGCTCCGACCGAAGCGGCTCAGGCCCACGGAATGCCGGCACCAGGTCGCCGGCCCTCCCCGGACGGCCGTACGACCGGGCCGGCCACGGGCCCGATGACAGCACCGACGGGCCCGGCAGGCCCGCCGTCCACGGTTGTGCCCGCGCAGCCCGCAGCCGAAACGCCGCGCGACCACGTGCTGCGCGTGGGCCACAGCGACGTGACGAAGCTGCGCGAGGCGGCCGAGGACGCCCGCCGCTGGGACTCCAAGTACGGCGGTGGCGACTGGCGGTCGTCGATGGTCCCCGAATGCCTGCGCGTCGACGCGGCGCCCCTGCTGCTCGGCTCGTACACCGACGAGGTCGGCCGCGCCCTGTTCGGCGCGACGGCCGAACTGACGCGGCTCGCGGGCTGGATGGCCTTCGACACCGGTCAGCAGGAGGCCGCCCAGCGCTACTACATCCAGGCGCTGCGCCTGGCCCGCGCGGCCGCGGACGTGCCGCTCGGCGGCTACGTGCTCGCCTCGATGTCCCTGCAGGCGACCTACCGGGACTTCCCGGACGAGGGCGTGGACCTCGCGCAGGCCGCCGTCGAGCGCAACCGCGGCCTGGCCACGGCGCGCACGATGAGCTTCTTCCGGCTCGTCGAGGCGCGGGCGCACGCCAAGGCCGGCGATTCGGCGGCCGCAGGAGCGGCGCTGCGGGCCGCGGAGGGCTGGCTGGAGCGGTCCCGCGAGGGCGACCCCGACCCGACCTGGCTCGGTTTCTACTCCTACGACCGTTTCGCGGCGGATGCCGCGGAATGCTACCGGGACCTCAAACTCCCCCGGCAGGTACGGCGCTTCACCGAGCAGGCGCTCTCCCGGCCCACGGAGGAGTACGTACGGTCCCACGGCCTGCGCCTGGTCGTCAGCGCGGTGGCCGAGCTGGAGTCGGGCAATCTGGACGCCGCGTGCGCGGCGGGCACCCGGGCGGTGGAGGTGGCGGGCCGGATCTCCTCGGCGCGCACGACCGAATACGTACGGGACCTGCTGCACCGCCTGGAACCCTACGGGGACGAACCGCGCGTCGCGGAGCTGCGCGAGCGGGCCCGGCCCCTCCTCGTGGCTCCGGCGTAGACCCGCGTGGCCTCGTTGTCGGTGCGGGGGTGCAGTATGCAGGGGTGGGAGGTGTCGGCGTGGGCGGTGGCGTGGACTGCGATGTGCTGGTGATCGGCGGCGGGATCGTCGGCCTGTCGACGGCGCACGCCCTGTCGCGCCTGGCCCCGGGCACGAGGGTGATCGTCCTGGAGAAGGAGTCGGGCCCGGCCCGGCACCAGACGGGCCGCAACAGCGGGGTGATCCACAGCGGGATCTACTACCGGCCCGGCTCGCTGAAGGCCCGCTTCGCGGTGAGGGGCGCCGCGGAGATGGTGAAGTTCTGCGCGGAGCACGGGATCCCGCACGAGGTGACCGGAAAGCTGATCGTCGCCACCGAGCGCGAGGAGCTGCCCCGGCTGCACGCCCTGGTGCAGCGCGGCCGGGAGAACGGCATCCCGGTCCGCGAGCTGGGCCCGGCCCAGATCACCGAGCACGAACCGCAGGTGCAGGGCCTGGCCGCGATCCACGTCGGCAGCACCGGCATCGTGGACTACGCCCGGGTCGCCGCCCAGCTCGCGGAGTCCTCGGGCGCGGAGATCGTCTACGGCGCCGAGGTGGACCTGATCTCGCGCCGTGCCTGCGCGGTGGCCGTGCGCACCACGTCCGGCCTGGTGTTCCGGGGCCGGACCCTGGTCAACTGCGCCGGTCTGCAGTGCGACCGGATCGCCCGCCTCGCCGGCGACGACCCGGGCATGCGGATCATCCCCTTCCGCGGGGAGTACTACGACCTCTCCCGCCCGGAGCTGGTCCGCGGGCTCGTCTACCCGGTGCCCGACCCGGCGTTCCCCTTCCTCGGAGTGCACCTCACCCGCGGCCTCGGCGGCGGCGTCCACGTCGGCCCCAACGCCGTCCCCGCGCTGGCCCGCGAGGGCTACGACTGGTCGACCGTGCGCCCGCGGGACATCGCCGACGAGCTGGCCTGGCCCGGCGCCTGGCGGATGGCCTCCCGGCACTGGCGCTACGGGACGGGCGAGATCCACCGCTCGCTGTCGAAGCAGGCCTTCACCCGGGCGGTGCGCCGCCTCCTGCCCGCCGTCGGTCCCGCGGACCTCCACCCGGCCGCGGCGGGGGTCCGCGCCCAGGCCGTCCTGCGGGACGGCACCCTCGCGGACGACTTCCTGATCCGCGATGCCCCGCGCACCGTCCACGTCCTCAACGCCCCCTCCCCGGCCGCGACGGCCTCCCTCCCGATCGGCCGCGAGATCGCCCGGCGCGTCCTGCGCACCCTGACCGCGGCCTGACCGGGGCCGCACCCGGCCGCCGAGGGCGCCGGCGCCGTGCCCACCCCGCAGGGACACCCGCCACCCCCCAGGGGGACGCCGGCCTCTCCGGGGGACACCGCAGCGCCCGGCGGGGCCCAGCGGCCCGTCGTAGAATCAGCGCATTGTGTCTGAGTCCCTGAACCCCACGCCGCCCGCCGTCCCGGACGCCCCCGTCGCCGACTACGCCGCCGACGCCGCGCCGGAGGCGAACTCGTACGTGCCCCCGAAGTGGCGCACCGAGCCCCGCTTCCCCGACGGCCCCGCGCCGGACCCGGCCGGCTCGCACCACGAGCGGCGGATCCGGAGCTTCCAGCCCCGGCGCAGCCGGGTCACCACCGGCCAGGGCGAGGCCCTCAAGCGGCTCTGGGGCACCTGGGGCCTGGACATCGACGGCCACTCGGTCATCGACCTCGATGCGCTCTTCGGCGGGCTCCCGGTCGTCCTGGAGATCGGCTTCGGCATGGGGGAGGCCACCGCGCAAATGGCCGCCGCCGACCCCTCCACCGGCATCCTCGCCGCCGATGTGCACACCCCGGGCCAGGGCAACCTCCTCGCCCTCGCCGAGCGGGGCGGGCTCGAGAACGTGCGCGTCGCCAACGGCGACGCGATCATCCTGCTCCGCGAGATGCTGCCGCCGGCCTCCCTCGCCGGGATCCGCGTGTACTTCCCGGACCCGTGGCCCAAGGCCCGCCACCACAAGCGCCGGCTGATCCAGCCGGAGTTCCTGACCCTGGCCGCCACCCGGCTGGCGCCCGGGGCCGTCCTGCACTGCGCGACCGACTGGGAGCCGTACGCCGAGCAGATGCTCGAAGTGCTGACGGAGCACCCGGACTTCGAGAACACGCAGGCCGACGGCGGCTACGCGCCGCGGCCCGACTTCCGACCGCTCACCCGCTTCGAGGGGCAGGGCCTCGACAAGGGGCACGTCGTACACGACTTGCTCTTCCGCCGCACGGAGAACTGACAACGTCACCGCGTGTGTCGGAGCGGATCGCTAGGGTCATGATGTGTTCCGAGCGCTCCGCCCCGTGCTCGCGCGTCCGTCCGCCACGGCCCGCACGTGCGTGCTCCTCGTCCTGCTCGCCGCCACCGGCATCGCCATCCTCGAACTCGTACGGGAGCAGACCGGCACCCCGGGCTTCTTCGTGGGCCTGGGTCTGGCCGTCCTGCCGGTGGCCCCGCTCATGGCGGCCTTCCGGTGGCTGGGCCGTGCCGCGCCCGCACCCTGGCCGCAGCTGCTGTTCTGCTTCGGCTGGGGTGCCTGCACCGCTGCGCTGATCGCGATACTGGCCAACAACTTCGCCACCGAGTGGATAGCCGCGGCCACGGCCGACCCCTCGGGCGCGGACCACCTGGGTTCGGTCGCCGTCGCCCCGGTGGTGGAGGAGAGCGCCAAGGCGGCCGCGCTGGTGCTGGTGTTCGCGTTCCGAAGACGGCATTTCACCGGCCCCGCCGACGGTTTCGTGGTGGCCGGCTTCACCGCCACCGGATTCGCGTTCACCGAGAACATCCTCTACCTCGGCAACGCCTTCGTGCAGGACCTCGCCGCCGGCACCGGCGTGCTGGACTCGGTGACCGCGGCCACCTTCTTCGTGCGCATCGTGCTGTCGCCGTTCGCACACCCGCTGTTCACGGTGCTGACCGGGCTCGGTTTCGGCGCGGCCGCCGTGAGCGCGCACCGCGCGCGCCGGGTCTTCCTGCCGCTGCTGGGCCTGGCGCTGGCCATGGGCATGCACGCCCTGTGGAACGGCTCCGCGCAGTTCGGGGACAACGGTTTCTACATCGTGTACGCCTGCGTGATGGTCCCCGTGTTCGGGACGCTGGTGTGGCTGGCGGTGCGGATAAGGCGCCGTCGGCTGCGGGCCGTCGCCGGCGAGCTGGCGCTGTACGCGGCCGCCGGCTGGCTGGCCCCCGCGGAGGTGCCCGCCCTGGCGTCCATGCCGGCGCGGTCGCTGGCCCGCGCCCTGGCGCGGCGCAGCGGGGGCCGGGCCGCGGGCCGCGCGGTCGCCCGCTACGAGGCGGACGCCGCCGCGCTGGCACTGCTGCGGAACCGGGCGCGCCGCGGCGGACCACTGCGCGAGGCGGATTTCACGCGCCGGGAACGGGAGTTGCTGCACCGGATGTGGCGGCGGCGCGCGACGGCGGGACCCGCGCTGGCCCGGGCCGCGGTGATGGAGGAGCTGCTCCCGCCCTGGTTCGATCCGCTGGGGCCGGCGACCGGGGCGGAGGTGCCCGCTCCGCGGAGCGAGGACCGCCCGGCAGACCCGGGGGAGAAGCGCCGGGGGGACCCCGGGGAGCTGCGGCGGGGAGGCCGGCGGGCGGAGCCGTCCCTCAGACGTTGAGGCCCTTGGACTCCAGCCACGCCAGCGGGTCCATCGTCGATCCGCCCTTGCGCACTTCCAGGTGGAGATGGGGCCCGGTGACGTTCCCGGTGGCACCGACCCGGCCGATGGTGTCGCCGGCGCCGACCGCGCCCGAGGTCACGGACATCGAGGACAGGTGGCAGTACCAGACCTCGGTGCCGTCCTGGAGCTCCAGGACGATCCGGTAGCCGTACGCCCCGGACCAGCCGGCCGAGGTGATCTTGCCGGCGCCCACGGCCTTGACGGGGGTACCGGTCGGGGCCGCGAAGTCGAGGCCGGTGTGGTGGCCGGAGGACCACATGGAGCCGGCGACCCCGTAGTGCGAGGTGAGGGTGTAGGCGGAGGTGGGCAGCGACCAGCTTCCGGCCGCCGCGGCGGGGCGCTCCTGCGCCGCCGCGGCCTCAGCGGCCTTCCTGGCGGACTCGGCCTCCTCGGCGGCCTTCGCCTCGGCCTGCGCCTTGGCCTCCTCGGCCGCCTGGCGTGCTGCTTCCAGCTTGTCCTTGGCCTCTTGGGCGGCCGCCTGCTGCGCGGCCTGCTCGGCCTCCGCACGCGCCTTCGCCTCGGCGGCCTCGTGCTGCGACTCGGCCTGCTGGAGGATCCGGTTGCGCAGGATCTCGCCGGCGTCCGCGCTCCGGTCCGCCTGCTGCGGGATGATCCCGGTCGTCCCGCCCTGCCCGGCCGCGTCCGCCGCAGCGGGACCTCCGCCGCCCTGGCGGCCGTTGTCCCCGGGCATCAGGTCGGGGAGGGAGGGCAGGGATATCGCGACCTGCGGGCGGTCCTGCGCGGTGGCGATGCCGCTCGCACCGACGGCGGCGATCACACCGACGCCGAGGACGGTGGAACTGCGAGCAAGTCCCCCGCGCTGCTTGGCGACGCGGTGCTTGCCCCGGACCGGACGGACCGTGTCCTCGGTGGGGTTCCACTCGCCCCAGGCGCCCGCAGTGGGCGGCTCCTGGATCTCGATGCCTTCGGACGCAGGCGAGTTGGAGGCCACCGGGGCACACTCCTCATGGGCACGCACGCGCACGGTGCCGTCTCTTGCGACGGCCGGGACGACCGCGCTGCGTTATCGAAAGGTAATAGAAGTGAGGGAGTGATTCCAAGCTGTTGCGCTTGATCGTTCATACCAATCAGCCACTGACTGACGCGCTTTGGCCGTTCCTTTTCGCCTGAAAAATGGACCAAGTCGGTCAATTCTCAGTGGAATCAGCCACCTCTTCAGCCACACGCCTCACATGACCTACCGTCAGGCACCTTGCACACAGCGGCCGTTCGACTACGAGCAGTGACATACGCCCCGGTCGCACGGGGCCGGGGACACGACGAAGGCCCGGCTCCCAAGGGAACCGGGCCTTCGCCTTCAGTAGCGGGGACAGGATTTGAACCTGCGACCTCTGGGTTATGAGCCCAGCGAGCTACCGAGCTGCTCCACCCCGCGTCGGTGAACACCACTCTACGCCATCTCGAGCAGCCCCGGCGCCATTAAGCCGCCACCCCACCTCCGGCTCGGCATTGCCGCAGGTCAAAGGCCGAAAGTCGACCACAACCGACATCCTTCAGACGAAGATCATTTCTGTTGCGCGCCGGTGACACTGCACGGATGGTTCCGGGATCGGATCCGGGCGAAGATTCATCCGTCGCCGCGGCCCGGGGGGAACACCGGCCGACCGGCACCGACCACACCCACCCGCTCGGCGCTCCGCCGAAGCCCTCGTGATTCCTGGGGGGAGTCCACCATGTCCGTCCGCACCGCAGCCGCCGTCGCAGTCGTCGCCGGCGTCGTCACCACTCTGCTGCCGCTCTCGGCCACCACCGCGTCCGCCGCACCCGCCGCCGGCGACCACGCCGTGCTGCGTACGGAGATGGGCGCACCCGTCCCCGGCGGCCCGCTGACCCGCGGCGGCGCCACGGAGACCTTCGACCTCACGGTGGAGAACCCGACCGGCAAGCCCGTCGAGTACAAGCCGTGGCTGCTCCTCGACCCGAAGGGTCCGAGCCTGCTCACGGAGGACGACGTCGTCTTCTCGGTCGAAGCGGTGGACGCCCCGGCGACCCGGTCCACGGTCGGTCTGCAGGACGGCGACTGGCAGGGCATGTTCGCCCCGTCCGGCGCAGGGTTCGACCAGGGCTTCGACATCCCCGCGAACGGCAGGATGACCTGGAAGGTCACTCTCGGCCTCGGCAAGAACTACCCCACCAACAACGGCGACTTCACCTTCACCGCCACCAGCCACAACAACTCGGTCGCGCCCGGCGGCTCGGACTCCCACCTCTTCACGGTCGGCCCGCGGACCGAGGCGGGCGCCCTGAAGTCCTGGTTCAAGCAGGTCAGTTCGGGCAAGGACGGCCAGGAGCAGCGGGCGTACCTGGACCTGAACCACCGGGCCACCGGCGACGGCGTCTTCAACGTGCCGCTCGCCACCAGCCTGACCCTGTCCCACCCGGGCGAGCAGGAGGCCGACTTCCGCCTGCAGGCCCTCATCGACGGCCGCTGGCAGGACCTGAAGGCCGAGGACGGCCGCTACGAGCTGCCGCGCATCGACAAGGGGTTCGGCGCCGCCTCCGGCGTGCACACCCAGCCGCTCCGCCTCAGCCTGGGCAAGAACACCGAGCTGAAGAAGCGCACCCTGATCACCATGGAGGCGCAGGTCCGACAGGCCGAGGGCAACACGTGGCCGCTCTCCACCGTCCCGGTGCTCTTCCCGCTGGTCCCGATCACCGAGCCGGCGCCCGAGCCCACCACCAGCCCGACCACCGGCACCCCCTCCCCCAGCGCCTCGCCGACCTCCGCCCCCGCGGCCCGGCCGGCCGTCGCCACCACCTCGGGCAACTCCGCCGTCACGACGACCACGGGCTCCGCCACCGGCTCCCTGGCCGAGACCGGCGCCGGCTCCTCCACCGGCCTGTACGCCGGCCTCGCCGCCGTCCTGGTCGTGCTCGGCGCGGCCGCCGCCGTGCTCGGCCGCCGCCGGCGCCGCACCACCGCCTGACCGCAGCTGCCCGCACCCCGAAGCGCCCCGCCCGAACCCTCGGGCGGGGCGCTTCACCCTGCCGTCGCGTCGCGCTGCCGGGTCAGGACGTGCGTGGTGGAACCGTCGTCCTCCCGCACGTCCCGGACGTGCGCGAAACCGATGCGGGTGAGCAGGGCGAGGGAAGCCGTGTTGGGGGCGGCCACCGTGGCGTGCACCTCCGTCAGGCCCAGGCAGTCGAAGCCGTGGGCGACGACCGCCTGCGCCATCTCGGTGCCCAGTCCGGAGCCCCAGGCGTCGGGGGCCAGGGCGTAGACGATCTCGTGGCCGTCGACCCCGTCGGTCCGCTTGATCTCGGCGTGCCCGATCAGCCGCCCGTCCCTGCGCACGGCCCAGACGTCGAAGAGGTCCTCGGCGTAGACCTTGGTGAAGATCCGCCCGAACAGGGCACGGTCCTCGGCCTCCGTGGCGGGGCCGTCGCCCATCCACCGGGAGACCCGGGTGTCCTGGAAGAGGGCCACGAATGCTTCCTCGTCCTCACGGGTGTACGGGTCGAGGAGCAGGCGTTCGGTACGCAGAACGGGAGTCACGGCGGCGACGCTACCGTCTGCGGCCCCCGGTGTTCACCCGGATTACGCCGGGCCGCCGCGGACACGACACGGCGCCCCGTCCGCGGTGTGCGGGCGGGGCGCCGGGAGCGGTAGGCCATGTCGGACTCGAACCGACAACCAACGGATTAAAAGTCCGCTGCTCTGCCAATTGAGCTAATGGCCCTCCGGGTGCTCACCCCAGAGCATAGCCGGACAGCGCCGGTCAGCCGATCGGGTATCGACCGACCGGCCTGTCGGCGTCGGTTCAGGGGCGGACCGGCGGCCGGACTCCGGCCGCTGCACGGGTGACGGAGACCGTCCCGGACGTGCTGAGTTCGCCGCCCCGGCCGTCGGCCGGGCGGGCGGTGAGCGTCCACTCGTACGCGCCGGAGAAGAGCTGCGTACCCGTCGACGACGTGCCGTCCCATGCGGGGGCGATCAGGCCGCGCGCGTCGGTGCCGGTGCGCACGAGGGTGGTGACGCCGGAGGTCTTGTTACGGACCGTCAGCTTCCAGGAGGAGACCGGCTTGGACAGCCACCAGCGGGCCTGCCAGGTCTTCTCCTGCCTGAAGTCCGCGCCGGCGGCCACGTCGTGGTCGATCGCCGCGAGCGGGGAGGCGTCACCGGCGACGCCGAGCAGGTGCACGGTCTCGCTCGCGTCGGTATAGGCCAGGCGGCCGCCGAAGCGGTCGACGGTCCACTCGGCTCCGTACCGCTTCATCTGCTGCGCGATCTCGCGCTCCCGCACGGCCGCGCCGGAGCGCAGGTTGTAGACCTCCAGGCCGACACCCCCCTGGCGCACGACGTAGCCGTCGCCGAGCTTCACGCCGTCGCGCTCCTGCTCGGGTGCGAAGGGCAGCGCGATCCGCTTGTTGGTGGGCATGTGATAGGCGGCGGGGCCGCCCCCGGAGGCGGGGCACAGCGCGTACAGCCATTCCCCGGACACCTGGACCTCCTGCGCCGAGCAGGGCATGGCGAGGGGCTGGTGCCGCACCACCTTGCCGGTGCGCAGGTCGGTGGCGGTCACGTCGTTCTGCCCGCCGCGGTCCCAGAGTTGGGAGCCCCACAGCGTGGCGGCGCCGGAGGGCCTGACGTCCAGGAGCTTCCCGGCGTCGATGTCGGCGACCACCACCCGGGAGTTCCTGTTCTCGGTCACCGTGAACATCACGTACCGGCCCGAGGCGCTGTCGATCAGGTAGGGCGCCATGGTGTCGGTGCCGGGCAGGGGCACCTGTCGGACAGCGCCGCCGGAGCGGGTCTCGCGCACGTTCAGCACGACGCCGCAGAGATTGACGGCGCTGCCGCACTCGCCCTGGCCCTTGGCCGACAGGGAGACGATCCGTCCGTCGCCCGTCGGGACGGTCCAGCCGGGGAGATCGGGGTGGGGCCAGCAGAGCGCCCGGGACTCGTTCTCGTCGCAGCTCCAGTCGGGGGCCTGCGGAGCCGGGGACGTCCCGGACACCGCAACCGTGTAGCCCTTGAGGCTGCGGGTGGGGTCCTGCTGGCCCGCGATGAGCCGCCCCTGGGCAAGGCTGAGCGTCAATCGGTCCGCGGGGTCCGGCGGCAGGTCCTGCACCTTCGTCAGTACCGGGGCGCCGTCGGGGCCGGGCGCGACCCGGTACGTGGCCCAGTGGCTGGAGTCGGTGCCCCCGGAGAAGTAGCCGGCACCGTCCGTGCCCGTGTCCAGGCCGAACTGCGACCGGGCGAGCAGGGTACGCGGGGTGCCCCCGCCGACCGGTGCCGCGGTGACCTTGTTGTCCTGGCCGTCGTAGTCCTGCGAGACCAGCCAGTCACCCACGGCGTGCGAGCGCCCGTGCGCGCCGGGGGTGTTGACGGTGCGCGTCACGGTGAGGTCGGCGCGGGAGAGCAGGGTCGCCGTGGCGGACCCGTTCTTGCGCAGCGTGGCCCACTGGGAGCCCAGCGAGTAGTCGACGTTGATCGGGTCCGTCGCGCCGTCCGGCAGGGCCAGCGGCGTCAGCGTCGCCTTGGCGTAGTCGAGCAGGGCGAGGACGTTCTGGCCGGCGGCCGACCGGTAGGTGATCAGCGCGCCCTTCTCGTCGGCCGTCCGCACCCAGAACGAGTGCGCGGCGATGGGTTCCGGCGCGGTGACGGTGACGTCCTTGCGCGGTTCGTCCCCACGGCCGATCAGGTGCAGGATGAAGCGGCCCTGGGCGTCCTGCTCGGTGGCCAGCACCTGCGTCGACGAGAAGGTGGTGGTCCAGGACCGGCCGGCAGGCGCCGCGAGGGTCTCGGTGCGGCCGGTGGCCTGGTCGATCAGGGTCAGCGGTCCCGCGGTCGTCGAGGACCCGTCGCGGTACTCGCAGCCGACGGTGTCGCCCAGACTCATCCAACGGCCGTCCCGCCCCGAGGGGCAGTCGGCGAGGGGCACTTCACGACCGTCCTCGAAGCTCTTCCAGTACGCCCTCCCGGTGCCGGGCGGGTAGAGCATCACGCCCTTCGGGCCGGCGCTGGAGACCGACCCCCGCGAGGGCTCCTGGTGCGGCAGCGGAGCGATCGTCAGTTCGTCGGCGGCCGCGGGTCCTGCGGCCGCCGGTACGGCGGTGAGGGCGCCGATGCCCGTGGCCAGTGCGAGCGCGGCTGCGCCCAGCACAGATGACCGTCTCATGTGTTCCATCCCCCAGAGCGAAGCGTCGGGGGGCGGGCGCCGGTTCGCGCCTGCAGTCTCCCCCACCGCAAAGTTCGGATCGTAGCAAGACGCGACAGGCCCCCACGACCGGAGTCGTGGGGGCCTGTCAGGGGGTCAACTGCTCAGCCGACGTCAGCCGTTGCGCTTCCAGCGCGGCTTGTCGTCACGGCGGAAGCCACCGGAGGGGCGGTCGTCGCGGCGGAAGCCGCCACGGTCACCACCGCGGTCACCGCGGTCGTCACGGTTGAAGCCACCCGACGGACGCTCGTCACGACGGAAACCACCCGACGGACGGTCGTCACGACGGAACCCGCCGCGGTCGCCGCGGTCGTCGCGGTTGAAGCCGCCGGAGGGGCGGTCGTCACGGCGGAAGCCACCGGAGGGGCGGTCGTCGCGGCGGAAGCCGCCACGGTCACCGCGGTCGTCACGGTTGAAGCCACCCGACGGACGCTCGTCACGACGGAAACCACCCGACGGACGGTCGTCACGACGGAAACCACCGGAGGGGCGGTCGTCACGGCGGAAGCCGCCACGGTCACCACCGCGGTCACCGCGGTCGTCACGG
>NZ_JOFX01000066.1 GCF_000719345.1 Streptomyces sp. NRRL F-2664
ACATCTTCCAGTGGCTCACCTACTACAACGCCCGCAGGCGTCACAGCAGCCTCGGCTACCTGTCACCCGTCGAGTTCGAACAGCAGCACCAGCGAGAACGCAGACTCCCTCTCGCAGCATGAATCCCCGTGTCCACACTCCGGGGGACGCCTCACCAGGTCCCGCTTGGCGATC
Organism: Streptomyces sp. NRRL F-2664; assembly: GCF_000719345.1. Taxonomy (GTDB): domain Bacteria; phylum Actinomycetota; class Actinomycetes; order Streptomycetales; family Streptomycetaceae; genus Streptomyces. The sequence goes on from NZ_JOFX01000066.1 coordinate 175, forward strand.
CTCACGGTCGCCTCGGAACCGCCCTTGGACTGCGGGTCCGCCGGGACACATGTGCGAATCATCCCCGGTTCCACATGCACTTCACCCCCACCCGGACCTCGTCGAGGGTTGGTTCGCAGACCTGACGAACAAGCAGATACGGCGCGGAGTCCACAGATCCGTGCCCGCCTGGAGAAGGACATCCGCACCTGGATCAGCTCCTGGAACCAGAACCCCAAGCCCTTCATCTGGACGAAGAGGGCCGACCAAATCGTCGAATCGCTCGCCTCATACTGTCGGCGAATTACTGACTCAGGGCAGTAGAACCCGACATGCAGAGCATCCTGCGATTACGCGTCATCGGCGGGCATTGGGTCGTCCCCATTTGCACGCATAAACGCAGCAGAGAATAGTTCGCTGCATTCGGTCGCTGCATGAACAAAACTGGCGAAGCATGATTGCAGGTACGAGAGTCCAATATCGCGGCTGACGAACATGCATGATTCACCGACGAGGGAAAGCTCCTCACCGTCGTTGCGAGAATATAGTTTAGGCCAAAGAGTGCTGCGGTTCCACTCATCAGCAAACGCTACGAGGTCCCCAATCTCCCCTTGTGAAGGAATTGGCGCAAAGAACGTTTGAACCCATAGCACTCGGTCTTCATTTTCCCCATACAGGTCACACCGGGTGTAATGATTATTTCCGGAGAAGAAAACGCCGCCCTCTCCGTCTAGGGCGTATCTGAGCCCCATTTCTTCCAGTAGGTGCCCAAGCAAGGGGCGACCCGGGACAGCCGACGCCCCGGTTACCTGCGCGGGCGACCAGTGCGGTACCCAAAAAGAAGGTATGGAGCCGGGATCGACGCTCATTCTTTTCTCCTTTGCTTCGAAAAATTTGGTGGTGTGTGGGTGCATTGCAGCAACCAAGTCGAGCCAGCGCTAGCCCGAGGCCCTTCGAACCGCTTACGCGAATTCGGCTCCTCCTTCTACAGCTGCGCCGAGTACGTGCTGCGGCGCTCGGCCCTACTATCCTGCCGATGACAGCGAACCGCCGCATCTGACGCTGCAACCTAGAGCAACATCACTTTCTCAGGTCGGCCATATGCCCCGAGTATTATTTGACGCCGGGACCGGTTTGGTCAACACCTTCTGCTGCTGGATCCACACGAGCCTGCCTGCCAAGAAGCGGTCAGCTGATTGTAGGAGGGGGGGTCGGCTAATTTATGGCTAGGTGGAGGATAGAGTAGACAATAGGGCGCAAGGTTTAATGGTCTTATACACCTGCCAGCCTCGTTGAGAATGGCAACATGGGGGTCAGCCATAAGTAGCAGACTAGCTCCCAAAAGTCACTGCTCGCCGGGGGCCACGCGCTGTCCAGCTGGAGGCTAAGGCTTGAAGGCAATCTGTCGTGAGTAACTACGCCGCAAGCGGAGGCCGCTCGCTTGCCTAAAACGCCCGCAACAGTGCGTGTGTCCAATCCGGCACCATGAGCCTTGTCAGCTTCCGGGAATGAGGAGAAATGCGAACAACACATGCTAGCCGCCGCGACCGCCGGTTTCCGTCCAATAAGCGGCTTGCTGTGGCGCTCTCTGTTCTTATGGTGGGTGTAACTCCTGCCGTTGACCTGGCATTCTGCGATGAAGCACGGGCCGCCACGCGAGCGGCGAAAAGGCTCCAATCGGTATCAGGCATGCTCGCTCCGGGCGAGGATGTCGGAGGCGCGGTAGACGCGCGCACTGGCCGCTATTCCCTGGACGTACCGCTGTTGGAGGTTGCCGGAAGGGGCGAGGTTTCCTTCCAGCTTTTGCTTTCGTATAACCAGGAGCTGTCAAGTCTCGGAATTGACCGTCAGGGCATGGGCGAAGGGATGGGCCTCGGTCTGCCATTCATCGATGTAGCCAATGGGCGAGCCGTGGTCAAAGGCGGTGTTTACGAGATTGGCTCGGACGGTGGCACGGAGATTGGCCTGAAGCGGTTCCCTGGCGAAGGGATTCGTTTTGAGCATGTTCCGGGCAGTGTGCTGGCTCCGCGCGAGGGCGTTGCTGAACGGGCTTACGAATGGCGCCTTACAGATTTGACTGACGGTTCACTGCAGTACTTTGACGGACAGGGAAACGCTGTAGCTTTTTCTGACCGGCACGGCAACCGCATCGACTTCGAATTCGTCGCGGCCGGGGAAAAAGAGTGGCAATTGGCCAAGGTTATCGACGCTTACGGTGCTTCCATTGACCTCACCTATGAAACGGGGGAAAGTGGGCAGGAAAGGGTAATCTTTCAGGCTCCCGAACGGGTTGGCGACCGCCATCGGCTCCGCACAGTGCTCGACCTAACGGACGGCCAAGTCCGCAAGATCACCGCTACCGACGGCGGTGAGACGAACATTTCCTATGAGCGGCCGCTGTCTGGTCATGGTGCGGTTGTATCGCGTGTTGTGACGCCCTTGGGAGGCGTCACCGAGATTTCGTACGAAGAGCTGCAAGGTTCCCCTGTGCCGGCCCTTACCGCTTCGCGAGTGAGGGTTCTGGACAGCAATGGAGATCTTGCCGCGCCTGAGCAGCGCTTCAAGGCCTCTCTGGACGGGGGGCGCAATTACATGGGCGCCGGCGGTGATTTCGCCGGGGAGAATGATGTCTTTGACCAGCGGACTGGATATACATACTCCACCGAGGTCGCTTCCCTTGATTCCGAGGGTAATCCGGAACGCAGAATTGTATCTGAGTACAACAGCCTGCACCTTATGATCTCCCAGCAGGTGTTCACCTCGGCATTGGGGGATCAGGAAGCGGGCAAGCTACAGAATTCCTATAGCTGGCAGCAAAGCGCAGGCTCACCGCTCCCGCCCGGGCGAGGGGAGCCGCTTCCGGGGGACTGGGCCCGCCCCATCCGCACCACCAACGCCGCATACAACTCTGCCGGAAACTCGCGAGAGGTAATTACGGCGGCAACGTATGATTCCCTTGGTCGCGTAGTACGACGCGTAGACGAAGAGGGTGCAGTCACCGAGTTTCTGTATGACAGCGACCCCAAATCAACTGGCCTGATTCTTGCACAAAAATCTACAGGCAAAGACGGAAAAGTTCTGCAGGAAACGGTCAATATTCTCTCTGGCGATCGCCGCACCATAAGTCGGAGTGTGTTGAAAAAGGCGGACGACTCTGGCGGTGACCTCAAGGAGTACCAGGAGACCAGCTTTAAATATGATGAGCACGGCCAGGTTGCCGAAGAGAAGCTCGCCTGGGGCAGTGACGTTCCCGCGGAGGCAAGACGTGGCCCAGGCAGTGTGGTCACCAGATATTCGCGTACTGTCAATGGCGGTGAGCTCTCCGAAACCACGACGACCGGCGTTGGCACCGCGGCTGAATCTGCAACCGTGCGTAAAATTGATCTAGCTAGCGGTAATGAGATCGCGGTTGTCGATGCAGATCAGTTCCAAACCACCACGGAGTACGACACCCTGGGCAGGCCGACCCGCAGGTGGACTAACCGCGGGACTTCTGCGGAACAGCTGACTGAAACTGAATACGTTTCAGCCAATGAAACCAAGGTCAGGACGCCCGATGGCCGTGTGACGGTCACCGTGGTCGACGCGCTGGGCCGCAAGACCAGGACCACAGACAACGTGCAGGAAGGAAGGGTACTGCCAAGCGGTCAGCAAGTTAGGACGCTGGAATCTGTCGACTACAGGCAGTGGCGGGACCGTGAGGTCAAGGTAACAGATGCGCTGGGTCGCTCAACAATCACTCGCACCGACCTTCAGGGGCGAGAGACACAAAAGACACTGCCCAGCGGGATCACCGGATTCAACCAGTATGACGACGTCGAAAACTCGACAATAAAAGACACCGCTCCGGCCGGTAAGGGGATCGAAGCCTCCGCGGCGACAACAACGCTAGTCTTCGACTCTTTGCAGCGAGAAAAGGCCAGCCGCTCCGAGTATTCCGACGGAAGCCCCGCCTCTCCGGCGAGCATTGAATATGATGGCATCGGTCGGATCACATCCAGAAGAGTAAATGATCTGGCTGTGTCGGTCGCGGAGAGGAACGCCGGCGCCAGCAAAGTAGAAACTTCTCTTCCGCTTTCGTCTGAGTTTGCAGGTCCGGAGACGTCCGTTACTAACAGCTACGGGCTGGCCGAGGTTAGTGCGCTGCAGTCCGTATCCGCCGATCAGGGAAATGGCGTCGAGGAGACGCGAGACGGTGCAGAGGCAGTCTATGACGAACAAGGCCGGATCCGCGAAGAGCGCATCCAGTCTGGTCTGATTATCTCGTACGCCTACACCCCAGGCGGAAGAGTAACACGCAAGGAGGTCCGCAAGGACGGAGAAGGCTCTCCTATTGCCGTTGAGACTTTCGCGTACGACAAGGACTCGGGACTTCTGGACCAGCGAGAGCTGCGCCGGAACGGCGTAAGCAAGGTCACAGAGTACCGGTACGACACGGTGACGGGAAACCTGCTCGAAGTGTGGGATCAGTCAGACCCAGCGGGAACGAAGATCGCGTACGAGTATGATGCAGACGGGCGGCGCACTTCGGTTCTCTATCCGGATGGCATAAAACTCTCACGCGTGTACAACTCTGCGGGGCAGGTAGCTGCATCATTTGATAGCCAGGGATATAAAACTTCCTATAGCTACCGCAGCGACGGTTCACTCGAATGGGCTTCGCTAGCCTCTGACCCGTCTGCCGGAGGCTCCTCGGACGCGGTGGAAATAGCCCGTGAGTCCTACACGTACGATACCTTGGGGAATCTCTCGAAGGTCGAACGAAAGAACGGGACTGTCACCGATTACACGTACTGGGACTCTGGCCGCGTTAAGACGGAAAAAACCAGGAATGCTGACGGGGAGGTTGTGTCCTACGCCTATTCGTACGACGGTCACGGCAATGTCAAGTTGCGTACGGAGAGCCGTCCGGATGCTGCAACGGGATCCGAGGAGGTCTCTACAACTCGGTACACCTACGATGCCTATGACCGATTGCTTAAGTCGGAGGTTTTCGCCGGTGACGGGACGGACGGGGCGCCTGCAAGGTCAGTGGAGTATGGGTTCAACGCTTCCGGTGATATTGTCAACGAGAAGGATACTCGCTCCGAATCGGGAGATACATCGGTTCGGCAGCGCACCTCAGTCATCGATGATGCCGGTAGGCTAACTGCTGTCATAAACGAGGGGAACAGCGTCGAGCAGGAATGGGACGCAGAGGGTAATCTCCTTAAGGACGCAGCAGGGAACCGCTACTCCTACGGGCCTGCCAATGAGGTGATATCGGTAACATCCGCTAAAGGATCTACCACCCGCTACGACTACTGGGCCGACGGCAACAGGAGGTCGGTTCGATATGAAGGCGAGGGCAAGAGCGGCACCACCCGCTTCTACTTCGATCCCGTCGGAGCCCAGACGAAGGAGCAGTTCACGCTAGGCGACGGTGAATCGGAGTCGGGAGCCTTCTATCTCATGGCAGCGGGTCGGCGCTCTGCTCGGATAGTGGCACCCATCGGAGGTATGCCGGAATCTACTGAATACCTCCACTCCGATCGGCATGGGAGTGTGGTCGCTACTACGGATGAAGGGGGAGCAGTCAAAGATGCCTATTGGTATTCTGACTACGGGACTCGGATAGATTCAAGCGGCAGGGAACTTTCGCCGACCGGCAACATGACAGAAAACCCCTATCTGTTTGGCGGGGAGTATACAAACTTTGAGACCGGAACTCAATACCTGAGGTCAAGGATCTACGATCCTCGGCAACGACGTTTCCTTACTCGTGATTCAGAGTCGTACCACAATAGATATCAGGCGTTTGACGCGAATCCTGTAGTGAAGGTTGATCCGACAGGAAAGTATGCCGCTTATGACGAGGTGGAAAATTCGGACAATCCGTACGACCCCTATGATGTGATAATGGGCTCTACCTTGATGGGGCTCGGCGGGGTTCTCAGTGCCGCTTTCTTCGTGGCGTCTGTCTTCGCTGTAGCGACTCTCGGATTCTCCCTCTTGGCCGTAGCGGCTGTTGTTTCCTCGTCAACCGCATTCATAGCTGACCTTGTCTCTATCGGCACGGGAGCTGCCGTCCTGGCGGATGCCAACGAAAAGAATAAGGGCAACGAGGGATTCCTAGACGAGGAAACCAGAAAGTCTCTGACGATTGCCTCGGACACTGCTTCGATCGTGAGTATGGTTGCCGGTGTGGCCAACGCTGCCACCTCAGTTCCGAAAGTTGGCACCGAGATGGTGGAGGGGGCGATGAAGAAAGGCTCGCTTGCGTCGGCAAAAAGTCTCATCTCTTCGGAGTCCAAGGCTGCCCGTGGCGCTCAGGCCGGGGCAAGGATTGCAGGAGCGGCTGTCACCCCCAGCGCCCTGCCTGAGCGACAGGGCAAGGAGAACGGACGAATGGGCACCCGCGAAAATTGATCCGGCGGTTGATCGCATGCGGCAGGACCGTCCCAGTGCTGGCTGTTGAATTCGTCCGCCGACTCGGTTGGGCGGGTGGGTGACACCAGCGTAATGGCGTGCGCCGGGGCGGGTTCTGGTGATAGGTACCTTGAGGTGCCAGTGTTCATCTTGCGACTGATGACACAAGGGTCGGCGCGCCGCCTGCGGGGTGGCAGGAGTCCTTCGAGCAGCTGACGGGGCCCTATGGGTTTGTTCAAGCTGATGGGGCGGGTGGGGTTCATAGAAGGTGCTGCGAAGCATCGCGAAGAGGACGTCGGCTCGTCGTCTGGCGAGGTAGAGGAGGGCTTGGGTGTGGTGTTGGCCTTGGCTGATCTTCTTGTCGTAGCAGGCGCGGGAGGCCGGGTCGCCCAGGGCGGCGAACGCGGAGGGGAAGAAGGCCCGGTTGAGCTGCTTGTTCCCCTCCTGGACGGTTGCTCTCCACTGATTGGCGGGCCCGAGCTGCGGGTCGTTGGGGCGAGGCCGGCGTAGGCGAAGTTGGATCCGTCCCCGACGTCGATGAGGGCGGGCCGGCCCTGACGCCGATCCCGGCATGGAAGTCAGGACCTTGGGAAGAGGGTGGTTCTCCAGCAGTTCCTCGACCCTTGTGGCGAGGCGTTTGCGCTGGTCAAGCACTGCCTGGAGCGAGCTGGCGAGGCTGGGAGCGATCAGTGCGGCGGTGCGCGGGACGAGGACGGTCTGCTCATCCAGTGCCGTCGAGATTTCCCCGACCAGCCGCTCGGCCATACGCGGTGCCTTGGGACGGATCAGGGTCGCGAGCCGACGGCGTCCGGCCCTGCGCATCTGGGCGGGAGAGCCGAACTGGTCGAGGAGCCTGAGCACGGCCGGGTGCTGGATGGCCCCGCAACCGGTTGCTGATGCGGGTCGCCTCGCCGACCAGGCCGTCGTCGAAGCCGCCGATCATCTCCAGCCCGGCGGTGGTCTCTTCCTCGAGGTCGACCGAGCGGAGTGTGTGCGGCATGACACGGGGCCGCGTCCGCGATGGCGAACGCGTCGCGAGCACCGGTCTTCGCCCGCCCGGGCGATCGGCGATCCGCGGCATCGTCAGCCCGGGCAGGCAGGCCACTGGGCAGCCCATGAGCTTGTTCAGGTTGGCCACTGATCGGGTGATGGCGGGGTGGCGTAACAGGCGGGGCCCTCGGGCTGCTGAGCGGGATGTCTGACGTCCAGAGCTCTTCAACTCGGGGGCCTCGTCGGTTCCTTATCCTGCCGTACTCGATGTCAAGCGGAACAAGCGCAGTGGTCCTCGGGGGACCGTAATGCCACCGGAGCACTGATGGGCGCGCGTGCAAGCGTGAGTTCTGCGTTCGCGGACTGCCGGACGGCTGGGCGAGCTGTGAGCGCGACTGGCAGCGGTTCACCAGCGTGCCTCCTCGGCGAAATACGTCGCGGCCCGCCGCAGGCCCCACGTTCCTCTGCCGGCTCGCGGATCGGTTTGCATGCGGCGGCAAGCTCGGTCTCGTTCGAGATACAACGCCAAAGCCACCCCTGACCGCGCCACCCAGATGCCGCTTCGTCGCGTCCAGTGCCAAGTGGCGCCACTCCGCGGACATCCACCCACTTGGGGTGGCAGTTATCCCACCAACGGCATGATCACACAACAGTAGAACCTCGCCTTGCATCCTCCGGTTAGGCGTCTACTCGGATGTCCCCTTCCGGGCTGGTGGAGTGCAGGCTGAGAGGCGTCACTCAGATGTGTCCGACTAACTGGTGCCTTGGATGTGCTCGCCATGATCGCTCCGCCCCGTCTCTCAGCTGATCAAAAACACGCAGTCAGCGCGAGCGAGCAAGTTGTCGATGCTACTCGAAGGCATTGGGCGCTGCCTTATAACAGTGGCGCAGCCTCTCTAGCACGGTGCATGACTCAGAAGGTTCTTGAAACGTGGGGAATTGACCAGGTCTTCGTAGAGGATGCTCTGCTGGTGGTTTCCGAACTGGTGACCAATGCAGTAGAGCACGCACTCCCGCCCGTTACACTCTATCTGGCTCAATCGGTTCCGGGGCCGGGGTTGCTTCGAGTTGCCGTGGGGGACGGGGGCCCTTCCCCACATGCCGGAAAATGGGTGGCGAGCTGTGAGTCCGGCGAACACGGCCGCGGGAGAATCATTGTCAATGCCCTGGCAGTTTCCCAAGGCGTCCGTACTGTTACAGGAAACCGTACACAGCACTGGGCCGACTTGCCGGTGATTTTTGAATGAGCCCTTTCCATCCGGTGCTGGAGGGTGAGCTGGGCGGTCAGCGGGTGTGGCATTGAGACAGGGCCCCTGGCGAGCAGGTCGGGCGGGTCCGCCGACAGCTCCGGCGGCGGCGTGCATGCCTACGCCGTACTTGACAGGGCTGTCGTCCTTGCCGTTGCCCGCACGGTCGCGCTCGGCGGGCGTGCCGTCTATGGGCACGCCGTTCGGGAGGGCTGCCAGGTCGCGGTCACACTGTCGCGGTCACACTGTATCCATACGCGTGCGCGGTGCTCCCCGTCCGGAGCCCAGTCGCACTCCGGGCGGGCAGGTCGTGCTGGCGGGGATATGGCGGGCGTGGCCAGCTTGCCGGGAAGCCGACGGCCTGCACCGCAGCCGCCTCCGCGGACGGCGATCAGCAGTGACACAATAGCTCCACGCCAACGGGCAAAGCCGTCCTCATGCTGGAAGAAAACACCGAAGAAGCCCGGTCATCGCAGATTCAGAAAGCTACTCTGAGCAGATCCCGCAGCGGCAACCCCGGCTCCGGCGGACGGCCAAGTGGCCCCGCTGGGCAAGCAGGTCCTGCCCGTCCGGCCCGTCATGCATCCAACGGATAAAAGATTTACGGATTTTCAGCATGAAGGACTGCATGCTACCTCCTTGGGTGTTGTCTTATTTACTATGCTGCACGACAGCGGCGACTATCGGACTCTGCGATTTCTGCACTTATGGGGTCGCTTTCAGCGTCGCCTACGGCTATCGCCCTGAGCGACGGCTGCTCGCCGGATGAAACGGTCTATGGCGGGTCCACTGATCGACGGGTGTCTCTTGTCCTTCGTCGAGGCGTGGTGCAGGTGGATGTGGTGGTTGTGCGGCGACGGTGGGGGTGCGGGGTTCGCGGAAGGTGCCGTCTCGGAGCAGGGCGAAGGGGACGGTGATGCGTTGGCCGGCGAGGTGGAGGAGGGCTTGGGCGTGTGTTTGCCGCGGCCCGTTGCCGGTCACAGTAGGCCCCGGTGTCCTACCTCTGCCCTTCGGTGCAAAGTAGCTGCGGCTGACCTCCGCTCTTCCGTTGCTTCGTGTCCCGCCCGTTCGTTAGGCCGAACGAGTGGTCGGTGGAGGGGTAGGGGTTCATGCGCCGGGAGTGGTCGTGGTGGCGTGCTGGACGCCGGTGGGGATGACTGGGACCTGGTTGCGAACAAGTCCGGGCCGACCAGGCTTGGCTTCGTGCTAATGCTGAAGTATTTCGAGTTGGAGGGCCGGTTCCCCCAGTGCCTGGAGGAGTTCCCGTCGGCCGCGGTTGACTACGTCGCCGAGGTGGCCAAGGTGCCGGGCGGAGACCTGGCGAAGTACGACCTGTCGTCCCGGTCCGCGAAGGGGCACCGTACGCAGATCCGTGAGGCCCTCGGTTTCCGACCGTCGACCCGCGCCGACGAGGAACGACTGACCGGCTGGCTTGCCGATGAGGTCTGCCCCGTCGAGCTGGTTGAGGACCGGCTGCGCGAGGCCCTGCTCGTGCAGTGCCGCAGCGATCGCATCGAGCCCCCGGATCGTGGCCGCCGCGCGGGCGCGGGCAGACCGGGTCTTCTGCGCGCCGACCGTCGCGCGTCTGGGCGAGGTGTGCGCCGGGCGCCTGCTGGAGCTGGTGGCGGAGGGCAACGAGGGCGGCACCGCGCTGCTGGTCGCGCTGAAGCGGGACCCCGGTGCGGTGGGCCTGGACTCGCTCCTGACGGAGATCACCAAGCTGACTGCCGTCCGTCAGCTCGGTCTGCCAGAAGGGCTGTTCGCGGACCGCTCGGAGAAGCTGGTGGCCGCCTGGCGGGCGCGGGCGATCAAGATGTACCCCTCGGACTTCCGGGACGCGGGCGAGGTTGCACGGACGACGCTGCTGGCTGCGCTGTGCGCCTCCCGTCAGGGCGAGATCACCGATCCCCTGGTGGAACTGCTCGCCGCCCTGGTCCACAAGATCAACGCCCGTGCTGAGCGGCGGGTGGAGGATCAGCTGACCGCCGAGTTGAAGAAGGTACGCGGTAGGAGGGCATCCGCTTCAAGCTGGCGACGGCCGCAGTCGACAAGCCCGACGAGGTCGTACGCCGGGCCTTGTTCCCGGTGGTAGGGGAGAGGACATTGCGCGAGCTGGCGGCCGAGGCGAAGGCGAACGAGAAGGTCTTCAAGGCCAAGGTCCGGACCACTCTGCGGTCCTCCTACAGCTCCTACTACCGGCAGATGCTGTCGCGACTGCTGAACACCCTCGGCTTCCGGTGCAACAACACCGCCTACCGGCCGGCGATGGACGCGCTCGCGCTGCTGGACAGGTACGCCGACGTCGACGGCAAGACCCGCTTCTACGACGCCGGCGACGTGGTGGCGATGGACGGCGTCGTGCGCAAGGACTGGCGGGAGGCCGTCGTTGACGACAAGGGCCGCGTCGAGCGCATCCCGTACGAGCGAGCGGTGTGTGCTGGTGGCGCTGCGGGCGCGATCCGCCGCCGGGAGATCTACGTCGAGGGCACCAGGCGGTGGGGCGACCCGGAGGACGACCTGCCCGGTGACTTCGAGTCGGCCCGCGCCGTGCACTACGCCGCGATCCGCCAGCCGGAGGACCCGAGGGAGTTCATCACCCGGCTGAGGCGGCGGATGACGGACGGCCTGGACCGGCTGTCGGCCGCGCCCACGGACGGCTCGGCGGGCGGCGTGAAGGTCACCATCGGCAAGGGTGAGCCGTGGATCACCGTGCCCAAGCTGGAGCCGCTGGACGAACCCACGGTACTTGCGGCCCTCAAGGAAGGGGTCGTACGACGGTGGGGCGTACTCGACCTCCAGGACGTGCTGAAGAACGCGCACTTCCTCACCAGCTTCACTGACGAGTTCGTCTCGGTCGCCGCCTACGAGCGCATCGACCGCGCGACCCTCCAGCGGCGCCTGCTGCTCGCGCTGTTCGCCCTGGGCACCAACATGGGCATCCGGGCGATCGTGGCGACCGGCGAGCACGGCGAGACCGAAGCCACCCTGCGGCACGTGCTTCGGCACTTCATCACCGTCGACAACCTCCGCGCCGCCGTCACCCGGCTCGTGAACGACACCTTCGCGGCCCGGGACGCAGCCTGGTGGGGTTAGGGCACGGCGTGCGCGTCGGACTCGAAGAAGTTCGGGTCCTGGTCCAGCAACTTCATGACTGAGTACCACGCCCGCTACGGCGGCAACGGTGTGATGATCTACTGGCACGTCGAGCGGAAGAACACCTGCATCTACTCCCAGCTGAAGTCCTGTTCATCGTCCGAGGTCGCGGCGATGATCGAGGGCCTGCTGCGGCACTGCATCGACGCCGAGATCGAATCCAACTACATCGACACCCACGGCGCCTCGGTCGTCGGGTTCGCCTTCACGGAGCTGCTGAACTTCCGCCTGCTCCCGCGGCTGAAGAATATCGGCAGCATCCGCCTGTACCGCCCGGGCGACACCCCGCCCGGATGGCCCGCGCTCGGCGCATCGCTGACCCGCCCGATCCGCTGGGAGGTGATCGGGCAGCAGTACGACCAGATGGTCAAATACGCCACCGCGCTCCGGCTCGGGGCGGCGGAGGCCGAGCAGGTCCTGCGGCGCTTCACCCGCGGCGGCCCCGAACACCCCACGTGCCGGGCGTTGGAGGAACTCGGCAGCGCGGTCCGCACCGTCTTCGCCTGCGGCTACCTGGCCGGCCCCGGCCTGCGCCGGGAGATCCACGGCGGGCTCCAGGTCGTGGAGAACTGGAACAGCGCGAATACGGTGCTCCACTATGGCAAGGACGGCGCGCTGACCGGCCCGGACAAGGAGCATCCGGAGCCCTCGATGCTGGCACTGCACCTGCTCCAGTCCGCGCTCGTACACGTCAATACCATGCTGGTGCAAGAGGTCCTAACTGAACCGGCTTGGGCCAAGAAGCTGGGCGATGCGGACCGGCGTTGGCTGACCGCGCTGCTCTGGTCGAACGTCAACCCGTACGCCACCTTCCGCCTCGACATGGACAAGCGGCTCTACCTGGGACTACCGGTCACCGTGCCGCGCCCCCGCCCCGCTGAAGCCGCCGCCGGGGCGGTCCGCTGAAACTCGGCGTGGCGGGCTGGAGAAGTGCTCGCTTCTACCGCACCGGGCAGCGTTCTCACCGCAAGGAGTGAGGGATCCGTGCGATGCACGCCGCGATGTCCGTGAGGAGTCCGATGACGGGTTCGTTGTCACGGACCTCTCCGCGTGTCCGGGTGTCGTCGTTCCGGTGCGTGGGCAGCTCGCCGAGCCGCTGGGCGTGAAGCTGGGCGAGGTAGAGGCGCATGGCGTCGAGGGTGTCGGTCAGGGCTTGCCTGTGCGTGTCCTGCCCGTCCGGTTGCGGTGCTGTCAGGGCTGCGCGGGCATGGGTGCGGTAATCGGCAAGGCCGGGGATGAGCATGGCGCGTGACGTGGCGTGCACCGTCAGAGCACCGATGTGCTCGACGAGTGAGGCCAGGGTGGTGAGAGTGGCCGAGGCGACCGCGAGGGCTTCAGCATCACGGCCGGGTTCTCTGCCGGCGTGCTGCCGTGTGGCCCGGGCCTTGACGAGTGCGTCTTCTGCTGCGCGGCGCACCTGGTCTGCGGGGGGCGTCTTGGGGTCGGTAAGCGAGTCCAGGGTTGCATCCAGGTAGGTGGCGGCGGCGTGGGTTGCCTGGGTGGTGTGCTGAGTGAGGCGGTCGTGGTCCCAGGCGGGCCACAGGAGGTAGCCGCCCAGGAGCGCGGCGGCGCTGCCGAGGACGGTCATGGTGATGCGTTCAAGAGCTGATGCCCAGTCGCCGGGCTGGGCGACGTCGCCGATCAGCAGCACCAGGGGGGTGCCGAAGACGACCCAGAAGGCGTAGTTGACGGGTCTGAGGGTGAACCCTGCGCTGATGATCGCGAAGAGCAGGACGGCGAGAACCGCGGGGTCTTTGACTCCTGCGATGAGGAGTGCGGCGCAGGTGCCGCCGATCAGGTTGCCGGCGATGCGCTGTCCGGCGCGTTCGAGGGTGGTGCCGTACTGGGGGCGCAGGACGCGCAGGACGGCCAGAGTTGCCCACTCGCCGTGCGGGAGGCCCGTGACCGTGACGAGGATGAAGACGGCGGCGCAGACGGCCGTGATACGCAGTGCGTGGCGGTAGGAGCGGGAGCTGAGCGTCATCGTGGCGCGCAGGCGTGCGGTGTCGTAACCGGTCTTGCGTGGTGGGGCTGGGTGGAGCCGGGTGGAAGCGGCTGCTGTCAGCGCATCGGCTTGCCGGTGCGCGGTGAGGGTTGCGGTGTGGATGCGTTCGAGAAGCCGGCGTTGGCACCCGGCTCTGGCGAGCAGGTCGTAGGGCTCCTGGCCGACGGCTGTCCGTGAGCGCATGGCGTCGCAGGCGAGGCCGAGTTCCTTCAGCGCCCGGGCGGTATCCGGAGGGGCGGTCGCGTGGCCCGGCCGGGCGAGCCTCCGTGCGGTATGCGAGAGGTGGTCGGCGAGCGTATGGGCGGCGGCGGTGCACTGCCGCCGGACGGGTGGCGGCGGGGGGCCGGTCTGGGCCAGTGCCGCAGTGAGGTCGACCAGCAGGGCGGCCTGGCGCAGCAGCGGATCGACCCGGACCGCCAGGCCTTCATCACCGCCCGGGCCATGCAGTGCCAGAGCCGCCTGTTGTGCCCTGCGTAACGCGGGAACCGCACTCGTATGGTCGCCGTCACCACGGTCAGAGCCGGCGGTGATCCAGACGAGGCGTCGGCCGGCCTCTCGATAGGGCGCGGCTGCGGCCGTCAGGACGCTGCGCAGGCGCGGGGCGGGGGTGAGCAGGCCGGTGGCAGCGGCGTACCAGAGGCCACCGGCCAGTACGAGAAGCGCGGCACTCACGGTGCCGTCCGATGGTCCGGAGGCGGCCTGGCCGGCTCCGGCCAGCAGTGCGGTTGCCGGCATGGTGCCCAGGCGGGCTACCGTTCCATGAACCGCTTCGCCCATGGCAGCGAGGAAGACCAGCAGGAGCAGCAGGGCCAGAGCGAGCGGGAACAGTCCGGTGGCCAGTTCTCCGGCGTAGAACGCGAGCGCGTTGACGACACCTGCCGCCGCCAGCCCGGCCGTCCGCTGCCTCCGGGGACCGCCCTTGTTGGTGAAGGCGGCCACATACGCGCCCAGGCACGCCAGCGCCCCAGCCTCGGGATCACCAGCCACCACGCCCGCCAGCAGGGGCAAACCCACGGCCACCCCGTTGACCAGCCCCGTTCCGGCCGCTGGCCTGCTGCCCTCGGCCGGAGCGAACAAGCCGGACAGCCATACCCAGGCCCTGATCCTTCTCAACCGCGCTGGAACCGGCCCATCAGCACAGCCTGCTCCAGGACATGACCTGCCATGGCTGCTTCGAGCTCCGCACGCCCCGCAGAAGGCGGCAGCTGCAGGGTGGTGTCGAGCGCGTAGAGGGTGAAGAAGTACCGGTGCGGGCCGTCACCGGGCGGCGGCGCCGGACCGATCCACGTATTCGTACCCCTCGTGGTGACCCCCACCACGCCCGCTCCCTTGTCGGCTTCGGACAGGCGGCGCTGCCCCGCTGGGATGTTCCACATCACCCAGTGGTCGAAGTTCCCATCGGGCCGCCTCTCCCGGGGCACATCCGGATCGTGCACCACCAGCGCCAGGCTCACCGCCCCGGTCGGCACCTCATCGAACTCCAGCGGCACCAAGGACTCGCTCCCGTCCACCGAGTGCTCGGCAGGAATCCAGCCCCCGTCCTGAAACGACGGACTCGCAATCTTCATAGCGACATCCTCTGCCATTCCGGCGCAACTAGCTCGCTGCCACACTTTGTCCCACGCACAAAGCCTCGCGGTAAATACCGGATTTACTGCGACGGAGCCCTTAGCGTGATCATCGCTACCTGCGGCGGATTCTCCATCTGTCACAGACGAGGTGTACGCATTTACTGCGGCAGTGCCGGAGGGCGGGACGGGTGAGGCGATCGAACCGGTGACCGAACTCGGGGACGGGGGCGCGCCGCGGCTGCCGCGCGCTCGGGTAGTGCCCCTCTCCACCCCTCCCTCGACGTACACCGCGGCGGTCGAGCGGTACCTCACCGGCGCGGGCATCGCGAGGTCCTCCGCACGGATCTCCCGGATCTCTCTGACGACCTGGGGGTGGATGCTCGCCGGTGAACCCGCGCCGGCCGGACCGGCCCGCCGGGGCGCGAAGCCGCCCGCCTTCCCCATCACCTGCACCGACGACTCGTCACTGCCCGAGGTCCTGGCCGAGCTGGCGGCGGCACGGGCGGACGAGATGGACGCCGATACCGTCAACCGGGAGCTGTCCATCGCGCGCCAGGCGATCGGCTGGTGGCAGCGCCAGGGCTGGATCGCCGTGGACCCGACGATCGGCATCGAGCGGCGGCCGGCGCCGCCGGACCGCACCAAGGCCCTGGCCAACAACCAGATCGCCGCCCTGTGGCGCCTGGACGTCGCGCTGCGCGAGAAGACGCAGTGGAGGATGCTCTAGGAGTCCGCCGCACGGGCCGACGAGGTGTGTGCCTGAACGTGGACGACCTGTACCCGCAGGACAACCGCGGGAAGAACACTGCCAAGGGCGGGGCGACCGAGTGGATCCACTGGCAGTCCGGCACCGCACAGCTTCTGCCCCGCCTCACCGCCCGCCGTACCCGCGGCCCCCTGTTCCTCACCGACCGCAAGGCCCCGGCCGGGACGCCGACGCTCGACGTGTGTCCGGAGACCGGCCGGGCCCGGCTCTCCTACCGCCGCGCTGAGGAGATCTTCGAGCAGAACACCCGACTGCTGGCCAACCCCCTCGCCTCACCCGACGACATCGAAGACCTGGATGGCTGGACGCTCCACCGGCTCCGCCACAGCGCCCTCACTCACGACGCCGAGGACGGCACCTCCACCCCGATGCTGCTGGCCCGCTCCCGCCACGCCTCCGTCCGCTCACTGGAACGCTACGCCCGCCCCGGCGTCGACGCGGTCGCCCGACACGTCGCCGAATGCCACCCTGCCGCACGCCGCCGGAATCAGTAACGGCCGTCGCCCCTACCTTGCACCGTGGGTCAGGCATAGGAGGCCGGGGCCCAGTAGGTGCGGGAGGCCGGGTCGGCGTTCGCGCAGGCGGAGGGGAACGTCGCCCGTTTGGGCTGCCGGTTTCCGCCCCGTGTGCGTGTTGGCCGTGGATCGAGGTACCGGCGACTGCGTCGTCGGAGCGAGGCTGGAATAAGGGGCGGGGTGGGCGGCACTGGGACAGCCGCTCCCGTCACCGACGGCCGCCGACAGGACGGCGGCGTTTCTGGCCCCGGCTCCGGGCGTCGCGGTCGGGACCGGGTGGCAAGGGGCGGGTCCCCAATGGGCGCTGACTGGGCTACTACTGATCTTTTCGTTAGTTCTGTGGGGTGGGTGGGTGGATGGTGAGTCCGGTGTGGGTGAGGAGGGAGCAGGGCAGCTGTCGGTTTTGGTTGATGCGGTGGATGCCTTGTTCGGTGGCGTCGGCGGCTTCTGCGAGGTGGGCGCCGGCGAGGTTGGCGAGCTCGCGCTTTTTGAGCGAGGACCACAGCAGCTCCACCGGGTTGAGCTCAGGCGCGTAGGCGGGTAATCGTTCGGGGGTGAGCCAGTCCTGATCTGCGCCCCAGGCCCGCATGGCCCGGCTCCAGTGGGCGGACAGCCCGTCCCGGACCAGCACCACCCGCTCCCCGCGGTAGAACACCTTGAGCTGTTCAAGGACCTCGATCAGAGCGGTGGTGTCGTAGCTGCCGGGCTTGAGGTGGAAGCACAGGCGCGGGCCGTGTTCTGGATCGGCGGCGTGGTATCCGAGAGCCGCGGCCATCGAGGCCCGCTTCCAGTTCAGCCGATGCCGCAGGAGCGGGGTGCGGCCGCCGGGTGCGGAGGTACGCCGGACCTGGGGCAGTAGCGATACGCCCGATTCGTCGAGGAAGACGACCCAGGCACGTGTGTTCACCGCCCCCTTTTGATGCGCGGCCGCTCATGCGCGATCCAGCGGGCGGTCTCGGATTCGTCCCGCTCCACCGCCCGACGCCCAGGACGCTGCAAGCTCCACCCGAGCCGGCCGGTCAGCAGCCGCCACACCGACGCCCGCGACAACGACACCCCTGCCACCCACTCGACCACCAGACCGACCCGCTCCAGCGTCCACAGATCAGTCTCGAACCCGTGCGCCTGGGCACCTCGCTCCAGAGCGGTCCGCACCTGCTCGACCTGGCCGTCGTCCAGCTTGGGCGGACGACCGGTGGCCGGACGCCGCCGCAAGCCACCAGTGCCGCCCTCCTCCCACACCCGCTTCCACCGCCGCACGCTCTCATCGCTGACTTCCAGCATCCGTGCGATCTCGACACTCGGGCGCCCTTGCCCGAACAACTCGGCCGCCCGCACACGCCGAGCCTCGGCCAACTGCGGCCGTGCCAAAGGAGGAATGACAGGCTCGGAAGCGACAGACGAAGGCTTGAAAGACACGAGCCCAGGGTCCCACCAACAAGCCCACCACGCCCACAGAACTAACGAAAAGATCAGGTAGGCACTGTGTCGAAAGTGGATCTTGAGCTGTGGATGATCACGGTTCATGGGTCGGGGAGATCTCACGGACGAGCAGTGGGCGGTGCTGGAGCCGCTGTTGCCGAAGGGCGCGAGGACGGGGCGGCCGCCGGTCTGGCCTCGGCGGCGGCTGATCGACGGCATACGGTTCCGGGTCCGGACCGGTGTTCCGTGGCGGGACGTGCCTGCCGAGTATGGGCCGTGGGGCCGGGTCTACGACCTGTTCCGCCGGTGGCAGCGGAACGGCACCTGGTACCGGATCCTCACCCGGCTCCAGTCCCTGGCCGACGCGGAAGGTGCGATCACGTGGGACCTGAGCGTCGACTCCCCCGTGTGCCGCGCTCATCAGCATGCGGCTGGAGCCCGCAAACAGGGCGATCTGCAAAAGGAGCCGCCGGGTGGCGTGTTCGCCGAGCCTGGTGATCACGGGCTTGGGAGCTCGCGCGGCGGGTTCACCAAGCTGCGCCTGGCCGTCGAGCAGGGGCAGAAGCCATGTCGATCATGGTCACGGCCGGGCAGCGCGGCGTCGCCGCAGTTCGAACCCGTGCTGGAGAAGGTCCGCGTGCCCCGCATCGGGCCGGGCCGGCCACGCGTCCGCCCCGATCGGGTGCGGGTCGGCAAGGCGTACGCCTCCCGGAAGAATGGCGCCTACCTGCGTCGCCGCGGGATCCGCTGCACCATCCCGGACAAGGCTGACCAGGCGCGCAACCGGCAGAAGCTCGGCTCCCGCGGCGGTCGGCATTGCGCCGGACCGGGCGGTGGCCGGTCTCTCATCAGCGTCTGTTTCGGCACCTCAGGAACCCGGCGGCTGAGCTTGTTCGGCCTTGACGGACACCTTTGCTGTGTTGGTCAGACCGCCAAGGCGGTCTCGTATTCAGCGGGACTTTCGACTGCGCAACGGGAGATTGGAGTAGGAGAGAGGTAGGGTTGCCTAGACCATCTGCAGGAGACGATCTCACCTCAATAAACCGTCAATCGGATGAACTTGCCCGCCATCGGCAATGTTGCAATTATTTTCCGGTGTCCTGAGAAAAGTGAGGGAAAAGTGGGCTCTCTGATGGATCTAGCAATCAGGCGAG
This sequence comes from Streptomyces sp. NRRL F-2664, assembly GCF_000719345.1. GTDB lineage: Bacteria > Actinomycetota > Actinomycetes > Streptomycetales > Streptomycetaceae > Streptomyces. The sequence continues at coordinate 19,385 of NZ_JOFX01000066.1, forward strand.
CGGCAGTGTCTCCGTGCCGTCATAAAATGGGGGCGGTTCTAGCGTCGGGACGACGCGTCCTGGGAGCGCACTACAATGTGCAAAGAAACTCGCCCGTAATCGACTTCCAGAACGCCACGTTCCATGCAGAGGAAGCTGTTCTCCGACGAGTGCGCAATCCATCCGGTGCGATTGCTTATGTCGCCCGCGTAAATGCCTCCGGCATCCCCATGCTGGCGCGCCCGTGCCCGCGCTGTCAGAAAATCTTGGCCGATGCTGGAGTGGCGGGGGCCTACTATACAACGTCATCTGACGCCATTGAATATATGGCTATCGGTCGCTGAGCCGCGCCAATCGTGAAAATCCTGCACCGGTACGGATCGTCAGACGCGATGAGCCGCCAGCAGCGAAGAACTTGGAATAGATTTGCGGGCGAGAAATTTCAACAGGGTGGATCGAATTACGCAATCTGCCTCGCCGAATGCGTTACTTTCGCGTCGCTGCTGCTGAGCTGAATTGGGTGTTGTCGGTGCTGTCCGCCTGACGGTTGGCCGTGTGCACCGATAGCCGTTGGGTGGGGATGTGCGCAGGGGGGCGGGCTGAGCGGCGGCGGGGGGACCGCGCGGAGCGGTTGGGGCTCTCGGCCGTGGAGAGTGTTCGAGGGCGGGCAGGAGAGGGCGGGGGTGCCGCTGTCCTTGACGCGTTCGTCGCTGACCTGCCCACGCTCGGCGTTGCACGCGGCATCCACCCCTGCGGACATGAGGGCGTCGGCAAACGTCTTGATCACCGCGCGCAGCAGATCGGAATCCGCCGCGGCGAGGTTGTCCTCGGCGAGGGCGTGCAGGGGAAGACTGTCCGGTGCGGTCATCGTGTTGATCTCCTGCGAGGCTTCGACACTTCAAAGATCAGCCGGTGGCTGTTCGTCTATGCGGGCCTCACTCTGAAGCCGGAACAAACCCCCGGATGAGGTCCAACCCGTACACCACTTCCCAGGACGCAACCGAATGCGCGGGTGGGACGCTGGTCAGTGCGGACGTGTAGACGACTCGTTGCAGGCGTCGGTGGTACCGCTGTGGGCGGTGGAGGTGCGGCTACCTTGCCGGGGTCTTGCGGGGCCGGGAGACCCCGGCAAGGGCGGCGAGTCGGGGTCCGCGTCCGAAAAGGCGTCCAGTTTCCGCCGACGGCTGCGCGGAACTCGGCACCGAGGGCCGCAGCTGATGGGCACGGAGGTTATTGAGCTTGAAGGCTGGGCGAGGCGGCTCAAGACAGCTCAGGATATGGCTTTGCGCGCGCGGTTGACTCTGGTGTGAGGCGGTCGGTGAGGACGGATTTCCGGTGTCCACGAAGACGGTCGCGGACCAGGTGGGTGCCACGCGGGAGACGGTGTCGAAGCGGCGGAAGCGGTTTTTGGAGGACCGGATTGCGGGTTTGGGGGACGAGCCACGTCCGGGTCGGCCGCGAACGGTTTCGGATCAGCGGATCGCCGATCTGATCGCCCGCACTCTGGAGTCGGAGCCGGATAACGCGACGCACTACCGACGCGGTCGATGGCGAAGAAACGGGACTGCCGCAGTCGACCGTGTCGCGGGTGTGGCGGGCCTTCGGCCTGCAGCCGCACCGCTCGGAGACGTTCAAGCTGTCCACCGACCCGTACTTCGTGGACAAGGTGCGCGACGTCGTCGGGCCCTGCCTCGACCCGCCCGAGCGGGCACTGGTGCTATGCGTGGACGAGAAGCGCAGATACAGGCCACGGACCGGTCCCAGCCGGTGCTGCCGGGAGTACCCGAGCGGGCCACCCACGATTACGTCCACGCTGGCACCACCACCCTGTTCGCTGCCTTCGATGCCGCCGCCGGCAAAGTCGTCGGATCCATGCACCGCCGCCGAGTGTAATAAAGTTCCTCATCCGGATGGACAGAGAAGTCCTAGCCGAACTCGATGTCCACCTTACTTGTGACAACTACGCCACCCACAAGACCGCAACGGTGGAGAAGTGGCTGCTGGCACATCCGCGGTGCCATATGCACTTCACCCCGACTGGTTCCCCCCGGCGAGCGGCCCACCCATGGCTGAACCTTGTCGAGCGCTGGTTCGCCGAACTGGCCACCAAGCGGATACGGCGCGGCGTCCACAAGTCAGTCCAGGGACTGGAGAAAGACATCCGCACCTGGAACGACAGCCCCTACGTTTGGACGAGCAGATCAGACGAGAATCCTCGAATCCCCCGCCACATACTGCAGCCGAATTAACGACTCAGGACACTAGAAGGCGATGTGGGTGATGGTGTCATCTTTTGCCGCGTCAAGGGTGGATCGGCCGGGAAGGTCTGATAGACAGTAGATATGTCACGGCCGAACCGGCCGCGCCAACTTCCATACGTACCTTGGGGATCGCCGCACTGTGAAGCCGCTTCACCGCCACATCGTCAACACCTCGCGCAAGGTCCTGTGTACGGCCGCGCTCGCGGCCAGCCTGACCACTGCC
>NZ_JOFX01000067.1 GCF_000719345.1 Streptomyces sp. NRRL F-2664
CGGTGGGGACTTGGGGGTTGGGGTCGGTCGCGGTGACGGTGAAGGTGTAGGTGCCCGGCTGGGTGGGGGTTCCGCTCAGGGTGCCGTCTGCGGCCAGGGACACTCCAGACGGCAGGGTGCCGTCAGTGACCGCAAAGGCTGCTTCCCCGGTCCCGCCGGCGGTTTCAATCACGGCCGAGTACGGCTGGCCGACGGTGGCGTCCGGCAGCGGGCTCGCGGTGGTGATCTCCAGATCCGCGACAGTGTAGGAGATCGTCACCTGCGCAGGGCCCGTCGCCGCCTCGCGGGTGCCCCCGGCGGGCACGAAGTCCGAACCGCCGCCTCCACCGGCGGGGCCGAGAGCTGTAGTGTTCGCAGGGCAGGAGCCTCCGCCCCCGCCTCCGAACCAGCCGCCCCCCCCCCCGCCCCCCCCGCGGGCGAAACCCGCCCTGCCGCCACCTGCTCCTCCGTCCTGGCCAGTGGGGAAGCCCGCGTCACCTCCGGCGACGGGCGTGCTGGCGGTCGTCACGCCGCCACCGCCCCCGCCACCCGCGACGATCAGCCGGGGGTCGTCCGGTACGCCTGTCAGCGTGCAGCCAGCTGTCTCGGAGGAGCAGGTCCGGACATCGCTGGCGCCCCCTCCCGCTCCGCCGCTGAAAATGCCGGGGCCGCCCAGGCCGCCACCAACGGCGACGTTCACCCACAGGGTGCTGCCCGCTGTGACAGTGAGCGTCCCTGTGACTGTGGAGCCGGCGCCACCCGCTGAACCTGGCTGTCCGCTGCTGCCTGTTTCGCCGGTGGCGGTGATGGACAGGGATGTGATGCCGGCGGGGACGGTGAAGGGCTGGTTTGCGCCGGCGGTGAAGGTCTGGGTGATGGTGGCGGCTGTGGCGGGGGCGGCGGGGACCATGACGCCCGCGGCTGCCAGGACGAGTGCGGGGGCCAGGAGCCGTGCCGCTGCCCTTCGGGCGCGCGCAGCGCGCCCGAAGGGAGCAGGCTGCCGGAGGTCCGCAGCGTTGCGGGGGAGTGCCCGGGGCTGCGTTGTGGCTGTGTCGGCTGAGGTTGCCGTGGGGAGTGGGATCACGCCCGCACGCCCCCTCATCCGTCGGGCCTGGACCCACTATCGATGGGACACACGACCCCACGCATCCGATGACCTGCTGGCAAACGCTCTTACAGTCCCTGGCTCGGCTACTCCTCCGGCTCTGACGACCTGTCCAGGCAGAAGTTTGGAGCCCTGGTGCCATCCGGACATACGACGATGGCGGTGGGTGACACGACGTTGTGGTCTGTGCCGGCTACAGGGCTGTCATGTCCAGCGCCGGTGACATGGCCTGTGCCGACGACATGGTGGTCGCCAGCTACGAGGTGGTGCCCGTTACCTGGGGCGTTGATGATGGTCATCCCGTCTCCCTGGTTGTTGTCACCGTCGGCATGAGCGGGTGCCATACCCGCTCCCATCGCGATGATGACCGCTACCGTTGCCGCGCTTACATGATGCCGGTAAAGCATTGCTTGTTGTCCTCCAGTAAGTGGACTTCATCGGCTGAGTATAGGGAAAACTTTGACGGTGTTTCACTTAGGTGCAGAGTGAAATCTACAGCTCGTCATCACAAAAAAGGATGATCTCGTACGCAAGGTTGACGCAGTCCATCTAGGAACCGTGGGTGGGTGACCGATGATCGTATGGAGAGCCGTCTACATGGCGCAGGTTGCGTCCGGGGAAGTGGTGTACGGGTTCGACCTACTGAACGCCCGTTCACGGGTCGAAAACGAGCTGGCCCTGCACGCTCAGATCGAGCAGCTCGAAGACCACAAGGCATCGCTGTCCACCGCGGCCCCCGCTTCGCCGACTGCCCGTGCCGACGGCACCGCCGACGTCGCCGACTTCGAGCGCATGGTCCATGAGACCTTGGAAGCCTGGCATGTTCCGGGGAGCAACGCGTCCGCTACGACCCAACAACTGCCCTCTCCGTTGACGGACAGCCGCGAAAGAGCCGTGGCAGGGGCATGCGGTTCATCCTCACGCCGCCTTCGCCGTATCACTCGCGCGCCGGAACACAGCCCGTGACCTGATCCACCCTTCGTCGTGCTCGACACTCCGGTCCTCACCTACCGCCGGCCCGAAGAACCCGCAGGCAGACCGTCCCGAGCTGATGACCGCCGACGTCGCCGAGAACTTCTACCGCGACCTCCTGGAGAATCCGCCGGGGCAGGCCATCGTGATCGAGAACCCGACACCGCCAGCGAGCATCAGAGGGCGTGCCACCGTCCACGCATTCAGCGTGGACGGTTCGGAACGCCAAGGATTCTTCCCACCCCGAGAAAGGCAGTGAGTAAGACCGTGTCCTATGTGGTGAGGCGGACGAGGCGTTTGTAGCAGCACAGGGCGGCGGCGAGGCCGAGAAAGGCCAGGTAGTTGCGGGGATGGCGCTCGTAGCGGTGGTTGAGTCTGCGGTAGCCGGTCACATGCGGCGCATTGGTCGACGCGGTCGATGGCGGAAAGACGGGGGCTTCCCCAGTCGGCGGTGTCACGTGTGTGGCGTGCTTTCGGACTGTAGCCATACCGCTCGGAGGCGTTCAGACTGTCGACGGATCCGTTCTTCGTCGACAAGGTCCATGACGTCGTCGGCCTCTGCCTCGAGCCGCCTGAGCGTGCTCTGGTGCTGTGTGTGGATGAGAAGTCGCAGATCCAGCCCCTGGACCGGTCCCAGCCGGTCCTGCCGATGGTGCCCGGGGTGCCGGAGCGGGCCCCCCGCGGCTACGTCCGGGCCGGCACCCCCACCCTGTTCGCCGCGTTCGACGCCGCCTTCGGCCATGTCATCGGATCCCTCCACCGCCGCCACCGCGCGGCGGGGTTCAAGAAGTTCCTCACGAAGCTCGACAAAGAGAGCCCCGCCGGACTTGAGGTCCATCCCGTCTGCGGCAACTACGCGACCCACAAGACCGCAGACATCAAGAAACGGCTCCTGGCCCGCCCTCGGCTCCACATGCACTTCACACCCACAGGATCCTCCCGGCTGAACCTCGTCGAGCGATGGTTCGCGGAGCTGGCGAACAAACAGATACGGCGCGGAGTCCACAAATCCGTGCCAGCACCCGAGGGAGACATCCGCACCTGGATCGCCACCCGGAACCAGGACCCCAAGCCATTCGTATGGACGAAGACAGCCGACCAGATCCTCGAGCCCCCGCCTCATACTGCCGACGAATTACTGACTCAGGACACTAGTTCACTCGGCGATCTTGGTCCGGTAGATCCATTGGTACACGCGGCATCCTGATGCTTTCGAGGCGGCCACGTCAAATTCATAATGCTCATAACCATTGAGCCAGCGAATGGTCAGGCGAGTGGGGTCCTGACGGGTGGGAGCGGGCGGGTCCTCGGCCAGCTCGGGCGGCCCACCGGACAGGCAGAAGGGGACGGTGGCCTCGATCATGAGTGCCTCCTTGGATAGGGCGGGAGAGTCCGTTCATCCGATGGGACTCCTCGACCGTGGCGCGCCCGGATGGTGCGTTAGCCCATCGGGGGTGTGCAGCGGAGAGCTTCGTGAGGTTCGCCAAGCGTCTTACGGACTTGCTGGAATATGCTGCTGTGTCCGTTGGGTTACGCAGCAGCCGGTAACGGTTCCGGATGAAAAGGCTCAACGGTTGTCGATGTATAGATCAGGCCGCAGGCGCAACAGTGCGATACCCACCGCGATCACCCAGAAGGAAAACAGCGCCCAGGGCAGCACCGATGCGAGTGTGCCGGGGGCCAGGCTCCCCTTGCCATCGAGCATTACGAAAACACCTAGGGCACAGAGTATTCCGACTCCGACGGTGGACCACACCGCCCACCCCGGGAATATTCTGGTGCGCCGGAAGGCGAAAGCTGTGGCAAGCAAGAGCAACGCCCCATACATTTGGCCGGAAAGGTAGAGCATCCAAGACAGTTCGTAGGTGTACTTGGCGAAGGCCTCGACTGTCGGGTGGCCGGGGGTACCCGCCAGCGCGTTGAGTAGCCACACCGGGTTGGACGCCTGCATACTCACTGAGGTCGCGACGGCTGCAGGTGTGAGCATGCGGGTCACGACGGTGCGGCCACCGCAGGTCTCGAGGTAGGTAGTGAGTCCGGAGATCAACCAGATCAGCAGCACCAGTCCGGCGGCTGCGGCGGCAACCTCGAGGCCGACAGCGACGCGGTGCTCGGCGAACCAGGCTGCAATCTGTGCACCGGTGTCACCCCAGTAAGGGTAGAGCTTGGGGAAGTGCGCCATCCCGTCCGCGCCTACGACGATCATTGTCACGAACATCAGCGGCATAGCAACAATTCCAGCCCAGCCAGATAGGCGGATTTCTCGAGCTTGTTCGGCGGACAGGGAATTCGCGGTGGGCATAATGATCCTGCTAACTAAGAAGATGGGCGATAGGAAGGGAGGTGGGCAGCCGGAGGGTAGCGTCAGCGACCTCCCCAGTTACCCGAATACGGAGCACGCGTCGGGCCGTCGGGACTCGTTATTTCGCAACCCCCTCACGTGCCGCCGGGGTGTGATGTCGGCACGTCCGGTCGCCGGCGTCGCGCGATTGCGGAGTGACCGATCAGACCGGAACTGGGTGAAACAGTTCCAATACGCAAACTCTGCGGGCGGATCAGACCGATTGCTTCAATACCTTCCAGAGGATAGACGGCTGGAACAATTCAGCAGGAGTAGCCGTCTTTCCTATGGTGCGAAAAAAGGTACAGGTGACACTATCGTCGTGTTCGGCGATAGCCAGCAGCCGCTCCAGGTAGCGAGACAGGATTTGGAAGTGAAGAGGTTGTTTCCGATCCGAGTCCTGTAGGGCGGTGTCGATGGCAGCAGAAAACATCCATGGTATTCTCAACGTATGTGCGGCGCCTCGATAGAAGCGATGAGGAAGTCGCCTCGTCCCTTGTGACAGGCATTTTTTTAAAACTAGTGCCTGCTCTGCGGAATGCGTGATACCGCCACCATGGAGAGGGTTTATCGAGCACAGCGAATCGCCCATTATTACAAGCCGATCCGGGACCTTCTCAAGCCGTTCGTAATGCTGCCATACATTGCTCGGAAAGTTATAGGACATGAATTCATCCAGCGGCTTCCCCTTATGTCGGACCAGTTCAAGAATATCCGATGGAACGATGCCGGACGCATATTTCCAGAATTGATCTGCATTGGCGGGGGGGCGCCAGGGGCCGTATCCCTGGAGGGAGAATACCCAGGAGCCGTGCTCTTGCTGTAACAAGGACCAGCCGCGCGGGTTCGTGGGCGACGGACTGGACAAGCAGGCTTTGTCGGCCCCGAGCGCGCCTTCCTGCAGTCTGAAGTGCCTACTGACGTAGGAGAGGTTTAGTGGAAGCCTCTCTTCCGGCGGGCGAGAGTATCCAATTTCTTCCAACCATGCAGCAGCGAGACGGGTGCGTCCCGGTGCGCACACTACGAAATCAGCCGGCAGGAGCCACTCCCGTTTTTCGTAATTCGAAGCGACTCGCACACCACTGACGCGATCACCTGCTGAAATAGTTTGAAATCCCAACGCTTTGCACTCCGGCAGAAACTCTATACCAGGTTTCCGGCACATGAATCGCCGCACCGCGGCTTCGATAAATGGGCGAGTCGCCAGTACCGCTTTAGCAACTCCGGGAGGCCTGCTTAAGGTATGCCCGAGATACGAGACGCGAAAGTTCGACATCGCATCCGCCTCGACAGCACCTAATTCAACTAATTCCTGACAGAAGCCGGGCATGAGTTCTTCGAATATTTCGATTCCGCGTGTCAGTAGACCGTGCGGATGTGAGCCTTGCGGCACACCGCGCCGCGGCTGGGACGGAGCACCAACAGGATGGAGCTCATCCTTCTCTACAACCGTCACTCGGCTGAAATGCTCGGCGAGAACGCCTGCGGCAAACAAGCCCGCGAACCCGCAACCGATCACTACTGCGTGTTCATCAGCTTTCACCATCGGATGCTCCATTACCTGCGACATTTAACAATCGCAACCTGTGGCATACCATCTGCTGGTAGATATAAAATCTACCGCCGGGCGAGTATGCCCAAAGTTGGTTCACGGTTTTACGCCTATGCCGTTGGCTTCTTTGTGTGGATCGCTGCTGTTTGTGCTCCAGGCTCGGGTGAGATCGGCGCCGAGGAGTTTGATGCCGTCGACGCATTCTCGGGGGAGCGGGGCGGGTATGAGTGTGGCCCCGGGTTCTGGGAGCCCGTTTTCCCATACCGCGTTTCCCCATGTTTGCTTGGCTCGGGCGACCAGTTCATCGCCGCGGTCGGCGCGTCGGTAAATGTGGATATTGGCTTGCAGGAAGTAAAGCCGAACTCCGGAGACGAACATCTTCAGGACAACGTGGTCGTTGGCGTAGAGTTCACCCAAGTATTCACAAGAGACCTCGACGGTCGGCATGACCACGATGCCGTGCGCGGCATCTCGCATGTACTGGGGGAATAGTTCGAATCCGCATTGTTCGCGACATGCGCCCATCCATTCGAAGTACTGGTTGTAGTAGACGAATCCGGCGGCGCTGGTTTCGCCGTATGTGACGATGTGTTCCCACTCGTAATAGGGCAACCCGTTGGTGTCGGGTGCTGGCGGGCAGACTCTGGCATTGAATCGTTGGTGTCGTTGTGGCCGGGGCGCGGTATCCGGCTCCGCTAGTGCCGCAATGTCCTGTGTCATTCTCCGGTCCCCTATCTCCCTGTCGCGCCGCCGGCAGTATTAGATTCTCGCGGGTTCGGATTGCCTGCTGTCGTGGCTGGGTTATGTTTGGTCCATTCGCGGTACGGGATGTCAGATGGTATGAGGTCTATCGTGTGGAAGGTCAGTCCGGTGACGGTCAATAGGGTGCGTCCGCTGGCGGTCGTCGCGGTGGCGTGTCGTTGGGTGTGCTTGTAGGACAAATTGATGCCTTCCGGGTATCGCCCGGTAAGGGTGACATCCGTGTCGGTGGTGTAGAGGTCGATACGTTCGACGGCGACGGGTACTCCCATGGTTTGTCGGCCGTCGGGTTGTGGCGGATAGCCGAACAGTCGCATCGTGGAGTCGAGTAGCAGCGCGGGTATCGGCAGGTGCGCGAACACGCTGTGTGGTTCCGGGTGCGGGCGGCAGCGTGCGGCCGCACCTGTCGCGCCGCTCGCCACGGCGTGCAGGGTGCGCCACACACCGGATAGTTGAACGGACACGTCGGGTCGGACAGCTGGGTCGTCCTGCAATTCGGTCAGATCGGCTGCGGCGTTTGACACCGGCAGTAGAGGCGATGTTGGTGGGTGTCCGAGCCGGACTTCGACTCGGCAGTGCAGCCGGTCTGCGGCCAGGATTCGGCCGTCTCGTGCCTGCACGTCGGAGCGTAGTTCCACTCGTACGATCTGTGGTGCGACGGTTTCAGCGTTGATGCGACATCCTGCGGCCCGCACATCGGTGTAGAGCGGCGCCTGGATGTGCAGGTCGGTGAAGGTGGTGATGGGGAGGCCGGGATGTAGTTGCTGGGCCGCGTCGGCGGCGAGTGCCAGCATCATTACGGCGGGCATAACTGGCCTATGGTCGATCAGGTGTTCGGCCAGGTAGGCGTCACGGACCGGGTCAGGGCGCCATGTCCATGTCCCAGTAGCGTTGTTTTTGATGTCGGGATCCCCGAGTAACGGGGCCGCCGGATCCTGATGGTGCGTCCAGGAGTGGGCGATGCCGTAGAACGGTACCCGGTCCAGCGGGCGTGGTACGGCGAGTTCGGCCAGCATCAGGTCGGTGCCGACGCTGTTGCTGATGCCGGTCAGACCGTAGTTGCGGCTCAGAGGAGCGGCGATGCTGGAGACCATTCCGGTTTCGGTCCACAGCCCCCAGGCGCTGGTGAACTCGGCGCCGTCTGCGTATCGTGCTGCGGCGCAAAGATATTCGTTGGCTGCGACGTAATCGGTGTCGCCGGCGCAGCCGAGTAGCGCGTTGGCGGAGCCGAAGTTGCACCACAGGACGGGGGCGGGGTCGGCGAATGCTTCTTTCAGATGGTGGTAGCCGGCTACTTTGATGTCACGGATCTCCCGGAAGTCCGCGAGGGATTTGTCGGCGATCGCGTTGGAGCGTATGCGGCCGGCACCGTGAATGAGCATGTCGATGCGACTCTCGCGCTCCGAAATGATTTTGGCTGCGTGCATCACCTGTTTGCGCTCGCGGATATCGCAGACCAAATAGTGGACGTTATCCCGGCCGCACAACTGCTCGAGTCGGCGCAGGGTGCGGTGGATTTCGCGGCCGTGGAGCAGCGAGTCGAACCTCTTGGTTAGAGCTGCGACAGTGGCGGAGGGGTCCAGGCTCCGTTCGCGGGTCAGGAATTCAGCTCTCGCGACCGCTATTTCGTGATCTGGTGTGTCTCGCAGCTCATCGGGGGTGGCATCGGCGGGTGTGGTGCCCAGCAGCCACAGCGTAGGGTGTACTCGTTCGGCGATCGCCGTCACCACTGCCGCGGTCACTCCGCGGGCACCGCCGCTGGCCACTATGACAGGACGGTCCGTCCACGGCAGCGGGCCTGCCCTGCGTTCCGCAGGAAGGGGTGTGGTGCACACCTGTTCGACGTAGCGCAGGCCGAGACGGTAATAGACGATGGTGCGGTCGCGCATCGCTGCTGTTTCGTCGCCGAGCTGGTCGAGCCCGGCGGTGAGGGTCCCGTCGCTAATCACCGCGTAGACCGGGTGAGGGAGTTCGTGGGCGAGGCTGCGCAGGAAGCCTGTGAACAGTGTCATGTGCGGGTGAACAGTATGGCGGCGCAACGGGTCCAGCAGCAGTGCCGTTACCGAGCAGTCGGCCGCGGAATCAGCAGCGAGAAGCTGCGCCGCAGAGAGCGCGCACTCCTGCAAGGCCAGCAGCGCAGCCGAGGGCGGGGCGGGCCAGGCGGCCGGCGGGGTGCGGGCCGAGGCCACGATCACCACATGCTCGACACCATGGTGCAGGGCTCTCGCAGCCTCGTTGACGATCTGCGGGTCGGAGCCGTCAGCGACCGTAACGTGGCCGCGTACAGTAGCTGTCGGATCCGTGCACACCACTCGGCATCCGGTGTGTATCCATGGTTGCAGCTGCCGCGCGAGGTCCTCACTGTGGGTCAGTACCAACGTCGCGGGCCCGATCACAGGTCGGCGCTGGCCATTGCACTGGGCATCGGCGCGGCGCAACACCATCACCGATCGATCCGGCGCCGGCTCCCGACTAGCGGTGGGTTCATCGAGGCGACCAAGGTTGTCCTCCGGAAGTACCGGTGTTTCGAGTCTCTCCGCATTCATAGAACTGCAGGTGGGGGTCTCTGTGTCAATATCGATTACCGGTCGTGACCGGTCGTCGGCGGATGCGGGGGCGAGCCCATTCGAGACAGCTGCCGGGAGAATCTTCTGTGCAGACGGTGGGGGTGCCGGAATCGGTTGGATCTGTACCCGGGGTGCCGGATCTTGGTTGCATATCACGACCGGGCTTACCGACGCTGTGTGCAGTGCGCGGAGCACCGCGAGCGCACCGTCGGCGCCGAGGTAGCTGCGCCCAGCGCCCGGCATGCCGGTGCGGTGGTGACCAGTGTGTGTGGCGTCGGTGCTGACCAGCGCGTGTATCGGCCAGCCGTGACGTTGGGCGGTCGAGCGGCGGGCCAGGACCAGGAGTACGGCTCCCTCGGCGAGTTCGGTGTCGGGTATACCGCTCAGTTCGGTCATCAGTGCGGTGCTGTTGCCGTTGAGGCCGATCACCAGTGCCAGGTCCAGTTCCCCCGAGGTCAGGTAGCGTTCGGCGGTATGCAGCGCGCCCTGGGTCGAGGAGCGGCCGCAGTCGATGTTCATCGCCAGGCCGTGCAATCGGTACCGGTTCACCACCATCGAGGAGATGATGTTGGTGAGCTGGCCGGTCATGCTGCGGTCATTGGCGGCGGGGAGTCGCTGTTCCAGGGTGGTGAGCGCAGCGTCGAGGCGCTCGATATCCTCCGTCGTGACGTCGGACGTGTCCGTGAGCGCGGCCCGCAGGTCGTCTGCCCCTGTTCGGATGGTGTAGTCGGTCATGCAGCGGGTCGGGCCGGTGTGGCCGGTGAAAACCCCGGTGCGCGCTCTCAGCCCTGCCCACATCTCGCCGTGTTCGGTCACGAAACCGTGCACGGCGGCCAGACCCATCAGGTGGGTTCGGTCGATGCTCAGTGCCGCCGCCAGTGGCATCCGCAACCGGTCGAACGGCGGCATCGGATACTGGTCACCGAACGACCGCGGTGGTGGGCTCCCCACCCCACGCAACCAATCGATGATCCCTTGCTCCGATACTGCGCCGGGGAAGTGCACGGAGGTGCCGACAAGGACCATCGGGTCTTTCTCGTGGCGCCTGTTGGTCGCCGGCCCGGACTGCGGGGGGGTGAATCCGGAGTCGGGTGCCTGCACCAACTGGTGGGCGTTGGTGCCGCCGAGGCCGTAGGCGCAGATTCCGGCCAACCGCGGTGTCTTCGGGCGTGTCGGCCAGGGGACTGGCTCCATGGGTATGGTGACCCGCTCGGCCCGGACGTGGGGCGGCAGCGCAGTGAAGTATCGTTCGGGTGGTATCTCCTCGTGCCGCATGGCCAGGACCGCATGAATGACGTTGATTGCCCCCGATGCCCAGGCGCCGTGCCCGATCAATGGTTTGTTCGAGGTGCAGCACACGCCCCCGGGTCCGGCCGTCTCGGCTATCGTCGCGAGTTCGTCCTCGTCACCGACCCGGGTGCCGGTGCCGTGGGCGACGACCCAGTCGACCCTGTCGGCGCCGATGGTATTGATGGCGCGGGCGCGTTCGACCGCGAGCCGCTGGCCTGCGGTCGAGGTCGCGACGAGGCTGCCCTCGCCATCGGCCGAGCCGCCGAATCCTGCCAACAGTCCCAGGATTTCATCGCCGTCGGCGCGAGCGCGATCGAGGCGCTTCAATGCGACGACCGCGGCCGCGTCGGAGAACAGCACCCCATCGGCGGCGGTGTCGAAGGCGCGGACCTGCCCCTCGGCCGCCAATCCCCCGAGTTTGGCGAACAACACCAGATCGCGTCGGGAGCCGCTGATGGCGCCGCCGCACAACACGATGTCCCGATCTCCGGCCAGCAGGCTCTTTACTCCGAGGTCGATGGCGTACAGCGAGGACGAACAAGCGGTATCGACCACGAGCATTTCACTGTCCTCCGGCAGCACATCCCGGCAGGCATTGCGCAGCATATGGTCGGGAAAGGCGTCTACACACCGGTCGGGGGCGTGCCGGTAGTGCGCACGCAACGCCGCGTCTCCCGCTGGCCCCCGCAGTGCAGCCGGTCGTGGCAGTGCCGTTGCTGTGGCCAGCAGGACGCTGTCCTCGAGCGCCAGCCCGCCTGGCTGGGTGCCGACGTAGGCGCCGAACCGATCGCGGGACCGGACACAGACAGTGTCCATCGCCTGGAAGAAGCTGTGGCGCAGCATCAACGTGGTCAGGTCGGCGCGATCCCAACGGCCCCTTGATTGCTCGGCGGCGAGGCGGGGGTGGGGTGTGAAGTCGTGCAGGAAGCCCGCAATTCGGACGTAGGTCTTATCCGGTGCCGATCGATCGTGGTCAAACCAGTTTGCCATGTCGAAATGTTGGGGTTCGCGCAGGGTGTTCGTCCTTGCGAACAGCACCTTCCAGAAGTCTTGTGGACTGTTGACTCCAGGCGCGACCATACCCATACCCACAATCGCGACGGCGCCCGAACCAGGTAGCGCGCCGGTTGTGTCCACATAGTCGTGCCCCAGGCGACGATCCGGGGGCCGGTGTCCAGGCAGTCTGGTGGGTTCGGCTGCGGCGGTGAGGGCGTCGAGGATCTGTGTGGTGTTGCGAGCGCCGGGTGGTGCGCCGGCCGCGGTGGCATCGGCGGGCAGGGAACTGCGGGTGCATTCGGTCAATACCCGTCGGACCCCGACCTCGATAAAGGTGCGCGCACCGACGTCGGTATACAGGGTCCGCACCGCGGCCAGATAATGCACCGGATCGGTCAACTGCCGGTCGAGGATACGGCGCGCGTCCGCGGATCCGGACACGAACCGCCGCAGAATCGGTGAATACACCCGGGCCGTGGGAGCACCGACCTGGTAGGAAGCCGTCCTCTCCGCCACACGCTGAGCCGCTGGACTCAGCAGCGGGTTGTGATGGGGGCTGTCCACCACGACGCGGGCGGTATGCACGCCCGCGGCCGCGGCGACTGCCTCGAGTCTCGCCAGTTCCCCGCCGGTGCCCGAGACCACTGTCTGCTCAGGGGAATTCGACACCGCCACGGTCAGCGACTCTCCGTTTGCCGCACCACAGAGGTACTCCGCTCGGCGGACGTCGGCGCGCAGGATCACCATGCCGCCGTGTACCGGCAGCGCGGTGAGGGCGAGCTCGCGCTCACATAGCACACGGGCGGCGTCCTCAGGGGACAGTGCACCGGCCACGGTGAGGGCGGTGATTTCGCCCGTGCTGTGCCCGAGCAATACGTCGGTTTGTATCCCCGCAGCACGCAATCCTTGATACAGCAGGTACCCGGAGACGAACGGGGCAAGATGCAACAACGCGGGCGTCGCCCGGAGTGCCTCGAGCACCGGTCCGGCAGGATCGGTCAGCGGCCCCGACACCGAGCCGAACCCATAGTCGGCGGTAACGCGGTCAATGACGGACATGAACGCATCCGTATGCGGCGAGCCATCCATGTCGGCCAGCACTCCCGGAGCGTACCCCCCGAGGCCGGGGAATTGGGCCACCACCAGTTGGCCAGGACCGGGCTTCATACCGCTACCTCACCGAAGGGCAGAGATTGCATCAACTCGGCCAGCTTGGGTACAGTGCTGTAGTCACGCATGCGCAGTCGAGCCGGTGGCGTCGGCAACTGGTATTCATCCAGCAGCCGTACCAGCAGGTCGATCTTCCTGACCGACGTGATCCCGAGGTCGGCCTCCAAGTGCGCATCATCTGTGAACACATCCTCGGGATATCCCAGGGCCTGCGCAAACACCGACCGTATCCGAGCTTCCAGCACATCCCGGCCCGGCAGCACGGGCCGCTCGCCACTGTTGACCGCCACATCCTCAGGTGCAGCTGCCACCGGCGCCTCCTGAACGATGGTCGACGTGGCGACCTCGTCAGCTTCGGACACCGACCCTCCAAACCGATGCGCTGCAGGCGAAATCGTTGGCGAGCCGGCCAGCACCGCGAGGATCTGCGCGGCGCTATGCGTCAGCGGCGGTGGTCCCAGAACGGCAGCGGTGGCCGGCAGGATTTCACGGGCCAAGTCCGTCAGCACGGGTCGCACCCCGACTTCAAGGAACTCGCGAACACCGAAGTCGTCGTAAAGGCTGCGGATGGCACACACATAGCCCACCGGATCGGTGAGGTGACGCTCCACGATCTGGCGTGCATGCACGGCGCACGACACTGTGTGATCAAGTATCGGCGAGAAGATCCGTGCCGCCGGATCGGTGATAGGAACCGACGCGACGGCCTCGGCCAGCCGACGCCCGGCCAGTCGCAACGCCGTATTGTGGTGCGGGTAGCGGACCAACAGCCGGGTCGCCGACACACCGGCGCCGCGCGCGACCGCCTCCAGTCTCGCCAAATCCTCGTCGATACCCGACACGACGGTCTGCACGGGCGAATTCCGCAACGACACCTGCACAGACCAGCCCCCCGCGGCGGCACACAGATGCTCCGCATGCCGGGCACCGGTCTGGAGGGCGACCAGACCACCACGCGGTCCGACATCGCTCAGCGCCACCTCACGCTCACACAGCACACGAGCCCCATCGGCGACCGACAGAGCACCCCCGGCGACGAGCGCGGTGATCTCTCCCGTGCTGTGGCCGAGCAACATATCCTCCTCGAACCCCTTGGCGCGCAAGGCTTGGTACAGCACATACGCCGACGTAAACGAGGCCAGATGCAACAATGTCGGCGTATCAGCAAGATCCTCCAGCAGCGGGCCGGACGGGTCGGTCAGCGGCACCGATACCGGGCCCAGACCGTACTGTCCGGCAACACGATCCACGTCGGCCAGTATCGACCCCAACTGCGGTGCATTAGCCACGACATCGGCCAGGACCCCCGGCACATAGCTACCCAGCCCCGGAAATTGAACAAGAATACGGTTGCCCACGGCGGGTCCCCTGTCACTAGCAAATACTATTTTGCGATCATGCTCGCATACCACCAGCGAAGAAACTCCGCCGCAGGACCATTGCGCGCATTCGCATGTCTATTATGTCGCTCTAAAATGAAGGCGGGATAATCTGCGTAACAAATGCGGCGAGGCGCTAGCTCCCCAGGGCCGAACAACCCGCCGTAGGCAGACACTTCGTGGACCACGTTCGTGTCGACCGGTATCTGTGAGCAGTAGACCTCCCCGCTCTGCGCTTGTACAGAGTGACACCGTCGGTAACAACGGACACTGTCCACAAGGTTGTGCACTTGTGAATGCATTGCAGACTAGGAGCCTTCTTCCCTTTTCCCGAACGGCAGCTGTAGTTCCGTCGTTTTCGCCTACTCAGTTCTGGGGGTCGGCATTGCGGCAGACTCCGGGTGGTAGCCGACGGTGGGTGAGCACTTCCTGCGCCCGGGCTTGGGAGTCCTGCCGAAAGATCCTGCCCCTGCCGTTCGGCCCGGAGAGTTGATCGCTGCTGGGATGTCGTGCCTCCGCTGGCCGGTGTGAGCACTGCTTGATTAGGGGCTGTTTCTGGGTCTCCGGACAGGGGTGGGGTGTTGAGGGCAGGCTCGTCGTATGGGCCGTGGGGATCTGACGAATGCGGAGTGGGAACGGCTGGAGTCGTTCTTGCCTCG
>NZ_JOFX01000068.1 GCF_000719345.1 Streptomyces sp. NRRL F-2664
GCGACACCACCTTTTCGATCATCTCGACTGGGGGCTCGAGTCATACCGGGGCCGAAGGCCGGGAGCCCCATTGCGAGGCCACGAAGACGGTAACGGGGCTCCAGAAAGGCCCGTTGCCAGTCGACCGGGGAAGGGCCGGCTCCAAGCACCACCTGATCACCGACGGATACGGCACCCCGCTCGCGGTCATCCTCGCCGGCGGCAACCGCAACGATGTCACCCAGCTCCTGCCCCTGCTTGATGCCGTCCCGCCCGTCCGAGGAAGGCCCGGGCGGCCTCGCCGCAAGCCTCAGTCAGTCTTCGCCGACCGCGGCTACGACCACGACATCTACCGCGACCAGGTCCGGGCCCGTCGGATCCTCCCCGTCATTGCCCGGCGCGGCACAGCCCATGGCAGCGGCTTGGGCACCTACCGATGGGTGGTCGAGCGCACCTTCGCCTGGCTCCACGGTTTCAAACGACTCCGCGTCCGCTGGGAACGCCGAGCCGACATCCACGAAGCCTTCCTCAAGCTCGCGTGCTGCCTGATCACCCACCGCCAGGTGCTGGCCTTGGTCGGCCCGGCAGACTGATCGCATGAACCGAGACGCCCTGCAATCCGCACTGTCCCAGGACGGCTGCATCTCTGCGCGCGCAGCTCTGGCCGAGTTGAAGGCAGGCGCAGACTTCGAGGTCTTCTTGAACCAAACGGCTTCTGCACAACAGCTCTGGGACATCTGGTCCTGGCGGCATGAAGTCATGCTCGACACGGGCGTCATACCTCGGCCCGGACTTGCGGAAGCCATCACCGGACTACAGGCCGCTGGAACAGCTCGGGTCTACATGGCGACCGTCACTGGATCGCAGAGACGTTTCACGATCTTCCTGTCGGAAGACCTCACCCAGTGCGTCGCCTGCTGGTGACTACCTCATTGTGTTAGGGACTCTAAGTGGGCGGACTGCACCGAGCTCAACGCCGACACCGCCGACAAGTGGCCGGTGATTACCTCCAAGGCCGATGCACCCTCGGAGTGGGAAAACTGGAGGCACGTCGAGCCCGAGAAGCAGCACTTCAACCCGGCACCCGGGCTCTGAGCCCACCCATCGCTGCCCACCGGGCTTCGGCCGCCTCGGCCAGGCCCCAGGCGCCCTGGCTGTGGGCGGTAGCGGGTGGCTGTTCAGCTCAGGCCGGTGACGGTGACGCGGGCGCCGAACAGCATCGGGTGTGAGCACTTGGAGTACAGGAAATCCCGGCGATAACGATCATGGTCCGGTCGGTGCGACGGTGCTGCCGCGGTTCTCGTACTCGCGGCGGGCTTTGCGCTGTGCCGGAACCGCCAGAGAGCCCGGGCCGCCGTCGAGCGGCTGGCAGCGGGCGAGGAGTCGGTGGTGCACGGCGGGGACGGCGCTGACGCGCAGGGTGTAGCCCTGGCCGCGCCGTACGGTCACCCCTTGGTCGAGCGCGGCCCGCTCGACGTCGTTCAGCTCGGCGGCGCGGAGGAAGTCGGCGACCTGCCCGGCATGTCGAGGGTGACCGGCAGCTCTGGCGCCGGGGAGGGGTTTCGTCGGGCTGGCGTTCGTGAACGGGGTCACCATCGTGCGCGCGGCACGCCGTCGCTGTCGGGTAGCACGGCTTGAAGCAGTGGACTGCGTTCGTCGGTATCGAGGGACAGGGCGCAGGCCGCTCGGGCGTCGGCTACCAGGACAGCGAGCTCCTGGTACTGGGTCTCATCGACGGTCACACCTCTGATCGTTCCGTCCTTCGTCTCCCAGACGAAGTCGATGTGCCATTCGGACGGCAGTGCGGCCAGGACCGCGCCGACATCGGGTTGCAGGTCGGGCCAGACGGTCAGCAGGGCGCGCGGGCCGAGACCGGCGCGCACCGTGTTGAGGTTTTCTGTCGTGAGACGGTGCCAGCGCGTGGCGTTGACCGTGTGGGTTTCCTCCAGGAGCAGGCCCTGTCGCGCCAACAGCTCGGTGCGTACCGTCGCCCAGAAGCCCTCGTCGGCGGCTTCTGTCACCTCAGGTTCCGCGGCGTAAGGGGAGGCCGACAGCTGTTCCGCGAAGAGGCCGAGTTCCCGCGTACGGGTCACGGCGTCCGTGCAGGGTCGGTCGCTGCCCACGTACACGTACTGGTCCCATCCGACGTGCACGGTAAAAACGTCTCCTGCCTCCAGCCGACACCAGGCGCCCTGCTCACGGAGCATGACGCGGATCAGCTCCAGGGCCACCGCCAAGGAGACCTCGGCCCCGTCGTGGTAACCGGTGAGGTCAGCCGGGAAGAGACCGCTAAGACCGTGTCCCTCGACCGCCGACTGGGCACCGAAGTGGACGACCCCGGTGACGGAGGGCTCACGGATCTCCAGCCGGTCGATGCCCGCAGCTTCCGCGAACGCGGAGATTGCCTCCAGGTACGCGGCCTCGACCGGCCCGTGGTCACTGACGGCCTCCTCCGCTCCCCGGTACCTGCCGTGCTCGTCACGGTCGGCGGGGTCGTACTTCGTGATCCGGTGAACGAAGGCAGGCGGCACGCTACTCCTAGACAAGGTGGAAGGTAGCGCCAGCCTAGGTCCCGAGCCGAACTTGCAGTTCGCGGTTCCGCTGCACAGCCCGACAGATCTTTCTGGTGACAGAAGGACTGCCGAATGAGCGCCTGTGACAAGCCGGATGCCTCGCGTGTGACAACCAGGCTGCCTCGGTCGTCCCCCCTCACCAGCTCAGCCGGTCCCGCTGGTGAAAACTCCTGAGCTTCGGCTCAGCCGCACCCGAACTCAAGCACGCGGCGGCGACCGCAGCACCCTGGACACCCCCGACAGCGCCGTCGGCATCCACTCACCACCAGCCGAGACCTCGCCTCCCCGCCGCCGGTGCCCCGCTCACCCTCAGCAGCCCGCTGAACTGGACGTTCCGCAGGGCTGCCGTCGGCCGGCGCTCTCCAATAAGGTGCCGCCGGGAGAGTCTCCGGGGGGGGGCGGACGCGAACGGCGTACCGCCGTATGGCGTCACATGGTGCGGAGCGCACCGGCAGGCCGGGTATGACGACGGGGGAGTGGGGGCGCAGGACACGGACGATCGATCTCGCCTGCTGCCGGCTCCTGTGACCGGTGAAGTCTCGTGCGCGCAGGCGCGGGACACGGCGCGGCTGTTCCTCGACCAGCTGGAACCTGCGCTTCTTCGGAGCGGCGGGAGGACGTACTGACCGTGGTGAGCGAGCTGCTCGCCAATGCCCGGCGCCACGCAGGCGGCGTCACGCAGAGAGCGAGCAGCACCTCCGCGCGGGATTCTGCGGTGCCGACCCAGCCATGAAGGGGGCCGGCGCAGGGTGCCGACGCGATGGGCCGACCCGGTCGTAGCCATCGCGTTCTGCCTCGCATCCATGGACGGCGGGCTGAGATTGATGAAGGTCCCGGCCACACCAGCAGCCCTCGTGGCTGCTGTTATCTACCTGGCTTGGTCGGTTCTGCTGCTCTTCGATCTGTTCCCCTGGACCGCTCCCCACTTCGGCATCAAGCAGAGGTTGCTGCGGCGCCCGCTGTCCCGCGGAAGCGGACGTGGAGCGCGAGCGTTCCCGGCGGGGTCTACCGCGCGTGCGCGGGCGGCCGCGGCCTCCAGGTACGGTCCCGGGCGGGGCCCGGAGCTATTGAAGGTAGCTCTCCGGGCCCCGCCGTACGTGCGGGACGGCTCAGGCGGTCGTTGCCGGCGCGAGGAGCGCGAAGAAGGTCGCCCCGCTGAGCGGCCTGGTGAAGACCTCCTGCCCGGCCGACGCGCAGGCCCTCGTCGACACCACCGATCCGCGCGAGGCGGCCGCGCGCCTGCGCGCGCTCGGCGCCCGTGCCGTCGCGGTCACCGCCGGCGCCGGCCGGCTCCTGCTCGACGACGGCCGCGGCGCGCACTACCACCCGATGCCCGTGAACCCCGCGCCCATCGACGCGACGGGCGCGGGCGACTGCCTCACGGGCACCGTCACCGCCCGGCTCGTCCTCGGCGACTCCCTCGCGGACGCGGTGGCATTCGGCACCGCCGCCGCATCCCTCTCGGTGTCCGGCCGCGGCGGCACGGGGTGGGTCCCGGCCTTCAGCGAGACGGCGGAGCTGGCGGCGGCGCACCGGGGAAGGACGGCGGGGTCAGGGGCCCAGCACCGGGGAAGGGCGGCGGGGCGAGCGGGCCCGCGCCCGGCCGGGGCTCCGCCGCCGGTGCCGGATCGGTGACCCAGCCCGCGGCGACGACCAGTCGGGACGCCCGGTGGACGGCCAGGAACCCGAACGGCCGGTCGAAGCGCAGATCGGCCCGCCGGGCCCGGTGGACCGCCTGCCGTACTGGGGCCCCTCCGGGCCTTGCGGCGATGGCGGTGACGGCCGCCGCCTCGAACCCCTCGGCGTGGAAGCGGGCCATCGCCGACTGCCGTGCGGAGCTGATCGCGAGGGGCTCGGTACTGATGCCGGGGAAGTGCCCGTAGCCGCTGTCCGTCGCGGTGAGCAGCCCGAACAGCGCCGCGTCCGCCAGCAGATCGTGCTCCGCCGACAGCTGGAAGACGACGGTGGCCACGGTCAGTCGGGGCTCCGGGCCGAACGCGTCCACCGTCTCGATGACCAGTCCCGGTCCGGGGCTTCCGTCCCGGAGGGCGGCTCCGCCCACGCAGGGGACGGTTCCGGAGACGGCCGCGACACCGGTCGCCACCACCTCGGCGGCCGGCGCGGCCGGGCCGCCGAGGAGCAGGTGCACGTCCACGTCCGTGCCGTCGGCGCCGGTGACCTCCAGGACGGTGACCGGCCCCGCCGGGCCCTCGGCGACCCGGACCGGATCCAGCGAGGACGTGCTGCGCAGCAGCTGCCGGATGCCGCGGCCCGCCCACGGACCCTCGGCGGGTCGGCCCGGCAACTCCCGGAACGGATCTGCCCACTTCAGGGTCAGCGCGAGCGCGGACGCGAGCACGAGGCGGGTGTCGTGCCGCACGGAGACCGGCATGCGTTCGATCAGGCCGCCCGTCCGGTCCGCCGCCCACCCGTCCAGGGCCTTCGTGTCGCCCTCCGGGTCACCGGTCAGCGCCCCCCTGGTGCCGGGCGGGAGCTTCGCCGTCCAGCCGTCGCGCAACGGCAGGTCTGCGGCGGTCCACAGGCCGGTCGCCGTACGCAGGCCCCGTACGCCGTCCAGCCCGGCCAGCAGCCCACGTGCGGCCCCGGCCGCCTCCTCGGCGGGTATGCCCAGCGCCTCGGCCAGTTCGTCGCGGGCAGGTCCGGCGGAGCCGTCCGCGAGCAGGGCCAGCAGCGGCCAGACCCCGGCCGCGGTGAACACCGTCCCCGCGCCGCCGGCCGCCGCTCGTGCGGCCCAGCGGGCGGTGAGGCGGTTGACGGCCAGTACCGTCGCATGCGTGTGCGTCATGCGAGGCAGCGTACGTGGAGGGACGCCGCCGGGCCGGACGGAACCCCACGGCCCGGCGGCGCCGGTCAGCGGCCGCGCAGGCCCCGGTCGACGGCCGTCATCAGCTCGCCGTCGGCGGTGTCCGCGTCCAGCGACCAGAACATCGCCCCGCCGAGGCCGTGTTCGCGGATGTAGCCGGTCTTGGCCCGCAGCACCTGCGGGTCGTCGTACGTCCACAGGGTGGTGCCGTCGAAGAGCCAGGCGTGACCGCCGCGCCGGTCGCGGTGGACCTCGTAGGAGCCGGAGTCGGCGAGCTTCTTCAGCGCCTTGTAGTCCTCGTACCCCGCGGCCCACGTGGCCGGCGCGGGTCCCGTGGCGGGTTGGCCCATGCCGTCCCCGCCGCCGCTGACGCCGGTCCAGCCCTGCCCGTAGAAGGGCATGCCCATCACCAGCTTGTGCGCGGGCGCGCCACGCCGCTTCCAGGCCTCCACAGTGCCGTGCACGCTGAAGTCGCCGCGGGCGTACAGCGCGGACTGCTGCGCGGTCCTGGGTTCGCCGGAGACGTGGAAGTCGTATCCCTGCAGGGTCACGAAGTCCAGGTCGCGCATGATCCGCCGGACGTCGAAGCCGGCGTCGATCTTGGCGGGGGCGGTCGGGACGAAGGCGGTCAGCTCGTACTTCCTGCCCCGGTCCTGGCTGCGCGCGTAGGCGTCGAGCTGGGTGCGGAACTCCCTGACCAGCTCGGTGAAGTTGCGCTTGTCCTCGGGCCGGAACGTCGTGTCGGTGTCGCCGGCGGAACCGGGCCACTCCCAGTCGAGGTCGATCCCGTCGAACACGCCGGCGGCGGCTCCGGCGCCCCCGCGGGTGCCGTCCTGCGGCAGGTTCCCCTTGATGTAGAGGTCGATGCAGGACTCCACGAGGGCCTTGCGGGAGGCCGGCGTGAGCGCGGCGTCGGAGAAGTGGGTGGACCAGCTCCAGCCGCCCAGCGAGATCAGCACCTTGAGGCCCGGGTGCTTGGCCTTCAGCTCGCGCAGCTGGTTGAAGTTGCCGGCGAGCGGCTGGTCCCAGGTGTCGGCGACCCCGTCGACGGAGTTCGCGGCGTCGAGCGGGCGGGCGTAGTCGGCCCAGGCATCGGCCTCGCCGGGCACGTTCCCGGTGAAGCACTTGCCGTCCGCGCTGACGTTGCCGAAGGCGTAGTTGATGTGGGTGAGCCTGCCGGCGGAACCGTTCGCCTCCAGGTCCTGGACCTGGAAGTCCCGCCCGTAGACGCCCCACTGCGTGAAGTAGCCGACCTTCTTGTACGAGCGGCCGGATCCGCCCGCGTCGTCGCCGGCGGCGGGGGCGAACGCGGTCAGGAGGGAGAGGGAACAGGCGGCTACGGCCAGTCTGCCGAGCATGCTGCGGCGCATGGGCTTCCTTTGCGGAGGCGAGGAGGGGGCGTGAGCGCGTGCGGCGGTGCAAGCCGGAAACTATTGGTCTGGACCAGCCGGGTCAAGGGGGGCGTCGGAAGTCTGCCGGGCCGAGGCACAGGAGTGGCCGACTCGCGCGCGACGCAGCGGGTACCACGGGCGGCGGTCCCGCCCACCGCCGACAGCATCTGCCCGCGCCACCGACGGCGGCTCCCGCCGGACCGGCCCCGGATGCGGCCGTGCCGTCTCGGTAGTGTGTGCGAGTGATGCTCACCGACGACCGACAGTTCCCCGACGACCGACAGTTTCCCGCCGCGCTGGCTGCCGCGCTGGCCGTGCCCTTCGACCACGCGGACGGCGACGGGATCGACTTCGAGCCCCTCGACGCCTTCCTCCCCGCCGAGGACACCACCGACTGGTTCCGGGCGTGGACCGGGAACAACGAGCTGGACGGTGACGCCTTCCGCGTCTTCGGCCAGGACGGCACGGGCGGTTACGCGGCCTTCTGGCTGGTCCGACCGGACCGGCCGACGGCGGAACAGCCCGTCGTGTTCCTCGGATCCGAAGGGGAGACGGCCGTCGTCGCGCAGGATCTGGGCGACTTCCTGTGGCTGCTGGCCGACGGCTGCGGCCCGTGCGAGGCGGCCCTGTACGGGAGCGAGGGGCCCTCTCGTCCGGACGGCGCCCTGACGGCCGTGGCCGAGCGGTTCGCACCGCAGGCGCGCCGCCCGGCCGCCGCCGTGCTGGAACGGGCGGCACGGGAGTTCCCCGACTTCGGCGACACCATTACAGAGCTGTGCCGCTGACCCGGCGCGAGCGGTAATGCGCTGGAGCCCCCGGCCCGGCCGTGCCAAGGTGGGTCCTGCCGAAGGGGTGTAGCTCAGTTGGCCAGAGCAACGGTCTCCAAAACCGTAGGCCGCAGGTTCGAGTCCTGCCGCCCCTGCCATGCATGCGCACCACCGTCCCTCGGGCCGGGCCCCGCCGGGGCCCGGCCCGACGGCGTGTGCGCCGCAAGCGGTCCACCCCACCCCACCCCACGAGGGCGTTCTGGCACACTGGGGGCGTAACCAGGCGGTGCAGGACAGGAAACCGGTGCGATTCCGGTGCGGTCCCGCCACTGTGACCGGTCCACCGCGTGCGGTTGACCGGGAGTCAGACACTGACGCACCGCCTCTTCTCCTCCACGTATCGACCAGGGGACGCGGATCCCCCGGAGAGGCCCTGCCGTGTCACGTTCCCGCGCCACCCTGCGCGCGTTCACCCCCGTCGCGCTCCTGATCTCCCTGACCGGCTGCGCCGGTTCGCCCGGTACCGGCCGCGACGGGGCCGCCGCAGGCACCGCCGCCCCCGGCTTCCCGTACTCCGTCACGAACTGCGGTGTGAGCAGCACCTACCAGCATCCGCCGCAGCGCGCCGTCACCATGAACCAGCACGCCACCGAGCTCATGCTCGCCCTCGGACTGGGTGACCGGATCGTCGGCACCGCCTACCTCGACGACGCCGTGCTGCCCGCCTACCGGCCCGCCTACGACAAGATCAAGGTACTGGCCGGGGAATACCCCTCCAAGGAGGTCCTGCTCGGCGCCGAACCGGACTTCGTCTACGGCGGCTACTCCAGCGCCTTCGACAAGGCGCAGGGCCGCGACCGCGAAGGCCTCGCCGCGTCCGGCATCGACTCCCGTCTCAACATCGAGTACTGCACCGAGGGAGGCGTCGGCCTCGACCAGCTGAAGACCGAGATCACCGAGGTCGCCCGGACCTTCGGCGTGCCCGAACGCGGCACGAAGCTCATCGAGGACGAGCAGCGCCGCATCGACGCCGTGGCCCACCGCGTCAAGGACCGGCCGCGGCCGACCGTCTTCGCCTACGACTCCGGCGAGGCCTCCGCCTCCACCTCGGGCGGCAACGGCATAGGCAACGAGATCATCTCCCTCGCCGGCGGCACGAACGTCTTCGCCGACCTGAAGGACACCTTCGGCGACGTCGCCTGGGAGAAGGTCATCGAGCGCAAGCCCGAGGTCGTCCTCATCTACGACTACGGCGGCACCGGCGTCGAGGCGAAGAAGCAGCGCCTGCTGAACGACCCGGCCCTCGCCGAGATCCCCGCGATCAAGAACCGGCGGTTCGTCGTCCTGCCGCTCTCCTCGGTCGTCCTCGGCGTCCGTGTGGCGGACGCCGTGGAGGCCCTGGGCGGCCAGCTCCACCCGAACGCGGCGTGAGGCTCCGCACCGGAGCGGTCCTCGCCGGGCTCGCCGCCGCCCTCGCCGTCTCGGCGACGGCGGGCCTGGCGCTGGGCCCGGTACGGATCGCCCCCGACCGCGTACTCGACATCGTCCTCGGGGGCCTGACGGGGGACCGGCCCGTCGGGGCCTTCGCCTCCATCGTGTGGGACGTGCGCATGCCCCGGGTCCTGCTCGGCGCCGTCGTCGGCGCCGGGCTCGCCGTGGCGGGCACCGTCCTGCAGGCCCTCGTCCGCAACCAGCTCGCCGACCCCTTCCTGCTCGGGGCGTCCTCCGGCGCCTCCGCCGGAGCCGTCCTCGTGATCGTCTTCGGTACCGCCGCGGCCGGCTTCGGCCTGGGAGTGCCGCTCGCCGCGTTCCTGGGTTCCCTGATCGCGCTCGTCGCCGTCTACGCGATGGCCCGCCGCGGCGGCACCATGACCACCGGCCGGCTCATCCTGGCCGGCGTGGCCGTCCAGTACGTCCTCTCCGCCCTCACCAGCCTCGTGCTCGTCCTCGCCGCACACCCCGACCAGGTCCGCTCCGTGCTGTTCTGGACGCTCGGCGGCCTCGGCGGCGCCCGCTGGGACGAACTGGCCGTGCCCGCCCTCGCGCTGACCGTCGGCGGCGCCCTGCTCCTCACCCTCGCCCGACCGCTCGACCTCCTCCTCGCCGGGGAGGAGGGCGCGCACACCCTGGGCCTGGACACCGGACGCTTCCGCGCCGCCGCGTTCGTCGTGACCTCGCTCGTCATCGGCGTGCTCGTCGCCTGCAGCGGGGCGATCGGCTTCGTCGGGCTGATGGTCCCGCAGGCCGCCCGGATGGCCGTGGGTGCCGGGCACCGCGCGCTGCTGCCGGTCGCCGCGCTCGGCGGCGCGGTGTTCCTGGTCCTGGCCGACCTCGTCGCCCGTACGGCCGCAGCTCCCGAGGAGATACCGGTGGGCGTGGTCACCGCCCTCGTCGGCGGGCCGTGCTTCCTGTGGATGCTGCGCCGTTCCGGCCGGATCGAAGGGGTGACGGGATGACGGACGCGACCGGGCCGGTGCGGCCCGCGGAACTCGCCGTGCAGGGCGTGGCGTACGAGACCGGCGGACACACACTGCTGCACGGCATCGACCTCGCCGCCCGGCCGGGCGAGACGGTGGGGGTCGTCGGCCCCAACGGCAGCGGCAAGACCACCCTGCTGCGCTGTGTCTACGGCACCCTGCGCCCCACCGCCGGCCGGGTGCTGCTGGACGGCGCGGACGCGGGCGCACTCACCGTCAAGGAACGGGCCCGGCGCGTGGCCGTGGTGCCGCAGGACGCGAGCGGCACCTTCGGGCTGACCGTCCGCGAGGTCGTCGCCATGGGGCGCAGCCCGCACAAGCGGTTCTGGGAGCAGGACGGTCCGGACGACGTACGGCGCGTGGACCGCGCCCTGGACACCGTGGGGGCCGCCGCCTTCGCGGCCCGACGGTTCGACGAGCTGTCCGGGGGCGAACGCCAGCGCGTCCTGGTGGCCCGCGCCCTCGTCCAGGACCCGGGGCTGCTCGCCCTCGACGAGCCGACCAACCACCTCGACATCCGCTACCAGTTGGAGGTCCTCGGCCTGGTCCGGTCACTGCCCGCCACCAGCCTGCTCGTCCTGCACGACCTCAACCTGGCCGCGGCCTTCTGCGACCGCCTCTACGTCCTGACGGGCGGCCGCGTCGCCGCTTCCGGGCCGCCCCGGGAGGTACTCACCGAAGAACTGCTGGCCGAGGTGTACGGGGTGCGGGCCCGTGTCGGGGTCCACCCCGACACCGGAGCACCCCACGTCGTGTACGTGCCCGCCGCAAGCTGCCGGTAGCCGCAGGGACGCGGTACGGACTTCGTGCCGCGCCCTTGCGGGGGGTCCCTGCGGGACCGCGGGACGGCCTGGGTCCCGCGGCCGTGCGAGGTCCCGTGCGGGACCGCTCACGGGCCTCCGTACACCGCCTTGAGCTTGTCCTGCGCAGGATGGGACCGGCCGGCCGGGCCCGCCGCGAACACGCGCAGGAGGAACGGTGGACTCGGGCGCGGTCCTCACCGACGGGCATGTGGGCGCGCCGCCGCTTCACGGGCAACGGCCGGTGCTGGTGTACACACCGGACGGCGACGCCTCTCGCACGCTCGGCACAACCCTCCCTGAGGACCTGGCGAGCCACGACCGAGTGGTCGTCCTCGTCGATCCGCGAGACCCACGTTCCGACACCCCCGTGGATGGCACCTGGGGCGTTTCTTACCGATCATCGGATCGTTGGTCTGGCCGTGCCGTTGACTGACGCGCAGTGGGCGCGGATAGAGCCGTTGTTGCCGGACCGGACACCGAGGCGGGGCGGGCGGTGGCGCGATCACCGACAGGTGATCGACGCGATCGCCTGGAAGTTCCAGACCGGCTCGCAATGGGTGCACCTCCCCGCGGAGTACGGCTCGTGGAAAGGCGTATACACACGGTTGAGGAACTGGGCGATCGATGGCACCTGAGATCGCGTCTTCACTGCCCTGCTCGCCCAGGCCGATGCGGACGGCGAGCTGGACTGGGTCGTCGCGGTCGACTCCACGATTGTGCGCGTGCACCAGAACGGCGCCGGGGCCCGTAAAAAGGGGCCCCGGCTGATGAGCCCGCCGACCACGCGATCGGACGGTCGCGTGGTGGGCCTTCGTGCTCACGCCCGGCCAGGCCGGAGACGCGCCGGCGTTCGATCGCGTGATGGCTGCCATCCGGATCCCACGTCGTATCGGCAGGCCCAGGACCAGGCCCTTCATGGTGCTGGCCGACAAGGCGTATTCGTCACGAGCCATGCGGGACCTTCTGCGAAGGCGCGGAGTACGGACTGTGATCCCGCAGCCTGCCGACCAGATCGCCAACCGCATGCGCAAGGGTCGCAGCGGCGGGCGCCCGCCCGGATTCGACCGCGAAGCCTACAAGCAGCGCAACACCGTCGAGCGCTGCATCAATCGCCTCAAGCAGTGGCGCGGCCTGGCTACCCGCTACGAGAAAACCGCCACGGTCTACCGCGCCGGTCTCCTCCTTGCGGGCATCTTCCTCTGGTCCGCCCGCTGATGAGCAGCCGGCTCAGGGGCGGAGACATTCACCCTGCGGATCGAAGCAGACGAGGCCGTGCTCGCGGGCCAGTTCAGCGGCGTACTCGGACACTTCCTCGGCCTTGGCGTAAGACATGACCAAGTACACGATCGGGCCCGATGCCTCATCGATGACCGGTGTCGACGCCCACACGACGTTGTGGTCGACGTCATCCGGGTACCGCGCGACGAGGGCATCCACGTACGCCACGATGCGCGGCGCCGGAGGCACAACGACATCGTCCGACTCCAGGTAGCGCTCGTAGAACCCGTCATACATCGAGCCCGCTTGGCGGTCATCGACTGGACGGTCACCGTCCCATACAGCAAGGTCATGGCTCACAGACGCATCGTTGCAGGCGGCAGTTCTGCCAACGCGAGCAGGTCTGCACTCGGATCTCCGCTCATGATCCGTAAGAGAGCTCCTAGTGTCCTGAGTCGGAGATTCGTCGTTGGTCTGGTGTGAGTCGTCCTGGACCGAAGATCCCGCCGGTGGTGCTCTCTGATGCCGAGCGGTCGATGTT
>NZ_JOFX01000069.1 GCF_000719345.1 Streptomyces sp. NRRL F-2664
ACCGGCCGCTTCACCACCCGCGACCCCCACCCCACACCCCTCAACAAATACCAAGCCTACGCAGCCAACCCCATCGAATACACCGACCCCACCGGAAACCTGCCCCTCGGCGTGAAGCTCAAAAACAGAATGGATCGCTGGAAGGGCAAGGCGAAACCTGCCCGTGACCCGAAGGCCGAAGCTCGAGCCAAGCACACAAGAGAAGAAATTCAGGCAAGAATCAAAGAACTGCGAATCGAATCCACTGCACTACATAGCGAGATTGTGACGGCGGCCTCCGACATAAAAACAGAAGCAATAAAGTCATGGGGCACAGACGGTACTACCGCCACAGAATACGCTAAAATATCGGAAGGGCTTCAGGAGCAAGCACTTCTCGTCAATGACGGCGCAGACTTCAACCCTGCACTATTCAAGGACGAGACAGGCGCCGTATACAGCCAGGAGAAAGTTATGCGTGACCTCCGTGAGCGCATAGCGGAAAGCAGGTTGGCCCACGCCGAAGCTCAGCACGGAATAACTCCTGGGCTACTGCAATGGATGGACGAACAGCTCAAGCCTTTCCAGGAATCCCTTGCGCAGCACAACAAGTGGATCGAGTCGATGAGGAAGAAGCTGGAAAACAACCCCGGCTATGCCCAGGATTACAGGGAAGACATGGAGATCCTCACAACGGAAGCTTCCATCATGCGCAGCTCCCTGATTTATCCGTACTCTTACTTAAGCAAGCACATACACCACAATATCGGCGCTGCGGGCGCCCTGATACTCGCAGCAGAGATCAGGAAAGAAGCGGAGAGGTAGAAGACGCGCGGAGTCGGCGGTGGTAGCGGTGTGGCCGACGCATGTTGCCGCTGATTCGACCGGAGTCCCGGGGGGGCGGTGCGAGTCCGGCGACGCCGGACGAGTCGGCCCGCGCTGCCGAAGGCGTCCGCGCCACCGCCTGTGTAGGCGATGAACTCGGGCTCAACCAGCGTGCCCATGCCGGGCTGAGCCTCCGCGTCGCGATGTTCAGGGATGGCGACGCCGAGTCGGCGGTCACGGGGTCGGGCTGAGGGGGAAAAGCCGCACGCAGAGCCGGAGGAGGGGATGACCCTCCGGGGTGGTGTTCTGCCCTTCGGAGAAGGAATCCGCACAGCGTCCGGCCGCACCTTGATTCAAGTGCGCGGGGCAGGGCTGATTCAAAGTTCGGTCTCATAAACCCGCAGGCCACAGCAGTGTGACGGCCCATCGGAACATCCTCCCGGCATGCAACGAAGCTCCGACGATCAAGGTTACCTCCCAGTCACCCGAGTCGCCGGAGCTTCGGGTGCCGTCAGTCTGCCGTGCTCGGTCTGGCCAAGTCGCCGCTCTCCTGACCTGCGCTGATACCGGCACCATCAGATTTTGTTCAGCCCTGACCGCCAAGCCCGCGTCCGGCACCGCGCCGAACAGAACAGCGCTGGGCGGCCACGCTGCATGGCCGCCACCCGCCGACGGGCATGCTCCAGAGCCCGCCATCGGCGTGACCTGCACCTACCCGAACGAAACAGTGCTGCCGCCGACTTCGTCGACGGCAGCAACACCCACGCTCCGGGCATGCCTACGGGCCACAACAGCGATGACCTCAGCATTCCGGTCGGCGATCACATGACCAGGGAGTGCACGCAACGAGCCGGGTGGCGAACCGGTTCCTCACCGATGCCCGCCGGATGCGAACTTCGCGTTCTACGCACTCGGCCAGCCCTGCGAAACCGGGCCCAACGCGTAGCCGCGCTCGCGTGCCCGCGCGAGAGGGCACCCGGTTACCGGTTACCGGCCGAGAACGCCGCCCCGGCCTGCCCTGAGCAGTGCGAACCCGCGTACACAGGGCCGGTAACCGGCCCGGGAGAGGCCACCGGGCCACGGCGGCCGGAGCCGGCCGGAATTCACCGCACCGCGGGCTCCCTCACATGCGCACGTGCGCGCGCATGTTGGGCGGGCGGGCCTGTTCACCGCAGCGACGGTGATGAACGTGAAGATGAAGGTTGACCGGGCCCAGCGTGAATCTGTCCGGTGAGCACGGAGCGCCGCTAGCTCGGCACCGGGACAGATCCGACCAGCCGTCCCGCACGCGAGACACCGGCGCGCCGCGGGCCGGCACCGCCGCCGAAGGCCTCTCCTCCCCGGGGCCGCCGTCGATCCGCCCGCCGACCCGCCGACCGCCGTACTCTCGGCACCGGGCCGGCATCCGTGAGGTGCCCGGGTGGAGGTGACCGTGGTGACCTGCCCGCGGTGAGTGGTGACTTCACCGGCCGGGTTCCTTCCTTCCCTCCTTCCCGCCAAGAAGACCCCGCTCACGACGCTGAGCGAGGCCCTTTTGGTCACCTGGTCGGGGAACTCCTTGGCCGGGCCCTGGTAGCCGGAGTCGACCTTGGCCTTCACGCCGGGGCGGGTCCGGAACTGCTCGGCGATGCCCTCGGTGCGGACGGCGGCATGGTCGTGCATCCGGCCGGGCCGTTCCGCCGCGGAGTAGGGCAGGCGGCCCTGGCCGTCGCTAAACCTGGTGGTGTTGACGGTGTTCTGCTTGCGCTTGCCCGAGACGAACGCCCGGCGCCCGGGGCGGCCGTCCTTCGGACGGCGGGCCTGGGTCTCCGCACCGTCGAGCCGCAGCTCGATGTTCTCCGCCCCGGCGTAGGCGAAGACGTCCTCCAGGGTGCGAAGGCGCAGGCCCGGCCAGTCGGGGACGGTGGAGCCGCGGGCCGCGAGCAGGGGCCGAACCCCGCCGACCGCCCGCCCGTGGTCGATGAGCCGACGTCGTAGATCACGGCGGGTGCGTCCTGGGGCAGACCGGCGCGCAGGCAAGGCGGCGTGATCACCACCCGGTCATGACAGCCGGGTTCGTACTTCGGGCCGGCTCCCGCCCTACGGCAGCGGCCGTGCCCGCACCGGTCCTGACGCTCGCTCTCGCACTGTGATTCCCACCTGATTCGAGCTCTTCGGGCACTCGCCGAAGTGCTGGCGGCTCACGCCGCAAAAGGCAGGATGAGACGAGGCCGCGCGGGCCCACTTCTTGATCACACTCGAAGAACCCCGCGCGGCCTCGTCATGTCACCGCCCCACCCCGATCCATCGCGGGCTCGTGAGGTCGTACGCCGACAACGGCAGGTCAGCCGGTGCAGGGGCCGTTCAGCGGAGGGACACCGGCCGCCGGGACTGGTGCGCTAAAGCAAACATGTCCGCTTTGTCTCGTCGTTTGATCGTCTGGGGTCTGTTGTGCCTTCTTCTGTCCGCCGAGTGCGCCGCCGTGGTGGCGTGGCGGGTCTTCTGGTCCTGGCCGCTGCTGGCACTGCCGCGGGAGAGAGCGCTGGTGAGGCGTTCGCCTCCCCCGGCTCGCGTTATGCGGCTGCCGCAGCCTCTATACCCGCTGCCCCGGGCATGGTGTCCGGCGTGTTCGCTCCGGGTGAGGGTGCGGGGGGCGCGGTGGATACGCGGACGGGCCGGTACTCCTTCGGAGTGCCCCTGCTCGGGATAGCCGGGCGGGGCGGGGTGTCGTTCAGCCTGTCGCTGTCGTATGACCAGGAGCTGTCAGGTCTGGGGGTGGACCGGCAGGGTCTGGGTGAGGGGATGGGCCTGGGCCTGCCGTTCGTGGATGCCGGGAACGGCAGGGCGGTGGTGGCGGGCGGGGTGTACGACATCGACGACGACGGCACCGGCGGGGGCTCTGCGACGGGTCTGAAGCGGTTCCCGGGCGGGGGGGTGCGCTTCGAACATGTCCCGGGCGGTGTCCTGGAGGCACGGGAGGGCGTGGGGGAGCGGGGCTTTGAGTGGCGGCTGACGGACCTCGCCGACGGGTCGGTGCAGTACTTCGACGGGGATGGCAACGCGGCGGCGTTCGCGGACCGGCACGGCAACCGGATCGACTTCGCGTTCGAGGCGGCGGGGGACGCCTGGCAGCTGGCGGCGGTGACCGACGCCTACGGGGCCGTGACCGAGGTCTCCTACGGTACGGACGGCGGGGGGGAGCAGGTCGTCTTCCGGGCGCCGGCCCGCTCCGGCGACGGCCACCGCCTCACCGCGGTCCTCAGCCTCGAAGACGGCCAGGTCCGCACCATCACTGGCGCCGGCGGCGGCGTAACGAAGCTGGACTACGAGCGGCCGCTGTCCGGGCACGGCGCTGTCATCTCCCGGATGGAGACCCCCTCCGGCCAGGTCACCGAGATCGGATATGAAGAATTGCCCGGCTCCCCCGTCCCGGCCCTGGCAGCCGCCCGCCTGCGCACTCTGGACGCCGAGGGGGACCCGGCCGCGCCGGAGCAGCGTTTCAGTGCCTCGGTGGAGGAGGGCCGCAACTACACGGGGGCGGGCGGGGGCTTCAGCGGCGAGGACGATGTCTTCGACGGGCGGACCGGCTACACCTACACCACCGAGGTCGCGCGCCTGGACGCGGAGGGGAATCCGGAGCAGCGGGTGGTCTCCCTCTACAACAGCCTGCATCTGCTGGTTTCGCAGAAGGTGTTCACCGCCGCGCTGGGCGACCGGGCGGCGGGCGAACTCCACTACAGCTACGGCTGGCAGGAGGAGGCCGGCTCGCCCGTGCCGCCCGCGCAGGGGCAGGAGCTGCCCGCCAGCTGGGCGGACCCCGTCCGCGAGGTGAACACCGTCTACAACTCCGCCGGAGACAGGCGCGAGGTGGCCACCGCTGCGGAGTACGACTCCTACGGCCGCGTCGTGAAGGCCACCGATGAGACGGGCACGGTGACCGAGACCGTCTACGACACCGGAGAGGGCGCCACCGGGCTGGTGCTGTCGCAGAAGACGACCGGCAGGGACGGGACCGTCCTGCAGGAGACCGTCAACACCCCCACCCCCGCCGAAGAGCGGCGCACCGTCGCCCACACGGTGACCCGCACCGCCGGCAGCGGCGGGAGACTGGCCGCCCGCGAGCAGGCCTCCTTTGAGTACGACCAGGACGGACAGGTCACCGCGCAGTCGGTGACCTGGGCCGACGGAGCGCAGGGCGACGGGCCGAAGGAACTGAGGACGGCCATCGGCCGGGAAGTGAAGGACGGGCGCCTGACCGAGACGGTCACCGTTGCTCCGGGCACGGAAAGTGAGACCGCCACTACCCGCACCATAGACCTCGCCACCGGTGCGCTGCTGGAGGAGACAGACCCGTCGGGCCGCGTGGTCTCCCGCATCGAGTACGACGACAAGGGCCGGCCTGCCAGGCACACCGCCATGCCGGACTCGTCCCAGCCGCAGACCACCGAAATCTCCTACCCCTCGCCCACCCAGACCGTTGTGGCCACGCCGGACGGGCGCCGTACCGTGCAGAGCGTGGACGCCCTCGGGCGTGCCGTGCGCACCGCGGACAACTACCGCGACGGCGGATACAGTCCCGACGCCGACGCGGACGGCGCCCGGGTGCTGTCGGAGGCGGACTACTCGCAGTGGGCGAAGCACCAGGTCACCGTCACTGACGCGGCAGGCCGCAAGACCACCGCTGTGTCGGACCCGTGGGGGCACTCAACTGAGGTGACCCGCCCGGACGGCACGGTTGCGAAGTCTGCCGCCGACATTGTGGCCGAGGCCGTCTGGCAGGGTGTCCTCGGTAAAGACCAGGCATCAGCCCGTGCCGCTGAGGCGCGCGCTGTCACCGTACGGGACATTGACAGCGCCCAGCGGACGGTGAGCGCAAAGGTCGTCTTCGCCGACGGCACCCCGTCCGCAGGCTCCGCTGGCCAGGCCGACGCGCTGGGGCGCCTGCTGTCGTCCACCAGCGGCGAAGTCATTACGACCCCGTCCTACGGCGCCGGCGGCATGGCTGCAAAGGCCGCCCTGAGCCCGGCAGCCCCGCAGGCCTACCCGGGCGCGAAAATGACCGCAGAGCTCACCCACGACCTCGCCGGGCGGACAACCGGCAAAACCCTCACCCAGGACGGCCGCCAGGACGCCGACACCCGCGCCGGCACCAGGAATGCCTACGACGAGGCAGGCCGCCTCGCTGTGCAGACCGACCAGCTCGGCAACACCACCTCCTATACCTACCACCCCGACGGCCAGGTCAAGACCGCCACCGTGGAGACCAGGGACGGCCAGCAGGTCTCCCAGACCGTCTACGCCTACGACGACAGCACCGGCCTGCTCGCCACCGCGACCCTCACCAGCGCCGGAGGGGCTTCCACGGTCCGGCACATGGAGTACGACCGGCTCAACCGGATCACAGGCATCTGGGAAGGTGCCAGCGAGGCGGCGAAGAAGGACTCGCTCATCACCTACGGGTATGACGGCGAGGGCCGCATGGTGTCGGTCGCCTACCCCGACGGCAGAACCACCTCCCGCGCCTATGACGCGGTCGGGCAGCTCGTCACTGCCACAGATGCAGCAGGCGCCGTGACCGCCTACGCCTACAACGAAGACGGCACCCTCAAACAGGCCGAGCAGACCACTAAGGATGGGCAGGTCTCCTCTGCCGCCTACACCTACGACGGCCTGGGCCGACCGGTGAAGAGCGCCTACGGCAACGGCACCGTGGCGGCCACCGAGTACTGGGACAGCGGCCAGCCGAAGAAGGAAACTCTCACCGGCAAAGACGGTGCCGTGCTGTCCCAGGTGGCCTACACCTACAACAGCCGCGGCGAGCTCGCCACCCGCACCGACATCCGGCCCACCACCGCTGGAGGCAGTGAGGGGCAGGAGGGCAGCGGCAGCACGGGCGGGATGACCACTACCCACACGGTGCATTCCTATGACGCCTACGGTCGTCTGACGGGCACCGTCCTGCACGACGGCGCCGATGCGGAGGCCCCTGTAATACGGTCCACTGCCTACACGGCCAACGCGGCCGGCGATATCACCACCGTCACTGTCACGGGCAAGGACGGCAAGAAGACCGTCACCGAACACGAGACCGACCCCGCCGGGCGCCTCACCGCCGTCACCACCGACGGCACCAAAGCTGCCCAGGCCTACGACGCGGCAGGAAACCTCACCACCGGCGCGGACGGCACCAGCTACACCTACAGCCCGGACAACAAGCCCCTGACCGGCAGCGCCAAAGACGGCACCCGCACCGAGTACGCGTACTGGCCCGACGGCAGCCGCAAGTCCTCTACCACCACCAGCCCGGCCGGAGAGAAGCACACAGTCCTCTTCCACTACACCCCCGCCGGGGACATCGCCAACGACACCCACACCACCAAGGACGGGCAGACCCGCACCGCCGCCTACCTCACCGGTCTGGCCGGACGCGAGCACCGCACACTGGACGGCAGCCCAGACGGTGCTGCGTACCTGCACGCCGACCGGCGCGGAAACACCATTCTGGAAACGACCTCCCGTGCTGCCGCGAGCACCAGCCGCTACTACACCGACTACGGACAGGAGGCACGGCCGGACGGCACCCCCCTCACCCTTCCCCCCGCAGCCGCTGATCCCGCAGCCAACCCGTTCCGGTTCGGCGGCGAGTACACCAACTCCGAAACCGGCACCCACTACACCCCCGCCCGCACCTACGACCCTGCCACCGGGCGGTTCACCACCCGCGACCCCCACCCCACGCCCCTCAACAAATACCAAGCCTTCGACACCAACCCCGTCGAGCACATCGACCCCAGCGGGAACATCAACATAAGCCTCCGGACCAAACTCCAGCAAAGGCGGCACCAGAACGACAGGAACAAGGTGGCACGGACCGAGATGATGAAGACCAACCGGTCTTCCACGCCCGGTGCCGGACAGTCCTCGCCCGCATCCATAGCGGTGATACCTGCCGTGAATTCCACGCAAAGCCCGGCCGCGAACCCGGCCCCTGGCATAGCGTCACCCGTTTACACCCCGCCGGCAAGCCCTGCAAAAAGCGACCCTCGCTTCACTGGGGCGAAAAGCGGAATAAAGGGCGTAATCGCCCCTTCCGGGATCATGAGCGTCCCGATGGAGAATATGAAGCTGTACAACTCCGTCGTCAAATCAGTCCAGGAAGGCAACGTCCCGGCGACCCTCGAGGCGCTGGCATCCTATAGAAGCGCCCTGGCCGTCGACTACGGAGCGGCCTCTCCTGGCGGAATATGCGCACAGTCAAACCTGTCGGCACTCCTGACGCTTTCCGAAGGACGCGCCTACGTTCCGGGGTCGCAAGCCGTGACCGTAAACGGACACGATCTGGAAAAAACCTTCGGAAAACCGCTCGCAGCAGGCGGATACTTCGATGCAGTAGACGCAGTCAACGGCCTCGAACCGGGCCAGATAGCCGTCCTGGACGCGATCCAGGACGGCGACAGCGGTCACGTGGCGATCATCCTCAAGCAGGAGGCAGGCGGGCTCTACATTGACATCGAGAACCGCATATTCACCCCAGGAATGAACTTCAAAGAAAAAATGGAAAAAATCATCAAGGGCGACAGCATTTCATACACAGTGTACCCGGGCGGAACCTTGCACCATTCATTCAGGAAAAAGAATTAAAGCGGCGGCATCTGCAGGGCCCGCCCAAGCGTACTGGCCATAAGGGAGTACCGCGCCATGGCCGCATCTGCTCTTACCGGCTGAAGTCTGGCTAAGGTTCTGCGGTGGCGGCTACGGTGCGTCAGGCGGGAAGTACGCGCTTGCGGAAGAGGGAAGCCGGCGCGTCCGAACTGGACCTGGGTTCGCCAGCGGGCTGGGCGCTGACCGGTGCGTCGGTTCGCCCGTCATGCTCCCTGCGGCGCGGGGGGACGGGCCTTCGCGTGCCGCTGCGGGGGGTACGCCCGGGTTCCACGCCTCCTGGGGCGGTGCGGGTTCCCCTCCGTTCTGCTCCCCCTCGTCAGGGCGGGCCGACTCGCCAGGCGACGGCCGGCAGGGCGGTGACGTTTCAGGCGGTGGTGTACGCGCTGGCCCAGGGCCAGGTGGTTTCGACGCGGAGCGGTGGCGGCGGACAGGGCGGGCCAGCCGGGCGGCAGACGGTCCGCAAGCCCCCGGCGGCCGAGGACTACCCCGACGACCGACCCGGGCCATCCGCCCCACCGCGAAGCACACACGGCGTGGCATCCCACACCCGGCACCGACAAACAGGACAATAAGCACCGCCACGGCAACACGGCCACGTCAGCCACGCCGCCGTGACGGGTGGTGGTCCCAGGCGTCATCCTCCGGACCGCCACCCACCCCTGCCAGGACCGCTCCACGAGCCCAGACCGGCTCACCGGCCAAGATTCTCAATGCCCTGCCGCCACGCGCCCCCACTGGCCACTGAGCGTTTTCAGCGGTGGTGTCCAGGGCGAGGAGAGAGTCGGATGGGGTAGATGCCGTCGGCCCACATGTAGACGTAGTCAGATCGGGCCAGGTCACCCGAGTGGAAGGCAGCGTGATCTGCTGCCCACTGCTTCGTGAGCGGGGTCACCGTCGCATTGACAGGCCAGCCGTGCCTGCCGAGGAACTGCCCGAGCGCGGTCACGAAACCGCCCAGGCCGTGGAGCTGGAGCAGGGGCAGTACCCCACTGGCCTTCGGATCCTTTCTGCAGCCCCCTGCCGCTTCGTCCGCGGCCAGGGCGGCCAGAAGGGCAGGGTCGGGTGGCCGGGGTGATGGAGCGGGCCCACGTATCGGCGGGCTGCGACTCATCCAGGCCGCATTCGTGAATCCGCGGGCCCAACCGGGAGGAAGCCGACGGACCACACCCGCCTGGCGAAGGAGCTGTGGCGCTCCCCGCACCCAGCCGGACAGCATGGAATTCGAGGCGCGCCACAGCCATACCGGGCTGCGGGGCCAGACCGGACAGGTATACGCCCCACAGCACCAAAGCGAAACACTCCCCGAAACCATCAGCGTGGGCAATCACCGACACGCCACACCGTCCTGCCAAGAAGGGCGACGTAGACGGCACGCCCAGGACCTGCCGTCTACTCCATCGACGGCAGCGACACCCCGCACCCCGGTGCGATACCTGCGGTCCGCGTTGCCGATATGAACTCAGCATCGCGGCCCGCAGACCGCCCGGCTGAGAACTGCAAAGTTCCCCGCAGGCGGACGAGATATCCCCGCTGATGGACGCGTAATCCCCTTGGCCGTCCGCACCGCCCCTGTCTGTCCTGTTGCCCGGCGGGAAGAGCAAAAGGAGATCATGGAGATCCTGAAGCGTTCGACCTTACAGGCAGTTACCGCATGGCGGCCGAGTGGGGTCGGCCGCCACACCGTGAAGCGGAGCTTCCCGGCCGTGGAGGGGATGGCCCGGCGAAGCGGCAGCGGCTGAAGGTGATCGACGACTGCCTGCCGAAGGTCGAGGGAGCTCATCGAGAGGTCCGGCGGCCGGATCGGAGCCGACCAGGTGCGCGAGAAACCACGGCTATGGGCTCTACCGGCGCCGACCGCACCGCGCGGCGGGCGCCAAGGCGCCGTGGCTGCCCGCAAGCCAGAGAGCATTCCCGGCCATGGATCCCCAGCGGACCCGTGCCGCCGTGGGCCGGTCGGCGTTGGCGGGCTTCTTCCCAGGGCCGACAGCCGGGCCGGTCGCAGCTGGGTGTGGCCGGCGATCACGATCCAGGTCCCGCGGTCCGCTGCTTCGGGAGTGCGGGAGCCTCCTGGGGTGGTCCAGCCCCGGTCTGCTTCGTGAAGCGGAAGGTGTCCTCGAGGTCGAAGCGGCGGAGAGATGCCTGCCAGGAGCGCGGGTCCACGCCCTCCGGAGGGGCGCCGGTCTTGGAGGAAGCAGCCACACACGCGGGGCGTTCCGGTCCTTCGACAGGCACTCGGCCTTCAGCCGGGTCAAGTGCAGTCGGCCAAGGGCAGTTCACCCTCGCAGTCGAACCATGGGGAGCGGTGGGTGAGTCTTGGGTGCCAGCCGGTCCCATGCCCGCGCTTCAGCCAGCCGCATTTGCCGGTATCCGTGTGGTGATCGCGGCCTCGGCCAGGCCTCCGGCTTGGCGAGCGCAATTCCGGGCCGCGCTTGGCGGCCATCCGCTTTTCCGGCCATGGACGCGAGGCGGCGCCGGCAGGCGTATGGCGCGGTCGGGGCGGACCCGGCCGGCCAGCCCCCTTCGCGACAGGCGCCGTAACAGTCCTGACCGCCCCGGCCCCGTGACGGCCACCAGCACCCGAGGCGGTCAGGAGAGAGGCGGCCTTGCCCGGCGAGGAAGGAACACGGCACCCCTGCAGGCCGCGCAGTCCAGAACCTCCGTGATCCGCAAGAGGCCGTGTTCTCCTGCGGGACTCCTGCTGTTGCCGATCATGTTCCGACTCGGGTGACCGGGATGCGCTCCGGGCCCCTGCCCGCTCCGCAGGCGATGCCGCAATGCGACGCAGCCAAATGCTCCGGGTGCCGCCCAGTTACCGGGGCGGAGAGTTCAGCTTCCGCATTCCGCGGTCAAGATCGCGACCCAGTACTGGGGGACATTGTCTTCGCCTATGTTACCGAGCCGGACGTCCCAGGACTTCTCTGCGCAGTTCTCCCCGGTCTCGGTGACGTACTTGCCCATCTTCTCCCGTGCGTCGTCCATCGCCTTGGTCGGGACGGGCGTCCCGATGCCAAGGAACTGCTTCTTTTCGGCTGCGACGGCGTCGGCCCGCTCGGCCGCCACCGCCTGGGCGCTGGCGGCCACGGCCGGGACCGCCACAGAGAACACCGCAACCGCGGTCAGCAGGCCTCGCCGCATCATCTTATTCACCTTAAATCCTCTCAGAGCTGCGGCAAGCGCCGCATTTACGGCCCCACCTTCGCCTGCAACGCCTGCAGCTGTTTCCTCCGTCCGGGCGTTTAACCGACCTCCGAAGAGGCCGGCAGACCAGAGGGGTTCAGGCCCCGAACGCTTGCCGGGACCTCCCGGTTTGGTCATGCGGTGTCGCGGAGGCTGCGGACGAGGGTGCGTTCGGTGTGGCCTCGGCCGCCGGCGGCGGTGTTGACGTATCCGGCGAGCTTGAGCGCGCCTCGGTACTTCCCTGGTGGTATCAAGGGTGAGATCGAGCGCCGGTGGGGCACCACCGACCTCCTGGACATACTGAGCCTGTTCAGGTTGGCCACCGATCGGGTGACGCAACAGACGAGGCCCTCGGGCTGTTGAGCGGGATGTCTGACGTCCGCAGCTCTTCAACTCGGGGGCCTCGGGCTCGCGGCCGGATTCGGTATCGCCCTGGGAACGGCCCGCGCCCATGTTCACGCTGTCGTGGAACACCTGGCGGTATGCCCTCCTGGACGGGACCCCCGCCGAGTGTGGCCGGTCCGGCGACGGACGCGCGCACTACTCGGGCAAGCACCGGCGGCATGGGGTGAACCTT
>NZ_JOFX01000070.1 GCF_000719345.1 Streptomyces sp. NRRL F-2664
CCTGGGCGGGGACCGTGGCGAGCATGGAACCGGCGACGCCCAGGGCGAGGGCGGAGCCGACGAGGGTCTTCCTGGAGGCGGCGATGCGGCGGATGACGGTGTTGGACACGGAGATACCTTCCGAAGGGGACAAGGGCGGTCGCGGGCATGCCGAGGACATGCGTGAGCCACTCACGCGAGGGAGAGGGGTTCGTCGGCGGCGGGTGAAGTACCCCTGCCGCCTTGCGACACGTTCAGTTCTACCGACGTCCCGCCGCCCTGGCAAAGGCCCCGCCTACTAGCCCACCCCGCACACCCGGGCCCATCGACCTCGGGCAAACCGGGCAAAAGGGGTGCTCTGTGGGCCGTGAGAGCTACTAAAGGCCCTCGTATGTGACCTGCGTCCTGTGGGCCGCCTCACCGCGCAAGGCCTCCGAACTCACTCCCTGTTGCCGTCCGTGTACCCGTTTCTGCTGGTTCGCGGACCTCTGCGCCACCGGAATCGAAGGAAACGGGTGCGTCGAACGCCGCTTTCCGCGTCGCCCGCCGCAGCGCCCTCAGCACTGTGCCGC
This sequence comes from Streptomyces sp. NRRL F-2664, assembly GCF_000719345.1. Lineage (GTDB taxonomy): Bacteria > Actinomycetota > Actinomycetes > Streptomycetales > Streptomycetaceae > Streptomyces. The sequence continues at coordinate 552 of NZ_JOFX01000070.1, forward strand.
CGAGGGCGAGCGTCAGGACGACCGTGAGGGCCCCCCGGCCCAGGTCCCAGCCCAGCGAGGTCGCCAGGTAGTACGCGACGAAGCGCACCAGGTTCGCGGCCAGCGGTTCCCCGGGGTGGAAGGAGATGCCCTGACCCATGCCCGGGATGATCACCCAGCCCTGCAGGTTCATGACGAAGCCGTACGCGAAGGCGCCCGCGAATCCGTACGCCGCCAGCATCCACAGCTCCGCCCGGCCGCGGATCCGCTCCGGACCCGGCAGCAGCCCCGCCCCCAGCGAGAACCAGCCCATCGCCAGCATCTGGAACGGCATCCACGGCCCGACCCCGCCCGTGAGCAGGGCGGAGGCGAACATCGTCACCGAGCCGAGGACGAACCCGAAGCCGGGGCCGAGCACCCGGCCGGCCAGCACCATCAGGAAGAACATCGGCTCCAGCCCGGCCGTGCCCGCACCCAGCGGCCTCAAGGCCGCCCCGACAGCCGCGAGCACGCCGAGCATCGCCACCGCCTTCGCGTCCATGCCCTGGTCGGCGATCGTCGCCACGACGACGGCGACGAGCAGGGGCAGCAGGGCCGCGAACAGCCACGGCGCGTCCTGGGAATGGGCGAGCCCCGACTGCGCGTCGGCGAGCAACGGCCAGCCGAACGCCGCGACGCCGACGAGGGAGACGAGGACCAGGGCGGCGGCGGCCCGGGGACCGATCCGGAGCGGGCGGTTCGAGGGACGGCGGCTCATCGGTCCGCCACCGCATGGAGGGCCTCGGCGACCTGCCCCACCGTGAGCCAGTGGCCCGGCGCGAGCACCTTCGCGACCTGCGGCGCGAAGGCCGGCGACGACACCACCACCTCCGCCGTCGGACCGTCCGCGACGACCTCCCCGCCCGCGAGGACCACCACACGGTCGGCCAGCTCGGCGGCCAGCTCCACGTCATGGGTGGCCAGCACCACGGCGTGCCCGTCGGCGGCCAGGCCGCGCAGCACCTCCACCAGGCGCGCCTTGGCCGCGTAGTCCAGCCCGCGAGTGGGCTCGTCGAGCAGCAGCAGAGCGGGGCGGCCCGTGAGCACCAGGGCCAGGGCCAGGGCCAGGCGCTGCCCCTCGGACAGGTCGCGGGGGTGGATGTCCTCGGGCACCCCCGGCAGCAGACCGGCGACCAGGTCGCGGCAGGTGCCGGGGGGTGCGCCGGCGTCGGAGTCGGCGGCGGCGCACTCGGCCGCCACCGTGTCGGCGTAGAGCAGGTCGCGGGGCTCCTGCGGGACCAGACCGACGCGGCGCACCATGTCGGGGGGCGGCGTGCGGTGCGGGGTCCGGCCGCCGACCGTCACCTCGCCGGTGGTGGGGGCGAGCGTACCGACGAGCGCGGACAGCAAGGTGGACTTGCCGGCGCCGTTGCGGCCCATCAGGGCGATGGTCTCGCCGGGGGCGACGGTGAGGTCGACGGCGCGCAGTACGTCGGTGCGGGCGCGGCGTATGCCGAGGTTGTGGGTGCGGGCCGGGTCGCCTGCGGGGTCGCCTGCGGCGGGCTCGGCGGAGGTCGGCTTGCTGCGGCGCAGCAGGCGGGTGATCCAGCCGGGTGCGGCGCCGTTGCCGGGGGCGCTGCCCCCGGACCCCCGCGCCTCAAACGCCGGCGGGGCTGAAAGATCGGGGCGCTCCTTCGTGCCCCGTGCCTCACACGCCGGCGGGGCGGAAAGTTCGGGGCGCGGACCCGTGCCCCGCGCCTCAAACGCCGGCGGGGCTGAAAGATCGGGGCGCTGCCCCGTGCCCCGTGCCTCACCCGGGCCCCGTGTCTCACGTGGCGGCGCCGCCGGGAGGTCGGGGGAGGGAAGGGCCGTGGACAGGCGGGCTCGTAGGGGTGGGGCCAGGCGGCGGGCGTCGCGGACCGAGAGGGGGAGGGGGGACCAGCCCGCCAGGCGGCCCAGGGCGACCACCGGGGGGTGGACGGGGGAGACGGCCATCGCCTCCGCCGGGGAGGTCAGCAGCGGGGCCGCGCCGCGGGCGGGCAGCAGCAGGACGCGGTCCGCGTACTGCACCACCCGCTCCAGCCGGTGCTCCGCCATCAGCACGGTGGTGCCCAGGTCGTGGACCAGGCGTTGCAGGACCGCCAGGACCTCCTCGGCCGCGGCCGGGTCGAGCGCGGACGTCGGCTCGTCCAGCACCAGCACCTTCGGGTGCGTGGTCAGCACGGAACCGATCGCCACCCGCTGCTGCTGCCCCCCGGACAGCGTCGCGATCGGACGGTCGCGCAGCTCGTTCAGGCCCAGCAGGTCGAGGGTCTCCTCCACCCGGCGGCGCATCACCGCGGGCGGCAGGCCCAGGGACTCCATGCCGTAGGCCAGTTCGTCCTCCACCACGTCCGTCACGAAGTGCGCGAGCGGATCCTGGCCGACCGTGCCCACCACGTCGGCGAGCTCGCGCGGCCGGTGCGTCCTCGTGTCACGGCCCGCGACCGTGACCCGGCCGCTCAGGGTGCCGCCCGTGAAGTGCGGGACCAGCCCGCTGACCGTTCCCAGCAGGGTGGACTTGCCCACCCCCGACGGGCCGATGAGCAGCGTCAGCTCACCCTCCGGGACCACCAGGTCGACGTCCCGGAGCGAGGGGGCGCCGGCGCCGTCGTAGGTGACCGACACCTTGTCGAAACGGATCACTGCGACGCCTCCTTCGGCGGTACGGGGGCCACGAAGGCCGGCAGCAGCCCGACCAGGACCGCGGCCGCCGGCCACAACGGCAGTACGGGCGCCACCAGCGGGACCACGCCCGGGTGCAGCCCGGCCGGATCGACGCCGCCGGCGTGGATCAGCAGGGCGGCGACGGCCGCGCCCGAACCGGCCACCAGCCACGCGCGCACCCCCCACCGGTCGGGCCGGTAGCGGGTGCGCACCGACCGGCGCCCGCCCAGCCGCAGACCGGCCAGGGCCAGGGCCGCACCGATGCCGAGTACGGGCAGCCCGTACGCGGCGCCCTGCGCGGCCAGCAGCCCGTACGTCCCCGCGCACACGCCCAGCAGGCCGCCCAGGGTCAGGACGGTGGTGGTGTGCCGGACGGCCGGCGGAACCTGGGCCGTACGGCCGTAGCCGCGGGCGTCCATCGACGCGGCGACGGCGACGGAACGCTCCAGAGCGCCCTCCAGGACCGGCAGGCCGATCTGCAGGACGGCCCGGACCCCGCCGGTGGGGCGGCCGCGCAGGCGGCGGGCGGTGCGCAGGCGTACGACGTCGGCGACCATGTTCGGCGCGAAGGTCATGGCGACGACGACGGCGACCCCGGCCTCGTACAGGGCGGCCGGCAGGGACTTCAGCAGCCGGGCCGGATTGGCGAGGGCGTTCGCGGCGCCGACGCAGACGAGGAGCGCGGCCAGCTTCGCACCGTCGTAGAAGGCGAAGACGAGCTGTTCGGCGGTGACCCGCCCGCCGAACCGGATGCCCTGCGCCCACGCCGGCAGCGGGATCTCGGGGAGGACGAAGAGGACGTGCGTGCCCGGGACGGGCGAGCCCAGCAGCATCGAGAAGAGCAGGCGCAGGCCCACCACGACGAGGCCGAGCTTGAGGAAGGCGCCGTAGGAACGGGCCCACGGCGCGTCCGTGCGGCGGGCCGCGACGACGAAGCCGGCGACGCCGACGATCAGCCCGAGCAGCAGCGGGTTGGTGGTGCGGGAGGCGGCGGTGGCGAGCCCGAGGGCCCACAGCCACCAGGCACCCGCGTGCAGGGCGGTGGCCCGGCCGTGCAGCGGCGCCCGCCAGCGTTCGTACGTCGACCGGCGCGAGCGGTCCGCCGCCCCGGGCCCGCTCCGGCGGGCCGGGGGCACGGGGGCGGGTGCGGCTGCGGTGGTCGCTCCCGTGGACGCCGCGGGGCCGGCTGCGCGGACGCGGGACGTGCGGTGGGTCATCGGCCCCGGCGGCGGGACTGCCAGACGCCCGCGGCCGCCAGCGCGGCGACCAGGGTGAGGCCCACCAGCAGACCGGTGGACGGGCCGCCGCCCCCGACACCCGGGGCGGACCCGGGCGGCGGCGACGACGCGGCCGGGTCCTGGGCGGCGCCGGTCTGCGCGATCTGCTCGCCGCAGCCGTGCTGCGGATAGCCGGAGATCGCGCACAGCAGCGCCGCGCCGTTGTAGCGCAGCGGCTTCGCGACCGCCGCCAGCGCCTCGGCCGTCGTCGCGTCCGGCCCCACCTGTGCGCACGCCGTGCGGACGGCCTCCTGCGGCACCACCTCGCCCGTCGGCGCGTCCGCCTGCACACCGAAGTCGATGACGAGCGCCACCCGCTTGCGGCCCTCCGCCGGCGCGGTGGTCCCGCACACGGCCTCGAAGTCGGCGGCGGCCCGCGGTTTCGCCGCCTCGGTCGCCGCGTCCTTGCTCACCGCGAAGCGGAACCCCTGGACCGAGCCGTCCGCGGGGCGGGCCAGCGACGGCCCTTTAGTGGCGTACGCCCACTGGCCGCCGGCGGCGCCGTCCCAGAACGACCAGTAGCGGTAGCCGGCCGCCAGCGCCGGGGAGGCGGCGAGCAGGGCGAGGACCGCGGCGAGGACGAGGGCCCCGGCGGGCAGGCGGCGGCGCATCAGAGCTGGTTCTTCTTGCGGCGGCCGCTCAGCAGGATGCCGATGCCCATGCCGGCGGCGGCGCCCGCGCCGATGATCCACCAGAGGCTCTGACCGCCGGACGGCTCGTCCTTCTCGCTGTCGACCTCGGTGGCGCCGGTGTCCTGGCCCTGCGGGGCCGGGCCGGTCGCGTTCAGCGCGGCCACGAGGTCGGTGCCGCCGAAGGACTTCGGGTCGGTGCCGGTGGCGTGCGCGGCGAGGACGAGGGTGCCCAGCGCCGCAGGGGAGCCCTTGGCCCACTCGGCGGAGTTCCCCTTCAGCCACTCCAGCGCGCCCGCCGCCGACTGCTTGTGCCCGGCCGCGGCCAGGGCGAGGACCGCGTCGACGGTGTTGCCGGTGTCCGCGGTCGGCTGGTCGGCCCCCGGCGTCACGGCCGTCAGGTGCCCGTCCTTCTTGAGGGCCTCGGCCAGGTAGCCCGCCGCGCCCCGGGCGGCGGCCGCGGCGCCGGCCGCCGGGTCGGCGGGCTTCGCCGCCGGGCAGGCCAGCGGGGCGGCGGGGGTGTCGCTGCCGGACGGGACGACGGCCGCGCCCGTGCCGAGGCCGGCCAGCGCCGCCGCGGCCGTGGCGTCGGCGTTCGCGAGGAGCTTGCCCTCGACCGGCTGGAAGGCGAAGGCGCCCCGGTCGGCGGCCGGCTCGGTGTCGCAGCCCAGTTGGAAGGAGAGCAGCGCCTCGTAGGGGGACCTGCCCGCCTTCGACTTCGTCTCGGCCGGCTTCTCACCGGCCGCGGTCAGCGCGCTGATCACGATGGCGGTCGAGTTGGCGTCGCTGCCCGTGTCCATGGCGCCGCCGGGGTTGGAGCTCCAGCCGCCGTCCTCGTTCTGCACGGACTTCAGCCAGCCGACGGCCTTCTTGACGCTGTCGTCGCGGCCGCCGAGCGCGGCCAGTGCCTGCACGGCCGCCGCCGTCGCGTTGGAGTCGATGTAGGCCGTCGCGTCGCAGTCCTTGGCGGTGTCCGCGCGGAAGGCGGGGAAGGAACCGTTCGCGCACTGCTGGCCGGCAAGCCAGTCCACGGCCTGCGCGGCCGGCTTCACGCCGACGGTGTCCTGCGCGAGCAGGGCGAAGGACTGCCGCCACACGCCGTCGTAGGTGGGGTCGTTCTTGCCGTGGAGCCCGGAGGGGACGACCGGCGGTGCGGAGGGGGAGGGCGGCGGGGTGTCGGCGAGGGCTGCGGGGGCGGCGCCCGCGCAGAGCACGGCGGAGGCGGCGAGCGCGGCGGCGCTGCGGCGGACGGTCATGGGGGAGGGTGCCTCTCCTGCTGGGGAAACCGGGGCAGGCACGCACAGGCACCGGGCTCCGGCTCCGTGTTTCCTCGACGGTGCCGGCCGCCGGGAGGACCGGCGGCACGAGCCGCGCACTCCGGTACGGGGCATCCCGGCTCCCCGGACCGGCTGCTGCCGGGGCGGGTCACGGTTGCGGGTCAGCGCCGGATTCGCACCGGCTTCCCCCCGTACGGGGTGTGGACGACCGCCTCACTCTACCGGCCCGTAGCCCCGTGGCCCGGGGATGTCGGCTGGATCACGGCCGGCGCCCCGGCCCGGCCGCCGGGGCGCGGGACGCGCCACTCGACGGCCCTCCGGTGCCCGGCCCAGGGGGCGGGCCGCCCTACACCGCCCGGTAGGTCACCGGGTCGGTGCCCGGGACCGCTTCGGCGCGGCCCTGCTTCACCAGCCGCCGCAGGTGCGCCTCCGCCTCGGAGACGGCGATGGTGCGGGAGCCGTACGGGATCTGCTCCCACGGCCGGTTCCACTCCATCCGCTCCGCCAGCCCCCACGGGGTGAGCGGCTCGGCCAGCAGCGCCCACAGCCCCGAGAGGCGTTCCTCGTGGTGGTGCAGCAGTTCCCGTACGCGGGCCGGGGCGTCGGTGAAGGCGTGCTGGTGGGCGGGGAGCACCTCGGCGGGGGCCAGGCGGCCGACGCGTTCGAGGGAGTCGAGGTAGTCGCCGAGGGGGTCGGTGACACGGGGGTCCTCGGGCGCCTCGTAGAGGCCGATGTGCGGGGAGATCCCGGGCAGCAGGTGGTCACCGGAGAAGAGGCGGCCGTTGCCGGGGAGGTTCGCCGGATGCTCCTCCTCCAGGTGCAGGCAGACGTGGCCGGGGGTGTGGCCCGGGGTCCAGATCGCCCGCAGCCGGCGTCCGGCGAGGGGAAGCAGCTCGGCGGGGACGATCTCCCGGTCGGGGACGGCCGCGCGCAGTCCGGGCAGAGTCCGCATGCGGCCGCTCGCGCGGGCGGCGCGCAGCGGGGCGATGTGCTCCTCGGGCGCTCCGGCGGCGGCCAGCTTGGCGCTCATGTAGTCGAACCACACGCCGGGCTCGGAGGAGCGGGTGCGGACGACGACCTCGGTGTCGGCGGCGTGCATGGCGATCCAGGCCCCGGACACCTCGCGGACCCGGCCGGACAGGCCGTGGTGGTCGGGGTGGTGGTGGGTGATGACCACGCCGTGGACGTCGGCGGCCGCGATGCCGAGCGCGGCGAGGCCGGCGACGAGGGTGTCCCAGGAGTCGGGGTCGTCCCAGCCGGTGTCGACGAGGACCGGGCCGCGGTCGGTGTCGAGGACGTGGACGAGGGTGTGGCCGAGGGGGTTGTCGGGGATGGGCACCTTGATCCCCCACACGCCTCCGCCGTGATCGGTGACCTGTGACGTGTCCTGCGGCATGAGCCCTCCGCCTGTCGACCGTCGTCCTCCGACGAGAACGCGTTCCAGTAGTAGCCCAAGTCGACCATCTTCCGGCCCTTCTGACCAGTCGTTGGATCTTCTCCGGTCTTCCGTCCTGGCCGTGGACTCCTAGAACTAGAACTGGTATCAGTTCGGGAACGCCAAGCCGCAGGAGGCCTCAGCCATGACGGAGCTCGTGGAACACGGAAAGCTGTTCATCGGCGGTGCGTGGACGGATCCGCTGGGCACCGACAGGATCCGGATCGTCTCCCCCCACACCGAGCAGGTCATCGGCTCCGTCCCGCACGCGTCGAAGGCGGACGTGGACCGCGCCGTCGCCGCCGCCCGCACGGCCTTCGACGAAGGCCCCTGGCCGCACATGGCACTGGAGGACCGGATCGCGGTCGTTACCCGCATCAAGGACGCCATCGCCGTCCGCCACGAGGAGATAGCCCGCTCGATCAGCTCCCAGAACGGCTCCCCCTACTCCTGGAGCGTCCTGGCCCAGGCCCTCGGCCCGATGATGGTCTACGACGCCGCGATCACCGTCGCCCGCGCCCACCCGTACGAGGAGCACCGCCAGGGCGCCCTCGGCCCGATCCTGGTGCGCCGCGAGCCCGTGGGCGTCGTCGCCGCCGTCATCCCGTGGAACGTCCCGCAGTTCGTCGCGGCCGCCAAGCTGGCGCCGGCGCTGCTCTCCGGCTGCACGGTGATCCTCAAGCCCTCCCCGGAAGCCCCCCTGGACTCCTACATCCTGGCCGACATCGCGCGCGAGGCCGGGGTTCCCGAGGGGGTGCTGTCGATCCTGCCCGCCGACCGGGAGGTCAGCGAGTACCTGGTCGGCCACCCCGGCATCGACAAGGTCGCCTTCACCGGCTCCGTCGCCGCCGGCAAGCGCGTGATGGAGGTCGCCGCCCGCAACCTCACCCGCGTCACCCTCGAACTCGGCGGCAAGTCCGCCGCCGTCGTCCTCCCGGACGCCGACGTGGAGGCCGCCGTCGCCGGCATCGTGCCGGCGGCCTGGATGAACAACGGCCAGGCGTGCGTGGCCCAGACCCGCATCCTGGCCCCCCGCAGCCGCTACGAAGAGGTCGCCGAGGCCCTCGCGGCCGCGGCCGGCGCCCTGGTCGTCGGCGACCCCCTCGACCCCGCGACCCAGCTCGGGCCGCTCGTCGCGCAGCGCCAGCAGCAGCGCTCCTTCGACTACATCCGGATCGGGCAGGAGGAGGGCGCGAAGGTCCTGGCGGGCGGCGGCCGCCCGGCGGGCCTGGACCAGGGCTGGTACGTGGAGCCCACGCTCTTCGGCGACGTCGACAACAGCATGCGCATCGCCCGCGAGGAGATCTTCGGCCCGGTCGTCTGCCTCATCCCGTACGGCGACGAGGCGGAGGCCGTGCGCGTCGCCAACGACTCCGACTTCGGCCTCAGCGGCAGCGTCTGGACCGCCGACGTCGAGCACGGCATCGACTTCGCCCGGCGCATCCGCACCGGCACCTTCAACGTGAACACCTTCAGCCTCGACATGCTGGGGCCGTTCGGCGGCTACAAGAACAGCGGACTGGGGCGGGAGTTCGGCCCGGAGGGCCTGGGCGAGTACCTGGAGCACAAGATGATCCACCTGCCCGCGGGCCACGGGACGGGTGCCTGATGGGCGACCGCTGGCAGGTCGAGGTGGACCGGGGCGTCTGCATCGGCTCGGGCATGTGCGTGAACCACGCCCCGGACGGCTTCGTCCTGGACTCGGCCCGCCAGTCCCACCCCCGCAGCCCCCAGGCGGACGCGAGCGAACCGGTCCTCACGGCGGCGGAGGGCTGCCCCGTCGAAGCCATCATGATCACCCTGGCCGCCACCGGCGAACCGGTCTTCCCGCCGGAGGAGTAGGGCGCGGGCGGGGCCACCGGCCCCGCCCCCGCCGGGCGTCACTTCCGCTCGGCGGCGCTCCGCTCGACGCAGAACTCGTTGCCCTCGGGGTCGGCGAGGGTCACCCACCCGGTGCCGTCGGGCCGGCGGTGGTCGCCGACCACCGTCGCGCCCAGGGCGACGATGCGCTCCACCTCCTCGTCGCGCGTGCGGTCCTGCGGCTGCAGGTCCACGTGCACGCGGTTCTTGACGCTCTTCGCGTCGGGAACGGTCACGAAGAGCAGTGCCGATCCGGGAGCCGTGACGAGCGCCTCGGGGTCCCCGGGCAGGTCGTCGTCGGCGAGCGAGCCGTCCAGCACGGCGGCCCAGAACGTGCCCAGGCCGTAGGCGTCGGAACAGTCAAAGGTGATGTGTCGCACGAGAGAAGCCATGGGCCGGACTATCGAACAGGCCGACGAGGTGTGTCCACCGAGATAACGAGTCGGCACCGAGGTGCCACCGCCTCCCCTGCCGGCCAGGGGTCAGGGACGCCGCACCGGCGCGGCAGCGCCCGCCGACCCCTCGGCCCGGCCCCGAGAAGGCCGGCCCCACACCGTGTGTCCGACGAGAACCACGGCGGCGACGCATGCGCCGACGCGAGTGGCGCTCCAGGTCAGAGCGAAAACCGTTCCCTCCGACTCCGCCTCCACGCGCAGTCGCTCCGTCGCCTCGAAGAAGGCGGTGAGAGGGATGACGAGACGGAACAACAGCCCCCCGACTCCGGGCGTTCGCGCCCCGAACACGCTGCGGACGCGGTCGCCGGCGAGCGCGTGCGTCAAGGGCGGCCTATGCCCGGCCAAAGAGGCTCGCGGACGCCGTCCCGCGCGTAGCGATCGATGGCGGCTCATGCCCAGCCCACGCGGCCTGCTGACGCCGTCCGGCAGGAGCGCGCAGGATTGGGGGCGCACCGGGCTCCCGCCCGGCAGGGCAGCGGAGCCGAAAGGTCTCCCGGACACCCGGCCCGTTCTTCTGGGGGCTTCCCGGCAGTCTTTCGGCTTTCCGGGACGGGGCGGTCGGTCAAGGGTGGAGCGAAGCTCCATCGCGAAGC
>NZ_JOFX01000071.1 GCF_000719345.1 Streptomyces sp. NRRL F-2664
GGCCCCGGCTCCGCAGCTCGGAAGCCGCCGACCGGTGGACCTCGCTGGCGATCGCCGCCTACGCCCAGCTCCGGCCCGCCCGGCCCCCCGCCATCGACCGCTACGACGTGGGCAGAGTACTTGCCACTGGCGAGGCGTTCAGCCGCCCCACCCACCACAAGGTGGGCACCAAACCCCGGCGAACTGGATGACAAGGCGAGGCAGCGGGGGCAACCCGCCTCCTCCCCCAGAGGAAGCAGCATCAGAGGCCGAACACACGTAATTATCGGATCATCGGAGGATGAATACCTTACGGCCGCTGCGGCGGCGCCAAATCTCAGCGCCCCGCCGCCAGACTCAGCGGGGTGGCGGCACCGTAGCAATCGCCACAATGCTCACTGTCGCCATCGGCCTCGGTTACACCTACCTCTACACAAGTGCCGACACCCCTCAGCCTGCCCCCAGTGCCACTAGCCTCAGCCAGATCTGTGCCGACCAACCTAGGTATCTTCCCCTCAACCCTCCATACGATGGCCCCGGCCCTCATCCCATCGTAATCTACCAGCAGGGAAGCACGGACTCCAAGGCTTTAATTCCCCTCAGGTACACTGCAAAATGGAAAGGGACACCTTTCCTGCAGGAACCGCAGAAAATCGAACTCGTAGCCTGCGCCAGGCGAGCCTATCAGGAAAGAACTAACCAGACATGCGCATACGAAAAACACAGGGACATCCCTCTATACAGGTCCGTCTACCGCATTGAGGTATTCGAGGCCAGGAGCGCAAAGAAGGTGCGAGAAGTACTCCTGTGGCCGAAAGTGATTAGATGCCCCGTTAGTATTGTACTTTCCGAGGGCAGCCCCAATGCATTTGCATTGGCAAGCATTGAGGAATATGCGGCGGAGTTGAAGCCTCTCGCGTATGGCCTTGCGGCAACGGCGCATGCTCGAATTGGTGAAGACCGGAATCTATCGGGATCTCTCAGGGTGTGAGGTTGACCGCCGCAGGGCGTCAGCGCCGCGAATCAGTACGGATGCAGGCGGCCGAGCTGTTCGAGCGGAAGGTGAAGCCGTCGGAGGTCGCCCGGCAGCTGCGGGTGAGCCTGAAATCGGTCTGCCGGTGGCACCTGCTGTGGCGGGAGGGCGGGGGCTCTGCGGCTTCGGCCTCGCGTGGACCGAGTGGATCGCGATGTCGGCTGTCGTCGTACTGCCTGGAGAAGCTGGCGGGGTTTTTGGAGGAGGGGCGGCCGCGCACGGCTGGGTGGAGGACCCGGTGTGGACCGCCTCAAGGGTGGCCACGCTGATCGGCAGGAAGTTCCACGTCTCCTACAGCGTCTCCGGTGCCACCCTGTTGATGCACCGGCTCGGGTACAGCCCGCGGGTTCCCGCCCGGCGGGCCGCCGAGCGCGACGAGCAGGCCGTGGAAGGTGGTGACCTGGGCGGAGGTAAAAGGGCCAGGTCGGCCTGCGGGGGCTATGTCTGCTTCGAGGATGAAGCCGGTTTCACCCGCAGGCCGCCGCGGCGGTGGACCCGGGGCCGGCGGAACCGCACCACGGTCGTGACCGTGAGCGGGCGTCGCTCAGGACGGCTGTCGGTGACAACCTTGCCGTCATGCCCCTCGGCCGACTCGAAACCCTCGTCCGCAGCCGGCTCAAACGCCTGCAATACCCCCGACACCCTCGATGGCTTCATAACAGGAACTGGCCTGATCTTGGACGCCCCAGCGTCACCTTGACGAGCCTAAGTCAGTAGGGGAGTCGGACCGATCCTCCGCCGCCCCGGTATCCACTGATCGGCAGCACGGTCCCCGTCCAGTAGTACGAAGGCCTTAGCGGATGTCGTGCGGACCGCCTCGACCGGATCGGGTCTGGTCCGCGGCAGCGGTCGAGAGGGGGAACCCGTCCTCACCGACCGCTTTGCACGCCAGAATCAACCGAGCCCGGATAGCCATGTCCTGAGCCCCTTTGCGCCGCACCCACCGCTTGAACTCACTCACCTCCTTCAGCCTCAGTCAGGCTCATTGGCGCAAGCTTCGGACCAGGACGAGTCATAGAAGAACTCCAGTCAACTACTGACTTAGGGCACTGGTCACTCTGCGGCAGTAACACATATAGCGTAGACAGTAAACCTACCGTCTACGTTTGATGAATTGCGCATCATAACCCCCCAAGAAATTCCTTCACTCGGACCTGAACTAAAGCTGTGAAGGGCTGGAAGGAACGAGGTGTACCCGCCGCTAAGTACTTTTTTTCCAGCTGGGCAGTTCGCCTTGGCGCTGGCACTAGCCTGCGAGGCTACCGGCACATCCGGCTCCGTAACTATCTCATATCCTGTAAGTCCGGTCGCCCCATTTAGACTGCCTTCCGGCTCGTGTATGGTGGGGCCGGGGCTAGCGGTCGCGATTGCGGCCGAGCTGAGGGCGACGACAATTGTTGCCGCAGCCGCCACGTACCTCGCGTTAGCCTGAAATTTACCCATATCCGTACCCCTTTCTCTCTCTTTACTTCTAGTCAATACGGGGGGGCCTCGGGTCTCAATACTCCCTTCAGGCGCTGATTGCATGAGAAGGCTCCTGGAGTGCTACGGCGGCAGCGGGGTGCACCACCGGCAGCCGTTGCGGCCCGAGCCGGTGCCGGCGCAGGGCCGTCCGGTGAGTCTTCGGCTGACGCTGCCGCCGCCGGCGACGATCTGGCTCCGGCCGTGGCCGTCGCTCGCGGTGAAGTCACGTCGCAGCAGGTCCGGCACCGAGGCCGCTTCCGGCTCGGGCGTGGTGCGGACCTGCGCAGGTGCACGCCCTGGACGCGGATGCGGCGCATCACCCGCTCGACGCGCTTGTGGTTGACCTTGATCCCGGCGGCCTTCAGCTCGGCCGTGATGCGCGGGATGCCGTAGGCGCCGTCGGACTCCTTGTGGATCTCCCGGATCCGCCTCCCAAGGCGGACGTCCTCCCGAGCTCGCGCCAGGCGCGCCGGGGCGGCCTTCAGCCAGCGGTAGGGTCACTCGCGCATCGGCGAGGTGCGGCCCCTGCCTGCAGCACGCGGCTGCACCATCAATGCTGGCGTCCGGCTCTGCACCCTCGTCGAGGTCATCGACCACCTCGGTGCCAGTGGACAGACCGGGATCATCGACGGCACCGGGATCGAGGTCCGCATGCCCACCGCCGGCCGCAGGGACCGTGAGAAGTTCACCTCCGGCAAGAACAAGCAGAACGCGGTCGAGGCCATGGTCCTCACCGGCGCTGGCGGGCTGATGTTCTGCAGTCCCGCCCAGTCGGCGGGCTGTGCCGACATCACCACGCCCGGCAGCCAGGCCCGGTCAGACACCTCCCTGGCTGCCGGCCGGCCGTGGAAATCCTCACTGACGCCGGCTATCAGCACCCGGGCGCTCAGACCGGCGGCCGCGTCGTGACGCCACCGCACCGCAAGTTCGAGAAGAACCCGCCGGACGGGTTACCAGGAAATCCACAAGCGCCAGCGCAAGCACCCCCGACGCCGTATCCGCGTCGAGCACCGCACCGCACACCTCAGAAACTGGTGGGCACTCGCGCGGCACCTGGGCCGAAACGGGCACATGCGACACCATCCATACCGTGGCCGGACTGCTCTCACACCAGCTGACCGCCACCCGCTGCGCCGGCCACACGACCACCGGGCCGACCTGCACCCTTCGACGCCTGACCACCACCGCCCTGCACGAGCTCGTCAGGAGACCGGCTGGCGCAATTCTGCCGGTGGCGTGCGGGCAGCGTCCATCTCTTCCACCCGAACGAGCTCACCCCAGACGATCAAGCGAAAGTCCGATGTCAGGACCGGTGTGCAAGTGGTCAGCGTGATGTATCGACCTTTCGTGTACCTCCCGGACCCTTCAGGAATGGACTTAAGGACTCCGATGTTATCATCGGTCGTTTTTGGCAGAGTGGCGAAAACCTTATAAACATACCAGGCCTCTCTTGTCTCGACTACTACATCATCCTGAGGGCGGAGCTTGTCGATATTGTGGAATTTCGCCCCATGTCCGTCCCGGTGTGCAGCCAGGCTGAAATTGCCCTCCTCCTCCCAGGGCATAGCGGCCTTGAATGGCTCCGTATAATATCCAGCCACCCCTTCGTTGAGGCGTTCCGGGTCGGTTCCTGGCACGATGGGGATGTCGCCCTTTACTTTGAGCGACGGAATGTGCAGAAACCCGATCCCTGAGGAGGTGTCGTAAGCCTGCTGACCTTCGGCCGCCTCCTTTTGCCATTCCATTCGAATTGTCTGGGAAGTCGACTTTGACGCCTGCGAAGCCTTTATGTTCGTCCACCACAAGGTATACGCGAGATAGGCTCCGAGGAGCAGTGCGACCGTAAGGAAGATCTCTCCCGCACAACCTAGGGAGCGAAACGGTGCGGCAGTTCCGTCAGCTCTCTGGCTGTCATTCTGGTAGGGCATGACTCACCCTTCACATGCAGCATTCCAGGGCCCAGTTCTCGTATCAATCGGCTACCGTGGTGCAGGTCTCCACTGTTCCATAGTCGATGAAAGTTCGGACGTAGGCGTCTACTGTTGCTGCAACTGGGGGATGGTAACGGGGATCTGCCGGCACCGCCGCGAGATCGTGGACGCGATCCGGTACATCGTCGACAACGGCGTCAAGAGGCCAGCTGCTCGTGCCGCTCGCCGCCTGGACCTGGCCCGGCACCCGCCCGGACGGGGGCGAGATCGCAGACATCCTGATCACCCACACCCCGGCCGTGACCGGCTCGGGCACCACCGAGACGGCCGAGCCCGGATGCGGCGGGCTGTCCGCCGCCCTCGGTGGCCTGACCGGCGCCCGGGAGGGCGTCCCGAGCTTGAGCCCACTCCGCAGCCGTCGGCGAGCGCGTCCACCAGGACCATGCCGCGTACCCGGGTCAGATCTCGGACGGCTTGCACCTTCTCCTCGACCGTCACCGGTCGGCCCACCTGCTGTCCCGCCAGCCGCTTCGCACCGTCGGCAGGTTGTATCCCTGCAGGCAGCCGCCGTGTTTGCCGAGTTGCAGGCGGGAGTCTAGATCGCTCAGGCTTGCGGGGGCTGCGGGGTGGGGCACCGGTTCAGGCCAGCCGGGCCCGCTCCAGATGAGCGGTCGCCTTCACCAGCTGGGCCCGCTGCCGGAGCAGCGCCGTCTTGAACTCCATGGAGACGGGCGGTCGGCCGTTGGCGGCGGGGTGGTCCGCCGCCCGGCCGGCCTCGGTCCTGGCTTGGTAACTGTCAGTTTCTCCTGTGGGCCGAGCAGTCGTCACTCGCCTCCTCGTTGGAGCCTGCGCTGGTCCGCCTGGCAGACGGTCTACTACCACTTCGCCCGCTGGCACCGGGCCGGGGTCGTCGCCTTCCTGCGGGATCAGCTCCGCCCGCCAGATACGCACCGGCCAGGGACGATGCCCCTGGCCGGTCACACTGATAAGCGGCCGCATGAGACACATCGCGGTGGACACCCTCGGTCTCCCCGCGATGATCACGGTGACACCCGCCGACGTGACCGACCGCGATGCCGCCCGCGAACTCCTGTGGCGCCTGCGCCTCATGCAGCCACAGATCACCCAGGTCTGGGCCACTCCGCCTACGCCGGCCAGCTCATCACCTGGGCCGACACCTTCCTCAAGATGACCCCTCAAAACCGTCTCACGGCCCCGCAACGCGAAGGGCTCGTCGCCCTGCCCCGCCGCTGGAAAGTCGAACGCACGCTGGGCTGGATCATGAAAGCGCGGCGCAGCGTCAGAGGTTACGAACGCCTGCCCCAGCACTCCCAAGCCCACCTGACCTGGGCACCCATCACCCTGATGACCCGACGCCTCACCCGCAAAAGCCCTCAGGCCAAGTGGTCCAAGAAAAGCTGACGAACCAAACGCGGACTCGAACGCTTCGACCAGACACTCAGGCCTTCAGGGTCTTTGGAGGGGATACGCGCGGTAGCGCCCGAGGGCATGCCCTCGGGCGCTACCGCGCGTATCCCCTGGTGGGTGTGTTACAGGGCGTGGGGCATACTCGGTGCCGATGCCTCGACATCGGCGTTGGCCGAGGCTTGTCAGAACGGGCGCAGATCTTGCCCACCACCCGCGTCTACGACATTGATCGACGCGAGGTCAGAATCCGCTCGCGCCTACTTGCAGCCCGGCAGCGACAGCGGGTTGGAGTCCGGCACCACATTGTCCAGCTTCACATAGCCCCGCTTGGTAAAGTCAGTGGCTGAGAGCCAAGACGTGCCGTCGGGGCCCTCGACGAAGCAGTCGGCCACGAGTCGCGTTCCTTCAGGAAGCTCAGCAACGAGCTGAGACTCACTGTTGGCCTCCTTCATGAGGTCAGCGCCGCCTTTGCCAACAGTGACACCTTCCCGGGCCACAGTCGTGGCCGAGGCAGACCCTGCCCGGGAGCCGTCATCAGCCTGCGCCGCAGTGGCAACAGCTGGCACGGCAAGCGCCGTGATGGCCGCAGATGCTACAAGGAGACGCTTACGACGCAGAACATGCATGATTTCTCCAGTAAAGAGGGCGTTTGAAGTGAGGATTTCCTTTTCAGGCGCGCGATCATATTCGGATACGACAGATAGCGGGCCCGATCCTGCGGCTGGGTGGTCGCGACCGGACCGAAACCGCAGCTTAATTGAATTATGATCTGTGCATTTTCGCATCACCCGTTTGGCGGAATTGTCAGTATGAGGCAGGTGGGTCGATCGGAGGGCAGGTGATGATCAGCAGTCCTGGACGGAGCGATCTGACGGCTCACCCGGGGCGGAGCTTGGCCGCCCCTCATCGCTTGTCATCTTCGGGGCGCCTCCTCGGAGACGGAGAGTGGGGGTTGCAGGCGGGTGGGGGTATGTGGAGCTGGTCGGTGGTGTAGTCGCCGAAGCGGAGGACGTTCTCGCACCGGTAGGGGCTGAGTTTGCGTTCAGGGTCCAGCCCTCGCGGGACATCTGCCGCAAGATCCGGGTCATGTCGATGCTGGTGGAGAAGACGATGCTTGCGGCGAGAACGTCGAGGAACTTGATCGCCTTGTCCTGCAGTTCTGGGTCGCGGCTGGTCAGCCAGCCGGCGTTGCCGAAGTGGAGCCACTTGGTGAACCGTTGCACGCCTCGGCCTTGTTCGTCGCCTTCTGGATCTGCTCCCGCAGCGCGGGCTCGGACAGATAACGCAGCAGCACCATCGTGCGCACGGCACGGCCGACCTCCCGGAAGGCCGGGTAGATCTGGTTCTTCCTCGACCGGTTGTTCAGCCTGCGCAGCAGTGTCACCGAGGAGTGCCCTGTTTGGCGGAGAGGGCGGCCTGCATGAGGTCGGGCCAGTGGCGGCGGATGAGGTCCCAGTCGATGGCGGTGCGGGGGTGGGTGGTGAACAGGGGGTGGATGTGGCGGTAGTGCGTCTTGGGGTTGGGGCGGTGGAAGGAGAGGTCCTGAAAGTTGCGGATCCGGGGCAGCAGGTCGATCCCCAGCAGGTGCGCGAGCCCGAAGACGGGGAAGGACTGGCCTTGCGTATCAGCGTGGACCTGGTCCGGCTGCGCCGCCGAGGGCTTCTGCAGGAGGGAGTCAACGAGGTAGACGGCCTCCCAGACGCCGCAGGGAACGAAGCGGGAGAAGAGCGCGACATAGGTGTCGGCGACCAGATAGTGGGCGATCCCGCCGTAGCCGCCATAACGGATCGAGGTCTCGGCGAGGAGGTTGTCGACGGCGGCGTCCATCATGATGCCGTCCACCGCCGCTACTGACCCATCCCCCAGGCCCGGACCAGGTCCAGGTCGATGTGGGCGTCGACGACGTCGGCGCTGGCACGGGCCAGGTTCTTGGGCGTCCAGTGGCGTTTGGCGATCGCAGCCAGCTCGTGCGCCGAGACCGTGCTCATGTGCCGGGCGGCCTGCGTGGCGCCGAGGCCGGAACCGTAGGTGAACGCAGTGACCACGTACCTGGTCAGGGGGTCTTTCAGTTTCGGGTCCGACCCGGACAAGGGCCCGAACCGCTGCCACCAGCTGGTCCAGTGCGCCGCCCGGGCGAGGTGTTCCAGGACGCTCCGGCCGGCAGCCGCTGATCCAGCTCAGCCTCCAGTGCCTTGGCGGAGGCAGTGCGCTCACGGCCGACACGCTGCTTCAGTGAAGGCACTCCGGTCATCGGGTCGATCGTGAGGTCGGCGTTGTCCGGAGAGCCGGCATCCACCTGGCCCGCGATCTGCGTGAGCTGCTGCTTGAGGTTCTCCACGAACCCGTCGGCGGTGCCGGGGATGTCGGCCTGCTCACAGAACTGCGCCATTTGGGGCGCCGTCTGCTTCCAGGGCAGGAGCATTGTGGTCCAGTCGCCGAAGTCCTCGGCCCCGGCCACGGCGATGCCTTCCCAGCGGAGCTCTTCGACGAGGTAGGTGAAGACCATGGCCTCGAAGTGCCGACGCACCAACATACCCGGCCGGTCCTTCGCGTACACCGTTGTGCGCCACTGCTGCGAGGCGAACGACAGATCCAGGACCTGTGGCCCGGCGGGATTCTCACCGCCAGCTGGCCCCGGCGGGGCCAAGACGGTGTCGGGGATCAGTTCACGGGTCAGGTGCCGCTGGACGACGGCGTGTTCCAGAGCGTCCAGCACGCTGCGGTCCCGGGAGGTGGGCAAAAGGTCAGGATCTGGGCGAGCTTGAACATCGTCGGCCGGTCAGGCCGGAAGAACCGCTCCACCAGCGGTGTCCAGTTCCCGCCCCGGTATGCGGCCAGGGCTTCGATCTCCGGGAGCTGGGCATCGAAGCCACCGCTGCCCTCCACTGCCCTCCACCAGCTCGCGGACACGCTTCACGGCCAACGCCTCGTCCAGGCTCCCCTTCCCGGCATGTCCGGCGCGCTCGTCGAGACTGTGCTCCTTCAGCACCGTCAGCACGTCCCTGTAGGCGACCAGCAGCTGCTCGGTGGACGCCTTGTGACGCTGCTCCAGCTCCGCCAGCACCTCCTGCGCCCGCTTGGCATGCCGCGCCATCAGTTTGGACAGCATTACCACGAACTCGTCCCGCATCCGCGCCCTGGCCGTGGCAACCACGCACGCAAGCAGCGCAGCCCGGCGCGGCTCACTGATATCCAGCATCTCGCCGACCGACAGCACCCGAGCCTGCTCCGCGAACGCGCTGACATTCGCGGCGGCGACACCCTCCACCCACCGGGCCGCATCACCTAAAGCATCAACGAGATCGACACGCTCGCCGTGCCGCCGAAACCTCGACCACGTGGACCGTCGCCCCGGCTCCTTGACCACATCGAACGGACTGCGACGCTCACCATCGGCACCACCAACAACCCCCTCCAGACGCGGCCGGGCCGCACCCACGCGCCCGGCGATCCGGGCGCAGATCACACCCTCCACCCGCGTCCTGACCGAGGCCGCCATCCGGTCCAGCGTCGAAAAGCCCGGAAGTTCCAGGCCCGCGCGCACAATCTCCTCCAGCGCGACGTTGACCAGGTCCACCACCGAGGCACGAACCGGCGCCGCCTCCTCCATCGCGGCAGCCGCGATTCTCCGCACCCGGACTGGGTCGTACCCCAGGCCCAGGTACTCCCGGAACGGTAGCGCTTCACCGTCCGCTCCTAAGTCACAGCCCCGGGAAGTACCCCAGCCTTCCACAGGACTTCAATCGGGGTGGTGGGTGGCGCGGGGCTTGCGGACCAGCAGCAGCCGCGAGCCGGCCGCCTCGATTCGGCGCCCGCGTTCAGCGGCTATGGCCTTCGGCCCCAGGTGCGACATGGCCGGGGCGATCAAGCCCTAGACGTCCGGCAGCCCGGTGAACGCCGCCGACGCCGGCCCGGAGGCCGCGTCGCGGTCGGTGAAGACGCCGGACAGCTGAAGCTCGTGGCTGCGACAGTACTCGGTGAGCGAGGTGACCAGCGCGTCCTGCCGCGCTCGGGAGACCCGCACCAGCCGCAGAAAGCCATAAACGGCTGGGCCACTGACCGGGCGATGCTCAGTGAGGGGTGCCTTGCTCAGGACCGTCCAAAGGATCGACAAGTGGTGACGCCTTGAGCGTGTCGTCCGGCCACCTCGCGGCCAATCATCAGCTGTTCTACTTGCGTTCCCTTCTGTCCCGCCGCCTGCACGGATCTGCTTCGATGACCGGTGGAGGGGAGTGACGCGTGGCGACCGTGCACCACTGGACCGGCCTGGAGGCCAAGGCCCTGCGTCTCGCCCTGCGACTGAGCGTCCGGGCCTTCGCGCAGCAGCTCGGCCTGGCGGTCGCGACCGTGTCCAAGTGGGAGTCCAAACTCGCCGACACCGCACCCAGACCCGACACGCAGGCCATCCTCGACACCGCCCTCGGCCGCGCGGACGCCGCCGGTTCGAAACGCTCCTGTCCGAGGTGACCAACCCGCTGACCAGTGCCCGGCGGCGTGTCGCCGCCTCCGGCCCCCGGACCTGGGTGCACGAATCCTGGGCCGACGACCTCGCCGCGTCGTGGCCGCCCTGTCCCGGCAGAACTTCGCCTTCGCCGACAGCCTCCTCACCCCATGGCTCGGCCGGTTCAGGGCCCCCAAGCTGGACGAGAAGGGCCTGTATCTCTTCGTTCGCTCCACCGCCCTGCTCGGCGACCTGAGCGTCGTCCTGGGCACTCCTATGCCGGCGCAAGCGCGGTCTTCACCCAGCTCGACATCCCCCGCCGCGTTGCCCACTCGACCTGTCCCTCGGCGTCGTCACCGAGATGTCCGGGAAGCTGGAGATCGCCGCCCGCAACTACGAAACCCTCGCCGTCGACCACCTGCTCTCCCGCCGCGACCGGGCATCGCCCGGTTGTGGGTGGGGACTGCACTGAGCAAGGACGGCCAGCACGACTATGCGACCCGCGTCATGCAGGCCGCGACCCGCGACTTCGAAGGCCTCACCGAACCGGACGACTGGTCGGTGGCCCACCAGAAACTCGCCCTCGCCGTCGCGGCGCCGACGACCTCACCCAGGCCCTGCACTTCATCGACATCGCCCGCAACAGCAGGAACCACCGAATCACCGTTGCAACGCGTGCGGCTGGACATCGCTCATGGCCACATGCTGCTCTCCGACACGGCGACCCGGGAAGATGGACACCTCGTCCTCGACCAGGCCGCCCAGGTGGCCGCGCAGTACGGACTCGTGCACCAGCTGCGCAGTATCGAGGGCATTAAGGCCAAGAGCGAGGGGCCGACCTGCCCCCGGCAACGGTGACCACGGAGAACACCGTGGGCAACGACCAGCAGGCCTTCACCGAGGACCAGTGGCGCCAGGCCAAGCGCTGATCTGGGACTACCACCAGATGCAGCACGAGCTGCGGCCCGTCAACGTGGCGGTCGGACTGGGCAGCCACGACCTCGGCGTCGCCGCCCATGCCGCCGAGCTGTATCGCTCCTGGCTCTGGGCGCACCACTTCCGCAGCGCTCACCGACGAGCCCTACTACCGCAGCGAGTTCCCGCAATCACCAAGGCGTGCCGTTCGAGGGCCTCCATCAGGGTCTGAATATCGCCCCAGGTCGTTTGCCCTATCGATCCTCTAGGCCATTTGGATGTCGGCTAGTGCCTCCCAGCCGTGCCGGAAGGCCACGGACTCTGAACTTACCGGAGAATCAATCCTCAACTTCCCCAATGCAGAGGGCTGCGCGTCGTGATTCTTTCCAAACAGCTGCGGGTGCGGCCCCGACTTACGTCAACAAGCGATGTACACTGGTGGGCATGGGCATGGGCGGGTGCACTATTCGTCCTATATTCGCTGTTCAGCCTAGTCCGGCATTACAAACTGGGTACGGGCGGCTTCGATCTCGGGATTTTCACCCAGGCACTGAATGGATATTCCGACTGGGACATTCCTCGATCGGATATCAAAGGGTGGGGCTTCAACCTCTATGGGGACCACTTTCACCCCATCCTCATCTCGCTGGTCCCGCTCTACTGGCTCTGGCAGAGCGCTAGCACCCTGCTCGTAGCGCAGGCCGCACTTCTCGCTGCCTCTTCAGTCCCGCTGGCAAGATACGCTGCTGAGCGGATCGGAACAGGTACAGGTCATGCAGTCGCTGTAGCTTACGGGCTGTCTTTCGGCGTTCAGGGGGCCCTTGCATTCGATTTCCACGAAGTGGCCTTCGCCGCGCCATGTCTGGCGTACGGACTTGTCGCGCTTCTAGAGACGCGATGGCGCGCTGTTTTCTTATGGTCTACGCTCCTCCTGCTCGTCAAAGAAGAACTGAGTTTGACCGTTGCAGCTATAGGGGTCCTTGTAGTCGTTCGGGGGCAGCGCCGCATGGGCCTGACCCTTCTCGGGATCGGTCTTCTTAGTTTCGCCCTAGTCGTCGGAGCCCTAATTCCCGCAGTAAACCCTCAAGGAATCTACCCTTACCTCACACCTTCAGGAGCCGGAGGGTCCTTAACTGGCCATAGCCGCTTGATTCAGCGCCTCATCGAATTGCCCGAACTTCTCGTAGTCCCCCTCGAAAAGGTTACTCTACTACTTCTGCTGGGTGGAGTTACCTGCTTCCTGTCAGTCCGTTCGCCGGTAGCACTTCTCTGCATTCCCACAATCGCTATCCGGTTTCTTTCGGATAGCCCTGCCTACTGGAGTACTGCCTTTCAGTACAATCTCGTTCTCATGCCGATCCTTTTCGCGGCAGCTCTCGATGCCCAGCCCAGACTCATCCGCGCCCGGTGGAAACTGGCACGTCTCCTCGGCCGCCGGGCGGGGGCCGCGCTTCTTTGCGCCGCCGCTCCGTTGGCACCTGGCCTACCTCTGCAAAACTTCATACTGCACCCCATCGAAGCTTTCAGTAGGGACTCCCGGGTGGAGGCTGCCCACCACATAATGGCTATAATTCCCGACGGAGCTCTGGTAGAGGCAACCAATCATTTGAGCCCGCATCTGGCCGACCGAACTCGGGTTTACCAATGGCCATTGGCAGATCGTCGAGCGGAGTGGGTTATCGTAGACCTGAAAACCCCCTCGCCGCCGCGGCAAGCCTTAGAAGACCGACTGAACCGCCTCCGTCGCGACGGTTACGAACAGGTCACTTCAAAGCAAGATATCGTGCTCCTGCGGTTGAAACGTGAGCTTCTTCAGGCTGGTAGCTGATCGGGTGGGTCCGGGGAGGCGGAGTCCTCGGCCCGCCAGGAGCCCAGGGTCATGCCGGTGGGGAAGTTCGCCGAGTGCCGGCGAAGCCGGCGGGTGGCCGCGTCGCGGCCGGTGACTTCCTCGGCTATCAGCAGTCGCAGGACCTCGGCGGGGTTCCAGCGGTGGGCGCGGGCGGTGGCCAGGACGTCGGGGGCCGCTTTGCGTATTTAGGGCAGGGGCATGCGACGCATGAGCTTGTTGAGCTCCTCGGGCAGGGCGGGCGGGTTGGGAAAACTCATGGAAGTGCCGTTCTCTTCAGTGAGGGGTAGTGAGAAATGTGCTGGTGGGCGGCGTGTCGAGCCACCGGCCCAGGGCCTGCCAGCCGATGGTTCCGTTCTGGACGGAGTGCGCTTCGTCCGCGCGGACGACTTCGCCGGCGGGCTTGCTGTCCGCGATGTGGCCCAGGATCGGGACCAGGTCGTCGTCGGCGAAGCGGCCGGCCGCAGCCGCCAGGCCGAGGGCCTGGTCGACTTTGTCGTTGCCCAGGACGGTGGCCAGCTCAACCGCGCGGGCCGTCTTGGCGCGGATCCGGTGGCGCCGGCGGGGCCGGCCTCCTTGAGTCAGCGGCCCGCCCCGAGACCGATGCCGACGAACGCGATCTCGGCTTCCGAGCGCGGTTGCAGCCGGGGCTGGTGGATGCTGCGGCCGTCGGGGTGGTCGGGCTAGTGCTCGTCGATGATCTGCGGAACACCCGGCGTGGAAAGCGTGTGGCGCCAAATCTCGGACAGGTCACCGGAGTTGGTGCGGGCGGTGATGGACAGTTCCTCGCCGACCACCCGGCACCACACCTTCACTCCGGTATAGCCCGGCGGGGTCGAGTAACGCACCGAGTTGAAGCTGATCGTGCGGTCCGAGCCGACCAGGCGTTCCTCGCCCAGGGAGGCGGATGGTGGTGAGCCAGTCGTGCTCGGCCTCGTACCGCTTCAGCCCGGCGGCCAGGTGCATGTTGAGATCGTCCCAGACCACCACGATCGGCCCGCCGAGCTGGATGCGCGCGTGCACCAGGAGGTCACGGCAGTCCTGCCAGGAAAGCTCTTTCGTGCACCCTTGAGGCGGAGATGAGCGCGGGACCGGTGGATGCAGCGGCTCTTCTCCCCGGGTTTGCAGCAGCACAGTGCGGCGATTGAGGTCCGGCGGCGGGAGCGGCCGCGGACGCGGATAACGGGGGTGTGTCTGCGCCGGCCCCAGGTGCGGGCACGCGGCGGAGTCACCGGGAGGCCGCCCTCGTCCTCGAAGACGATCCAGGCCCGGACGCCGCCGCGAGCCTTTTGCCTGCGGCCACACCTCCTTCTTCCACAGCTCCACCGCATGCTCGTCGGGCTCGAGTGCCTACGGGCGGGCGCCTGCCAGGACCAGCCGTGCCGTTTCAGCGGCCTCCACACCGTCGCCAACGACAACGTCAAGCGCAGCCGACGACGGATCAGCGTCTGGACCCCGGCCAGGTTCCAGCGTTCGTCCTCGAAGCCGTGCGCGGACGGGCCCTTGCCGAGCTCCTCCTCCAGCACGGCGAACCGGGCACCAGTGGCAGTCGGGAAGTTCGCCGGACCGGCCGTGCGCAGGGCCTCCAAACCGCCTTGGCCCCAGGCACGACACCAGCGTTCCACCGACCGCACACTCACCCGCAGATCCTTCGCGATCACCGCGGTCTTCTCACCCGCGCCGAACCGCCCCCCGGTCTGAAACCGGATCCCCAAACACCCGACGCTCAGCGGTCAGGCCCCCACCCCCCGGATAATACATAGCACCGGCATACCGCATGGATCACGAACCGTCACTACCCGACGACAACCCGAAACCTCAGAAAAGGCCAAGATAGTGCATAGCCCGTCCGAACCGAGCAGAGCTCAGTGTGCGAGGCTACATATTTCAGCAATCGGACAAAGCGGAGGCTGCATCGTTTTCGATGGGAGTGACGACCGCCATTGCAGTGTTGCCGCCCATGACGCGGCTTCCGCCAGAGAAGTTGATGTCCGGATGCCAGCAGTAACGCACCGCAGTAGAATTAATCCAGGATGACATTTCGTCGTTAAATTCGATTCCCCTGAAGTCGTTCAAGTCGAAGTTGTGGCGAATCCCGTAGCCTCCACCCCTGAACTCCGTGTCCCGGTAAACGCATACATAGTCAGAGGGGCAATTACCAGCCGCCCGGGTCGACGGGAGTCGGATGATGGCCAGATCGCCACCATCGCCTCCCCCCGTCGCGTCCGCATGGGAGGCCCCTGAAAGCAGCAGCAATGCTGCGGCCGTTGCGATTCCGGCACGGATACCCCACCGAGAAAACATTCTTCTCCAATTCATTTAGCCATGCAGGCGTGAGGGCCGCTTCCGATTGGCTGACAGTGGCCGAGACGGGCGTTTGAGACGAGCGGCTTCCGGCATTGAAGGGCTTCGACGTCTTGCGTCACTCAGCAGCCGGCTTGCACTGCTGCACATGTCGCTCCCCGAGACGTCCCTCGCGTCTCAATCTGTGTGGATGGATGATTCAAGGACGGCTACAAAGAGGGTCTCTTCACGATCCGTTTAAGTCATGACGCCACGCCGGGGTTGCTCTGTATAGCCGACGTAACCTTGGAGGGGCCGTTAGATTCCGTTCAGCGGCTCTTTCAGAGTGGCCGCTGATTTTCGATGAGCAGTTTCCATCCTGCTTTGTGCAGGGGGGAGGCGGTGGACAGGCTTCCTGAGTGTTGGGGGGGCGGCGAAGAAGACTGGAGTCCGGCATCGACGCGGAGCTGGGCGTGCCGGGCCGGTTCCGTGCCCCGGTCCCGTCTCAGTGGCCTGCGCAGTTGCTCGGGCAGGGTCGTGATGGCGGCGGTGATCGCGTCTTTCACGGCCTCGGCGCCTCGGCCGACCAGCGCGGGCACGTTCTTGGCGTGGTTCGGTGCCGAAGCCTCCCATCCGGGGCAGGTGCAGCAGCATGGCGAGCGAACCGCGTACTGCGCTCACCAATGTGCCGATCGCGGACCGGCCGGTGCCGATGACGAGGTCACCTTCCCGGAGGCCTGGAACGGCACGGTCCCCGGCCTCGGCCGCTCGCTGATCAGCACGTCAGCGGTCAGCTTGTGATTTTTGGTTCGGCGTCGGACGCGGATCGGACTTGATCGGCGTTTTCGCAGTTCAGCGGACATGGAGGCGGCCTTCGTCTGATCCTGTGCTCCGTCACAGAGTGGATCAGCGCGAAGGCCGTGGTCGTGAGTTTGGTGTATCAGGGCGTCGTGCGGGATGCGTTCGCGGAAGTGTCACACTTCCGGTCAGAGCTGTACGCGTGTCTGACCGCACGGGACGACGCGTTGTTCGAGTTGTGCGACGCGCTGCTGTGTACGGACGGGCCGGTGCGGACGCTGGTCGATCTCACGCTCGCGCCCGAGCACCGCCGTGGTCACGGGGCTCTGTGGATAAATGACTTCCCAATCAGGAAGTCAAGCCGCCACGGTGACGGTCGGTGAGGCTTGATAGCACGCCCCGTCGCGGATCATTGCCCATAGAACATTGGCTCGACG
>NZ_JOFX01000072.1 GCF_000719345.1 Streptomyces sp. NRRL F-2664
CCCGGCATCGGCGCCGTGCTCGGAGCAGAATTCCTCGCCGCCGTCGGCGGCGATCTGGGCGAGTTCAGCACCCCGGATGCCCTGGCGGCACTTGCCGGCCTCGCCCCCGCACCACGAGATTCGGGCAAGGTCACAGGCAACCTCCACCGGCCGATCGCCTACCACCGCCGGCTTCAACGGGACTTCTATACCTCCGCGCTGGCCAGCGTCCGCTGCGATCCGAACTCGCGGAAGTTCTACGACCGCAAACGCGCCGAAGGGAAGAAGCACGTCCAGGCCGTGCTCGCCCTCGCACGCCGCCGCGTCAACGTTCTGCGGGCCCTGATCCGTGACCGACGATGCTGGACGGCTCCTCGGGGTTCCCCTCAAACGCTGTCTGACCGGCGGACTGGATTCGGTTCCGTCCGTGATCAACTGGAGGCTCCACTCCAAGACGCCCTGGTTGCAGAGATTGGAAAAACATCGAAGTGAGAATAGCTGGCGAACCTGCAGCTCCCCCCTTTACCCAAAGCCAGTGATCGTAAGTGCTCACCCTATCGCGCGCAGGACGAGGGGCCAGGCCAGTGAACAGCCTGTACGCGTCCACGCCACACACGGCCCAATATTTATTCATGCGAGGTCAGCTACATGTCGGGCAAGCCAATTCGCAAGAATCCCAGAGCTCGCTGCAGCCAATCTGCCCTCGAGGGGCGCCACGCTCGCTAAAGCTCAGCTAGGCAGGTACCTCTGCTTCCAGGCTTCCTGCTCGTGGCGGGCCTGGCGAGGACTCTGTATGACTGGCTCTACGTGGGCGGGCCTCGGCCTCACTGCCTGGTGCCTGCTCTACTGCCTGGTGCCTGCTCTGCATTCCCATGGGGCTGCTCTGCGGCCTCGGCATCCGGCACGGCGAGGAACAGCTGCGCCGCAGACGTGGGAACTGCACAGGCCCCCCTTTCCTGGACCAACGCCAACACTGACGGAGAACACCGGTGACGCTCGCCGAAGACTCTCCACCGCCCAGGTCATTCCTCTCGCGCAGCCCGCTTCGGCCTCTCGCCATATTTATTGAGGCTCTCGCCACCTTGCCTGTGGCGGAACGCCACCGGCTCGACGCGCTGCACAGCGTTGACTGACTGACACTTGGGACCGGCGGCCTCTCCGATGTATGTCAACAGCTCACTCCCGGTGTGGCACGCGGCCTCTGCTCGTATGAAGCGGGGCTCGGACACCTCCGCTTCCACCTGACTTCACCCCGACCGGATCCCCCTGGTCAACCTCGTCGAGCGATGCTTCCGAACTCACCAACGAGCAGATGCGACGAGGCGTCCATAGTCCGCCCAGGCCCTCAAGAGAATATCCGAGACTGGATCGCCACCTGGAACACGGACCCCACGCCGTACGTATGGACCAAACCGGGGACAAGATTCTCGACGCCTCGCCTCATGTCTTAAAATAATTTCCGATCAGAAGGCTAGCTGGCTGATCAGACGCTCGACTATGGTTACGGCGATCGCGCATAAGTGACGATATGGAAGGATGAATATATGAAAAAGATTGCGTTCGGTTCCGTGCTGGTGGCGGTTGCCGCATCTACCTGTTTAATCTCCTCGGCGTGGGCCGAGGGGACAGAACAGCCTAAGAGTGTGCCGCTTGTCGATGTATCACTATCCCATGGCAGGCCATTTGACAGCAGCCTCACTATCCAGCCTGACGGCTCCTGGAAGGTCTATCACCTCGACGCGCGCGACGCCCCGTTCGTCTGGGACAAGGGCCAGCTTTCCACATTGCAGCGCTCTGCTCTCGCCGCCTATGTCAAGGCCTTCCAGGAGAAGGAGGCCGCCCTCCCCTCCCGCCCTGCAGAAGGTTGCATTTCCGAGTACCAACTGACCGTCGGCAAGGGTAGCGGAGCCACCACGCTCAAGGGGTGCCTCGACAAAGATAAACTGAACTCTAGTCTGCCCAATTTTAACGCCGCAGCCAGCCTGCTACTCAAGGCCACGACATACGACGACGCTACCGTCTGATATGAACTCACCCGGGTGATGGGGTCGCGTTCTCGCTCTGAAGACTGGACGGCACGAGCCGGATGAATCGAGAGGTGCATGTCCGGATCTATGAGGACCGGGGGCTGAGATGCCAACGGTGCTCGCCCTGGCGGGTGGTGAGGGTGTCGGTCTGTCCGGCGCCCGCCCACTCGGCGTCCCAGGTGGTGGTGGCGGTGACCGGGTAGGCCGCCGGGGCGGTCGGCGCTGTTGCGCCGGTGGGAGTGTAGCGGGGTGGCGGCGGGTGAGGGCTCAGCGTCGAACAGCTTGACGCACTCCCAGCTCCGGCCACACCTGATCGACGGCTGCCTCACCGCCACCGGCCTGACCCTCGCACCACCGACCCACCCTGGGAACCTCAGTAGGTGGCATGGTGGCGGGGGACTGCGACGCCGACGGCTGTGAACGGGGCGGTGAGCAGGGCGTACTGCTCGGCTGGGAGCGGGGCGGGTTTCCGTACGGCCTTGGCTGCGATCACGCAGACGGACTTGGCGTCCGAGTGAAGTCCCGCGCGGTATGCATTGAGTTCCTCATATCCCGAGGGCGTATCCCCCGCAATGTTAGCAGCATGTGAAGGGAGCATCACGGTGCGTTCCTACCCATCCGGCTGCGCGAAGCCTGTATTTGGCATAGGCATGATTAGGGACCAGTTGGTGGATGGCCGAACGAGCCTCCGAGTCCGCACAGTGCTTAGGAGCAATATCCCCCGTTCCTACACCTGAAGGAAGAGGTTAGCTGTGTTGTCATTTCTGCTGCCACGGGGGGCATCGGTTCGGAATCCGCTCAGGTGGGCTCTGACCTGTTCTACCGACAGTAGCCGCATCGCGACCGAAGCAAGTGCAGATTAATGGCGAGGGGTGCCCACTCACGCTGGAATTCGTTTATTTTCGCACGCACCTAGGGCTGACATTTAGACTTAGGCGCTATTAGCGGCGCTCCGCAGGAAATACTTCGGCGCATCCTTCCTCGGACTCGGTGCCCCTTACGGCTGAAATTGAGGCCAAGCAAGGAACCTAGCGTAAGGGCTGGCGCAACGACCGCTCAAGGGCGGCTTCTGAGGACGTTCCTCTCGGGTAGAGCATGGAGCATCTGCTACCGTCTGAAATGCTAGCTTGGGGGATTCGTGAGCAACTGCGGAACACCTCATCTACCATCACCCAAGGCCCCAGAAGCTACCGCCTACTATTCACGGATCGAGAAAATCAATGAAGCTATCAAAAGGCCTCGCTAGTGTGGCCGTATCTACTGCAGCGATATCCGCTGTTTCGGCACCGATCGCCTCGGCAACTGATTCAAGCGCCTTGCATGTGGCGCCGTCCGTTAATAGCGGCGCTCTGCAGGGCGTGGAACTCAGCAACCTGCGATGGACGCCGGTTCATACTATCAGTGGAATCACTTACATGCTACGGGTCTCCAGCGACCCCGAGGTCGAGCCCGGCGGGGTTTTTTTTCTTTACAACCCTGACACCGAGGCTAGTGGCGGCTTCTTCCTAATTGGAGGCGATGTTCCTGCTCGAACTGTCCGCAGCTGGCAGTCTGCCGTCTTTCCCGCCAACCTGAGCGTACGGAAGACGGAAGTACGCTACGGCAGTCCGCAGTCCCCCAATGACGCGCGAATTGTAGCAAGTGTCACCAACGGCTGGATTAGCGGATAATATTTCGCCTCGACTGGCCCGCTATAGGAAGATCACACGGTGCGAGCAGGCGCAGCACAACTCTCTTAGCCCGTTTCGTACGCGCTGGGGCGTCCACTGGACTCCTCTTGATATCGCTGCTCATGGTGATCACCTGCGCGCTGACAGCGGGTGTGCCTGGCGGTTGCTGATCGCCCTGCTTCGATTATGAAGCAGGGCGTCCCGCCGCCGATGCCGATTGAGAGCTGGCGTGCGAGGTCGGCCGCCGATGAGGTTCTGCACCGCCTCGAGGACGCCGGCCTCTTCGACCGCGCGGTCCTCCCCACCGCCACACCGGCGCGTTAAATCGACGATTCCCGGCTGGCTGCTGCCGTCAATACAATCGCCGCAACGAGCGCGCAGCCCCGCAACTTCTGCCCATCCTGGGGGCTGCCACAACTATCGCTGCTACAACCCTCGCCTTCGCCCGCGGCAAGTCCCACTCCAGATCTAGGCGTGACGACGCTGGCAGGTCGCCGAAATGGCGGTGGAACCTATTATCCGGCATCTGTGGCCTGCCGTACAAGCGCACCCACGCCCGCCGTCCCACTGGTCGAGTGCAGCCCCTATACCCATACGCCGGTTGTGCTGAACTCCGCTCATATAGGGCTCAAGAGAGCCCTACCATATCCCGACGTAGCCTCAAAAAAGTCTTATATCTGCCGGGTCGATTCATCTCGGTGTCTCAGCGACAGCAACTTGCAGTTTGCTGACGAACCCTTGGAATCTAGGTCGAATGTCCGGCGCGCCTGGCACAATGAACTTGTCGTTCGGCGCGAAGGCGACTTCCAAGCGGGTGAATTCTAGGAGTGTGTTCAGGATGGAACGCTCGGCCGGAGGTCTACTCATTTCGTATTGCATCCATATGCCGTAGCCTTAAGCGGATCGCAATTGAAGTTACTGACAATGCGACCCCTTGGTGATGGCCAACATTAACGCTTAAGCGTTGTCCAGCCACGCAAAATCTGATCATGGTACGCGGCGCAAGACGGGGATTATGGGAACGACACAAGGCGGGGCTCTGCCGACGCATGAAGCACGCCATGCCGCTTGGCTTGAACTCTTTTTCGACCTCGTTTTCGTAGCTATTGTAGCGCAGTTCTCACATGCGCTGCATGGCGATCCAGGACTTCGGGATTTCGGACTCTTCTTTGCCTTATACCTACCGGCTTGGTGGGCCTGGGTAAATATCACCGTTTCGGCGAACCTCTTCGGCAGCGAGAGCCCTAAATTGCGCCTGCTGGTGCTTTCGGCCATGTTCTGTCTCGCCGCTATGGCCACCTCGGTACCAGACGCCTTAGGTGACCGTGCCGCCGCATATTCCCTTGGATATGCAGGAATCCGGTTTGTCCTGCTGGCGCTGTGGTGGCCTGCCACACGGATGGCAGGTTCACACCGTTTGCCCCGCTGGAGGCCTATTTCGTACTACCTTCTTTCTGGGATCTTTTGGGCCCTCTCGGCTTTGCTCCCACCGCCCTGGCAGTACGGAGCTTGGGCTGCCCTAATCGCCGCCGAAATCGTCCTGCTGCTGGCTGCGACGGGAGCGGGACTGCCGGGCCAGCTTCATGTGGGTCACCTGATGGAGCGCGTAGGATTGTTCGTCATTATCGTCCTTGGCGAATCAATTATCGCCTTGGTGACCTCAACGGATCACACATGGAGCCGCCATGGAGAGGCGGTCGCGGTACTGGGTTTTATCTTGTTGGCCGCACTGTGGTGGTCGTATTTCGACTTCGGCACAGCTGCCGCAGGGCCAATGATGACGCAACAGGACTCTATCCGGATCTTCCTGTTAGCGCGAGACATCGTGGGGTTCTTACACTTCTTCGTAACTGCCGCCGTGATCGCAATCTCGGCAGGTTTGGGGACCGCGGTCGAGGAAGCAGGCCACGGTCGGCTCTCCCCCGGTGCCCTATGGGCACTGGCTGGAGGACTTACGCTCTATCACGCGGCCCATGCTCTGATTGCTTTGCGTTTGGGTCGACGTCTCACAGACGTCGCCTGTTGGGCCCTGCCGGGCGTTGGTTTCCCGCTCCTGCTAGCGCTACTCGCTGACTCGTTTCCGCCTTGGCTTTTGCTACTTCTGCTCGCTGCAGAAGCTCTAGCGCACTTGATGTATGCGCGAGGCGTCATGCGCCGGGCTTAACGCCCTGATACAGGTTGGCGGTTAGACCCTCGGGCGGTCAATCGCTGGTCATGATTTCGTATTAGGCAAGCCGCATTCTCAATCGACAGCAATGGGGGTATCCGCTGTGGCGTCATGGACCGCAGGTCACAGGGTGACGGCCCGTTGGAACACCGGCCCGTTGAAACACCCTCCTGGCGTGCAACGCAGCTCCGACGATCAAGGTGACCTCTCCGTCACCCCAGTCGCCGGAGCTTCGATGTGCCGTGAGTAAGCCTTCGAACACCTCCCTCAACGGCGGGAGTCTGTGCTTCCGGTCCTTCCTGATCCGACTGAGTCCTTGCGTACCGTTTTACGCATCAAGAAGCGTCAGGACCTCAGCTCCGTTGGAAAATCCCGATGTACACCTCATGGGAGGTATAACTTGACCGGCAACAGGAACAAACGTACAGCTCGCATCCAGTTCGCCTCCGAACAGCACGTACATGTCGACTACTGCATTCCCTACAACCGTTCCCTGACCGTTAACTATGTTATATTCCCATGAGGCTCCGCTGGTGCGGTCACTAAACACCCAGAGAGTAGTGTTCTGGCAATTCCCCTGAATCTTCTGATTTCCATTCTGAGGGAGTGTGCTTCCTACTGCGGGAGTGGTAGCGGCGTCGCCGACGCCTTTTGCGAAAGCCACCTCCAAGTTGCTGTTATTGCATACTGAGAATTTGGGGGGTGCGGGGTCGCCTGCGTAGGACGGCAGAGTTCCGAGTCCCAGGATCCCTATTGCCGCAATTGCGCCGAAGGTAGTTTTAAACGCGAAGGACATCAACTTATCGCCTTTCCGGTGGGGCATCGGCATACGGCCGTGTCCACGACGTTCCCAGATTGCGGGTGCTCGAACCACTTACCCGTCGGCCTCGCCCGATGGCGGGTTCTAACACTTCGATTATCAAAACGACACTCTTGGCCGGGCTCTACGACCCGAGGGGGCCCTCGCCCATGAAAGGCAACTTGCAGCGGAGGGCGGGGCTGACACAACGACCGGGTGATTACGAGCTCTGAGTGCATCGGCGGGACACCTAGCGGTAGCCGACGAAAGGAACTAATTGGCTGGCCGTCCCCACCCTCTCTCTAGCTACATCCCGTGACCGCGGTGCTACGATTCGCTAGGGGCTCGTTTCCTTCTTAACGAGTGGCGTACGTATGTCAGCACTGCAAACTTGTTGGGTGCACCCTCAGTATGACGAGAATTGGAGAACGTTCAAAGTCGAGATGCCGCGTTGGTGTCAGAGCTTCAGCGAACCGGACGCAATGGGTCTTGCCGGGGCGGTATCGAACACGGGGATGGTGAAAGAATCGCGGGGCGTGCTGGGAGCTGGTACACGCAGACGATCTACCGGGTTGAGCTGGAGAAACGGCGCCGCCCTGGCTCCTCTGCCTTCGAGACGCGAAACCTGGCCGACTGGGGTGCGGATTCTCCCGGCAGGCTGATCACGCAAGCCATCGAGCTGACGGCGCCGGCCCGGCAGGTTCTCGAGAACCTGGGCAGCCCCACGGAACCCGCCGCCCACGCCTGGGCCGTGCCGCAGGCACGGTCGGCGCGGACCGGCGCACGCCGGCGGCGAGGCCGCAGGGCTGCGGGCCGCGCGTGCTCGGCGGCCCCGGCGGGGCTCCACGTGGCGAGGTGGGAGGCGGCGGCATGCCGACCAAGGCGCCCAAGGGCTGTTCCTCGGCGGATCCGCGAGAACGTGGTGAAGAACTTCCGCGACACGCTCAGCGGCGGCCCGCGTTTGAATCTTCGGCGCCTGCGCAAGACGGTGGTGATCGCCCACCAGCGTCAGCCCGCCAGCACACGCAGGCCACCCACGACCAGGTCTACCTGCTGCCGGATCCCCGCACGCGGGCCGAGGCCGCTCCGGTGATCGCGGACGGCATCACCGCTGCCCTCAACCAGGCCCGCCCCTCCTTCAAGGCCCAGATTCAGCCGCGGCGACGCCGAGGGCACGATGGAGACGGTCACCGCGGGCTGCGGTGACTACACGCACAGCCCGTTCAGTGAGGCCGGATCGCCCTGCCGGGCCTCTTTCCTGCTCTGCACGGCCTGCCCGAACGCGGTGGTCACTCCCAAGCATCTGTCCCGCCTTGCCTATCTCCATCAGGTCCTGAACGGTCTGCGGAGCGTGCTGCCCGAAGACGTGTGGGAGCACGACTGGCGTGAGCACTTCGCACGGCTGACGGATCTGAGGTCGCTGCCCGATTTCACCGCAATCGAATGGAGCGATGCCCTGGCGGCGGTGACGGAGCAGGACCGCGAGGCCATCGACCAGCTTCTGCGAAAGGGGTTCGACGCATGACGCTCGCCCTCCAGCTGCGCGTCACGCCGTCGGCGCCGGATGCCTGGATCGTTGACCCGGACACCGTGCCGGTCGAGCGGCGCAAGCTGATCCCCCGCTACGGGGACAAGCGGTGGTCGGTTCTGGCGCTGCCCAGAACCCGACGGTCGCCGACGACTTCATCTACTGGTCGTGGCTTCCCGAGCCGCTGCGGGAGCCGATGAGGCATGCCGCGTTCTGCCTGATCAACTATCCGCTGACCATGGGTTTCGTGTTTTAGCACGGGGCCCCGATGAGGTCCAAGCTCAGCTCGGGGCGGATCTACAAGACGGTCCACCACTGGTCGATGTTTGCCCAGTGGCCGGCCGACCGCGGGATCACGCAGTTGTCGGCCGTCACGCAGGACGACCTGACGGAGTTCGCCTACTACCTGGGCAAGACTCGGTCGCTGGCCCGCAACACCGTCCAGAGTCACCTGATCACGCTGTCCCGGCTGCACCGCTTCGGGGCCCGGTTCCTGCCCGGCACGCAGCAGCTGGTCGAGCCGCCCTGGATGACGGAGGGCGTCGATGACTACCTTCCCGCCGCCTCTTCGAAGGGCGAGAACGGCTACGAACCGATCAGCCCCGACGATGGGGCCCTCTGCTGGTCTGGGCCCTGCGGTTTGTCGAGGACTTCGCCGGTGACATCTTGAACGGCATCGAGGAACACCGGATCCGGTCCGCGACGGGCCGGGCTCTCAGGCGCCGGGCACGGCCCGGCGAAGCCGCCGCGTTCGGCGCCTACCTGGAGTCGTTGGAGGCATCGGGAGAACCCATCCCGGTGGCGGTCGGAGAGCAATGGGGGAGAACGCGGTCCCGGGCGTCTTCTTGGCGGCGAAGGCCGGAACACCGGTGAACACGGTCTACAACGTGCTGCACTACCCGCGCTGGCAGCACTACCTGCAGATCAACCCTGGTCCCTGTCTGCTGGACACGCTGGTCACGGCCACGCTGGGCGGTCAGCCGTGGCAGGAGCCCTTCGAGTTCGCGAGCTTCCCCACCCTGTTCAAGCACCTGGTCACCGCCTGCTTCATCGTCCTGGCCTACCTGACCGGGATGAGGTCGGCGGAGGTGCTGGTACTGGAAAGCGGATGCTGCCCCGAGCCGGAAGGCCCGCAGGACGGGGTCCAAAAGCACCTGATCTATGGTCGCCAGTTCAAGGGCGCTAAGGACGAGGACGGCAATCACCTGTCGGCCGGCGTCATCCGTGAGGCCCCCTGGGTGGCCAATCCCCAGGTGGTCACCGCGGTCAGGGCGCTGAAACGGTTCGTCGGAGACGACGAGATGCTGTTCGCGGCCGTCAAGCACGACGCCCGCACGGTGAACGTCCGCGAAGGCCGGTCTCTGAGCCTGGCTACGATCAGCAACCGCGTTGAGGGGTTCATCGACTGGGTCAACGACTACGCCGAGAGCCGGGGCTGGGACAGTGAGACGATCCCGGCCGACGACCTTGGACGCGTCGGCATCGCCCGGTTCCGGCGCACGCTGGCCTGGCACATCGCACGCCAACCGGGCGGCCTCGTCGCGCTCGCGGTTCAGTACGGCCACGTGCGGACGCTGGTCAGCGAGGGCTACGGAGCCCGGTCTCGCGGCGGAATCCACGACCTGATGGACTTCGAGACGGCCCGGTCGGTCGCTGAGCATCTGAGCGACGTCCACGAAGCCCTCCAGGACGGGTACGGAGTCTCCGGTCCGGCCACCCGCCGACTGATCCATTCCGCGGCACAGGAGCACGAGCGGTTCGGGGGAATAGTCACCCCGTCCGGCAGGCCCGCAGCCTGCTGGCGGATCCGACGTTGAACGTCTTCGAGAACAAGCGGGCCTACCTGACGCGTAAATAGCACCAGGTCAGGGTGGGTGTGGGCAGGGTTGTGCGCCCGGTGGCATTGTGGCTGCCGGGTGGCTGGCGCTGTCGGGTCAGGCTGTGGTCTCCATCGGGTTGAGGGTGACGGTGTAGCCGAGCTGGTTGAGCTGGGTGATCGCGCGACGGGTGGCCCGTTCAGTGTCGCGCTGGGTGAAGTAGGAGCCGCCAAGCTCGGCGTAGGGCTTGTGGGTGGTGAGCATGTGCCAGATCGCTGTGATGATCGAGTGCTCGACGGCGACCAGTGCCCTGAGCGGGCCCCGGCGGGCGGTCAGGCGCCGGTAACGGGCGGCGAGGTAGGTGTCCTTGGTTCTCACCGCGCCGAACGCGGCGAGGCCGAGTGCCCCCTTGAGGTAGGGGTTGCCGGGCCGGGCCTTGGTGTTCTTCGTGCGGCCGGCGGACTCGTGGTGTCCGGGACAGGCTCCGGCCCAGGACGTGAAGTGTTTGGCGGAGGCGAAGCGGGTCATGTCCCCGCCGGTCTCCGCGATGATCACTTCGGCGGTTGCCTGGTTGATCCCGGGAATGGTGTCGAGCAGGTCGAGGGCGTCGCGGAAGGGCGCCATCGCCTCTTCGACCTTTCCGGAGCCCGCCGGATCAAGGCGAAGATGGCCGAGGCTGTCGCACTCTCGAAGCTCTATTCGATAGCGGAGGTCGACCGGGCACTGGGCACCGCCGCGGTCACCGCCCGCTTCGCGGACAAGGACCTAACTTCTGCATCTGCGGACCCTCCGGCACGGGAAAGCCGCACTTCACCGAGGCACTCGTACAGACCGCCGTCGAGGCCGGCCTGACCGTCGCCTGGTTCACCATCGAGGACCTCGGAGCCCTGGTCCGCCGCCATCGCGCAGACGACTCCATCGCCCGGGCCTCGCGAAGATCGTCCGATCCGACCTGATCATCGTCGACGACATCGGCCTGCTGCCCGTCTCCGAAGACGCCGCCGAAGGCTTCTACCGCCTGGTCGACGCCGCCTGCGAACGACGCTCGATCGCCGTCTCCAGCAACCTCCACCCCTCCGGATTCGACGAGATCATGCCCAAGACCCTCGCCACCGCGACCGTCGACCGGCTCCTCCACCATGCCCACGTCACCGTCACGCAGGGTGACTCGTTCAGGTTCACCGAGGCCACCACCGGCCAAGGGAGTGAAGCCCTTCAGCTGATCCACACCGACCAAGGGCGGGGAGATATCTGGCCGCCACCGGGGAAGTTCCACTGGCCGCCAGCGGGGAGAACTACTGGCCGCCTCTGGGGAGAACTACAAGGCCGTTGACACACCGAGGGTATTGCCATGCGGACCCTGAGTGAACCGCTTTCGTGAGTTGTGAGCCCCCTGCGAGCCCTCCCAGACATGCGGGCCCGGCGTGTGTGATGAGGGCACAGGCCGCCGCCGGGACGCCAGGAAGGGGCTTCCCGGCGGCGACCGCCGCCAAGGCGCCACGACTTCACGCTCGGGGGTGAACCAGATGTGCGGAATCGCAGGACTGGCCGGAGGCGACGCCGTCCGGCACGAGCAGACCGTCGCCGCGATGGGCGACTCCCAGCACTACCGCGGCCCGGACGGCACCATGCACGCCGCCGCCCGGGACGGACGGGCGGTGCTGGCCATGAACACCCTCCTCATCGTCGACCCGCAGGCCGTGCCCGGCCCCTACCTGGACCGGGACACCAGGATCCTGCTGGCCTTCAACGGCGAGATCTACAACTGGCGCCAGCAGGCCGCCGCCTGGGGCATCGAGATCAGCGAGCGGGAGTCGGACGCCCACTTCCTGCTGCGGGCCTGGGTCAAGATCGGACCGTCCTGCCTGGACGGCCTGGACGGCATGTCCGCCATCTCCGTCTACGACCCGCGGACCGCGAAGCTGTTCCTGGCCCGCGACCAGCTCGGGGAGAAACCGCTCTACTGGCGGCTGGACGGCGGTCGGCTCGCGTTCGCCTCCGAGGTCACCACCCTGACCGGCTACGGCCCGGCCCCGCTGGTCTTACGGCCGGAAGTCACCGCGATCGAGACCCCCGTCGGGGTCGACACCCCGTTCCAGGGCATCCAGCTGCTGGCCCCAGCCACGCTGCTGACGTTCGACGTCACCACCGGCTCGATCGACCAGATGACCTGGTGGCACCTGGAGGACCGGGCCCCGTTCACCGGCACCTACGACGAGGCCCTGGCCAGGTTCTCCACGATCCTGGCCGAGCAGATCCCGCTCAGGTCCCCGGCCTGCGACTTGCCCTCCTCCTCTCCGGCGGGCTGGACTCGGCGGTGCTGGCCTACCTGATGCGGCCCCCGGTCTGCGTCACCGTCCGCTACCCGGGTCAGGACCGCCTGGACGAGTCCTCCACGGCCGCCGTGATCGCCCGGAACGTCGGGGCCGAGCTGGTGGTGGTCGAGCCCGACCACACCGACTTCACCCGGGCCCTTCCGCACATGATGCGGGCCCTGGACTACCCGGTGGGGGACGCGTTCACGTTCTCCGAGCACATGGCCTACCGGAAGATCGCCGACCTCGGCCTTCGCGTCGTGATCAGCGGGCTCGGGCCGGACGAGTTCCTGATGGGCTACGTCCGCCAGGCCCTGGTCCTCTTCGGCCCCGACGCCGTCCTGAACGCCGGGCTGGAGGCATACCGGCCGCTGGCCGCCAAGCTCATGCACACCGCCGGCGAACCCCTCGACCCGGCGGAGGCCGTCACCCGGCTGATCCTGCGGGGCCCGGACCCCGACGGCCGCCTCCGCGACCTCGTCGCCGACGCGATGGCCCGCGCGGGCGGGGGACCTCGCCCGCGGCCTGACCCTGGCCGACTTGGCCACGGCCTGGAGGCCGCTGGTGATGACGAGCGACAAGCTCGGCTTCGCCTCCCCGGTCCCGGCCTGGCTCAACGACAACCTCGCGGCCTGGGCCGACTCCCAGATCCGCATGGCTCTCACCGACGCCCCGCCTGGATTCCGCCCCCTCCTCGAGGGGGGTTTGATGCCCGGTGGCCGGTTCGACCGCACCCGGATGCAGGCCCTCATGGCAGCCGCCTGGTTTTCGGACCAGACGGTGAGGGCTGCCGCATGACCCCCAACGCCGTTACTACGGTGAGGGGATGCACTCCGAACACCGCCATCGAGGAGCCGACCGCCGCCCGCGGAGCTGTCGCGATCATCACCAACCGCCGCGGAGAACTCCTCCTCCACCTCCGCGACGACCTCCCCCACATCGCCTGGCCCGCCCACTGGAGCCTGCTGGGAGGCGGCTGCGACCCCGGCGAGGACCCGGCCACCGCAAT
This sequence comes from Streptomyces sp. NRRL F-2664, assembly GCF_000719345.1. Classification (GTDB taxonomy): domain Bacteria; phylum Actinomycetota; class Actinomycetes; order Streptomycetales; family Streptomycetaceae; genus Streptomyces. The sequence goes on from NZ_JOFX01000072.1 coordinate 13,312, forward strand.
CGTCCGCGAACTCGACGAGGAAGCCGGCCTGGCCGCCGAGCTCCTGACCGAGCTGTTCGAGATCACCGACCACCGCGGCCCCGGGCAGATCATCACCTTCTGCGCCGCCCGCTGGGACGGCGACGAGACCCGCCGCCCACTCTCCGAGGGCGTCAAGCTCCAGTTCTTCGCCCCCGAGCACCTCGACATCCTCACGATCCCGCCATTCATCCGGGACGGGATCCACCGCTATCTGGCCGCCAGGCCCTCCTGACCACCCCGCCCTTCCGGGCGGGGCAAGGGTGGGGCCGCCCCCGGCGGCCCCACCCGAAGGGACGACCCCGCTCATGAAGATGACCGTCATCGGATGCGGCTACCTCGGCGCCACCCACGCCGCCTGCATGGCCGAACTCGGCCACGAGGTCCTGGGCCTGGACTCCGACATCGACAACGTCCACACCCTCAACTCCGGCCGGGCCCCGTTCTTCGAACGCGACCTCGATGGCCTCCTCGCCAAGCACACCGCGACTGGCCGACTCCGCTTCACCGCCTCCTACGGCGAGGCCGCCGACTTCGCCGACCTGCACTTCATCGGCGTCGGCACCCCGCCGCAGGCCGGCAGCGATGCCTACGACCTCACCCACCTCTTCGACGCCGTCCGCCGCCTGGCCCCCGGCCTGACGACCCCGGCCGTCGTCGCGGTGAAGTCCACCGTCCCGGTCGGCACCGCACCCCGCGTCGCCGAAATCCTGCGCGAGTACGCCCCTGCCGGGGACCTCGTCGAGGTTGCCTGGAACCCCGAGTTCCTGCGCTTGTCCTTCGGTCGACGACACCATCCGGCCCGACCGGCTCGTCCTCGGCTTCAACACCACCCACTCCTGGGCCGAGGCCCTGCTGCGGCAGCCGTTCGAGAAGATCATCGAGTCGGGGACGCCGACGATCGTCACGGACTGGGCCACCGCCGAGCTCGCCAAGGGCGCTGCGAACTCCTTCCTCGGCACCAAGATCTCCTTCATCAACTCGATGGCCGAGGTCTGCGAAGCCTCCGGCGCCAACGTCGCCGAGCTCGCCGACCTCCTGGGCCACGACCACCGCATCGGTCGCCACGGCATGCGGCCCGGCCTCGGCGGCGGCTGCCTGCCCAAGGACCTCGCCGACTTCATCAACCGCGCCGACGACCTCGACGCCGGCCAAGCCGTCGGCATCCTCCGCGAAGCCGCCGCCGTCAACGCCCGCCGCCGCCAGCGCGTCATCGACCTCGCCCGCGAGGAACTCGGAGGCGACCTGCGGGGCAAGCGGATCACCGTCTGGGGCGCCGCCTTCAAGCCCGAGACCGACGACATCCGCGACTCGTCCGCCCTGGCCGTCGCCCAGGCCCTCCACGACCTCGGCGCCACCGTCACCGTCACCGTCACCGACCCCAAGGCCCTCGACAACGCCCGCAAGCTCCACCCCGAGCTCGACTACGTCGAAGACCCCATCGCCGCCGTCGACGACGCCGACCTGCTGCTGCACGTCACCGAGTGGCATCACTTCACGACCATCGGCCCCAAGCGGCTCGCCACCCGGACCACCAGCCCCAAGGTCATCGACGCCCGCGGCACCCTCAACACCGACCAGTGGCGCGACGCCGGATGGATCACCCGAACCCTCGGCCGCCCCTGACCCAGGGACGAACGGGGACCGATTCTCGCGGGTCCCGCCGAGAAATGACACCGCAGAGGGCCGGCGCCTACTGGGCTGCCGGCCCTCTGCGGTGCTCCTGCCTGCCCGGGGCGGCTTGGGCCCCCGGGAAGGAGCAGGACCAGCAGGCGCTCCCGGCGATGTGTCAGCGACGCCCCTCACACTGGGCACATGACTCCGGGCAACAGGCTCTTCAGCAACGGCGACCTCGCCGACACCCTGAACCACAAGCTCGGCCAGATCGCGAACGCGGTCGCCGGAAGGAGTGAGAACGACCTGCTGGAGCTTCCGCAGGCTGACATCTACGAGACCCTTCGAGCACGGTTCATCATCGACCCCATCGTCCTCGACCGGGACGGCATCACCGCCGAACCGATCGAGGACGGCTATATGGCCACCCGCCACTTCGGCCTCAAGGTGACGACCGTGACCGGGGTCGTTCCCATCAGCGGAGACCAGGCCCTCCTGGGGCTCAGGCCCAACCACTACACGCACAACCCCCCGGCCGCGACGGTCAGGACCGGTGAGCTCAGGATCAGCTGGAGCGGGCCCGTCAATCCCGCACCGAGCGCCGTCCAGCAGGGCATCGACAAGCAGCTGCACGAGATCCAGCAGTGGCTCGACTGGAGCAAGGCCCAGGTCACCGCCTATGACGAATCAGCAGGTCAGCTGATTGTCAGCGAAGTGCAGGCCCGGAAGGAGAGGGCCCTGGCCAACCGCGGCCTGCAGGCATCGCTGGGATTCCCTATGCGCAAGCGCGCGGACGCGGACACCTACGCGGTCCCGATCACCCGCAAGAAGATCGCCCCCCGCCGAACCGCCCCCACCGCCCAGCCGTTCAAGCCGGAACCCGCCCTCGACAACAAGCAATACGAGGCTGCTCTGGAAGTGCTTTGGCACCAGCGGAACCAGCTCGAACGCGCATTCACCACGGTCGCGAAGATGGGGGAGGAGCAGATCCGGGACCTTCTCCTAGTCAACCTGAACGGCCACTTCGAGGGCCAGGCGGCCGGCGAGGTCTTCAACGCCGTCGGCAAAACAGACATCCTCATCCGCGAGGAGGACCGCCACATCTTCATCGGTGAGTGCAAGATCTGGCGCGGCCCCAAGACCATCACCGACACACTTAACCAACTTCTCAGCTACCTGACCTGGCGCGACACCAAAGCAGCCCTGGTCCTCTTCATCCGCTCCGGAATCCCCAGCGAGACCATCGCCAAGGCCCTCGTCAAGTTCCGCGAGCATCCGAACTACAAGCGTGAAGGGCAACAGCTGACCGGAGAGCGGCACGACTTCGTCTTCACCGCCACCAGCGACCCCAACCAAGAGATCAAGCTGGCCTTCCTCCCCTTCCACCTTCCCAAGCCGCGCAGCGACAGCTGACAAAGAAATGGGGCAGCAGGGTGGCTACCCTCCGGAACCAACGGCAGACGTTCACGCCAATCGCGGCACCCCTGAGTACGGCCACGCAGGTCCAAAGGCAACACGAACAGAGAACTCGTGTGTCCAGGATTAAGGGTCAAGGCCCGTCCAACCGGACAATTGGAGAATCGCCCGTTCGACCTGGCCGACGTCCTTCCAGGGGCCCTGCGTCTCGATGAGTTCGGCCTTGGCGGTGCCGTTCAGGGCCTCGGCCATCGCGTTGTGATACGAGTCCGCGACCGGCCCGCCGGAGGCAGGGGCGCCGATGTCCGCAAGCCGACCGGTATACCGGATTGACACGTATTGCGACCCACAGTCGCCCCACACCGCCTCTGGCCGAGGCGGCGGCCTGCGGCATGGCAGGGGTTGGGGCGGCCCGGGAGTACTGCTTCTCCCCCAGAGCGCTCGGTACCCCGGGCCTCACCCGAGCACGCCATACCGGCACGGGCTGAACAGAATCCTAGCCTCACCGTTTCCCTCGGCGTGAGACCAGTTGCCAGCCGGCAACGCGAAAATGCCATCTGAGCTAGGCTATAAACTTCCTGTAAGGTTTGTGTCGGTCCAGGTTGAAGGCACTTTCTGCGCGCAAGGTACCGGTTCGCGTCCCAGGCTTCACGCCTCGCTCACAGTTCGGGGCGGTGGGGCATGCCGGTGCCCGGCTACTGGCGGATCTGCGATGCCATTGGGCTGACCAGCCCTTACTCCGCAGCGCTGAGACCGCTTCGGCCACACACTGGCACGACTGTGGGTTTGGTCCGCTCTGACGGACATCGGAGATCGGGGGCTTGGGCCCCGGAAGGATGATTTTCATCATGGAGAGCAGGGGGAACGAGAGGGCGCGTTCTCGCCGGTTGTTTACGCTGGAGTTCAAAGCCGGGGTCGTCGAGTTGCCACAGTCCCATGTCCAGTGCGTCCAGGACGAGCCGGGTCTGCTTCGCGGTTGAGGCGGACCAGCCGACGATGCGGCGGGGAGGAGATATCCACGACGAAGGCGACGCAGACGACACCGGAGAACGTGGCGACGTGGGTGAAGCCGGCGACCCGGCAGCGGTTCGGCGCGCTGGCGACGAAGCCGCGGTCGACCAGGTCCGGCGCCCGGGGTGCGGTGGGGTCCGGGATCGTGGTGGTCACTCTTCCGCCGCGGACGGCGCCGGTCGTGTCGAGCTCGCGCATCAGGCGCTCCTCGGTGCAGCGGGCCGCGGTCTGGCCCTGGCGGTTCAGGTGGCGCCAGATCTCCTCGCGCCGCAGACGCGGTAGTTGGCGTCGTATGCCTCCTGGATCAGACCCATCAGCCGGGTGTCGCGGATGGTGCGTGCCGATGGCACCGCCACCCCTTCGCGCGCAGTCTGAGCGCCAGCTGTTTCTGCTCCCGGCTGAGATGACCGTGCCTGCCTTGCATCCGGATCCTCCTGTGATCAGCGACTACGCCATCTCACAGGACTCACTGCGCCGACCGGTTGAATCCGCCGCCTGAAAGGACGGAGACAGTTTGCACCGGCAGTCGCCCTCTCGGGTGACGATCAGCATCGTCACCCGTTCCGCAAGCGCATGCGGGACATGGAATACGGCACGATAGGAAACCAACAGAGCCCCAAGACTGCAGAGTTGAACTTCGACACCTCGCTCAACAGCCCTGGGGCTCTGCCCGTTTCACCCCCACCACCCCGTCACCCGAACGGTGACCAAGTTGAAAATGCTCAGTATCAAACCTGGACGAGCTCAGGTTTGGCCGCCACCTGCTTCGTATGCCAACCATTTGCGGGGCTATTCGGGGGAGAGACAGCCTCGGCACAACCTGGTGTCCTGATGACAACACCCGCTCACTCTGTCTTCTATGGGGTCGTCCTGTGTGTTCGTCTGCTGCTGTGCGTCGTGTCCGCCGGAACGGCGTAGCAGGGCTGCTTGTCCTGGCCGCTGCCGGCACTGTTGCGGGGGAGGGTGCGGGTGAGGCGTTCGCCGCTCCCGGCTCCCGCTCGGCCGCCGCAGCCGCGGCGTCAGCGGTGCCGGGTGCCTCCGGCACCGTGTCCGGTGTGTTCGCCCCGGGTGAGGAGGCCGGCGGCGCAGTGGATGCGCGGACCG
>NZ_JOFX01000073.1 GCF_000719345.1 Streptomyces sp. NRRL F-2664
ACTCATGCACCACTACTCACACCAGCCTCAGTGGTCCCAGCCAAACCAGAGCGCAGACCCATATAAAGAACCCCGAATATGGGCTAAACGCCCTCTCAGGCAACGTTTCGCCCTGTGATGATGTGTCGGCCGGTTGCTGCGGAGGTGGTGCGGTCAGAATGATCACGTGGCTGAAGGTGTGCGGGTGCGGGAGATCGACGATGACGAGGCAGGCGGTTGCTGCGGCTCATCCGGCGCGGCACGGGGTCGGTGGCCTTCACGCTTCCCGGCCGAGCTGGCGGACTTCCTGGTCGCCGAGGGGGTGGTCGACGACGTCAGCCACGAGGGCCTGCGCATCCTGCTCCGCGAGAAGGCGTCTCTTTTCAACGCCTGAAGACCTGGCAGGCGAAACGCCTGGCCCGGAGGGGCTGGCTGGAAGCGTCGCCGACGGGCCAGCTCACGCCGCGGCCTCCCAGCTCGACCAGTCGGCCGACGGGACCGGTACGGCCCGGCGGGCAAGGCGGCGGCTCATGAGCATGGCCTGCGAAAAGTAGATGAATGTTTCGCTACTGCGCTTGACGATCTCCAGCGTGAGCTGGAGTTTCCCCTTCGCCCAGGTGACCAGCCGCCCGCGGTAGCCGCCGTCCGCCCCCACCAGCGTGACCTTCCTGAACCGTGCCCGCAGCCCGACCAGCAGGAGGTCGGCGGCCTGCCGGCCGGTGGTGCTGCCCGCGGTCACGAGCACCACCAGGAGCAGGCCGACGTGTCGGTGATGACGTGCTGACGTTGCCCGTTGACTTTCTCGCCGCCGTCGTAACCGCGCGTGGCCGCCGGGACCGAAGCGGCGGCCTTGACGGACTGTGAGTCGATGAGCCGCGGTCGGCTCCACTGCGCGCCCCCCTCAGCGAGACGGACCCGGCCGCACAGCCGGCTGTGGAACTCACGGGCCAGGCCCTGCTCCCGCCACCTGCGGAAACAGGCATACACCCGGTCCCAGGCGGGAAAGCCGGCAGGCATCGACCGCCACGTGATCCCGTTGCCCATGACGTAGAAGATCGCATCCGACACCTGCCGGCGGCAGTAGCCCTCGGGCTGCCCGCCCCGGCCCTCCAACCACGCCGGGACCGGCAGCCCGCCACGCACCACCGCCCACTGCGCGTCCGCCATATCCCACGGATACCTGCGCATCCCGTTCGGACGGTCGCCCGCGTTCCCGAACCGATGCGCCAGTCAACCACACTATGGAGCAGACGAGTTGAACACGATTGGCGTGACAGCGTAGAACTGCATCAGCAGGGCCTCCCGGGCTCACGAGTTGGCTTCGCAACCCTCGTGCTGCACCAGAGGCCCTGTCCTCATGCACGTCACGGCAAGGTTCACCCGCCCCGGCCCCCGCGTTCGATCACATCACGCTCATGATCGATAGGACAACCGCTTCTTACGACAGCCAGCGGAACAGCTCGAGCCGGTCTGCGCCCTCGAGGTCTAGCGGCGTTCGTGAAGCAGTTCGCGTTAGAGGCCCTGAAAGACAACTCCGCGCGCGCATTTCCGTAATTTGAGCCGACCCGTCCCGTGCTGCGGCTGATGCCGTGGCGGCGGCAGACGTCAGCGAAGGCGGCCGGGTTGCACTGGGCGCCCCTGCTGGTGTGAAAAACGACGCGGCCACAGCGGGCGGCCACGGCCATCTCGATCCCGTCCGTGACCATCGCGGTCCGCATGTGGTCCGCGATTGAGGTCAGCTTCAATGGGTTCTGACTCTTGATCCTGGACGCCTGAGACACTGAGCATTTTCAGCGGCGAGTCTCAGGGCGAGGACGGCTCTGGCGACTGACGTGAGATTGTTCGAGCTGAGGCGAACTTTCCGAAGGATGCGCCAGGTCTTGATCCGGACGATCGCTCTTTCCACGGCCCATCGGAGCGGCGAGCAAGCATATCGCTGCCGATCCGTACTGTGACTGGGTCAGGGCAGCGGGGCGAGCCGCCCCCAAGGGCGCCGACGGGAAGACTCCGCCGGGCCGCCTACGCCGCTGGAGGTTGAGAACGCCGCTCTGCGCAAGAACGGCAAGCAGAAGGGTGCGCTGAACGAGATCGTTGTACGGAAGCCGTGGCGGGGCGGCGGTGTCGCCTGGCAACTCCACGAAGCCTGGCTGGCGCAGCGCCAGGAAGAGCGTGTGACCCTGCTGGTGGACCCGGCGGCCGGCAACGGAGCTGTGCAGGCCGTGTACCGAGGCGTGGGGCTACTCCAAGATCGGCGAGCAGCAGCCCTTCCCCGACTCGCCGGTCTACGCCTCAATGATCAGGCCCGTGCGAGCCTGATGAAGGCGTATTCCAGGCCGCCTCAGCCTTCTTGGAAGGACCGGAGCCGGTCCGCGATGCCGTAGGTGTCGAGTCGCAGGGATCGGATGTCCGTGATGAGGTCGCGCCACTGCTCGTACTGGGCATCGGCGCGCTTCCCGGAGGCTTCCAGGTAGGCGAGGGCGACGCCATAGCCGTACGCCTCGTTGCGTGCAGGAAGCGGGCGCAGAAGCACGGACTCCTCTAGGAACACCGCGGCGCGCCAGAATGCGTCCGGGTCTGCCTTGTCCAGGCGGGGGGTGTTGACCCGGTGCCGGGCGGCCATGCCGACCAGCACGGAGAGGTCGTTGACGGTCAGGTCGGAGCGGAGGATGTCCTCCTGGCGGTCCAGGAGCCATCGGTAGTCGATGAGCAGTTCCACCGGTTCAGGCCGCTCGCGGAGTGTTGTGGGCGGGGGTCGGCGGCAGTCCGCCGAAGTCGGCGTCGAAGCGGTCCATGATCCCGGGCGCGCCGGTGGCCCGCCGGAACGCGGCTGTGGCGGTGTCCAGCAGCTGCTCCTGCTCCTTCTCCGCGGCAACGCGTGCGAGATAGTCCTTCATGGACACGCCCGCGGCGTTGGCTAGTGCCTTTAGCCGGTCCCGGGTGGTGTCGTCGATCTTCATACTGGTATCTGCCATGCTTTGAGTATGCTAGTGGGTATACGCGGTCGGCTACCGATTTCGGGCCAAGCTCGCTGCGCCCTCTTGAGGAACCGGTGTCGTCCGCGATCGGCGCATATCCGGATCGCCGGGGTTCTCAACCACGTACTCGCGCACGTCGTCGAGGACGTCGTGCGCGTCCCAGTTGATGCGGTTCATCAGCCGGGTCCGGTCAGGCCCCGCATGGCCAGCCTCCTACGCCGGCGTCCAGCCGTTCTTCCGCTCCAACGGAGCGATCAGACCCCGCATACAGGCAAGCGCCGACTCGCGCGGCTCTGACACTTACATAACAGCAGGTCAGGGTGGCTGTAGGCAGGCTGGTGGCCCGGCCGCTGTGCCGGATGTTCGGGCTTGGCGGTCAGCCTGTGGTCTCACTGGGGTAGCCGAGTGGCTGAGCTGGCCGATGGCCCGGCGGATGGCGCGTTCGAGGTTTCGCCATGTGAAGAGGCGCCGCGCAGGTCCCTGTACGCGACGTTGTCGGTGAGTATGTGCCAGATTGGGTTGTGATCGAGTGCTCGACGGCGCCCAGGGCCCTGGGCGGGCTGCGGCGGGAGGTAAGCCGCTTGTAGCGGGCGGCGAGGTAGGTGTCTTTGGGTTCTGACGGTGCCGAACGCGGCGAGTCCGAGGGCACCTTTGATGAGGGGGGAGGACCAGGCCGTGGGCGCCGAGCTGGGCCAGCCAGGCCGCGTCCGAAACGTCCGTCGTCTTGCGGCCGGGCGGGTCCTTGACCCGTCGGGCGTTGACCAGGATCACGTAGCCAGGGACACGGTGCTGATCGGGGACGGCACTCTCGTGCCCGCCCGCGGCCACACGGCGGCCGGGCAGTCCAAGACTGCCGGTACTCCACCGCCCGCCAGGCCGTCATCGACGCGGACACCCGACTCGCCGTGGTGGCCGGCCGGCCGCTTCCGGGCAACCGCCACGACTCCCGCGGCTGGGAGGAGCCCGGCGTCCAGCCGCCGCCGGCAAGATGGCCACGATCGCCGACGGCGGCTATCAGGGCACCGGACGGGTGACCCCTGACCGTCGGCAGCGCGGCCAGGCCGGGCATCTTCGCCACCGTCCGGTCCCGGATGACGTTGGAGGACCGGGCCCGGCTGCTGGCCGCTGGAGGTGGGCGGGCTGGATCGCAAGAGCGGGCTGAACCGGCTGAAGAAGCCCGCGAGCGGCCGAGCTGGAGCCATCTGAAGGAGCAGCACAAGCAGCTTCAGTGGGTGGACGGTCTCGGGAACACCGGCGCGTGGCTGGCTGGGATCGCGCCCGGGAAGATCGCCGACTTCGCGGCCGAGGCCGGCGCCCTGGACGCGGCGGAGCTGCGGGACTACGTGACGGGCAAGCTCATCGCGCTCTTGTCCTGCCTGGTGCACGCGCCCCGTCGGCGGGCCCGCGACGATCTGGCGGAGATGTTCTGCAAGCGGGTGGCGGCCAAGCTGAAGAACGCGAAGGACGAGCTGGAGGAGATCCGCAAGCAGCAGCAGGCGCTGGTGGAGCGGATGATCGGCACCTACCGGACGGTGCTGGAGCGGATCAACCCCGCCGACCTCGTGCAGCGGGGTCCGGAGGGGGTGCCGGTCCCGTTCCCGGCGGGGAAGAAGGCCCGCCGCAAGGCGGCGCGGGCGCTGGCCTCGAAGCGGGTCGCCGCGCTGGCGCTGGCGCAGAAGGCGGTGCCCAGAGCTCGGGGTCGTTCGCGGCGGAGTTCGCCGACATCGAGGCGGTGGCCGCGCACCACGGCAACAACCACGAGGTACTGGTCGCCCGCTTCTACAAGCGGGACCGGGCGCCGATGTTCGATCTGGTGGGCACGCTGGAGTTCGAGGCGGTCAGTGAGGTCCGGCGGGTCCTGGACGCGCTGGCGCACGCGCGGGCCCACCAGAGCGCGACCCGCGAGTACATCGGTGAGTTGTACGAGGGGGAGCCGCTGGACCTCGGCTTCGCCTCGCAGAACTGGCAGCGGGCCGTCCGCGACCGGCGCAAGCCCGGCACGCTGGACCGCCGGCGCTTTGAGACGCTGGTGTTCACCTACCTGGCTGAGCATCTGCGGACCGGCGATGTAGCCATCACCGGCTCGGACACCTTCGCCAACTGGCTTGATCAGCTGCCCGACTGGGAGGACTGCGGGCCGAAGCTGGCGCAGCTGTGCGAGGAGACCGGGCTCCCGGACACGGCCGCGGGGTTCACCGCTGCCCTGCGCGAGCGGCTAGAGAGCACGGTGGCGGAGGTGGATTCCGGGTACCCGGACAACGCGGACCTGGTCATCGACGAGAACGGGGTGCCGGTGCTGCGCAAGCAGCGCGCCAAGGGCGTCAGCGCCCTGGCCGAGGCGGCTGGAGGCGGAGGTCAAGGCGCGGATGCCCTAGCGGACGCTGCTGGGCCTCTTGTCGCGCACCGCGTACTGGGTGGAGTGGTGGAGCCGGTTCGGCCCGGCCTCCGGCAGCGACCCGAAGCTGAAGGACCCCTTCGGCAGGTACGTGCTGACCACCTTCGTGGGCGGCATCAACATGACCTTCGCCGAGGCCGCTCGGCACATCGCCGGGGTCTCCGCGCACGAGCTGAGCGCGATCACGAACCGTCACCTCGGCGTGGACAAGATCAACGAGGCGATCACCGACGTGGTCAACGCGTTCATGCGCCTGGACCTGGTCAAGGCGTGGGGCGACGGGACTTCCGTGGCGGCCGACGGCACGCAGATGGGCACCTTCATCGACAACCTGATCGCCGAGTCCTCGATCCGTACGGAGGATTCGGCGGGATCGCATACCACCACATATCGGATCAGTACATCGCGTTCTTCTCCAGATTCGTTCCCTGCGGCGTATGGGAGGCCGTCTACATCATCGACGGGCTGCTGAAGAACGCCTCCGAGATGAAGCCCGACACGATCCACGCCGATACGCAAGGGCAGTCGTTCCCGGTCTTCTGCCTCGCCCATTTGATGGGGGTTGAGCTGATGCCGAGGATACGGAACTGGAAGGACCGCACCTGCTACCGGCCCTCCACCAGCGTCCGCTACCGGCACATCGACGTCCTGTTCGACCAGGGCGGCCGCAACGTCATCGACTGGCGGCTGATCGAGACGCACTGGCGCGATCTCATGCGCGTCAGCATCGCGATCCGGGAGGGCACCCTGGCCTCGCCGCTGCTGCTGCGGCGCCTGGGCAGCAACTCCCACCGCAACCAGATCTACCGGGCCTTCCGGGAGGTGGGCCGGGCGGTCGCGACTGTGCAGCTGCTCAAGTTCATCTCGGATCCGTCGCTGCGCCGCCGGGTGACGGCGGCCACCAACAAGGTGGAGTCGTTCAACAACTTCACCGACTGGCTGGCGTTCTGCAACGGCGGGATGATCGCCGAGAACGACCCGGTCGAGCAGGAGAAGGCGGTGAAGCTGACGTCTTTGCTGGCCAACTGTGTGATCTTCCATACGACCCTCGACCTCATGGAGGTCGTACGCGAGCTACAGGGGGAGGGCTGGCAGATCACCGGGGAGGACCTGGCCGCGATCAGCCCGTACCTGACCGACCACATCATGCGGTTCGGCACCTACGCCACCACGGAGCTCACCGCGCGCCCGGACGCGTTCGACCCGCACTTGGACGTCGACTTCGATGTTGAGGAGCCTGAACCGGCAGCGCCATGACGGAGCCGGCCGATCAAAGTCATTCAGCTCCTTCACCACAGCCCGGGTCCGCCGTGCTCATGCGGCCCAGTGCCGGTAGGCGTGGATCCATTCGGCGCCGTCCGGGGCGGGGGTGGGCAGGGGGAGGTCGAGGATGGCGATGGCCTGGCGGTGTGGGCCGCGGCTGCACCAGGCGATGATCCCGCTTCCGGGCGTGAGGTCGACGGAGTCGACGGTGGCGCTCGTTCCGAGCACGGTCGTCTCGAACGGGATCGCCAGATGGTCGACGAGCATCGTGTAGAAGCCGGTGAGCTGCTCGTCCTCGTCGTAGGCGTCCACGGTGGCGTCCTCGATCAGGGCTTCCAGCTGCGTGTCGCTGAGCTGGTGCACCGGTGTCCTCAATCCGGTGTGCGCAGGAGTTCGGCGAGGCGCTCTCCGACGACGGAGAAGCTGGGGGCCTTGTCCTGCTGAAAGAAGGACTTCTTGCGGCTGCGCAGCAGGTCTTCGCCGTCGCGCGTCCAGGAGAAGCCGGGCTTGCGCAGGAGGGCGCGGAAGACCGCGTCCGCGCCGTCGGGGTGGCGCTGGACCAGGCGGCGTAGGGGAAGGGGCGAGACAGTGTCGTCGCTCAGGTAGTTGCGAAGCAGGGTGATGTAGGTGTGGTCGCCAGCCAGGGCGGGGTTGGCGAAGAGGGTGTCCAGGCGGCCGAAGTCGAGGTAGTAGTTCAGGCCTTCGATCTCGTCGTAGATCAGCCCGACGCTGTCGGCATCCATGTAGTACCCGGGCAGCCGGCCCATCTCCTCGGCGTCCGGAGCGCTGTTCGTGGTGGGCCCGCCGTCGGTTTCGGCTGATGGCATTGCTTCCTCCAGGCGGCGCCGGTGGTGCTCGGCCAGCTGTTCCTGGGCGGTGGCCGGCGGCAGGATCACGAGGTCGGACCCGAACCGGTCGATGAAGACGGCGCGGTCTTCTGCCTGCATCTGCCAGGCCCGCCGTACCAGATCCCGGTTGCGGCGCAGCAGACCCGGGTCCGCGGTCGCCATCCGCAGGGCGGCCCGTGCGACATCCGGGCCCGAGGACTGGGGGTAGGGCGAGAGGTAGCCGCTGACGAGCCAGTGACCAATGACCGGATGGACGGGCACGATACGGCCGTAGGTGAACATCCCCTGCTCCAGGACGGCCAGTGCCTCGGAGCCCATGTTGGAGCAGACGGGGTAGTGCAGGTCATCGATGAGGTTGTGGAATACGACAGTGCCTTCGTCGGCCCGGTGGACCTCGAACAGTCCCTCCACGACGTCGCGCCAGCCTAGCAACATCGCGCGCTCGTCGGCTGTCAGGGGCGGCCGGCGCTGGGCGATGAAGCGTTCCACGACTGTGGTGCCGTCGTGGAGCCGGTGCTGCAGGGCGAAATGATCCACGGTGCGCACGGCGATGCCCTCGTCCAGCAGACCGCTGCCACCGGCAGCCCGCAGGCGGGCGGCCAGCTGCCTACCGAAACGGGAATGTTGAGCGAACTCCACCAGCTCGCTCTTCAGCTCCCCGCTACGGGCCACCAGTTCCGTGACCGGCATCGACAAGGCCTCGGCCGCCGCAGCGCCGTCGGGCGTGTCATCGTCATGGGGCACCTGGAGCATGGCCACCTGGATCCTGGTTCGAAGCGGGCATATGGCGCCGCCACTCTACCGGCGCAGCGGCTGCCGGGTCCGTGCATCGCACAGGCTGGGCACACGCCGGGGCAGCGGCGGCAGGCTTATCGCGCCATCACCCGCGGTGTGCTGCTCGGTGGCGGCCAGAAGGTTGCGGATCTCGATGACTTCCTTGCCGGTGCGCTCAGCTATCCGCGCGACCGGCTCCCCACGCCGGTACGCGGCCACGATCGCCGCGCTCAGATTCCGGCGAGCCACATGCAGTGCTTCCTGCGCCGCGGCCAGTGCCGCGGTCGCCCGCCTCCAGCGTGTTGTCCTCATCCGTCATAACCTGCCATCGTGCCAGCCCGGGGGCTGGGCCCGGTACGGTGGTCGTACTTCGGCAGCAGACACAAAAGGGGTGGCGGGCATGGCGGGCGAGACGCTGGTGACTGTGGTCGGCAACCTGACGGCTGACCCGGAGCTGCGGTTCACCGCCGCCGGTATCCCGGTCGCCGGTTTCACCGTCGCTTCCACCCCACGCGTGTACGATCGCGACCGCAGCGAATTCACCGACGGCGAGCCGCTGTTCCTGCGCTGCTCGCTGTGGCGGGCGGCCGCGGAGAACGCCGCCCAGTCCCTCACCAAGGGCATGCGGGTCATCGTGACCGGGCGGCTCAAGCAGCGCACCTTCGACGACAAGGAAGGCCAGCGCCGTACCACCGTTGAGATCGACGCCGAGGAGATCGCTGCGTCTCTGACCTACGCGACGGCGACCGTCACCAAGACCTACCGCTCCGGCGCGGTTTCCCAGGGTGCAGCGGCACCCGCGCACAGCCAGTCTCCCGGGCCGGCACAGCAGGCCCAGCCCACGGCGCCCGCTGAGAACTACCCGTTCTGAGCCGGTCTCAGCCCCAGAAGGCGTTGCGGGGATCGTCCAGCATGGCCAGTGCCTGGTCCAGCGACGGGACCGCCGACAGGTGATCGCAGGGGTACCAGCGGCCGTTGCGGTCCGCCCCGTCCACCAGCCAGCCTGCATCAGTGGACCGCAGCCGGGCGACCCGGCGAGAGGTCCATTCACCGACACCGTCCCACGGAGCCCGCTCCTCAGTGATCGCGGCAGTACTACCGCGCACCACGCAGCCCACACTTACCTCGGCCCTCGCGTGGTCGGGAACCTGCTGCCCGGCCCATTTCGTCAGCCGGGCCCGGTCCGTCTCGGAGATCTTCACACCCCTACCCTACGCACCCGGCGCCGGGCCTGATGTTCCCACCAGCTTCCTGTTGGTCCGCGTTCTGGGCGCGTTCCAGGACCCGGTACACCGTCGCCCGGGACACCGAGAAGATCTCGGCAAGGTCGGCGATGGTGTACTCGCCGCCCCTGTGCTGCACGACGAGGTGGGCCTGCTGCCGGGCGGAGAGTTTGGGCTGCTTGCCCCGCAGCTTCCCCTTGGCCCGGGCGACGGCCATGCCCTCGCGGGTCCGCATCCGCAGAAGATCCACCTCGAACTCGGCGAAGGTGGCCAGGATGTTGAAGAACATCTTACCCATCGGGTCGGCCGGGTCGTACAGCGAGCCGCCCAGCGACAGCTTCACCCCGCGACCGGTGAGCCGGTCGCCGATCTCACGGGCATCGGGCACCGAGCGGGCGAGCCGGTCGAGCTTCGGGACGACCAGGGTGTCCCCGGCCCGGACCGCGGCGAGCGCCTGGTTGAGCCCGGGGCGCTCCCGGTTGGTGCCGGTGAGACCTGCTCCTTGTCGGGGCCGGTCAGGGCGCCGTCCTTGCCGTAGTGCAGGACGGTGTTCGCGCCACCGGCCTGGGCCCGGCGGACCCAGCACACCCCGCGGCCCCGGCCAGCCTCCTTCCGCCCACCTCCCCGGAAAAGAGGGCCGGGCCTGTCCTCCCGGTGACCGCTGCCCACTCCCCCGCGCTGTCCTCTGATCTGAGGACGCCCCGGCTGCCGTGCCGGTGGAAAACTGGCGCTACAGCACGCCGATTCGACCCAGAGGTGGCCGGCACATGAATATCAGGATGAAAATAGCGACTGTACTGGCCGGTGCCGCACTGTGCGGGACCGCAGCCATAGGC
>NZ_JOFX01000074.1 GCF_000719345.1 Streptomyces sp. NRRL F-2664
CCGCACACTCCGCCGCGAGTTACGCAGAATCCAACTCCGACCCGACCTCACCGACAGCTGTCTCACGGCCACCGGTCTGACCATCAACCCACCGACCCCCCCCCTGAAACCCTCAGTAACTACCGTCACGAAGCCCGGAATATGCGCCCCGGCCCAGGCTGCCAAGGGCACGGGCGGTACCCGGCGCCAGACCGTGATGCCGACTTGGCCCTACCAGTACCCGGCTTTCGCCAGTTTCCTGCTCGTCCCGGGCCTCAGCGACTGAACGACAGCCGCTGGGAGTAACTTCAGTCGCTGCGCAAACATGCAGGTCAGACGCCCTAAGTTCCCAGATCAGCGACTGAAGCGACTGAAGTTGAGGTATATGGAGGCATTCGTGTGTGCGTGTGCGCGTCATATATAGAAGCCTTCAGTCGCTTCAGTCGCTGACTGGCGCTGCTCAGGTTGCTGACCTGCGCTTCTGCGGATCCCGATGATGAGCGACTCAAGCAGGTCGGTCGCTACCTGCGGCCGTCAGTCGCTGGCCTGAGACCGCAAATGAGTCAGCCGACACACCGAGAGGATGTTGGCGACACGCTGCGCACGCTCCTCGGCTGACTTCGCTAGTCTGTGTCTGTTATTGAGTCGCTTCAGTCGCTGTAAGGGGAACGACATGCCTGCTGAGCTGCGGCTTTCTCGCAGCGACTCAGGGCAGCCCGCCCCTGAGCGTTCAGTCGCTGGCCTCCGCCTGGCCAGGTGGTGCGCTAGCAACGGCTGGCCAGTCCACCCTCTGGGCGCAGGCCGCAAGACTCCCGCAGCCAATTGCCGCAACTGCGGCGCAGCAGGACACACCCACAAGGGTTGCGGATGCATCGCTGCCGGCCGCTGGTGCCATGGTTTTCACGCAGCGACCCTGGACTACTCACGGATCGACCATTGGTGGGGACACAACCCTGCCCTGGGCGTAGGAGTCGCGTGCGGCCCCGCGGACCTCGTCATCATCGATATCGATACCCACCACGCCGAAGCCCCCTCCCGAGACCGCATCCTGCCGGGCATCGAGATCGCCGACCACATCGACCTCACGGGCCTGACCACGGGTTACCACTCCCTGGCTGTCCTGGCCGCCCTCAGAGGTGAAGACAGCCCAGCACAGGACGCCTCCACGCTTCGAGTGCGTACCCCCTCCGGCGGAACGCACGTCTGGTACCGGGCGACCGACGGCCGCCGCTGGCAGTGCTCCACAGGCTCGGGTAAGCGAGCCTTGGCCTGGCAGGTCGACGTCCGGGCCCATGGTGGATACATCATTGCCCCAGGTACTACCACGTCTGCTGGTGCCTACACACCCATCGGCAGCGCGCGGAAACCAGCCCCCCTTCCGTCCTGGTTGGCTCATGAACTGCAGCGCACCGGACACTTGCCCGCTGCCCACGTCCCTGCTCCCCGGCCCGTACCCCCACGCGCCCGCCAAGCCGTCCTCGCGGCGGGGGGCGGACAAGACAAAATCTCCCGTCTTCTCAGGGCACTTCTCGCAGACGTCGCCGCGTGCGCGCACAGCTCCGAAGGCGCAGGCTTCACGGAGAAGCTGAACCGAGCCGCCTATTCCCTGGGCGGACTTGTCGCGGCCGGCTACCTGCGCGATGAGGCAGCCGAGCAGGCATTGCGCGATACGGCTGAAGCAGCCCGACCAGGCCAGACCCAGCGCTTCGGCAAGATCATCCGCAGCGGCATGACCGCTGGCGCCCAGCGCCCCTTGCACCTCGGAGGCCGACGGTGAGCCCCGCCCGCGAAACCGACGACGTCCTCTTCGACTTCGACCCGGCAGCTATCGCCGCGCAAATCCTCGCGCAGACCCCACCGCCCGTCCCGTCGCAGGGCCGCGAACGATCCCATCTCGATCACGCCACGTCCGCAGGCCTGCTTCCCGACACCCTCAGCGACCGCGGAAACGCAAAACTGTTCGTCAAGCTGTACGCGGGCGACTACCGGCATGTCCCCGGACTGGGCTGGTACCGCTGGGACACCACCCGCTGGCAGGTCGACGAAGACGACACGGTTGTATGGGCCGCAGGGGACCTCGCTGAAGCCATCGCAACCTCGGACTCCCGCGGAACCTACAGCGACCAGGCTCTACACAAACACCGTCGCCGCGCACTCAGTACCTCCGGCATGAGCGCCATGCTCACCCAAGCCAAGTCCGCCCCCGGCATGGTCCTTCGAGCTGAACTCCTGGACGCCGACCCCTACGCCCTGTGCACTCCCGCAGGCATCGTCGACCTCCACACCGGCCGAATCCGTACTCCGCAGCCGGATAAGGACTTCCATTCCCGCTCCACTTCGATCGGACCGCAGCAACAACCCACACCGAGGTTCATTCGCTTCCTCAAGGACACCTTCGGCGACGACGAAGCTGGCAAGGAGATGATCGATTTTCTCCACCTGATGCTCGGCTACTCCATCACTGGAGACGTCGGAGCTCAGGTCATGCCCTTCCTGTTCGGTTCGGGCAAAAACGGCAAATCCGTCCTTCTCGACGTGCTGATGAAACTTCTCGGTGACTACGCCGACGCGGCTCCCCCTGGCTTTCTCATGGCCCGCACCTTTGACGGCCACCCCACCGAACTCGCAGAACTCCATGGTCGACGCGTCATCGTCTGCTCCGAGGTCAAGCCCGGAGACAAGTTCGACGAAGCCCGGGTCAAGCTCCTCACCGGCGGTGACCGCATCAAGGCCCGCCGCATGCGCCAGGACTTCTTCTCCTTCGCCCCCACACACAAGCTGTGGCTCATCGGAAACCACCGCCCTGAGGTCGGCACCGGGGGCTTCGCCTTCTGGCGTCGCATGCGGCTCGTCCCCTTCGAACGGGTCGTCTCCGACGACCGGAAGATCGACAACCTGGCCGACATTCTCGTCACTGAAGAAGGCCCCGGCATCCTGGCCTGGCTCATCGACGGCGCCCGCCGCTACCTCGCTGGCGAGAAAGACCTCACAGGGCCGGCCCCGGTCCGCATCGCCACCACTGCCTACGCGGAGACCGAGGACCACACCGGCCGCTTCTTCGAAGAGTGCTGCGCCTTCCATGCCGACCACCGCGCGGAACAGGCCCGCCTCTACAACGTCTACCGCACCTGGTGCCAGAATGAAGGAGCGCCCACTATCTCCTCTCGAGCCTTCGCCGCGAGAGCCCGTGAGCTCGTCGGACTTGCATCACCCAAAGAAATGATCTTGTCTAACTCAAAGAAGTACTACCCCGGCATCGGACTGCTCGCAGAGGAGGAGAATGCATGAGCTCCCTCATCTCCGACGACGAGATTCATCACGAAGTGGACCTGATCTGGCTCGAAGACGTCACCGAACTCGACTATGTCCGGCAATCCCTGGACCGGCTCCCTACCCGCCGGGGGAAGCCCGCCTATCATCGCGACGGCCGCCTCGTCGGATACGCCCAACTCGGTCCCCAGGCAAAGCCCTCGCGCTCCAGCGGCACCTTCCGCCGCCGCGTCTTCTGGCTGCTGCCCCACGACCGAGACACCGCCCCCGAGGGGCTGTACGCCACCGGCGCCCCCGCCGAAGCCGTTGACCCGACCACCCTTGTGCCTGGAAGCAAGGGACGCAAAACGGATCGGTCTGAGAAGCCGACACAAGCAGCAGACACTTGACGGCGGGCGATGAGTGGGGGCTGAAGCCTTCTGGATGGGGTGTCCAAAAAGGAGTCGCTTCAGTCGCTGCACCGTGCCTGCAAATCCTCTCTGACCTGTACTTTCATCAAACGACTCAGTCGCTGACGGTCACCTCCGGTCGCCCGATGACGAGAGCAGCAGAGACGGCGCCGCCCCGCCGCATCCGGTCCGGCCGACGTACCGAGGGACCCGCTGTCGGTAGGACGTGTCTTAGGAACGGAACCCCGATAGTCCTGTACCTGGACCCGCGTGGCATTTGACGCAGCCACGTGATCACGTGAGGCACTGCCTCGGTTATCTCCCGGCGAGGGCGGAGGCCAGCCCGAGGCATTCATCTTCCTCGAAGTGCCCCCAGCGCCCGCTCGCGGTCCTCGGGCGACCCCTCGCCGCAGCCTGGGACGCCGTATGGCAAATCAGGCAGGCCGCCCCCCTCGAACTCCGCCACGGAGGCGGCCGTGACGTTTACGGAGTGCAGACCCTCGTCCACCATCGACTACCCGTCGTCCGATAGAGCGAGGTTGTTGACGAACGGTCCGCGATCGCGCAGATCCGCCGGTACGCATGGCCGTACTGGAGGGCGTAGCCCCTGTCCGCGCTGCACGGCCCTCCAGGCGCCACCGCCTCGGATGCGCCGGGTTGCCACGCCTTCCCAGTCTCCGAACTGACGTTCTAAGCCCTGAGTTCGGTGCAGTCAGGGACGGTGGACGGTCATGCGACCAAGCTGAGCAGGCTACAGACCGGTGAGCAGTTCGCCTACGTTTTCGACATGGGTGACGACTGGGCCCATCTGTGCACGGTCGGGGAGAAGCGGATCGATCCTCTCGAAGAGCTGGGTAGGACACCAGACCGGCCTGTCCCGTACTGGGGCTGGGGCGACCTTCCGGATCAGTACGCACGGCGCTGGGACGGTGACGACGGTGAGTCACCCATGCCAAGGCGGTCGGCCCGCGGGCTCAGGGATCTGCCGCCGTTACTTCCGTGGTGGGGTGAGCAGCGCCGCTGGTGATCGCCTTGGAGCTGGTGTGTCCGTATTCGCGGGGGGACGGCCGGCGGGGTGTCAGTGGTGTGTGCGAGGCTTCGTGTCATGCGTAACGACCTTCCTCTGACAGTGATCGGGAATCTTGTGGACGATCCGGAGTTGCGGTTCACTCCGGCCGGGGTGGCTGTGGCCCGCTTCACGGTGGCGTCGACTCCCCGGACGTTCGACCGGGAAGCGAATACGTGGCGGGACGGGGCGCCGACATTCATGGACTGCAGCTGCTGGCGGCAGCTCGCGGAGAACGTTGCCGGGTCCCTGTCGAAGGGCGCCCGGGTGGTGGTCGCGGGACGTCTGCGGACCGACAGATGGGAGAGTCCGGAAGGGGAGAAGCGTTCACGGATGGTGCTGGACGTCGACGACGTCGGAGCGTCGATGACGTTCGCAACCGTGACGATTTCCCGCACCGCCCGCCCGGTTCCGCCTCGTGAGACCGCTCCGGACGATCCCTGGGCCTCCGCCAGCCCCGTCCGTCCGGCCGCACCCGTCGCCGGCCCGGACGGCACCCCTGGCGAGGAGACTCCCTTCTGATGCCGGCCTTCCCCACCACCTCAGCGTCCCGCGCGCACTGACCCAGGAGATTTAGAGGGGGCCGCGGCAGCCGTGACCGCAGCGCAACAAGCACTGCAGGCCGCCCGCCGGGACGGCGCACGATCTCCACTCCGCCTGTGGTCCCCAGCTCCAGCGCAGTGTCGAAGCGCGGGTCAGGGCCTCGCGCAGCCGCTTCTGCAGGACCCTCGATGAACTTCTCCGGGTCCTGCGGCTGGCGGATCGCGTCGTAGTGCACATCGCGGTTGTCCTCGAAGTCCGGCGGCAGATCGTCCTGCGGGTTACGCCACCGGTTCGCTCCCGGCACCCATATCTCCCGCCGCCGTAGCGCATCCCGCAACGCCACCAGCACGCACAGCTCGTACGGGATGCGCTCGACCCGGCCGCGCTCATCCACCACGGCCTTGCGCCACTCCTCGCGTACCACCCCGCCCAGCGGGATCTTCTGCGCCTCGTGCAAGAACGCGCCCTCCTTCAAGAACGCGCCCTTCTTGGCGATTGGCTGGTCCAGATACCGCTTGAGCAGGTCGATTGCGTCCATCACCGGCCGGTAGGCGGTGTTGTTGCACTTCAGCTCCAGCGCGTTCAGCAGCGGTGAGAGCATCCGCCGCCAGTGGTTGGAGTACGACGAGCGCAGCACCGTACCTTGATCGGCTACACCACGAGAAGGGACACCATCGTTCAACGGCGCCGGGCTCTGGCGCTGACGGCGGTAGCAGGTGGCCCGGCTCACGCCGAGTGCCGGGCCTGCCCGCACCCGGTCGGCCACGCCGGTCGGGTCCTCCAGCGCCTGGGCCCGGGCGTCTTCGAAGCGCGCCCGCCGCCGAGCCCGCCCCGGCCGTGTCCGAGAGCACGGTCACTTGTTCCCGCCGTTGCTCATGGCGCTGCCCGTGGCGAGCTGGTCGAGCAGCGCGGAGAGTCTTCCCTGCACCTCAATGACGGTGCGGGCCTTGCCCGGCTCTTGCTGCAGCTTGGCCACCCACCAGCAAGCACGGCGAGAGCGAGGCCGTCCTGCGCCGGGTACGGCACCTGTTCGTCAACCGGACCAACCTGCGCGCGGCGCTGGTGCGGCTGGTCAACGCCACCTTCGCCGCTCGCGATGCCGCGTGGTGGGGCGAGGGCACCGCCTGCGCGAGCGACTCCAAGAAGCTCGTTTCCTGGGCCTGTCGCGCCACTTCTCCTCACTTAGGATGTCCTGCAGCAGCAGAGTGTTGACGTGCGCCAACGCCGACTGGTGCAGGTGCAGGGCGAGCATGGAGACCTCCTGGGACTCTTTGTCGGAGTCAGTCGTAGAACAGGTCGTGGTTGGCGGAGTTCCAGTTCTCCACGACCTGGAGTCCGTCGTTGATCTCACGCCGCAGGTCCGCGGCAGCGAGGTAGTCGCAGATGAACGCCGTACGCACCGCCCGCCCGAGTTCCTCGATCGCGCGGTATATGGGGTGCTTGGGCCCGCCGCGGGTGAAGCGGCGCAGGACCTGCTCGGCCTCCGCGGTGCCCAGGCGCAGGGCGGTGGTGTACTTCACGATCTGGTCGTACTGCTGGCGGATCAGGTCCCAGTCGATCGTCTTTGTCGACAGCACCGGCGCCAGGTTCGGCCACTTCTCGTCCTCCCCGGCCGCCGACCGGTACAGCTCAGCGATGCCGACCGGCGGGCCCAGTCCCCGCTGTTCTGGACTCATGTAAATCCCTACGGCCGGGTCGAGCTGGACATGAACTCTCACCTCGCCCTTGCGCCTGTAGCGGCAGCCAAGACGCTGGGCCCACGAACGCCGCCTGAGGCGGAAAACGTCCTATCGGCGGCGGGTCGAGCAGCCGGGGCAGCATCCTGAGGACGCGCACCCTCGGCGTCGGGCGAGAACGCCGGAGTCGTTGGGGGGGGGGTGCCGTGTACTTTCCGCGTGCTGTTCAGTTGTTCTGCTACGACAGTGTCTTGGTGACCATGGATGCCGCTTCGGCAACCAACTTGTTGTCGTAGTCGGCGTCCTTCGTGCCGCGGTTGGACATGATCGCCATGACGATGGGGGCGGCGCCCGGGGGCCACACGACAGCGATGTCGTTTCGGACAGCGTAGACACCACCTCCGCCGGTCTTGTCACCGACCGTCCACCCCTTGGGTACTCCGGCCCTG
The DNA here is from genome assembly GCF_000719345.1 of Streptomyces sp. NRRL F-2664. Lineage (GTDB taxonomy): Bacteria > Actinomycetota > Actinomycetes > Streptomycetales > Streptomycetaceae > Streptomyces. The sequence continues at coordinate 7,373 of NZ_JOFX01000074.1, forward strand.
ATGAGTTCGTCTCCGGTGGTGTTGGTCCGCAGCCACTGCGTGAGCTGTTCGCGTTCGTCCTTGCCCAGAGCGTCCCCGAGAACGAACGCCCGCAGGTCTGCCGCCCACGCGCGGGGCGTGGTGGTGTCCTGGGTGGCACCGGGCGACCACTGGTTCAGTTCTGGCTCGCGGCGTTCCACTTTGGTAGTGGTGTCACCTGTCTCGGCGAGAGCGGCGGCCAGGCCCTGCGGCCCGCCCAGTGCGTCGAACAGGAGGTTGGCCGCGGCGTTGTCGCTGTAGCGGACGGCAGCGTCACAGAGATCACGCAGGGTCATTCCGGTCTCGACATGCTTCTCGGTGACCGGAGAGTGGTCGATCAGATCGCTCCGGGAGTACTTGATCACCTTGTCCATGCCGCTCAATGAGTACTTGCGTAGAACGGCAGCGGCGGCGAACGCCTTGAAAGTAGAGGCGTACGCGAATCGCTCATCAGCGTTGAAGGCGACCTCCCGCCCATCGCCCGTATTGACCGCATAGACCCCAAGACGCGCACCGTACTTGCGCTCCAGCTCATAGAACTCGCCGACGGACGTCGCAGCCGGATCCGCCTGCGCTGTTGCGGCAGCCGGGACTGATGTCGCCTGGGTGCTGTCATTGCCGCATGCGGCAAGCGGAAAGGCGACGAGTACAGCGAGCCCTCCGACAACGACACACCGGGCACGGGTGGACTGCATAGTAGGACCTCCAGATAAGCCGTCAAAGGGTGCTGAGAGGAGACACCGCTCGGCTACCGGCTCATGCTCTTCTCCGCGTTCCATACGGTCCAATACGCATACAGCCAGTTCCATGCTGTTTCCATATAGAATGGCCGGATGGACCTGGTGGGAGCATGTCGGGCGTTTGTCAGCGTGATGGAGCGTGGCAGCTTCACCACAGGAGCGGCCGCAGCACGCATGTCACAGCCCGTGGCGAGCCGTCGCATCGCCGCACTGGAGGAGCTTTTCGGCGAACGTCTGTTTGAGCGGACATCGCGCCGCGCTACCCTCAGCTCCTTCGGCAGGGACATGCTCCCGGCGGCGAGGCGGCTCGTGCAGGCAGCCGACGCACTACTGAATGAGGCAGAGACGGCCAAGCGCAAGCCATGGCGGCTCGCCGTCCCGGGCAACTGCTCCACGGGCTCTCTCGCCCGCCTGATCGCCGATGCTCGGGACCAGGCAGTGATCCTTGATCTTCATACCGGTACGCCGACGCAACGCATGGAGCTTTTCCGCTCGCAGCAGGTACGCGCGGCCCTGATCACGGCGCCCGCGGACGAAGCCACGTGGTCCGTTCCTCTTGGCCTCGCGGGCACCGCGGCAGCCGGGGCCAGGCGCGTCTATCTGGCGACTCTCCGGGCCGGGCGGGCCTGCCCGGATCCGGTCCGCAAGGTCTGGATCCAGCCCGAGGATGACGTGCCGCACATCCGTGATCCGCTCACACGGCTGCGCGACGCACTGGGCCTGATGCCGGTGCAGCTCGCCATCGCCGCCGACTTGACCAATGCCATAGCCGAAGTGCTCCGCACGTCCGACCTGCTGCTGTGCTCCGCCGCGCAGGCCGACGAGCTCGGCCTCGACTGGAGGCCCATCGGTGAGATCACACTCAGCCGTGGATACAGCCTCGCAGCCGCCCCGGACGTCAATTCGCAACATGTCCAAGAACGCCTGGGCAGCGCGATCAGCCGCTGCTTTGGCCCTGCTACCCCGACCACCACCCCTCATGCAGTGGCGGCAGTATGAGTACCGAAGCGCTGCTGCACGACACCCGCCGACTGCTTCTCGACGGCGGATTGCACGGCTGCCTGCTGGTCCGTAACCTCCACACCGGAGCCGAGCTGGGCATCGAGCCCGACGCCCAGCTGCCCTCCGCCTCCCTGGTCAAGATTCCGCTCGCCCTGGCAACAGCGGAGCGCATCCAGCGCGGAGACCTCGATGGAGCAACAGCGATCGACGTCCAGCCCGGACGCATCACGACGCCGGGCCCCACCGGACTGACCCGGTTCCGCCACCCTGCCCGGATCGCCATAGACGACCTGCTCTACCTCAGCACCAGTGTGAGCGACGGGACCGCCGCCGACGCACTCTTCGACCTCACCCCCCCTGCCCAGGTGGCCCAGATCCTGCATGGACTGGGCCTGGACGGAATCACCATCCGGCACGGCATGCGCGAACTCACCCAGACCCCGGTAGAACGCTTCACTCCCGACCAGGCGCACCTCGCCCACGCCCTCGCCATCAAAGCCGGCACCAGCGGCCGCGGCCACCAAGTGCACCAGCTCGACACCACCCGCGCCAACACCGGCAGCGCACGCGCCTGGACCGCCCTGCTCCAAGCCTTGTGGACGCCATCGGCAATCCATCCCGAGGCCGCTGCACGGGTACGGGACCTCATGGCCCACAACCTGCTCCGCCACAGGCTTGCGCCAGACTTCAGCTCAGACGCCAGCGGCTGGTCCTCCAAGACCGGTACCCTCCTCAACCTCCGCCATGAGATTGGAGTCGTCGAGCACTCCGACGGGCATGCCTTCGCCATCGCCGTGCTCACGGAATCGCTTGTTCCGGCCAGCACCCAGCCAGGCGCCGACATTCTCATGGCACAAGCCGCCCGCAGACTGCACGACCACCTCCGGCAACTCTGACCCGAGCATCACCTCGAAGCCGACTCTCACAAACGGTCCATTGCGCGAGCAAGATCAATCGATAGCTGCCGGACCCCCGCCGCACCCGGATTCATTCTCAGAACCCGTTCTCACTCAAAAGCGGGATGGACCCCCTTCTGAGAGGGCGTTTCATCCCGTTGTTTCATCCCAGATTGCCGTGTTGAGGGTGGTTCACGCACCGCGCCAGGTCGGGGTGGATTCCGTTGTCAGGCGG
>NZ_JOFX01000075.1 GCF_000719345.1 Streptomyces sp. NRRL F-2664
GGACCGGTAACGCCATACCGCCTCCCCATGCCAGTCGAAGTCGTCACATCCGACCAGCACAACGAGCAACCCGGCAAACCTTCCCGGTCACAGCACTAGCGACGGGGCGGCTGCCTGATAAGGACATGACCTGCACGAATCCGGCAGGCGGAACCTCCGGGCACCAGGAGAACACCCCATAGGAGCCGCCGCGGAACGGGCAGCCGAGAGCGCAGCTTCGCCAGCCGTTGCCGGAGAGCGCGGGGTCATACCGAGGTTCACCATCTGGCCCCTTCCGGTTCGGGCCAGTTCATCAATACCGAAAAGACAAACCATGAGCGCACGCAACAGCCAGGCCGTCAGATCAGCCGCTCGCGATCGCCTTCGCGCGGAGCGCGAGCGTCAAGCCAAAAAGGAAAAGCTCAAACGGCAACTCATTGTCGCGGCGTCGATTGTCGGCGTACTGGCGGCGGCGGGCGGCGCCGGGTATCTCATCATCCATGCGAACAAGCCCGATGCCTGGGAAGCCGCGAAGAACGCGAAGCTGGTCCAGCCCAGCAATACAACCGGTAAAGACGGCACAACGGTCATCTTGGGCAAGGCTGACGCAAAGAAGACCCTCAAAATCTACGAGGACGCGCGCTGCCCCATCTGCGCCCAGTTCGAGCAGGCTGTCGGCCCGACCATCGAGAATGACCTCAAGAACGGCAAGTACAAGGTCGAGTTCATTGGCGCCACGTTCGTCGACCGCACCATCCCGGGGGAGGGCTCCCGCAACGCCCTCAGCGCTCTGGGCGCTGCCCTGAACGTCAGCCCCGACGCCTTCCTCGCCTACAAGCACGAGCTGTACTCGGCGAAGTACCACCCGGCAGAGGCGGACGACAAGTTCAAAAGCGACAAGTACCTGATCGAGGTGGCCGACCAGGTACCAGCACTCAAGAACAACGCATCCTTCCGTAAGGCTGTCGAGGACGGCACCTACGACCGCTGGGCACTGGAGATGTCCAAGAAATTCGACAACAACAAGGACGGCATCGAGGGCACCCCGTCCTTCGTCATGGACGGCAAAAAGCTGTCCGGCGCCAACGGCAAGAGCGTGCTCATGACCGTGGCTGACTACAACGCTGCGATCGACACGGCACTCGCTGGCAAGTAGCGGGCAGACTGCCCTGCGCCGAACGGACAAACCGCTACCGAAAGACACCTGCCGCACTCACCATTGACCGACAGCGATGGTGCCCAACGTTCAGCCCAGCGATAGGGCCCTGTCGAGCATGCCCTCAGGTAACGCTGCGTATCCCCTCCAAAGCCCCGTCGCGGACGCTGGCCAGCCACAACACCCCTTCACTGGTGGGGATGCGGGTGAGGTCGGCCACCCACAGCCGGTTGGGGGCGCCAGCGGTGAAGTCCCGCTCGACCAGGTCCGGGGCCGCGGTGTGGGCGGGGTTCTGCACGGTCGAGCCGCCCTTCCAGCCTTTGCGCAGGGGGGCGCCCTGCAGACCGTTGGCCCGCATGATCCGTTCGGCGCGCTTGCGGCCGCACCGCACGCCCTGCCGCTTCAGCTCTAGCCAGACCCGAGGCGAGCCATATGTCGCCGCGAACTCGTGCGACGAACGGATCTTGAGGATCTTCTCCAGCAGGTCGGCGTCCTTCAGCTGCCGCCGGGACGGCGCCACGGCGCGGGCCCGCCAGCCGTAGTAGGTGGAGGAGGGTATGGCAAGGACCCGTAACACGAGATCGACCGGGAAGTCATGGACCTCGATGAAGCTCATGACCACCGCTGGGTCGGGCCGATCTCCGCCGCGAAATAGGCGCTGGCCGCCCGCAGCACCTCGTTCACCCGCTTCAGCTCGGCGATCTCCCGTTTCAGCCGCCGGTTCTCCTCCAGCATCTGCGAGGTGGGCCGGTCGCTGCGCTCGCCCCGGTCAGCCTCGTCCTGCCGGATCCAGCTTCGCAGGGCCTCGGGGTGGATGTTCAGCTGCGGGGCCAGATGTGTCACCGGCGGCCGGGGATCGGACTCCCGCCACAGTCGCAGGGCACGTTCCCTGAGCTCCGGCGGGTACTTACCCGGTGCAGGCACGAAGACTTCCCTTCTCGGTCTGAGTGATCAGACCAGGTTCGGAGTCTCCGGTAAAGCGGGGGAAGCTCACCGCGGGACACCCTCTACGTGGTCGGCGAGCGCGGCGACTGGCACCAGGTCCGCGTCGCCCACACCTCCGAGACAGGCCTAAAGGCCGACACCCCCGGATTGGTCGCCAAGAAGAACACTCGGCCGTGGTGTGCATGAACCCCAGGACGCGAAGGCTACCCGCGGCGAGCCGGGCACCGTCCACCCGATGCCCGCGAAGAAGAAGACCGCGGCCGAAAAGACCAGCAGCGACGGTGGTGGTGTTGGTGGCGGCGACGAGCAGGCGGAGCACCCGGGGGACCGCGGCGGCGGCCTTGCGGGGGCGGCCCTGTGGGGTGCCCTTGAGCTCGGCCTCGTAGCCCTTGAGGACAAGGCGGGCGCCGGTGAGGCTCGGCGGGGTGACGCCGACGGCTTGGTGGGTGTGAATGGGTGTGGTGGTGGCACTGGCTGGGCGTCAGCAAGGATGGGAGGGCCGTCCCTGCTCATGCTGCGCAGCGGTAGTGATCATGGCTGTCACGAGGTGACCGAACCGCTGCCGTCAGGCGCCGATCGCGAAGATGGCCGGCTGTCATGGGCGTGCCTGTTCACAATCGGGTTGACGGCGTAGACGGGCCGGCCGGTCGCGCGCAGAGCGGCGACCAGCAGGCCGCGGGAGGTCTCGATCGCTACCGGTATCCGCTCGCCGGGGCCATCGCCGTGCTCGGCCAAGAGGCTAAGCAGCTGCTGCAGGCCCGCCGCGTCATCTCAGATCCGGGCCCGCCCGAGGAGCTTGCTGTCACCGTCGACCACCGCGACGTCGTGGTGGTCGCTGGCCCAGTCGATCCCGCAGAACACCTTCACGGGCGTCCCCCTTGTTCTTCCGTCCGATGCACATATCCGCTGGTCAAAGACCTGCGCGGAGGCACGCGACTCCCTAATGGAAGGGCTCTGGGCCCGTCATCCGATTAGTCGTTCGTGACCCCAGCTGACCGCAGGGGCCTCGGTCTGTGCAGGAGCTCGGAGGCGTCCCGGTGAGGTGAGAGGTGCACCCTGCGGCGGGCTCGGACCACGGATATTCGATCATCCGCGCGGCAGCGGCCGTGAGAGTGCCGGACGCCGGAGCCCTCCGATCTCTTTCTGGAGGTCAGGGCCTCGTGTGTCGTCCAGGAGTGACCCCGGCGCCTGGCACCCTCACGGTCGCGTTCCTCGGCGGCGGTTGGCTGATGGCCGGGGCCAGCTCTGCCTGGGGCTCAAGGCCCCGGGATGTTGGCTCACCGGACGTCAGCCGATCGCCGCCGAGGTGAAGCCGGCGGCCGCGCTCTTTTTCGAGGTCTCGCGGGACCGGGTAACGGGTAGCGATCCGCCGGCTTCGATCCCCATTAGGTGTCGTCGCGGCGATTGGGCTTGCCCACCGGGCCTGACCAGGCACGATACTCAAGATCGCAAAAGGGAGGGTCCCACTCCCGGTCACACCTCCGGTGCAACTCATAGCGCACCTCTACGTGCAACCCTCCAGCCCCCTTCCGGTGCAACCCTCCGGGGCCGGTCCGGGGGAGGCGAGCCCGCCCCCGGACCGGGGCGGGCAACCCCTCTTGCACGCCTTGGGGGGTGGGCAAGCCTGGCTGCTCCGGTCTGGGCAAGCCTGGCTTGCCCACGGTCGGATGGCCAGGGGGCGGCTGCTCATCAACCCCGCCGTGACCTCACCCCACGCGCCCAGCTCCCCACCCCGCCCCCTTCCGCCCGCGCAAAACCGACACCGACCACCGTGCCGCCGCGCAGACCTCGGAAGGATCAGAAGTGCCGTTCTCAAGACAGTGGAACGGAGCGGGGTGTCCCGCCTCACGACAGCCACGCCGCTACAGAAACCGCCCCACGGCAGTGACCATGCTCTTCCTCAACATCCGACCAGCGAAAACACCCAGCTCTGATGTGCCGTCACTGACATCCACCCACTGACACAAAACCGGCACATCGCATCTGAACGCAGGCTCCCAGGCTTTTTGGAGGTCAGCTCACTTCCCCGGTGATGGCATTCACCTTTACCGAGGCCCCTTCTCCATGGAATATGTAATAAGGCTCCGCATTGGGGCTGTCCGAGTTGGAAACCTTCTTGGAAATCTCCAGGTAACGAACCGGGATTTTCCCTGCCAGCTCGTATGCCTGTTCCAGGCTGACGGGAAGCGGATACTTAGATATTGCAGCGTAATCGTACTTCAAATTGCGGCCACTGTGAGTCACCTCTCCGGTTTCAGAGTCAACTATAACTTCCCAGGTGAGCTCATTCTGTTCGTTTTCGGGCGAATCGAACAAAAAACTCCAGGACTTAAATTCAGAGGGATTAGACACCACATCTCCTTGCCCGGCCCCGATCAGGAAGAGACGGGTCATCTCCGGACGCTTCTGCTCCACCTCCTTTCGTGCGATCTGCATCATCTCGTCCACGGAAAGCCGGTCAGCGGCCCCCTTCTCGGAATCCTGAAAGGTTGCGATAGAAGCTGGCTGGGCCGCCTGAGCGGCAGCGACGGGTCCGACGGCGACGCTCAGTGCGGCCACACCAAGAGACCACCATATCAGCGATTTCCGACGAATATGCATGCTAAATTCCCAATTCTGCGATGTACGGATACTTTACTCATTGTGACCTTCGTCCGGACTGCTGGGTACAGCCGGTCGGATGGCCAAACGGGGGGAATGCTGCCGCCGACCAACGGAGTCGCGCTCCCGGTGCCGATCGCCAGGGCGGACCGCCAGCTCGTCGTCCGGGCGAGTAGATCAAGGCCGGGGCAGGCACCCGCCCTGACGCCCGGACGGTGCTCGCCGCCTACGATTCGGATGGTCGGGTTGGAGCTGGTCGCACCTACGACCGATGAGTGGGAGCGTGGTGTGTGAGTGGGCGTGTTAGTGGCAGGGGTTGTGCGTCAGCGGTGTTCGGTTGTTGATTGCCTGGTCATGCGCTGTGGATGTGTGCTGGTCTGCTGTCATGAGGTGAACAAATGGCTGCCGTTGAGCAGCTGGGGTGGGTCAGGTTCGCTGTCGTGGGGGTGGCTGTTCCTGTCGGGGGTATGTCGTAGGCCGATGTTGTCGGCATACCGCGACGGAGATCTTTCCAGGCGCTCGTGGACGAAGCCGAGGGCCGCAGAAGGCGCACGAGCCTGTCCTGCGGATCCGGCTGCTCACCGACGCCGCAGTGCGTCGAGATGTGACGTAGGCCCATGAACGGCGGCGTTGGTGTCGCAGGAGGGGCTTCTGGCGAGGGCTGTTCCTATCGCTTCCGCTTGTGCCGTGTTGCGTTCCTCGTGTCGCCTTGCGGCCGCTTGGCGTTCGGGTGGATCGAGCGATGAAGCTCTGAGGGCGGCCGCAAGGACGACAAGATGGCCGTCTGAGCAGCATCAAGCGGTCCGGTGTGCCCGTCGTAGCAAATATCGTTGCGCGCTTTGCGTCGCTTCGTGCGGGAGCCCATGGGGCACTTCACCACACAATACGGGCGGCCAGCAAAGGATTTGGCGTTGCACAGCAGCCACCTTCGACAGCTGTCTGCGGTTAGCCGGGTGGTCGGCGGTCGCGGGTGGGAGACCGCTGCTGTCATGGGGTGACCGGGTGGCTGACACGGTGCGGCTAGCAGATCGCGGCCCGGCTGTGTTGGGTTTGCCGGTCTTCGTGTGGAGGGGTGGCCGGGGCGGTGGGGTTGGCCTTGTGACGGGTTCGGGAACCCCGGTGGGGGAGACGGCGCCGGGTCCGCCTGGTTCGGCGGAGGCCGGGCGGGTGGTGCGGGCTGTGGTGGTGCGGCGGCTGCTCGTGGTGGACCGGGGTGAGGGCGGTCTGTCGTCGTTGCACGTGCGGATCGCGGCCGGTTTGGCGGGCGTGACGGAGCGGACGGTATGGCGGTGGCTGGCCGAGGGACGCGAGGGGCGGCTGGAGGCGCGGCCACGGCAGGGCGGGTTCGTGGTGGGGGACGCCTTGTGGGAGGTGCGGACCCAGGCGGGCGGGAACGTCGCCGAACTGCGCCGAAGGATGCTCCGGGCGCAGGACGAGGGCGGCCTGGAGCACTGGGGGACGGAGTTTGTGCCGTCCTTGGCGACCCTGCACCGTGCGATCAAGGACGAATTGCGGGCGGGCCGGGTGCTTCAGGTCGCCCGGGCGGCGTCGGGCCGGGTGGAGCCGAGCCGGTACGACCGAGCGCTGGCCGAACTCGGCTTCGCAGAGGGTGCGAACGGTCCGCCGGTCGTGGACGGCCCGGATGCTCTGGCACGGGCGGTGAACAGCGGCCCGGCGCGGTGAAGACCGCTTCGCGTACCCGGGTGTCGGGTGGAGTGCGCCTGTACGCGCCGGGAGCGCGGCTGGTGTCCACGCGGCAGGTGGCCGGGGTGGTGGAGGCGGTGGGGCATACGGTCGCCGCGCGGGGGATCGGCTGTGTATACGGGGACACGGGGCTGGGGAAGACGGTCGCGGTCGAGCAGGCTCTGCATCTGCTGCCTGCCCGGGTGCCGGTGTGGCGGGCGGTGGTGGGAGTCAGGCCCGGGCTGCCGCAGGTGCGGGCCGCGTTGTGCGAGGCGCTGGGACTGCCGTCGGGGTCCTTGACCCACCGGGCCGGACCGGCCGACCAAGCGCTGGCTGAGGCGCTGGCTGAGCCGGGTGTGCTGTTCCTCGACGACGCGCAGCGTCTGTCGCCGCCGGTGCTGGACTACCTGCGGCAGCTGTGGGACTCGCCGGGCTGTGCGGCTGCCCTGGTGCTGTGCGGGGCGGGCAGCGAGCGGGCGCTGGCCCGAGCCGCGGCGATGCGTTCCCGGGTTCTGACCTGGCACCAGGTCAGCCGCCTCGACACGCAGGACGTACCGCGGACGCTGGGTCTGTTCCACCCGGTGTGGGAGGACGCTGACCCGGCCGACCTGGGGCGGGCGGATGAGCAGACCGCCCGCGGCAACTTCCGTACCTGGGCGAAGATCACCTCACATGTCTGTGCAGCTTGGGGCCGCGACCCCGGTGCGTGTGTGGATCGGGACGCGATCGACCAGGCCTGCGCCCGGCTCGGTCCGTACTCATGACCGCCACTCTCACGCGCCCGGGACGCATCGGTTCCGGCGGCAGAGAACCTCACCCCGTTGGGCAAGGAGGGAAACGGCATGATGACGGACAGCGGATCGAGGGACACCAACGGCGGCCACGGCGTTGACGCGGGAGGACAGTGGCCGCCACCGTCGGGGGATCCGGCCGGCGTGCTCGGTGGTTGCGCTGCGGGCGCCTGCGGTGCGCCGCCTGCTGGCGCTGCGGGCCCGGGGCGGTCTTTCGCGGCAGCACGTGCGGCTGGCGGGGGAGTGCCTGGGGGCATCGGAGCGCACGGTGTGGCGGTGGCTGGCTGAGGCGTCCCAGAGCCCGGAGGCGGCTGCGCACCCCGGAGCCCGCCACACGAGCAGGTTCGAGATCACCGCGGAAATCCGGGTGCTGCTGGCGTACTGGCACGGCAACGCCTCCGCAGTCCACCGCCAGCTCGTGGAGCGCGCCGCAGCCGAGGCCGGGGGCGTACCAGCACATACGTCCGGCGCTGCTGGGCCCGTCCCGCCCGGCCTGGTGGCTGTGCCGGGCGGGGCAGCCCTGTCGCAGGTGCCGCTGCTGGATCCGGTCCCGTCCTTGTCGACGTTCCTGCGCGCGCTGCGCCGCGATCTGACGGCGGGGGAGCGCGCCGGTCTCGCCAGCGGACCGGAGGCAGCACGCGCCCATGACGTGTTCGGCAAGCGGCCGGCGTCATGGCGCAGCTACGCCTGGGAGACTGACCACGTCCAGGCCCCTCTGCTGGTCGACGCTGACGGCGACCTGGTGCGCCCGTGGATCACCTGGTTCATCGACACCGCCACTAAGGTCATCACCGGTACCGCTGTCACCCCGGGCCATCCCTCCCGCGCGTCGGTACTGGCTGCTTTGCGCGCCGCAGTGGTGCGGGACGATCCCTACGGCCCGGCCGGGGGAGTGCCGGAGCTGGTGAGGATGGACCGGGGCAAGGACTTCCTGTCGGCCGCCGTAACCACCGCGCTCGGTGCGATGGGTGTGACAGTCAAGGACTTGCCCGCCTACAGCCCGCATCTGAAAGGCACGGTGGAAAGCCTCAACCGGGCTGCGGACCGGATGCTGTTCGCCGCCCTGCCCGGCTACACCGCCGGGCCCACCAGGCCCCGCTCGGAGCGGCGCGGACGTCCCGCGGGGGCGCTGTCCGCCCTGTCGTTCCAGGACTTCACCGCAGAGGTCCTGGAGTGGACGAACTGGTGGAACACCGCGCACCGCCCGAAAGCCCTGTCGGGCCGTACGCCGGAGGCGTGGCAGGCCGATCCGACCCCTGTCACCGACATCCCCGCCGCCGACCTGTGGGCTTTCACCCTCGAGGACGACGGCCGGCCCCGGAAGCTGACCAGCCACGGCGTGAGCTGGCACGGCCGCACCTACACCGCCGCGTGGATGACCGGCCAGGCCGGCCGCCAGGTCCGCGTGCGCTACATGCCCCACCACGACCACGAGATCGAGGTCTGCGACGCCCGCGGCCGCCACCTCGGCCCGGCGCACCTCGCGGCCGCGGCCACCCCCGAGCAACTGCAGGCGCTGCGCGAGGCACGCGCGGAGCGCGCCCGGCGCCTGCGGGCCGACACGAAGGCCGCCGAACGCCTGCGCCGCCAGCGATTCGCCCCCACCACCAGCGCGGAGCCCGCCCAGCGGCTGGGAGCCGTCACGGCCGCCCAGGCCGATCGTGAACTCGCCGCCGTCGACTACACCGACGTCGCACGGCTGGCACTCCCCGACTTGATCCCGCCCGCCCCGCCTCCGGCGTACTGGCGCACCCCGCCCGCCCTCGCGGCCAGCACAGCGCCAGCCCCGCCCGCCTCCGCTCCAGCCGACCCGTCAGCGGACGTTGCGCCGGAGCCCGACTCCCGACCCGCAGGAGACGCCACGTGACCGCTGCCACCTACCAGTACGTCGACCTGCCCGATGCCTCCGTGGTCACCACCCGGGCCCTGCTCACCGCACGGGAGAACATCGCCGACACCGTTGCCGCGCGGGCCATGATGTGCATCCACGGCGGCGCCGGCTTCGGCAAGACGCTCGCGGTCAACACCTGCCTGCGCGAGCTGGAACCGAGCGAGGATGTACGACGGGTCACCTTCCGCGCCCGCCCCACCGCCCGAGCGGTGCGCTACGAGCTGTTCACCGCGCTCGACCTGGCCGGCGAGCCGCCCCGCCACCCCAGCGAATTCGACCGTCTGCTCAAGACCGCCCTGGCCGAGCGCCCCCGCACCTTTCTGGTCGACGAGGCCCAGTGGCTCAACGGGGAGGCGTTCGAGTACTTCCGCTACCTCTGGACGAGCCCGCCACCCGCTTCGCGGTCGTCTTCGTCGGCGGCGAGGGCTGCCACACCGTGCTGCGCCGCGAACCGATGCTCTCCTCCCGCATCTTCATCTGGCAGCACTTCACCCGCCTCACCCCCAGCGAGGTCCTCGACGTCATCCCCCTGTTCCATCCGATCTGGGCCCACGCCGACCCCGACGACATCGCCTTCGCCGACCAGCATGCCGCGCACGGCAACTTCCGCGCCTGGGCCCAGCTGACCGCCCACGCCCGCACCGCCCTGGCACGCACCGGCCGCCCCCGCGTCGACCAAGAGCTGCTGCGCTGGGCCTTCAGCCGCCTCGCCTGACACCCCACCGCCCGTGCCTCTCGCCCCGCCGCTGCCGCCCGTCACCGTGGTTCTCGACCGCCACGACGACGGGGCTGTACACGCATACGGCCCTGGCCGCCCACCACCTGCCGACTGGCCGGATCACCCTGCACCCCGGCCCGGGGACTCCCGTGGCTGTGCGGGGGTGTCCGGCCCTGTGCCTGGTGTGGTGGCTGCGTTTGGCGGGTGTGCTGGTGGTGTGTGTGTGGCGCGTGCCGGCGCCGGGTGCTGCTGGGTGGTGGTTGCTGCTGGGGTTAG
>NZ_JOFX01000076.1 GCF_000719345.1 Streptomyces sp. NRRL F-2664
TTCCCACTCCGCATTCGTCAGATCCCCACGGCCCATACGACGAGCCTGCCCTCAACACCCCACCCCTGTCCGGAGATCCGAGAAACAGCCCCTAGGGGCAATACCGGTGATTTAGGTTGTTTTCAGGTGTCTGCTGGTTGGTTTAGTGGGTGGGACCAGCGTGATGGTGTGGGCCGGTGGCGGGGGCGGGTTGCGGTGGTGGGGGTGCTTGAGGTGCCAGTTGCTCATCTTGCGTTTGATAACACGGGGGTTCGAGCGCCGTCTGCGGGGTGCAGAAGCCGTTCGAGCAGTTCACGGGCTGTGTGCTGGAAGGCCCGGGTCAGTCGTGAGGGGGGAAGGCGCCGCCTGGCCTGTGACGTGGCGGCGGGCGGCGTTGAGGGTGCGGGTGAAGGAGATCCGGTCCGGATCGAGGCCGGCCTCCTGGGCGGTCTGGTGCATGAGATCGCGCAGTGCGTGGTGGACAAGGAGGAATCCGTAGACTTCCTGCTCGACACCGTCGGGGTACTGCGAGCGCAGGACGAGCTGCCGGCCGCCCTGGTGGGTCTTGATCTCGTCCAGGGTGTTCTCGATCTCCCACCGCTGGTGGTAGAGGGCGGCGAGTTCGACGGCGGGTGCCTGGCCGGGGTCGCAGACGGTGGTGACCAGCCGGTAGACGGTGTCCTCGCCGGAACCATCGAGCCTGTACTCGATAACCCGGACCCCGGGCCGGGTCACGCCCGTCCCGGTCAGCACTCGCCACGATTTCAGCCTGGTATCGGCGGTGGCGGCTGGTTGCGGTGGACGGCACGGATACGCACTGCGCTGCTGCCCTCTCCCTGAGCCGGGCCGACCGAAAAACTCGCCGTTGGCGTCGGTGTCCGGGACGTCGAAGCCCCCGCCGTTTCCGCAGTCGCGACCGGACGGCAAACCCGATCGAACAGCACCCGCAGCGGGTCCGGTCCCAGCCGCCGGCGGGCCCGGCCGATCGCCGCGGTCGTCGGCACCCGCCACGGCTTCTCCCACCGCCGCACCCGCTCCAGCCCCTGCGTCAGAAGCCGGGCCACCTCCTCATAGCCCTGCCCCGGGAACAGGCACATCGCCAGCACGAAATACACCACCACCCGGGCCGGCAACAACCGCGAGCGCTGTTCCACCCGCCCGCACTCCGCCACCACCTCATCCACCAACTCCGGCGGAAACACCCGCGTCAGCACACCCAGAGCGATCCGGTCCGACAACCGGCCACCCGACGACTTCACCTGCCCAGGCCTCGGCACACCCACCCAACGACCAACCTCACCCAAAGTCACCGGTATTGCCCCTAGTACTCCAGCAGCGGATCGTGTCCTGAGCTGGTTCTTCTTTGGTGATGGCTGCGTCGCGCGGTTGCTTGGCGGCAGCGTCGCCAGTGGGACCAGGTGATGCCGAGGGCCTCCTCGCACATCTACTGCTGCACGGTTGTGAGCTTGTCCCAGCCGAGCCGGACCGAGCGCACCCACCGTCCGAGGTCCTCGCCCTGGTGCATTACCTCGCCGGGCTCGGTCGGTGGCCGGGCACCAAGACGGGTCGATGTCCTCCAGCTGCTCCCGCCGCTCCGGCGACAGCGCGCCGGACCAGGAATCAACCGGCAGCCCTTCGGCCTGGCGCTGTTCGAGGTCCTGGGCACGCCGGGCGGCGGCCGCGCGTTCTTCAGAAAGATGCCCACCCGGTACCCCTGATACGTGGCATCGAGAGGGGCCGGATCGCGACGCCGGACGAGTGCGAGGTGGCGGGCTGGACGCGGTGCAGCCAGGTCCGCAACCCGCTCGGCCGGCAGCCCCGCCGGGCGGGTGCGCGGACGTCGGGTGTGCGGTGAAGGCGTTTGCGGGCCGGGTGCGGTCCTTCGATCGGGCGGCGCGGCTGCTGATGGTCGACCAGTTCGCCATCGGCCCGGGCTTATATATGCTGATGCCTACCTCGCGGACCATCTCGCCCACGGGCCCGGGCTGGCCGCCTGGGCGGTTGGCCTGGTGCTGGGAGTGAGCAACCTCTCGCAGCAGGGCATGTTCCTGATCGGCGGGACCCTGGCCGACCGGTACGGGTGCAAGCCGATGATCCTGGTCGGCTGCGCACTGCGGACCGTTGCCTGCGCGCTGCTCGCGGTGGTGCAGCCGCCGTCGGCGCTGGTGGTCGCCTAGGTGCTGACCGGTCTGGCCGGTGCCCTGTTCAATGCGGCGGTTCGCGCCTCTCTGGCCGCCTCGGCCGGGCCGGAGCGGCGGGTGGAGGCGTTCGCTGCGTTCAACGTCTTCTACCAGGCGGCATCCTGGTCGGACCGCTGGCCGGACTGGCCTTGCTGTCGTGGGACGGCGCTCGCTCCGGCGAGGTGCAGTTGGTCGCAGGCCGGAACGTGGCTGTGACGCCATCCGCCGGGTACCTTCACCGCGCCTTCCAGGTGCCGGTGCCCGGCTGCGAGGCCGGTGTGCACGCGCAGAGAGTCGTCGGTGTCCCAGGCGGGCCACAGCCGTACGGCTGTCACGGCGGCGGTCAGGCCGATCGCACCGAGGGCGACGGCGGCGGACAGCAGTCCGGCCGACGCGCCCACCCATCCCGCGAGGGGGTAGGTGATCAGCCAGGCGGCGTGGGAGAGGGAGAACTGGGCGGCGAAGGCGGGCGTGCGCTCCTCGGGCGGGGCCGAACGCCGGATGAGACGGCCGGTTGGGGTCAGGACCATCGAGCACGCTGCGCCGAATGCCGCCCACGTCCCGAGCAGTGCGGGCCAGCGCCAGTCTCCGCCCGAGGCGGCGGTGATCAGGCCGACGGCCGCGAACACCACCGGCAGGAGCAGGGCCCCGGTGAGCATCACGGTGCGGTCGGCAAGGCGGTCGAGGATGCGCGGCAGCAGCAGGGCGACGAGCATCGATCCGGCGCCGTACGCGCCGAGGGCGAAGGCCACGTCGCCGGTGGAGCGGGAGAGGTGGTCACGGACGTAGATCACCGTGTTGACGGTGACCAGGGCGCTGGCGGCGGCCACCGCCAGGTTCAGGCACAGCAGGGCGCGCAGGCGCGGTATCCGGAAGAACAGGCGGCTGCCCGCGGTGGCCTTCGCGTACGCGCCCCCGGTCCGCGCGGGCGCCGGTGCCGGCTTGGGCAGCACCGCCGATACGACGAGAGCCGCGGAGGCGAGGAATCCGCCGACCGTGCCCAGGAACAGCCAGTTGTAGGTCATGAACGTCAGCAGCGCAGCGGCCAGTGCCGGGCTGAACAGGCTCTCCAGGTCGTAAGCCAGCCTCGACAACGACAGCGCCTGCGTGTAGTCGCGTTCCTTCGGCAGGACGTCGGGGATGACAGCCTGGAAGGTCGGGGTGAAGGCGGCGGAGGCGGCCTGGAGCGCGAAGATCAGGACGTAGACCTGCCAGACCTGGT
Source organism: Streptomyces sp. NRRL F-2664 (assembly GCF_000719345.1). GTDB lineage: Bacteria > Actinomycetota > Actinomycetes > Streptomycetales > Streptomycetaceae > Streptomyces. Next base: position 3,382 of record NZ_JOFX01000076.1, read on the forward strand.
CGACGAATGGCAGACTCAGCGCGACCGCGGCGCGGGTCAGGTCCGAGCCGACCATCAGGGCCCGGCGCGGGATGCGGTGAGCGAGCGCACCGATCGCCTGAGCGATGGCCACGTAGGCGACCATCTTGATCGCCAGCGCGGTTCCGAGGACCGATCCGGCCCGGGGACCAGCGATGTCGTAGGCGAGCAGGGCCAGGGCCACGGTGGCCAGGCCGGTGCCGACCAGGGCGATCACCTGGGCGGTGAACAGGTGCCGGTAGGCGCGGTTGCGCAGCACGGACAGCATGCGGACGTCCTTCGCAGGGCGGAGGGGTTGACACCTCCACCATACGCATATGTGCGCAGTTGCGCATATGACAGATGAGTGTCGGGCGCACGCCGGCCGGGGGACAGGATCACGACCGGCATACCCTGGTCGCATGTCTGTGAGCGAGTCGGTTTCAGCTGCAAGCGGTGCGCATGTGCGCGTCCCGGACGAGGCGCGCCTGACCGAGGCCGCCGTGGTCTTCGCGCTGCTCTCCGACGCCACCCGACTGCACCTGCTGTGGCTCCTCGCCCAGGAGGAGTCGGACGTCGGCTCCCTCGCCGAGCACTGCCCCGCCTCCCGGACCGCGGTCAGCCAGCACCTGGCCAAGCTCCGGCTCGCCGGCCTGGTGGAATCCCGCCGGGAAGGCCGGCACGTCGTCTACCGGCTCGGCGACGGACACCTGCGCCGCCTGGTCACCGAGGCGCTCAGCCACGCCGACCACCGGATCAGCGGCGAGGCCCCGCACGACTGACGCGCGCAGCGCCGGACACAGGGCTTCCCGATGATCCGTCACACCGTTCCGCCCAGGTCAGCTGCCCGGCGGAAGCCCGGGACACCTCAAGCGGGGGCGCCCCCTACGGGAGCGCCCCCGCTCATCCTTGCGGATCCAGGCTCCCGTCCCCGTACGCCGGACCCCGAAGGCGATGCCCGCCGCTACCACCAGCACCGCGGCCCCGATCCCGGCCCAGGCGCCGGCCGACAGCCCGCCCCCGGAGTCTTTCGGTTCGGCTTAGGCGGACGGAACTGCCGCCGACGGGCGGCCGTACTCGGCGACGGGGACGGGGAGCTGCCGGCCGCCCCGCCGGGGGAGGGGCCCAACAGCGTGGCGCCCGGTACCGCGGCCGTCAGCTTGAGCACGGGAGCCGGGCTGCCGGTTCCGCCAGCTCTATCCAGCGGTCGACCTTGCCGTCGCTAGCTACAACGTCTTGAAAGCCAGCTCCTTGGCCTCCCGCAACTGCCGGACCACCACCGAGTACTTCGGCGTCCTTGCCCACGGCCCACCGCAGGACCCTTGACCGTGTAGCCGTCGGGGCTCGCGGTGAACTTCCAGCCCTGCGGGCCCTGCCCGTAGATGACATCAGACGGCGCAATGCCCTCGGGCAGCACCACCCGCAGCTCGGTGATCCCGGCCGAGTCCCACTCCGACCCTGCCGCGAACTTCAAGGTGACGTCCTCGGCCAGGGCCAGAGCCGTCTCGGACTCCACTGCAACGTGCGCTGTGGCAGGAACAGCAGCCAGGACGACACCCGCAGCAGCTGCGGACACCCCGCAAGGGCCGCAGGGCGTTCGCCGCCTCCGGGACAGGATGGGCGCACAAGCCCTCCCCTCGGCGGCCCCGTCGCTTCACCGCGCCCTTCAGTCGCCGTCCTGACCCGGCCACACAACGCCAGCACACCGCAGACCGCCGCGCCAGGCGGGGCCGTCAGCGGCCGCCATCTGCTCCACCAGACCCTCATCGCGGCTGCCACGCCCAGCGCGAGGGCCCAGACCCTGTGCAGGACGCGGTCCAGCCGTTGCAGCAGCCGCGCGACCGCACAGGCGGCGACCGCGTGGACTGCAGCCATCGCCAGGGACTCGTGCAGCCGCTCGCGCCACACCGGACGCATCTGAACGGGCACCACATGACCGGTGTGCCCACCCCGCCCCGTGGCGGCCGCGGCCATCCAGTGGTGCAACAGGGCCTGGGCCGCACAGCTCACCCCAACGAGCACCGGCATAGACCACCGCCGCACGCGCCCGCAGACCCACCCAAATGCCAGCAGCGTCAACGCCGCCACTCCGGCACGGTCCCATTGCACCGGACCGCCGGCAACCAGATGGTGCCCGGCCAGCCCCAACCCCGCCTGCGCCGTCGCGCAAGACACCGGCGCGCACAATCAGCGGAAGTGCGCCCCGGGAACGGCGGTGAAGAGGAAGCGGCGCCATGGCCCGCCCCCATCATCGGGCAGCCGGGCAATCCCAGAAGGCCAAAAGCCCGATCCCACCCCCGGCCGCAGCGCCGTGGCGGAGGCAGGCCGCGCCGCCGACAGCCCACCGCTTCACACATCTACCCTCCGGCGGCAGCCGACCCAGCTGCGGATCGACGACGATATCGGTCTCGGCACGCAGGGTGTGCCCGATCCACCGCATGCGCACCTGGCCGAGCCCGCGAACCCCGGCCACCGTTGTGCAGGGCGTGCTCGGCCTTGTCGACGAGGGCGGGGCCGACGGAGTCCATCAGCCGTCGGTAGACCTCGGGGGCGACCTTCCGCGTCGTGCCCGCCGTGGTCCGCGCGGCCGAAGCCTCGCCGTACGTGCACTGCGTCTCCGTCATCGGGGCGGGGCGCCATTGTCTCCGCGAGCCGATACGGCACCGGCGTCCGGTTGTGAAAGGCGGCCACATCGCACGCCCAAGGACATACGGTTGATACCGCCGATGATCATTTTGGGGGACCGTGGCCGACCTGCATGCGCTGTTCAGCCGCAACGACCCGTCGTAGTTCGACGTCGCGGAAGCGTTCACCGACCGGCAGCACCAGCGGGCCCTGGTCGCCGCCGCGCTCGAGGAGCACCTGTGCAGCACCGGCGCCGAGGGGTCGACGTGGAAGACCTCGAAGTCCCGCGCACGAACGTGATCGTCTTCCACGGCATTGGAGGGGTAGGCAAGTCCACCCTGCTCCGCAAGATCGAAGCCGCGCTGACGGCGGCTGAGCACCGCCCCGACCAGTGGGGCGCACCCACTTGGACGCAATCGCTCCTGCCCATCCCGATCGACCTGTCCCGCGCCGCGTCGACCGGCTCGGACTTCGAGCGGGTCATCCTGACGATCCGCCTCGCGCTCGCCGGGGCCCTGGGCCGGCCGATGCCGTCCTTCGACGTGGCGCTGCGACACTACTGGGAGCACGTACACCCCGGCGAGCCGCTGGACGAGTACATCCGGCGGTCCGGACTGGCCGGAAAATTCGCAGAGATGCTGCCCAGCAGCTGCAGGCCGGCGTCGGCGAGGTCGCCGCCGCTCTGGCGCTCCCCAGGCTGGTCGGCTCGGCCACCGGACAGCTCACCTCGGCGCTGGTGAACGCCCTGCGCGAGCGCCACGAACGTGCCCAGGCCCTGGCTGGCGCAACGGGTACGGCAGCCCTGCTGGAGGCCACCCCTGACCTGGAGGCGCTGTCCTACTACCCGCATCAGCTGGCCTGGGGCTCGAGCCGACTGCCCCCGAAGAAGCGCATCGTCCCGCTGGTCCTGCGCGGCGCCTGCACGGCGACATCGAGGCCGCCGGGCTCCCCTTCCTCCACCGGTTCGCGGAACTCGCAACCGCCTTCCACCACGCCGTCCGCAGTGAACATCAGGACCCGGGCGCCGCCATCGGCCGCCTGCGTGAACTCGCGGCAGCGGCGACTTCGCGTACTTCGTCGACGTCGCCCACTTCATGGCCGGCCTGCCTCTGCCGGCCCCCTCAGCCATCCACTGGACCGAGAACGAAGAACACGTCCGCTCCGCATGGCGCCGCCTGGTCCACGCCCGGCAGGAACACCTGCACACCGGAGCCTGACCGCGGTGCCAACGCGATGCCCCCAGATCACCAGGAGCTGGCCCGGGAACATCGCTCGCGGCATCCACGTCCGGCAGATCGTGCGCATGCAGACAAGCGAGGAGGGGCGAAGGACCGGGTGTGCAGCATGGTCATGCAGGATCGTCTCCAGCATCGAGGAGGCGGCCCTCAGCATGGGCCTGAAAATCCAGCACTGCCGCAGATGTCTCGTCCGGAGTTTGAGTAGCTGGCTCACGTTCGGACGGGCGGCGTCGCGGTTTCGGGAGGAAGGGGGCCAGCACGGTGCTCATGGCCGCGCCAGCTCGAGCAGCTGCTGAGGCGAGCTCGCCGGAGGCATGCTTTCGGGCTGCCAGTGCTTGCTCGACGCGTGGATGTACTCCGCCTCTTCATCAATGGTCGGCCAACGGCGGCTGGACTCTTAGGAGCAACGGTTCCAGACGCCGATTGCAGTCTGGCGGGCGGCTGAGACTCCCAGCGCCTCAAGTTCGTTTGCGCGCAGGCCGTGATGCAGAGTCCACGAACGGTGATAAGCGGCCAGCAGTGCGGCCGTTCGGATCCTCGTCAATGCCCTGGCGGCCTGGGAGGACTTTTCCACCTCCTCCATTACCAGCGGAAGGAAGAAGTTGTCTGGCGGCTGGCCTGTCAGGTCTGTCCAAGCATCAATCCACTCTAGGACCATGTCGGCGTGCTCATCCTGGTCTGTACTTCTCAGATCCATTCTCCCGACGTCCTGGAGGCTTTCACGCTGGCTGCGAAGCGGGCGATCTGCTGCTCAGTGAGCTGTTTCTCGTGGTCCGCTATCCAGTTGTGAGTCCAGACGTCAATTACTGCTTTGTCCACCGGAAAGAGAGAAGGGGATTCGTCCGCGCGATGGGCAGGCCCAGTCGATTGAGTTGCCAGGCGGGCTTGCGCCCTCTTCTGCAATTCACCGACCATTCGCCATGTATTTTCGCAAAATAGCGGAACAAATTCCGGCTTTTGACTGTGCGATTGGGCGCGACCATGTCTGATAGGGTGGCGGGCGGTAGCCCTGCCTCATGGAAGCGATCCATGCTGTTTTTCCAGTCAGAAGGTAGGGAATGTGCGCCTCTCTCCTGAAGTTCGTATGACCAGGAATTCCAATTGTCTTTTTCTTGCTGCCCCGCCAGGTTGGCGGCTGCAACCCTCATGGCCTCAGCCCACCTGAGGGCATCCGCAGACACATCCTTAACGATGTCGACATCGGCCGTGGCTACTCTTACCGCTATTTCAGGGTTCGCACGCCGCCACAAGATTGTCGGGCGTATCCGTTCCACCCAGCGCCACCGGTACGACGTGATCCACGCGTAGTACGACGTCTGGCGCAGATCCCCCGCAATACCGACAGGTGTATCGGTCTCTCCGCAGGACCTCGAAGCGGAGTCGGTTGGAAACAGGCACGGCTCTCCAAGGGACAACGGTCGATGGGTGAGCTCAATGAACAGCTGCGTCTTGGGATGCAGCCTCAATTCGGTCGACTATTCGTTAGCCTCCCGGTCGGCTACCGGTCGGGGTGGACCGCCTGGATGCCAGTCCCTGCGTACAGCTCCGGCATGAGGGTGAGCAGGTAGCGGCCGGCGGGGAAGTCGGCGGAGGGGCGGGCGGCGTGGATGGCGTGGACGGTTGCCCAGGAGTGCCCAGCGCGCAGCAGCTCGGCGGCAGCCAGCGCGGCGTGGGTGTCAAACGACTCGATCCGGATGAACCGCAGGCCGTGAATGTAGGGGAGCAGGCCCGGCCGCTCGGTAGTGCCAGCGGTGAGAGAGAGCACTGGCGCGTAGAGGGTGCCCAGGCCGCCGGAGGATTGGACGTAGAACGCGGCGACCGCCTCGTTGTACGGGTCCTTCGGGTTGTGGAGCGCGATGGCGGTCGTGTGGTCCAGGACTACCGCGATCGGCCCCACTATGCGGCCGCCGGGTCCTGGCAGCCGCCGAGGCGTTCCAGAAGTCCGCGCGCCTTCGCCTCTGCTTGCTCACTCGGCACGGTGCCCAGCACGGAGGCGAGCTCGGCGCGGGCCTGCTCGGCGCGCTCCGCGTACTCGGCCTGGGTGGGCCGACCCTCGGCGAGCTCCTGAACGAGCTGCCGGATCGTCGTGCTGTGCTCGGCTGCCAGTGCGGCCAGCCGGTCACGGGTTGCCGCACTCACCTTGATGCTCGTTTCGTCTGCCATACCGAGACTCTACTGCGAGTAGAGGGCCTCTGTGGAGGGTTCCAGCCATGCCGAGCAGATGGTGTCAGTTCGCCTCTCTGCTCTTTGGGCGGTAAGGGCCCGTTTGAGTTCCTGGAAACCGCAGGTCAACCGGCCCTTGTGAGGGAAGTGGCGGAAGCTGTCGTTTCGGCGAAGCGTCACGGTGACGGGAGTCCGCGATGGAACCGACATCGCCTCAAGGTGCTTCGACCTCATGCGCGGATGATAGCGGTAGAGGCCGTCTTGGCTCGCGACGGCTCCATCGACCGGAACAGCGGTCCGTGCTCGCCTGGGCGCACACCCGTCGGGACCTCCAGCCCAGGACCTCGTGCACTCACACCGCCGCGTCGGGCTGCCCTGACTGGGTGGTCCACCGCCCGCCGACCGCGCGGTCACATGGGACAGGCGACACGCTCGCCCCCATTCTGTGATGGTGATCACACTCTTCTCAGAGGTCTCAGACTTCCGGACTGGAGCGCAGGCCGTGACGCTCACGAGCGGATTGCCTAGCCTCGCCGTTTCACTTGGGTACGGCCGGCTATGGGGCGGAAACGCGAAAGTGCCTTCCTGAGCTGCAACGATGAACCTTGTTGGGGGGTTCTGTC
>NZ_JOFX01000077.1 GCF_000719345.1 Streptomyces sp. NRRL F-2664
GTTGAGCGTAGACACCTTGCCCAACAGCCCTGGGGCCCCGTCCGTTTCACAGCCCTCGCCCCGTCACCCGATCGGTGGCCACTCTGAAAATGCTCAGTCTCTTCCCGCGGACGACGCCAGCCGGGCCGAGCGAGCGCATCGCACGGTCGACGGCGCCGAACCCGGCCTCGGGCAGGAGGGTCCGGCGGATCAGGGCCAGCATCTTGCGCCGGCCATAGAGACCTTCCGGAACCAGCACACGCTGCCCGGCCGTGTGGGTGGTGGAGGCCAGAGACCGGACGGCGTCCTCGACCTGGGCACACTCACGGTCCTGGCCGCGGTCTGGTCCGTACCGGTGGCTGGGGCACACCAGGCCCGCAAGGTTCGTGTCGCGATCTTCAGCCCGGCCTGGTTCAAGGCGGTGGGGATCGACTCGACGGCATACCCGGCAGCCCTCATCTGATCGGCGAACGCCACGATCAGCGGTTTCGGGGGTCGAGTTCCCCCGCGAAGAAAATCGTCGCGGACTTCAGCACCTCGTTGACCTCGCGAAGCCGCTTGTCCTCCGCGCGCAGCCGACGCAGTTCCCCGCGATCATCGCGTGGTCACGCCCGCGGCCTGGCCGACGTCGACCTCGCACTGCATCACCCAGCGCCGCACGGCCTCCCGGGATACACCGAGCGAATCGGCAACCTGGATGTGCAGTGCACGCTCGGAGGAGTACTCCGAACGGTGCTCTGCCACCAGCCTCACGGCCTGGCTGCGAAGGGCTGCGTCAATCTTCTTGGGCACGTGTCCCCGCTGACGGCTCACAACTGAGCGGCAGAGAAGTCAGAACGGTTCACCCATCGGACACGGCCTAAGTGTATTGATCACGAGCGTTGTTAACGCCGGCCAGGTCTTGATCGTGATGAAGACCTCCGGTGTGGTGGAGGTGTCTAGGCTCCACACCGCACACGGAGGTCTTCGTGTCCCACCGTGATGCCCGGCTGACCGTTCCGTTCATGGCAGGCGGATTCTCATCGAGCGTGTTCTGGCCGGTCGTCCGGTCGCGCGTGTGGCGGCCGAGATAGGCATATCCCGGCCGGCCGCCCACAAGTGGGTCCGCCGCTGGCGGGCCGAGGGCGACGCGGCCCTGTACGACCGCCCGAGCAGGCCACAGGACCCCGCACCGCACACCGGACGCCCTCGAAGCCCGGGGCTGCCGGCTACGCAGAGAGCGGAAGCTCGGGCCGACCCGCATCGGCCCGGTTCTCGGTCTGCCGCCATCGACGGTGCGCCGGATCCTGGTCCGACACGGTCTGAACCGCCTGGCCTGGCTGGACCGGCCCACCGGCGAACCCGTCCGTCGCTACGAGCGGGCCCGGCCGGGCGAGCTGGTCCGTGTCGACATCAAGAAACTGGGCAACATCCCCGACGGCGGCGGCCACAAGGTCATGGACCGGCGGCAGGCGATGGACAACAAGATCGCCACCACCGACCTGCGCAAGAGCTCCAAGCCGGTGATCGGCTACTCGTTCATCCACTCCGCCGTCGACGACCACTCTCGCCTGGCCTACTGGGAGGTCCTCACCGATGAACGCCAGCACACCGCGATCGGCTTCTGGCAGCGGGCACAGGCCTTCTTCGCCACCCACGGCAACACCGTCGAACGGGTCCTGACCGACAACGGCTCCTGCTACAAGTCGAAACTGTTCACCCAGGCCCTGGCCACGGCCGGCATCACCCACACGAAGATCCTGCCCTACCGGCCCCAGACCAACGGCAAGGTCGAACGCTTCAACCGCACCCTCTTGGACGAGTGGGCCTACCTGCGGCCCTACACCAGCAACGACGAGCGGACAGCGGCCCTGACAGACTTCCTCCACGCCTACAACCACCACCGCTGCCACACCGCACTCGACGGCAACCCACCCATCAGCCGCGTAAACAACCCTGCGGGTCAATGCACCTAAGCGACTGTCCACCTCCGGGCGGTCCGCCCACGCTGTGATCGTTCAGTCTTCCTGCCCACGGCTCTAGGCTCGATGGTGCGCGGGTCGACAGCCTCTCCTGGGGCGCCTTGTTTGTAAGGCCCCTCAGGTTCTGCATCACGGTCGTGCGGGAGGAGATAGAAGACACGGCGCTTCTGCAGACCGCTGTCAGGGTCCGCCTCCGCAGTGGCGCTCAGCTCCGCGAAGCCGATCATGCGGCCGTCTCGGAAGTAGCGGGGTTTTCCACGACGACGAGGAGTCTTGTCCAGGGCTTGTCGAACGTAGTCGAGGACCTCAGGGTCCTCCAGCCATACCACCTTGTCCTCGTGGGTGAGATCGCTTGCTTGCAGTAGCGAGCTCATGGCCGTCGTCCCTCCTCGATTTTATGAACTTGCTGTTTCAGGGGCTTAACTCTCCACGCTACAGGGAGCTGGGGGCGGGCGGTGAGTGTGCGCTTGGCCTGGTCGTGCGCTGTGGCGGTCATGGCGCTGGTCCATCGTATGTTGCGGCAGGTGTGAGAGACAGTATGCAGAGCCGGTTAGGGCTAATGTGAGCCGCTGGCTTTGGCTGGCGGCGTCTCGTCTGTCAGCAGGGCGAGGCCTGGGTAGAACTTCTGGCCGTTGGATCTGAGCATGTCGCTGGGTGAGGCGATGCCGGTCTCAGCACGGATGCGGGTGGCGAATGCGCGTGTCGTAGCGGGCCGCAGGCCTTCGCCTTCATGGCACCAACTGCTGTACGCACGGTAGAGGGCACCTTGTTCCACTCTGAGATCACGGTGCTCGGTGGCGCCAGCGCTGGTGGTGCAGCATTCAGTGAGAAAACGTCCAATGTGGTCCTCGGTGGTGGCATAGGCCTGGGTCGCCATACGTACGATGCTAGGGCCGCCCAGTGAGGGCTTATCCGCCAGATAAGCTTGCGCACCCCGGACCATCCAGTGAAGGATCCCCGGCCCTTCGTCCCGAACAAGTTCCTCAGCGAGGTTGTCGATCTTGCGCTCGTCGGGCACGACTTTATTGAAGGGGATGAGGCGGATCCGACGCCAGAAGGCGTGTCCACCAGTCCCGACCTCGGGCCGGTGGTTGCCGAGCAGCCATAGCTTATGGGTGGGTTCGAAGCTGAAAAAATCCTGTCTCATGCGGCGCGCCTTGAGTCGGTCGCCTCCGGTAAGGAGCTTGACACGAGCTTCGTCGAATTTGTCGTGAGGCTTGAGTTCACTGCAAACGAACAGGCGGCGACCGTGTAGCTCGGTCAACTCGGTGGAGTGTTCGTTAAATTTTCCTCGCTCCATGAGAAACCCGGGGGGCGCCACGTCGGCGTAGTCTCCAAGGATTTTGATAACGATGTCCATAAGCGCGGATTTTCCGTTGGCGCCGACACCGTAAAGAAAGGGAAGAACTTGGCCTCCCACATCACCGGTAATGGAGTAGCCGAGCAGGAGGTGAAGGAAGTGAATCATCTCCTGCCCCTTGTCATCGTCGCCGAAGGTCTCGGTCAAGAAGCGGGCGAAGCGGGGGGTTGGCCCGGGTTCGGGGGCAAGGCAAGTAGCTCGGGAGTGCAGGTCTCGTCGTGGGTCGGGTTTGCGCAGCCGCCCAGTGTGTAGGTCGACCACCCCGGCGGGGGTGCACAGTGCGTACTTGTCGCCGTCGAGAGTATCTGGGTCAAGGGCAAGCTCTGGAGAGGCCTTGGCCTGGGCCAGCATGGCTTTTACGCCCGAGGTGGACATAGCTCGTCTGCGGTGCTGTTGCAGATCTCGGTCACTGAAGTAACCCCGAGGGTCATGAATGGGTATATCCTCGGCCATATCGCCCGCGGCCCAAATCGCGGCCTTCTCACCACCCGTCCGCTTCCAACGGTATTGGTCCCACACGTACCAGCCGAGACCTTCAACGTGCCGAAAGCGGTCTGAGTGGAGGTGGGCAAAAAGCTTGGCATTTCCGCGGTCTGTGAGGTTTGTAAGAAGTCCCGCCTGGACGAAGTCGCCGAACCGCGAACCTGGTACCGGAACTCTCTGTCCGGCGGCAAGAGGTGCAGCAGGTGGCCTTCCTTTTGTAAAGACCGTGAGTTGTTCGGCTGCGGCCTGCGCATCGAAGCCGGTGCTGCCTGCGCTGCTCATGAACGTCCCTTGGGGTGAATCGGGCGGTTGCTGCCGGCGCGGAATGCGGAGTCGATGATGAGCTGATTTCTACGGGGCTGTGCTGGCCGCGCACCGTTGGCGGTTTCGACCAGTACGGCGAAGCATGCGGATTCAGTAAGGTGGCCGCCGGCAACTAGGCCGCCAGCGGTAAAGGCGGCGCGGTTGAGCTTCTCGCTGAAGGCTGTCCCGGAGGGCTCGTGGGCACAGTCACGGACAGCTTGCAGCAGGCTACTGAGGATGCGGTCAGCGTCGCGGTGTCTTGCAGCGGGAGAGCTCATCGGGCCCGGCGAGGCGACGGACTGAGGCGGGCGGGCGTGGCCGGTGCGGGTTAGTTCGGCCTGAAGCCAAAGGGGGAGGCGGGCCGGGGTTCGAGGTCCCGGCAGTGCCTCGTAGGTACCCAGGGCAGTCCGGGTGGTGGGGGCAACGATGTAACCGGCAGCCGCACGGATATCGACCTGCCAGGCTAACGCGGTGCGGGTGCTGGAGCCGGTGGACGAGCAGTATGTAGGACCAGTGAGGGGAGCCCGGTACCAGATGTGCAGGCCGCCAGAAGGTGTGCGTACGCGCAACGTGGTCTGGTCCTCGGCGGGGTTGGGCTGGGAACGGTATGCGGCGAGTAAGGCGATGGTGTCGAAACCAGTACTGAGGCCGGTGAGATCAACATGGTCATCGACGGGGATGCCAGGCAGCAGGCGCTGCCGGTCCGGTAGAGGGACCGGGTGGTTGTCGATGTCAAGAACAATTAGCCCAGCACAACCCGTTGCTACGCCGATGCCGAACTCCGGTTGCCGGTTCCACCAACCGGCAATCACATCGGGGTCGGTAGTTGCAGCGTAGAACCCGTGGCACCAATGTCCACTGCCGATGCAGGGGCAGGCTGCCGGGTCATGGCTGCCACGACGGCACTTGGCGCAGTTGGGGGCGGGGCATTTTGTACCCGGTGCAAGAGGATGGACGGGATACCCGCGCGCCGCGAGCCAAAGCGCTGTATCGCGCCTTACGTCGGCTGCGTCGAAGGCAGCTTGCGTGGTGGCAGTGTGGGCTGGCACGTCTTCCTCGGTCTTGTCTTTGGTGTGTCGGCTCTGTGCACCGTCCCGGTCGGTTTCACAGTAGGGACCCAAGGGACTGAACTTTCACAATGGTGGAGCCTAGCGCAGCGCGCCCACTGCTCTGCACGACTGCATTGCTCTACCGCTCAGCCCCGGGGTACTCCGCCAGAAGGTCCCGCCCCTAGGGTCTGTAGCTACTTCTGCTACCGCGTGTCCGACAGTTTGCCGTGGAGGATGGCTCATCCCTGCCCCGCGTACAGCTTCACTCTCCCACCTTAAAACGCACGGGGATGCACAGGGACAGGACATTGGGTCCCCTGGGCCCTGCCCGTCACTGCAAAACCTGCCTGGGCGGGGGAGTCTCAAGCGCTTCAGGGACCCAAGCGACTGAAGTTTGCAGTTATGAAGCGCTCAGTTATCACATCCTCTCGCGCACACATACCCGCGCACACGAAGCAGGACAACATGGGAATCTCAGTCCCTCCAGTCCCTGGCCGACAGCGAAAACCCACCTGACCTGCACAGATACTGAGGGACTGAAACAGATCGGCTCTAGGGGCGAGGACGCCAAGGGGGCTGAGGATCGAGGGTCTGAACGCGGCCGCCTGTCGTGTTAGTCCGTTCAGTGCAGTGACTGAGCCTTTTGGCGGGCGCCAAGAGCTGCAAGCCCGCCTTCACAGCGGAGCGAGAGCACGTTTGACCGTGCCGGGCCTTTCTGACCAAAACAGCGTTACAAATGGAGGATAAGAAGCAAGTCGTTCGCCCCCCTACGATGAGAGGGGCAAGACCCCTTAGCCACTCGCTCGCGAATGGGCTAGTTTTCGGGGCGTTGCAGATGGATGCAGGCAGCCGTCCTGTATGGCGGACGTTTTGTAAAGCCCATCACACCGAGAAGTGCCATCCGAGCCGACTGCAACGGAGAGGACCACGCCGCGCCTGTCGGCGGACAGGCGCGGCTGTAGCGGATGTTCGGCAACCAAAAGGCCCTTGTCCCTTTCCGGGGCGTTCCGCTTCGCGAGGTGTTTCCCGCAGGGGGCTCGGTGAGCAGAGCGGCGCGCCGGATGGCTGTGGGTGGGGCGAGTCCTCCTGGCACAGCCACCCGGTGATGTCTCCGACTTCATCAGTGGGGCCGGTCTACAGGTGGCGGGCTGAGCTGGGGGTTGGGGTATGGACAGTCTCCGGTGCCGTGCGCCCACGGTGCCGGAGGCGGTTTTCAGGTGATGGGTGTTCGGCCGGGACGGGGCGCTCGTCTTCGGGGCACCGGGACGCCGCAGTCCTACTTAGATCCCTCGCGCATTGTGGCGCCGCTGATCCCGCGGCCGCCGGCGTGCCGGAGCAGGTCTAGCTGGTTGCCGTCCCCGGAGGAGAACCCCGGCCAGCGACGGCGACGAGAGGCCCGAGTCTCCAGCCCCGCCGGCCGTCCTTCACTCGGTGGCGACGGTCTGGCCCTTGGTGCACCCGGGCCAAGCCCGGCGGCTGACCGGGACGCCCTCGAAGGTGGCTGCCAGCCAGAGACTGTCTGCTGCGATGGCCGCCTGGACAAGGGGCCCGTGCGGCGCGGTATAGGAGAAGTCTCACCGTCGGTCGGCCCTCCGGGTAGAGGCTGGACCGCCGCTTGCGCGGCCGGTAGGGGCTGGCCTAGGGTGCAGGGTAGGTACTACTACGGGAGTGTGGCGGAACTGGCAGACGCCCCGGATTCAAGTCCCGGTGCCCGCAAGGGCGTGAGGGTTCGACTCCCTCCACTCCTACCAAGCTCCAAAAATGGTCCGCGAATATTGTCTTGGAAATGGGCTGGCATCAGAGAGCCGTATCTCAGCCGATCTTTGGAACGTGTGGATCGAACGGAGTTCCTGGTCGGTGATCTTCCGGCGGTACGCGCATGAAGGCAGGGCCTCCTGGTAGCTCGGGGGTGCGACCCCGTTCCGATCGGTTCCCGGAGGCTCTGCGTCGTTGTTGTACCCGCCCGAGCCCGTCCACTTCAACTCGCCCGCCGCATCGTGCGATTGCCTCGCGCACGTGTACGGCAACGCGGCCGACTATCGGGACCGGGAACGCCGGTATCCGTCGGACATGACGGACGCCGGAGTGGACGGCCGTGCGGCCGTTGCTGCCAGTGCCGACCTGGCTCCAGGGGCGGGGCGGACAACCCGAGGGCTACTGTCACCGGCAGCTGCTGGACGCTGTGAAAGCGGCGTTCGTCTCCTCGACCGAGGAGAAGGCCCCGGCCCGCCAGGACGTGGTCGCGAACGATGTTCACCTGGCGCTCGACCCTGCCCTTACCTTGCGGCCGGTAAGCCGCCAACACGTCGATGTCGTAGCCGTAGTGGCCAGCGAATGCGACCGCTTCAGGATGCAGCGGGACTGCCTCGCCCGGGGCGGCGTGCCGACGCACGACCGTCTTGGTGCGGTCATAGACGATGCGCAACGGCACCCCTGCGAAGTGCGTGAACGCCTGGCGGTGGCAGTCGCGAGATCCTGGCTGGTGGTGAAGCAGCAGAACGGATCACGCTAGTACGACAGCGTCATGTGGAACGAGTAGACCTTCGGAATCCCGACATGAGCGAGGACCCTGCCCTCATCTCCCCAGTCCACCTGGGCCTGAGCACCGGGCATCACCTCGAAACGCCGGTGCAGACCCGCCAGCCCGCCCAGGCTGATGCCCAGCTCCTCCGCGATCCGCGGCCGGGCCTCCTGCAGATAGAGCTTCACCCGTTGGTAGTTGATCGCGACCCCGTACCCCGCGACCAGGCGCTCGTGGATCACCGACCCCTTCAGGGGCACCTCAGACCTGAGCATCGCATCGATCAGCGGCGCGATCTCGTCCACCGCCCGCCGCGGCGGGCGGTGGACGCTCTCCCGCTTGGGCAACCCTGCCGATGCCGGGCCCCTCAGATACTTGCTGACCGTCCGGCGGTTCAGACCGGTCTCCCTCGCGATCTCCCCCAGGCTCATCGCACCCGACTCATACAGCGGACGGAACCGCCGCAACTCTAGCCAGCGATGTGGGTCCAAGACCACCGTCAGCCGCCTCCCTGCCGCCCCGAACGGACAACAGCAGACGTCCAGCACCCCACCACCGCCCCGAGAACGGAGCACCGTCATTCGTACGAGGTGGCGCACGTCCACTTGTACGCCAACACCGTGGTCATGAAAGGCCTGCTCCACCGGGTCTCCCCCCGGTCGGCCGATGACCTGGCCAAGGCGCTGGGCGGGGACAGCGGGATCCCGAAGAGCGAGGCCTCCCGTGTCTGCGGCGAGCCCGATAAGCCGCTGGCCGCGTTGCGCACCCGCCCCCCATTACCTTCTTGGTGCCCCGCAATGGGGCGCCCGGCGTCCGGAGTTGGCATGACTTCCTCCCCCTGTCGAAGACATGGCAATGCCGTCGCTTTTGGGGCGGTGTGGGCGTTGGGCCGTTCGTGTTGGTGTCGCGCCTGGAGCGGCTGGGGTTAGGCCCGGTCGTGCCTGCCTGAGCTGGTGGACCGGGTCGTAGCTGAGGCGGGGTGCGCGGAGAAGCGCCGGCGTCTGCTGTCGGCTCGGTTCACCGTGTACTTCGTCCTTGCGCCATGTCTGTTTCTACGGGTGGACTACCTGGAGGTCCTGCGGCTGCTCAAAGCAGGAGGGCCAGGTCTGCGGGAGTGGTCCGGGGTGGACAAGCCGTCACTGGCCAGGGCCAGACAGCGGCTGGGACGGCAGGTGATGCGCGATCTGCACCGGGCAGCCGCCCGGCCCCTGGGCCGGGACCAGGATCTCTTCCGGGGGCTGCGCGTACCGGCATCGGACGGGATGCTGCTGGCGGTCCCGGACTCGGCCGGAAACCGGGAGCTCTTCGGCAAGTCGGGCTCGCGACGCAGTCCGATGGGCTATCCCACGGCCCGGGTGGTCGCGTTCGCGGAGTGCTCTTCCCACACGGTGCTGGACGCGGTGATCGGAGGCTGGAAAGACTCCGAGCGGATCGTTTCCGACGAGCTCGACAGGCATGCCGGTGAGGGAACACTGCTGCTGGCCGACCGCGGGCTGCGGGGCCTGGCCCGCTGGCACCGGCTCCGTGACCGGGGTGCCCACCTGCTGTGGCGGACCGGGCAACGAGAAGGCCCGCGGGTCCAGGACGTCCTGCCGCACGGAAGCTACCTGGCCCGCATCGAGGCGAACAAGCACAGCAAGGCGGCCGGCACGGTGAAAGCCCCGCCGGCACTGGTCCGGGTAATCGAGTACCGCATCGACGGCCAAGCCGAAGCGGTCCAGCTCATCACAAGCCTGCTGGACCACGAGAAGTACCCGGCTGGCGAACTCGCCGCCCTATATGCGCGACGCTGGGAGATCGAGCTCGTCCTCGACAAGATCAAAACCCACCAGCGGGACAGACCAGTCCTCCGGTCACAGACTCCGGACGGGGTACGCCAGCAGATCTTCGCCCACCTGATCGCACACTACGCGACCCGGGACCTCCTGGCCGAGGCGGCCCGCCTCACCCAGAGCCCTGCCGAGCGGACGTCCTTCACCCGAGCCCTGCATGTCGCCGCCGCTCGGTGATCGCACCGTCCGGCATGTCCCCCCTCGGCCCGTCGGCGTGACCGCCGATTCGGCCTCGCCGAGATCGCGGCCGCTCTGCTGCCACGACGGCCGTCACGCGACTGCCCGCGGAAAATCAAGTCGTGCATCACACCGTCCGGCAGCACCCGCCTCTGGACCGTCCGAGCAGGACCGCCTTCAGGCGGATCTTGCGTCTGCGTCGGACACGTCGTCGCTCGTCCCGTTCCAGACTGTCTGCGGTGTCCTGCCCGGCTTGCTCCTTCGGGCCGC
>NZ_JOFX01000078.1 GCF_000719345.1 Streptomyces sp. NRRL F-2664
CCGCCTGACAACGGAATCCACCCCGACCTGGCGCGGTGCGTGAACCACCCTCAACACGGCAATCTGGGATGAAACAACGGGATGAAACGCCCTCTCAGACACATCCATACCGCGTATCTCATGCCGCATGGACTGCAGTGACTGTGGCGGTGGATCACCTGATGGCCCTGCTTGCCACCCTGGTACGTGAAGAGAGCACCGAACATGCCTCCGCGATCTTTTACACCCACGCCCAAGCATCACTCGTGCGCGGCGTAATCGAGAACGCGGCCCGGGCGGTGTGGCTCCTGGGCCCTGACGAACGTCTGATCCGCGTTCAGCGGCGCCTGGCACTATCGGTCAAGGAAGTGAAGGACTCCACTAAGCTCCACAGCCGGTTTGATTCCCAGCCCGCCCGCGACGAGCAGACCCGACTGGCCGAGGTCCGGCGGCTGGCGCTCGCCGCAGGCGCCCCGGCCGACACCCTCAAGACGTTCCTCACAGCCCCCCGGTACACCAGAATCGTCGAGGAGGGCGGTGCGCACAGCGAGCTGAGCGGTCAGCTGATCCTGACCCTCTGGAGCGCATGCAGCTCGCTCGCCCACGGCGACATCAACGGCACCTTCGGCCTACTGGGGCACGAAATCGTCTCCCAGGACGACCAGACCGCCCTGGCCCGGATCACAGGCAACTGCAGCATGCTGCGCTACACCACCCAGGCCGGCATCCACCTCATCGACCAGGCACTGACTCTGTACACCCGACGTGCCGTCCGCCCATGAGCCTGGGTGTGACATGCCATCTCGCCCGTCGTTGATCCGGAAGGTCAGCGAAGTGGATGCCCCGGGACGTCGTGACCCCCGGGGCCTTCGTAGCCGGGCAGGACAGCTAAGAGCCTGCGGAGCGCGCACCGGTTGAGGTTCTCCACCACCCTTGAGATGAAAGCTGTCAGATCCTCAGCCTCGACGTTCGTGCCAGCACCGCGTGGTCAGCGCCTGGGCCGGGGATAGCACCAGACGAGCACGGTCCGCCCGTCACCGGCCCACCGTGCGGCGAGCGCGGTGAAGATCGGGCCGAGGAACCGTTTCGCCGCCGTCCCCCTGTACGACGACGACGGGCGTACGTCGCATCGTCCTGGTCATGCTGGGTTCAACACCGTCTGGACCGTTCGCGTCACCCACGGCCGCGGCCGGGGGCCCCGCTTGAGAGCGCGAACCCTTGATACGCCAGCACGTGCCCGGCACCCAGATGCGCTGCCGCCACAGGCCGCAAATGATGCTTGCGGTCCTGGCAGCGGGGCGTGGTCGGTGACATGGGCAAGGACCGTGCGTGCGTGTTCCCACTGTGTGGGGGCGGTCAGCAGCCGAGCGACGGCCGGGCCGCCGTCACCAGTGATGTGGCCGCTGCTGGTGCTGGAAGCGAGTGGCCACAGCAGCCTGTTCGGCGCGGCGGGCCTCCCAGCGCAAGCCCGCGTCGGAGGTGATGTCGGCCCAGGTGGTGAAGGCGCGGGCCTTGCGTTCCTGGAGGTCGGCGAGCAGCGGCAGGTCGGGCTGGTTGCGCTGCTGGTAGGCGCGGAAGAGGTCGCCGAGTTCGACGAGCTCGAGCCGCAAAGCGACAGGCCGCAGGCCGTGGGGGATGACCCGCTGGGCGATCTTCGCCTGCATGGGGCGGCGGTGCGCCGGTCCCGGGGGCGGCACCGGGACCGGGACCGGGTCGGTGGCGGCCTGGTGGTCGGAGAACTGCGGGATACCAGCGCCCGTGGCAAAAGCGGGAGCTGGGCGGTCCGGGGCCTGTGGGGTCGGGGTGGGGGCGGTGGCCTTTGCCCCGGGGGTGGCGGCCGTGCATCGGGAGCAGGACTCCATCGCTTGCCACCAGCGTCCTTCTCGGTCGGTGGTCACGGCCAGGACGACCGGGCCGCCGCACCGCCAGGGCTCACCACGCACAGGGCCGGTGTCGGGGAGATGCGCGTGACAACCTTCAGCCCTGCATGCGCAGTACGCCTCCGGCCTCGGGGCCGGAGCAGCGCGCAAGTGGGCCTTGAGGTGCGCGATGGCTGCGGCCCGGCCGACGGCTGCGGAAGGAAGGCGCTGCTCGGCGAAGGCGGGACGGCTGCGCGAGATGCGCACCGCCGTACCGCCCCGGCCGGCGGCGTCCAGCCGCACCGTCCAACGGCGGCCCGGCACCCGCTCGGCCGGTTCACGTTCATCCTCTCGGGGGGTGTCCCCCGAAACCCGCCGCCCGGCCGCGGCATCTGTCTTGGAAGCGGACAACGGCCCTGCCGCCGGGCGCGGTAGCAGGGCCGCCCACACGGATCTGGCCCCCGAGATGGGCAGGGGCCAGGGGCACGTGTCCGTACTCCCAACGCGTCCCCCGTTCTGCGGGTTACGTGTGTTGGGCCAGTCAGGTGTGCAGGCGGCTGTTGACGCCGTCGTGGCTGTCAGCGCTCTCGTCGTTGAACCAGTAGTCGCCGGCAGCCAGGTAGCGGAAGGAATGCTTGCCGCCCGCGGGCAGAGCAACGGTCACCGCGCGAGTACCGTCACGCCGGGGCGTCAAAGTGTGAGTGCCGGGCGTCCAGTCGTTGAAGTCGCCGACCACACTGACCGGACCGGGCGGGATGTCGGCGGGCAGGACGAACGTGACCTCGGTGCGGTTCTTAAGCGAAGCACGCTCCAGCATGGAAAGCTCCTGACGACAAGAGAGGAAGTATCTGCCGACCATCCTCCGGCGTCATAGTGAGGGCACGCCTGTTGACGCGGGCCATATCTACCCGCTTCACCCACCCGCTACATTCCGCTACCGAAAGAATGCGATATGTGACGGCGCATGCGAGCGTGACTTCAGGAGTCCCGCACCCGAGGAGTCACCAGCCATGGACGGCATCCAGGACTACAGACAGCACCCCGGCCACGACAACGGCGAGCAGAAGCGCACGTTCCACCCCGGCCAGGATCCGGTCCATCCCGAACCGGCCCCCCACGGCACCGACCCGGAACGCGAACGCCGCCGCGAGGAAGACCTCCGCGACTGGGATCAACACGACGAAACCTTCTGAACCACAGCACCACCCCGCACACGCAGAGCCCGGCCGAGTCCGTCGTCCCCGGCCGGGCTCTGTCACACCCTGCACCGGCCACAGGCCTCCTCACCGGACGACGTGCTGATCGAGACCACTGATGCTCACCCGAGCAGTTCCACCGCCTTCCCGCATGGAACACAGGCAGGGGGCCGACGGCGGCGCACCCGCCACCGCGCGCGGCGGTAGTCCTGCGTCTGGTTAGGATGCTGGCCGGTTGAGGGCGACAGGTGTCGGGGAGCGCGGCTCGAGTGATCGTTGTCCTGCCTGATGGGCAGGAGGTGCGGGCTTGTCTGTATGAGCGGCCGCGCGCTGCTGGGGGCTGGCAGTACCGTGGGTGGGCACGGGCCGGGCACCTGGCAGCAGTGGCCGTGCGGAGCCCGTTGAGCAAGTTGTCTGGCTGGATGCGCGTCTTGTCCAGCCTCTTGCCAGCGGCGACTACAGCCAGGTCCCCACCCATACCACTCCGGCCGGCGGCCGACAGGCATGGACGGTGCAGGATCTCCCCCACCGTCCAGGTCATCCCGGAGCGCGCCTGATTCACGTCATCGGCTGCCAGCCCCACGCCACCCCCATCACCCTCGATCGGCCCTCGACATCCTCCGCCAGCCCCGCACGGTCACCTGCCTCGAATGCCAGGCAGCCACCTCCTGCCCCCCGCGAACGATCCCCAGCTCACCGAACCGGACCGCCCTGCGCTGCAGAGCGCTGTCCCGGGGGGTCTGGGCAGGCAAGATGGGGCGTATGAGCGAGGACGCGTTGGAAGCAGCACACCAGGCCTACCAGGCGGCGCAGGAAGCGCTGCACGCCGCCCGGCGAAAACTGGCCGAGGCCGTGCTGGACGCCTATGCAAACGGTGAGCCGGTCGGCCGGATCGCCGAACGCACCAGCCAGAGCACCACCACCGTCTGGAACACCCTCGCCGCCCACGGCATCACCCACCACACCCGCATCAATGGCTCCACCTAAATCCCACAGCGCGCCTTGCGAGCATTGAGGCCGGGTCTGTCCTGGACGAGTTTCCTCTGCCCCGGCCGAAAGGAGATTGTCGGGCTTTCGGCCGGGCGGCCGAGCTGCCAGCCGGCACCCTGACGACCTCCCTTGCCGACTGCACCGTGCCGGACATCCACGCGGGTCTTGACCCACCACGCCGCGTACCCGTGGGCGATGAGCGCGCCCGCGGTGAGGGCGACAGCCGCCGGCCAGGGCAGGCCTACTTTGACCTTGATCGCGGTGAGCCCCGCAAAGATCATGACGAGAACGCCGATGGCGCCTGCGGAGTGTGCGTAGCGGCCGTCAAGCTCTCGGCTGCCGCTTTCTCCCCCTTTGCCCACATTCCCCCCTCTTTGTGAGATCAAGATCCTAGCTCGAACTTGTTTTCGATACCTGGGTTTTGTCGGCATCTCTGACTCTGCTGCTTCGCACGCCCTTCACCGGCCTTGGCAGTCTGCTTATATGTAAATCCGAGGTGCCGCGCGAAGTGGAGTCAGGGCAGGGCATGGGTGAGATCTCCCGCAGGAAGGCGATGGGCCTCGGCCTGGGCGCAGTGACGGTCGCTGGTGTGGCGGGCTGTGCCGCCGACGGGGACCCCGGCGCGCGCCCCGGCGGTGCAGGGACACCGACGAGGCACGGGTCCATCCCCCCATCCCCCGTGGTCGTCTCGATCGGCGACGGCTCGACCGCCGACACCGGCCCACAGCCGCACCAGCCAGCCAAGCCGGTTCCGTTGCAGCCCGGTGAGACGCCGCCTCAGTTCGTGGTCTTCAGCTGGGACGGCGCCGGGGAGGTGGGCAACGGTCTCTTCCCGCGGTTCCTGAAGGTCGCGAAGGACCACGGCGCGGCCATGACGTTCTTCCTCTCCGGCCTCTACCTGCTGCCCGAGTCGAAGAAGGGCCTGTACAAGCCGCCGAACAACCCGGTCGGCGCCTCCGACATCGGGTACCTCAAGGACGAGAACATCCGCAACACCCTGAAGTACGTGCGGCAGGCATGGCTGGACGGCCACGAGATAGGCACCCACTTCAACGGTCACTTCTGCGGCGGCTCCGGTTCGGTCGGCAAGTGGACCCCGGCCAACTGGCAGGACGAGATCGGCCAGGCCGTGTCGTTCGTGACCCAGTGGCGCACGAACACCGGCTTCACCGACCTGGAACCGCTGCCCTTCGACTACGGGAAGGAACTGGTCGGCGGCCGCACCCCGTGCCTGCTGGGCCAGGAGAACCTGCTGCCGACCGCGCAGAAGCTCGGCTGGCGCTACGACGCCAGCTCCCCGGGCGGCATCCAGGTGTGGCCCCGCAAGAAGGGCGTCGTCTGGGACCTGCCGCTCCAGGCCGTGCCATTCCCCGGCCACTCCTTCGAAGTGCTGTCCATGGACTACAACATGCTGGCCAACCAGTCGAAGAACACCACCCGCGGCGTCCCCTCTAACTATGCGGCCTGGCGCCGCCAGGCCACCGGCGCCTACCTGGGCGGCTTCAAGCGGGCCTACGAGACCAACCGCGCGCCCCTCTTCATCGGCAACCATTTCGAGGAGTGGAACGGTGGCATCTACATGGACGCCGTTGAGGAAGCCCTAAAGGGCATGGCGGGCCACAAGGACGTACGCCTGGTGTCCTTCCGGCAGTTCACCGACTGGCTCGACACCCAGGACCCCGCCGTACTGGCCAAGCTGCGCTCCCTGGCCCCCGGCCAGGCGCCGGTCGGCGGCTGGAAGTCGTACCTGTCGGCCGCCTAGGACCGTGTCCTATGTGGTGAAGCGGACGAGTCGTTTTGCAGCAACAGAGGTTTGTTCTTCAGCCCTGATGTCTGACCTGCGACGTAACCTGATCAACACGACTATGGTTTAGCCCTGAGCTTTTTAACTGGCCCACCGATCGGGTGACAGGCTTCCTCGATGTGTGCAGGTCAGAGGCGTTCGGGATGTTCAGCCGGAGCCGAAGCTGAAAAAGCTCCCTGACCCAGGAACAGGCCAACGCGTCACTGAGGTTCCCCCGAGATGCGGGGAGTGGTGACAGAAGGTCGTATGGGTCTCATGAGAGGAACCCAGACGATTCCTGCACCGAGGAAATACCCGCTGGAGTTGCGTGAACGTGCGGTCCGGATGTACCGCACCACCGAGCCGAGGCCGGTGATCCGCCGGATGGCCGAGGAACTTGGCGTGCACCACGAGGCCCTGCGCAACTGGATCCGTCAGGCCGAGGCCGACGCCGGCGAACGAGGTGACCTCCTCACCACCGCCGAGCGCGAGGAACTGACCGCTCTGCGCAAGGAGAATGTCCAGCTCAAGTGGGCGAACGAAGTCCTGCGGACGGCATCGGCTTTTCTCGCGGCCCAGCTCGACCCGACCCGGCCCAGGTGACAGGACTGCGTGGCCACCAGGCCGGCCGCCGAGGCCGACGTCGACACCACCGACCGGGTCCACGACGTACTCGACGAGCGCGGCCTGCTGCCCGGCGAGCACTACGCCGACAGCGCCTACATCACCGCCGAGAAGGTCATCAAGGCCCATGCCCCGGGAGTGGAGCTGAATCGGCCCGGTCAACCGGGGCAATCAGTGGCAGAGCCGCACCGAGGATGCTTTCGACACCGACGCCTTCACGATCGACTGGGACACGCTGTCCGCCACCTGCCCGCAGGGCCATCCCAGCACCTGGTCCGGAACCGGCTGGACCGGCACGGCAGCCCCCGAGTGCAGTTCACCTTCAGCCTGACCAACTGCACACCCTGTCCGGTGCGGTCCCGCTGCACCCACGCCAAGACCGCTGCCCGCACCGTCACTCTAAGACCCTGTGACCAGCACGAACTCCTCCAACGGCTTTACGCCGAGCAGGCGACCGAGCAGTGGCACCGCCACTGTGGCCACCGTGCCGGCGTCGAAGGCACCATCTCCCAGGGCATCCGTGCCTTCGGCCTTCGTCGCAGCCGCTACCGCGGCCAGGCGAAGACTGCAGTCCAGCACATCCTGACCGCAACCGCGATCAACCTCACCCGGCTCGACGCCTGGACCAGCGGCACCCCACTCGGCCTGACCCGCGTCTCACACATCGCCGCACTGGCACCCCAGGCCGCGACCACATAGTCAAATTCGCCAGCAGAGTCATCTCCGGGGCTGCGCTGCGGGTCTGCGACTGCTAACGACAGTTGCTCGCCGGGTGGCTCACCAGGTCTGCACACTTCGACTGCGTGTTTGCTTCCGGCAGTCGCGACACGGCCCGGCCCCCGCCGCGCGGGGGCCGGACTGCATCGGTGGTGCCGGACACGGGGGTGGGCGCCCGAAGGGCCGCCCAGGCGGGTCGGTTGGGTCAGCGGGCGGCGTCTGCCTCCTCGGCCTCGTCGGCCTCCGCCTCGTCGCCGTGGTCGCCGGGCCTGCCAACCCATCGCACGCCGTGGTCAGCGCGGGGAGCCGGAGGAGCCCTTCGCCGAAACCTCCGGGACGGTCTCGGTGTCGAGGTCCAGCCAGGACGTGATGCCGATCTGCTGAAGGAACGGGAAGTCGTGGCTGACTACGACCAGCGCACCCTGGTAGCCGGCCAGGGCCTGGGCGAGCTGGGTGACGCTGTCCATGTCGAGGTTGTTGGTGGGCTCGTCCAGCAGCAGGAG
Organism: Streptomyces sp. NRRL F-2664; assembly: GCF_000719345.1. Lineage (GTDB taxonomy): Bacteria > Actinomycetota > Actinomycetes > Streptomycetales > Streptomycetaceae > Streptomyces. Next base: position 7,652 of record NZ_JOFX01000078.1, read on the forward strand.
CTGGGGGGCCGGGTCGGCCAGCAGGAGTGCGGCCAGCGTGGCGCGGAAGCGTTCTCCCCCTGAGAGTGTGTCCACGAGCTGATCGGCGCGGTGGCCTTTGAACAGGAACCGGGCCAGCTGGGCGCGGATCTGGTTTCCGGTGGCGTGCGGGTTGAGACGGGCGACGTTGTCGAAGATCGTCCGCTGGCCGTCAAGCAGGTCCAGGCGCTGTGGCAGGTAGCGCAGCGGGACATGGACACAGACCTCGCCCTCCGAGGGTGGGAGTTGTCCGGCGATGGTGCGCAGGAGGGTGGTTTTCCCGGTGCCGTTGCGGCCGGTGAGCGCGATGCGTTCGGGCCCGTGGATGTTGAGGTCGTCGATGGTGCGGCCGGTGCGCAGGCGGGTGCGGTGGAGGGTGAGGACCGTGCGGTGGGGTGGGACGGCGGTGTCGGGCAGGTCGATGCGGATGGTGTCGTCGTCGCGGAGCCGGTCCTCGGCCGCGTCCAGGTGCTCTTTGGCGTCGGTAAGGCGTTGGTCGTGGACGGCCTGCTGCTTGCCTCGGGAGACCTGGGCTGCGCGCTTCATGGTTTGGGCGGAGGCTTTGTCCAGGCGGTTGTCGGCGTACATCTGCTTGCCGTAGCGGGCGCTGCGGGCTTGCCGTGTCTGGGCGGCGGCCAGGTCACGGCGCTGGCGGGCGAGGTCGGCGCGGGCGGTGGCGTGAGCCCGCTCGGCTGCTTCCTGCTCGGTGGCGATGGTGTTCTCGTATGCGGTCAGGTTGCCGCCGAAGGTGCGTATGGCGCCGGTGCGCAGCTCGGCGATCTGGTCGACACGTTCCAGCAGCTCGCGGTCGTGGGTCACGACGATCACGGCGCCCCTGTACTCGGTGACCGCGTCGTAGAGGCGGTGGCGGGCATGCCGGTCGAGGTTGTTGGTCGGCTCGTCCAGCAGCAGGACGCCGGGTCGGGCCAGCAGTAGAGCTGCCAGGCGCAGCAGGACGGCCTCGCCGCCGGAAATCTCTCTGACGGTGCGGTCCAGCCCTATGTGGCCCAGGCCCAGGCGGGCCAGGGCAGCGTGGGTGCGTTCCTCTACGTCCCATTGGTCGCCCAGCGTGGTGAAGTGTTCCTCGGCGGCATCGCCGGCTTCGATCGCGTGCAGGGCGGCCCGGGCGGAGGCTACCCCGAGGACCTCGTCGACCCGCAGAGCGGGATCAAGGGTGAGATCTTGCGGCAGGTAGCCGGGATCCCCGGCGATGTGGAGTGTCCCCGAGGAAGGCAGGAGTCGACCGGCGATCAACTGCAGGAGGGTGGACTTCCCGCTGCCGTTGCGCCCGATCAGGCCGGTGCTGCCCTCGCCGGCTGCCCAGGAAAGATCGTCCAGGACGCGCGTGCCGTCCGGCCAGGCGAACGACACGCCGGTGCATAGGACGGGTGCGGTGGTGCGGATGCTCATCAGGGGGTCTCTCCCACGTACGTACTGGTAAAAGGGGCCAGCATGTGGAGACACCGCACCCGCAGAGAGCCGCGGATTTCGTGAAGACAAGCGCCGGAGCGTCGAGCCAGGCAAAAATGCCGGGCCAACGGGCAACTCACTTCCGAGGTCACACTCGTACACGCCACGTCTCGGGCGCACGGTGTCTCAGACCTCAGAGGAGCATTCGCCTCTCCCAACGGCGACAACAGATACGCCTCCGACGGTACACACCGCTGCGGACTAATCACAACCAAATTCAATAAAAGCGACTCCCCGAGAGAGCCCCAGCTGTGACCGCCGGAGGGCTCTCCGTCACTCTACGTAGCATTCCTCTAGGGGTCTGCTCCCGCTCCAGGGAGTACGTCGATAACGCGACTTGCCAGACGCCAGCGGGATCTCAGACAGGCACTCAGCTTGTTCCCTTTCTTCCGGCCTCGAACGGTGTCTCGAACGGTGTCGCTCACCTGGGGATTCGCCGGATGTGGGGGCGGCCTTCGTCTGATCATGTGCTCCGGCCAAGGTGCGCTGACCAAGACGAAGGCCGTGGGGGTGAGTCTGCTTCCTAATGTTGTTGTCAAGCGGCCGTGGTGACTGGCGGTGTCACTTCGTAGCATCGTCGGTCACGGATCAGGGCCCGCAGAACGTTGACGCGGCGGCGTGCGAGGGCGAGCACGGCCCCTTGCCCGAATCTCGTGGTGCGGGGGCGACGCCGGCAAGTGCCGCCAGGGCATCCGGGGTGCTGAACTCGCCCAGATCGCCGCCGACGGCGGCGAGGAATTCTGCTCCGAGCACGGCGCCGATGCCGGG
>NZ_JOFX01000079.1 GCF_000719345.1 Streptomyces sp. NRRL F-2664
GGCCCCGGCTCCGCAGCTCGGAAGCCGCCGACCGGTGGACCTCGCTGGCGATCGCCGCCTACGCCCAGCTCCGGCCCGCCCGGCCCCCCGCCATCGATCTTCGACGGCCGTGGGAGAAGCCGGCCGAGCCGAACAGACCGACACCCGCCCGCGTTCGCAGAGGGTTCAGGAACCTCCACGCGAAGACGGGCTCTCCGGCCGGTGCACCGAAACCGCCCCGGCCCCGGCCCCGGCCCCGGCAGGCCACCCGGCTCGAAGAACCGCCGCATGGCAACCCGCTACGACGTGGGCAGAGTACTTGCCACTGGCGAGGCGTTCAGCCGCCCCACCCGTTGCGATTGCTCGTACGGCACCGTCCGGCCAGACCACCTACTACAGCTGGAAGTCTGGTGGAGATTACCGGGAGCGGCTTGCGAAGGTGACCGGGCAGGACGGCAAGCAGACCGAGATCAGCTACGGCCTGGCCGACGGCAAGGAGACCGTCACCGTTCACGACAGCCAGGGCGACAAGCAGATCACCCTCGACATGGGCGAGGTTTCCAAGATCACCGCAGGCGGCAGCACCATCACCCCCACCTGGATGTCCCTCATGTCAGGTGACAACTTTGCCGGAAACGTCCCCCAGAAGATCTCCTACCGGGACGGCAACCAGACCACCACCACGTTCACCTACAAGCCGGTACCCGACCGCGGCTTCGAGGTGGCGACGGCCGACGTCGGCTGAAGACCGGCGGAACTCCCGCGCGGGCGGCCGAGTACCGGTCCGGCGCCTCTCCCCCGACACCCACAAGGACAGCCACACCGCCGCGGCGGTGTGGCTGCCGCGGGGCCGGGAACGGGACTGGAGACAGTTCCCACCACGCCGGTCGGCTACCGGGGCCCTGCTGGCCTGGCCGAACTCCCCTGGCAGCCTGGTACTGGCCGGGACCGGGGGCACCGGCGTCTGCGGTGCCGGCCTGGCCCGCGTCCCGGCCGCCGAGGACGTCGAGACGGCGGAGATCGACCGCCCGGACCGCAAGGCACGGCGCTGGCAGCCGCAAGTCCGAGCCCGTCGGCGCCTGCGCGGCCGCCCGCGCGGCTCTGGCCGGGCGCCGCACCGGTCCACAAACGGCGCGACGGCAGTTCCATGATCGGAGTTACACCGTTTTCCTCACCAGTCCCCCACGGAGACGCCCCCGCTGCTGCAAAAATCGAAAGAAGGTACCCGGCATACCGAAGACACAAAATCTGAGAACCCGGCGAAATGCGCCGGTGTCTCAGGTGAGTTGTGATGGCACTACGGGGTGTCTGCTGCTGGCGGAGGCGGAGCTAGGGGGCAGGTGAGGGGGAGAACGCGCTCGGTCAACTGCCCGGTGAGGCGGGTGTCCGTGAGGCTGGCGGCGGTGAGCCAGTCCGCTGCAAGCAACTGGTCTACCAGGTAGTGCAGTTCGCTCGCATCGGCTGGGACCCAGGAAGCGAGGTCGCTCAGGGGGATGCCATGGCCGTCGGGCCCGAGAGATCCCGAGGTATCGGTCTGAGTAGCCAGAGTCAGGGCCAGCAACCGGGTACCGGCAGTGGCCTTGGACTGGCGGAGCCGCTTGTCGGAGGTCACCTTCTGGGCCCAGCCGGAGAGCTTTGGCCGCATCTTTCTGCCGAATGTGAACGGGCCCGCTCCGCCTGCTCGGGGTGCCAGGGAGGGGACGGTGACCGGAGTGGGGTTCTCCGCTCGTGAGGCGAGCAGGTCGCCGGCGGTGCCGGGGAGTCCGAGCCATCCGCAGCCGGTCAGCCTCTCGACGAGGTCTTCCGTATCGGCCAGGCCCAGGGCGGTGAGGTCCTGGCCGACGAGGTTGCCGGTGCCGGTGTGGGCGGTGCGCAGGGTCAGCATCAGCACCAGCAGCCGTGCATCCGGTCCTGGCAGCGGAGCGTGGTCGGTGACATGGGCGAGGACCGTGCGAGCGTGCTCCCATTGTGTGGCGCCGGTCAGCAGCCGGGCTACGGCCGGCCCGCCGTCACCAGTGATGCGGCCGGAGCGCTGCTGGTGCTGGACGCGGGTTGCCGCAGCGGCCTGTTCAGCGCGCCGGGCCTCCCACCGCAAGCCCCCGTCACCGGTGGCATCGGCCCAGGAAGTGAAGGCGCGGGCTTTGCGTTCCTGGAGGTCGGCGAGCAGCGCCAGGTCGGGCAGGTCGCGGTGCTGGTAGGCACGGAAGAGGTCGCCGAGTTCGATGAGCTCGTCCCGCAAGGCGACCGGCCGCAGGCCTCGGGGGATGACCCGCTGGGCGATCTTAGCCTGCTGTGGGCGGCGGCGCGCAGGTGCCGAGCGCGGCGGGTCGGTGACGGTCTGGTGGTCGGAGAACCGCGGCATACCCGCGTCCGCGGCGGGGGCGGGAGCCGGGCGGTCCGCGGCTTGGGGAGCCTGGGAGGTGCCGGCCGTCTTCGCTCCGGGGGTGGCGGCCACGCACCGCGAACAGCACTCCATAACCTGCCACCAGCGTCCTTGCCGGTCGGTGGTGACGGCCAGGACGACTGGGCCGCCACACCGCCAGGCTTCAGCACGCTCATGACGGCCGGTGTCGGGGAGATGGGCGTGGCAGCCCTCGGCCCTGCACGCGCAATACACCCCGGCTCTCGGGGCCGGAGCAGCGCGCAGGTGGGCCTCGAGGTGCGCGATGGCTGCGGCCCGGCCAGCGGCCGCGGAAGGAAGGCGCTGCTCGGCGCAGGCGGGACGGCTGCACGAGATGCGCACCGCCGTACCGCCCCGGCCAGCGGCGTCCAGCCGCACCGTCCATCGGCGCCCCGGCACCCGCTCGACCAGTTCATTCATCGCGGCCTGCGCCATCCTGTTCATCCTCCCCGGGTGTCCCCGATACCCACCGCCCGGCCGCAGCAGTCTTGGAAGCGGACAACGGCCCTGCCGCCGGGCGCGGTAGCAGGGCCGCCACACGGGTCCAGCCCTCGAGATGGTCAGGGGCCAGGGGCACGTGTCCGTACTCCCAACGCCTCTCCCGTGCCGCGGTTACGTGCATTGGGCCGGTCAGTGCAGGCGGCTGCTGACGCCGTCGTGGCCGCCAGCGCTATCGTCGTTGAACTGGTAGTCGTCGGCAGCCGGTTATCGGAAGGCGTGCCCGCCGCCTGCAGGCAGAGCAACGGTCACCGCCCGGGTCCCGTCGCGGCGGGCCGCCAGGGTGTGGGCGCCGGGCTTCCAGTCGTTGAAGTCGCCGACCCCACACTGACCGGGCCGGGCTGGATGCCGGTGCCGGCGGGCAGGGCGAAACGCGGCCTCGGTGCGGTTCTTGCGCGAAGCACGCCCCAGCACGGGGAAAGCTCGCCTAGAACAAGGGGCGAAGTGTCCGCCGATACGTCCTTTGGGCGTCATGTTGCGGCGCGCCGCAACATGACGCGGGGCCATCCTTTGCCCGCTTTGCCCGCCGGCTAACGATCCGCCGCCGAAAGAATGCGGAATGTGGGGGTGTGTGCGAATGTGAAACCAGGAGTCCCAGGCACCGAGGAGTCACCCGCCATGGACGGCATCCAGGACCACAGACGGGAATCCGGCCACGACTGCGGCGGGCAGGAGCGCACGTTCCACGCCGGCCAGGACCCAGTCCATCCCGAACCGTCCCCACACGGCACGGGCCCTGAACGCGAACGCCGCCGCGAGGAAGACCTCCGCGACTGGGACGGGCACGACGAAGGCTTCTGAACGACAGCCCACCCCGCACACGCAGAGCCCGGCCGGGTCGGTCGTCCCCGGCCGGGCTCTGTCACGCCCGCACGGCCGCGGACCTCCTCACCGGACGGCGTGCTCATCGAGAACGCTGATGCCCAGCCCATGGCCCGAGCATTTCCACCGCCCTCCCGCAGCGGGTTTCCGGAACACAGGCAGGTGCCGGCGGCGGCGCGCTACCCCGCCGCCACTGCGCGCAGCAGCAGTCCCGCGTCTGGTAGGGATGCTGGCCGGTGGAGGGGAGAGTGCCGGGGAGCGCCGCTCGGGTGGCCGCTGTCCTGCCTGACGGGCAGGAGTTGCGGCTCATCTGTATGAGCGGCGGCGCGCCGCTGGGGGCTGGCAGTACCGGCGGGCCATCACAGGTCTTCGCCAGGGTTCAGCTCCCCTATTCACTACTCAGGGTGACGGATCCTCAGGGCCGGTCGTTAGTGGCTGGTGGATAGGACTGGGGCGGGCAGGGCGTCGATCAGCTGGTCGATCTCGTTGTCCGTGTTGTAGTAGTGCACGGAGGCGCGGACGACCGAGGTGAGTGACCGGGGTTCGAAGTCCCAGCGCGCGTAGTCGGCGATGGAGACCGAGACGTTGATCCCTTGCGTCTGGAGGGCCCGTGCAATGTCCTGGCTGTCGTGGCCTTCGACCGTGAAGGTCACGATGCCGCACTGGCGCGCCCCCCGGTCGTGGACCCGCACCCCGGGCAGCGTCCGCAGGCTCGCGCGCAAAGTGGCGGCCAGGTGGGTCACCCGTTCCTCAATCGCGTCGAGGCCGAGGCCGAGGGCGTAGTCCACGGCGGTGCCCAGGCCGATCTTGCCAGCGTAGTAGGTCTCCCAGTTCTCGAAGCGGCGGGTGTCGGCCCGGATCCGGTAGCTGTCGGCCGACGTCCAGGTGGCCGCGTGCAGGTCCAGGAACGGCGGCTCCAGCTGTTCGCGGATCCGGGGCGAGCAGTACAGGAAGCCGGTGCCGCGCGGGGCGCGCAGGAACTTGCGGCCGGTTGCGGTGAGCAGGTCGCAGCCGGTCTCGCCGACGTCGACGGGCATCTGGCCGACGGACTGGCAGGCGTCGAGCAGGTAGACGATCCCGGCTTGCCGGGCGACTTTTCCGATCTCGGCGGCCGGATTGACCAGGCCGCCCTGAGTCGGGACGTGCGTGACTGCGATGAGCTTGACCCGTTCGTCGATCATGGAGCGCAGAGCGTCGATATCGAGCTGGCCGGTGGCGTCATCCGGGACGACGTCGACGTGCACGCCGTGGCGGCGGGCGGTCTGCAGGAAGGCGATGGCATTGCTGGCGTACTCGGCGCGGGCTGTCAGGATGCGGTCGCCTTCGGCCCAGGGCAGGGAGTAGAACGCCATGTCCCAGGCCCGGGTGGCGTTCTCCACCACCGCGATGTCGTCTCGTCCGGCACCGACCAGACGAGCCAGCGCGTCGTAGGTGTGCTCGATCAGCTCGGCCTGCGAGGCCGCGGCCTCGTACCCGCCGATCTGCTCTTCCAACCGCAGATGCCCGATCACGGCATCGACTACCGGGCGGGGCGCTAAAGCCGCCCCCGCGTTGTTGAGGTGGACCACCCGAGCGACTCCTGCCGTCTCCTGGCGGACCCGCTCAATATCGATCGCCATCAGCACCCAACTCCTTCACAGCCTTCGCGAGTGGCCACGGTATGGCCGAATCCTCACAGATGTTCGCATCACCCAAGAATGCCTTGCGGGGACCTGCGGCCTTCGGGCGGCTGAAACGCGGGGTCGCATGCGGGCAGGGATAGCGAAGGATACCCGCCGCGGGGTGGTGATCTCCGGCGGAAACGGGAGCGACTCCGGGTGGATCGGGAGCCACTGACTGGGTGACCCGCTCGAACGCGGCGGAGTGTCCGGGAGCGTTTGGTCAGAGGCGCCTATAGCGTGTGGGGGCGGGCCCCGGCCCCGCCTCCCTGACAGACGCGGTCAAGGGGCCCGCACCCAGAACGCCTCGGGCCGGGCTGGACCCCCTCGGCGTCCGCAGGGCGTAGGCTCGGGCGCCGGGACCGAGGTATCCGCGGCGCATTGCGAGGGCAGCCTAAAATTTGACGAATTCGCCGAAAGTGGCGCCCGCCATCAGTCGCGCAAGCTCCTCACACACGTAGAACCGCTCACCTGCCAGAAGGTGGCCTTCCCTGGTGAGGACGACCATGATGCGATACACCTGCGAGTCGCGTGGCGCCTTCATTCGGAGGTCGTACTCCAGGCACGCGCTGTGCGAATCCCAGCATTCACTTACAGGGGCATGTGATTCAATCAGCGGGAAGAAGCTGTCGAAGTGCTCCCGATAGAATCGCTCGACCTTTTCTCTGCCTTCAAGCCTTAAGCGGGCCGGGTGGAACTCGTAAACAGGGTCGTCGACCAGCGTGTCCATCGTCCCCTGCAGATCGGTGTTCATTTCGCAGGCGGAATGGGCCCTCATGAGCTCACGCATTGTGTCTGCCGACATCTCGTTCGGCCTTTCTGCGCCGGAGTCTCCGATCACTTGTCCTGATGACTATACTTCCGCTCACCGCTGTATTTCGGCGAAGGGGGAGCAGTGGAAATACGAGGAGCCTGGCCCGGCCAGCCACGCAGGCCCGGGCACTCGGCATTCGTCGGACGGGGACAGCACGGCCTCCGCCCGGGGCACTGGAAGCACCGTCTCTCTCGGAGTGCTGGCACTTCACGCCCTTCTCCGCGACAAGACCAAGGACCGTCTGCCACCGAGGCATCCGGGACACGCACGTCCGGCAGCGACCCCATCAAGTCCGGGTCGAAGAAGCAGTTCACGTCATCCACAGCAGGTCAGCCACCCCCGCCGTGCTGCCTCGGCTCACCGACTCGACGCACCCCTGTTTCCCTTGGCCAAAGACATGGGGCACCCCCCGGGAAGCGTTGGTTCTAGCGGTTGTCGCAACACCCCAGTTCACTCCGCCTCGCCCGACCACTGATGGTGCCCCCCCGAGTTGTGTAACAGCGATCTCCGCATAGCCCCTGGTCAAGGGGCGGCCATCGCGCAACTCTCCGCCTAGAGAGGTTCGTTGAAGCGAGAGGCGCCGCGATGGCCTTGCCCCGGCATGACCTGCTCCGCCTGATGGAGTCCCTGCGGACGGCGGACGGAAGCGAGTTGATCAGGACCCCGGCCGAGCGGATCCAGCAGAACTCATCGAGGCCGAGGCACCGCCCACATCGGCGCGGAGCCCGAGCGAGCACACCGGGACCCGCACGACGATGCGCAACGGACACCGGGAGAAGGTGCTGACCACACAGGCCGGAGACCTGGGCCTGGCGATCCCCGAGGTCCGCACCGGGTCGTTCTTCCCGTCGCTTCCGGAAGGTCGGCGGCGCATCGGACGGGCTCTCTACGCGGTCGTCATGGAGGCATACGGTGCAGGCGTGTCCACCCGCAGCGTGGACGACCTGGCCAAGGCCCTCGGCAGTGACACAGGCATCTCCACGAGCGAGGTCTCCAGGATCTGCGGCCCTCGACGTCGAGCTGAGCGTGTTCCGCCCCCGCCCCCTGGCCCACACCCGCTTCCCCTGCATCTGTCTGGATGCCCTCTACTGCAAGGCCCCACCAGATCGTCTCGCAGGCCGTGGTCGCCGCCACTGGCATCACCCGAGGACGGCGGACTCGAGGTCCTGGGGCTGATGGCCGACGACAGTGGGACAGAGGTGTTCTGGAGCGGACATCGCCCGCGGACCGCTGGCAGGACGCCTGCTCGGTCCACGACAGAGGCTTCGGAACCACGCGGCAACGGCCAGCGCCCTGCGGAGCACCCTGAGCGACCCCTGGCAGTGAACACACCCCACCCCCATCTCTCTCCTCTTTGCGCACAGGGGGTAGGTCAGCACAGTCACCATCCGCCTGGCGGGTGGTGACCTGCAAGAACGGTCAACCGTCAACGGCTGGCCTTACCCCTCAGGTTCCCTCTCAGGTTCTCCCCCAGTTTCTCCGTCAGCTTCCCCAACTGCGGTACGTGCTTCGGCCTGCAAGATCACCACCACCTTGCATTCACACCAGGTTCAACAGGGATGTCGGTGAGGGGGAGGGCAAACCGCCCGGACCAGCGGTCAGATCAAGGAGAGGCGTGACCGTCGCCTCCAGTTCTGTTCAGGCGGCGGTGAGCGTGACGCGACGCGGCCGTCTCCTCCTCCTGCACGGCTTCTTCCAAGGTCGTCATGAGGTGCCTGCTGACCCGCATCCCCGCGGCGTCGTGATGGGCGCGGACCGTGGTGGAGTCCACGCTGACCAGCGACAATTCCGACCTGCCCACCCGAGCACCCTCGGCGATCAGGCCTTCCAGCAGCGCGGTGAACACACCGGCGTCCCGCCTTACGCGAAAGCGCCCGTAGACAATGGGCCAGGGTCCGAACTCGGCAGGCATCTCCCGCCGCTGCCCACTGGAGCGAAACCGCCAGATCACACCCTCGAACTGCTCCCGCAACCGCTCCGGATACGGGCCGTACCTACCGATCGGCAAGTACGGCTCGATGAACTGCTACCGGGCATTGGCCAGTTGCCTACGCATCACAGCCCCAGTCCTACCGGATTCCACCCCGCGAAACGAGGCAGAACCCATCAGCTGATCACGACATCACACAGGCCTAGTTGTTCTGTCGCGGGAGGTTGTGGACGGGTGATGCAGATCTCGGTTAAGGGATCTTGAAATGGGTGAGGGCCTTCTGGCCTGGTGTGGATTGCGACATCTGCACCGGCGACCAGAAAGGCCCTCGCGCCCCACCGTAATGCACCCCTGACCGAGACTTGGACGACTCCGGCTGGCCCGCTGCGTGGTCGAGGACGGCGGCTGGCCCCTGCGGCGAGCCGCCGAACGCTTCCAGGTCTCGCCCACCACCGCCCAGCGGTGGGCCACTCGCTATCGCGCCATGGGCGAAGTGGGCATGGAAGACCGCTCATCACGTCCCCGTCACAGCCCGCGCCGCACCCCGACCCGCGCCGAACGCCGGATCATCAAGGTCCGCGTCACCCGCCGCTGGGGACCGGCCCGCATCGCAGGCCTCCTGGACCTGGTCCCCTCGACCGTGCACCGGGTCCTGACACGCTTCGGCCCGGCCCGTCTCAGCCACCTGGACCGGGCCACCGGCCACGTCATACGCCGCTACGAACGCGACCGGCCCGGCGAACTCGTCCACGTCGACATCAAGAAACTCGGGAACATCCCCGACGGCGGCGGCCACAAGACCCTCGGCCGCCAGGCCGGCCGCAAGAACCGGGCCAACGCCGGCTACAGCTACATCCACACCGCCGTCGACGACCACTCCCGCCTCGCCTACAGCGAGATCCTCGCCGACGAGAGGAAGGACACCGCCACCGCCTTCAGCGGGTCCAGGCCTACTTCACCAGCGCCGGGATCACCGTTCGCAGGCGCCCTCGCCCCCTTGCCTCCGTCCAGGCCGCCTACTCCCACTCGGCGACTGCCTGCTCGTCGCGTTCGGCAAACTCGCGGGGCGGGGACCTTCGGGTTGAAGTCGGGCCGGTGCATCAGCATCGCGGCACCGGAGGCGCCGTGGGATGTGTGGAACCTTTTCGCCGTTCAGCGCGGCCAGGCTAAGCGACTCGCCAGCGAACCCTCTACGCCATTCGGAGCTCTGATCGGTGGAGACGAAACGGTCGTTGTTCTGGTGGGATTCTTATCGATCATCTTCCTTTGAGCTTTTGAGGTCTGTTGTGCCTTCTGATCAATGTGGCCGTCGTGTCCGCCGTGTTCGCCGTGTTCGCCGTGGCAGTGTGGCGGGTCTTCTTGCTCTGGCGGCGGGTGCCGCCGTCGGGGGCGGCACAGGCGAGGCCTTTTCTGCTCCCGGTTCCCGCTCCACAGCTGCTGCTGTGCCTGGTGTTTCCGATGCTGTGTCGGGTGTGTTTGCGCCGGGTGAGGAGGCGGGGGGTGCGGTGGATGTGCGGACCGGCCGCTACTCCCTGGAGGTGCCGCTCCTGGCGACGGCGGGGCGTGGGGAGGCTTCG
>NZ_JOFX01000080.1 GCF_000719345.1 Streptomyces sp. NRRL F-2664
GGCGACCACCGAGATCTACACACTGCATATCGTCGGCAGCGTCAGATGTGTATAAGAGACAGCGCTCGTCCTGCGGGGACACCCCCCACCGTCCCCACACCCCCACCCCGGCCGCCCCGCCCGGCGTCCGGGCCGTGGGGTGGGGGCACTCCGGGGGCTCCCCGCAGGCCGAGGCGCAACCACCGAGCACGATCGAGACGTGCAGCACCGCGCCGAGCCGAGGAGAGCCCCCGGAGGGGCACCACCCCACCCAGAACACTCCTGGCCGGGGACACCACCCCCAGCCCCGCCGGCGCTTGAGGCGCGGCCACCGGCCCGCAGCCGGTCCATCCAGCCCCGCCGGCGCTTGAGGCGCGGCCACCGGCCCGCAGCCGGGGAACTGGGGCGGCGCCCGGCCGGGCCGCAGCAGCGACCCCGCAGACCGCGAGGCAACGGCAGGCCGCGCCGGAGGCGGGTCAGCGGATCGGGTGGCCCGCTTCGCGGAGGGCGGACTTCACGTCGGCGATCCGGAGGTCGCCGAAGTGGAACACCGACGCCGCGAGCACCGCATCCGCCCCCGCCCCGATCGCCGGGGCGAAATCGGCGAGGCGGCCCGCGCCGCCCGAGGCGATCACGGGCACCGTGACGTGCTTGCGGACCGCCGCGATCATCTCGACGTCGTAGCCGTCCTTGGTGCCGTCCGCGTCCATGGAGTTGAGCAGGATCTCCCCTGCGCCCAGCTCCGCGGCCCGGTGCGCCCACTCGACCGCGTCGATGCCGGTGCCCTGCCGGCCGCCGTGCGTGGTGACCTCGAAGGAACCGGTGCCCGTGCGCCGGGCGTCGACGGACAGGACGAGGACCTGCCGCCCGAACCGCTCCGCGATCTCCTGGATCAGCTCGGGGCGGGCGATGGCGGCCGTGTTCACGCCCACCTTGTCCGCGCCCGCGCGCAGCAGCTTGTCGACGTCGTCGCCCGTGCGGACGCCGCCGCCCACGGTCAGCGGGATGAAGACCTGCTCGGCGGTGCGGCGCACCACGTCGTAGGTGGTCTCGCGGTTCCCGGAGGACGCGGTGATGTCGAGGAAGGTCAGCTCGTCGGCGCCTTCGGCGTCGTACAGCTTGGCCATCTCCACCGGGTCGCCCGCGTCGCGCAGGTTCTGGAAGTTCACGCCCTTGACGACGCGGCCGTTGTCGACGTCCAGGCAGGGGATCACGCGTACGGCGAGGCTCATGCGGGCACCGCCTTGTACGCCTCGACCTCGACCTCGACGACCATCGACGGGTCGACGAAGCCGGAGACGATGAGCATGGTGGCGGCCGGGCGGACCGCGTCGAAGAGCTCCTTGTGGGCGCGGCCCACCTCGTCCACGTCGCGGGCGTGCGTCAGGTACATACGGGTGCGGACGACGTCCTCGGGCCCGAGGCCGGCCTGGGCCAGCGCCTTGAAGGCGACGCCGAAGGCGGCGACGGCCTGGTCGTACGGGCCGCCCGCGTCGGCGGCGGTGCACCCGGAGACGAGCACGAGCCCGTTCGGGAGCTGCACGGCGCGGGAGTAGGCGATGACGTCCTCGTAGGGGCCGCCGGAGGAGATGCGGCGTACGGCGTCGGAACTCATGCGGAGACCACCTTCAGGGCTTCTTCCAGGGTGAAGGCCTTGGCGTACAGGGCCTTGCCGACGATCGCGCCCTCGACGCCCAGGGGTACCAGCTCGGACAGGGCCCGCAGGTCGTCCAGCGACGAGACGCCGCCGGAGGCGACGACGGGCCGGTCGGTGGCGGCGCAGACGTTGCGCAGCAGCTCCAGGTTGGGGCCGGTGAGCGTGCCGTCCTTGCCGATGTCGGTGACGACGTAGCGGGCGCAGCCCTCCGAGTCGAGGCGGGCGAGGGTCTCGTACAGGTCGCCGCCCTCGCTGGTCCAGCCGCGGCCCTTGAGGGTGGTGCCGCGCACGTCGAGGCCGATGGCGATCCGGTCGCCGTGCTCGGCGATGGCCTTGGCGGCCCATTCGGGGGTCTCCAGGGCGGCGGTGCCGAGGTTGACGCGGGTGCAGCCGGTGGCGAGGGCCGCGGCGAGCGAGGCGTCGTCGCGGATGCCGCCGGACAGCTCGACCTTGATGTCCATGGCGCGGGTGATCTCGGCGACCAGCGTGCGGTTGTCGCCGGTGCCGAAGGCGGCGTCCAGGTCGACGAGGTGGAGCCATTCGGCGCCGGCGGCCTGCCAGGCGAGGGCGGCCTCCAGCGGGGAGCCGTAGGAGGTCTCGCTGCCGGAGACGCCGTGGACGAGGCGGACGGCCTGGCCGTCGCGCACGTCGACCGCGGGGAGGAGTTCGAGCGCGGGTGCGGTCATCAGAGGGTCTCGATCCAGTTGGTGAGGAGCTGGGCGCCGGCGTCGCCGGACTTCTCGGGGTGGAACTGGGTGGCCCACAGGGCCCCGTTCTCCACCGCCGCGACGAAGCGCTCGCCGTGGGTGGACCAGGTGACCTTGGGGGCGCGGATCAGCGGGTTGGTGACTTCCAGGGTCCAGTCGTGGGCCGCGTAGGAGTGCACGAAATAGAACCGGGCGTCGGCGTCGAGCCCGGCGAAGGCCTGGCTGTCGGCTGGGGCCTCGACGGTGTTCCAGCCCATGTGGGGGACGACCGGGGCCTTGAGCGGTCCGACCGTGCCGGGCCACTCGTCGAGGCCTTCGGTCTCCACGCCGTGCTCGATGCCGCGTTCGAAGAGGATCTGCATGCCGACGCAGATGCCCATGACGGGACGGCCGCCGGAGAGGCGGCGGCCGATGATCCAGTCGCCGCGGACGTCCCTCAGGCCCTGCATGCAGGCGGAGAAGGCGCCGACGCCGGGGACGAGGAGTCCGTCGGCGTCCATGGCCTTGTCGTAGTCGCGGGTGATCTCGACGTCGGCGCCGACGCGGGCGAGGGCGCGTTCGGCGGAGCGGATGTTGCCGAAGCCGTAGTCGAGGACGACGACCTTCTTGGTGGGGCGTGCTGTGCTCATTCCCAGATTCCTTGGATCCGCAGGACTCCGGCCGCCAGGCACATCGCGGAGGCGATGGCGAGCAGGACCACGACCGATGTGGGCATCTGCTGCTTCTTGAAGGAGTAGACGCCCCCGGCCAGGAACAGGCCGAGGACGATGAGGATGGTGTTCAGCCCGTTCACTGCTAGAGGGCGCCCTTCGTGGAGGGCAGGATCCCGGCGGCGCGGGGGTCGAACTCGGCGGCGTAGCGCAGGGCCCGGGCGAGCGCCTTGAACTGGCACTCCACGATGTGGTGGGCGTTGCGGCCGTACGGGACGTGGACGTGCAGGGCGATCTGGGCCTGCGCGACGAAGGACTCCAGGATGTGCCGGGTCATCGTGGTGTCGTAGGAGCCGATCATGGGCGCCATGTTCTCGGGCTCGGTGTGCACGAGGTAGGGGCGGCCGGACAGGTCGACGGTCACCTGGGCGAGGGACTCGTCGAGCGGCACGGTGCAGTTGCCGAAGCGGTAGATGCCCACCTTGTCGCCGAGGGCCTGCTTGAAGGCGGCGCCGAGTGCGAGGGCGGTGTCCTCGATGGTGTGGTGGGAGTCGATGTGCAGGTCGCCGTCGGTCTTGACGGTGAGGTCGAAGAGGCCGTGGCGGCCGAGCTGGTCGAGCATGTGGTCGTAGAAGCCCACGCCCGTCGAGACGTCGACCTGTCCGGTTCCGTCGAGGTTTATCTCGACGACGACGGAGGTCTCCTTGGTGGTCCGTTCGACCCGTCCGATGCGGCTCATGCGTGCTGCTCCTTCTTCAGTGCGCGAACCGCTTCCAGGAACGCGTCGTTCTCCGCGGGGGTGCCGGCGGTGACCCGCAGCCGGCCGGGGACGCCGTTGTCCCGGACGAGGACCCCGTGGTCGAGGATCTTCTGCCAGGCGGTGTGCGCGTCCTCGAACGTCCCGAACTGGATGAAGTTCGCGTCGGACTCGGTGACGTCGTAGCCGATGGCCCGCAGTTCGGTGACCAGGCGGTCCCGCTCGGTCTTGAGCTGCTCGACGTAGCCGAGCAGGGTGTCGGTGTGCTCCAGGGCGGCGAGTGCCGAGGCCTGGGTGACGGCGGACAGGTGGTACGGCAGGCGCACCAGCTGCACGGCGTCGACGACGGCGGGGTGCGCGGCCAGGTAGCCCAGGCGCAGGCCGGCCGCGCCGAAGGCCTTGGACATGGTCCGGGAGATCACCATGTGGGGGCGGCCCTCGATGAGGGGCAGCAGCGAGTCCCGGTGGCTGAACTCCACGTAGGCCTCGTCGACGATGACGAGGGAGGGCTTGGCCGCCTGGGCCGCCTCGTAGAGGGCGAGGACGGTCTCCGCCTCGACGGCGGTGCCCGTGGGGTTGTTGGGCGAGGTGATGAAGACGACGTCGGGGGCGTGCTCGGCGATCGCCCGTTCGGCCGCCTCCACGTCGATGCGGAAGTCCTCGCGGCGCGGGCCGGAGATCCATCCCGTGCCGGTGCCGCGGGAGATCAGCGCGTGCATGGAGTACGAGGGCTCGAAGCCCAGCGCGGTGCGGCCGGGTCCGCCGAAGGTCTGCAGCAGCTGCTGGATGACCTCGTTGGAGCCGTTGGCCGCCCATACGTTCTCGCGTGCGACCGGGTGCTTGCCGGTCCGGGTGAGGTAGGCGGCCAGCTCGGTGCGCAGCTCGACCGCGTCCCGGTCCGGGTAGCGGTTGAGGGTGCGGGCGGCCTCGGCGACGCGCTCGGCGATGCGCGCGACGAGTGCGGCGGGCAGCTCGTAGGGGTTCTCGTTGGTGTTCAGCTGGACGGGCACGTCGAGCTGCGGGGCGCCGTACGGGCTCTTGCCGCGCAGTTCGTCCCGGATGGGGAGGTCGTCGATGCCGAGGGTCACTGGTTGGGGACCTTCCATCCGAAGCGTGCCTTGAGGGCGGCGCCGTGGGCGGGCAGGTCCTCGGCCTCGGCGAGGGTGACCACGTGGTGGGCGACCTCGGCGAGGGCGTCGCGGGTGTAGTCGACGATGTGGATGCCGCGCAGGAAGGACTGCACGGACAGGCCCGAGGAGTGGCAGGCGCAGCCGCCGGTGGGCAGGACGTGGTTGGAGCCGGCGCAGTAGTCGCCGAGGGAGACCGGGGCCCATGGGCCGACGAAGATCGCGCCGGCGTTGCGGACGCGGGCGGCCCAGGCTGCGGCGTCCGCGGTCTGGATCTCCAGGTGCTCGGCGCCGTAGGCGTCGACGACCTTGAGGCCGTCCTCCAGGCTGTCGACGAGGACGATCGCGGACTGCTTGCCGGCGAGGGCGGGCTTGATCCGGTCCTCGATGTGCTTGGTCGCGGCGACCTGCGGCTCCAGCTCCCTCTCGACGGCGTCGGCTAGGTCGGCGGAGTCCGTGACGAGGACGGCTGCTGCCAGCGGGTCGTGCTCGGCCTGGCTGATCAGGTCGGCCGCGACGTGCACCGGGTCGGCGGTGGAGTCGGCGAGGACGGCGATCTCGGTGGGGCCGGCCTCGGTGTCGATGCCGATCCGGCCGGTGAAGTAGCGCTTGGCGGCGGCGACCCAGATGTTGCCGGGGCCGGTGACCATGTTGGCGGGGCGGCAGTCCTCGGTGCCGTACGCGAACATCGCGACGGCCTGGGCCCCGCCCACGGCGTAGACCTCCTCCACGCCGAGCAGCGCGCAGGCGGCGAGGATCGTGGGGTGCGGCAGGCCGCCGAACTCCTTCTGCGGCGGGGACGCGAGCGCGACCGACTCGACGCCCGCCTCCTGGGCCGGCACCACGTTCATGACGACGGAGGACGGGTACACCGAGCGGCCGCCCGGGGCGTACAGCCCCACGCGTTCCACGGGAACCCACTTCTCGGTCACGGTGCCGCCGGGGACCACCTGGGTGGTGTGCTCGGCGCGGCGCTGGGCGCGGTGCACGGTCCGGGCACGCCGGATCGACTCCTCCAGGGCGGCGCGGACGGCCGGGTCGAGCTCGTCGAGGGCGGTCTTCAGCGCCTCGACGGGCACCCTGACCTGCTCCAGAACCACTCCGTCGAACTTCTGTGCGTACTCGATCAGCGCCGCCGTGCCACGATGATGGACGTCCTCGCAGATGGGCCGCACCTTCTCCAGTGCGGCTTCCACGTCGAACTCGGCACGGGGCAGCAGGTCGCGCAGGGCGCCGCCCTCGGGGAGGGCGTCACCGCGCAGGTCGATACGAGAGATCACCCCCCAATTCTCTCAGACCGCTTCGTCCCACTGTCCGCCCGTATCACTGGCTGATACACGCCCCGGACGTCACAGGTGCCCGTTAGCGTTCCCGTACACGTACCGAGCGTGCACGAGCGGAGGGGGACCGCGGTGACCGAGGCGAGCCCGGAGGGGTATCCGGCGGATCTCAGCGCCTCCGAGCGCCGTATGTGGGACGCCTACCGCACGGGCAGCGTCTGCGACCTCGGCGCCCGCGCCGCCGGAGCCGACGATCCGCACGGTGACCACGCCTGGGGGGCCGCACGCAGCGTCCGCGCCGGGGTGGTGGCGCTGCTGCTGCTCCACGGGCCGCCGCCAGTGCCGGGCCGGGTGGCGTCCCTGAAGCTGCGCGGAGTACGGATCACGGGGCGGCTGGATCTGTCGGGTGGGACGGTCGCTCCGTACGTGGAGCTCCAGTCCTGCCGCTTCGACGGTGAGATCCAGCTGTCCGAGGCCCGCTTCGGCACGTTGCGCCTGGTCAACTGCGCGATCCCGCGGCTGGAGGCGTCCCGGCTGCAGACGGAGGGGGACCTGCACCTGCCGCGCTGCCGGGTGGCGCGCGGGATCCGGCTGACCGACGCGCAGATCGGCACCGATCTGCTGGTCAGCCAGGCGGTGGTGCAGCGGGACACCAGGGGCCGGGCGATCGCCGCGGACGGGCTGTCGGTGGCTCAGGACTTCCAGGCGGAGCTGCTGGAGACGTACGGGGAGGTGAGCCTGCGCGGCGCGAAGGTCGGCGTGTCGATGAACCTGCGCGGGGCGCGGCTGGTCAATCCCGCCGGGCGGCACGCGCTGAACGCGCCGCAGCTGACCGTGGAGCGCACGCTGTACCTGACCTCGATCGCCATGGACTACGGGCCTGACGGCTCGGGCTCCTCCACTCCCCCGTACGGGCTGGGCCGCACGCCGGCGCGCGGGCAGCGGGCGCGGCCGTTCGAGTGCCGGGGCGGGCTGCGGCTGGACGACGGCCGGTTCGGGGACGCCATCGACTTCTTCGGGGCGCGCTTCCTGCTCACCGACGAGCAGGAGATATCCCTGCGCCGGATCCAGACTCCGGAGTTCCGCTTCGTCGGGGAGCGGCCGGAGCGCGGGCGGGTGGTGGTGTCGGGGGCGAAGGTGGTCAAACTGGTCGACACCTCCACGAGCTGGCCGGGCCCGGGCGGACTGTCCATCGAGGGTTTCGAGTACGAGGACCTCGCACCTCGCGGCCATTTCCCGCTGGCGCGCAGGCTGGCCTGGCTGGAGGCGGCCACCCCCGAGTACTCGCCGGGGCCGTACGAGCGGCTGGCCGCCGTACTGCGGGCCTGCGGCGAGGACGCCGACGCGCGCGAGGTGCTGCTGGCCAAGCAGCGGCGGCGACGGGCCACGCTGCCGCCGGGGCCCAAGGCGTGGGGGTACCTCCAGGACTGGACGGTGGTCTACGGCTACCGGCCGGGCCGCGCCGCGCTGTGGATGGCGGTGCTGTGGGCGGCGGGGGCGCTGCTGTTCTCCCGGCTCGACCCGCCGGCGATCAAAGGGGACGAGCATCCGGAGTGGAGCGCCCCGCTGTACGCGCTGGATCTGCTCCTCCCGGTGATCGACCTCGGCCAGCAGGGGCAGTGGAAACTGCAGGGCGGCTGGCAGTGGGGGGCGGCGGGCCTCGTCATCATGGGCTGGATCCTGGCCACGACGGTGGCTGCGGGGGCCTCCCGGCTGCTGCGTCGGGGGTGACGGGCCGCGTCCGCGGACGATTACCCTGTGCGTCGTGACCACCGTTCGCCTGCCCCTCTTCCCACTGAACTCGGTGCTGTTCCCGGGACTCGTCCTCCCGCTGAACGTCTTCGAGGAGCGTTATCGCGCCATGATGCGCGAGTTGCTGAAGTCGGGTGAGGACGAGCCGCGCCGCTTTGCCGTCGTGGCGATCCGCGACGGCCGCGAGGTCGCCCCGACGGCGCCGGGCCTGCCGGATCCGACGTCGGTGCCCGAGCGGGGCCCTGCCGCGGGCTTCGGCCAGGATCCGATCCAGGCGTTCCACCGGGTGGGCTGTGTCGCGGAGGCGGCGACGATCCGGGAGCGGGAGGACGGCAGCTTCGAGGTCCTCGCGACCGGTACGACCCGGGTCCGGCTGCTGTCGGTGGACTCCTCCGGGCCCTACCTGACGGCCGAGCTGGAGGAGCTTCCGGAGGACACGGGCGACGGCGCCGGCGTCCTCGCGGAGGGCGTACTGCGGGCCTTCCGCAGCTACCAGAAGCGGCTGGCGGGGGCCCGCGAGCGGTCCCTGACGGGTGCGGAGCTCCCCGACGAGCCGTCGGTCGTGTCGTACCTGGTGGCCGCGGCGGCGGTGCTGGACATCCCGGCGAAGCAGCGGCTGCTGCAGGCTCCGGACACGGCGACGCGGCTGGCGGAGGAGCTGAAGCTGCTGCGCACGGAGACGGCGGTGATCCGCCATCTGCCGTCGCTGCCGGCGGTGGAACTGACCCGGGCTCCGACCAGCCCGAACTGACGAGAGCGACCGACGGGGGACCGATGGCGAAGAAGACGAAGCAGGCGGCCGGGACCCCGGCGATCGCGGCGCTGACGGCGGCGGGGGTCGCCTTCACCACGCACGCGTACGAGCACGACCCGGCGCACCCCTCGTACGGCGAGGAGGCGGCCGAGGCGATGGGCGTCTCCCCGACGCAGGTCTTCAAGACGCTGGTGGCGGACGTCGACGGGGTCCTGACGGTGGCGGTGGTGCCGGTGTCCGGGTCGCTGGACCTGAAGGCACTGGCGGCGGCCGTCGGCGGCAAGCGGGCTGCGATGGCGGACCCGGCCCTGGCCGAGCGCACCACCGGTTACGTCCGCGGCGGCATCTCCCCACTGGGGCAGCGCAAGCGGCTGCGCACGGTGATCGACGAGTCCGCGACGGCGCACCCCACGATCTGCTGCTCGGCGGGCCGCCGGGGCCTGGAGATCGAACTCGCCGCCACGGACCTGGCCGCCCTCACGGCCGCCACCCTCGCCCCGATCGCCCGCCCCTGACCGACACCCACCCGGCCCGACCAACCCGGCCCCGCCGACGCTTGAGGCACGGGGCCCGGCGCAGAGCCCCCCACCCCCAGCCCTGTCTCTTATACACATCTGACGCTGCCGACGATATGCAG
>NZ_JOFX01000081.1 GCF_000719345.1 Streptomyces sp. NRRL F-2664
TGGGGACTCGCGGTCCAGCACCCGACGGGCCGCCTCGGCCTCCGCCGCGGGCGGAGAAAGCTCATCAAGGGTGTCGAGCTCGTCGTCCGAGACCAGCTCCTCCTCCCAAGCAGCAGCCAGCCGTTCCTGCTCCGCACGCGGCCTGCCCGCAACGGCCTCCCGCCGGTGCGGCTCCACCGCCGCCAGGAAACGCCCGACCGCGTCGTCCGTCGCCATCGCCGTACTCCTTCTCGCCGTGGAATGGGGGCACCGGGCCCCGGCCCCGAGGCCGCGCCCGGCCCAGCATCGCCAACCCCCGCCCCCGCCGCCGCCCCGACACGGCACCCCACCACCCGAATGCACCCACCCACCCCCGCCACCGGGCAGGGACCGGCCGGCCACCGCCCGGCCCCTGGTGCCGCTGCACGGACCGCCCCGGCCCCGCAGCCCCCACCCCACACGGGTGCGGCGCGCCACGGCCCGCCCGGCCGTGACACGCCGCACCCCGACAACCGGCGCTCACCGTCCCCGTCGGGGCGAGTGCCGGCCGGGATCAGCCGCGGTGCTGGTGCCCGCGACGACCCCAGGACTCGATGTCGACGACGTTGCCACGGGGGTCGCGGAGGGTGGCGGTGTCACGCTCGTTCCAGATCTGGCGGTCGCGGTCCTGGTAGAGGTCGTGGCGGGTGTCGCGGCCGCGGCCGGTGTGGACCTTGACGGCGGAACGGCCCTCCAGGCGGAAGTCGGGGAAGCGGTAGCGGTTGCCCTGCTGGTCGGTGAGGGTGAAACCGCGCAGGTTGACACTGCGGCGGCCGGTGTTGCGGATCTCCACCCACTCGCGGTTCAGGGCCCGGTGCGAGCGCTCGCCGCGGGAGGGGCTCTCGTGCTGGACGTCACCGATGACGAGGGAGGAGTGGGAGCCGCGGCGGTGGTCGCGGCGGTGGTCGTCGTCGGCCGCGGCAGGCAGGGCGCCGGCGCCGATCAGGGTGCCGGCGGCCAGGACAGCGGCGAGGGCGCGGCGGGTGACGAGGGAAGCAGACATGGAGGATGGACCCCTTCGACTTCAACGGACGGCCCGCACCGGCCCCCCACACACGGTGCGGGAACGGGCCGGCCGGGCTCGAAAACGGTTCCCGGCCACTGGCCGAGGACCCACACCCTGGCCCCCACGCCACGCCCCGGCCGCGTCCCCCCACCCCCTGTTTCGCAATCCGGATATGTCCGTAACCCTCCCTTGTAGCGGACACCCGTCAAACCCCGATTGACACCCCCCGCGGGCCGCTCACCCCGACCCCGTGGCAGAACTGCCCGGCACCCCCCACCCACCCCGCACCCGGCTTCCGCCCCACCCGGCGCCCCTTGCGCCGAACGGATCACAACCCCTGTAACAGCCACCCCCCGCCCCCGCTCGCACACCCCTGCGGAAACGATTCCGGCGTACGAGAAAACCCCCGCACCCCGCACCCCGCACGACGCCTACGCCGAGGCCGTCGGCGCCCCCCAGTACTTCCTGACCAGCTCATAGGAACCGATCCGCTCACCCAGGTCGTACACCGGCGTGGCCAGCATCAGCTCCTCCGCCCCCGTCTCCCCGGCCAACTGCGCCAGCCGCTCCACCACAACCTCCGGCGCCCCCACCGCCTGCTGCGCACGGAACCCCTCCAACGCCTGCCGCTCCTCCCGCGTGAACGAGTGGCCGGCCGCCTGCGCGGGCGTCGGGAACGGCAGCCGGCTCAGCCCCTTCAACAGCCCGGCCTTCACCACGTTCATCGGACCCGCCCGCCACACGGCCTCCTCCTCCGTCGGCGCGCACACCGTCTCCACGCACAACAGCACCCGGGGCCGCTCGCACCACCGCGACGGCGTGAACGCCGCCCGGTAGGCCTCCACCGCGGCACGGGTGTTGTCCGGCCGGATGTGGTGCGCGATCGCGACCGGCAGCCCCAAGGACGCCGCGAGCGCCGCCCCCGCCGTACTGGACGCCAGCAGCCACGGCTCCGGCAGCGGACCGAGCGCGACCTCCTCCACCAGGAACGACAGGATCGCCGCCACGTCCTGCCGGTACTCCGCATCCGTCGCCGGCCCCGCCCCCCGGCGCAACGCCCGGGCGATCTCCTCGTCGAACGTGCCCGGCCCGCGACCGATCCCCAGGTCGATACGGTCCTCGTGCAGGGCCGCCAACGTCCCGAACTGCTCCGCCACCGTCAACGGCGCATGGTTGGGGGCCAGCACCCCGCCCGACCCGAGACGGATCACCGAGGTCGACGCGGCGGCGTGCGCCGTCAGCACCACCGGCGGGAACGCCCCGATCGCGGGGGAGTGGTGATGCTCCGCGTACCAGAGACGGCGGTACCCCAGCCGTTCCATTCCCCGCGCGAAGGCGGCGGTGTCCCGCAGGGTGTCCACGGCGCGGGTGCCCGTCTGCACCATCGCGACTTCCAGCGCTGAAAGAGGTATGTCGAGCATCCCGTCAGCATAGGGATCACACCCCCCGACAACGCCCCCGATGATCGTTTTCACGCCACCCCGCGGACCACCCCGAACCGCCGGGACCTCGTATACCCCTGCCCACGAAAACGTCAAGCCCCGAATTACCGGAACGTGACCGGCAGTGCACCCGCCGGGCTTACTGGATATGCGGCCTCACCGGAAAAAAGGAACGAGACCGCAGACGCAGTGGAAACAATGCCCGCATCGCGAAGGTCCAGAATTCCCGGAGGAAAAAACCATGAACCGCACGTACGAGACGCCCGCATCCCGCCCCAAGCGCCGAGGCTTCCGCCTCGCGACCGCCGTCGCCTCCGCCGCGATCGCCGGCGGGGTCCTCATCCCCACGTCCTCCGCGATGGCGGCCCCCACCGCGTCGGTGAGCGTCGTCAGCCACGACCGGCACGACCACAAGAAGCACGAGCACAAGAAGCACGACCACAAGAAGAAGCACGACCACAAGAAGCACGACAAGGACCACCACAAGAAGAAGCACAACAAGGGCGGCAACACCCAGGGCGGGACCCAGGGTGGTGGCACCGGTAACACCCAGGGTGGAACCCAGGGTGGTGGCACGGGCAACACCCAGGGCGGTACGCAGGGTGGTGGCACGGGTAACACCCAGGGCGGTACGCAGGGTGGTGGCACCGGTAACACCCAGGGCGGTACGCAGGGTGGTGGCACCGGTAACACCCAGGGCGGTACCCAGGGTGGAACCCAGGGTGGCGGCAATGGCAACACCCAGGGCGGTACCCAGGGCTGATCAGCCGGCCCGAACCGCGCACCACCTCGCAGGGCCGCCCCCTGCGAGGTGGTGTCGCCCCTCTCACCCCCAGCCGTTGTTGCCCCGACCCAGGTCGGGGCAACAACGGCTGCACCCGTTCCCGAACGGCCGCCGAACCTCCGACGGGCAGGCACCACCCGCATCCACATCTGTCAAGCCCCGAATCTCCGTCGCTTTCTCCCCGCAGCCGGAAAAGGCAATCTGAATACAGATGAACCGCTCGACCGCATACGGAACCGAGACACCAGGCAAGTCGAATCCCCGGCTCGCAGAGATTCTTGGAAAATCCGGGTCGACCATTCGAGGGAGATTTAAATGTCGAGGAAGAAGCACGTCGCCAACATTGCCGGTCTTTCCTGTGTCACCGCGATACTCGCCGGAACGGCGGGGGTGGCAGCCGCCCAGCCTTCCCAGGCTTCCGCACTTCCGACCGCAGCCCCTGCGGCGGTATGCAGCCTGAAGGGCCAGGAGGTCCGCGGCAACGGCTTCGCCCTCAAGCAGACCTACGACGTCAAGCGCGACGGGAAGACCATCGCCCGTGTCGCCGCCGGACCCAAGGGCGACATCCGGGTCGGCATCTCCGGCGGCGGCCCGGTCTCCGTGGGCACCGTCAAGTGCACCCCCACGGGGTCCACCGCGGCCGCGACGAAGACCGACGCCGCAGCGGCAACCGCACGGGGCGCGGCCGCCGCCCAGGAGGCAGCCCGCGGCGGAGCTTCCAAGGCGCAGGCCGCCGCCATCGGGCGGAAGGCGGCGACCTCGGAAGCGAAGCGGCTCGGACTGGCCCCCGCCGTGGTGAACCAGGTGACCAACAACGTCACCACCATCGTCAACAACACGATCATCGGTGGCTCGAACAACACCATCGGCGGCACCCAGGTCGGCAACGGCAACACCCAGGGCGGCACCCAGGGCGCCGGCAACGGCAACACCCAGGGCGGTACGCAGGGTGGTGGCACGGGCAACACCCAGGGTGGAACTCAGGGTGGTGGCACGGGCAACACCCAGGGTGGAACTCAGGGTGGTGGCACCGGTAACACCCAGGGCGGGACCCAGGGTGGTGGCACCGGTAACACCCAGGGCGGGACCCAGGGTGGTGGCACGGGCAACACCCAGGGCGGGACGCAGGGTGGTGGCACGGGTAACACCCAGGGCGGGACCCAGGGTGGCGGCACCGGTAACACCCAGGGCGGGACGCAGGGTGGTGGCACGGGTAACACCCAGGGTGGGACCCAGGGTGGCGGCACGGGCAACACCCAGGGCGGGACCCAGGGTGGCGGCACCGGTAACACCCAGGGTGGAACCCAGGGTGGCGGCACCGGTAACACCCAGGGTGGAACCCAGGGTGGCGGCACGGGCAACACCCAGGGCGGGACCCAGGGTTGACCGGTGGTGATCGGGTGACAGCATGCGGCGGTGCCCCACAGAGGAGAACTCTGTGGGGCACCGCCGCATGCTTCCGTCCGTCCGCCCGGGCGGAGGAGGGTTTTCCCCCGGGACAAGTCGGAGGAGGACCCCAGGGCGGCCCGCTGTCACCACCGGCCATGATCGTTTCGCCAGTGCGGAGGAACGGACCGAGGAGTGACCACCGGTATGAGCGTGTACGAGCAGTCCATCGGCCGACGCAGGCTGTTGACGACGACAGCCGCACTCGCGGCCGCCGCGGCCCTGCCGGTGACCCCCGCCTCGGCCACCCCCGCAACTCCCGCCCCCGGCCCCACCCCCACCGTGCCGGGGGACGCCCGGCAGGCCGACGCGCTCCGCGCGCTGGAACGCGCCGCCCACCCGCTGCGCTCGACCGAACCCGGCGGCCGCACCGGCGACCTGCGGGCACTGACAGCGATGATCGGCGACGCCGAGGTGGTCGGACTGGGCGAAGCCACCCACGGCTCGCACGAGTTCTTCACCATGAAGGAACGCCTCTTCCGCCACCTCGTCGAGGAGAAGGGCTTCACCACCTTCGCCCTGGAGATGAGCTGGACGGCCGGCCTGCGCATCGACGAGTACCTCCAGGGCGGCCCCGGCGACGCCCGCCGGATCGCCGAGGAAGAACTGGGCGGATCCCCCTGGGAACGCGAGGAGTTCGCCGGCCTCATCTCCTGGATGCGCCACCACAACGACCGCCACCGCGACCGGGGCCACGGCCGCCGCCCCGCCGGCCGCACGGTGCGCTTCATGGGCAACGACATCGGAGCGCCCCGGCTCGGCGACGCCGCCTTCGACCGGGTCCTCTCCCACGTCCGCGCAAGCCACCCCGCCGATCTCGCCCGCCTGGAGGACCTGTACGCGAGGCTGCGCCCCCTCGACGACGTCTTCGCCCACCTGCGCACACCCCTCGCCGAACGGCGCCGGGCCGCCGTGGCCGCCCAGCAGGCCCACGACCTGCTGGGCGCACACGGGCAGATCGGCGGCGACGCCTGCGCGTGGGCCGAACAGCACGCCCGCAACATCGCCCAGACCTTCGCCTTCGCCTCCCTCGACCTGTCCGATCCCCGGTCGGTGTCCGACGCCGAGCACCTGCGCGACCGGGCCATGGCCGACAACACCGCCTGGTGGCACCGCCGCACCGGCGACAGGATGCTGCTGTCGGCGCACAACGGCCACGTCGGCTACCTGTCCACCGACCCCGTCATGTACCCGACGACACAAGGCGCGTTCCTGCGCGGCGCCCTGGGCCGGCGCTACACGGCCATCGGCTTCACCTTCGCGCAGGGGTCGTTCCTGACCGCGGGCTCTTTCGGCGGGGCCTGGGGCGAGGTCACCGTCCCCGCCGCCACCCCCGACATGCAGGAGTACACCCTCGACCGGGTCCGCCACCGCGACTACTACCTCGACCTGCGCACCCTGCCGGCCGCGGCACGGTCCTGGCTGGAGGTGCCGCGTCCCGTCCACGACGCCGGGTCGTCCTTCAGGACCCCGCTGCCCACCCTCGCGATCAGCAGGGCCTACGACGTCCTCATCCACCTCCACCGGGTCCGCGCGGCCACCCCGCTGTGATCCCCGGCCCGCGCCGGCAGCCGGGCGGCGGCCCCGGCGGCCTGGGGCGAGGGGCGGGCCGGCGCGGGAGCCGGCGTACGAGGGGCGGGCAGGGTGTCGGCCGGCCGGTCCCGGGTAGCCGCCCGGTGCGGGGTGCGGTTCTGGCCCTCATGGCTGCGACGGGGACCGCATCCCGCCCAGCCCCCGGCCATCCATCCCCGGCCCGGCCTCCCCCTGCTGCCCGCCGGCCTCCTCTCCCGGTGCGCCGCCGCCCTGCCCCGGCCCCGCCCAGCCCTGCCCCGCCCTGCCCCGCCCTGCCCGGGCCGGACCCGACCGGGCCGGGCCGGTGGCCAAGGGGGGCCGTGCGCCGCGGCGGGGCCGCTGGGCCCGCGGGCGGCTGCGGCCCGCTCAACCATCCGCCGCCCGGGCGCGGTCTTGCCCTACGGGCGGACGGCCCCGCCGATTCGGCGAGGACGCCGCAGCAGTCCCAGCAGTCCGGAGCGAGCACCCACACGACGCCAAGGAGCACGGCATGACGTTACGCACGACCGCCACCACCGCGGGCAGCACGGGCAGCGCAGGCAGGGCAGGCAGGACAGGCAGGACAGGCGGCGCGGGGAGGGCCGGTGCGGCCGCACGGGCGGCCCTGGTGGCCCTGGCCGCGACCGCGATGGCGGCCACCGCCCTCACCGTCCCCGCCCACGCCGCACCGGCCCCCGCCGACACCGCCGATGCCACCGCCGCGGCGGCGGGGCACCGGGCGACCCGCCGCGCGATGGACGCGGAAGTCCGCCACGGCATCCCCGGCATCACGGCCCAGGCCCGCGACGCGCACGGCGTCTGGAAAGCGGCCTCGGGCGTCGGCGACCGGGTCGCCGGCACACCGCGCGGCACCGGCGACCGGTTCCGGGTCGGCAGCATCACCAAGACCTTCGTGGCC
The DNA here is from genome assembly GCF_000719345.1 of Streptomyces sp. NRRL F-2664. GTDB lineage: Bacteria > Actinomycetota > Actinomycetes > Streptomycetales > Streptomycetaceae > Streptomyces. The sequence continues at coordinate 7,167 of NZ_JOFX01000081.1, forward strand.
ACCGTGCTGCTCCAGATGGAGGCGGAGGGCAGCCTCGGCCTCGACGACACCGTGGAGCACCATCTGCCGGGCCTGGTACGGGGCAACGGCAACGACGGCCGCCGCATCACCGTACGGCAGCTCCTCAACCACACCTCCGGCCTCTTCGACTACCTGGCCGACGAGGAGTACCTCACCACGTACATGCTCGGCGACGGCTACCTCCGCCACCGCTACGACACCCTCCCTCCGAGGAAGCACGTACGGGTGGCGCTCTCGCACGCGCCGCTGTTCGACCCCGGCACCCGCTTCTCGTACTCCAACACCAACTACGTCCTGGCCGCGCTGATCATCGAGAAGGCGGGCGGGCGCACGTACGAGGCGCAGGTCCGCGACCGCATCATCGAACCGCTGGGCCTCAAGGCCACCACCAACCCCGGCAACAGCATCCACATCCCCGGCCCCAGCAGCCGCGCCTACTCCAAACTGTTCGCGCAGGACCCCGACCGGATCGACGACGTCACCGAGATGAACGGCTCCCAGGGCTGGGCCGACGGCGACATCATCTCCAGCGCCGGCGACCTGAACCGCTTCTACCGGGCTTTGATGCGCGGCGAACTCCTCGCCCCGCGGCAACTGGCAGCCATGAAGACCACCGTGGAGATCCCCGAACGCCCCGACATGGCCTACGGGCTCGGCCTGACCCGGATGCGGACGAGCTGCGGCACGACGCTGTGGGGCCACGGCGGAGGCATGGTGGGCTCGACCTCCCTGGCCGTCACCACCGAGGACGGCGCCCACCAGCTCGCCTACAACCGCAACGGGGACTGGAGCACCCCGACCGCCCCGGACGCCATCATGGAAGCCGAATACTGCCCCGCCGCCCCCGGCTCCGCCCCTGCCCCCGGCTCCGCCCCCGTTCCCGGCTCCGCCCCGGCCGTTCCGCGCTGAGCCGTACGCGGGGTGCCCCGCCGCAGGGCACGTCCCCGGCCGCCCACGGCAGGGGACCTGCGGGGCACCCCGCGCCATACTGAGGCGATGGTGTCCACGCCGCCCGACGGCCCGCAAGGCCCCGCCGCGTCCCCCGGCCCCACCGACCCCCACGCGCCGACCGACCCGGTCACCATGCCCCCCACCCCGCCCACCGACCACTCCACCCCGCCGTCCGCCGCCCCGCCGGCCGCTGCCCCGGCCCCCGCCCCGGCGGCCGTGCAGGCCGTCCTGCCGGCCCTCGTGCCGATAGCGGCCGACGCGCCCCGCCACCCCGGCACGGACCGGCCCCTGCTCACGCAGTCCTGGCTCGACCTGACCTTCCTGCACTGGCCCGCCGACCCCGCCGACGTCGCCCCGCTGCTCCCGCCCGGCACCACCCCCGACACCCTCGACGGCGTCACCTACGTCGGCCTCGTCGCGTTCCGCATGCACCGCGTCGGATGGCTGCGCCTGCCCGGCATCCCCTACCTCGGCTCCTTCCCCGAGACCAACGTCCGCCTCTACTCGGTCGACCACCACGGCCGCCGCGGCGTCGTCTTCCGCTCCCTCGACGCCTCCCGCCTCCTCCCCGTCCTCCCCGTCCTCGCCGCCCGCACCCTCTTCCGCCTCCCCTACCAGTGGTCGCGGATGTCGGTCCGCCGCAACGGCACCACCCTCACCTACACCAGCCGCCGGCGCTGGCCCGGCCCGCGCGGCGCGCACAGCACCCTCACCGTGCGGACCGGAGAACCGGTCCGGGAACCGACCGCCCTCGAACACTTCCTGACCGCCCGCTGGGGCCTGCACAGCGACTTCGCCGGCCGGCTGCTGTACCTGCCCAACAGCCACCCGCGCTGGCCGCTGCAGCGCGCCGAACTCCTGCACTGCGACGAGGACCTGGTGGCCGCGGCCGGCCTGCCCGCGCCCGCAGGCCCCCCGGCGAGCGTGCTGTACTCCTCGGGAGTCCCGGTACGGTTCACCCGCCCCAACGGCTGACCCCACCGGGCCGACCGCCCGTTTGACCAGGCGCGGGGCATTGACACGGCCTGCGGGCACGTGCGACAAAGTCCCCACGTCCGAGGCCGCGCGATGTCCCTTTCTCCGTGGTCCGGCGCCGCAACCGCGAGCCGCCGCCCGGGACGACGGCCCGCGGGGTCCACCCCGCCGCGATCAGCACCGCGTCGGTGCGACCGACCGCGACCGACCCACCTGAAACACGACGATCGGACCCCGACTTGACCCTCATGCCCGGATCCCGCGTGCCCGGCCGGACCTGGACGGTCCGGCTCACCGGCCACGCCGATCACAGTGCCTCCGTCACCTGCAGCACCGAAGCCTGCCGCATGCCGCCCCGTTCGAAGGACACCGCGGCCCTGAAGCGGTTCGCCGCCGAGCACGTCCGGGCCCACGCACGGCTGGCCACCGTCCGCCCCAACGCCGCGTGCGCCTGCCGGGCCGCCCAGTGCGCGCTCCACGAGGCCCGTACCCAGTGCACCGGCTCCACCCTCCTGGTCCTGGTCCACAACCCGGCCGTGGGGCAGGTGTGGACACTCGCCGAGATCTGCCAGTCCTGCGCACCGCTCATCGCGCACACCGCCATCCTCGGCCGGGCCCAGCCGCCGGCCCGTCAAGCCCCGCCCGCCGCAGCGATCCCCGCTCCCGCCGGGCCGCCCGGGGCGGCGCCGCTGCCCGTCGCCGGCGGGTTCTCCTCACCGCAGGCCGCCCCCGAGGCCCCCGCCCGGCGCCGTCCGCGCCGTCCCGCCCGCCCCCGCCGCGCCTCCTGACCACGCCGCCACCGAACGGGCCGCCGCACGCGGGCCGGACAGTAAGGCCGCAGCGGCCCGACGGGCGCAACGGGCGCAACGGCAGGGCGGCGGTTCGCGGTGGTCCGGGAGAACGAGGCCGCCGGGACCGGGGGAGGGGAGGGGCCGTCCCGCCGGCCGGTACCGCCGCCGACGCCCCACCCATCCGCCCACCCCGGTGGCGCCGTGAAGCCCACCCGCACGTGTTCGCCGCGGTCCTGAGCCCGCATCAGGCCGCCGCCCGGGGCCCGCTCGCCGTGGCCGACGTCGCCGCCCCCGAAGCCGACGGCGCCCACGCCGCCTCCGGTCGACTGTGACCTTGACCTTGACCCTGGGGGAGAGGGGAGGCTCGCAGCCATGGAGGAAGAAGCACTGCTCAGCATCGGCGTGTTCGCCCGCCGGGCACGGCTGTCGCCCAAGGCCCTGCGGCTCTACGACCGCCACGGCCTGCTGCCGCCCGACCACGTCGATCCCGTCACCGGCTACCGGTACTACCGGCAGGACCGGCTCGCCGCCGCCCGGCTCATCGTGCGGCTGCGCGGCCTGGACATGCCGCTGGCCGACGTCGGCGCGGTCCTGGCCGCCCCCGCCCCGGAGGCGGCCCGGCTGGTGGCCGCGTACTGGGACGGCGTCGAGCGCCGGCACGCGGCCCAGCGCGAGCTGGCGGCGCACCTCCGCATCCACCTGCTCGGAGACGAAGGGATCCTGGACATGTACGAGATTCAGCAGCGCGAGGTGCCGGAGCAGCTGGTCCTCACCGAACAGCGGCACATCACCCCCGAGGAGCTGCCCCACTGGATCCCCGCCGCCCTGGGCCGGCTGCTGCCGGTGGCGCAGGCGCACGGGGGCGTCTTCGGGCCACCCGTTCGTCGTCTACCACGGGGCCGTCGACGAGGACGGCGACGGCCCCGTCGAACTCTGCCTGCCGGTCGACCCCGCCCGCGCCGGCCGCCTCCCGGCGCCCTGCCGCACCGAACCGGCCCACACACAGGCCTACACCCGCCTGACCAAGGCGCAGGTGGCCTACCCGCAGATCCTCTCGGCCTACGACGCCGTCCACGCCTGGGCGCAGCGCGCCTCCCGCACCGCCTCGGCAGCCCCCCGCGAGGTCTACTTCGCCGACTGGTCCGCGATCGGCCCGGCCGACCCGGCCTGCGACATCGCGCTCCCCCTGGCCGACTGACCCCGGCGCCCGCCGGGGGAGCGGCGGGGCGGCGGGGGCCTGTCACGCGCCTGTGACAGTCGGCGGACAGCTTCATGAAGTCCGGCAGCCAGTCTTTTAACCAGAGAACAAACCGGACATTTCATCCCACGTTCTCTCCCCGGAACCCCCACTATCGACTGGAGTCGTCCCCATGGTCCGCATCACCTCCCGCAAGCAGCGTTTCGCGATGTACGCCGCCTCGGCCGCGATCGTCGGAGGGGGCGTGCTGGTCCCCACCAGCGCCTTCGCCGCCCCGACGCCGGCGATGACGACAGCCTCGGCCGCTGCCGGCCACCTGGACCACGCGAAGGGCGAACACGACAAGAAGAACCACAAGCATGGCAAGTGGGACAAGAAGCACGACAAGCACAACAAGCACAAGAAGAACCACAAGCACGGCAAGAAGAAGCACAAGGTCCGCGACGTGGAGAACATGCCGGGCTGCAAGTTCTACAAGGGCAAGGTCTACTGCGAGCACAAGCCCGACAAGCCCGCCCCGGCCCCGGCCCCGGCCCCCGCCCCGGCCCCCAAGACCGGAATCTGACCGCCCCCGCAGAACCGAACCCGCCCGGCCCCCGCCCGACCCCCCTCCGGGGCCCGGCGGGGGCCGCCGGACGACCACCGGACGACCGCGGAACGACCGCCGGACAGGAGCACCGCGGGAGGATCACGGGACGGAGCCGGCCGGATTCGAACCGGCGTCCTCACGGTTTTGGAGACCGCGCGCGACGACCTCTGCGCTACGACCCCCCCCCGCCCCGCATCCTAGGTGTATTGACCCGCAGTGTTGTTGATTCGGCTGATGGGTGGGTGTCCGTCGAGTGCGGTGTGGCAGCGGTGGTGGTTGTAGGTGTGGAGGAAGT
>NZ_JOFX01000082.1 GCF_000719345.1 Streptomyces sp. NRRL F-2664
CACCGTCGCCGTTCCCCACCGCCGCAAACCGGGAAAGGACCCCACACCCAGACAGAAGCGCGTCAACCGAGCCCGCTCCCGCCTCCGATGGCCAGTCGAAGACCCACCGCTGAACAGAGCTCATGTCTTCCCGCGCCCTTGGGCGCAGCACCGAAGGTGCCATGGACCGCTCAGCGAATATTCAGGAATGGTTGATGCCGTCAGCAGCTTCATCTGATTCGATGGCACGTCCAATTATGTACGCTGCCGTCGCCTCATTGAAATGCCATCTCAAGACTAGAGCAGCTGCATCAGGATCTTCTGGAGGGTCTATTTGATACCGTTCCGCCCAGATTTCGATTTGGCGAACCGTAAGGCGTCCCTTACGTAAGGTCGCCTCAATTTCTTGACTGCGCTCTCGCTTAAGGGAGGCCCACCCCTCGGGAGGCGCATAATTGGCCACTTCCGGCGGATGCACCGCAGCGGGTTCGCTAAAGCTCCATGACACTCGCTTATTTTGCCGCTGCGGGGCTGGCGCTAAATCACCTCGCAGCCAACTCGGCACCCCTACCCAAGGGGATGGTGTCCGAAGGGCAGAACGCGCCGGTGCTGGAAGTTTTGCACTAGGTTCGCCCCGTTCGACGGCATGGCTCTTCTGTGTAACAGCCTGTTCACGCACCTCCTTTACCCGGTTCCGTTGAGCCTCGTAGATTGCGGTCATCCGCTCCCTCGCCTCGCGGCGGGGGTCGGTGTTATTTCTCTTACCCCAGCCTAGCGCCCGGAACTTGATCGTGATGTTACCGGTGGGGTCGATGTTTTCTGCAGGGTTTGCATTGTAGGCTTGATACTTGTTAAGAGGGGTGAGATCTGGGTCATAAGTAGTGAAGCGGCCGGTGCCCGGGTGATAGGTGCGGGCGGGGGTGTACTGGGTGTTTGTCTCAGAATTGAAGTATTCGCCGCCGAAGCGGAAGGGGTTTTCGGTGGGGTTCGCAGAGAGGTGGGCGGGGGTGCCGGACGGGCCATCAGGTCGGGCTTCCTGGCCGTAGTCGGTGTAGTGGCGGCTGACGCGTACCGAGGCTTCAAGTCCCGTTTCAACGGCGATGTTGCCGCGGCGGTCGCCGTGGAGGTAGAGGGCTGCTTGGGGGGTGCCGGTGAGGGTGCGTGCCTCGCGGCCTCTCAACCCCACGAGATAGGCGCCGGTTCGTGTTTCGCCATGGCTGTCTGTGTGTGTGTCGTTGGTGATGGCACCGTCTGGATCGTAATGAAAGAGAATTGTACGAGTGGTGCCGTCAGCGCTGGTGGTGGCGGTGGACTTACGACTTCCGTCAGCCCAGTAGGCGTAGTCGGTGCGGCCGCCGTCGCTGGTCAGCGCGGTGACAGGTTTGTTGTCGGGGTTGTAGCTCCATGTGGTGCCGTCGGCCCCGTGGGTGAGGTTGCCGACTGCGTCATAGGACTGGCCGCTCTGTGTCCCGTTGACAGTCTGGGCAGTGAGGCGTCCCGCGGGGTCGATTTCGTGGTTTGTGATGGTCTTCATGCCATCTGCGCCGGTGACGGCAACGGTGGTGACGTCGCCGGCAGCGTTGACGGTGTAAGCGGTTGAGCGCAGGACGGGGGCCCTTTCGTCACTGCCGTCGTGTAGAACCGTGGCCGTTAGGCGCCCATAGGCGTCATAGGAGTGCACCGTATGGGTCGTTGTCCCCTGCGGGGGGGTGCCCTGGCCCCCCTCGCCCGGGACGCTGCTGCCTTGTCCGCTCTTGGGGGCGCGCCTGTCGGTGCGGCTGTGGAGGTCGCCTCGGGTGTTGTACGTGTAGGCAACCTCTGACAGAACGGCGGCGCCGGATCCGGTGAGGGTTTCCCTTTGCGGCTGATCGCTGTCGTAGTACTCAGTAGCTAGGACGGTGCCGTTGCCGAATGTAGTGGTAACTGGGCGGCCGAGAGAGTCATACGTGTAGGTAGCCGAGGTACTCTGCCCATCGGCGGTCTTCTGCTCTACGCCCCTGAGGCTGCCATCGTTGTTGTAGCTATAGGTGGTGACAGCGCCAGAGGCGTCGGTGGCGGTGCTCAGCTGTCCGGCCGCGTTGTAGGTGCGGGAGGTGGCTTTTCCGTCGGGATAGGCAATCGCATTCACGCGCCCCTCTCCGTCGTAGCCATAGGAAATCCGCGAGGCTTCCGCCTCAGTCCTGTCCGCACCTTCCCACAATCCGGTGATTCGGTTCAAGGCGTCATATTCCAAATGACGAACTATGGCAGCACCGTCGGCGTTCGCAACAGCGGCAGATGAGAGCAGTCCTGTGCCCTCGTCATAGGTGTAGTCGGTCCGGGAAACCAACTTGCCTTCGTCTGTCTTCACCATGACGCTCTCGAGCTGGCCGTCGGAGTGGTACGTGAACATGGTGGTATTGCCCAGCTGGTCCGCTCGGTGGGCGAGGCGGCCCGCTGCGTCGTAGGTGTGCTTAGCGCCGTAGTGCGCATCGCCTTGGTCGGCCGCGCCTTGAGTAAGCGCCTTGGAGTTCGGTCGGCCGGCGAGGTCACGGGTGAGGCTGACGGTAATTTTCTGACCAGGATAGGCGTCCGGCTCCGCGGGGCTGAGGACTGCCCCCAGGGGGATCCCTGCCGCACCGTATGATGGCGCAGCATTGACAGCACCGCTGGTGACGGATAAGAGCCGTCCCAGTGCATCAGCCTGGCTGGAGGAGCCCGAAGCGGGAACACCATCAGCAAAGACAACCCGCGTACTGGCGGTGCGCTGCATGCTGTTCGCGTGATGAACCCTGATCGCACGCGCATCCCTCATGCTGCCTCCAGCGTGGTCTCTACCGAGGACTCCGCGGGAGACTGTCTCGGCCACAACGTCGGTGGCCGTTACCTCAGCGGTGCCGTTGGGGCGGGTCACAGTGCTTGTGGACCCCCATGGATCCGACACAGCGGTGGTTTTGCGCCCGGCCTGGTCGGTCGTAGCGATCCGGTACTGCGCCCAATCGGAGTAGTCCGCCTCCCATAGAACCCGCGCCTCGTCCGCGCTAGGGTCCTGTGCGTAGGTACCGTCGCGGTAGTTGTCCGCGAGGCGCAGGGGGCGTCCGAGTGCGTCCAGGGTGTCGGTAAGGCGCCGTCCGTCTGGGGTGGCCGTGACTGTGATGGCAGCCGAGGGGTAGAAGATACGGGTAATCTGCGGCCTGTTGGACTCGGGCATGGCGGTGTGGGTGACAGGCCGTCCCTGCCCGTCATACTCCATCTGCTCCACCACCCGTCCGGCGGCATCAGTTGCCTGCAGCATGGCGCCCGTTGCCAAATCTGTGGTGCGCGTAGTGACCGTCTGTGCGCTAGCACCGGGCGCTACGATGACAGTCTCGGTCAGCTGACCGCCCTTCACCTGCCGGGCGGTGAGTGTTTTCAGCTCACTTGGACTCGCGCCTCCCCCGTGGGCCTTGTCGGCCCAGGAGGTAGTCTGGGAAGTGGCCTGCCCGTACTCGTCGTATTCGAAGGATAACTCCTCGCGTGCAGTCAGGCGGCCGCTGCTGTCTGCAGTGCGTGTGACAGTGCGCGCGATCGAGCGCCGTCCGTCGGCGGGGGTGTTCACTTCCTCTTGCAGCAATGTCCCGTCCCGGTCAGTGATCTTCCGGGAGAGGACCAAGCCGGTGGATCCATGCCCAATGTCATACGCCGTTTCGGTCTCAGTGCCGGTGCTGTCGGTGGTCATCACGGGCCGACCGAAGGCGTCGTACTTCGCCCTGGTCACCACCTGCCTCTTGCCGCCAACGGAGTTGTGCACTGTGCTGGTTTCCTCGACGGGCAAAGCCCAATCTGCGGGGAGTTCCTCGCCTCGGCCAGGTGGGGCGCCTACACCAGCGTCTCGCTGCCAGCTATAGCCGCGCTCCAACTCGCCCGCGACCCGTGCGCCCATGGAGGAAGTGAACACCTCTTGGGAAATCAGCAGGTGCAGGCTGTTGTAGGTGGACAACACGCGCTGCTCGGGCTCACCGCTGGCACCGATCCACGCCATCTCAGTGGTGTAGGTATAACCAGTTCGCTGGTCGAATACGTCATGTTCACCGGTGAAGCCACCGCCCGCACCCGTGTAGTTGCGCCCCTCCACGGCTGAGGACCGAAAATACTGCTCCGGCGCCGCTAGCGTTCCCTCCCCATCCAGCACCCGCACCCGCGAAGCAGCCAGCGCCGGCACCGGCGAGCCTGGGACCTCCTCATATCCGATCTCTGTCACTCCCCCGAGAGGCGAAGTCACCCGCGAGATGACCGGCCCGTGACCGGCCAGCGGCCGCTCATACTCCAGCAGCGTCACGCCACCGTCACCCGACGTGATCGCGCGAAGCTGTCCATCCTCAAGGTCTAGAACGGCGGCAAGCCCCGGCCTCCCCCCCGCCCGGCCCGGACCGGTGAAGACCACCTCCTGCTGGCCGGTCTCAGTCGTACCGTACTCGGCTGTAGTTACCGATCCGTAGGAATCTGTGACTGACACAAGGCGCCACACCGGAGCCTCTCCACTGGGCGCCCCGTCCCCGGAGGTAAACGCAAAATCGATTCGGTTACCGTGCCGGTCAGCGTAGGCAGCCACATTGCCAGCATCGTCAAAATACTGCACCGACCCATCCGTAAGATCGGTCAAACGCCACGCGTAACCCCTAGCCTCCACTCCCGGACGCGCCTCAAGCACACCCCCCGCAACACTCTCGAAACGTATTCCGCTGCGCGGGAACCGCATCAACCCAGTCCCCCCGGAAGCACCACTACTGGTGTCAATGTCATAAACCGCGCCCTCCACCACCGCACGATTCCCCCGACCATCAACGAACGGCAAGCCGAGCCCTACACCGACACCGAGCCCTTGCCGATCAACCCCCAGGCCAGACAGCTCCTGGTCGTATGACACCGACAAGTCGAACGACACCTCACCACGCCCTGCAACCCCCAGCAGCGGTACCTCCAGCCCATACCGGCCCGATCGCACATCCACCACGCCCCCCGCCCTGTCACCTGGCGGGAACACACCTGACACCGCAACTTCTGTTCCCATCAGGGAAGCCCCAGCAGGCACACCTGCCAAGCTGCCCCAAGGCACAGAAAGAGCGAGCGCCTCTCCGAAGAGGAGACAGCCTAAGGTCGCCGCGACAAGCACCGCGAACCAGCGCCGGAGAACCCTGCCCCGCTGAACGCCGCCATACGACCCCCTGCCACTGCTACGAGACAAAACCGACCCCTTAAAAATGAAGTGCACGACCACACCGGCTCGGTCTCCCGCTGGCATGCTCGGGGCGCCCCGATAGCCGTGAGCAGCCTCGATCGGACTGACTATCGGCGACACAATCCCCGCGATACGGGATGCCAAAACGAGATCCTCAGTACGATTTCAGCCTGCCGCTAAGACCCGGGCGGCGTAGATTTAAATTGCAGGCGTGAGTCCAAAGCGCGTAGCCCAAGTCGCGAATACGACAGCTCCGCGATCGCACTGCGTTTAGAAGATCCTTTAGAGGATGCTGCACCGGTCGACGCTTGAGATCACGTGATCACGCGTTCCGAACAACTCGAATACCGATCGCCGGTGGCGACTTTCTATTCAGTCCGCCCGCCTTGCGGGCCGACTACTGACATTACGTCAGTCGATCTCTTGAGTCAGGGCCGATGGAGCCATAGGCAGGTGCGATCTGTCAAGGAGGCCGCAAGTCATGCGGTGCCTGACCCTCTTGCGCCCCGTGCCGAGTCTGTCTCTGCAGCGCCTCGTGAGTGTTGCGTGCTTGTGGGTCTCGCGGTTAGCAGGCGGGCGGGCCGCTGAGTCTGATTGGTTCGTTGCGGCGGCTTCGAGATCGTGCGAGGGTTTCTGGGCACACCCGGTGCCGTCCTGAAGAAGCCCCGCCGGGCATAGCGCGTCCTCGGAGGCTTCCATGTGGACTGACTACCGAGATCCCCCCTGCGGTGAACGGTCGGCGGTTTTCTTTACACGCCCTGGGTGGCCGGCCGGTGACAGCCATCACAAGCCGGTGGCCGCCTGCATGCGCACCCATTAGACCGTGCCGCAACCCGAGGCGCTCAAGGCAGGCGATTCCGGCGTCTCGCGGTACTTCTGCCATCGGCGCAGTTCCCTGCGGGAGACCACGCCACCGCCACGCTTCGGCATACGGACTGCACAACGGCCCGACCGACCGCGCCAACCGGGCGGAGGTAGGAGGCGCATACGAACCAGGACATGCGGATCTGCAGAAAGAACTCGAGATGCCCCAACCAGCCGCGTCTAGTTCCTGCACAGTCCAGGAGGCGGTTGCGGCTGCTGAAGGGCTAAGGACCGCTGAGTGCGCACCCTGGCCGCATGCATGCAAGACGAACCCTAGCGAGTTTGCGAGAGGGGCCAATTGCCGTCAGTAAGGAAAAGATCTGAGAAGCGGCGCCCGCCTTTGTGGGCGCCGCCCTCAACAACCCAGCTTGCTACTTGACATACTCAACGTGCAGGGGGGGCCAGCCCCACTGGACCGCAACGTGGAGCCGGTCTCCCTCCTGGGGCGGAGTCAGAAGCATGCCGGGGAGAGCGCTCGCAAGCATAGGACACAAAGTGCCGCCCACAGGCGCGGGAATGACCGTCTGACACAGGGAGTTCAGACCGGAGGTTGAACCGCTGGCAATCATGTTGTAGATCTGCACTGTCGTGGCATGGTCAAAGGTGTACTCAATGCCGGCCTCGGCCCGAGAACCGGCAGCAGTAGCCACTGAGGCAGAAGGTGCAGCCAAGCCAGAATGGCCGCTGTCGGCCATTGCGGCTGCGCCACCTCCGGCGAGAACCGCAGCGGTAAGAGCGGAAATCGCGATAGCACGCTGAAGCATACGCATTGAAGGATCCCTTCGACAGAGCGCGAAAACCGCTTCTAGGCGGCTGCGCTGGAACCCGAGACTCACTACGGAGTTCGGCCGAATACCTGGATCAGGTACAAGCAATACGATCGCCCATTCTCTGCACCTCGCCATCGGCCGAAGAGACCACCGATCGCCGCCGGCGTTCGGACTATACATTTTCAGCCAGCCCGTATCCCATACAGGAGCTTCTCCGAGGCGCCGTGATCTTGCGAGGCGGCTGTCGACTGAGATGTCCGCGTCACTAGCACCGTCCCGAAGCCTGGTTGGGCGTTTGTCTTGCCCTAAAAGGCACCTTTCCCATGCCCTCGTAGAGTGGGTCACTGGGCTCATGGCCACCGGCAAGGCCGCCGGCCCTGCAAGCTCCGCACGTCCAGCGCATGACGGCGGCACTGGTGCACCCGCGAGAGCACACCTTGCGGCGAAAACCGCTGCAGGAGATTCGGGATCAGCGGGTCCACCCACACCACCGCCGTCACCGACCTGCGCGGCAGCCAACCCCGGCTCCGCCCTGCCGACCCCCGCCGCTCCCCGGCGGCGCAAGTTGCTGACCACGGCGTCGCCGCGGGCGAAGGTGACGCCGGTGGCCTCGTCGGCGACGTCGGTCAGGCGAATCGCATGAAGATGGTGGCGATCAAGGCCTGGTGGCGCAGCACTTCCTCGGTGAGCAGGTCCCAGGCGACCTCGCGGTCCAGGACGCGGGCGAGCTGGTCACGGCGGGTCAGCAGTTTACTTTGCCGTGATCGAGGGCGTTGACGGTCGTCTCGAGGCCGACGACGACGCCGACGAGGAGGACCCGGCTGTCGCGGAGCTCAGTGTCGCTGATGGCGCAGCTGCGGTGGGCGGTGATGAGGCCGGAGGTGACGTCATCGCCGTCATGTCGCCGGGTCCTAGCGCCGTTGAAGTCCGCCTGTCCGATGAGGGACGCGCGGAGTTGTCTCGTTGGGTAAGTGGGGCGGTGGCGTCGCGGTTCGCGGAGCGGGCGCGCATCGTGCTGGCTTCTGTGGGTGAGGCGCCGACGCGCGGGTTGCGGTGGAGGTCGGCGTGACCACCGCGACGGTGCGGAAGTGGCGTGGGAAATTCGCTGCTGAGGGGATGGCCGGGCTCGAGGATGCCGCCCGCATCGACCGGCCGAAGGCCGATCTGGTTGTGAGTGAAGCCGAGCGGGAGCAGCTGATCCGCTGGGCGAGGCGCGCGAACACCGCCCGGGACCTGGCGCTTCGCGCGAGGATCGTGCTGCCTTGCGCGGAAGGCGGGACGAGCAGGCAGGCCGCTGCCGACCTTGGTGTCGGCACCTCGGCCGTGGATCGCTGGCGTGGTCGTTTCAGCGCTGGCCGTTTGGATGGCCTGGCTGATGAGCCAAGGCCGGGCCGGCCGTCTTAGATCCTCCTCGACCAGGTCGAGGACGTGATCGTGGCGACGCTGGAGTCCGCTCCGGGCAAGGCCAAGCACTGGTCGAGGGCTTCGATGGCCGCCCGTACGGGGCTGTCGAAAATCGACGGTCGGCCGGATGTGGCAGCGGTTCGACCTCAAGCCTCACCTGCAGGGTTCCTTCAAGCTGTCCACCGATCCGCAGTTGCCGACAAGGTCGTCGACGTCGTCGGGCTCTACCACAAACCGCCGGAACGGGGTGTGGTGTTATGCGTGGACGGAACGCCCGGATCTAGGATCTGGACCGCTCGCAGCCGGTGTTGCCGATGGTGCCGGGCATGCCCGAGCGCCGTACCCGCGACTACCTGCGGCATGGCATCACCAGTCTCTTCGCCGGCTTCAGCCTCGCCGACGGCACCGTCGTCAGCGAACTCCACCGCCGTCACCGCGCGAAGGAGTTCAAGACGTTCCTGGTCACGATAGACAAGGCGTGCCACCCGGGCTCGGTGTACACCTGGACTGCGGCAACTGTGAGGATCGTGATGTGCCGCAGGGGGCCGGAGCCTGACCCGTGCGACAACTGGCTGCAGCTGCCTTGGGGTGGAACTGTCAGCCCCGGCCTCCTGCGGTGCGTACTGCCGTCGGCCCGGTG
>NZ_JOFX01000083.1 GCF_000719345.1 Streptomyces sp. NRRL F-2664
CCCGCGACCGGCGCCGACGGCCGCATCGTGCTGCCGGAGGTCTTCACCGACGCGGACCTCGCCCCGGGTACCTACCAGCTGCGCCTGGCCACCCCGGACAGCGTGATCCTGATCCTCGACATCGAGATCACGGCCCCGGCCCCGCAGGGGGCTGCTCTGTTGGGTCCCGGGTAGTCGAGTGGTGCAGCGCATAAGCCGGTTGCCGGGCAAGTAAGACCAGCATCACGTAGCGCGTGATCCGCTCGACCAGGGTGCCGATCGCGGAGCCGTTGTTCTTGCCGATGAACAGGTCACCCTCCCAGTGGCTGGGAACGGCCCGGTCGTCGGCCTCGGACGGCCGGTCGCTGATCATCGCCATCGGTGCCGGGAAGCGTGAACAGGCTGGTCAGGACGACGTTGGGGCTTACGGAGGGTACGACCGGTTCGCAGGGCCTTGGTGACAGTTCACCCCGGCCTTGGACGTAGAGGGCCTGGTAGATCGTCTCGTGTGATACGTGCATCTCCGGCTGGTCGGGGAAGTGCAGGCGCAGGCTCCGGCTGATCTGCTCGGGAGTCCACTTCAGCCCCAGCCATGACTGGATGGTCACGCAGCAGCAGACACGCCGCGATCCTCCCGGCCTTGGGGCGGGGCCGCCTGGCCGCTGCGCGGACATGTGCGGTGTGTGGCCGGTACTGGCCGTTCACAGGGTGCCGGGTGGACCTTCCGGCAGACGGTGAACGGGCTGCGGGCGAGCTCGGCCGCAATCGCACGGACGGTGGCCTTCTCCCGCAGCCGGCCGGCGATGTGTGTCCGCTCGTCCTCACCGAGATACCGGGAGTCCCCGCGGACCTCGATCAGCCGCGTCTTCGCGGTCCTGACGGCACGGACTGCGACCGAGGGCGCATGTTTCGCCTTCGGTCGCCGTCTCTTCGCCTGGCCCTTCATCCGTAACCCATCCCTTGATCCACAAGGGATGGGCAGAGCTCGCGCTCGCGTTCTTTCAGGAGCTTCCTGGGCCCTGCGGCCTCCGGTCCTCCCTGACATCGGAGTCCACTGCAACTCCCTACGGACGGGTGTTGCAACGACCTCTTGAACTGAAGGTGCGGGCAAGGGAGTTCACGCTGCGAGTATGAGTTTACGTCCTTGCCGGTGCTGCTGTTCGAACTCGGCGGGTAAGAGGTAGCCGAGGGTGCTATGGCGCCTGCGGGCGTTGTAGCAGGTGAGCCACTGGGAGATCTCCAGCCTGGAATCACCACCGCGGACACACCGCGCCCGCAGGCAAACCACCCGCCAGCCGCGTCTCCAACCTCATTGGGCAATACACCTAGTGCTGTGACCGCCCAGCGCGAGGAACGCGCCCGCATCCGCAGCGAGAAAGACATCCGCTGGGGCGGACGCCCCCTCGCACCCGCAGCCTGACCAACCCGGCGAACCTAGGCGAGCACTTTGGGGTGGCGGGCGTTGGCGTTGCGCCAGCGCAGGTAGCGGTGCAGGGCCCGGGTCTGCGCGGGGTGGCTGCGGTGGTGGGAATTGGCCGGGGTGAACTGCCGCAGCGGGCCGAAGTGGGCCTCAACCGGGTTGGCCCAGGAGGCGTAGGCCGGGGTGAAGCACAGTTCGACCTTGTTCTTCGTCGCCCGGCGGCGGATGTCCGTGCCGGTGTGGGGGAGAGGTTGTCCAGGGTGGTGTAGATCGGGGCGCCGTCGAGTCGGGCGGCGCGGATCGATTTCAGCGCGGTCAGGCTGTTGGCGGTGCCCTTGCGGCGGCGGTTGACGCCCCACAGGCGATCGTCGCCGGCGGAGTAGCAGCCGTGGAAGTAGGTGACGCCATGGGTGCGGCGGTAGGTCGCCGGGAGCCGGTTGGGTTTGCCCTGCTCGGCCCAGCAGGAGCCGGCGGTGGGCCTGGTCCCCACCGGTCCGGACTCGTCGAAGGCGAAGACCCGGTCCGGGAAGCGGTCCAGGACCTCCTCGATCCGGTCCAGTTTGGCGTCGCGGGCGGGTCCGGGGACTCCTTCCAGGTCTTGGTGCGCTGGAAGGTTATGCCGCGGCGGGCGAGCAGGCAGCGTAACGCCTCGCGGCCGATGCGGATGATCCTTCCGTGGACTTTCCTCAGGTAGGAGACGATTCTAAGTAGTGACCAGCGGGTTGAGGGCTGGCCGAGTGCGGTCGGGCGGGTGGTAGCCGTCTGGGTGGCGAAGTCCTCGTCGTCAGGCTTGAGCAGGCGGGGACGGCCTCCCGCCCATTGAGGGTCCAGGCAGGCCAGGCCGATCTCATTGAACCGGTGGACCACGTCCCGGACGGTGTCCCCGCCGGCGTGCACCAGCTGGGCGATCACCGGCACCCGGTTCCCGCCGGCCGAGGCCAGCAGCATCATCGCGCGCCGGTATCGCACTGAACTGGTACCGCCCCGGCACACGATCTGCTGCAGCCGCTGTCCCTCCTGGTCGGCCAGTCTGCGCACACGGACAGGCTCGGCCACCGCGCCTCCAGTCGTGGGAATGGATGTCACCGCACACCCAACCGCCCCGACCACCAACCCGGCGAACCTATGCGGCCACAGCACCAGGCCTTTGCATGGGCCGCCACCTGCTTACACACTGGATTGGGTCGTTCGCATTTCGTTCGAACGGCGTTATGTCCGGCACGGCGGGGCGGGTGCTGCTCATTCCGTACTATGCCGGATCCCGCGGCGATGGCCTCGTCTTTGCGCGATCGGTGCATGCCGCCTGTGACAGCCCGTGGCTTTGACGGCTGGCCGCACCAGCATGCCGGGTCCCCATCCCCCTAATCGATGGGGACCCGGCCGCGGCCTCGCCTGCTCTCCGGGGGGTGGGGGAGGCAGGTGAGTCGCCCTCCAGCGGTCCCGCTCAAGTCCGCCAGAGGTGGGGCTGCCCGGTGAGCCGGGGAAGGAGTCGCGGGCTGCCATCGACAAAGCTACGGGTGGTGCGGCCGAAAAACGATGCCTGGTGGGGTTGAAGGGCCGATTGTCGGGTTAGGTCTGCCCGTTCGGAGTGGGACATTCGGCGACGTTCCTGGGGTTGGTGGTGGGGTGGCCGGGCCCGAGGGACACGGGGGTGGCTGAGCCGAGCCGGACCTCGTACACACTGCATTAGAGACATCCGATGCAGTTGATCTGTCAAGCGGCGGTGGTGAGTTGTGTGGTCGGCGTGGGCGGGAGCGCGGTGAGCTCGTCGTAGGGTGTGCGCTTGGTGAGGCAGGGGTGGAGGCAGCCGAGCATGCGGTTGGAGAGATTGCGCTGGGCGGCTGTGTGGCGGTCTTTCATCGGCTCGTGGCTTGTCGTAGTGGGCTCGGGCACTTGGGGAGGTGGTCAGGCTGGCGAACCCCAGACATAGCCGACCGGGGCCAGACGCTGGTTCTTGACCCTGCGGGCCATGACCGCGAGGCTTCTGCCGGACGCCCGGGTGGCCGGCGCGGCCCCGGTGAAGGCTTTGAGGCCTTTCGCGTCGGTGAATCGGGATCGGTCGTCGCCGATCTCGGCGAGCACCCGGGCGCCGGTGGGTGACCGGAGCCCTGGAAAGCTGGTGATGGTCGCGGCGTCCGGGTGCGCATCAGAAGACTCCACCGTCGCTTCGGCAGGGTCGTCGACGCTGATGCAGGCGGCATCAAGCTGTCTGAGCAGGGCGATGGCCTGGTGTCCCATGGCTTGCCCGACTTGGTGGGGCTGGCGCGTCTGCGGCATGGGCAGGGCTTCTCTCAGTTGTTCGGCTTCTGCCTCGATGCCGCGCTGGCGGTCGGCCTTCTTCAGCAGCGCGCGCAGCTGGACGCGGGTGAGCTTCGCCGCCTGATCCGGAGTGGGGGCTGCGGCCAGCACGGTGCGGGCGATTTTGCTGCTGATCCCTTCGCGGTCGTGCTGGAAGGCCGCGGGGAAGCCGGGGAAGTATTCGCGTAGGTGAGAGCGGAGTT
The DNA here is from genome assembly GCF_000719345.1 of Streptomyces sp. NRRL F-2664. Taxonomy (GTDB): domain Bacteria; phylum Actinomycetota; class Actinomycetes; order Streptomycetales; family Streptomycetaceae; genus Streptomyces. The sequence continues at coordinate 3,901 of NZ_JOFX01000083.1, forward strand.
TGTTGCCTGTCTGGGTGCGGTCCCAGACCGCGTCCTGCTGGGCGCGGGCCAGGACGGCGATCGCTTGGGCGGGCTTGCTGTCGTCGGGCAGCGGCCGGTGGGCGGCCTTGTCCGTGCGCAGGGTGTTCGCGGGCACCATGGCGTCGAGGTGGTCGGACTTCTTGCGGGTGACTGCGTGGCGGTCGCGGTAGCGGGCGGCGGCCGTCGGGTTGATCGCGTAGATGGGCCGGCCGGTCGCGCGGAGGCAGGCGACGAGGAGGCCGCGGGAGGTCTCGATCGTGACGGGGACTGGAGTGTCGGCGGTGTCGCCGCGGGTGGTGGGGAGTTCGAGGAGCTGGTGCAGGCCCTCGAGGCCGTCGGTGGTCCGGGCCCTTGCCGCCAGGGTTCCCTCGTGGTCGGCCAGGGCGGCGTCGTGATGGTCGCTGGCCCAGTCGGTTGCGCAGGTGACGGTCATTTTGCCGTGTTCGTCCTGTCGGTCGGGGGGCGTGCTGCTGGTCGCAGCCGTGCGGGGGCACGGGTCTCCCTGATGGAAGGGCTCGATGGCCCTGCATCCGATCAGTCGTTCGTGACCCCAGCGGCCCGCAGGGCCCTCGGTCTGCTCCAGCGCTCGGCGGCTTCGGGCGTGGTGAGAGGTGACCCCTGTGGGCGGCTGGGACCACAAACCCCAGCGATCTGATCATCGGACTGGAGGCGGTGGTCGTGTTCGTGGTGCTGGACGGTCCCGGAGGTCGGCTCTTGACCAGGGGATCCGGTCCCAGGGGGTGTTTGCGGCTTCTCCGGAACCGACCAGCACCACGAGTGATGCGGGGCCCGCGGTCTCTTTCAGGGCCTCGATGGGCCGGGGTGGGCCTGGCGGTGCCCCGCATCACTGCCCATTAGGGAGGGCCTCCAGGAGTTCCTCGATCCGGGCTGCGAGGAGTTTTCGCTGGTCAAGAACGGACTGGAGTGGAGTGGCGAGGCCGGGGACGATCAGCGCAGCTGCTTCAGTGCCCCGGACGACGACGGTCTGTTCGTCGAGTGCAGTGAAGGTGTCCTGATCAGTCGCTCGGCCATTCGCGGTGCTTTGGAACGTATCGGGGTCACGAGGCGACGGCGTCCGGCTTTGCGGATCTGGGCCGGGGAGCCGGACTGGTCCAGCAGTCTGAGCACGGCCGGGTGCTGGATTCGAGGTCCGAAGACTCGTTCCAGGGACGGGTGGATCTGGGTGAGGAGGCCGCGGAGACGGTCCGGGTGGACTCGCCCGCGAGATCGTCGTCGAACCCGGAGATCATGGCGAGCTCGGCAACGGTCTCGTCCGCGAGATCGGTGGTCCTCAGGGTGTGCGGCATCGCTCTGGCGGCGTCCGCGGTGATGAACGCGTCGCGGGCGTCCGTTTCCGCCTCGCCCGGGTAGAGGTCGCGGCGCCCGACGGCACCAGCCACGAGGGCACGGCGCCGGCCGCCGCCCGCCGGCGCCGCCGACCCGTCGGTGATCCGCCGCATTGTGAGTCCGGGCAGGTAGGCGGCCCGGCAGCCCGCGTCCCGGGCGACCGCCAGCGGCAGGGCCCCAATGGAAGCCGGCTGGTCGGCGACCACCAGTACCGTTGCGTGCTGGCCTGGAACTTATCGAACAGCTCCCGCAGCTTTGGTTCGCTGTTGGGCAGGGGCTTGTCGAAGACCTTCTTCCCCGCCTGGTTCACGGCGGCGGCATGGTGACCGCCCTTGCCAACGTCCAGGCCGAGACAGACGTCGATGCCCGTCTCGTCCGACATGCCTTCACGCGCTCGCATTCTTCCCGGCCCCACCCGTGGCATCAGCGTGCCGGCATCCACGTTGCCGAGAGACTGCCCAAGGGGGGCGCTTGTGCCTCTGATCAGCGGTCTGCCGATGCCTCCGACACCGGCGACACTACCTTTTCGATCATCATCGGCTGGGGGACCGAGTCATACCGGGGCCGGAGGCCGGGGGCCCTGTTTCAGGGCCACGAAGACGGTAACGGGGACCTGACAGGTCCGAATCCTGTCGACAGAGGCAAGTACGGGTCGAAGATCCATTCGATCACCGAGCGGACCGGTTTGCCGATATCCATCGCCGTCTCGGGTGCGAACCTGCACGACAGCCAGGCCCTGCAACCTCTGGTCCCGGGCACTCCGCCGATCCGCTCCCGCCGCGGACGACGTCGCCGACGCCCCGGCAGACTCCACGGCGACAAAGGTTACGACTCCCCCACCTGCGCAGATGGCTACGCGGCCGTGGAATCCGCCACCGCATCGCACGGAAGGGGATCGAGCCGTCGAACCGGCTCGGCCGGCACCGATGGGTCGTGGAGCGGACCGTGTCGAACACTTCCTCGCGTTCGCAGGCATCGCCGCAGGGTCGGCCACCCCGGAATCCGGAAGGCCTGGGTCGACGGAGGCTGCCGCCAGCACCTCGTCGAGCACGCCGCGACCCTCGGCATCGACATGGAGATCACCACCCGCAAGCCCGGGACCAGGGGATTCACCCCCCATACCAAAACGGTGGGCGGTCGAGTGGACCTACGGCTGGCTCATGCTCCACCGCCGCCTCGCTCGCGACTACGAAACCCTGCCCAACCGATCCGAAGCCATGATCCACCTCGCCATGACCGGCCTCATGGCCGCCGCCTCACCGGCGAGAGCACCATCTCCTGGCGTGACCCGAAACCACCCACCAAACACCCCATCCCGGGATGAAACAACGGGATGAAACGCCCTCTTATACGAGAACAGGGCCGTGCCGACAGGCGCGGGGGCGGCTGCGGGGGATCGGCCGGCGACGGCCGAGTAAACTACTCTGAAAAGCACCCCCTCGCCACGAGGCGGGCCTGCGGTGGTGACCGCTTCTGGTCACCCTGTCTGTTCTCCGGCGGGCACTCCGCCAGAAGTCGCTCCAGTGGCCGGACCCGCAATCAGACTGCGGCCTGTCGGCGCCGGATAATCGCCCCCTGTCCGCCTGGCCTACCAGGGCGCCGGGTCCGCTGCCCGTTCCGCACAGGCGCGACTGCCGACACGTCCCAAGCCGTGACGCTATGCGCTTAGTGGCAGGTCGGCCCAGCGGGTGCTGCCTTCCCCATCCGTGGTGGCTCCATAGTCGGCTGCCAGGGCGGTGATGATCAGACTGCCACGTCCGTGTTCGTCGGGTTCGCAGCTCGCCACCCAATCACCGGGGCGGTCTGAGGGACCACCGTCGGCGACCTCCACTCGCAGCCTTCTCTGCTCGCGGTCAAGCTGTGCCAGATGCAGCGTGACTGGCGGCAGGGCGTGTTCCACCGCGTTAGTGACCAGCTCGGAGACGACCACCAGCGCGCTGTCTACACAGCACTCGCCCGCCCCCCACGCTCGGAGAGTATGTAGGGCCAGAGTACGTGCGGTGCCGGCTGCACTCACGTGGTGGGGCAGAGCCCAACGACCCTGGCCGTCTTCCGGAGGGCTATCCCCGGAGTCTAGGGGAGTACGGTCGGTGAGAAGGGAGCTCGAGGAGATCATAACCACCACATCCGAGGACCAGGCGAAAGGGAATAATCCGGCGAAGTCATCCCAGTCTGGGTATTTCTGCCTCCCAGCGAGGACCGCCAATCGGACCAAGTACCGGAGGATGGCGGTGTGGGCCGCTGGCCGAGACAGCTACTACCGATACCGGCGACCCGAAAGACTACGCAGCGTACACAAGAGACGTTGCCTGTGCCCCGTCGCTATACTTCATCCGCCGGGCAATAGGCTCGTTTCCGTCCGGTGTTTCGTCGCGCATCGGCACGGAAGCTGCAGGACTATCCAGGTGGCGCAGCGCGCACGTCCGCCCTCAGGACGTCCTGGCCGCCCAAATCCGCGAACCCAAGGTCCGAAGCGAACGCCAGCAGCGCTGGGTACGGCAACGCCCTCGATTCTGCCTGAACATCTCCGACAAACGTTCGTGCGGTAATTGATCATTCAGAATGGATTTGGCTCACTGGCTTCGCAGTTGGGCTGACGGGCGGCAGAGTTCTGCGGGTGTCGGATGATCTTGTCCCTGATGACCTACGGGACCGTGTCGCACCGCTGCCCCGCCTCGCCGGCGTCGTATCCGGGCCGGCTGTCGGCGCCCTGACCGTGCGGCTCTGCGCGGCATCGTCTACGTGCTGCGCACGGGTGCGCCGCCCTGGCCGACGCGGCCTCCCGGCTGAGCAGCCAGCGACGTTAACCACGCGTGCCGTGGGACAGCCCATCGGGCTGCGTTGTGATCCCGACTTTCCGAAGGCCTCCCGGTTTCCGGCCGAATCGGGAACCGCCAGCAGCATTCCGTCCAGAGCCAGCATACGCAGACCTTGGAAGAGGTCGCTGTCCTGGCCCAGCGGGTGGACAACAGCCCACAGACGTCGGGGTTTTCTCACCGCACCCCGCTTCGCCAACGACCCGGTCCGCCAGCTCAGGCGGACACGACCGGGTCAAGATCCCAAGCCCCGGCCGCTCCAGATGTGATACCAGCACGAACGGCTCAACGCCCACCCCGCCCCAAAAGCAACGGCAGTACCATCAATTCGTCAGGGGGAGAAAGTCCCCAACTCCGGAGGCCTAGCGCCCCATTGCGGGTCAACCAAAACGGTAATGGGCGGTCTTGGTGGGCAGGCGGCGGAGCCGGTTGGCGATCCGGGTGGACTCGCCCGCGAGATAGTCGTCGAACCCGGCGGCTATCGCGAGCTCGGCGACCGTCTCGTCCGCGGGATCGAGCGTTCGCCAAACGGCGGACGAGGGCGTGTCCGCGCAGCTCAACGGCCTGCTTCGGAAGCTTCTGCGAGAGAAGGAGGGCCGGGACGCAGAGCCGTCGGCCTGTGTGATCGGCGCCCAGAGCGCCAAGGCCTCC
>NZ_JOFX01000084.1 GCF_000719345.1 Streptomyces sp. NRRL F-2664
GGACCGGTAACGCCATACCGCCTCCCCATGCCAGTCGAAGTCGTCACATCCGACCAGCACAACGAGCAACCCGGCAAACCTTCCCGGTCACAGCACTAGGTGTATTGCTCAGTGAGGTTGGGGACGCGGCTGGCGGGTGTTTTGCCTGCGAGCGCGGTGTGTCCGCGGTGGTGATTGTAGGAGTGCAGCCAGGCGGGGAAGGCGTCACGTCGTTCCTGCTCTGAACGGTAGGGGCGGGCGTAGGCCCACTCGTCCAGGAGGATGCGGTTGAGACGTTCGACCTTGCCGTTGGTTTGCGGTCGGTAGGGCCGGGTTCGCTTGTGGGTGATCCCGGCCGCTGCCAGCAGGTCGCGCCAGGCGTGGGATTTGCAGCAGGACCCGTTGTCGGTCAGGACGCGTTCGACGATGATCCCGGCACTGGCGTAGTAGGCCTGGGCGCGCTGCCAGAAGGCGGTGGCGGTTTCCTTCTTCTCGTCGGGCAGGATCTCGCTGTAGGCGAGGGGGGAGTGGTCGTCGACGGCGGTGTGGATCTACCGGTAACCGGCTCCGGACTTCCTTTTGCGTCCCGCCGCCCGGCCGAGGACTTTGTGGCCGCCTCCGTCGGGGATGTTGCCGAGCTTCTTGATGTCGACGTGGACGAGCTCGCCCACGCGTTCGCGTCCGTAGCGGCGTATGACGTGGCCGGTCGCGCGGTCAAGATTGGGTCAGACGGCCAGGCCGAACCGGGTCAGGACCCGGTGCACGGTCGAGGGCGCCAGGTCCAGCAGATGAGCGATGCGGGCCGGTCCCCAGCGCCTCAGGACCACGACCTTGATGATCCGGCGTTCGGTGCGTGTCGGCGTCCGGCGGGGGCTGTGGCGCGGTCGCGATGAGCGGTCCGTCATCCCTGCTCCGCCCGACATCCGGTAGCGGGTGGCCCACCGCTGAGCCGTGGTGGGCGAGACCTGGAAACGTTGGCGGCCCGGCGCAGCGGCCAGCCGTCCTCGACCACGCAACGGGCCAGGCGCAGGCGTCCGGTCTCGGTCAGGGGTGCATTACGGTGGGGCATGAGGGCCTTCTGCTGGTTGGTGTAGACGTCGCAATCCACACCGAACCCGGAAGGCCCTCACCCGTTCAAGATGCCTCAGTCGAGACCTGCGTCACCCGTCCACAACCTCCCGAGGCAATACACCTAGTGACCTGGTTTGCGGACGCAGCATCGGTCTCGCGCTGTCGAAGCGCGGATGCTTCTCCTCAGTGAGCTTCGACGGTGGCGTCTCGCAACGCCACAAGCGGCCTTCAGGTGCAACGACACCGCAGGAGTGGTTCTTCACGCGCATCCAGCGGTGTTCTGCAGGAGGATGAGGCGCGGGGGCCGACACTCAAGAATTTCTGGTGTTCAAAAGCTTGGTGACGGAACCGATGTAGGTGGCGTTCCAAGGGTCGGCAGCGTCGCCGTACATGACCTGGAAGAAGCGCTGCCCGGACGGCACCGTGAACCGGACCTCCTGCCAGTCCTGGACGCTCATCGCCCCGTTCTGCATCGGCACGACGCGCCGAGTTAGGATGTCGAAGACGAAGAACTCGCCATCCTCGCAGGCCAGCGGGGCGGCAGAGAGGGAATAGGTAGCGTAGGCGTTCCTTTTCGGTGCATCCGAGCGATACTCGGCACGGATGTTGGTCAGGGCGTACCCGTCACTGGTCAGACGTACCTGCCGGGGTTCGACAGAGCACTGCTGGACAGACTCCACCTCAGCAGCCTGAACCGTTCCTGCGGCGAAGACGCTGGTAGTTGCCGCCACTATTGCCAGGCCTGCGAATACCTTGCCTGCTTTACGCACAGCTCACCTCTTTACTTCACTTCGGAAAAGGGGACCCGAACTTGCGATCCTCGGAGATCCTATCCGTGTAAGACAATTACACAATCCCCCACTCGACCCCCGTACGGGTTGTGCTAGTGCGCGATACACGCACTCCCGCAGACAAGACGAAGTGCACCAACGGCTATTTTACGCCACGCGCCGGGAAAGCTCGAGGATGCCGCCGCTTCGACGATGCTCTGCTCACCCGGCGCTAGAACCGGAGGATTCTCATTTTGCCGCGCCGAGCGATCAAAGGGAACAACCAAAACAAGCCACGAGGTAGGACTAGACCCAACGCCGTTCAGTTAGGGCCTGCATAGAAACAAGTGTGTTACTGCCGCACCTGGACGAGCGTCAGCGCCGGTTGGCCATAGGAGCAGAGGCCCGGTCGCTGGGCCACGGCGGGATCAGGAAGGTGGCCCGTGCGGCCGGGGTGCGTGAGGGCACTGTCTCCCGCGGGGCGGCTGAACTGGATTCAGGTGCGGCCCCAATAGGCCGCACCCGCCGGGAAGGCGGAGGCCGCAAGCGTGCGGTGGACCTCGATCCCGGTTTGCGGCCCGCACTACTGCCCCTCGTCGAGCCGGATATGCGGGGTGACCCGATGTCACCGCTGCGCTGGCCGACGAAGTCGACCCGTCAGCGACTGCGCCTGGCGGGCACTGCCGCCCTGCTTCGGCATATCCAAGTCGACAGCCCACCGCCGCTCCCAAGATGCACGTCCTGTCGGGCGCGAACGGACTGCCCCTCGTTGTCGGCCTTTCGGCCGCCAACACCCACGACAGCCAGGCCTTGAAGCCGATGGTGCTCGGTCACCGCACGAGACACGGCCCCCACCGCGGCCGCCGCTTCAAGCCTCAGCGCCTGCACGCGGACAAGGCCTACGACATCCCTGAACTGCGGAAATGGCTCCGCGGCAAGCGGATCGGCGTCCGTATCGCCCGCAAGGGCGTCGAGTCATCAGAGCGACTCGGGCGGCGTCGGCGGGTGATTGAGCGGACCATGTCCTGGCTGAGCGGTTGCCGCAGACTCAACCACCGCTACGAGCGCCATCCCCGCGACTACCTGGCCTTTCTCGGCCTCGCCGCCGCCCTGTGCTGCTACAAACACCTCGTGCGCCTCACCACATAGGACACGGTCTTAGGCGTGGAGGCTGTTTGTCAGGGCCGGTGAATGAGGCAACGGAGCTGCTCTAGAAGAGCGGTTGTCCTCCAAGACATCCTCGTCACAGGAGTTCCGCTGTTGGGACATGCTGCTATGACCGGGTCGGCTGGGACGTTCGCAGGTACAACGCGACTGCGTCCGCCTTGAACTCCGCCGAATGCACCTTCATCACCATGCGTGGCATCTGAGGTGCCCCGATGTTTCCGGACAGGGACCCTATTGGGTCCCTGTCCGGAAACATCGGGGCACCTCAGTGTGGGCCAGTTCTCACCGGTTGACGCGCTTGCCGGTGTGGTCCATGACGGTCACGTCATGAGTCTCGGTCGCCCAGTCCCATCCGGTGAACACGAGGTGCGTACTCCGCTGCTGTTCCAGTAGAAAAGGCTCAATTACTACGGCTCAGCCCGGCGCTCGTTCACCACCACTCACTTGCTTCGGCGGCGCAGCCAAGAAGCTCACGGTACGCAAGGCGGCAAATCTATTCGGATTGTCGTGCGTTCTGAATCCGGCTCGATCAACATTGTCCCGTTGGCGGCTTCAACTCTGATACGCTGCGAAGCTAGGCCGATATGCCCACCTTTCAACTTTACCTGCAGAGCGTCGGCCGCTACACCGCGCCCATTATCCGAAACGCGCAGGCGCCAAACCCCATCTGCCTCGGCAAGCCGTACCCAGAATTTCGTTCCACCGGAATGGCGTACAACATTATTCACGAGCTCGCGAGTTGCATTGAAAACGATTGGTTCGCGCGGATCCTTGAAGGTTGGCTGCACATCCACTTTACAGTACCCCTCAATGCCGGCCCGGTCAGCTGCAGATCTGACTAGCAACTCGAGGCTCTGAGCTATACCGTTCGCTTCGATTACTGACGGATGGAGCTCGCAGGTCAGGTCTCGAAGGCTCCTCGATACCGCCAACAATTGGTCGCGCGCACCAGCAACTACACCAGCATTTCGCTCTCGCATAGCGGCCTGCAGCTCAAATCTAACAGCCAGAACGGATTGCAATGGGCCGTCATGCAAACGCTCAGCAAGTGCCGCCCTTTCTCTCTCTTCTGTAGATATAACTTCAGCCAACAGCCAGGCTCTCTCGTTCATGAGGTCAGAAATCCGCGAGGAACGATCTTGCTGAAGACGGGCTACCACAACGCAGGCCGCACATGTCAAAACAAGAAAGGAAAGCATAGCGCTGGCATTCTCATCTCTGCTCCTTAAGCGCAGAAGAGGGTCCAGCAACATCAAGGTGGAGTAGGAAGTGACTGCAAATATTGCCAGCGCTAGAACATGCCGAACCGGCATCTGGAAGGCGGCGAATATTGGCACGAGAAACAGCGCCAGCCCTAACGCCGGAGACCCCTCTGACAAAACCAACAGAATGATCACTACGGTAATGTCGAACCAGATGGTCACAATGGCCAGACGTTCACCGCTCCCGCTTGCGGAAACAAACAGCCAAAAAAATCCGGCGAGAGTGGCCAGGCCGTATGTTGCGAGTATGAAAGCCTCTGCAAGAGATACGTCATGCCACTCGCCGCCTTCCTTGAGGACTACAAGTGTGACGATGACAGCGAACCCCAGCCTGAGGCATCCCCCGATCTGATAGACCTTCATTCGGTGACGATATAACACCTCATGAAGGCCCGCGTCCAGTGGATTGCGCTGTTCTCTGCTTTTGTCGCTAGCCCCCACTGAGACTGCCCCCTATGAAAGTATCCCGCGGCGCATCGCTTCGGCTACGGCTGCTGCCCGACCCGAAACGCCGAGCTTGTCACATATATGCTGGAGGTGAGTTTTTACAGTGGAGGGAGCAAGGAATATTCCCTTTGCAATAGCCGGAGTCGAAAGCCCCGAAGACAGCATTTGTAGAATTTGCACTTCTCTGTCAGTTAAGTTTGGGCGGTGCGTCTCGGCCCTGCTCCGTATTTCCGATATGAGTCCGGCAGCAAGTCTATTGGGGAGGACCACCTCTCCTCGCAGGCATGTCATGACCGCGTCAAGTATATCTGCCGAGTCTGATTCTTTGGTGAGGTATCCCGAAGCTCCGTCCCTGAGGGCCTGGTAAACTGCCGCATCCTCCGTGAATGCAGAAAGAATAACTACCTTTGTGGGAGCAGCCTTCTCTGCCGCAGCCATGGCAACCTGTCCGCCATTAAGCATAGGCATTTTGTAGTCCAAGATCGCAACGTCTGGATGGTGTTCCAGTATCGCTTTTAACGCTTCGTCGCCGTTGCTGCACGTCGCGATAATATCGATGTTTGGTGCGCTAGCCAATTCCTTGGAAACACCATCGCGGTAGACGGGGTGATCATCCGCGATAATCACCCTGATATTCCCCGAATCGTGGGAGGTCATGCGATCCAGTCCTTACGTATGGCGGTACGCTTCTGTCCCCCATCCTGCCGTGCCATCGCACACGTTGGGAGGGTTCGTTTGGCCAGCGATCAAGAGGGTCCTGCTTGGGCCGTTTGGAGGATGGCAGCCAGCCTCCCCTCTTCTACCGCTTGGGGCAGTCCTGCCCGATCGTCCCTGTTGCGCGCTCCCCAGCAGGCTCAGTCTTCAGCGCGTCGGGAACTATGCCTTCCACCGGTTCCCGTCCCAGCTTCGCGCCCCAAGGCAACCTTCTCGGCCGTGGCTTCCGCAGCACCATGGTTCAGGACCCAGGCCTCGCGCCCACAGTGATCGCTCCCTTCGTGGGACCCGCTCTCGGGACAGATAGGCCGCGGCCTTCCTCAGAGGGCGGTTCGTGAGTTTTTGAGTGGCTCTGTCATCGCCTGAAGGTGTGGGTGCGCGGCGGAACCCGCCGGTCCGCAGGCGCTCACCTGTTGGTGTGATGATGTTCCCAACCGGTTCCCACGCGAGGCCACGACTGGCTGGACTACGAAGGTGAGAGAGACCATGACCGCCCTCGAGCGACTTCGACACCTCATGCAGCCGTCGAGTATGGGGCTCTTCCCTCGACTGGGACGATATCGCGGCGGCGTACGGCACCCGATTCCCGTCCGATTACAGGGGCTTCCTGTCCGTCTACGGCAGCGGTGAGGTCGACGGAATGCTGGACGTCTTCGCTCCGAGCACGGATCCTCATCTTCCTTCGCGTCACACCTCAAGGCTTCCGCCGGATGTTCTCGACCTACCGGAGGTCGACGAGTGGAACGACTCGCTGTACGCCGAGCTCTATGGCCCGGCGGACATCATGGTCTGGGGGGAGACAGTCGAAGCGGACGTACTGGGCTGGATCACGAGCAGCGACGAACCCGGCACGTGGCCTGTGGCTGTCTATACGCACGGAGGTGAGTGGACGGTCTACGACTGCACCATGACGGAATTCCTGCTGCAGCTCCTCACCGGAGAATTCGACGGGAACCCGACAGGGCTGACGCGTCTGTTCGGAAAGGGTAGCGCGGAGTTCACCACCGGCTGACAGGTCAGGGCGCCGGAGTAGGACACTGTCTCTAGTGCCCCTCGGCGGGCGGTTCGTGACTTTTGAGTGGCTTGTGGTCGCCTGATGGTGTGGGTGCGTGGCGGAATCGGTAGGTCCGCAGGCGCTCGTCTGCTGGTGTGGTGATGTGAGTGAACGCATGCCCTACCCCAGCGACTTGTCCGAGGCGCAGTGGGCTCTGATCGAGCCGGTGATCACGGCGTGGAAGGACCGGCACCGCTCGGTCAGCGGCCGTCAGGGCGCCTACGCCATGCGGGAGATCGTGAACGCGATCCTCTACCAGGGTCGGACCGGCTGCCAGTGGGCCTACCTCCCGCACGACCTGCCGCCGAAGAGCGCGACGTACTACTACTTTGCGGCCTGGCGGGACGACGGAACGGACCAGGTCATTCACGAACTCCTGCGCTGCCAGGTCCGTGATAAGGCCGGTCGATTGGAGGATCCGACCCTGGTGGTCCTGGACACCCAGAGTGTCCGCGCTGCCGCCGGGGTCCCCGCCTCCACGACCGGCCGGGATCCGGCGAAGAGGGCCCCAGGCCGCAAGCGCGGACTGGCCGTGGACGTGCTCGGCCTGGTCATCGCGGTGATCGTTCTCGCCGCGAGCGCGCACGACAACACCGCGGGTGTCGCTTTGCTGGACCAGGTCGCCGACCACACCGGCGGAACCGTCGAGAAGGCCCTGGCCGACCAGGGCTTCAAGAACCAGGTCACCGCGCACGGAGCCGGCCTGGGCATCGACGTCGAGACCGTGCAACGCAATCCGCAGGAGAAGGGGTTCGTTCCGCAGACGAAGCGGTGGAAGGTCGAGCAGACCTACGGGATCCTGATACTGCACCGGCGTCTGGTCCGCGACTACGAGCACCAACCGGCCTCGTCCGCCTCCCGGGTCTACTGGGCCATGACCCAGGTCATGGCCCGCCGCCTTACCGGCGAGAACACCCCCACATGGCGCGAACGCCAGACGGTGAGCGCGTGAACCTCCAGCCCCTGCTCGACGCGCTCGACATCCAGGAGAACGCCGCCCGGGGCCTGGCCGACGACCTCCGCACTCGCATCGGCGAACTACAGTCCCGGTTGCGGGAGGCCGAGACCCACCTCGAACACCTCGCGATCACACGGAGAACCGTCACGGGCCTGGCCGACCGGCTCCCGGCCGCCCCGCCAGACATGCCCGAGCACCCGGACTATCCCCGCATCCTGGGCGTCTTCAACGACGCGACCGGCCCCCTGCGAGCCCGGGACGTCTGCGAAGCCCTGGACCACGAACTGCTGCCGAAGAACATCGAGGGCACCCGCGCCAAACTGAAACGCCTGGTCAAGCTCGACATCCTCACCGAAGTCGACACCGGCAGCTTCGCCAGGAAGCAGTAACCGGCCGAGCACCGTGACCAGCAGCCCTGTCCCATCCCACACGAAAACGGACATCAGCTCACGAACCGCCCTCTAAGGACCTCGTTCTCCTGCTCGAGCATCCGGATCCGCTTGCGGGCCTCGCGCAGCTCGGCCGACTCAGCCGGCGCCGTCGCGGGCCTGGTGGCGGTGTTCTGGGTCTCCGCGTGGCGCGGCCACTTCGTCAGCGAGGCCGGGTGGACTCCCAAGTCGGCGGCCACCTGTTCCAGCGTGACGCCGGGCTCGCGGTTGCGCGCGACCCGCACGACGTCCTCGCGGAACTCCTTGGGATCGGGCTGAGCACTACAACATCCTTCCAGGCCGCTTCTCAGCAAGCCAGGTCAGGTGTCGCTAAACCCTGCAGCAGTCCCAACCTCAGCCAGAGTCACCAGTATTGGGTCGTCTAAGTGGAGCTGTTCAGGGGATGGCGCAGAGCGAAACTAGTGCTCTTCTTCAAGGCGTTATTATCGCATTACTCAAGGAGTGCGCCATGTCTACTGCGGATGTCGGCGGTTCTAGCCGCGGAGTCCGACGAAGCGAACTTCGGCGTTGTGGATCGTTCACTTTGCTGCTGTTGGCCAGTCTGAGCCCGGTATGCGGCAGCGTTCAAGCGTTCGCAGGTTCTCAGGCAAGTGTAGAAGTGCCGGGCGTTCTGATGTCGGGTGTGTTTGCGCCGGGTGAGGAGGCGGGGGGTGCGGTGGATGTGCGGACCGGCCGCTACTCCCTGGAGGTGCCGCTGCTGGCGACGGCGGGGCGTGGTGAGGCTTCGTTCGGCCTGTCACTGTCGTATGACCAGGAGTTGTCGGGTCTGGGGGTGGACCGGCAGGGCCTGGGCGCG
>NZ_JOFX01000085.1 GCF_000719345.1 Streptomyces sp. NRRL F-2664
ACCGCGGACAACTACCGCGACGGCGCCTACGCCAAAGAACCCGACGCCGACGGCGCCCGGGTACTGGCCCAGGCCGACTACTCCCAGTGGGCCCACTACCAGGTCACCACCACCGACCAGGCCGGCCGCAAAACCGTGACCTCCGCCGACCCGTGGGGCCACACCAGCAGCACCACCCGCCCCGACGGCACGACGCAGAAGACGGCCGCCGATATCGTGGACGAGGCTGTAGCGCAGGGCGTCCTCGGGAAAGACCAGAACAGCGTCGGCCTTGACCAGGCACGCGCGGTCAGCGTGCAGGACGCCGACAGTGCGCAGCGCGCCAACAGTGCGAGGGTGGTGTTCGCCGATGGCACCCTGGCGGCAGGATCGTCTTCCCGGGCCGATGCCCTAGGCCGGCCCCTGACCTCAACCAGCGGCGAGGTCACCACGACCCCCTCCTACGGTGCGGGCGGGGTCCCGCAGAGCGCCGTGCTGAACCCGGCCGCACCGGACCTGTATCCGGGCCAGGAGTTCACCGCGGCGCTCACCCATGATCTGGCGGGGCGGCAGACGTCGAAGGCCCTGGCCCAGGGGGCGCCGAGCCAGGGCGACACCTTCACCGGCACGGTGGACGCCTACGACGCGGGGGGCCGGCTCGCTTCCCAGACCGACCAGCTCGGCAACACCACCGCCTACACCTACGGCGACGACGGCCGGATCGCCCGGACCGAGGTGCAGACTGGGGACGGCAAGCGCGTCACCACGACTGCCTATACCTACGACCAGGACACCTCCCTGCTCACCAGTACCTCCGTCACGGATGCGGAAGGCGCCACCACGGTCCGGCACATGGAGTACGACAGCCTGAACCGGGTTGCCGGTATCTGGCAGAGCGACGGCAGTAGCGGGGATGCGGATGCGAGGAAGGACTCGCTCATCGTCTACGGCTACGACGGCGAGGGGCGGCTGGTATCGGTCGCATACCCCGACGGGAAGGCCGTCTCCCGCACCTACGATGCCGCGGGCCAGCTCACCACCGCCTCCGACGCCGCGGGAGCCCTTACCACCTATACCTACAACCCCGACGGCAGCCTGGCCGAGGCCGTCCAGAAGACCGCGGACGGGCAGACCGCCTCGGCTGTCTACACCTACGACAGCCTCGGGCGCATCTCCCGCACCGCATACGGCAACGGCACCACCTTCACGGTGGACTACTTCGACAGCGGTCAGCCGAAGAGGGAGACCCTCACCCGCGCAGACGGCACCCTCTTGTCGGAAACCTCGTATACGTACAACACCCGCGGCGACCTCGCCACCCGCACCGATACCCGCCCCTCCGCCGCTGGGGAGCAGCGGGCGGGCAGCGGACAGGGAACCGGCGCGGGTGAGGACGGCAGCGCAGGCGCGCCGCCGGCGGCGACGCATACCGTGCACGGCTACGACGCCTACGGCCGCCTCACCGCTACCACCGTGCACAGCGGCACCGACGCCGGGGCGCCGGTGCTGCGGTCGACGGCCTACACAGCCAACGCCGCTGGCGATATCACCACCGCCACATCCACCGACGCCAGCGGCAAGAAGACCGGCACGGTGTATGAGACCGACTCTGCAGGCCGCCTGACTGCCCTCACCGCCGGCGGGAGGAAGACCTCCCAGGACTGGGACGCGGCAGGCAACCTCCTCCAGAGCGCCGACGGCACCGCGTGGACCTACAGCCCCGACAACAAGCCCACCACCGCCACCGCCGCCGACGGGACCCGCACCGCATACGCCTATTGGGCGGATGGCAGCCGCAGGTCGGCCACCACCACCGCCCCGGACGGCACCGCCAGCACTGTCCTGTTCCACTACACCCCCGACGGCGCCATCGCCAACGACACCCACACCGGCAGTGGCGGGCAGCCGCGCACCGGCGCCTACCTCACCGGAGCAGCGGGACGTGAAGCCCGCACCCTCACCGGCACCCCCGGTGCCGCCCTCTACCTCCACACCGACCGCCGCGGCAACACCGTCCTGGAGACCAGCCCCGCAGGCGGCGTACACGCCAGCCGCGCCTACAGCGACTACGGACTGGAAACCGGACCCGGGGGAGCGCCCCTGGCAGACGCCGCCCGGGCTGCCGATCCTGCCGCCAACCCCTTCCGCTTCGGCGGCGAGTACACCAACACCGAAACCCGCACCCACTACACCCCGGCACGCCTCTACCACCCCGAAACCGGCCGCTTCACCACCCGCGACCCCCACCCCACACCGCTCAACAAATACCAGGCCTTCAACACCAACCCCGTTGAGTACACCGACCCCACCGGAAACATCAGCTTCAAGCTGCCCAGGTATAACACCAGGCTCCAAAGGCAGAAACAGCAGCAGGCAAGAATCAATGTAGCCCGCACCGACATGTGGGAGAGATGGCACGCCGAAGTCGAGAAACGCCGTCTCGACATGGCCGCGGAGCACGCGGAAAAACAGCAGGGAATCATAGACCTCCTGGACTCGGGCATTACCCCGATGAAGGGAACGCACGAAGAGTACTGGGGAAAGAGCATAGGTTTCACGCTTTTCCGGCGAATAGGATTCAACGCCTTCCCAGAGGGCTGCCAGACGGTGCTCTGGGCGGCAATCAAAACCTTCACAGGCTCCCCCTCGCTTCCCGCCGGGAGAGTCACGTTCACCCAGCCTGACGCAGAGACCATCTGGGGAAGCGGAGTGGCCTCGAGTTCATTTACAGCGCAGGCCGGACAAAAGGGGTCTGCGATGGAGCCCGACAACGGCGACAGAATTATCGAAGCAGTCGCAAATGCCCCGCTCCGAAAAATCTTCGCCTTGGCCGCGTTTAACAGCCAGGGACAGGAAGCGCATATCGAGATGGCGTGGCGGGGCTCCAAGGCGAGCAAGGCTACCGACATGAATCAAGACAGTCTGGAAGGATCCCGCAGCATGGTTTCGGGTATCACGGAGTGGTTCGGGCGCATGAAATCGGATGGAATGTATGACACGTTCATCCTGTACGACACCGGTGCTACAAAACTCCCCAAGGGGAAGCTTCGTGAATCGCTCCAGAAGAATTCCTGACCAGGGGCGGCATGCCCGTAGTGCACTTCCCGGCCATCACTGGGGCCCTTTTCATCCCGTACAGCCGCAGGCCGCAGGGTGCAGCCGGCGTGGACAACCTGGGACCGGGTGGGAGCCCCGCGGAAGGAGCTGCCGCGCTTCGGCTGGGCGAAGGCGCGTCCGCCGGGGTGCCCAGGCGGGCGATGCAGCGGTCGGACTGCGCGGCCGGCGGGGCGCTGCGGCTGCGGGAGGTGCGTGTGGCGGGCCGGCGACCCGGCAGGCACGGCCGGCGGTAGGGACTTCTGCTGGGGGTGCCCCGTAACCGGCGGCCACAGCAGAAATGATCTGCTGTGCCGGGTGCAGCCCTGCACCGGAGCCTTCGGACAGCCGCGTTCACCAGGCTGGGGTCGCGTCAGTCCGGCAAGCGCTCAGCGCCCTGCGGTGCGAGGGAACGGGTCCGGCGGGCAAGGGGCCGGCCCTGGGCCTGCTGCCGAAGGGGCCGGGTCCGGCTGGCCGCCGCGCAGCGGACCAGTCTCGCTCTGCGCCGACTGGCACCGCTGTCGGGCTGTGCGCGTCCGCGGCCGGCCGCATCGCAGGGGCACCGCGCTCGTCGTCGGCGGCACCCGCGTCTCGGCCCGGACCACCAGTGGCCGAGCTTCCTGCACCAGCCACCAGGCCGTCGTCGGCGCCGCACCCGGCCGGGCGCCACAGCCCGGCAGCCGCGACGACTGCATGGCGCGGGAGCTGTCCGGCGCGAAGGAGGCCGCCGGCCGGACCACGGTGATCGCGGAGGGCGGCTGCCGCAGCACAGGCCGGCTCATCCCGCGCCGCCGCGCACCCGGGCTCAGTGGTTTTCTCGACGGCTGGAGACGGGAAGGCGCCCGGCTGGGAGACTTCTGTGCGGGTGCGAGCCCCTCCCGGGCTTTCGCCGGCCGGGAACTGCGCCACGCTGCCGGCCCCATGGCGTCCGAGACGGAGATGCCGGACGGACACAAGCGTCGTTGGCCGGCCGACGGTGCACGCGCCCCAGCGCTGGTGAGGCGAAATGCGGCGGCCTGCCTCAGCTTTCCGGGACGACTGTCGGCGCCGCAGGAGCAAGCGGAACGCCTGAGTGCACCACCGGCGAAGAAGCAGGAGACGCTGGGCCAAAACCTGCAGCATTCTGAGGGACGACGAAATACGTAGTCGGGTTGTGATTGACGGGTACGACGATGCTGGTCTGAGTGGGATCAGGGTAGTAGGTATTACTGCAGCCGCCCGGAGTCGAGCAGGGCCATGTGGCGATCACCCGATAGTTTGTAGCTGCAGGGCCGCCCGGAGCCGGAACCCAGGATATTCGGACAGTTTTTGCCGAAATCGGTTCGCTCTCGGCCTGCGCGGCGACTGTGCCAACCGCAATAGCGGGGCCCGGCTGGGCAGGCTGAGCGCCCTCGGCCAGGTTTCGGCAGGTGTTTTCGTCTGACGTGCCGGCCGAGCTGCACTCCGACTGCTGCGCGCTACGGGCAGCCTCGTCTGCAGGTGAGGTCGCGACACCGATGGCATACGCAGATGGAATAGAAAGCCCGCTGACGATGAGGGCCGTCACTGCGGGGGCGAAGCGCTTGGATAGCAGCATTCCTAATTTCTCCTAAATAGAGACCATGGTTAATCTCATTTCCGCGGACCGCTTCCTGCAGCAATCCAGGATGCGTTTCCAAAGCCTTGGGCTGCAGGGGGCCCGCCCCGGGCAGGCTGAGGCTGCGCGATCTTCCAGCCGCGGCGCGCACATTCGAAGATCACATGGCGGAAACTTCCCCTCCGCGCAGATCATCACTGCTCGGGACGGCCGAATCAAGGGCTGGCGGGACATCGAATCTCCCTAACCGAGACTTCCGTTCGGCGGAGTCAGGGATCCCTCCGAAGCAGTGGGGAGTTGCGCTACCTCCCGCCTGCCACACGGGTAGTCTTGTCCGCCTTGCGGCACAGGCGAATAGACGGCTTGCGAGGCGAGGCCGCCCATACCG
The DNA here is from genome assembly GCF_000719345.1 of Streptomyces sp. NRRL F-2664. Lineage (GTDB taxonomy): Bacteria > Actinomycetota > Actinomycetes > Streptomycetales > Streptomycetaceae > Streptomyces. The sequence goes on from NZ_JOFX01000085.1 coordinate 5,037, forward strand.
GCGGACACGAAGAGCGGCAATTTTACTTTCGGCGACGCATGAACCAACGAGGAAAATTTTAGGGATGCCAGCGGCTGCACTGCTGGTGGGCATATGGGCATCACCCGCAGCCGGCCAGGGGCTCCGCGATCCCGACTATGTTTCCACACCCCGCATTAAACATCGCGCCATGGCCTGCCGGGGGCGCCATTCCGAAAACTTGAGTGCCCGAAAACGAGCTCAGGGAATCCGACTTTCCTGAGGAATCAACGGCATGAAGGAAGAAGGCGGCTTGTCCCCGGTGCAGAGATCGCAGGAGCGCAGGACACAGTACGGCGGATGGTACGCCCTCGGCCCGTACGGGTACGGCTGGAATACGCACACCAATTGGACTTCGCAGCCCGGAAGCTTCATCTTCGTCTCCATTGCACCGAAATACTGGCCCACGCTTGGCAGCTTTGACAGTCGAATCAGTTCTGGGGATGCTGCTGCGGGCGACTGAGAGCGGTGCAGGCCGTCCCATTGCAATCCTGGCGGGTGGGCCGCTGAAGTTTCCTGAGTCAGCCTCTTGCCGTTACGAGTGGTGTCGGCAGGTGTGCTGGGTGTCTCTGTCGGCTTCGCGGTTGTCCGGGTCATAGCAGGTGCCGTCGCGCCAGCAGGCCCGGCACGACCCGCGAGCGATGCACAGGCCAGGGCGCGGATTGCAGGCGGGGGGGCGCTTCTTGCAGGCCCGGGCATCGGGTAGGTTTTTGCGGCCCGTTTTTGAGTATGGCCACCGGTCGCAGGGCCAGTAGCAATGCCGTGTAGTTGGCGTTGGGCGCTCGGTGTCAAGTGGTAGGGCCGGTGAGGATGCCGATGCTGGTGGCGGCCTTGCAGCTGGTCCTGTCGACGACGCCTTGGGCGCTGTACGTCGAGATGGCGCGCTTGACGACGCGTGGCGCCGGGTGCGGATGCGCCGGGCGGGCATGAGGCGGGCCAGGACCCGGCGGCCGATGGTGCCGACGAGGCCGGCCCGTCGTGTCGCCGATAGTGCCCGCGGCCTGGATGAGCAGGTCGCGGGCGGCGTTCAGGGCGATGGTGAAGACGGCCCGGCCGGGGTCGGTATGTGAGGCAGTGGCGTCTGCCATCGCCAGTCGTAGGACGTGTAAGTGACCAGCAGGGCTAAGACTTCCTGGACCACACGGGGCGGAGTCCGGGCGCGGAGTACCCGGCCGCCGAGGACGGCAGACTCTTCTCAAGGTGGGAGGTCTCGGCCTCCCGCCGCTCGTGAGAAAGCTTGACCAGCTCGGCGGCGGGTGGATACGGGGGTGGGAGCCGTGACGAGGCGGTGGCCCCCGGTGCGGCGTCCCTGGGCGGCGCTGACGGTGATCTGGCAGTCGATGGCACGGACGACGACGGCTCCGGGCCTGAACAGGTGGGAGCCGTCGGGGAATCGTCCGAGGACCGGCGGTTTCCGGTGCTCTTCCACCGGACCAGGACACGGGCGCTCCGCTGTGTGTTCGCCTCGACCAGGGTCTGGACGGCGAAGTTCCGGTCCAGCAACACGGCCATGCCTTCGCCCATGCTGCGGACCGGGCGTAGGGTATAGCAGGCCTCCCGCGGTCTCGGCCGGCCTTGATACGGCGTCCAGCACATGCGGGTGCCGCGACACCAGAACCAGCAGACGGAGTGAAGGGGTACCCCGCTCCGCCGTTGCTGCCTCTCGGTGCTTGGGCTCTTCGGCCTGGTTCGCGGGGGTGCCGGGCACAGCCGTCAGGGTGCCGCCGACCGCGCAGACGAGCAGGCCGCGCCACCGCGTTCCCACAGCGCTGGCCCCTGCGGCCGACCCGCGCAGCAGGTCGGGCAAGCGCCGCAGCGGCCATGGCCCCGATCCTCCTTATGGCCTTGTGCCCATGCGCCGGCCGTCGGAGCGGCCGCTTCGACTCCTTCCAGGCCGGACGTCATCCGCTGCCGCACCTCCTGCCAGCCAGGGCCGGGGAGCAGGGCCCCGGCCAGAGCAGGTACACCACCACGCGTGGGGAAGAGCCGTATCCGCTGCTGCGTTCTGCCGGACTCGGCAAGCACCTCGTCGGCCATCTCGAACGGGACAATCCGCGTCACTCGCCCGGCGCGAACGGGCCTGCGGCAACGCTACCCCGTGAGAAATGACAGACTGGGCGTCGGTGGAGCTCCTGCTGGATAATGATCTTGGTCGACATGGTTCTAGCAGGAGCTCCATGTCTGCTTCAGACGGCTCGAACAGCCTGTGCTCCGATAAGCCCGCGCGGGCTTTGCACAGGCCGCAGGGCGACGGTTGCGCATGTCAAGCCTTGCAGGCGGGGTTGGCGGTCAGCATCGTGAGCCGCCCCACGAGCGTGTGCGGCAGGCCGACTTCGGCAGTCCAGGGGATCCAACTAGGCCTTCAGTCGCAGCAGTTGAGACATGAGACATCTCGAACCACCGCCCGAAGGCTCGCCTGCCAACCGCAGGCGGCCGCCACCCGATCGGCGACTCCGCCGAGGATCCTTAACGGGCGGAAGGCAGGACCGGACGCATTTGCTCCCAGCGGGCGATCTCACAGCCATTGGCCCGACGGAAGTGAGCATTCACTTCCGTACCCTTCCAGAGCCCTGTGATGCTGCTCTAGCGGTTCCGTCGCAGGTCATGGGGCAGGATCCGCCAGGCTCAGCGGAACCCGACCCCGGGGACTCTTCCAGGCGGTCGCAGAAAGCATTGCCTGGCCCGTCAGTTCTCTGCCGAGGGGCAGCAAAATCTCTAGGTGCCGTTCACGGAAGCGTCGCGCACGGTGACGGCAAACCTTGATTCATTAGCGGAGAGCGGAGGTTCTAGGTTGCGGATTGTGCAATTACTATCTTGGGCCTCCTTTAGCCAGTCTGGCCGGGGGTCCGAAAAGTAGAAGACCCTCCCTGCAACCCAGTCGTCCACCTCCCTCTGAAGATCGGCGCAAGCACGGGCCGTCCGGTATGGGTCGTCGGAGGCGGCCGCTGTACTCGACGACGACAGCAAGGATCCCACGGAGATCAGAGCAATAAGAGTGCTGGCTGCATACTTGCGGTTCACATATCCTCCTAGATTGCAGGCAGGGCAAATTTTTTCAGTGCCTGCCTAAAGAAATACCACCAAGCCCACTCGCCGTCCTGAAACCTCTCAGATGTGGCCGGATTTCGGTGGGATTGGGGGTCTGGGGCCTGGCCACGGTCCGCGACGGCTGGGAGGAGTTCGCCGCCCAGGCACTGCGCGAGCACGCCTCCTATTCGGACTTCCTGGCCGATCTCCTGGGGAGCGAGTTCCAGGACCGCGACGAGCGCCGCAAACTCCGCGGGGTCAAGGAAGCCTGCTCCCCGCGCAACAAGCGGATCGAGGACTTCGGCTTCTCCAGGAGCCCTAGCCTCGCCGTTTCACTTGGGTACGGCCTGCTATGGGGCGGAAACGCGAAAGTGCCTTCCTGAGCTGCAACGATGAACCTTGTTGGGGGGTTCTGTCGGTCCAGGGGGAAGGC
>NZ_JOFX01000086.1 GCF_000719345.1 Streptomyces sp. NRRL F-2664
TGAAACCGGTGTCGTCGATGATCAGCACGCCGCCCGGCCCGAGCCGTTCGGCAACATGGTCCCGCACGTCGTCACGGACCGCGTCTGCATCCCAGACGCAGACGCTCGAGTCCAGCAACCTCTGAAACCCATCCGGAGTCCGGTGACCTGCGTATTCGGCCAGCTGCAGCCCGGCGCGCCGAGCAGGCGGCGGTCACCACCCGCCTGCAGCGCAAACGCGCCGAGGGGAAGTCTCACAAGCAGGCCGTCCCGGCTCTGGCAGGCGTGGCCTCAACGTGTTATGGGTCCTCATACGCGACGGCAAGGCCTTCGAGCTCAGTACCTCGCTTCCGTAGCGGCATGAACCCGTCACAAGGCGTCACCGCTCTGGCTCGACCAAGATTGGGCAATCCCTGCTGTTCTTCACACCATCCAGCTTGCTGACCGGTATCGGTCCAGGTCCTGGAAGATGTCTGGCCGTCCGTGGGGAAACCCGCGGCCATGAGTGGGGTGATGGGCGGTCGCTTACGGCGGAGTATCTGCTGGCCGCCGTCGAGGCCGTCCGCGCCTTTCGCTGGAGGCAGAGGCGGGTGGAGGATCCATTCCTCGTGGAGCCCGACGACGACGGCGGCGGCCAGGGGCTGACGGCTCTGCTGTGGAAGAACTGGCTGCGGTCTGAGCCGCCAGCCGCAGGGGCCGTATCCGGATCGGCCCCTCCACGCGCAGAAGCCCGCCGGGAGGGCGGGCTCGAAGGCTGCGGCTCGGGCTGGTGCGAAGACTGTGCTGGGCGGGTCTACTCTCAGACTGGCTACTGCCGGGCCTTATACCCGGGCGAGCGGTTGCCGCACCAGCCGCGCATGCTCCTCATGTCACGGACTGTCCCCACTGGCCGAAGCTAGTGATTTTCTGTTGTTTTCAACCGGTTGCATCTACGACCATACGGACGCCCCGGCGCGGCCTACCCCGGCCGGCCGGGCCCCTGAGAGGACGACATCCGGCTCCCCCGGGCGGACGCCACCGCTTGAGACTCCTCGGTGCAGAATTGGCGGCTGTGCCGGTGGGCGAGGCGGTTCGGCAACGGCAAGCGGTGATGTGGTGCTGACTGCGGCACGGCGGAGCATGAAGCCGGCTGCCGACCCCTTCCGGCCCCGGCCGGCCCCGGGACGGGGGCGGTGGATCGCGGGTGGGGGCAGAACGGGCCGGGCTCCGGCGGCCGCTGATCTCTGACATCTCATCCCACCCCCGCGGCCGCCCGCAGGCCGCTCACCCCGGACCCCCGCATTCCGACGGCGCTACCCGGTCGAGCGCGGCCGGAGATGTCCACCGCCCATCGCACCTCATCAGCGCGTCAGCGCGTTCCCTGGCGGTCTCGATGAGGGCGAGGAGCTGGCTCTCGTCATTGATCGCCTTCGTCGAGAACAGCGTCTCGCCGTCGCTGTCGAGGGCCACCGCCCGATGGTGCCTCTTGCCGGCGTCGATGCCGACCCGCATCCGGCTCTGCCGCGTGCTCAAGCCTGTGGCTCCGTATCTGTCGTGACCAGCACTCCGTGGTCCGAAGAACACTCCGCCGACAGGTCCCTAACCAGCGATGACCGCAGTTCTCAATCAGTGGTCGGAGCGTCCCGGAGGACCGGGCGGCCAGTCCTCCCGAGCCATCGACGGCAACCAGTCATCAGCCGCACCCGGTCCTCCCGGACCGCCTCACATGCTTGACACGCCATAGCGGCCCCGGGGGCCGGGCGCGCCGTCGCGGGCATAGGGCCCCCGCGCCCAGCCCCGTGCGTCCCACTCTGCCATCCCGGCCGCAGCGTGTTCAGCTGGCGGCAGTGCGGCGGTGTGGAAGGAGCGCGAGCGTCTTTCCACACCGCCGGGCCGGCCACCGCGAGCGGCTTGCGATCGCCGGGGACTTGCGCTGCGCCCGCCTAACCTGGCCCGGGAGCCGACCCCGGCCCCGTTGAAGGCCCGCCGCGAGTTCGGTGCCAAGGCGGTGGCCCACAGCCGGGCGAGACGCAGTCGGCCGGGGTTCAGCGCAGAACGCGCGAGGGCACGGGCCTGGCGAGTGCAGCCCGTCAGCGCGACAGCCTCCTGCGATTGCCTGACGGGTTGAAGGCTTCCGTCACCTGTTCTGCGAGCCGCTCAGCGGTCAGGCCGGCACTTCCGTCGGAGAAGGCGGCCTGAACCGGACTGCCGCCGACAGGCCCGGGTCGGCCTCAGCGGTGCCAGCAGACTGCGCGGGCAGCACCGGTGTACGGTGCGGGCGACAGTCCCCGCTTGCGGCGGAGCGGGGACCCTTCTCGGTGCGCCGGCACGGACTCCCTGCTATGAGGGCGGGGTCACGGCATGCCGGGGCATTCCGTCCATGCGAGATGGTATTCCGTGCTGACGCTGCCGTCGGTGGAGTCCATGGTCATGAAGCTTGTCTGGGTCTTCGGGTTGGAGGTGCCTGCGTTTACCCGGAGCTCAGTGTTGATGTTGAAGTTGCGCTTTTCCCCGCAGGGAGCCCAGACCAGGTCGGCGTACTCGGTGCGGTCGGTAGCCTGCCAGTTGTCGTCGTACGGCCCCGCGAAGTAGTGCGACCTCTGGGCGGTCTGGGGCATGCCCTGGAAGTAGTAGTTGGCCCGTTCCATGGCGCTGGCCCCCTGCTGCAGGGAGGCGTATCCGCGGTAGTCGGCCTGCACGATCGCGTAGGTGAAGCCGGACGGTACGTGGACGCGTAGGTTGAGCTGGCAGTTCCTGCGGAATTCCAGGGGGGACGCGTTAGGCCCGACCTGGGCGAGGTAATCGCTGTATGTGACGGTGAACGCGGTGTTGTCGGGAGCGACTGCCACCTGGGCGGTCCCTTCCGGACAGCCGGTGCCGTTCACGCTCACGAGGTCGATGACGATCTTGTCGGGAGGTGCGGGGAGGCTTGGCTTGGCGGCACCGGCGTGCGCAGGTGTGCCGAGGACGAGCAGCAGCGCGGCAGCGCCGCCCGCGAGGACAGTGCGGAACATGGACTCCTCTTTCAGCCTGTTGGTGAGCTGTGGCGTGGGTGCCCGGTGGTCATGCCGCCGGGCATTCCTTCCAGGCCAGGTGGTACTTCGTGCTGACGCTCCCGTCGGTGGAGTCCATGCCCATGAAGCTCAGATTCTGAGGATTGGAGGAGCCTGTGTACACGCGCAGCTCCGTGTTCACGTTGAGGATCCGGTCCTCACCGCACGGTGCCCAGACGAGGTCGGCGTACCCCGTCTCGTCGCTTGCCTCCCAGTTGTCGGTGTAGGGGCCGTTGAACTGGTGGGTGACGCGGGCCGTCTGCGACATGCCCTGGAAGTAGTAACTCGCCCGCTCCTGGCCGAAGGCGCCGCGCTGCAGGTGGGCGAATCCCCGGTAGTCGGCTCTGGCGACTGCGTAGGTGAAGCCTTGCGGGACATGCACTCTGAGGCCGAGCTGGCAGTTCTTTCGGAAGTCCACGGGGTTGGAACCCGCCCCGGCCTGGGCCAGGTAGTCGCTGTAGGTGACGGTGAACGCCGTGTTGTCGGGGGAAGCGGCCACCGCGGCGGTGCCCTGCCGGCAACCGGAGCCGTTGACTGTCTGGACCTCCACGGTGATCTGGCCGGGCGGATCGGTGACCGGCTGTGCCTGGGCGGGTGCCGCGGCGAGGATCGCCGCCATACCCACCGCTCCGCCGACCAGCAGGTGTCGCACTGTCATGGCATCTCCTGTTCTTCAGCCTTGAGGGGAGCGAACAGATCAATGGCGCGCATTGACGCGCCCATGACAGCAAAAACTTCGGGCAGCGTGAAGGACCTGTGTTCATTCCACGGGTTTGCCGCGAAGCAGGTGTCCGGTTTTCGTGCAGCCGCCACAGATAGCGGAGGGCGGGCCCCTGCCGCCAACCTGCGGGCAGCCCTCCCGCACGACGCATACCGCCAAGTCAGGTCCAGGCCATTCGATCGGCTCAAAAGTATTCGGCCCTGTCCGCACCGGCGGCGGCGCAACAGGCGGCGGCACGAGCGCCCGCAGCAACGATCGCGAGGAGCCTGGAGGCCGCTGACGCGTCACGCCCCACGGGTCGGCGTCTCGAGAAGTCGGCTTCTTCCGCGTTGCCTCTCCAAGGTGCGGACGGCTCGGTTCCCTTGGCGTGAGTGTGCGCGGCTGACGCGGGCTTGGCGGCAGATCCGCCGGGCTTTGAGCCGTGCTGAAGGGTGTGGCAGAAGACAGGCCGGTGTGGTGCCTGACGTGCTGCTTCACCGTGCCGGTTGTGCATGGTGGCGACGGCCTGGACCGCGTGCTGGAGGCCGCCGCCCCCTTTGCCGGTAGCCGCGGAGGATCTTCCAGTTCTTCATGCGGGCGAAAGTGACACCGCCCCAGCTCGCCGGGGTTCAGGGCGGGTGAGCACCCGGCAGGCAGTGCAGACGCCGTCCCGGAGATGCTCCGGTCACGGCCCGGACGGCCCCACAGTCCTGCAGGGCCGGTTCACGCGCGGGCCGGACCGTCCTTCACCGCCACCCCCGGGCCTGGCACCCGTGGCTGCCTCTTGCCGCCGCGGCTACCCCGGCAGCCCCTTCCGGCAGGCCCCCGCGCCCCCCGTGCCGAGCCGGGGTGTGGCGTTCAGCCCTGCCGCAGCACGAGCCAGGGAACCTGGACCGGTGAACACGCAGACCAGCCACACCGTGGTGCGCCCCTACCTGCCGCGAGACCGGGAGCGGCTCCTGGAACTGATCGAGGGCGACCGGCTGCCCGGCCGCCCGGCGGTGACCGCCGACATGCTCGGGCACGTTCTCGCCAGCTGCTGCCCTGGGGACGCGGTCCCCTCCCTGCTTCAGAAACCGCGCACGGACGTGGCGGTCGGCAGCGCTGGCGAGGTCGTGGGCGCCATCGGCTGGGCTCTGAGCGAACACGGGGGCGACGGGCTGCTGCTGTGGCTGCACTGCGCGGAGGACGACCAGCACGTCGCCCAAGTGCTGGTGCGGCACATGCTGGAACACGCCGGGCGGCGCACCGTGCACGCATTGGCCACACCGACAGCGATGTCCTTCGCGGGCCTGCCCGTACACAACCGCCGGGGCAGTGCACTTGCGCTGGAGGCTGCGGGATTCCGCCGCCAGGACGGCTGGAGCTACCTTCGCTGCCTCCCTGGCACCATCCCGCGCCTGCCGTACGGGGCCGCCGACATCACCGAAAGCACCGGCCCGCACGGGTGGTACATGCGGCTGCGGACAGGCAGCGGCACCCCCTTCGGAAGAGCGGTCGTCAGCCGCCCCGTCGATGGGACAGCAGTGCTGGAATGGATCACTCTGGACTCTGAACACGGGTCCGGCCACCTGCACCTGCGGCACTGCCTGGCCCGCCTTGCCGACCTCGGCATCCGCGAGCTCACCGTCCTCCTCGACATCCCAGCCGGCTGCGCCTGCGACAGCACCGGTCCGGCAGCACAACTCCACCGGCAAGCCGGCTTCCAGGAAATCGACCAGCTCCACCCCTACACCCGCCGCCTGTAACCCGGCCCTGCACCAGCCTGCCTCGGCATCCCGGGACTTCACTGCGGCAGGGATGGCAGACTTCCACCAGCGGGCGCTTCCCAGCGAAGCACCCGGCACTACTTGCGAGCGAACAAGGATATGAGCGATGGCAACTGGCACCGTGAAGTGGTTCAACGCTGAAAAGGGCTACGGCTTCATCAGCCAAGACGACGGGAACCCGGACCTGTTCGTCCACTACTCAGCCATCCAGGGCACCGGCTTCAAGGAACTCCACGAAGCCGACCACGTCGAATACAGCGTAGTGGGAGGCCCCAAGGGACTCCAGGCAGATCAGGTCACCCGCCGGTAGCCGAACAAGCCGCAGGGCCGCGGGTGCGGTGTCCGTCCGCCGACGTCTCGGCGGACGGCCGGGGCCGCGGCTCCTGGAACCGGCAGGGCGGAGACACCCGCACCCAGTCGGCCGCGCCAGCCACTGCGCCGCACTTCGCCCCGCCCGGCAGTCGGCCGACGCCGTGGGGCTGACTCGGGGCGCGCGTGACGCCGGTCCCCAAGACCCAGTTGTGGTCTTGGGGACCGGCGTTGTCGTTCCACCCCCACGAATCGCCAACAGCGTCGGCCAGTCGGCCGGGCGGGGCGGAACAGGCCCGAATGAAACGACATCGCCAGATCACTGCGGCGACCCCGTCTGCGGTGGGCGGGAGCGCGTCAGTGGATGCCGCGCATGAGCAGCTTGACCTTCTTGCGGTACAGGTAGACCGCAATGCCGGCGAGCGCAGCCAGCGCGCCCTGGCTGGCGAACCAGCTTTGCGTGTCGGTCGGCACACCGCACAGCTGGAGCAGCGCGATGGTCGAGTCGCCCGCGGTAACCGCGAGGAAGAAGACGCCCATCATCTGCGAGCCGTACTTCTTCGGGGCCAGCTTGGTGGTCATCGACAGGCCGACAGGGGAGAGGCACAGCTCGCCGACGGTCTGGATGAAGTACACCGAGACCAGCCACATCGGGGTGACCTTGCCGCCGGCGGCCGCACCCTGGGCGATCATCATGATGCCGAAGGAGAGACCCACCATGACTAGGGCGAAGGAGAACTTCGCCACGGTACTCGGCTCCTTGGAGCGGTGCGCCAGCGCCACCCACAGCCAGGCGAAGAGCGGGGCCAGCGCCATGACGAACAGCGGGTTCAGCGACTGGAACCAGCTCTCCGGGAAGCCGAAACCGAACAGCATGGACTCGGTGTGGCCTTTGGCGAACAGCGACAGGGTCGAACCGGTCTGGTCATAAATGGCCCAGAAGATCGCCGCGGCGATGAAGAACCACACGTAGGCCGACATCCGGGACTGCTCGACGGGCTCCAGGTCGCGGTCGCGCTTGATGCGCAGCAGTGACCAGGCCGGCAGCACCAGGCCGAGGACGGTCAGCGGCCACAGGGCGTAGTTGATCGTGAAAACGCCGGCCAGCCCTATGAGCGCGTACGCGGCGGCAGCGACGCACAGCCATACCAGGCCCTTCCTGACAACCGCGGACTTCTCAGCAGCGCTCAAGGGGTCCGGGACCCGGCTCGAGACCGGGTTCAGATGGCGGAAGCCGATGAAGTAGAAGAGCAGACCCAGCGCCATACCGGCACCGGCCATGGCGAAGCCGATGTGCCAGTCGAGCTCTTGGCCGACCCAGCCGATAGTCAGCGGGGCGGCAAAGGCACCCAGGTTGATGCCCATGTAGAAGATTGTGAAGCCGCCGTCACGACGCGGGTCGTTCTTGTCCCTATACAGCTGGCCGACCATCGTGGAAATGTTGGCTTTCAACACACCCGAACCGGCCGCGATCAGCGCCAGGCCGACGAAGAACGAAGCCGTGGACGGGACCGCCAGCAGGAAGTGCCCCGCCATAATCACCACCCCGGCAACGGCGACCGCTTTGCGGGCACCCCACACGCGGTCCCCCAGCCAGCCGCCCGGAAGGGCGAGCAGGTAGACCATCGCGTTGTAGACGGAGTAGATCGCGACCGCCGTCGCGTCGTTCATCCCGAGGCCGCCGTCGGCCACATTCGCGGCCAGGTAGAGCACAAGCAGCGCGCGCATGCCGTAGAAGCTGTAGCGCTCCCACATCTCCGTCATGAAGAGGAAGGCGAGGCCGCTGGGGTGGCCGAGAAAGGTCTTCTCGCCGGTGGCGGCCGAGCCCTTCGTCAGGCTTGAAGCCATGGTCAATCCTTGCTTGCTCGGGACGCCGCACTTCGTGAGCGGGGAGGGCCGGTGACGCGCACCGTCGCGCGTTAGGGGCCCGGCCCACAGCTCCTCGATGAAAGGGGCGGGAACGTTCCCCCGGGATCAGTCACCCGAGGAGGGGGTAGCGTGCTGAAAGCCGGTGAGCAGCGCCTAACCCTTAAACCGGACAACGGGCAGGGCCCGGATCGGCTCCGCGCGGTGCTGCAGCCCTACAAGCCGGAGGCTCGGTTGCCCCCGGGCCGCGAGGGAATACCCGCCGGCTGCGGTGACCCCAATCTCGCATAGCGGTGACCCGTTCCGCTTCCCCCAGGGCGCCTGATTTCGCCGGCGTTTCGCTGGGGGCCGATCAGCGGACAAGACATGCAGATGAAGGCAGGGCTGCGTGGCAGGCCAACACGGCCCGGCCGTAAAGGACCGGGCTTGGAGGTTGCACGACTGGCTGCCGTGGTGGTCCCCTCTGAGCTTGTCCGCTTTGACGGACACCTTTGGCGTGGTGGTTAGGCTGCGAGTGCGGCCTCGTAGTCGGCGTGGCTGAGGTAGCCGAGGCTGCCGTGGAGCCGGTGCAAGTTGTACAGCCTTCGGTTTCCACCCGGAGGTCGCGGTTCGGCCGGCTGTCCGGGGGGCCGGTACTGGGCGCCCAGCTCGTTCTTCAGGGCGGAGAAGAACGACTCCGCGAGAGCGTTGTCCCAGCACTGGCCGGTGCGGCCGACGGACAGCCGGACGTTGAACTCTGCTGCCAGCAGACCGAAATCGTGGCTGGTGCACTGAGCGAGTTCAATCCGTCGTTGCAACACCGGGCTATTGCAGTGAGCGTAGCTGTTCGTCGAAAGACCTCGGCCGGTGTCCGCCAGCCGAGGATCTTGCGGGGCCGGTTGCTGATCGTCAAAGCAACAGCTCGAGGTCCGCGGACGACCAGCGGGAGAGATTCGCTGCCTCCTGGGAGATGCTTACGCAGCAGCCCGTTCGTGTTCTCGGCCGTTGCCAGGGCGAGTGCGGGTCGGCGAAGAACACTTTCGCCCGGATCCGCGGCCTGCCCACCCCACCCCAGCCTCGAGCGGGTGCTCGGCCCGAGACTGGACCACGCCGCCGTCACCTGGCTCCTCGAGCGCTACGGATCCCCGGCCGCCCTGCGCAAGGCCGACCGTCGCAGACTCGCCGAGGCGATCCGGCCCAAGGCCCCCGCATGGCCACCCGGCTGACCGACGACGTCTTCGACGCCCTCGACCAACAGACTGTCGTGGTCTTGGGAACCGGCACCCGCGACGCGTTCCTCCCGTCGCTGGCCCGCTCGCCGACCGCAGTCCACGACCAGCGCCGGGCGCTGGAAGCCCAGACCATCACCCTGCTGGAGCCCGCCCTCTTCACCAGGTCCCGACCTCGATGCCCGGGAGCCGTCAGCCAGGACCGCCGCCGTCCTGCTGGCCACCGCCGACGACGGCACCGGCTTCCCCGGCGCCGCCCGCCTCGCCTCCGACGCCGGCCTCGCCCCACGGCCAGATCGCCGGCAACCTCCACGGCGAACACGCACCCGCGGCGGAAACCGGCAGCTCAAACCCGCCATGTTCCTCTCCGCCTTCGCCTGCATGAACGTCGGCCCCGCCTCACGCGCCTACTGCGACCGGCAAAGAGCCCGCGGCAAAACCCACACCCAAGCCCTCCTCCGCCCCGCCCGCCAACGCATCAGCGTCCTGTCTGCCATGCTCCGCGACGGCACCTTCTGCGAAGCCCGGACCCCAAGGCATGACCACCCCAAACAACCACATACCCGGCACCACGTCCGTAACGAAGAACATTGAGCTTCTTCAGCACTGCTTCTCCAGGGTGGGGACGGCCTTGGTCATTGACGTGAGTGTGTTGGGGCTGACGCGGGCTCTGCGGAAGATCCGCCAGGCCTTGAGTCGTGTGAAGGCTCGTTCCACGGGTGAGCGGAGTCGGGCGTGTGCCCGGTTGGCGGACTTGTCTTTGATGGTGAGGTCACGGCTCGGTGCTTCTTGACGGATGTCGCGAACGTTCCGCCGGCGCCTTGGTAGGCCTTGTCCGCGAGGGCGGGGATCTTTTAGGCGTTCACAGAGCGTGAGATGTTGTGTATGCGGGCGGCGGTGACGTCCGCGGTCCGTGCGGGCATGGCCGGTGAGTACCAGATGAGTCCACCGGCCGCACCGGTGACCGCCTGGATGTTCACCCCGTGGCGGCGGTGCTTGCCTGAGCAGTCGTCCCGGCCGTTGCCGACACGGTGGCACTCGGCGAGCGTGCCGTCGTGCTTGCGCAGATACACGAGTGCGATCAGGGCCCGCTGAGAGGCAGGCAGCTTGCACCGGCGGTCACCCTCACGGGTGGCACCTGCACACGCCACCCCCGCCGGCAGCCGCATGGGCCGTTCGGAGGAAAGACAGCCGTCCCGGGGGCCTGTTCTTCTGGACAGAATGCCTGACCGATATGTTCCTCTCTCCCCGGAGTGCGTCCGTGCCTTCCCCTTATTCTCCTCTGTCTTCCGCTGCCGCTTCTGTGCGGCGTGTCCGCCGGAATGGTGTGGCCGGCCTGCTGGCCCTGGCCGCTGCCGGCACCGTCGTCGGGGAGAGCGCGGGTGAGGCGTTCGCCGCTCCGGGTTCCCGCTCTGCTGCCGCCACGGCGGCTGCCGCGACGGCGGCGGTGCCGGTGTCGGGTGTGTTTGCGCCGGGT
>NZ_JOFX01000087.1 GCF_000719345.1 Streptomyces sp. NRRL F-2664
ACCGGCCACGACCGCTACAGCCAACCCGTCGTCCCGCAGAAACACTGCAGGTCATCGTGGCCGTCACACCTCCACCAGACCCCTAAATCAACGGCATTGGGTTTACAGACGAGTTCACCTCGGTCGCCGCCTACGAGCGCATCGACCGCGCCACCCTCCAGCGACGCCTGCTGCTCGCGCCCGGGACGAACACGGGCATCCGCGCCATCGTGTCCACCGGCGAGCACGGCGAGAGCGAGGCGCGCTGCGGCACGTGCGACCGGCTACCGCAGACTCAACCACCGCTACGAGCGCCGTCCCCGCAACTACCTGGTAGCCGACTCCGGGTGCCTCCTTGGGGGGCTGGGCCACCCGCCGAACGGGCTCGGCGAGCGCGGCGGCCCCCTCGGCGTCACGGCGCACGGCCAGCGTCCAGTCCTCCGGCAGCCGGGGATCGTGGGCACAGCGGTCGGCATCGGCGAGCTGGCGGCGGAAGACCCCGGTCTCCACAGGGCTCCACGGCCGTACCTGTTCGGAGAGCAGCGCCTCGCGGGCGCCCGGCGGGCGCGTCCACCCGCTTGGGGGCGTGAGCTCGTTGGGGTACAAGACCTCGCCCGCGCGCCGCACGATGGTGACCCGGTCGGCAAGGCACCCGTTCTCGATTCCGCTAGGTCGGCGGCGCAGGCTGCCTGGTTGTCCCACCCCACGTACCGGGCCTGGCCCTCCTCGGCGAGGCGCAGGTACCGGTCCAGCACACCGAGCTGGCACACCGCCCTCCGGGACAGCCAGGGCCACCACCTCGATCCGATAGCCGACCGCGTAGTAGGCAGCCATCGAGGCCAGCCATTCGCTGGGGTTGGCAGGGGCCTTTCCGCCACCACGTCGTACCGGGCCTCCCGAGCATGAGCTTCGACCTCTGCCTGCCACCGGTAGGTCTCCGTCCGCACCCGCACTCCGGCCGTCCGCACGTCATCCGCCAGGAAGCGGGCGTGGGGGTGGTGCGCGGACAGCTGCGCCCCTGCCGGAGTACTCCGAACCGGGCAGTGACACGGATCGTCGGCGAGGAGCACCGCTGGTTCAGGCGCACGTTGTGGGGGACGTCCCCCCAGTCCGCCGAGGCGCAAAACGCGTGGGAGGAGGAACGGCGCCGCGAGGAGGCCGAACGGCGTCGTGATGAGGAAACGCGGCGGCGGCTGGAGCTGAAGGCCGCGGCTCGGGCGCGGCGCGAGGCCTGGCTGGCGACGCAGGCGGGCCAGAAGGCCCATTAGCGGCGTCTGGAGCTGCAGAGTTGAAGGCTGCGCGGGAGGCCGAACAGAAAGCTGCTGTCCGTCGGCTCCAGGCGCAGCACAACGAGGAGAGCGCCCGGTATCGGGCGGAGGCCCGGGAACATCGGGCCCGGGAGTTCGCGCTGGCGCAGGCTGGTCAGCCCATCGCGTTCGTCGGCGACGATCTCGGCCTGCTTCACCCAGCCCGCACCGCGGTCTCGGTCAAATCGAAGTCCTTGGCGACCTGACCGACCGAGCGGTCCCCACGTCGGCCACAGCTCGACAATCTGAGCCGGCGAGGGCGTGGTTTCTTCCCCATGGCCTCCACGATGAACATCATCATCCCGAGCAGAAACCCTTCTTCTTCCGCAGGTGCCGGCCGACGGATGTGGCCGACCCGCATCAGCCGAGTCACGCGCTTGCGGTTGTTCCGGCGCCCCCTCGCTCGCAACCCGGCATGGACGCGCGGGCCACCATAGGCGCCATCGTGCTCGGCGTGGATGGCGCGGATCTCGCTCACAGTCCGCTTCTCCTTGGCCTGGTGCGGGGCACGGGCCGGCCCGGTGGCCAGACGGCGCGGGAGCCCCGAGCACCCCGCAGATCCGCTTGACGCCGAAGTCGGCGCGGTTGTCGGAGATGAAAGTCCCAGCGGCGGGGGCCCGCTGCACCTCCCGAGCGAAATACGGCCGCCCTGCGCAGGATGTCACGCTCGAGGTGTCACTCTTTCCCGGTCTTCATCAGCCGGGCGTCCTCTGCCCTCAGCCGTGGCAGTTCATCCGCCTCGCCGCCCGTGTTACGGCATCCGGGCACGGCCTCGGCCTTGCGCGCCCACGTCCGCAGCGACTCCGCAATGACGCCAAGATCCGCGGCCGCGGCCGCACAGGTCCGCTTGGCGGCCGCGGCTCGGTAGAGCGCGACAGCGTCAATTCCTGACCTCCTCCGGATAGGAGACTTGCGTCCCGCTGGACATCCCTTCCTGGATCATCAAGATCCATTGTCAGGGTGCCCACTCCAAAGGATCAGCCGCAGGTGTGCGTGAAAGCGGAACAAGCCCACCTCAGATGGCTAGGACTTGTGAGGTCAACCAGCCAGCCGGAGCCTCCGTTGTGTTCATGACGGTCACCTGGCGATACGTCACAAAGTGACATCAGGGACTCACCCCCATTTTGCACCGGACCAAATCGCCAGAAGACTTGCTCGTCTGGCAGACGGGCTCTTGCATGGCCCTACTGCCTGTTGAACTGGTCGCCGATGCCAGGCTGGCTGAAGGTTCTTGGAATCGGTAGCGTTGCCCAGCGCGGAGGGGGCCAAGCAATGACGATAGCACGGCCAATAACGTCCTTCACGGGCACGAATCCGTGTGTTTTTGGATCTTGCATGTGCCAGCGCGAGTCGCTAGATTTCTGCCGGTGATCGCCCATGACCCAGATTGCTCCATCGGGCACTTTTAAAGGTCCAAAAGGTTTATCGTTACAGGGCGTATCCCCCGGGAAGATGTAAGGTTCATCTAGCGCTTTGCCGTTTACCTTGACGGGGCCATTCCTGCGGCACTCGACTGTGTCTCCACCGATTGCGATTACGCGCTTGATCAGGTCCTTCTCGTTAGCCGAGGGCATCAAACCGATTGCACTGAGAAAATCCTGTGCGATATTGGACTCGGAGGGCTCACCTTCTAGCCAATTGCTCGGATCATGGAACACAACGACCTCTCCCCGTCTTGGTTGCGATCCGAACCAAGGAGTGAGCTTGTCGACCAGTACGCGGTCACCGCGCTGAAGGGTGTTCTGCATCGAGTCCGAAGGAATAGAGAATGCCTGCAGTAAGAACGTTTTGATCAGCAATGCCAACACGATGGCAATGACGGCTAGAAGGAGTAGCTCCTTCCAGAGAGATCGATGCCTAGCCTGGGCTCCTCCAGCCTCAGCATGTTCTCCCCTCCTATCCGGCTGTGGGGAAGCGCCGGAAGCCTCGTCGGCTTGATCCCCCATGAGTGGCCTCCTTAATACTCTCAGAGCGCAACTAATACCATGGGCAGCGTTCTGACAGCCGCCAGCCGTCCTTTGCCAGAGCACGTGTCAGCTGCAGCGTCACTGCCGCTCCTGTTGTGGCTCGGAGAGGCGGTGCGGTCGTAGGGCACAAGGAAGGTGCTGGCGAGACCGCCGTTGCGCCCCCGACGAGTTGGTTACGGAGGTGCTCAGGGCGGGGTCAGTGGGTTGATGGCCAGACCTGTGGCGGTGAGGCAGCCGTCGATCAGGTGGGGTCGGAGCTGGATCCTGCGTAACTTGCGGCGGAGTTTGCGGTGGAGGTCGTCGGGTGGGTCGAAGGCGCTTGTTGGCCATCGCTCTGCGCACGAGTGGCCAGACGGCCTCGACGGGCTTCAGGTCGGGTGCAAAGTGAACCGTGAACCGCCCCCTGGTCATCGTCGACGAAGCCGCCGCCGCCCTCGCCACCGACCCCGAGGCCCGCCGTCTGCTGAACCAGCTGCTGCTCGCCGGACGCAAGAACGGCGTCCAGGAGCAGCCCGAGCCGGAGACCGGCCCGCGGGCCACCCTGCGGTTGCAGTACCCGACGCTCGCCGAGTTCGAGGCCGCCGCCCACCGGCAGTAGCCCGCCCCGCTCCCCCACCCCTCGCGCCCTCCCCCCCGCCCCGGCCGGGAGGGCGCGCCCGTACCCGAACGGAGAAGCACGATGGACTTCCACCCCACCGCCGGCCGCCCGATTCCGATTCCGAGGCCGCCGCCGAAGCCGAGCGGATCATGGACGCGAGCTTCCGGACCGACCCGCCCGGCTACTTCCCGACGTCGTACCGCGACCACTCCCCCGTGCCCGCCTACGGCGACACCCCGCCCGTCCCCCAGCCCGACCACCGGATCGTCCCGGCCTGGGCGGCCGGGATCGCGGTCGCGAGCATCGGCGTCGGCGCCGGGGTCACCGGCATCGGCTGCGGCGCCTGGCTCGTTCTGCAGGGCCTCGCCTCCGTCAGCCTCGCCGGAGTCCTGATGGGCACCCTGCCGTTCGCCGGCCCGGCCATGGCCGCCACCGCGATCGGCGGCGCGATCAACCGCGCCCGCTCCGCCGTCACCAAGAACGTCTACGAGGGCCCGGTCACCATGCGGACCGAGATCACCAGCAACAGCACCACGCGCGGCATGTTCTTCACCCGCACCCGCAACGACATCCACCACTGACCCGGCACCCTGCGTCGTACTCGAACCCCGCCCCCGTCCGGGCCGAGGGTCGAGTACGGCAGGCCGCCGGAGCAGCCCCGCGCGCTCAGTCGTCCAGGTAGATCAGCAGGCGGCCGTACTCATCGACCCCCGCCTCGTAGATCACCCCGTCGACGATCGCGTGGTCGACGACGACCTCGTAGTCCTCCTCGTCGTCGATCCACAACACCCCGTCGTCGTCCGTGAACGCCGGATAGATCACCCCGTCGGCGAGCACCGAATCGAACTCCACCGCCATCGCGTCCCCTCGCTGCTTCCTGGCCTTCGCCCAGCCTGGCCCACCACCAGGCCCCGGCAACAGAGCCATGCCCCCGCCGCGCCCGCCCCACTCGGAGCCGCGCCCCGGCGGCCGCGCTCCACCAGCTGCCCTTCCCGAGCCCGAACAGGAGACAAAGCCCATGGCCCGCATCAGCGTGAAGATCACCCCGCTCCACCCCGACGGCACCGAATGCACCCACGCCGTCAGCCCCTCCGGCAAGCCCCGCGACCCGGCCGCCGGCTACACCTGGCCGCCGCAACTACGCCGTGGTGTGGAGCTCCTGCGGCACGGTCGGCGAGCCGCACGGCCTGCGCGTCCTCGCCGGACCGGCGCAGAGCGCGCACCGCGACAGCCGCAAGGCCGCGCCCGTCATGGGAGGTATTCAACGCCCAGGTCTGCCCGTTCGGGCACTCCCGCAGCCATGCGCTTGTCGATTATCGATATGCCCCGCTAGCATGTGCATATCGATAATCGATAAGGAGAGACGTGAGGAACACGCGACTTACGAGGGCCCTGGCCTCGTTCACCCTTGCGCTGGCGGTGCTCTGCGCCCTCGCGTTCGTCGGCACGGCGGTCACGCACATACTCGACGACGGGGCGGTCTGTGCGAAGACAGACTTCTGGCACAACGCCACGCTGGAGGGCGGCGTCCCCGTAAGTGCGGGCGTGAAGGCGTCCAGCAGCACCACCCGCCTGTGCCAGGACAGCCCCTCCGCGGGTCAGCGTGCCGCCGACCTCGGGAACCTGCTGCCCTGGTGGCTCTTCGGATCCGTGGCACTGCTTCTCTTTTCCCGGCTGCTCGCGGCCGTTGTGCGGGAGGGACCGTTCACCGCCCCCGTGGCATCCCGGATCTTCTCTCTGGGGTGGTTCCTCACGGCCGGAACGCCAGTGGCCGGCCTCCTCGTCGGCTGGTCACAGTCCTGGCTCGTGGGCAGCATGGCGCCGATGATCGGTTCCGGACCGGCAATCTCCGGATCCATGGTTCTCGTCCTCGTTGGCCTCGCCACGGTGATCATGGGGAAGATCATGCGCGAGGGCGTTCACATGCGAGAGGATCTCGAAGGGACCATTTGATGCCCGACGATGAGGAACCTCACTCGATCCGGATTCACCTCGACCACTTTCTCACTGAGCGCGGCATGACGCTCACTGAGCTGTCCTCGCAGGTCGGCATCACTGTCGTCAACCTGTCCGTGCTGAAAAACGGCCGGGCCAAGGCCGTCCGCTTTTCAACCCTGTCGAGGATCTGCGAGGTCTTGCGGTGCCAGCCGGGAGACCTGATCACCTACGAACCCACCAAGCCCGGTCCATAGCCAACCGATCCGGCAGATGATCTACTCACAGACTCCCGCCGACGACCAGCGCGACTACGTCGCCAGGTCGGCACGCCAGCCCTTTGACCAGCGGCTTCAAGTTGGCGAAGGGTCGGTCAACAACACCCCCGGCGTCGTGGATGTCGGGGGTGTGCGTTGACTGGTCTGATTGAGGTCCCTGGCCGAAGGGTTCGGCAGTCGGGATGCTGGGGGCATGGCTGCTGGCGGGTCGGTCCGTAGGTATTGCAGGGAGTGTGGAGTGTTGCTGCCGTCAACGAAGTCGGCGGCAGCTGTTTTGTTCGGGTAGGTGCAGGTCACGCCGGTGGCGGGCCCTGGACCGTGCCCGCCGGCGTGTGTCGGCGATGCAGCATGGTGAGAAGGCGGCGTGTCCGGTGTGTGGCTGTGAGTGGACGGTGGGGGTAGAGCTTCGTCGGCCGGCGGTGTTCTGTTCGTCGTGGTGCCGAACGCGGGCTTGGCGGGAGCGGGCGTTACGGGGTTCCGTCACGGTGACGGAATAGCCGAACGCCGCGGGTGTCCCTGCTGTCCGCTTGTTCGGTACGGGGTCGAACGGGCGGTCCGGTAGCGCCTCGCGCGCCCCCGGTACGCGCCTGCCGCCATTGGAACGCGGAAGCCCATTCTGGTGGTGGCCTGGGCCTATGTGCTTTCGAACGGTCGCTGTCGGGCGACTGGCCTGCCCGGGAAACCTTGAGGGGTGGAGGCAGCATGTCGGAGCGGGTGGGGAACGTCTCTCGGTCGCGATACGAGCAGCTGGTGGCCGAGGCGCGGGACCTGGTGGAGCAGGTCGCCAAGGCCCAGTTCGGGCTTGGTGACAAGGCGCTGGAGAGCGAGCCGATGCGCCCTGTCGGCGGGTCGGTGGCCAAGGGCAACGACGACTTGTTCACCGTCGAGGAGTCCTTGCATATGTTCGCAGACGACATAGGCGTAGCGCTCTCCACCGTGGAGGACTGGCGGTGGGTCGCCTCCCGCTGGCCTGCGGGCAGGAGCTCGGCATCACGGTGCCTCTCTGGTGATCGGCATGCTCGCCGAACCGTCCGTCTCCGCTCTCCTGCGTGGTCCGCTGGAGGTTGTCGGGCTGCCCGCCGGCCCCGGTGTCGAGCGCCGCGAGCCTGCTGGGCGTGGCCCTGTCGACCGTGGTGCTGATGGTGGTCGGCGAGCTGGTGCCGAAGAACTGGGCGATCTCGCGGCCGCTGGCCGTCGCGAGGGTGATGGCCGGCCCCCAGCGCGTTTTCACCGCCGCGTTCCGCCTGAATAACACCGCGGACCATCTGGTGCGCCGCTTCGGCCTGGAGCCCGCCGAGGAGCTGGCCTCTGCTCGGAGCCCGGAGGAGCTGGTGGCGCTCGCCCGGCACTCCGCCCGCCAGGGGCCTATCGAGGCGGACTCGGAGATGACGTCAGCGCCGTTGCCAGGAGCGTCATGCGCCGCGTGTGGCACTTGTGGAGGGCCCAACTCGGCCGTGGAGGGGTGTTCTTGCCTACCGGCAAAACGGAGGAGCTCAGCTGGTCGATCACGGGAGATTCGTGGTCTGACCTGCACCACACGGTGGCCATCGCCCTGCGCCGGTCGACCGAGTCCGAGCTCGTCGAGCTGCTCACGAACAACATCGTCCGGCGCAACCAGTGGGGGAGATCACGTTCCAGGCCGAGAGCCTGGGCCGCCTGGCCGTATGACGCCTGTGGGGGCTCATCAACTCCCGGAAGAGCGCCCACGGCTACGGCTGCCGCCCCGAGGTGAAGGTCGCCGCGTACGTCGAGGCGTGGGACGAGGCGACGTGCGAGCAGCGCGCACGGATGCGGGCCCGGATCGAGCAGGCCCGGGAGCTGGA
Organism: Streptomyces sp. NRRL F-2664; assembly: GCF_000719345.1. Classification (GTDB taxonomy): domain Bacteria; phylum Actinomycetota; class Actinomycetes; order Streptomycetales; family Streptomycetaceae; genus Streptomyces. The sequence goes on from NZ_JOFX01000087.1 coordinate 7,888, forward strand.
CCGGCAGCGCGAGGTCGCCCGAGTTGAGCAGCGCCTGGCCGAGCGTGCCGACCGGCGCGAGCGCTGGGGGCCTGCACCGGGTTCGAGCAGCCCGAGGTGCGGGACTGGATCCGTGAGCCTGAGCACGTCCACCAGGAGCAACAGGACGAGATCCAGCGGCGGATTGAGCGCCCCGCGTTCTCCGGCAGAGGCCACCCACCGCCGCCCTGGCCATGGCCCGCGCCGACAAGGCCGGGCGCAAGGCCCGCAAGGCCCTTGGCCAAGGGTGAGCCCGACGGGCAGCTGCTGCCCGCCGCCGGGGTCGTCCCCTATATAAGGGCTTTTGGAGGGGGTGCGCCCGAAGGGCGCCCCTCGAGGGGCGCCCTTCGGGCGCACCCCCTCC
>NZ_JOFX01000088.1 GCF_000719345.1 Streptomyces sp. NRRL F-2664
ACGTCTCACACGGCCCCTGCCAAGGCCGACAGCAGCCAACCTCGATCCCTATTAGGCCTACACCTCCCGCCGCAACCGCTCCTACCCGCGCAGACGCGGCATCCGGCACACGATCCCGGAACCGAAGGACCAACGGGCCAACCGCAAAGCCGCTGGCCGCGTTGCGCACCCGCCGCCGACACCGCCTACTACGGCCCCGTTCATACTCGCCTGAAAGACCTGGTCAGGGTGGCCGCTGCGCGCTGGGCCGTCGAGGAGTGCTTCAAGACCGCGAACGGAGAGTGCGGCCTGGAGCACTACTAGGTCCGTATCTACCACGCCTTGTACCGGCACATCACCCTGGCATGACCGCCTTCGCCGCGCTCACCGCCGTCCGCGCCCACGAACTCGCGCAAAGGAGGAAACAGTGGTGGCATGGTAACCGCTGTCCGTAGCGGAGATACGCCGCCTCATCGGCCACCTCCTCCTCCCCGCCCACCTTACCCTCCACCACCATCTGCACTGGTCACACTGGCGAAGGCTCAGTCAGACACGCGCCCGCAACAGACCGATCTTGCAACCATGAAACCTGGCCTACATCATGGAAGAGCCGAAGCTCTACTCTGCAGGAGCTAACGCATCCCCGGCCGATGGCGGGTACGCCTGACACGCAAAAAATTGGAAGCTTGAAGCATTATGGTGCCAAGCTCGAGTAAGACGTGCGATCCATTTTATGAACTCTTGCCCCTTTGGTGGACGTCACGGCTCCCGTCCGATATAGCAGTATCGGACGGACGGGCACCGCCACACCTCGTCATTCTCCGAGCCGCCAACACAGCCGGAGTGGCTGGTATGCCCATAGGGTTGTGGATGCCGCTGCAATTTCCATGACACGAATACGCCTGGATACGTCGCGGCAGAGGCTTCGAGCGGGGCATGGAGATCGGAGTGTGAGAAAGGTCGGCAACCGTGACATGGACTAATCCCCCACCGCTACCATCGCCTGATGAGAAGCCGAGACGACGTGTATTCCTATGGGTATTTCTGACTATCCAAGCGTTGTTCCTAGCTTGGGTGCTGTTCGGTGTTGGAGCACGTGCAGGAGACCCACCCTACTGCGACGGCCTAGAGGCTGACTTCTGCAACAGCGCCGAGACTGTTGGAACCACGCTCGGTGTGGTGTTGATGATCTTCCTCTGGCTAGCCGTGGACGTCATCCTGGGAATCAGCTACCTGATTTACCGTGTGGCGTCGCGCAAGTGACACGGCAGTGGGCCCCGATCAAGGCAAGACCACAAGCGCTAGCCGGGATCGTGGGCTGCGGGCCGTCCTGGAAGCAATGCAGGGCCTCGCTCGGCTGTTGTCGGTGTGGAACTGCCTGAGACTTGTGTCGGCCACGATAGCCAGTTACTCGGCTCCGGCCGAAGAGGCCATTGACGCTTTCGGGCGATCGTGCGGACCTGGCCGTAGCTGCCGCGCGTGGGTCGCACAGCTGCCGTCTGGGCTGACTGCAAAACGCTCGACAAGAGCTTCCCACGACGGCAGTGTGGATGCGATGCAGCGGCGGTTCAGCGAGGGCCCTGGCTTGGACAGCGAGCGGACGGGCGCCACGGGCGATATTACGCCCGTACCCGTACGCGATCCTCAGATGGACGCCGCGGTGACCACGGGGTCATAGCCGTTTCACTACCCGGGCATGCGCGGCGCGATTGGGGGCGGGGCACGGAGCTCAACACGGCCACGATCCAAGGAGGACGCAGGACGCAATGGCATACTACGCTGGTGCTGATCACCTCTGTATTCGCCGCAATTTCCGCCATGTCACTTTCTGTGCTGGTGGTCCTCGTCGCCCGATGGAAGGCTCGTCCTGCAGAGGGGACCCTCCCGAACGAGGGGGAAAAAACTGCTGCAAGAGTAGTGACCAGCATTTTCGTATTCTCTGCAGCCTTTCTCATCGTCGCCGCCCAGGCTTCGCTATCGCAGGCCCGGCAGGTTACTCACGCAGAGGCATCTGCACTGCGCGAAGCATATTGGTCGGCAGGGTGGCTAGCACCGCAAGACAAAAAACGCGTGCGAGAACAGCTGCAGAGTTACACCCAGAGTGTTATCGATGATGAATGGCCGGAGATGCGCGCGGGTCGTGCAGATCCTGGCAACTGGGACCGACTCGATCACCTTCGTAATTCTCTGATCAGCATCGCCCCCAGTATCGACACCGTCCAGCAAGAAGCACGACGGCAAGTTGAAACGAGTTTGCGGGATGTATATACGGCGCGCCGAGATCGACTTGCAGCGGCAGATTCTGGCCTTTCCGGCCCAATCGTCGCACTGCTCGCCTTGGGTGCCGTGGGCACCCTGCTGGCCATTAGCGTCAGCAGCCTGCCCGGCACTCGATGGGTTGTGCTGTTACTCGCATCGGCCCTCGTCGGCTTTGTCATGAACCTTATTTTCCAGATTGAGCATCCATTCCAGGGGGATCTAAGTATCGACCCGTCAGTATACCGCGAAGCCATCGCCCGCTTTCGCCAGATCAGCACTGCGTGATTGGGCCGGTGCGACCGGTCGCCAGGGCTGGGTGTTTGCCTCACGGCTATGCGCGCCCTTGTGCCTCAAGAGGAAGATCCGCCGGATCTCCCGGCATTCTCCAACCGCTGATGGCGGCCGTGGACGTCCAGGGACGGAACGGTGGAGCGGGCCCGTCGGGCCCGGCTCTTCGGACGGGCAACCCGCCGGAACACCGGCGACGATACCTACGCCTCGGCGAGATCACTCCGAACACCTGCGGGCAACGATCAACTACGCTGGCCACCGCCGCATGGCAACCGGCGTCCACCATACTGGGGAAGACCCCGTTCATCGGCAAGGTCCGTGAAGTCGTCGCCTCTCCACCCGCCGGAGAAGGCCCTCTTCCTCTGCGTGGACGAGAAAACGCAGATACAGGCCTGGACCGGTCCCAGCCGGTCCCTCCGACGATGCCCGGCGTCCCCGAACGCCGCAGCCACGACTACGTCGGCGCCCGCAGCACTACGTTCTTCGCCGCACTCGAGGTCGCCAGCGGCAAGGTGATCGGATAGCTCCACCGCCGCCACCGCGCGGCCGGGTTCGAGAGGTTCCTCGCCAAGGTGGACAAGGCGGTGCCGGCCGGCCTTGAGGTCCACCTCATCCTGGACAAGTACGCGACCCGCAAGACGCCTGACGTCAAGCGGTGGGCTGCTGGCTGGCCCAGCCACGCTTCCATCTGCACTGCACACCGACCAGTGCTCCGTGGCTGAACCCTGGTGGAGCGGTGGTTCGCCGAACACACAGAGGAAGCCTGAGCGAGGGGGTCCACCGCTTCGTCCAGGCCCTCGAACGCGACATCCGGATCTGGCTCACCGACTGGAACGAGCACCCGAGACGCTTCATCTGGACGGAGACCGCCGACGAGATCCTCGACAAAGTCGCGGCCTACTCCCATCGAATCTCCACATTTGCCGCCTACTCGCCAAAGCACCCTTTAGGGCAAGGCCATGAAGTTAAGGGCTGCTGGGTGGTGTCAAGAGGATGGTGATGCTGAGGGTGGCTTTGTAGGTGTGGCGGTCGACGCGGAGGCTTTTGTAGGCGTATCGGGAGAGTGGGCGTTTGACTGCTCGGGGACTGATGCGGAGGCGTCGGCGGTGCACCGGTTGGGCCAGGATCGCTCGGCCTATGGCACCGACGAGCTCGATGGTGCTGTCCTGGATGACGCCGGCGGCCTGGACGAGCTGGTCGCGGGCGGTCTGGAGGGCGATGCTGAAACTGGCCCTGTCTGGGTCGGTGCCTGCGCTGTCGGCTGCGTCCGTGATGGCGATGCGGATGGCCTGGTAGGTGCTCAGGAGGGCGTAGACCTCCTGAGTGATCCCGGCCCAGGTCCTGGCTCGCAGGACCCGCCGTCCGAGCATCGTTTTCTTGATCTCGAAGTAGGCTGATTCGGCCTCCCATCGCTCGTGTAACAGCTTGACCAGGTCGAATGCCGGGTAGCGGTGGGTGTCCAGCAGGGTGGTGGCAAGCCGGTGGATACCGGTGTGGCGTCCGGCGGACGTGGCGATGCTGATTTCGCACTCGATGATCCGGACTCCAAGGGGGCCGAACCGGGAGAGGAAGGATCCGTCCTCCAGCCGTCGCAGGGGGGGGCGGTTTGCGGATGGAGCTGAGGCGGGCCAGGGAGTCGGCTTGGGTGGCAGCGATGGAGGTCAGGAAGGCATTCGTGGCGAAGCTGCGGTCCAGGAGCACGATCATGCCGTGGTGTAGGGAGCGGGTGAGTTGTCGCCCGTATGCGGGCTCGCCGCTGCTGCGGGGGCCGAAGGCCGCATCTATGACGGCTCGGGTGCCACAGGCGACCAGGGCGGTCAGGCAGATCTGCGGATAGCCGGAGGCCGCGGCGTACTGGTTGGAGACCTTCCCCAGACGAGCTCGGTGCGGGGGCTGTCGGGAACGCCGAGGTAGGTGCCGTCGATGGCGACCATCAGCATTCCCCGCCAGCGGGCACCGCGCGTCCGGATCGAAGACGCTGATCCACGAAGCAGATCGAACAGGTGCCGCATCGGTCTCCGGCTCCGAGGCGGGTCCGGGCATCCCATAACGCTGTCCCAGTGGCAGTGGGAATCGGCAGGGCTTCCAGTCCGGCCGTGAGTTTTCGCCATATGGCCGGATAGCCCAGTCCTCGGACAGGGTGGCGGCCATCAGCAGGTAGACGAGCGGGCAGTTTTCGCAGTCGGCGCTGGCCCGCTCCGGTCTCAGCGAGGACGGCGTCGGCCATCTCGAACGGCACGATCCGGGTCAGTTCTCCCAGATGTCCAGGCGCGAACAGGCCGTCGTCTACCACGGCTTCCTGGGTGATGACACACTTGCCTGACAGCGGAGCCTCCGGTGCTATGAACGACATGTCTTGGTCGACTGTCAGTTCTACCGGGGCTCCGCTTCCTACGTCAGGCCATCACCACAACCGTGCTCCCACCAGCACAAACACCCTTAACTTCATGGCCTTGCCCTTTAGGTGCAAAGCCGGTATCCCGTTTGCCGGGACAGAACCGCAAGGTGTCAGCATCCGCGGTCCGCTGGAAGGCAACGCGTGCACCAGGGCGGTAGCGGCAGCGGTCACCCTGGTGCACGGAGGCCGAGAGGGTTCGGCGCCACCCCTCAGCCGGAGCGCCAAGTGTTTCCCGGTCCTGGAAGCCTCGGCACCCGCCTACAAACAATGGGGTCCTGGCGCGGCGTGCCGTGGCCAACACGCCGAACATGGGCGCAACGCCCACGCTTTCGGATGAACGAGTCCGCGTACGTTGCCACGCAGCTTCGAAGGCAAAACCATAGGAGGCATTTGGAGAAGAGGTCGACGCATATTGCGACCGGTCCTCGATGTAGGCCGTACTCGTCCGTCTTGGTCGGCACCCTCACCCAGGAAGGTCAACAGCGTCGGCGCCGACCCGGCCGCGGGACCGCTCGATCAGTGAGTTTCCTGAGTCAACAGCTGCCCGGAGGCCCTTGTGTCGCAGTCTCGCGTGTCGGTGTACGCGTCGTCCATCTCGGCTGCCCGGCCGTGTGTCTCGCGCACCGGTTCGGGAACGCGGCCGTTCGTCGCGACCGGCGGCCGCGGTATCCGTCGGACATGTCGGACGCCGAGTGGGCCCTGGTGCGAGATTTGGTGCCGGCACCGGTGCCGACGTGGTTGGAAGGCCGCGGCGGACAGCCGGAAGTCTACTGCCACCGCCAGATGCACGACGCCGTGCTACCTGGTCGACAACGGCGTCAAGTCGCGGTCTATGCCCGGCGGCTTCCCCGAGCGGGACCGCGTCTACGCCTTCGCATGCGGGTAGGGTGCGAGCCCTGGCGGGCTGCTCGTGGAGTTGCACGACCGGCTGCGCGGTCACGTGCGTGAGGACGTCGGCCGCGATCCGGAGCCGACCGCGGGGATCGTCGACTCGCAGTCGGTGCGGGCCGCCGCCACTGTGTCGGCCGCCTCACGCGGCTACGACGCGGGCAAGAAGGTGCCCGGCCGCAAGAGGCACATCGTGGTGGACTGCCTCGGCCTGCTCCTCGCGGCCATGGCCACCACCGCGAGCGTCCAGGACCGGCACGCCGCCGCGCCGCTGCTACGCCCCGTGCACGACCGCTTCAGCAGGACCAGCCTGGTGCGGGCCGACGGCGGATACGCGGGAGCCCTGCTCTGGTGGGCCAGGCAGGCCGCTCCGACGACGCCACGGGGTTCGTGGTCCTCCACAGCAGGTGGTGCGTGGAGCGGACCTTCGCGTGGCTGTTCCGCTCACGCCGGCTGGTGCACGGCTACGAGAGACTCCCCGCGGTGCACCAGCCAGATGGTGCTGTGGTCGATGACCATGCCCATGAGCCGTCCCGCCCGGCGGCGAGTATGAACCGTCTCCGGGCCGGATCGGTCAGCCAGCCCCGCCCAACCCAGCCGTTTCGCCCGCTGCCGCACCGACTCGACCCGCGCCGCCGTCGGCTCCAAACCCAGCTCCGCCACGTCCACGGTGCGCGGGCCGACCTGAGGGCTCAGAGCGACGAAGCGACCCCGCCAGAGAGCGGACAGACAGCGGGGTCGCGGAGCTCCGCCGCGGTGAGGGGGACCTCGTCCCACACCAGGCCCTCTGACCCGTCCGCGACGGCCTGATTGACCGTCCACGGCAAGCTGACCACCGCACCCCCGTCATTCATCTGAGCCGTGGCCGTGCCCGACAAGGCCTGGAATACAGGGGTCTTGTACAGGGTGCTGCGGGTTTTGGCGGGAATGCTGACCATGTCCTGCTGTTTAAAGGTCGTGGTGTTCGTGGTGGAGTGCCCATACCGCTGTAGGAACGACGCTTCGATGCCGGTCTTGAGGTCGCCAAATTCCAGCCCGATGCTGAGCTTCTGTCCGTACTCTGTGGTGAATGACGTCTCATTGGCCACACTCGTCTCCCACCATAGTGCCCTGTTCTGGAGGGTGGAGGTGCAATTGGTGCTGTACGCGACAGCTTGGGCGTCACCTTGGACGATCGAACTGGTCGTCACCTGATTGAGCGTGCACTTAGCGGTCTTCGCGACGCAGGCCTTGACCGCCTCAGACTTGGTGGGCGTCGGGTAGTAGGAGATCGAGGTGATCTGGTTGTGAAGGGCGGTTCCGGGGTTGTGCCATCCGATCGGTCGGGCGTTACCGACGTAACCTGTGCGATCCGGGTCTGCGGCCGGGCTGACCTGGCACTGATTCATCCCGATCTCGGAGTTGACCGCGTTATCGAAGCTGGAGTCGATGTGGTGCAGGTTCATGGTGATCGGCCGTGGCGTAGTGCCCTGGCAGCCGTTAACTGCTATCGAGAGCACGTTTCCCGACCAGTCGGGGTTCGAGAAATGCATGGACGAGAGGTACGGATTGGACTGCTCCATGCGGTTGCGCAGGGCTTCCAACGCCGCCTGTCCGATAGGCGGCGTCTGCGGCGCGTCAAGCACTTTCCCGAATGTGGCAATTTTAACGAGTCCGCGGAAGTCCGCCGCACACGAGAGGGTGCCGTTGTAGTGGCAGTAGCGAGAAGTTGGCACAGTGCCGGACGCCTCTGCCACACTGGCGGTCGAGAGTAGAGTCAGAGTAGCGAGCGCTGAGACGACGGTCTTGTGATTCAAGGATGCTCCAAAGGGTGAGAGAGCTGGGCCGTTCCTCGTTTTAGGGCGCTCTCGCGTGCCGAGCCCCGCTTCAGCTAGGTCCGAGATCCAGGGGCTCATGATGACCGGAACCCGGTCCGAGTGCGGCTGCGAAGGGCTTGGTTTGAGGGTGCCAACCTATGTTTCGAAGACGAAATGGCCCGGATGCCTCGCCTTTAGCACTAGTTCCATTGCCCTGAAGTAAGTACTGCAGCAGCAATCGTGCCCTGAGCTGGTTCTTCTCATATCTAGGCAGGGCTGATTTCAAATCCTCATGATCTTGCATTCGTGCAGGTCGAGGCCTCGCGAGCGCGTGTTCGGATGGCCCGCCAGCACCAGCTCAGAGCCACCTGGCGAACGTGTCTGCGCAGGTGGCGACGCTGCCCGAGATCGCGGGCCTCCTGCCGACCGGAGCGGATACACAGAGCCTTGTTCAGGTTGGCCACCGATCGGGTGACGCAACAGACGAGGCCCTCGGGCTGTTGAGCGGGATGTCTGACGTCCGCAGCTCTTCAACTCGGGG
>NZ_JOFX01000089.1 GCF_000719345.1 Streptomyces sp. NRRL F-2664
GACAACTCCTGGTCATACGACAGAGCCAGCGCAAACCCCGCCTCACCACGCCCCGCCGTCGCCAGCAGCGGCACCTCCAAGGAGTAGCGGCCGGTCCGCGCATCCACTGCGCCGCCGGCCTCCTCGCCGGGGGCGAACACACCGGACACGGTGCCGGAGGCACCCGGCACCGCTGCGGCTGCGGCGGCCGAGCGGGAGCCGGGAGCGGCAAAGGCCTCGCCCGCGCTCTCCCCGGCAACGGTGCCGGCGGCAGCAAGGACGAGCAGACCCGCCACGCCGTTGCGGCGGATGCGGCGGGCGGCAGGGAACGGGGCGGGAGAAGACGGCATGGCAACCCTCGGGGCAGGTATCACGATGGAATGTCCTCTCCAGGAAAGAGGCTCCTGGGGCTGATGTCCCTCCTCCGTCCAGCCCCCCGCCCGGGCGATATCGGCCCGTTTGGCCTGTCTGGGGTTGTGCCGACAGGACACTGCAGGGCCGCAGGGCGGCCGGGACCGGGGCTGCGTCCGGTCCGCCTGGTCTGTCCGGTCGGCGAGTTCAGCGCTTCCCGGCACGCCGGCGGCACCGGAAAGGGCTGCCCAACCCCGCCGCTGGAGAAGCCGGGTCCCCGCCCGCGGCCCCCGTTCTGCAGGCTCCACGCCCGCTCCGGCAAGGGCGCCCATACCTATGACGCGGAGCAGAGGGCCGCCACTGCCCGGGAAGGACGGGCCAGCCGCCCGGGACTATGCGGTGTCCCGGACGCTGTACCCACGCCGTGCTCCGCTCGGAAGAAGCCCCGCCGCTGGAGAAGCCGAACGCGCCACCGCCCGCGGCCCCCCGTTCTGCAAGCTCCGCGCCCGCTTCGGCAGGGGCGCCCGCACCTGCGGGCCCGCCCTCGCCGGTTCCCCTGCCCAACGGCCCCGGCCCCCGTCATGGAATGGTTCCTGGAAGACATGCGGCATCCCCAGCCCGCCCGTGCTCTTCGTCGGCACGTCCGGCGGCCTTCCCCAATCGCGAACCATCCGCAGCCGGCTGCGCAGGCAACTGCAAGGACCGCGGCCGAGGAGGGTATGCCCGCATGCCGACCGGCATGCGCGGCCGACCGCTGTGAACGCGGCGCCGGCTGCTGCGTCCCGCGGCACGGTGCAGCGGTGCCATGCGCTGTGCTCTCCACCGCAGGGGCCCTGCCGGTATCCGCCAGCGGGCGGCCACAGAACCGCCCTGCTCATCGGCAGCGGCCTCCAGGACCAGGCCCGGGTGTCCGCGGAAGCGAAACGCATGCGGGGCGAACGCTACGAGTGACTGGTCGCTCGGCGCGACGAGTTGTTCGAGCTGGCGGACGCAGTGTGATGTGCGGACGGCGCAGTGGGGCCTCCGGTGGATCTGGTGCTGGCGTCCGAACAACGACGTGACCAAAAGTGTCCGCGAAAATGAAACAAGCTCAATAGCCCACTGACCCCACCTTGAATCTCAGCAACGAAAGACCAGCAGGGGTAAGGCGGTGGCGGTTATGAATTAGGAAATCACCGCAGTCTAGGTCTTCTAGCCCTTTAAGCGGCGACGAAGCGCGATCCAAATGCTTCTGAGCGGCGAGGGCTGTTCGAAGGAGAGACGCAAGCCTCCGATTCCTGTTCTCTTGGATTGAGTTCCTGCTCGCTTGTCCCGGGGTTTTCTGTGCCTTCTTATTGCTTCTCGAGGCCAACACCGTCCACAACACCGCAGGCCAGAAACGGGAAGCCCGTGACCGCCGCCTACGACAGCTAGGGCGTGCGGTGAAGACGGTGGAGGAGACCGGCACGGTCACCGAGACCGCCTACGACCCAAACGGCCGGGGTGAGGGGCCGGGTGAGCTGAAGACTGAGGTCAGCCGCACCGTGGGGGACGGGCGCCTGACCGAGACCACCACGGTGGCGCCCGGCACGGACGCCGAGACCTCCGCCTCGCGGGTGACGGACCTGGCCACCGGGGCGGTGCTGGAGGCGGCCGGGCCGGGCCGACGGGCGGTGTCGCGGACGGAGTACGACCGCCAGGGCCGCCCGGCCGTCCACACGGTGCTGCCGGACTCCGGCAAGCCGCAGACCACCCGCATCGCCTACCCGTCCCCGGCCGTCACGGTCACGGCCACCCCCGGCGGGCGGCGTATCACCGAGACCCTCGACGCGCTGGGCCGGCCCCTGCGGACCGCGGACAACTACCGCGACGGCGCCTACGCCAAAGAGCCCGACGCAGACGGCGCCAGGGTGCTGTCCGAGGCCGACTACTCCCAGTGCGCCCACTACAAGGTCACCACCACCGACCAGGCCGGCCGCAAAATCGTCGCCTCCACCGACCCGTGAGGCCACAAACACCAGCAGCGTGACCAGCCCGGACGGCACCACCCGTCAAGACGGCCTCCGACATTGTGGCCGAGGCGGTCGCGCAGGGCGTCCTCGGCGCGGACCCGGAGGATGCCCCCTGGCGGATGCGCGTGCGGTGTCGGTGCAGGACGCGGACAGTGCGGCGCGGACTGTGTCGGCGAGGGTGGTCTTCGCCAACGGCACCCCCGCCGCCGGCTCTGCTGCGCAGGCTGATGCGCTGGGCCGGACCCTGACCGCCACCAGCGGCGAGGTAACGGGGTGCCCTCCTACTTTCCGGGTCGGAAGCTGCGTGAATTAATTGGAATGGATGCAGGTCGGTCGCGATAAGGCACTGCTGCAAGCTCTCGGTGACATGGAGGTTTCGGCGTTGGCTGGCCGGGGGCAAATACGGTCATGCCCTGCACGTCAGGGGTAGTCCGGGTATGCCGGGTGGGCACCTGAACAGGGTGCACCAGACCTCGCGGTGTTGATCGCGGGGTCTGGTGCCTCTCCCCTAACCCTGTTCCGGTTCAAAGGTGCACGGCGGTGCCGGTGCGCAGTAGTGCGCCTTGGGGGCCTTTGGTGTGGCCGGGAAGGATGCGGTCTTCATGCTGGCAAATTCCGGCTGCATGCCCGCGGGGGTTGAGGCAGATGACGCGGCGGTAGGGGCGTACGGGCCATCGGCAGGTCCAGGAGGGTTCACGGCGGCCAGTACTGGCCGCGGCATCGGCGGCGGCCGCGTCCCGGGGTGGGCGGTGCGCGGTGTGCACGTTTACGACCCGGACGCGGGACGGGCCTGTTATGCCCAGCCGGGTGTCACGTTTCCGGCCGGCTCGGTCCCGGGGGATGTCCTCCACCTCGACCCAGGGGGTGCCGCTGGCGGGTGACATGAGCTGCCAGACGGTATAGAGGGTGTGTGTCCAGGCTTCGGTGGTGTCGGGTTGGGCCGGTTCGAATGCGGCGCCTTCCATGATCAGTGCCTCGTTGTCCCAAGAGAGCGGGCCGCCGGAGAGGGCGTACTGCTCCGACTCGATCATTCCGGCTGTCATGGCCGACCCATCCGGCATAGTGCCGAGCACGGTTTCCGGGGGCAGGCCGGATAGCAGGCCGCGGGGGCTGTAGTAGGTCACCCAGATCCCCCGGGAGCGGGCTGGAATCGCTGTGTACCCGTCTCGGGTGCTGTGCCCCCACGTGACAGGCTCTTTCCCGGTGGCGTCCGGGGTCCATGCGGTCCACGACGCAGCCACGATCGGAGTGGTGACTTTGGCGTCCACACCGGGCCGGGCGGCTGGGGTGTCGGCCAGGGCCAGACCGATGTCCTCGACATAGCCGCCGATGGGCTCTGCAAATACGATGAACCCGTGTTCAGTCGGCAGGCGGCCGGTGCTTGCCCGCTCGCGGGGCGGGGCAGCAGCGGCCAGGGCCAGGGCCGTCATGTCGGCGGTGGCGTAGTACAACTCAGCTTGTTGCAGCCGGGCCCGCTCAGCCCTGTTCAACAGGATTGCGGCGAGGGTGTCGGCCGCAACCGGCGCGTGACGCGTCGTCGGAACGATACTGCAGCGGCCCCTGCGGATCGCCTGACGCATGGCGGCGTGGGACTCGTCCGACGCGGTGTACGCGACAAGCTCCGCACGCCATTCTGGCAGTTCCCGGGGGGCCGGTGGTACCCATCGGACAGGAGCGGCCTGCGTCATGGATGGCGCCTTTCTGTCTGTGCTGGCAGAGGAACGACGGGCAGCCTGCTGTCGGCGGGTGGCCCAGCGGCACGGTAGTGCCGAAGCGCCGTCACAGATCTGTTTCCGGACGTTAAGCCAGGAGCCCTTTTCATGTGTAGATCGTGAGGATGGCGGCGACGATGTGAGTTTGTCCGGGGCTGATGCGTGCCCGTGGTGGAAGATCCTCCAGCCCTTGATCCGCGTTCGACCGGGGCGCAAAGTGCCGCGCGCACCCTGTTCGATTTCTTGTGCTTGTCGCAGAGTCCGGTACCTGGCCTGCGCTTGACCGGGGGTGATGACGGTGCCGTCAGCGCCCTGGTAGCCCTTGTTCGCCAGGACCTCGAGATCCAGCGAGGCGCACGTCTCTACGATGTCGTGTTCGCGTGCGGCCTTCACCTCGCTGGTTCCCCACAGCGGGCGGGATCCGTGGGGGCAGGCCGTCCTCGAGCAATGCTCGGAACCTGAGGATCGGCCCGGGGTGGGGTGCCTCGTGAAGCGTGGAGGGCGTACCTTCCCGGGTGATCGGCTCAAGGTCACGGAGTAGGCCCGCCGCGCGGACGCGGGTCGGGAAGGCACGCCTGTGCTGAGCGCAGTCAACGAAGACGGCATCACCGAGACCGGCTCCTTGCTCGAGGAGATAGTCCGGGAGGGCGCCCGGCGGATGCTCGGCCGCCGCCCTGGAGGCGGAGGTCGGGCAGTACATAGCCGAGCTCGCCGGCTGGCGCAATGAGGCCGGCCGCAGGTTGGTGGTCTGTAACGGCCGGCACCGGCCGCGGACGGTGACCACGGCGGCGGGACCGGTCGAGGTGTCGGCGCCACGTGTGAACGACAAGCGGACCGACGAAGCGACCGGTGAGCGCAAGCGCTTCTCCTCGAAGATCCTCGCGCCCTGGTGCCGGCAGTCGCCCAAGGCCAGTGAGGTGTTGCCGTTGCTCTACCTCCATGGCCTGTCCTCGGGCAATATTTCCGTGTCGGCACTCGAGCAGTTCCTGGGCAGCGCGGCCGGGTTGCCATCGGCGACAGTGACCCGGCTGACGAAGCGGTGGACCGACGAGCATGCCGCCTTCCAGTGCCGTGACCTGGCGGAATCCGATTACGTCTATGCCGGGGCCGACGGCATCCACCCTAAAATCCGGCTGTCCCAGACGCATTCCTGCCTGCTGGTCCTGATGGGTGTGCGCGTGGACGGCACCGAGGAAGTCATCGCGATCGCCGAGGGGCTGCGCGCGTCGACGGAGTCCTGGGCGGATGTGCTGCGGGACTGCTGCCGGCGCGGGATGCGCGATCCGGCGGTTGTCGTCGGCGACGGCGCGAGGGCCTATGTCGGGCCTGGCGGAGGTATTCCCCGCCGCCAGGCACCAAAGGTCCTGGGTCCACAGAACCCGCCATGTCATGAACGCACTGCCGAAGTCCCCGCAGCCCGCAGCGAGGAGGGCCCTGCGGGAGATCAGCAACGCCGAGGCTTCCCCGCCGGGGACTGGATCCAACTGCGGACCACGAACCCCATCGAGTCGGCCTTCTCCACGGTCAAGCTCCGGGCCAGGGTCACCCCCGGCGCCGGCAGCCCAGCCTGCGCCCTCGCGATGGTCTTCAAGTTCGTCGAGTCCGCCCAGGTCCGCTGGCGAGGGGCCACCGCACTCCCCACCTCGTCGCCCTCGTCCGAGCTGGCAACCGCTTCGAAAACGGACACCTCGTCAATGAAGCTCAATCAGAAGAGCCCCCTCGCTGCATGAACCACCGCAGCTGATCCACAACTCTTGGCTATTACTCGCCGTCCTCGGCCGTAATGACCTGCAAATTCACGCTCTCTCGCCGGACCTTGCCGGAGAAACGGCCCTCAGCTCGCACCCGGCCGGTCTCAGCGACCGTGACGAAGCCGTCGGCGTGGTGGCTGGTCAGCACCTCGGTCAACGACGGTGCGAACGCGGCGAGCTGCTCGATCGTGTCGTTCACCTACCGCCAGGCCGTGCCCACACCAATGCCGAAACCGAAGCACATCCGCCGGGCGTTGACCGACCTGATCCCCACCGCAAAGGCACAGAGGTGGGACCCGGCCGAGGCGTCCGCGTCCTGCTGGCCGAGGAAGCCGCCGGCCGGGACGCAGCCAACTTGCGGACCCGCCGCAAGCGGGCCGTCTTCCCCGCGGGGAAGACGTTCGGGGACTGGGACGAGACCGCCTCCTCCATATCCCGGCAGCAGGTCCAGGACTCCCTCAAGACCCTCGAGTGGGTGACACGGAAGGAGAACCTCTGCATCTGCGGGCCGTCGGGGACCGGGAAGTCGCACTTCACCGAGGCCCTGGGGCAGACCGCGGCCGAGGCCGGGATGACCGTCGCCTGGTTCACCATCGAGGACCTCGGAGCCCTGGTCCGCAGGCACCGGGCCGACGACTCCCTCGCCAGAGCGATGTCCCGGCTGATCCGCACCGACCTGATCATCGTCGACGACATCGGGCTCCTGCCCGTCAGCCCGGACGCAGCCGAGGGCTTCTACCGCCTGGTCGACGCCGCCTACGAACGACGGGCGCTGGCCGTCTCGAGCAACCTCCACCCGTCCGGATTCGACGAGATCATGCCCAAGACCCTGGCCACGGCCACCGTCGACCGGCTCCTCCACCATCGCTCACGTCGTGGTCACCCAGGGTGACAGCTTCCGGCTCACCCAGGCCACCTCCGGCCAGGGAGTGATGCCCTTGCGCCACTCGATCAACGGCGGGGAGATATCTGGCCGCCTCTGGGGAGAGCGAACTGGCCGTTGACAGACAGGCCAGGCCCATGACGGAGCGGCGGGCAAGGCTGGCGAAACGCTGGTGACGGTGGTCGGCAGTCCAACGGCCGACCCGGAGCTGCAATTCACCGCCGCCGGCATCCCGGTCGCCGGTTTCACCATCGCCTCCACCCCAGGTGTGTACGACCGGACCGGAGCGAGTTCGTCGACGGGGAGCCCTGCTCCTGCGGTGCACACTGTGGCGGGCGGCCGCAGAAAACGCCGCCCAGTCCCTCACCAAGGGCAAGCGGGTCATCGTGACCGGGCGGCTCAAGCAGCGCACCTTCGACCACAAGGAAAGCCAGCGCCGCACCACCGTCGAGATCATGCCGAGGAGATCGCGGCGATAAGTCTGACCTCGGGCGTCATTACCGGGCTGCAGGAGAACTCACCCCCGGACGCCCTTGCCCCCGAAACTCCAGATACTGGGATCATCATTTTCGCTTCAAAAAATCACCCGCCACACGAAACAGCACGCCGGACGAAAGCTTATTCAGCCCGGTATCAAAAAGCCCGAAATACACGGCCTGAAATCTCTGCCAAAAGTCATCCCAATGCGTCGGATCAAAAAAGCCGTAAGCATTGTACTCGGCTTGCTTAACTACCGGCTCACCCCGATGTGAACCGAGAAATGCTAGCACGATATGACCGTCCATGCGCCCGCTACCCTTCTCAACCAGGTTCATGGCCAGGCCATACAGCCGACCCTTAACCATATTCCCGCTATTCATAAAACTGACAATTTTACCCATTCCCCCCTTGGCGGCAATCGGCCAAGGAACATTATTTATATTAAATTCCACCCTGTGGTGTGGCTTCACAAGCTCCCCCTCGCCGAAGAATTTAAGACAGGCAGCGAAAAGCGCCTGACAGCCCAGAGGAGGGACAGATCTTGCCGCAACGTTGAAATAGTTACGCCCTACCGACTTCGGCGAGCCATCCGGCCCGATAGATGCCAGAAATAGCTTGGAAACTTCTCTTTGCGACATGCCGACGACCGAGGAATACAGAGTCCGTATGGCGTCCACGCCCGCATTCCGCTGCATTGCCGCAGGCTCGGGGGCTTTATGATCAAGAGGGAGGGCAATGACCTTCTCTTCGCGGCCGCTACGGGCGCCTTCGCCGCTCCTCATTCCGGGAACGTGGTCGGGTGTGTACTTCTCAACATCACCCAGATGCGATCGCTGCTTCAAGCGAATCTGGATATTTCCGGTGGGGTCGGTGTGCTCGATGGGGTTGGCTGCGAAGGCTTGGTATTTGTTGAGGGGTGTGGGGTGGGGGTCGCGGGTGGTGAAGCGGCCGGTTTCGGGGTGGTAGAGGCGTGCGGGG
>NZ_JOFX01000090.1 GCF_000719345.1 Streptomyces sp. NRRL F-2664
CCAGCAAAGCACGGTCCTCCAGCGGAAGACTCCACGGCCGGCCCTTCCGGATCGCGTCCGCACCCTGGCGCCGCAGAACCGTTACGAGCTTCCCGAAGGACCACACGCCGACGGTAGGCATGATGCACGTCCCTGATCTCCACGCCCGTTCCTCCCCCCTCATAATCTGGATGGACCACGACCGAATGGCCTAACGCTCGCGACGCGTCGCAGACACGCCGCCCATGCCGCTGGTCGGGGGAGTGGTGCGCTGGTGTGCGCTCGATGACGGTGGAGTCGGTTGCATGGCGATTGCGGGGCTGGTGGGGCTCGTGTGGTTGCGGCGCAGTATTCGCACGGCGTTGTCAGGCGACCTCGTTGCCGGGGAGCGGCGGCATCTCCTTTCTCCAGCGGTCGGGGTTGAGCAGGTGACAGCCGGTGGGGCACCAGCGGTCCTTGACGTGCTCTCGCTGGGGGAAGGGCGACTGGGCGCTGAGGACCAGGTACACCAGCTCCTCGGTGATCGCGGGGCAGAGGGGACAGGGGATTCCGGCTCGGGTGATTTCCATGCGCGGGAGAGTGCACAGGTCGGTGGCTTACCGTCTCGGGCTGGCCGATCGGCCCGCCTGGCGGGCGCTGCTGTAAAGATCTAGTGATGACCTCCCGCCCGGCGGGACGGACTCCGGATCGGGCTTCTGTGCAGGTCAGCGCCGGGGTTCCATGGGCCGATGATCAGCATGTCGCCAGTTCGCCCGGGGAACGGGGTGCGCTACCTGTTCCGTGGCGTGATGGTCGGCGACGGCCACCGCCCTGCGGGCACGCCGCTGCTCGCCGCCCAGGACGAAGCCGGTGTCCCGCCCGGCATGTGGAAGGGCCGGGGCCTGGCCGCGCTCGGCCTGACGGCCGGGGACGTGGTGAGCGAGCGGCAGGCCGAACTCCTCCTGGGGGAAGGCCGGCACCCGGACGCCGACCGGATCGAGCGCAGGCTCCTGGCGCAGCGCAAGAGCCCGGCGCAGGCCCGTCGGGCGACCGTGCTCGGCAGGCCCATCGAGCACAACCACTCACCCAAGACCGACAAGGCCAAGGAGCGCACCCCCTGGCTCGCCTTCGACCTGACGTTCCGGCCCCCGCCGACAGCTCACCTCGCGTGGGCCCTGATGGACGACGAGCACCGCCAGGTGCTGGAACTGTGCGACGACGCCGCCCGCGACAAGACGCTGGCGTGGATGGAGGAGTCGGTCGCGGAGATCCGCTCTAAGGCCGGCGGCAAGCAGCGGGCCCGGGTCAAGGACGGGCTGATCGTCGCGGTCTTCCGGCACTACGAGTCCCGCGCCGTCGATTCGCGGCCCCTGCTCCACGCTCACGCGGTCGTGTCCATCCGCGCCCGGCGGCCGCACGACGGGAAGTGGGGCAACGTGTCGGCGGACTCGCTGATGGCCCACCTCGTCGCGGCCGACACCCTCTACACCCTGCACTTCATGGAGGAGGTGTCCGCCCGGCTCGGGTGGGCGTGGGAGCCACGCGAGGTGACGCCCGGCCGCCGCCCGGTCATGGAGATCGCCGGGATCGACCATCGGCTCATCGGCTGGCAGTCGACCCGCCGCCAGCAGATCGAGGACGCGCTGCCAGTTCTCACAGCCGAGTACGAGGAGCGGCAGGGTCATGCGCCGGGGGAGCGGGCCGCCTACGCGCTGGCCTGCCAGGCCGCCGACCAGACCCGATTACCCAAGCGCAAGGAACTGCGCTCGCTCTCCCAGCTACGCGCCGCCTGGCGGGACTCGGCGAGCCGGGCGTACGGAGGCGACGTCGTCGCCGGGCTGGCGGAGCGCGCCCGAGCAGCGGCCGCGGCGATATGGGCGCGGGTCCGCCCGGTCGTCGACGTCGCGCTGGCGGCCGTCAACGTCGCCGCCGTGGTGTACGTGATGCGCGGCGCCTTCAAGCACCACCACCTTCTCGCCGAAGCCCGCCGTCACCTCTCCTACGTCTTGCGAGGCCGACCTCACCGGTCCGGCCTGGACGAGGAGATAGTCCAGGCGGCCATCGACAGCTACACCCGCCCGGCCAGCCGGCGGATGCTGACCGCCGACCTGCGCGCCCTGTACCCGCATGACACCGAGGACCAGGCCGTGCTGCGAGCGCTGACCCGCAAGCGCTCCGCCGTCCCGTACGAGCGGGCCCGTCTCGCCGCCGGCGCGCTGACCGCCCGCGTCCACGCACTACGCCGCGCGGACCGCCTGAACTCCCGGCCCCGGCCGCGCACCGTCACCGTGCCGACCGCCCTGAGCCCCCGCCCCGGGCGGAGGATCGGCCGGTACCTGCAGCCGTCGACGGACGTCGCTGCGGTGGAGCAGACCAGCCGGACGCTGGAGGCCGCCGCCGCCGAGATGGCCGCCAGGCTCCAGGCCGGGATCCGGGAGCGAGCCGCCGTCCGCCGCCTTGCACCACAGCCCGCCCCGGCGACGGCCCCGCCGCCGCACCCCCAGCAGCCTGTCCAGCCCGCGCCGGGCCGGACACCACCAACCGGAGGAATCGCATGACCACCGCTCCGGTCGGCATCAGTCGGCGCGGACAGGTCTCGCGGTGGCCGCGCGCCGTCCGCGCCGACCGACACCGCCCCCGTGAACCGACTCCCCCTCGTAGGGTCCGGAGGGGCGCACACTGCCAGGATGAGCACCCGCCGCACCCTGGGCACCGGACCGACCGACCCCACCACCTCTACGCCGACCGCCCCGCGGCTGCTTCCCGCCGAGCGGATCGAGCAAGAGCACCAGGGCGTGCCCGTCGCTCCGCCGGCTGCGGAGTCGGCCCCTCGCAGCCGGCGGACCCTGGGGCAGGCCGACCGTCACCGGCGGTGAGTCGCCGCCCACTTCACGACCGGCACCAGCGCCCCCAACGCGGTCAAACCCAGGCCGACCGGCTCTATGAGGGCGGGGTGCCGGTAGCCGACGTAGACGAGTCCGCCGACGAGCACCAGGGCGACGAGCACCACGGCGACCCACACCAGGGGATCCCTGCGCGGGGGCTCCCCCGTCGAGGCGGCCGGCGCGGACGTGGGCTGAGGCTGGGACATGCTGACCCTTTCGACATGCCCGAGGACCATCTCCGGGCGAAGAGTAGAGAGTGAGTTGATAGCCACCCCTTACGCGGTGGCGGGCAGCAAAATGCGGCGGGAGAGTGCTAGCCGCGCAAGCACCGGCGCCCGGGTCCGATCAGGAAGCCGCCCGCTGTGTAGAGAGGGTGTGGAGAAAGAGGGCTCTACCTAGGACGTACCTGTCCTACGGCGGATCTCGGGACGGGGCTCTCGTGATCGCCTAGGGAGCCGATTGCCCCGAGAGAGTTATGGGGGAAGCTGCGGATTTTCATCAGTGGCGGCGCGAAGGTCGCGGGGATCACACGCGGGCGAGGAGCCGTCGCCGTCGTGATGCATAGGTGTGGGGGACCGTGCAGCAGGCACGTGCGTGCAGGGTCTCGGATACGACGAAGGACCAGCGCGCTCGGCGCCGGCCCCGCTGGGTGAGCCCTTCAGCCTCGTCAGTCGTCGAAGCTGGAGGCGATCACGGCAGCCACCGCATCAGGGTCGTCGGACTCGCTCAGGCGTCGTGCAGCAATTGCTTGGCACGCGCGGTGTCGCTGGCCTTCGCGCCGGCCCCGGCCCCGGCAGCACCGCATCGGCAGCGCCGCCGCACGCCGCGACGCCCGCGCGCTGTCCCGGCTGCGGCACTTGAATGCCTGGCTGTGATGACGACGCCGGGCACCATCCACCGAGTGGACCGCCCGATGCCGACACCGAGTGGAGTCCACCGGGTGGACTCCACTCAGTGGCCTCCACCCAGTAGGCGCCCCCACTCAGTGGACACCACCCGGTGGACTCCACTGCGGTGCGCGCCGATTGACGGTGGACTCCACTCTCGGGCGCACCAAGATGGCCCGCACCCCACCGAGTGCGCCACTCTCGCCCGCACCTGGTGCGCCGTAGCTGCCCTCCCGCCCAGCACGAGCCGTCCCCTTGTCCAGGTTCGGCCGACCCCTTGACCGGGGTCGGCTCCACCCCTTGACCAGGTTGTCCACTCACACGTTTCTCCTTGACACAGCAGGTTGCGGCCGCAGATCACGGCCTGGTCAAGGGGGGTGTGTGATAGGGGCCCGCCGACGCGGAGGTGCATCTGGTGCGGTGCACGGTGGTGCGCATCATGGCCCGGTGTGGCCCGGTGTGGCCCGGTGCGGTGCGGGGCGGTGCGGTGAGCCCATCGGGTGGCCTCCACCCGATGGACGCGGTGCGCACCACCGCCGTCCCGGTGCGGACTACACGATGGAGAGGCGCACCAGGTGGGCACCGTCCGGTGCGGGGTGGGCATCGAGGGCCTGGCCCACTCCCACCGCCTCCAGCGGGCGCAAGACCTCGGCGACGTCCTCGTGGTCGTCGGTGAGGAACTGCACGACGAAGTCGATGACGGCGCAGGCGATGCCCTCCGCCGCGTCCGGCCCGGCCTGCGCCCAGGTTCGCAGGGTGGCCACCAGGACCCGCCCGAGGGCCTCCAGGGCGAACACCTCCGTGGTCGGCTCGCCGGCCTCGGGGCCGGGCAGGGCGGTGACGGGGACGACTATCCGCTCGAGGACGTCGACGAGCAGCTCGGTCATCCGCGGCTCGGCGCCGGCGAACCTGCGGGCGGCTTCGACGTCCCCGGCCTGGACGGCGCGGAGGTAGCTGAACGCGCTGATCGCCGCGTGCGGGATCATCGCGGCGAGCGGCAAGGTGGTGGTTTCGGGCATGACGGCTCCTCATGTCGGGCCACCTCGCTGATCGCGGCGGCGTCGGAACCGATGCTCGGGTCGCGGCCCTGTGGACAGAGTCCGGCGCCGACGGTGAACACCCCCTGCCCTGGTTGCGACCTTGACTGTTAGTTGGCGGACTTGATCGATAGCGGGCGCGCGCAATGGCCAGGTCCCCACACGGAACTGAACAGGTATGCGGACTCTTCAAGCGGATAGGTGAAAGGTCCTGGCGTCTGGGTGAATCCTGCTCGGGCTCTGCACGCGCCCGCGTTCACGTGACGTGACACTCACCGACAGAGGCCGTTGACCATCCCCGCACGGTGAGTCCGCCCGGCCCGCAATTCCTGTGGCTGGTGGACAGTTTCGAGCCGGAGGTAGACCGCCGTGGCGGTGAATGGAAATCCGACGGTCAGAAGACGTCGGCTGGGCGCGGAGCTGCGTCGGCTCCGGCTGGCCAGTGGCCTGACCAGCACGGAGGTGGCCGAGCGCCTGTTGATCTCCCAGCCCAAGATCAGCCACTTGGAGAACGGCCGCCGGGCCATCAAGCCTCGTGATGTGCGGGACCTGTGCGGCCTCTACGGAGTTACAGACCCGCAGGTCATCGACTCGTTGATGCGGATGGCCACGGAATCGGACCGGCAGGGCTGGTGGGTTGCGTGCGGCGAAGTCCCGTACGCCGTCTACATCGGCCTGGAGACGGCAGCCTCCTCGATCCACTCCTACGAGCCCCTGGTGATCCCCGGGCTGCTGCAAACACCCGCCTATGCCCGAGCCGTCATCGAGGAAACGATCCCTCTGGCCACCGCGGAACAGATCGCCGTGCGCCATGAGGTCCGGCTGCGCCGCCAGTCCCGGGCCCATCACCCGGCCCGGCCTTTGCGCTTATGGGCGGTGCTGGACGAGTCCGCGCTGCGCCGTATGGTCGGCGGTCCCGCGATCATGCGCGAACAGCTCGAGTACCTCAACCGTCTCGGCATGCAGCCGCACATCACCGTGCAGGTCCTGCCGCACGAGGCGGGGGCCCACCCGGGCGTCTCGGGGCAGTTCTCCATCCTCCGCTTCCCGGATAGCGCGGCGGGGACCGTCTATCTGGAGCGGTTCACCAGCGACCTCTATCTGGAGAAACGGTCCGATGTTCAGCGCTACAGGGTCATGTATGACCATCTCCAGGCCAAGGCACTGGACCCCGAGAACAGCCGCCGCTTCATCGCCCGCGTCGCCCAGGAGCTGCTGACCGGCGCATCGCTGGCCTGCCGAAGGTGAGCGTCGTGCCGGCCGCAGGTCGGCCGAGGCGGGTACAGCCGCTCGCGCAGACGCCGCAGAGCCGCAGGCTCTGTGACAGCGGTCAGATCGTCCGGCAGCGTACGGATGGCCGCGTCGTCGCGGACCGCCTGCAGGCACTGCTCAGGGCGCCGAGACCGGCGTCCTGACCGCCCGCCAGGCGGAATACCTCGACTACGGGCGGCAGATCCGCAACGGCATGGCGCACGGCAAGACCACGCACGCGGCGATGCCGCCAGCGATGGCGGTGGCGATGGTGATGACCTCGTTCACGATCGTCTCGGAGCTCTGCGCCGCACCCATCGAATGATCACGGCTCGATAACAGGCGTCACACCATCGGCCTCCCCGGCACCTGTAGCAGGTGAATGCGGGACTCTGCCCGGAGTCCCACGCCCGCGTGAGGAGCCTCGACGATGACGTACACCAGCAGTGCCCGGCAGCCCGAGCCGGAGCCGCACCAGACCTGGTCAAGGGGTGCCGAGCACCCTGGAGACGGCCTGGATTCCAGTGCCGCGTCCAGTGCCGTGAACGATTCCAATGTCATCCCCATCACCGCAGCTCACACTGCCCGCCAGGGGTCTGCCCGGCACGCTGACACCTCTCTCCCTACCCCTGAGGCACCAGCGAAGGGGAAGGAGTCCACTCCCACGGCCGGGAAGGTACGGGCCGATGCGCTGCGGATGCTCGGGTGCGTGCGGATAGCCACGGTCCGGCAGATGGCACAGGTGATCACGGGGGAGGGGTCGGACGGTCGGTCGTACGTGCGCAGGGCCATGGCGGAACTGGCGAAGCTGGGGCTGGCGGAGACGAACGGCAAGGACGGCAAGCACCAGATCTGGAACCTCACCCGAGCAGGGCAGAAGGCTCTGGCCGACGGCAACGAACTACCGCCACGACCGAAGGCCGGCACCGGAGCGAAGGCCGTACGCGCTGGGTTCGGCCCGCACGCCGTCGCGGTGACCGACACGATCCTCGCCTACACCGACACCGTCCTCGGTGGGCGCCGGGAGTACCTGACCGACTGGCAGGTGGAGGTCAACCACGCCATCAAGGAGACCGGCCTGTCCTTCAACGCCGACGCCGTCCTCGCCGTGCCGACCAAGACCAGCGAGGTCCGCCTCTTCGAACTCGACAACGGCACCATGTCCCGGGCCCACCTCGCGAAGGAGGTCTGGGACTACGAGCGCTACGCCGGGCACCGCGTCTGGGAAGGCGCCCGAGGCACCATCGGCGGCACGTACCCCTTCTGGCAGCGCCACCGCTACACCCGCTCCCAGACCTTCCCGCGGCTGCACGTCGTCCTGGCGGGCAAGGACGAGCACCTCCTCGACAACCGCCTCCAGGCGCTCACCGCCGCCGTGCAGGGCATCACCATCGCGGTGTGGGTCAACACCCTGCCTCGGCTCCAGCGGGGGGAGCCCTGGTACGAGATCGGCGTCGACGACCCGCACCGGCGCCGCTCCCGCTACCCCGAACCGGTCGGCCGCTGACCGGCGCTGGGCAAGCCCAAGGGGAGCCTGGGCAAGCCACCCCCGTGCACCGGCTTGCCCACACCAGCCGGGGCTCGTCGGCAGGGCGGCATCGGTCACGGCCACCGCGGGCCTTCACGACCAGGGCGCGCTGAGAGGGCGTTTAGCCCATATTCGGGGTTCTTTATATGGGTCTGCGCTCTGGTTTGGCTGGGACCACTGAGGCTGGTGTGAGTAGTGGTGCATGAGT
>NZ_JOFX01000091.1 GCF_000719345.1 Streptomyces sp. NRRL F-2664
ACCGGCCACGACCGCTACAGCCAACCCGTCGTCCCGCAGAAACACTGCAGGTCATCGTGGCCGTCACACCTCCACCAGACCCCTAAATCAACGGCATTGTAAATAAAGAACAAGCTTAGAGTTGTTGTATGACCCGTCCTGGTCTGATGCTTGCGCCGCTGAACCTTGGCTGATGCGGAACGCGGTGTGTTGGAGTGGTGGGTGCGGCGGTGGAAGGGCGCCCAGGACATGGCCTTTCGGGGCCGTCTGGTCCTGGCGTGTGAAGCGGTGGGTGAGGACGGTTTTCCCGTTTCGGCCGCTGCGGCCGCAGACGGGGTCGGGATGACGCGGGAGGCGGTGGGCAAATGGCGCCGACGCTTTCTGAAGGACCGGTTGGCTGGCCTGGAGGACGAACCGCAGCCTGGCCGGCCTCGTACCGTTTCCGACGAGCAGGTCGCGCATCTGATCGCGCGACACTGGGAGCCACGCCGGCAGACGCGGCGCATTGGTCGACGCGGTCGATGGCGGAAAGACGGGGCTTTCCCAGTCGGCGGTGTCACGTGTGTGGCGTGCTTTCGGATTCCAGCCATACCGCTCGGAGGCATTCAGACTGTCGACGGATCCGTTCTTCGTCGACAAGGTCCACGACGTCGTCCGCCTCTGCCTCGACCCGCCTGAGCGTGCTCTGGTGCTGTGTGTGGATGAGAAGTCGCAGATCCAGGCCCTGGACCGGTCCCAGCCGGTCCTGCCAATGGTGCCCGGGGTGCCGGAGCGGGCCACCCGCGGCTACGTCCGGGTCGGCACCACCACCCTGTTTGCCGCGTTCGACGCCACCTCCGGCCAGGTCATCGGATCCCGCCACCGCCGCCACCGCGCGGCGGGGTTCAAGAAGTTCCTCACGAAGCTCGACAAAGAGAGCCCCGCCGGACTTGACGTCCATCTCATCTGCGGCAACTACGCGACCCACAAGACCGCAGACATCAAGAAACGGCTCCTGGCCCGCCCTCGGCTCCACATGCACTTCACACCCGCAGGATCCTCCTGGCTGAACCTCGTTGAGCGATGGTTCGCGGAGCTGGCGAACAAACAGATACGCGCGGAGTCCACAAATCAGTGCCAGCACCCGAGGGAGACATCCGCACCTGGATCGCCACCCGGAACCAGGACCCCAAGCCATTCGTATGGACGAAGACAGCCGACCAGATCCTCGAATCCCCGCCTCATACTGCCGACGAATTACTGACTCAGGACACTAGTCTCCAGGTGCCCAAGAGCGAGGGGAAGCCGCACCTCCCGGAACCAAGACCCGCGGTCCTGCACCCGCTACGACGTGTGCAGGACACGGCAGATCTTGGTAGATAAACATGCAGAGACAAACGAGGCCGCGGCGGCGATTGAGACGTCAGAAATATTAAACCACCGCCTAAGGCCCCGTCTGCTCAAGATATCAGTGCGAATACGCTGTAAACCTTCGGCATCAAGTCCTCTTCGGCATCGCATCAACTACGACATGTTCGCCACTGTTGTGATCAATGACGCCGGACGTCCTGGACGAGAGTTCAAAGACCGGATGGACCGCTACAGCGTCACGCTCGAACGGAGCCCCGGGCGGCCGAATGCCGTACCAAGATCGCGACAGCTCCAACTCCGAACCCGGTTCGACACTTCGCACACATTGAATGCAATATAATTAGGTGATCGTCGAGTCGGCAGCATAGACGGCGCCAACGACGCGCGCCGCCTCAGGGTTAGCGATATCACCATACCGGACCTCTACCCCGACTATGTTAGGCCGCAGTTTGACCATCCACCAGTCGGTCACGGTCTGCCGCATAATATCCCCGTTGATAAATCCGCCTGTGACTGACTGCTCGGCAAGATCCCAAAGGAAAAATTCACCACTGCCGTCGACCTGTGGGTCAGCGGCGAGAACAAGACGCTCTCGCCAGGGGGCTCCCGGCGGGGCACCGAGGCCGGGTCCTTCACATATCCTTTTTAGGTTGACCAGAGTAGCGTCGGAGTGTGCCGCCGCTTGGGGCAGGTCAAGCCTTGATTCGCTGACAGCGCCGGTCTGTGCTGATGCGGATGATGTACCCGCTGCAGCGATAGCAAGCGTTGCCAGCATTACCGATCCAAGTGAGCGAACATGCGCATGCATCAAAGTCTCCTAAACTGCAAAGCCGATCGAATTTTCCGAGCGCTGGCCGCGTTTCCCAAGGCCCTACAGACTCGGCCCCCTAGATTCGCATTCTGCCCTCAAGATCTATCAATCATTCCACGCCCTTCCCCGTTGCAGCAGCTCTTACAGCGAGATTCAGCCATGCGGGAGAACGATGCGCAGGGCTTGCGCAGAGCAGGTACCCCTCACTCAGTAAACCTTTTTCATCCTGGCTCTGCGGGAGTGAATGTGCTGGTCCGAGCGGTGTGTGGGCGCTGGGCAGGGGCCCTGGTGGTTGGGTATTCTCCATGCTCGATGTGTCGTACGAGCTCGTCGAGCATGTGTCCTGGTTGCTCCACGCATGCCGCCGGGAGCTGGACTCGCCATGGCGCCCGATTTGCTTCAAGCAGGCCCTCACGGTGCTGGCGCGCCTGAGGAAGAACGAGATGGCCCCGCAGCTCGCAGAAGGTATCGGTGCCTCGGCCGCAACTGCTCGGCGGTAACGTCGACGAGGCGCTCAGCGTTCTCGAGGCGTGGGCGCAGAGTCCCGACGAAGCTCTCGTTGGCCCGGGTGAGGCCACTCCGTCACCATTGACGGCATCGTCATCCCCCCGGCCGGACCAAGGCGGACGAGCCGCACATGCAGCACCGCAGGTACGGCATTGACATGTAGGTCACCGCCCGCCCAGACGGCACACCGCTGTACTCCAGGCGCTGTCGGCACGGACCCATGGCAGGACAGCGCACGAGAGCATGGCACCGTCCAAGCTTGCCTCACCCGGCACATCCTCATCCCGGCCGACCGGCCCTACAGGGCGCCGACGCCACGGTCCGCACCCTGCTCCCCCAAAGATCTAGCCGACCCACTACCAGCATTCCAACTGCGCCCACGCTGCCCGCGCACCCGGCGAACGCGACTTCGCCCAACTGGACCCCTGCTGATAGATCCTCAGTGGGCACTATGCCGACCAACCGGATCAGCCGGATCATCCACACCACTCCTGACCTGCGGACACCAAGGATGGAAGGGTCTCCGAAACTCTTTTCATCCTGCATCCGGAGGTGGTTAGGTTGGTAGTGACGAGACAGAGCACCGGTCGTTGGCGGAAACTCGACACTGCCGACGGCCCGTGAGTGAGGCTTACCCGTGGAGTAGACACCCTGACGATAGAGCTTGATGGTCCGGAGAGGGGTGTCCAGGGTGGGACGCCTTTTCCGGAGGAGTTTAGGTAGGAAGGTTGCAGTCGCGCTCTGGAGGTCGGGGCCGGGAAACGGACGTATGCAGCGGTGGCCGCGAAACTCGGGATAACCGCGGAGTCACTGCTGACATGGGTCCGCGAGGATGAGGCGCCCACCGCGTCCGACGACTGTGGCGCCAGCGTCAGCGTGGTCGAGGAAATGGCCCGGCTGCGAGCTGAGGACGCCAAGCTACTCAGGGCCGGCTCCAACAACGTGTCGGTCATCGAGACCACGACCAACACCGTCACGGGCAGCCCCGTCACCGTCGGCACCACCCCAGTCGTGGCAGCAGTGACTGCGGTGCCGAAGCGTGTTTCGTCGACGACGGTGGTCTCTGCCCCGAACCCGCCCGCTGTCGGGCAGCTGGTGACGTTCACGGCGTCGGTGTCGGGGGACAGCGGTACCCCGACCGGGACGGTGATGTTCAAGGAGGGTGCCACGGTCCTGGGCAGCGACACGCTGGATGGTTCCGGGCAGGCCACGTTCACCACCAGCGCCCTGGCTGCGGGCAGCCACACCATCACCGCCGAGTACAAGCGGCGACACCGTCTACAACCTCTCCAGCGGCACCGTGGACCAGACGGTTGCCGAGGTGACGTGTGCCGCCAGCCAGACCGCGCTGGGACAGCTGGCTACAACGTCATCAACGGCAACGCGGGAAGCTACGCGATCCTGGGGACTGCGGGTGCTGGTGCGGTCTTCGCCGGGGCGGGCAACGACGCCGTCAACGGCGCGGGAGGCAACGACCTGATCTGCGGCGGCACCAGCAACGACACCCTGGCCGGCGCCGCAGGCGCTGACCGCATCGAGGGCGGTACCGGCAACGACGTCCTCAGCGGCGGCGACGGCAACGACACCCTCTCCGGCGGCGGCAACGACACTCTCAACGGCAATGCCGGCACCAACACCAACAACGGTGGCACCGGGTTCAACGCCTGCACCAGCCCCGGCCAGGCACGCGCCACCAACTGCCAAGCCTGACAACGCCACCCACCCCTGTGACCGGAACACAACCCACCCCGGCGAAAACGCCATCGCCGCGGCACGCGGCCTCACCCTCGTCACGTGGCGCCGCCGCGAAAGCGCAGACTTCCGCGCCCGCCTCCCGTCGTAAATCCCGGCGAACGACTGCGCCTGTACGACGCCGCCCAGGCCGAAGCATTGATCGAGGACCGCCCCATCCCCGCCACGCCGACCACCGCCGAACCCACCCCGACGCACCTCCTCACCGACCGCGAAACCGCCGACCTCATCGGCGTCAGCCCCGCACCGTCAGGTTCTACGCCGCCAAGGGCTACATGTACCCCGGAGTCGAGTTGCACGGGCGCCGCTGGTGGCCCCGCCACGCAGCCGAGGAACGCCGCGACGCCGAACGCCAGCAAGGCGCCGGCGGAGGATGGAAGCCCGGCGACCCCCGCAACACTGGCCGCCCGGCACGCCCCGACCCCCGCGTCGCGACATCGCCAACGAAGTCAGCCAGGCCGCAGCCGGCGCTCGCCCACCCCTCACCTCCAACGAGCTGGCCGCCCGCTATGACGTCAGCACCCGCACCGCAGAGCGACTCCTCGACGCAGTCCGCCAGCGCACCAAGAAAGACTGACACAGCAGCCCAGTACCAAGACCGAGCGGCTCAACAACCTGCCCAGCTCATAGCCCCAACCCTCGCCCAACAGGCCACACCTCGAACCCGACGCCCCGCCGCGAGCTCCACTGCTCGACCATTCGCATCACCCCCTCGCCGAGGCCGCCTCACCCCCCATCGGGCCAGCTCAGACGCACGATGGAAAGGCGTCACTGACGACACCACGGCTGAGAAGCTCAGCGGTAGTCCTAAACCAATCGACGAGGTGGCATCGGGCAACTTGGGAGTACAAGGAGGTGGACCTGAAGCCATTTCGGCCTATGACATCGCCTAAGAAGCACACCAAGACTGGCTTAGCAGTATTGTGCTCCCTCATGACCAATTCGATTCCCTCGCCTTTAAAGCTGTCTGCCGACCCGGAATTTCCGGGACGCCGCACAGTCGTCCTGACCGCGGCCGCCGTCGCGCTTGCTCCAGTGGGCGCTGCTCTTAGTGCAGCACCGGCAGCCGCACGGGTCTCCGCCAACGTTCCAACGTTCCGCCACGGAGTCGCCTCCGGCGACCCGCTGCCTGAGGGAATCCTGCTTTGGACCCGGGTCACTCCTTCCCCGGAGGCCTCGCCGGGTTCCGGACTGGGCCCCTCTGTTGAGGTGGAATGGGAAGTGGCAGACGACGATGCATTTTCCCACGTCATCGCTCGCGGAACAGTGCTCACAAGCGCAGCAACCGATCACACGGTCAAGGTAGACGTCCGCGGACTTCAACCATATACGCGCTACTGGTATCGCTTCAAAGCTGGCACCACGGTCTCGCCGGTAGGCCGGACTTTGACCGCCCCTGCTGCAGCGACCAGCGCCGAGGGAGTCCGGTTTGGGGTGGTCTCTTGCGCTAACTGGGAGTCAGGCTATTTTTCTGCGTATCGCCACCTCGCTGTTCGCAAGGATTTGAACGCGATCCTGCACCTTGGCGACTACATCTATGAGTATGCGACGGGCGTCTACCCCGACAGTAGGCATGTTGTCCGGCAACATGAGCCCAAAAATGAGACCGTATCTCTGGCTGACTACCGGGCCAGGCATGGGAATTACAAGACGGATAAGGACCTGCAAGCTCTGCACCACGCCCACCCGATCGTTGCCATTTGGGACGATCATGAATTCGCCGATGACGCATGGGCGGGAGGCGCTGGAAATCACGATCCAGGCGTCGAGGGGGAATGGGGGGTACGGGCGGCTGCCGCCAAGCAGGCGTATTTTGAGTGGATGCCGGTGCGTGCCTCCATCGCCGGAACCGTGTACCGAAGGCTCCGCTTTGGCAGTCTGGTCGACCTGTACCTGCTGGATCTACGTTCCTTCCGATCCGAGCAGTCCAGGGCGGGCAGCGGCTCGGTGGACAGCCCGATGCGCACCATCACGGGGCGCGCTCAGCTGGAATGGCTTAAGGCAGGTTTGGCGGACTCAGACGCGTCCTGGAAACTGGTAGGCACATCGGTGCTAATTTCACCGGTAGCGTTTGCCTCACTGCCCGCCTACTTGCTACAGCCGATTGCAAAGCTGCTTGGGCTGGCTGAAGGCGGGCTAGCCGTGAATGTAGACCAGTGGGATGGGTACACGCACGACCGTAAGGACTTGCTGGGCCACCTGGTGGAACGGAATATCAAGAATACAGTATTTCTTACTGGCGACATCCACATGGCTTGGGCCAATGAGGTTCCGGTCAACATGGCCACATATCCGGCATCGGGTTCAGCGGCGACTGAGTTCGTAGTTACCTCCGTAACTTCCGACAACTTCGACGACGCGCTAAATGTACCGGCCGACACCGCCTCGCTCGTTGCAGAGGCAGCTATCAAGTCCGCTAACTGGCATGTGAAGTGGCTGGACATGGACGCACATGGGTACGGCGTCCTCGACGTAACTCCACAGCGGGCGCAAATGGATTACTACGTCGTGTCAGACAAACGACTTGCCGAGGCCAGTGTTGCGTGGTCACGTTCGTTCCGAACGCTGAGTGGCACTCAGAAATTGGAACAGGCTCCGGGGCCCGTAGCATAAGGCGGCGACCTGCTTAGAGTTTCGGCACTTTATAGGGGCCGGTATAGGAGCGGAGACTAAGCTCGGCTTGCAGGATGGGAGGTAATGGGCGAAGCCGGTTCCTGCGAGGAAGCCGTCGAGTTATGCGGGGGCGGCACTGGAGCCCCACGAAGCGCTTGCGTACAGCGGCTTCGAGTCGGCCGAGAGCGACACTCGCAAGATCGGCCAGGTGGGTTCAACGTGGGCTCACAGGAACTCGGAGCGCCCAACTCGGGCGTGTCCCTGTCAGGGAGGGATCAAGACCCGCCCTCAGGACCGCCGTTAGGGGCTGTCCCGTAAATGATCTCCGAGTCGTCTCAGGCATGGTCGGCTGCGTGCGGCCCGCTGGTCTATCCGGCGAGAGCGAGGTTGTACATCCGGGCGATACCGGGCATGGCGTGGTGGACGCCATCGCCTCTGAGGCGGCAGTCGCG
>NZ_JOFX01000092.1 GCF_000719345.1 Streptomyces sp. NRRL F-2664
CGCTCGACGGCACAGTCCGACTACCGGGACGAGTGGTATGACGCCCAGTGCGGAGGATGCTGCTTCTGGATCGCGTTGAGCGGCCAGCTCGGCCAGGACTACGGAGCGTGCAGCAACCCTGGCTCGTCATTCGACGGGCGAGTGCGGTTCGAGCACGACGGCTGCGAGAGCTTCGCCGGTCGAGCCGATGGCTCGTTCGGGTAGCGGCCCATCAAGCGACGTCGGCTCTGGCCACGACCCTGCGGAGGCGTTCATCCGCGGCGTGTCTGTTCCGCCGGATGATGTAGCGGCGGATCATGCTGCCTTGGACCTTGTGGCTGGGGTGGTCGGTGCCGTCGAGGGCGAAGTAGCGCAGGGCGGTGAACTGGGCCTCGATCCGGTTGAGCCAGGAGCTGTTGGTCGGGGTGTAGGCGATCTCGACGTTGTTTGCCGCAGCCCAGGTCCCGACCCGCTGGCACCGCTTGGCCGTCAGGTGGGGTGAGTAGTTGTCGCAGACGATCGCGATGCGTAAGTCCATCGGGTGCAGCGAGCGCAGGTAGCGGCAGAACTCCAGGAACTTGGACCGGCTCTTGGTCTTCTTGATGTGCCCGTAGAGCTGGTCCTTGGCCAGGTCGTAGGCGGCGAACAGGTGTCGGACGCCGTGCGGGCGGGTGTAGGTGGCCCGCCGCCGGGGTCTGGGCTCGCGGTCGGGGTCCTTGTGTCGGCCGCTGCGTTCGGCCCACTGCCGTCCGGGGTGAGGCTGGAGATTGAGGGGGCCGAACTCGTCCATGCAGAAGATGACTTCGGGCTCGCCCTCCTCGGGTATGACCTCGCCGTCAGCGATGGCATAGAGGTGTTCGACCCTTGCCTTCTTGGCCGCGTACTCGGGGTCGTGGGAGGTCTTCCAGGTCTTCAGGCGTTGAAAGGAGACGCCCTCCTCGCGGAGCAGGATGCGCAGGCCCTCGTGGCTGATGTCGTCGACCACCCCCTCGGCGACCAGGAAGTCGGTCAGTTTCGCCAGGCTCCAGGTTGAGAACGGCAAGCCGTGCTCGGCGGGCTTGGACTTGGCGGTCTTCTTGATCTCACGGCGCTCGGACAGGGTGAACGTTCTGGGCCGGCCGCCCTTGTATTTGGGGTAGAGCGAGCCGAAGCCGTCGGCGTTGAAGTTGTGGATCACATCCCGAACTCGGTCCGCGCCCGCCGCCAGGTCACCACCGAGCCGGTTCCCCTGCGGATGATCCACCGCCTGCATTCGTCCTGGGCCTCCCCACTCTGGCGGACCAAGGCGCACCAGGGGGAGCCGGTAATGCAGTCGCCGTCCCGTAGCCGACGCCGGCCCGGCAAAGAAACCTCAACCAAACAGGAGTCCGTCAACGGGCCCGCTCCCGCCTCAGGTGGCCCGTCGAAAGACCCTTGGCCAGCAGCTGCGTCTGGCGGCCTTGCCGCCCTGTCTCGGGATCTCGAAGCGCACGGCCAGTCGCCGGTTGCTGATGTGGTCGCGTGCCGGGGTGCTGGGCCGGCTGCAGGGCGAGAACTGGACTGCTCTGCGCCCTGAGCCGGTAGAGGCGTCCCAGGTGAGGTCGGCGCTGGGCGGTTGCACAGGCAGAATGGAGCGTATGAGCGAGGATGAGTTGGAAGCAGCGCGCCAGGCCTACCAGTCGGCGCAGGAGGCGCTACATGCCGCCCGCCGAAAACTGGCCGAGGCAGTCCTGGACGCCTACGCCAACGGCGAGCCGGTCCGCCGGATCGCCGAACGCACCGGCCAGAGCACCACCACGGTCTGGAACACCCTCGCCGTCCACGGCATCACACACCACACCCGCATCAACGGCTCCGCCTGACAGCACGGCGAACGACTTCAGCTCCCGCAAGGGCCATCCCGCCGGCAGGCACGGTCGCACACCCGCCCTCAGCTCCGCCCCGGGCACCTGGTCCGCCACTCCGATCGCGGCTGTCAGGGCGGATGCAACCGGTGGTCGCACGGCATGCCATGGCGGTGAAACTCTCACCAACGCGGACGGTGGTGGTTTCGGTCCTCCATCCACCCTGGGACCACCACCCAGGTGGGCACCAGGCCCGCACGCAACAGCACGGGTTCATCCAGGTGCTGATGCCGACAGCACACCTGTTACCGGCGCTCGTTGATCACACAGGTGCACCACCCGGCCCGGCCCAGGCCGCGCCCCCGACCTGCCTGGGGTACGGGCCGCGGCATCTGACCCGGCAATCGTCACAGAGTGAGGAAAACCCGCCGCCGCTGCTCCCCTGACACTGGCATGCTGCAGTGACGGATTGCCCGGAATCGGCCGTACGAGCCCTGCACGACGCGGGGGAAGCTCTGCACACCCGCCGCCACCTGGCCGCAGCCATCCTCAACGGCTGCAACAACGGGGAAACCTCCACCGGATCCCAGCGCGCAGGCCGCACCACCACCGACCGTCCACGCCCACGGACCTACCCGCAGCCCGCACCGGGCCCCGTCCTACTGGCTGAACCGGCACCCGCCGCAGGATCCACCTGACGGCCGGATCAGTGGGGCGGGTGGGGCTCGAACCCACGACCTACGGATTAAAAGTCCGCAGCTCTAACCAACTGAGCTACCGCCCCAATCCCACAATGAAAACACGTCGCCCCGCCGACCACACCCCCAGCCCGGCTGCAGATAGGGGCAGCGCCGCATCGGAGCAGACGCCGTGCCCCACAGCCGCGCCTTAGCGGACCCCGCAAAGCCAGCCGCGGCCGTTCCAGCCGATGCTGCAGGACCACGCACCGCAGCCAGTGGGGTGGGTGGGACTTGAACCCACGACCGACGGATTATGAGTCCGCTGCTCTGACCGGCTGAGCTACCACCCCCGGGTACCAGCACACACGATTAGAACACATGGGCGATCTCTTGTCCTGCCGCAGATCGGCTGCCCGGGGCCGGCAGCTCACGGCAGCCTCCGCCGCTTGAGGGCCGCTCAGCGCCCGGGTGGGCGGCCAGTTGATTCTAGTCTGATGGCCACCACATTTCCGATGGTGCGGCCGTTGCAGCTGCGCTGCCCCTGACCGCCTCCTCATGCCGGCCGGAGAGCTCCTATGGCGAAGCCTGGCAGGGAGATCGTGCAATTGGGCAACCTGTATGGAAGGAATTGGGGAATGTCCGCCGCCGGGGAAGCCTTTCGAAGAATCTTGTCATCGCCGCGTCACTTCAGCGGCTTAATCGGAGATAGTGTCCCGCGGCATGCAAACGGGAGTGCGCAGGTTCGCATGCCACTCCTCGTCGGCGGAACTGCGCGCGTCCGCGTCGCCGCGGGCGCTTTCCAGATCCCGCAGACCGGTTCAGGCCGAGAAATGTGGAACATCCGCCGGTCGGCGTGGCCGCCCGCGAAGCGGTCCGCACCTGGCCCCGCCGCACTCAGCCGTGTGTGGCCGGACTCTCCTTCAGGAACCCCGCCGGCTTCTCCAGGCATTACGGCGACAGCCGACACCGCGACCCGCTCGGGCCGCGCGAGGCCAGCAGTGACTCCGCCGTCCCGCCACAGCTGGTTCCACTGGCAGGCCACCCCGCAGCAGGCCCAGCGTGACCTCCCGGCTTGGTCTTCTGCTCGGACAGCCTGACCGCTGTAGAGGTCAGCGCCGGGAGACCGTGCGAATGAGACGGCTGAACCCTGCCCTTAATCCGCACATCTCAGGCGCTACGGGAGCCAGGCCCGCAGCCACACTCGGCAGCCGCTTCGCGCCAACCGCCCTGACGAGCTGAAGACCCCGTTCTACGTCCGAGTTGAACGAGGCGTCGTGCTTGATCACTCGGCGTCACGCTGCGTGGTGTGCTGGTGGGACCTCTCTGCCCGTTGTTCAACCTCCCGGACGCCCTACCTGCCCGCCCAGCACGATGACGACCGGGGAGGCAGTGCCCATCAGCGTGGAGGGGGTCTCCGGGATCAGGAAGTCCCCCTGACCGCCTGTGGCTCGGGAGCGCCAGCCTGCATACCCTGCCCGCCGACGGCCTGGCCCCGACGAGCCCGCGAACACTGGACGGATCGGGAGCCGCACGTGCTCAAACCTGATCGACACTGATGCCGTGATCCGGGGGCGGCCGCTTCCCGGAAGAGATCCATCCTGCCCTCGCCTGGCCGATGGCTGCTTGCTACATCGAGACCGCCGAGTTCTTCGACCGGCTCGGCTCCGGAGCCATCAACGCGCAGCACTACGCCTGCCACGGCCACGACCTCGGGGCGGCAGACGAGCCCGCTCTGCTGGAGGCGATGGCCTGCGCCGCAACGGCCAGCCCCTGATCGAACGGACCGGGCTCCTCGTGGTCCGGTGCATGACGCCGAGGACCGGGTCCCGATCCCCGTCAACGCCACGTGCAAGGGACATATTCAGCCCTACCAGGGGGCACAGGCGTGATCAACGCGGCCGACACCATCCACAGCGGCACGAGCATCCTGTTCGTCACCCTCGACTCCCTCCGCTACGGCGTGGCCCGCCACGCCCTTGCCGACGGCCTTACCCCGCACCTCGCCCGCCTCCTGCACGAAGGGTTGTGGGAGCCAGCCCCCGGCACGTTCACATTCCCCGCCCACATCGCTTACTTCTCCGGGTTCCTACCCAAGCTGCCGCAGCCTGAGCAGCCGCCCCGCTGGTGGGAGTACCGGCCGCCCGCGTCCAAGGCCGTCCCTGCGGAGACATTCGTGTTCGACGCGCCGGACCTCCTCGAAGGGCTCCGCCAGCACGGTTACCGCACGGTGTGCGCCGGCGGGCCAAACCCGCGGGGCGCTGTAGGCGCGCGGGGCCCTGCTGGCGGCCGACTGTGATCTGTCCGGTCAGCCCGGCATCCTGCACTGCCCGGGGCTAGAGGTGCCAGTGCGGCAGGCGTAGTAGGCGGTTTCTCCCCTTGAGGAGTCCAGAGGTTCGTTTGGCGTTGTGACCTGCGTTTTTCGGACTCGTCCACGTTCGCCGGGTCTCCGTCGCGCCATCGAGGCTGAGATCCTCCCGGCGCCCCCTCTCCCCTCCACGACCAGATCCCACCCTCTTCCGGATTGTGAGCCGAATGGGTGATTAAATCATGGATTAGCCGTGCCGCTCGTTCCCTATCGGGACTGGCGCTCGTTTCCAATCTGGACGGGCCGCAAGGACAGGGCCGTTCCCGCTGCGCAATCCCCGCGTTCGCGGACAGAACCCTTTCCGAAAGGAAGACACAGCGATGAATCAGAAGAAGGTTGCCGGTGTTGTCGCCGGAGTTGCACTCACCCTCGGTGCGGCAGCCGCTCCTGCCCTTGCAGACGCCAAGGGAGAGGCCGCGGCGATCGGATCCCCGGGTGTCCTGTCGGGTAACGTGCTGAACGCGCCGATTCACATTCCGGTCAACCTGTGCAACAACACGGTCAATGTGATCGCCATCATGAACCCGACCTTCGGTGCCCCCTGCGTGAACGCTTGAGATTTTCACCTTGGACGGCAGTGGAGCCCAATTGAGGCATGAGCACGGCCGTCCTGACGTCGCAGCAGCGAATGAGGGAATGCGCGTCATCCCGAAGTGCTGACGTCGGCTGAGGGGGAAACTGCCGCTAGCGGACGAGTTTGCCAACTCTGACCTTCCTTTTGTTTCCGTGCCGCGATCCGGCGGCACGGAAACTTAAAGTACCTAGATTTGCGCCGGGGGAATGGTTTCTCCGTCACTTCTCGCAGGCGCCGCAAGGCGGCACGTCCAAGCCCAACATCAGGGAAGCCATCAGATATTTGCGACTGAGGTGATCGTGTTGGTTCAGCCCTGTCCCGACAGCGGGAAGGCCTCGTTTCCGACCTTGAGCTCGGCGCGCCAATGGCTCCTGAAGCAGCCCATAGACAGTAATCAACCCGTCGATCGAATCTACCGATGTCCCTGTTGCTGGTATTGGCATTTTTCAGGATCTCATCGATGGACGCGCGAGATGATCGAGAGGCGACGGAATTATGGCAGGCGGAACGTGAAGCGGAAGCGCCGATAGGGCTCGTCGAGTGGCGATGCCGCGCCAGGCCTTCGACTTGGTCAGGCGCTCGATGGTGGCCCACTCCTTGCAGAGGTCGGCGTCGCGGGTGACGGGACGGCCGCCTTGTGAGCCCTTTTCTTCCGGTTGGCGGCCTTGTCCTCTCTTCTCCGGAATGGCCGCTTTGATGTGGCGTTGGGGCAGGTAGGAGCGGTTGCCGCAGGGTGGGTGGGCCGTGCCCCGGCGGCCGGGCCGGGTGGGGGGACGGCCGCCGGCCCCGCGGACCCTTGCCTGCTTGAGAACGGGGGCGAACTGAGGGCTGTCCGCGGCCTGCCGGCGGTCAGGACCACGTCCAGGGGTCGGCATCCGAGGTCGGCAGCCAGGTGGATCTGGTCGGCCAGGCCGCCCCGAGACTCCCCGGGCAGGGCTTGGGCCAGGTGGAGCTTGCGCCGCCGCCGTTCGGCCCGGCCGGGACCACGCCGCCGTGTTCCGTCTTGCTCCGCTGCGCCGCCTCCGCCTGGCGGCAGCCTTTTCCCGCACGTCCCAAACGTCCCCCTGCAGGCGCATCCCCGCAGCGTCCTGATGGGCGCGGACCGCCGTGCAGCCCGCGCTGACCCACGACATATCCACCCTGCCCCGCCCAGCCGCCCGGCCACCGCTCCCTCCAGCAGCCCCTCGAAAACCCCGCCGTCCCGCCACTGCCTGAACCGGTTGCGCACGGTAGACCAGGCACCGAACCGGTCCGGCACCTCCCGCCACTGCGCTCGCGAGCGGAACTTCCAGAGCACGCCCTCGAACTGCTGCCGCAGCCGCCTCCTTGGCGGTGGGCGGTCGACAGCCCGACGTACTGCGCGGGTTGCACCCAGAGCGCCCGATCGCCACGTTCAGAGCGGCCCTGAGGTGTTTCTGGTGTGCTTCTGCGTCGAAGCCCCGGTCTTCCGCCGTCAGCGGGCAGCGGTGCCGCGGGGTTTAGAGGTTCCAGCGCCGGCCGGTGTTGTAGTGGGTGATGGAGGCGCTGCCGTCCGCCTCGCGGACGTAGTCGACCTGTTCCTCCTCGGGCTTGCCCTCCTCGGTCCACCAGGCCCACGTCTGTTCGACGGTGTGCCACAGGGACGGGGCCGCAGCGGTAGGCCACGGTCTGCTCGCCGGCGATCGGGGATCGCGCCCATCGTCGTGCGCGTGTCGGTCTCCGGGGCGAGCTCTGCCCCTCCTTGGCCTGGTAGGTCTGCGCAGTGCCACGGGCGGACATGAAGGTGCCCGTGGTCTGTGAAGCCGCCCGGGCCCGGTCGGCGTCGTCGACGACGCGGACGACACCGCTCTCGATGCTCCGGAACCGAGGTGGGCGGGCAGCGCGAGCTCAAGCGCGTTGGGAGACGAGGAGATGACAAACGCCTTACCGCAGGCCCGCCCAAGGGCGGGGGCCGCTACCGCTTAAGGGCGCCCCGCGCCGACACCACGCCGAAGATCGTCCGAGACTGGCCCGCCCTGCTGCTGACAGGGTTCGGGCACCGCGAGATCGCCGAGCAGGCGCGACTCTGCGCGTCGGAGGCGGTAACGCACGCCCCTCTGCACACCAGGGTCGACCGGATCACGGTCGAGGCGGCCCTCGGCTCGACACCGTCACCGTGTCCGTGGACGACGACCGGCCCGGATGGCTCCCGAGCCCGCGCCCCCAGCCGCGTGGCACGACGAACGGGGCCGGGGACCCTGATCCGCGTCCACGCCGCAGACCTGCGCGCCGTCTCGAACGGCGGGCTCGGCAAGCGCGTGCAGTTCACCCTCGCGTACGGGGAGGCGGCGGCGTGGAGGCTTCGAAACCCGCTCGTTCTGCTCGCGGCCATCATCGGGGGCACCGCTGGTCTGCTGGCCCCCACGGCAGTGTGGGCCTCGCTGCCGAGCGCCCGCCGGTGGCTCGTAGACCCGCCGGCCAACCCGGGCGGGAGCTACCGCTGCCACTGCTGGCAGCGCGTGATCGTCGTCCGCGTCGCCGAACCGGCCGGAGGGAAGCGGCGTCGAGGAAAACGCAGCCGCCGGACCACGTACGTCACAGACTCCGCCGCCCGCCCGGGCAGCGCCTCCCGGGCGGGGCGGTCGGCGGCCCATGGGGTGCACCTCCCGTGCGCGCGGTCGCGTAAGACGGCCAAGTCCGAGCCCACCGGGCACGGCCTGCCGTTTTCCACCTGGAGCCTGGCCGAGCTGGCGGACTTCCTGGTCGCCGAGGGGGTGGTCGACGACGCCAGCCACGAGGGCCTGCGCATCCTGCTCCGCGAGAAGGCGTCTCTTTTCAACGCCTGAAGACCTGGAAGACCTCCCGTGATCCGGACTACGCGGCCAGGAAGGCCGCGTCGAACACCTCCATGCCATCGCCGACGGCGAGGCCATACCCGAGGACGGTGAGCCCGAAGCCGTCTTGTGCATGGACGGGTTCGGCCCGCTCAACCTGGTGCCCCACCCCGGCCGGCAGTGGGCCGAACGCGGCGGCAGACACAAGAACCCCGACCGCGAACCCCGCCGACGACGCCGGGCCGCCTACAACCGCTACGACGGAGTACGCCACCTCTT
>NZ_JOFX01000093.1 GCF_000719345.1 Streptomyces sp. NRRL F-2664
ACCCTCGCCATCAACACACCCATCATGATCAAGGAGTGTTGCGACAAGCGTTAGAACCCAAGGAGCAGAGCGTGCTCAATTCTGCGGGAGCATTGACAGCAGCGTCCGCTACGACCCGAACTCGCGGAAGTTCTACGACCGCAAACGCGCCCAAGGGAAGAAGCACGTCCAGGCCGTACTTGCCCTCGCCCGCCGACGTGTCAACGTCCTGCGGGCCCTGATCCGCGACCGACGGTGCTCCCAAGCCACACTCCCGGTCACGGAAGCCGTTTGACAACAGCATTACTGTAGGCAGCGACGTCGCGTTCGATCGGGTAGTACAGACGAGCGTGGGCGCAGTTGACAGACCTCTGGGCAGCAGGAGGTTCTCCTGCAGGAGGTTCGGCGGGGGAGGGCCCCGCAAACGAGGCGGTCGGCCTCTCGGCCATGACGCGGACTCCACAAGGGGCGGAACACCGTCGAGCGCCTGACCGACAAGCCGAAGGCCTGGCGCGGGCTGGCTTGAGGTGCCGCTTCGGGCGGTGGCCTGACCGGTGTTACGACTGGCCCCCTGGTGGCCTTGGTTTTGATCTGTCGGTCGCCGTCCGGAGCGGCGCTCGCTGGGCTTGCTTCGCTTTGACGGACATGTGAGATCAGGGGCCTGGGCCTCGGAAGGATGATGTTCGTCATGGAGAACACGGGGAAGAAGAGGACCCGACCTCGCCGCTCGTTTACGCGGAGTTCAAGGCCGAGATCGTCGATCTGTGCCGTCGACCAATTTGTTGGCGAAGCCGGAGCCGACCGGTTCCACGGCACACCCACAGCCAACATGCTTGAGGGGCGGCACGCCGAGCTATTCGGGATCCCTTGTCACCACAACCGCCCGAACACCCATTGGGCCCTTACGGAATTGAAGGCGAATTTTGCCACACTATCCCTGTGTCGCTGGACAGTGGAAACCAGCGGCCTTCGCGAGTCAATTCATCCGCCGCTGGCGGACCCCAGCTGCCGGGAGCATAGCGGTGAGGCGTTTTTGGTATCCGCAAGATGTGGTCGACAATTCGCCAGGCCTCTTCCACGGTGTCCTGCCGGGCAAAGGTTCGCACCTCGCCGGACAAGGCATCAGCTATAATTCGTTCATAGGGCTGCTCGCTTACACCTAACGCCTCAGCCAAATCGACCGATATTCGGACCGGACTAGTAGCGTTTGCGCGACCAGGTGTTTTGGCTTGAAGATCGAAGAGGACCGCAGGATCGGGCTGAAGGCGAAAACGGACGATATTTGGGTCAGGGCGGTCGGCCGATGAGGATAGAAACAACATACGCGGGGGGCGGTGGAGCTCCACGGCTATCTCCAGAGCGGTAGTGGCCAATCTTTTCCCTGCACGCACTGAAAAGGGGACTCCCGCCCACCTCCAGTTGTCAATCCATAGCCGGACGGCTGCATATGTTTCGGTTGCTGAATCGGCAGCTACACCGGAAACGCTGTGATACCCGTCGTACTGACCAAAGAGTGCATCCTCGGGTTGCACTGTGCGGACGCAACGCAACAACCTAGGCTTTTCAGCGCGCTGGGCTTCCGCCGAGAATTGGGCGGGCGGTTCCATAGTCAGATACGCAAGCACTTGAAGAAGGTGGTTTTGTAGAACGTCGCGGACCGTTCCGACGGAATCGTAAAAGCTGCCGCGTTCTTGTACACCGACTTCCTCGGCCAAGGTGATTTGAACCGATGCCACATGGGACCGATTCCAGACTGGCTCAAGGAGGGCATTAGCAAACCGGAATACCATTATGTCCTGCACTGCGTCTTTGCCCAAATAGTGATCCACGCGCCTGATGCGCTCCTCTGGAAAGTGCTGCAGAAGGTCGATGTTGAGCTGTCGCGCCGATTGATAATCGTATCCGAACGGCTTTTCGAGTACTAAACGACTGCGTTCGGCGAGCCGCGCACGGGAAAGGCCGCGAGCTACGCTCCCAAACAAACCAGGGGGAACGGCTAGATAGTGCACAGCAAAAGCGTTTGGCCCTATGGCTCGACTTATTCTCTCATAGAGCTCCGGCTCTTCCATGTCGCCGACGATATACCCCACCTTGGCCGCCAGTGCCGCGCTGGCTTCTTCGTCGCACTCACCGTAAGCTGCAGTTATGCTGTCGCGAATGTAATTGCGAAAGTCGTTTCTCTTTATTTCTTCTCTTGCCACCCCCGTGACAGGAACTGCAAGCAGACCCCGACGCAGCAGCTGGTAAAGTGCTGGAATTATCTTCCGTTTGGCCAGATCGCCGGTTATGCCATACACCACCAGGGTTTGTGCAGTAGCGCCATCCATACTCTTCCACCGCGTTTCCTGAAATGTGTGTCACCGTGAGGGGCCGCAGGCCGCGCGCTACGCTAGGTGTCCATCCAGCTACGCCACAGCATCCCGCGACGGGCCCTCCGAGTACCTACGGATCATCGTCTCACCTTTTCCAGTCACCGATAACTTGAACGCATATCACCCAGTCCGCGCAACCGACGATTTGGTGCGTGCCGACGACGCCGAAAGCGTGCGGGCAGGCGCGGTGCTGTGTGGTTGTGTGGCGCCGCCCGGAGGGGCACCATAGCGGTGT
Organism: Streptomyces sp. NRRL F-2664; assembly: GCF_000719345.1. GTDB lineage: Bacteria > Actinomycetota > Actinomycetes > Streptomycetales > Streptomycetaceae > Streptomyces. The sequence continues at coordinate 2,587 of NZ_JOFX01000093.1, forward strand.
GGGCTGGTTTCGGTGGGATCGTGGCCGTTTCTTCGCCCCTGACGATGGGGCTGCCGGACGTGCGGATCTCGGATTACTCTGTGAGGGACTGCCAGCTTCTCTCCTCGACCTCATCGAGGAGAGAAGCTGGCAGTTACAGGCACTCCCGAAGGCTAGAGCGTTCTGTCGGAGCCTCGGGCGGAGGCTGTGCTGTCCCGACCCCGGCCCGCGGACGCCGAGTGCCCGGACCTGCGGGCCTGGCCGACTCCTGTTTTTCGGGCGATCTTCCATTTCAGGACGACGGGGTCGTCGACTTCGACGTCGACCCCCGGAGGGGTGCATCTGGTCATGCCGTCCAACGCCCGCCGTGTTAGGCAGTGTGATGGCTTGAGGGGCCTCGCGTTTCCGGACATTGAACCTGACCGTTTATTTCATGCGGCCATGCGCAACTCCGTGTACTCGACGTCGACTTCTCGCGGTGGGTGGTATCCGACTGCCGAGTGGAGGCGTTTGTGATCCTATCGGGCTGCCCCTCGGGTCAGGTCACGCGGGAAATCCGCTCGTTCTTCAGGGCGCCGAAGAATGATTCGGCCATTGTCCCAGCAGACGCCGGTACGCCCGGATGGCCGACGGAGCCTGAACTGTTTCAGTGTCCCCGCGAACTCGGCGGAGCATGTAGTTCGATCCGCGGTCGCAGTGGAATACCGCGCCGTCGGCAAGTCTCCTTCCGGGCAGAGTTGTGGGTGGCCCGGGATGTGAGAAAGGTCTGGTAGTGGTCGTTCATCGCGTATCCGATGACTTCATTCGTGCAGCAGTCGATGACGGTCGCGAGGTACAGTCAGCCTTCTCCGCTTTTGATGTAGGCTATGTCGCGAGGGGTTTTTCGCCGGGCGGGTCGGCGGTGGAGTTCCGGCCGACGAGGTCCGGCCCATCGCCGGCCGCTGGCTGGGTGAGCGAGAGGCGCTTCGGCGCTTGGGCTGGCAGGGCACCAGACACAGCTCACGCATCAGCAGGCGGACCAGCTCCGGGCTGGCGGCGTGGACGCGCCGGTATCCGTAGGGTCCGACATCTCGAATGCCTTCTTGATGAGCAGTGTTAATTCTCCGCGCCGCCGGACTGTTGCGGAATCCGGGCGCTTCCGTCATTCGTAGTAGCCAGATTTCGATACGTTGAGCCGTTCACACATGAACTCGACGGAATGCGCGTACTCTGCGGCGTCGAGCCGCATCGTTTCGATGAACTCGTACTTGCCTGCTACGGGGATCCTTCGCGAAGTACGCTGCGGCTTTTTCAGGAAGCTGACTTTCTTCTCGACCTCACTATTTCGACGCTCGAGTTCCTTTAGGCGTGCTCGCTCGTTGAGCATCAGTGGTGTCCCTGCCGCAGGCTCGTTGACCTTCTGATGCTTTTTCACCCAGCCTCGGAGTGTTTCCGGGTTGAGTTCAAGTTCCCGGGCCGTCTCCGAGATGGTTGCGCTGGAAGGAGCGCGATCTGGACCGCTTCTTCCTTGAACTCGGGCGAGTACTTGCTGGGTGGCGCCACGTTATACCTCTCGTTCCCTAACACAGGGATCCTATTGGGTCCCTGTCCGGAAACATCAGGGCACCTCAGCTCTTGCCCCGATGGTGATCACCCACTCTGCCAGCCGGTCTTAGCCTCCGCACTCGGCCAGAATCCAGTCGGCCTCCGCCCGCAGTACTTCCCCACGCTCCCGGAAGCCAGCTCCGGCTCCTCCAGCGACCTCCACCGAGGCCATCACTGCACCTTGCACCGAGGGGCACTACCCGGCGGCTGAGCTATCAATGAAGACATCGTGCTGAGCTGCGGAGGACCGCCTCCACATTGGGCAGGACGGCGGCTCTTCGGCCCCAAAACCGTTCCTTCAAACAGCGGCATTGAGGCGCCGAACGGGCGGCTCACGCCGACGAACGGACTGTTCAAGCGGCTTGGCTTCGCCTTCTGGCTGCTGGCCGAGTTAGTGTCAGTCGCAGCTGGCCGCGGTTCCGCCCTGGCATCGCGGTCAGCTCCCACGCCGGCGGACCTGGGGAGGTTCTGCCGGACTGGCTTGCCCCGCACCCTCCTCACCCCCCCCGGGGTGCGGGGCAAGCCGCGGCTGGGTTCGGGTTTCTGTAAAGAGTTCTTACAGTCCGTCTCCGTTGTCCAGGAGTGCGCAGCTTCAGCGGTGAGCCTCCAGGGTGAGGATGGCTTTGGCGATTGACGTGAGTCTGTTGGGACCGATCCGGGCTTGGCGGAGGATGCGCCAGGTTTTGATGCGTGCGATGGCTCTCTCGACCGGTCAGCGGATTCGGGAGTGCGCCCGGTTGACAAATTCCTTTTGACGGTGAGGTCTTTGCCGGGTCGTCGGCGGTGGGGAACGGCAGCGAAGTCGCTGACTCCCTGGATGTGCCGACGGTGCGTTCTTCGGCCGGTCCGGCTCAGCGCGAGGCCAGCAGTGTAGTGCCTATCCGCAGGTCAGGGTGGCCGCGCTGGTCGAATGCGGGACGCATGCGGTGTTCGCAGCGGCAGCCGGTCCGCTGTCGGTCCATGAACAGCAGCTGATCCCAGGCCTGCTGAATCGCCTCGATCGGGGGATGCTGGTGATGGCCGACCGAGGCATCACCTGCTTCGACCTGTGGCAAGCCGCGTCCGGCACGGGTGCGGACCTGTTGTGGCGAGTCGGCAAGAACATCGTCCTGCCGGTTCTTCAGTTGCTTTCCGACGGCTGAGGGCCGCGGACGTCCAGGTCGTTCCGCTCGATGGGACTCCTGCCGAGTGCGACAGAGTCGGCGACAGCCGAGCCGACTACTCCGGCAAACACCACCTCCATGGTGTAAACCTGCAGGTCACCACGGCGCCGGACGGAACCCTGGTTTGGACTTCACCCGCACTCGCCGGGCGCGTCCACGATCTCACCGCGGCGGGCAGGCACCGGGTTCCCGCCACCTGCGTACGGCTCTGCATCGCGGTGTCCGGGACATCGAAGACGGTGCCGTCCACCGCGACCAGCCGCCACCGCCGATACCGGGCGCCGACGGTTTCCGGTGTCGCGACCGGACGGCAGACCCGGGGCGCCGCAGGTGCCTTTATTGCGGCGGAGCACCTGCTGGCCCACCTCACGAGGAGATCCCGATACGACCCCACGTGGGTGTCTCCGCTGAGCGGTAGCTGAGAGGTGGGCCGAGCCCGCCAGTCGCCTATGGAATGATCTTGATGTGGCTGGTGTGATCCCGGCGTCGGATTCTTCCTGGATAGCCCCCTTCTCCGTGCTGAGCCCGAACGCCTCCTGGAAGCTGGTGCGGTTCTGCGGCGCCAGGGTGCGGACGCGGTGCGCAAGGGCCGGCCATGGAGCCTGCAGCTGGAGGACCGGGCCCTGTGTGGGTCGCGGCGCACTGGCGCACGAACCTCACGATGCGGCAGCTCGCCCCGCTGTTCGGGGGGTGTTTAAGTCGGCGGCGGACCGGATCATCGATCACCTCGTGCCGTTGCCCGCCCTTCACCCACGCAAGCGGTTCGCCAAGGACACCGTGATCATCGGGGGACGGCACTCGTCCCACCCGCGACCACACCGTCGCCGAGCGGTCGAAGACCTACCGCTGTTCCACGAACCGCCAGGTCGTCATCGACGCAGACACCCGTTTGATCGTCGTGGTCGGTCGGCCGCTCGCCGGGAACCGTAACCACTGCAAGGCGTAGGAGGAGTCCGGCGCCAAGGGCGCTGTCGGCAAGACCCTCACGATCGCCGACGGCGGTTACCCGGGAACCGGACTGATCATCCCGCACCGTCGCGAGCGCAGCCAGACCGAGCTCGCTTGGAAAGAAGACCACAACAGGTCCCCCACAAGCAGGTCCGAGCCCGGGCCGAGCACATCTTGGCTCGCATGAAGACCTGGAAGATCCTCTCGCAGGATAGTTCAACGGGCTTCACCGCGATGAACCATGCCCGAGACAGCTAGAGACTATTTACGGGACAGCCCTTTACGAGCTCGTGCATGGTTGGCGGTGGCACGTCGAGAAGGGCAGGTCGGCGCGGTGGTCACTGTGGCTGACGGGTCCCGCGGGTAGCCGCCTGCTGGTGTGAAAGCAGTCCGGCGATGGCTTGGAGGGTGTCGCTCATGTGCTCGCGTCGGCCGTGGTGACGGGCGAGTGCTCGCCAGTTCTTGGGATGTGCGATGCCGTGCTCGACCCGGATACGGCGTGAAGAGTGCGCCTTGCGTTGGCGCTGGTAGATCTCCTCATACCAGTCTGGCGGATCCTTCTTGAACTTGCGGTGCGGTGGGGTCACCACGCGGCCCTGGTCGGCGATGGCCCGGGCGTCGCGTGCATCGGTTCTGCCCTCGCCCGTAGGCGCCGAACATCCGGTTGACCGTCCGGCCCGGCACGTAGACCACCCCCTGATCATGCGCAACGGGCAGCGCCAGGAGCAGAGTCGAGGCGCGGCCGGAGATGCCCGCCCACCGCACTTCATCAGTCTTCTCACGGGGAGTATCGATGAGCGTGAGGACCTGGACCTCGTTGATCACCTTCGTCGATGACACCGTCTCGCCATCGGCATCGAGCTTGTCAGGTTGGCCACTGATCGGGTGATGGCGGGGTGGCGCAACAGGCGGGGCCCTCGGGCTGCTGAGCGGGATGTCTGACGTCCAGAGCTCTTCAACTCGGGGGCCTCGTCGGTTCCTTATCCTGCCGTACTCGATGTC
>NZ_JOFX01000094.1 GCF_000719345.1 Streptomyces sp. NRRL F-2664
TGGCGCATCCTCCGCAAAGCCCGCCTCAGCCCCAGCAGACTCACGTCAATCGCCAGAGCCATCCTCACCCTGGAGACTCACCGCTGAAAACGCTCACTGGCCGTACGTCACGCCAGCGTGCCCAAAGGCGTACGTCCGGCGCCCGCGCAGCTGCCACCACCGTGAGTACGGGGACCGCGTGCCGCCCTATGCGGAGGTCTCGGCAGGCCCGGTTCGCCGCCCGGCCCTGCACGCGGACATCCCCAGAAGCTTCCGCTCCAATGGGGCGTCCCCGACTGCGGATTAGGCGTGCCCGCCTGGGATCGTGCGGCCGTCCCCCGCAGGACGGGACCAGCCTGCGCGCGGCTGCGCGGGCCGCGCTGCCATGCCGCCCGGTCTGATGTACACCGGATCACCCGGCAGCAGGCCCATCCTCGCCACCACCGCGGGCAGGTCCTGTACCCCAAGGACACCGCCCGTCGGCGGCGTTCCCCACCGCCCTGGATCGGGGGCCCGCACCCCATGCCACTCGTTCACTGGAGCCCTTCTGATGCGCTTGAACACATCAGATGACCAGGGAAGCGGGCACCCGTGCTGGTTTCCGGCCCGTTGGAGGCAGCGGGACGCATCCCGCCCTGGAAGCCCGTCCGTTCCCCCGGGCCGAGCCGAGGCGGTCGCAGGATCCAGGTCACCTGCCGGCGTTCCGCGTCCAACGCCACGCGGCCAGAAACCGCCACGGACCCGCGCCGGCCCTTCGGCTTTCGGATCCACCGCAACCGGTGGCTGCTTGTGTCGTTAGAGGGGACGGGAGTCACGCTGCCCCGGGGAGACCGACCCTTTCCGCGGTCTCTCCGGGGCATCCCGGGCCCTGTCCGCCTGCGCACGCGTCGGCACTTGTGGAAGCCGGGCGTGGCTGCGGCGCGGCAGCGGCTGGCGGCCAGGGCCGAGTCGGCAGCCCCCGGTTTGCGGGGGCTGCCGATCACCTCGGGCGCGGTCAGCTCGTGCTGATACGGCGGCTCGGGTGGGAGCCGGGGCGCATTCGGAGGGTAGTACCCCCGGGCCGCCCCCATTCCACCGTACGAAGCGGCTGCCCGGGGCGCCGCCAGAGCTTCCGGCCGCTGTCCGCCGCGACAGGTCCAACCGACGCGGCTGGCGAGCGGCACGCGAACAGGTTCAGGGCGCCGGTCATCTCCATCATTCGGTGCAGTTCGCTGGACCTCTGCAATCAGCAGTCGGCCGAGTGGCCGGCACGGGCCGGCGCCCGCACCCTCCGCCCGGTCCAGGGTCGGCCGGTCGGCCATCTGCGGACCGACTGCCTGGCCGTCGTCCGGCTGCCGCCGGTCCGCCCGCCGGCCGGGCCCAGTGCCCGCGTCCGGCTCGGCCGCGGCTGCCACGTCCGCGTCGGCACGGCCGGGTACTCCGCCTGCCCGCAGGCCATCGGCCGCTCCGCCGACGTGTCTGCTTCCCCGCAGGAGGCCGCGGTGTCCTGTGACGGCCAGGCCGTCGCACCTCATCAGAGGTCCTGCGCCGAACAGGCGGTGACCACCGACCCGGCCCACGGCGCCACTGCGGCCCGGATGCGCCAGGCCCGGCCCTGGACCGCGAACAACGCCGGGCGGCGACCCGCCACCACAGCGACGGACACGCCGTCGCGCTTCGGGCCCTGCCCGGCTACGACGCCCTGCCCGGCGCCGGCTTCGACTCCGCGAGAACGAAGGCGGGCAACGAATGACCCCCACCAGGGCGGCGAAGGACGGCCTGCCGTCCGCGATCGCCTGTCCCACCCGGATCGATCGGCGCGCTCCGGGAAGCGCCGGCCGCTCAGGCCCGCGACGAGAACTGGTCTCACGAGGAGCATCCGGTTCTTGAAACGGGTGAGGTCCTCCGGGTTGGGTGCGGACTTGCGACACCTGTACCGAGGAGGCCCCTCGTGGCCCACCATAATGCCCCCCTGACCGGGACCGACGCTTGCGGCTGGCCCGCTGGGCCGCCGACACGGCTGGCCCGTGCGGGCGAGGAACGTTTCAGGGCCGGCCGCAGCACCGGCCCGCTGGGCCGGCCGCTGCCGGACCCCGGGCGCCGCCGGAACGGGGGACCCGCATACCCGGCCCCGCCGCCAGGACGCCGGCCGGCAGCAAGCAGAAGTCCTCAGGCTCCGGCGCGGGCACCGCATCGGCACGCTGCGACCAGCCGCCCAGATCGGTACCGCCCTCTCGACCCCCCGCCGCATCCTGGCACGTCACGGCTTGCCTTCCGGTTCGGCGGGCTGGGGATCGGCTGCGGCCGGAAGCGAGGTGGCGGCGCGGCATTCGCGGCAGGTGACCGTGCGGGGTTGGCGGAGGATGTCGAGGGCCTGGCCGAGGGTGATGGGGGTGGCGTGGGGCTGGCAGCCGATGACGTGTATCAGGCGCGCTCCCGGATGACCGGGACGGTGGGGGAGATCTTGCACTGTCCATGCCTGCCGTCCGCCGTCGGCCGGAGTGGTACGGGTGGGGACATCCCGGTAGTCGCCGCCGGCGAGGGGCCGGACATGGCAGGCGTCCAGCCAGACAACCTGCTCAACGCGTTCCGCACGGCCGCTGCTGCCAGCTGCCCAGCCCGTGATGCCTACCCGGTACTGCCAGCCCCCAGCGGCGCGCCGCCGCTCATACAGACAAGCCCGCAACTCCTGGCCATCAGGCAGGGCGACGGTCACCCGAGCCGTGCTCCCCGGCATCTGCGCCCCCTCCCACAGGCCAGCATCTTAACCAGACGCGGGAAAGCTGCTGCGCGCAGTGGAGGCCGGATGGTGCACCGCCGTCGGCCCCTGCCTGTGTTGTGGAAGCTTAGGACGCTGGGGCGCGCCCAGCCTCGCTGGATAAGGAGCAGGCGGCCGACACCGTCGACGCCTACGCCGAAGGCGCCGCGGTGAAGGCGCTCGCCCGGCAGTACGACGCCCGGCCCAAGACCATCCGACGGATACTCGACGCGGCCGGAGCCCGCGCTGTCGGCGACGGACGAACTCCACGAGGCGGCCTCCGGCGCCGATGCCCGGGAGCAGTCGCCCACTACCGAGCCGCCGCACACCATCGACGTCCCGGGCCTGCCCGCCGAGCACCTCAAGGTCACCGAGGCTGCCGAGATCCGCGACGCACTGCGCAGGTGGCAGGACCATCCGCCGCTGGCAGGGCTACCCGGTGCGTGTCACCGCTCCGCTCGCGCTACACCAGGCCACGCTGGGACAGTGCGCCGCCCTCGCCGGCGATGGCTCCACCCCTGCCGGGCGCAAGGCCTACCGCACCTACGCCGACCGGATCGTCGCGGCCGCACGGACATCCTGACCGCTTGGCCCACCGCCCCAGGAACCACCGTGCTGGCTCGATTCACCTTGACTCGGTCCTCTTGGTGAGGCGGGCGGCTGCCGGGAGACCAATGAGGAGCAGGAGTCCAGCTGCCGCGGCATAGCCAAGGTGATGGCCGGACAGCGACACGGTGGTGTGTCCCGCTGTGCCGACGGCTTGAGCGATGCCGGCGAGGACCGTGGGGCCGATGCCGCTGCCGATCTGCAGAGCGGTGACCGTGACGGCTGAGGCGGTGCCGTGGGCATGGTCCGGTACGTCGCGCAGGCCGGTGGCGGTGAAGGCCGGGAAGGCCAGGCCCTGTCCGATGCCGGTGATGATCAGGCCGGCCAGGACGGCTCCCGGGTAGGGGCTGTGCATTCCGGCCGTGCACCACAGCAGCACCCCGCCGGCGGTGAGCAGGATGCCCGATGCCAGGAGCGGGCGGGGTCCGTAGGTTTTCATCAGGCGCCCGGAGACGAGCGCGGCTGCGGCGACGGCGAGGCTGACGGGGAGGATCGCGAGGCCGGACGCGGCCGGGGACATCCCGCGCATCTGCTGGAGGTAGAGCGGCAGCAGGAACAACGAGCCGGTGACGCAGAAGTAGAAGACGCTGGCCACCACCGCCGCGGTCCGCACACCGCGCATACGCAGCAGGCTCCGGTCCAGCAGGACGGCGTCCCCGCTGCGGGTCCGGCCACGGCGCCACCACAGGTATCCGGTAGCCGTGGCGGCTGTGAGGATCGCGCCCGCGCGCAGGGAGCCCCCGGGCCGGGAGGCCATGTCCGCGCTCAAAACGATCAAGACGATGGTTGTCACCAGCGCGCCGGCCCCTGTCAGGTCGAGCCGGCCCCTGTGGTGCCGTGTGCCCAGCGGCAGCCATCGCACCGCGGCCACGGCGGTGACCACGGCCGCCAGCGCCTGCAGGGCGAACACCCAGCGCCAGCCGAAAGCGCTGGTGACCACGCCGCCGAAGACCAGACCAGCGCCGTAGCAGCCTGCCTGCGCGGCGGAGAACACCCCAAGGGCACGCGAGCGGATCGGGCCGCTGGGGTACACCGAGGTCAGCAGGGCCGTGGCCGCTGGCATGGTGATCGCCGCCCCAGCTCCCTGCAGCACACGTCCCGCCACGACCATCCAGAACTCGGGCGCCATGAACGCGAGCACGGCGCCCGCCGCCACGATCGCCAGACCCCAGACGAGCACCCGGCGGCGGCGCAGCCGATCCGCCAGCGCCCCGCCGCACAGCAGCAGACCCGCGAACGCGAGCGCGTACCCGGTCACCGCCCAGGACAGGTTTTGCGGCGAGGTACCGAATTGTGCGCCCATCGACGGCAGCGCGCTGTTGAGCACGGCGACGCCACCGGCGTCCAGGCCGGCCGCCGCGCTCAGCACGGCCAGGGGCGCGTATCGGGCAGGCATCGGTCCGGCGGACGCCGACGGGGATGAGGGGGGCGAGAGCGTTTCGCCAGGGTGTGCGGGCATGTGCGAGCTCCAAGGGAACGCGGCGCGGAGGCGTCGGTTACGGACGGGAGCCAACCCGTCCGTAACGAGGCCGCCTCACCGCTGTGGGCACCATCTGGAGTTCAGCCTGGGGTGGAACGCGGACAGCCACGAGATACCGCTGCGGGCAGGTCTGGCCGGGGGTGGCCCCGCCAGGGCCACCCTTCGCGCCGAAGGGCCGATAATCGATGTATGGCACGGTCCGCAGCACTGCCCGAGCTGGCCCACTTCCTCCGGTCCCGCCGGGCCCGGCTTGCCCCCGAAGCGGCAGGACTGCCCCGCACCAGCACCCGCCGGCTCACCGGGCTGCGCAGGTCCGAGATCGCCGCGCTGGCCGGCATCAGCCCCGAGTACTACACCCGGCTCGAACAAGGGCGCCAACACCACCCTTCTCCTGAGGTCCTGGACACCCTTGCCACCGCCCTGCAACTCGACGACGACGCCCGCCGCCACCTCCACCATCTCGCCACCGGCAGCCCGGCACACCAGGCAGGCCCGGCCGCAGCCGAAGCCCCGGACGTCCCGGAGGCAACCCTGCGCCTGCTCGACTCACTCACCCTCTGGCCCGCACACGTGGTCACCCCCATGCGCGACATCCTGGCCTGGAACGATGCCGAATCCTGGCTGCTCTTCGACTACGCCGAGCTTCCCGAGCGCCACAGGAACTTCGCCTGGTTCGCCTTCTGCGACCCCCGCGCACCCCAGCTCCTCACGGACTGGGAGAACGTGGCACGCAGCAACGTCCACCGCCTGCGCCATGCGCTGGCCGCCGATCCGCTCAATGAACGCGGCCGCAAGCTCGTGGCCGACTTGACTGCGCACAGCAGCTGGTTCGCGAAGATCTGGGAGGAACACGACGTGCGGGGACCGGCCGCCGGGAGCCACGGGTTTCTCCACCCTCAGGCCGGTCGGCTCGACCTGGACTACACCGCCTACGTGATCCCAGGCACTCCGACGCTCGAACTCGTGGTCCTCACCGCGGACGAGGGCTCGCCTACCCACACGGCACTGACCCAGGCCGCTACCGGACGCGCCCGGTAGGCGAGACGGGCCATCGTGATTGCCGGTGAAGTGAGATGGCGGATGAGATCCCAGTCGATCGTCTTGGTCGACAGCACCGGCGCCAGGTGGGGCCAGTTGTCGTCCCCGCCGGCCGCCGGCCGGTACAGCTTCGCTGAGCCGAGGTTCTTACTGTAAGCCTCGGCATCAGCTTGAAGCCGAGCATGTGGGCGAAGGTGAAGCCGACAATCGAGGCACCGTGCGTGTCGGTGTACTGCCGGTCCACCTCCATGTCGGTGCAGTGCCGCAGCACACCCTCGATCATCGAAGCGGCCTCGGAGGCCGAACAGGACTTGAGCTGGGAGTAGATGCACACCGACTTGCGCTCAGCGTGCCAGTAGATCATCACCCCGGGGCCCCGGTAGCGCTGGTGCCACTCGGTCATCAGATTCGAGGACCAGGCGCCGAACTTACGGCTGTCGGAGCCGCACGCGGTGCCGGTGCCCCACCACATTCCGTCCCGGACGGCGAAGGCGGCGTTCACCAGCTTCCGCAGGGCCGCACGCATGTTGGCCCGGTTGACGAACAGGTGGCGCACTCGGCGAAGCGTCGCCTCGCTCTCGCCGTGTCTGCCGGTCATCGAGACGCGCTTGATCCCATGTTCGTACCCAGCCCGAACAGGACGAGGAGCAGGCGGCGCCGTAGCACGTCCTTGGACAAGTTCTCGCGGGTGGCCACCGAGGTGAACTCGGCGATGAAGTCCGTGTCGAATTCAGCGTATTCAGTGAGCTTGTTCAGCGGTGGGTCTCCAGGGTGAGGATGGCTTTGGTGGTTGATGTGAGCCTGGTGGGGTGGCAGCGGGCTCTGCGGAGGATGCGCCAGGTCTTGATCGATGCGATGGCTCTCTCGACTGGCCATCGGAGGCGGGAGCGGGCTCGGTTGACGCGCTTCTGTCTGGGTGCGGGGTCCTTTCCCGGTTTGCGGCGGCGGGGAACGGCGACGCTGTCGCCGGCTCCCTGGTAGGCCCGGTCGGCGAGGACTGGCATGCCGAGGCGGACGCGGGTGGCGATGGTCCTGTGCCGGCGGGCAGCGGTGAGATCATGGACGCGGCCCGCCAGTGCCGGTGGGATCCAGACCAGCGTTGCGTCCGGGGCCGTCACCACCTGAAGGTTCACCCCATGCCGCCGGTGCTTGCCCGAGTAGTGCGCGCGTCCGTCGCCGGACCGGCCACACTCGGCGGGGGTCCCGTCCAGGAGGGCATACC
>NZ_JOFX01000095.1 GCF_000719345.1 Streptomyces sp. NRRL F-2664
ACCAAGGCGCAGCAGATCGCCATTGCCGAGAAGGTACTGAAGGTACAGGGCCCCAAGGCCTGGCCTGTCTGCTCCTCCAAGGCCGGCCTGACCCGCTGAGCCGGGCCTGGGCCCCCGAAGCCGTCGTGACTTAAGAGAGGGCAAGACGTACAGAGGCGGGGTTGGCTCAAGAAGGGCCGAAGCTCCGCGGTGCGCGGTGAGTGCGACTCACCGCGCACCGCGGAGCTTTACTATGCCAGGGAGACAGTCACCGCTGTCGCCCGGGGTCTCGGCATCAGCTCGGTAGTCCTTGCGCGGCTGGCACCGCCAGGCCAAGGCTGGCCAGTAGGGACGCCTCGGCGATCTCACCACACAAGAGCCGGAGGAGCTCAAGCGGCTGCGTAGGCAGAACGCCGGACAGGCCAAGACGAGCGAGGTCTGCGGAAAGCGGTGGCTTTCTTCGGGAGGGGAAGCGACCGGCGAGACGGCACGTACGCGTTCACCGTGGCGGAGAAGACCGCGCGGGTCGCTTCCCCGTGCTGGCTGCTGAAGGCGGCCCTGCACGTCCTCCTGCGCCTGGCTCGGACGCGCCAGACCGGTGCCGCCGCGCAGCCGGCGAGGCCGGGACCGCGGCGCCTTCGCAGAGGGTGCCGAGCGCGGCCAGCCCGGAGTCCCGCAGGTCGCAGACGGTTAGCACTTGCTTCACAACCTCGCCACCGGCCTGCTGAAGACGGTCAACCACTGCTCCTGCATGAAGGTCCCCTAGGTGTATCGCTCAGTGAGGTTGGGGACGCGGCTGGCGGGTGATTTGCCGTGGGTGCGGCGGTAGATGGCAGGCAGCCGGTCGGGGCGGCTCTGTTCGCCCCAGCAGGAGCCGGCGGGGGGACGGATGCCCGGTGGCCCGAACTCGTCGAAGACGAATGTGCGGTCAGGACGCTCGTTGACCGCGTACTCGATTCGCTCCAGCTTGGCGTCGAGGCCGGGTCCGGGGATTCCTTCAGGTCTTCGTCCATTACCGCGGTGTTAGCCGCATGCCCGGCCGTGGCCGTCTTCTCGCTGTCGGCCAGGGCATAGGCCGGGACCCGCCTTTCCGCCTCAGCCTCGCGTCCAGGCAGGCCAGAATCGTCGGCAGCGTCTTGTCGCACACCGCGGTTACGACCCGGAACCCGACCACGCCAGCCAGGCACACCACAAGGAAAACGTCCCGCGATCTCTTGGCCCTCGCCCAGTCCCCCTGCAACCACAGGCCCGGCTCGGTGATCCAGGGCCAAAAGGCCCTCCGCCCCCCGGCCCCACCTCGCTTCCACCTCCGCCACCGTCCGCCGGCTCGTCGTCTCCCCGCCTGTGATGCCATCGCCGCGATCCGCCGGTGCACGGCATCGGCGCGGATCCCACCAGTTCCTCGATCTTCGGCAGGTACTCGTCGATCGGTCGGGCCCAGTGCTGCCGCTCGGGCTCTTGCCCTCCGCCCGAGCCTGGCCATAACGGGCCGCCGTGAGGTGGCCGCAGCCGGCCAGCTCAGCCGCCACACGGTAACGAGGTCGTATGCCCCTAGGATCTCCACGGTCCCCTGCTGTTCTTCACACCGGCCAGCCGTTGACCGGCAACTGTCCAGTTCCGGGGATATATCTGGCCGTCCGCGCAGAAACCTTGGCCACGGGTGGGGCCATAAGTGGCTGCCTACGGGGAGTATCTACTGGCGGCCGTCAATCGGGGCCTTCTTCAACCGCCGCCGCCTGCGTAAGCACAAGACCATCGGCTACCTCACCTCATCCCAGACCACACAGCGACACCAGCACGCCCTCGCAGCCCAACGATCATATATCCAAGATCACTGGGAAACCCCAGCCGTAGCTGTCCATGGTCAGGTAGAACTGCAGATGCGCGGGGCACCTCTTTGTCGATCCTGATCAGAACTTCTTGAACTCGGTGGCCGGCCGGGTGCCGACGATGGAAGGGCTGGTGGAACTCCGCGGCCAGCCAGGGGCCTCAAATCCCCGCCATGCCCTGACAACGACAACCAGCGGCTCAGGAGACGATCCGCTGCTGGAGCATTAGCAGAGTAGCCAGGGCGCCGAAGGCTGATCGGACTGCGGGAGGATGGTCAAACCAGGGGTAATGGCTCGCGCCCTCGACCGTTCGGTGAAGCACCTGGAGCCCGGTGAAGGAATCTTCTCGCTGCCAGAGGCCCTGGTCGACTATGTGATCTTCGCTACCGCTGAGGATCAGCGTTGGAACTCCGCTGCCAGCTGGGGTCCAGCGCGCTCGGTAAGTGTCGTCGAAGTGGGCTACGGACCAGGCTTGAGCCTCCTGGCAGAAGGGCAGGCCCTCCAGCATGGTGCGGCCGACGGCCAGGCTTCCGGGTGTGAAGTTCCATGGTGCGGTGGTCAGGGTTAGCGCGCGCAGCGTATGGTCATTCGGGTCATGTTGGTAGGCTGCGGTTGCTTCCTCGAGTCCTGGAAGAGGGTGGGCACGGGCCCACTGCTTGAAAGCCTCGCGCCACTCCGCGTGCGGTGCGCTGCTGATTAGAGCCATCCCCTTCAGGCGGCTTTCCAGCTCTTGCGTGGCCAGCACAAACATCCCCCCCGTCGAATGGCCGACCATGACCACTTGGTCCAGCTCGCCCAGCGTCTCGGCCAGCACCTGCGGCCAGAGCTCGTAAGGTTTCTCTGGAACCTGCGGCAAACTGCGGTTGGAACCGTCTCCTGGCAGATCGACGAGCCAGCTTGTGCCCGGCACCTCGGCCACGTGGACTAGCTCTAACAGGGACTCCGAACCCAAGCCAGGTCCACCTGGGATAAATAGCCAGTTCAATGGACCCTCAGTGGCCGAGACGCGGCGCAAGCGAACACCCGACCGGGTCCAACGCTGTTCTGTGTCGGTCACTACACCTCGCGCCCTTTCGCCACCCGAGATCACTTTGCGACGGATTGCACTTACTAGTGGCTAATCTCTGTTGATCCCTTTACCCAAGGCGCGTACCGTGCTACACGTGGGGGCAGCCTCCCACCTTTTCCAATTCATACGCATCGCCGCAATTTCAGATACCCTTCCGTGCGCGCATGCGCCAGGCCTTCACAAAATGGTTAATTAAGCAAAGTCGGGGCAACCTCCTCGAGAATCGCTGGCCGCTGTCATCCAGGCATATTCGCACTTCTGTTGGCAGGAGTTTTATGGCGACCCACCTGCTGAGGTTGGGGGTCTATCAACGCTAAAGGATTCGGCCCAATAAGATCGCCAGCCCCCGGACCGGTCCCAGCCGGTTCCGGCCGAGGATCCCCGGCACTCCTGAACGACGAGCCACGACTGCGTCCGAGCCGCGCCACCACCCTGTTCGCCGCCTTCGAGGTCGCCACCGACCTATCGGCTCGCTGCACCGTCGTCACCGGGGCAGCGGAGTTCAAGAAGCTTCTCACCAAGCTCAACAAGGAAGTTCCGGCTGATCTCCAGGTTCATCTGATCCCTGGGCAACTACGCGACCCACAAGACGCCCGACATCAAGAAGTGGCTGCTGGCCCATCCGAGGTTCCACCTGCTTTCACGCCGATTAGCGCGTCCTGGCTGAACCTCGTCGAGCGGTGGTTCGCCGAACTCACGCAGAAGAAGCTCCACCGCTCCGTCCAAGCCCTCGAACGCGACGTCGGGGCCTGGCTCGCCGACTGGAACAAGCACCCAAGACCGTTCATCTGGACGACGAGAGTGGACGAGATCGTCGACAAGGTCGCCGCCTACTGGCGACGAACCTCTAACTCAGGTCACTAGTAACATCAGTGCGGTTGCAACGGAAAACCGACCGCTTCCCGCGTCACCCCACATGGGCATGTCCGCCAGACCAGCCTGTATGCACGTCCCAACGGATGTCGCCCAGTTAGCCCCTCTGGGATTGTTACGGGGGATCCGCATGTGGGGCATGGCACACTGCCAATCGCACTGTGACCCGATTTGCGAAGGTTCCAGCGATGACTGCTATGAGCGGTCCATGCGATTCGTATAGCCATGAAACCTCCTTCGGCCGGTGGCGATGCTCAATCTCTGAAGTCTGAGTTCCGCGGCCGACCTTACCCTCCGATTCTAGCCCCGATGCGCTGACTGCTTGTACCTTGGCTTCGGGGCACGGCTGATCAATTTCGTCAGCGAGGAGTCGCCGCTGGTCGGGCACCGTGCCTCTGCGGCCACGTCTGTACATCGCCTGGGCCCGGCAGAAGGCCCGCGATCTCGCGTAACGTCGCCAGCTGCGCAGACACGTTCGCCAGATGGCTCCGAGCTGGTGTCGGCGGACCATCCGAGCGGGACTCGCGAGGCCTCGACCTGCACGAATGCAAGATCATTATGTCGTCGGATCGCGTCGCGTTGGGATTGTTGCCGCGGGTCATTCCGGCAGAGTTGGCCGACAACGTCGTCGCTGAGGCCGGACTGAAGCTCGGCCATAAATCGCCCTGACTTGCACAAATACAGATCCCCGTGTTCTACATGCAACGCCGTTCAGTTAGGGCGGGCTGGGTGGTGTCAGGGGGCGGTCGTGAGCATGTTGATGCTGATGGCGGCCTTGTAAGTAGCTCGGTCGATGGCGGGTCCGCGTGCGTTGTACTTGGAGATCGCGCGTTTGACGATGCGGTGTTTGGTGCGGACCCGCCGGGCGGGCAGAAGCTGGGCCAGCACATGGCGGCCGATGACTGCGACCAGGTCGATGGCGGTGTCGGCGATGATGCTCTCCGCCAGGACGAGCTGGTCGCGGGCGGCGGGGACAGGGCGACGGTGAAGCCGGCCCGGTCGGGGTCGGTGGCGGCGATGCTGTCGGTGGCGTCCGTCGTCGTGGTCCGCAGTGCCTGGCAGGCGGCCGGCAGAGCCCAGACCTCCTGCTCGACACCGGCGGGGGTCCGGGGCCCGCAGGATCCGTCCGCCCAGGATCGTGGACTTCAGCTCCGCGTAGGCTGTCTCGGTCTCCCAGCGCTCGTGGCAGAGCCGGATGCTCGCGGGCCGGGTGAGCCATGGGGTCGGTGAGGGTGGTCAACAGCCGGTAGTGACCCGTGCGGATCCCCTGGGAAGTGGTGATGGTGGTCCCGGCGTCGATGACCCGCACGGTCAGCGCTCCCACCCGGGACGGGAACGAGCCGTCGGGCAAGCGGGCCGCCGCGGGCAGTTTCCGCCCCGACTTGCACCGCACCAGCAGGTGGGCGCCGGTGGCCGTGAAGCGGTTCAGCAGGTCGGCGGCGGCGGAATTCCGGTCGCCCAGCAGCAGCATCCCGGCACGCAGACCACCGGCCAGCCGACGCGCGTATTCCAGCTCACCGGTGGCCGCCGGGCCGGACACGGCCCCGGTCGCCGGCCGGGTCCCGCAGGCCGCCAGTGCTCGGCGAACACCGCGAGGTTCGCGGAGCGTCCGGCACCGGCACCGCGCCACCGCGTCGACGTCGCGGTCGTGGCCGCTGGCCCGCGGACCAGGTCGAACAGCGCTTTCATCGGGGCTGCCCCAGACGCTGACGGGCCTGCCGTAACGCGCTGCCGCTCGGTCTGGCCACCGGCACCGCCCGCCAGACCGGCGCACAACCGGTCGAAGACCTGCCGGTGCCCAGCCCGGCGAAGAGTGCCGGCCCGCAGCAGATACATGGTGACCCGCGCCGGTACCAGCCGGACCCTCCGCTGGACCGCACCGGCCTCCGCCAGCACCTCGTCGACCATCTCGAACGGCACGATGCGGGTCAGTTCAACGATATGGCCCGGCGCGAACACCCCGGCCGCTACCCCGACCCTCCTGGTTATGGCAGCCTGTTCCAACAGCGGAGCTGGGGTGAGCGAGTGACCACCACCGACCTGTACGAGATGGCGGCCAACGAGGGCGACGACGGCACCCTGCACCCCATCGAACAGATATGGACCCCCTACGCCGACGACGCCCCCGACAGGGGGTTCATCGCCCATCGTGGCCTCCACGTCACTGGGATCGACAATCCCACCGGCGACCACCGCTACCCCGTCGCGTTCCTCGCGCTCGGACACCAGAGGTCGACCGCCGTCATCGAGGCCGCCGCCGCGTACATGGCCCGGACCCACGGCTGGCGGAACCTGCACCTCTACCCCGGCGACGACCCCTCCGTGCTCACCCGCCTCATCCCGCGCGGTCCACACCCACGGCGTCACGGCACCCGCACCTGGACCACGGCTGCGGATGCGAGTGGGACGACACCTGGCGCATGGTCTGGGTGCCCGACACAGAACCCGGAGCCATACCGGTCACCGCCCCCAGCGGCACCCCGCCCCACTGGCGGCCGCCGCCGAAATCCACAAAGCGGGGCGGGTAGTGCTCGTCCTTGATCGACGGACTGCCCGGGGTGGATCGCTCATGCCGGGCGACCTCGCACGGGCCCTCGGCGCCGACGGCGGTGACGATCAGCTCGTCGCCGTGGAAGCGGGCCCAGACGCGGTGTCGACCAGGTGGTGCGGGACCGAGTAGCGCACTCCCTCGACCGAGATGGCGGCGTCCCAGTCCACCCGCCTCGTGGTGCCAAACGCGACGGCGAACGCCTCCGGCGGGCGGCCGGTGCCGCTGCAGGGCGGGCGAGCGGGACGGCGTCGGCCGGCTGAGCGGTCACCGTGGTGGAAACGCCCACCACGTAGTGCAGCCCTCGATCCTGGAGGCCGAGTCTGAATGCCGCTGTGTCACCGCAACCGCCGTCAGTGACACAGCGACGGGGACGTCGATGCCCCACGAGCGGGTCTCATCGACCATGTCGAGGGCAAGCTGCCATTTCTCAACATGGCCCACCTCCGGCGGGATGCCGCATGCCGCGCGGCGGGCGACCTTGGCGGGATCGGCTTCCGGCAAGGCCGGATCCCAGCTCTTGGGCAGGAACAGACGCCAGTCGACAGCCGCAGAGGCATGGTCGGAGGCCAGGTGCAGCGAGACACCGGCCTGGCAGTTGGTGACCTTGCCCGCCGTGCCGGTGTACTGCCGTGCCACACACGCCGACGCGTCCCCGTCCTTGAGGAAGCCGGTCTCATCAAGGATCAGCGCGGCGGGTTTGAT
This sequence comes from Streptomyces sp. NRRL F-2664, assembly GCF_000719345.1. GTDB lineage: Bacteria > Actinomycetota > Actinomycetes > Streptomycetales > Streptomycetaceae > Streptomyces. Next base: position 7,004 of record NZ_JOFX01000095.1, read on the forward strand.
CACCGGCTGCATCCTCCACGCCAGCCTCGCCCGTAC
>NZ_JOFX01000096.1 GCF_000719345.1 Streptomyces sp. NRRL F-2664
CCCGCCGCCTGACAACGGAATCCACCCCGACCTGGCGCGGTGCGTGAACCACCCTCAACACGGCAATCTGGGATGAAACAACGGGATGAAACGCCCTCTAAGACCGGCAAAGAGCCCGCGGCAAAACCCACACCCAGGCCCTCCTCCGGCTCGCCCGCCAACGCATCAGCGTCCTGTCCGCCATGCTCCGAGACGGCACCTCCTACGAATCCCGAACCCCCACCACCACCCTCGCCGCATGACCACCCCAAACAACCCCACACCCGGCACCACGTCCTTGACGAAGGACATAGAGACACCCCCGTCACCGCAGCTTCGCTGAGTCATGACGGCCCCCGGGGAGCATCACACCCCAGCGACCAGCAGCGCTAATGATCACCCAGACTTTGCACCAGCCCTGCCGCAGCCCAGCACCGACCGGACGGCCCAACAGTCGAGCTGAATAGGGGACGCCTTGCCGGAGGGAAGCGGCAATGATCTCAAATGTTCGCTGAGCGGAACCGAACGTACGCCCCGATCCGCGAATTACAGCTACCACCATGAGGGAGAAAGCACATGCGAGCTGTCCGTATTGCTATCGTCGGGCTAAGTCTTGGGCTTGCGGCGGTCATTTCCGCAGGAGGTGCAGCCGGGGCCACCGAAATTCACACAGGAAAAATTCCGGTCGTTCAGTCCGCGACGAATGCGGTTATTTTCGTAGGTCGCGGTACAACCGAAGAGGTGGCAACGGCTGACGCAGAAGCCGCTATGGCAGCCCGGTGCCCGAATGGCGTCGAAATATTCCGCGAGCCGCAGAAGCTCGGGAAGGACAACTGGATCGTCACGATCGTTGCCGACTGCCGAATGACCTGACAGCGCAACTGCGACGCACACGCCTGCTATTCCAAACGCCCCCAACTCGGCAGAAGGAAATGATATGAGAAGCAAATTTCTAGTGCTGACCGCTGCGGCGGCTGCCCTGGCAGGAGGCCTTACGCTTCCCGCAGCAACCGCTGCATCCGCTGAGGACCGACTCTCTCAAGCAGCGACTATCACGCCCGCAGGAGCAACCTACTACGTCCTATACAATTCACCGGTTTTCAAGGTCCCCGCCTATCCTGCGCCAGAGGTAGGGACCGTACGTGCAAACACCTACGTTGCTGGTTTCGAGACTGCAAGAGACATTACTGGTCGCTCGTACACGCGAATCAGCTACGAATCGCCTGAGGGGGTAAAAATTGAGGGATGGGTTTGGAGCAGTTCTCTTGAGCAATAGCGGTCAATGGATGTCACGCGCGTGTGATGGTTAATATGTAAGAGGGCGGGGCCCCGAACTAAGTCCCCGCTCCTCTTCCCGGGTCTCACGTGCGGCCTGCCGGTCCCGCGGATCACGACTTACACATCTACTTCGCTTGATTTGGCTCCAACTACGGGGCATCTGTGGTGACTGAAAACCAGTCAGTCACCACTCCGTCGATGCTTGCCACTAGAACGCGGCTCAAGCAGCTATGTACTGTGAATTCGTGTGGGATTCGGGTAGTGCCTGCGCAGCTGTGGTGCGCAAATCCTCGCCCCGCCTGACCCTGTTACTGTTGCATCGCATCCCGGACTTGTAGCCCTCACTGGTTGTCGGCGTGATGACCATAAGGGGAATAATCGCCGCCGATGGCCGGTCGCGCCGAGAGGCTAGCATGTATGACACCGGGAATATTTGGATGGCGCGTAAGTGGCTGCATAAATGCGTGCCATCGACTACTGCCTTTCCGTTAGTATAATCAGGCTGACGGAACGCCCGTGCCAAACTTTGCCAGCCTCGGGCCAATACTCCCAGCACAGCAACTGACGCATCCGGCCCGACAGGATGTTTCCGCAGTCGGCAGGGCGGCGGTCGGCCACTCAACGAAATGTGGGATTTACCCGTTCCCAGCACAGTGGTCGGGTCGGCTGCCAAGGCAGACATCAGGCCTACGGAGCCTTGGCTGCACGAGATCGCATTGGGGTTCATATTTCCCAGTGTGCTACAGCTAGAACGGCAGTGGAGCGCGATTATGGGTCTACGCGCTCAAGAACCGATTGTCGAGAGGTATTCATGCGAGGTAGTCGAATTTTCATGTCTCTCGGAGCGGCCGCCGCCATTGCTGCGATGACCGTTCCAGCCTGGTCGGCAGGGGCTTCCTCCTCCGGGGAGACGGATGGTAAAAAGCCTACGCTGGTCCTTGTCCACGGTGCCTTCACTGATTCGTCAAGCTGGAACCACGTAGTGCAAGAGCTTCAAGGGCGTGGCTACAGAGTGCTTGCCCCTGCCAATCCGCTGCGAGGTCTAGCGGAGGACTCTTCCTACCTATCGAGCTTCCTGAAGGGGATCGAGGGCCCGATAATCTTGGTTGGCCACTCGTATGGCGGCGAGGTCATTGGCAATGCTGCTGCAGGTGAACCGAAGGTAAAGGGACTCGTTTACGTGGCTGCCATCGCGCCGGACATTGGAGAGAGCGCGAACGACATACTCGGCGCCTTTCCGGGGAGTGTCCTTCCCGACGCGACGACCACTCTCCCGTACTCGGATCATAAGGGAGAGGTCGGGACAGATCTCTATGTTAAGCCAGAGAAGTTCCGCGAAGCCTTTGCTGGTGATCTTCCTGCAGCTCAGACCGATGTGATGGCGGCGATTCAGCGGCCTATAGAGGCATCTAGCCTGGGCGACTCCAGCACTCACGCCGCCTGGAAGGAGATACCCTCGTGGTATCTCGTTGCAAGTGAAGATAAGGCAGTTCCTCCTGATGCCCAGCGCTTCATGGCACAAAGGGCTATGTCGCAGATCACTGAGGTGAGTGCGGCACACGCGGTAGCGGTTTCGCGCCCCGATGCCGTGACACAGGTGATCCTCGATGCGATTAGGACAGTTAGGGGGTCGTAACGCGTCTTGATGGGCAACTGTGAATCGTTCGGCTCTTCCAGATGTAGAGCGTGATCGGTGAGGTCGCAGATCTGAGCTGACGGAGGGGTCGGTGTCCGGCTCGGCTGTAAAGTCGGCGTTTTCAGCATTTTGATCTTGTAGTTCGCGGCCCTCGGCGCTTCCGTTGCGGTGGGGCGGTGACCGCGGCACCGACCGGAGCGGTCGGGCTCGAGCCCTGTCGTGAAGGAGTGCAGGAACGGCAGGCCGGCCGCGCGGGACTGAGCGATCCAGCCGGTCAGTGCGGCGGCGTTGCCGGTGGCCGGGGCGGGCAGCTCAGTGAAGGGTGCGAATCTGTGTGGCCGGTACGGTCACCTGAGGCGGGCGTCGGCGAGTTGGTCGTGCAGGGTCTGCTGCTGTGGGTCCGGTCGGTCGGGGCGGGTGGTGAGCGGCCGATGACGCGGGCGGCGTGGTCGGCCTCGCTAACGGCCGGGTTGATGGAGCGGGCCAAGGGGTTCGCGTTTCCGGTGCGACCCGTGTCCCGGATCTCTTCAAGAAGGTGAGTGGTCGGGGGACGCAGGATCCTCGTTTGCCGCCTTCCGAGGTGGTCGCGGTAGGGCTCGGCCGATAGGCGGGGGTGCGGATCAGGCGATAGGGCTCGGCGTACCGTGCGTAGCGTTTGACGGTGTCCAGGGCCAGGCCCAAGGGCGGTCCATGAACTGCACAATCGCCCCAAGGGCGGCATGGGCGAAGCCTTCCGCGCCGTCCTGGCACATCACCCGCACGCCGGGATGCTCACGCAGCCAGGCCGTCACCGTCGACGACCGCTGGTCGGGCAGCACCTCGATCCGCCCGCCGTGTCCGCATCAACGATAACCGTGGCGTCGCCGCGGCCGACCGCTGCTTCCCCGTCGTGGGCGAGGCCCTGGTCGGCCAGGGTTTCGGCGGCCCTACGGACGTCAGGCGGCCTGCCGGCATCGATGCCGTACCGCTCGGCGTACTGGCTGGTGAAGGAAAGCAGGAGCATCACGGCGGTCGAAGCGGTCAGCGTCAGGTAGGCCCAGCGGCCGGTCTGCTCGCTGAGGACGTGCCGCCCTCGTCGGTGAGCACGGGATGGGTGCCCTCACGCAGCCGCCACACGGCCGCCCACCTCCTCCCAATGCGCCTCCCGGGCGGCGGCGTGCTGCCCCAGCCACAGGTGGGCGGCCACCACCAGGTGCAGGGTGCCCTGCTGGCCGACCGCGGCCCGAGCGAGCGTCGGTTCCCGGCTGCTCGGTGACCAGCCCGGGCGCGGTTAGTAGCGACGACGGCCCCAGCGGAGCTCTCAGGACGAGGGCATTGTCGAGCGGGCCCGTGTAGGCGAGGGCGTTGAAGCCGCCCTTGATCGTACGGGCCAGCACGGAGCCGGGCAGCACCCGGCTGCAGGTGGACACCGAGCCCAGCAGCGGCTTAGAGCGTCCGCCAGTAGGTCATCGGAGGCGGGGTGTGCGGGGTCGGGTGTCCCAGCGGTAGTGCGTGCGTCCAGGCCCGGCGGATCAGGTGGCGGACGGTGACGAATATGCAGGCCAGGGCGATGTAGAACTCGACCGCTGTCTTGCGTCGTTCGGTGCAGCGGCGGAGTTTGCCGAAGTTGTTGAGCCAGGAGTTCGTGCGCTCGACGACCCAGCGGCCGCCGGCCTGGATCGAGACCTTCTCTCCACGCGGGGTGATCCGTGCGGCGATGCCGCGTGCGGCCAGGTCATCGCGGACGGGCCGGTAGTCGTAGCCGGCGTCCAGACCCGGCCGCGGGTGTTGCGGCAGGGGCCCCGAAGCGTCCCCGAGCCTGCTGTAGGCGTCCAGCGCGGCCGGCAGCAGAGTGTGGTCCCGGGTGTTCGCGGACGCCGGTTCGGTGACCAGGGGTATGTCCTGGGCTTGGGTTAACTGCGAGCGCTTGAGGCCCTGTTTGCCGCGGTCGACCGGGCTTCTTCCGGCGCCCCCGGGAGCTTGGGTGGTGCATCCGTCGGCGACGAGGTGGTCCAGGTCAAGGCCGATCATGCGGTCGTAGGCGGACAGGACCAGCAGCCGCAGGTCCTCCATGACTCCGAGCTTGATCCATTCGTCCCGGCGACGCCGCAGCGCCGTGGCAGAGCAGTGCTCGTCGGCCGCGCGTTCGTATCCGCAGCCGAAGACGAGGACCTGGACCAGGCGGTCGAAGACGACCTCGTCCGCTATCCGCGGGTTGTGACAGCCGAGCGGATGCCGGTCCTCACGCTCGGGCAGCAGCGTCAGGAACTGGTCGCGGACGGGCTTGAGCAGGCATGATGGGACAGCAGGCACGGACACCTCGAGTGATCATGAAGCGCGAAGAACTCCATGATCGGGGACCGTGCCTGCACCACTTCACCCGCCTACCGGCGGACGCTCTTATAGGTGCCGGGGGCGCCTCGCTCGTCGGCGGCACGGCGAGCCAGGCCCGGATCACCGTGTTGTCCAGGAACGGGGCGGCCAGCTCGATGCCATACCCGGGGAGCGCGAGCGCCTTCCACCGGACGCTGTCGGCGCCGACCCGCGCGAGGTGTTGCCGGTCGGGCCGCTTCTCGAGCCGGGGCAGGGCGTCGGTGAGCGCGCCTGCGGCCCCGTCCACGGCGGAGGCCGGTCTCAGCCAGGCGTCGTGGTAATGCAGTACGCCGAGGCCAGCAGCGGCGTCCAGGCGAGCAGACGCTGGCCTGGGGGAATCCAGGCCGGCGCAGTTCGGCGGCCGTCTGCCACCATGCCCGGCCAGATCGACCTTGGAGGCCGGACGGACGCAGCCGAGCACCTGGAAGGCGGGAGTGTGCCGCGGCCGGGCGCGGGGCCGTGCTGCCGAGCCCGCCGGTGCCTGCGCTCGCCAGCAGCCGGCGGTGTAGGTCCAGGTTCGCGCCGCCTGCGCCAATGAGGAGACGTCCTTTCGTTCAGCATCGTGCGTATGTGGGCCGTCATCGGCCCGATTGCCGTCACGGGCATCCGCGAGGTAGTACGAGGCGCGGACAGCAGCGGCGCCGGCGGCCGCGCCAGTGAAGTGCACTCCCGGGCCCGTACGGTGCGTCCCGGCACGGTGGCGCCCTACGGGCCACGAACGCGAGGTCGTCGTCACGCAGGCGTTCGTCAGCCAAAGTCACTGGGCCACTGGGCCGCGCTGGGCGGCCAGGCAGGCGAGCGTGGTGAAGTCCAGCTCCCGGCAGGTCCGCGCTGACCGGTCGGCCGTCGATCCTGGCGGCGACTGCCTCGGCGAGCGCGGCCCGCACCACCCGCGCCTGCTCCGCAGGTCCACCGGCTGGTCGGAGACAGGCTCGTACCGCTTCACCGACGCCGCGCCCGGGCCGGGCAGCAGCAGATGCCCGCCGGGGACGCGTCGCACGTCCGAAACAGGCTCCGGTCGGCGAGCACGTCGGGCTGCTCGAAGGCGAGATGGGCGGCGAAGGCGGTAGCGTCGATGGAGACGCCGTCCAGTGCGGTGAGCGCGGACGCGGCGGTCGACCACCGCGTGTCGGCCGCCTGGGTCCGGTAGTCACCGGGTGCTGCCCGGCCAGGTCCCCGATCACCGCCAGGCTCTCGCCGCTGCGGGCGACGACGAGGTAACGAGCCGGCCAGCGGGTCAGCGCCCGCCAGGCCTTCGCCCGTACGACCGGGGGCGTGCCCTGGAGCTGGGCGTCGTCGGCGCCGCCCTCGCCGACCAGTAGCAGCGCCACGCGGCCGTCGCCCACCGCGACGCGGACCCACGCGGTGGGCGACCCGCACGTCCGCGCCCCCTCACGGCCGGGGATCGCCCGGCCTCCGGCGGGCCGCCGGTGGCTCCCGGCGCCTCGTACCACCCCGCAGCTCGTAATGTCTTTCGCGGTCCTGCAATGGGGCTGCTGGCATTCGGGCCCGGTATGGCAGATCGCAAGAGGTGCGGCATGCCGGGCGGCGTCTGCGATCACCGCCGCGTCCTTCGCGTCGGTTTTTGCCTCGCCCGGGAAGAGGTGGTAGCGGTCGGCGGTCCGCCGCATCGCGCGTTTGGGCAAGTTGAGGTGACCCCTGGGGTGTGGACACTCTGACAATGGATCTTGTGGGTCCGAGGAAGGGTGTCCTGGTGGGACGTAGGTCTCCGTATCCGGAGGAGTTC
>NZ_JOFX01000097.1 GCF_000719345.1 Streptomyces sp. NRRL F-2664
GAGAGCCGTGGTGGGCTCGTCGGCGATGATCAGGTCCGGCTCCAGGGCCAGCGCCATGGCGATCATGATGCGCTGGCGCATACCGCCGGAGAACTGGTGGGGGTAGTCCCCGACCCGCTGTTTGGCCGCGGGGATCCGCACCCGGTCCATCAGCTCCACGGCCTTCGCGCGGGCCTCCTTGCGGGACGTGCCGCGGTGGACCTCGTACATCTCGCCGAGCTGGGCGCCGACGGTCAGCACCGGGTTGAGGGAGGACAGCGCGTCCTGGAAGATCATCGCCATCTCGGCGCCGCGGATCCGGCGCCGTTCGTCCTCCTTCATCTTCAGCAGGTCCCGGCCCTTGAAGAGGATCTCGCCGCCGGCGATCCGGCCCGGCGGCACGTCCAGGATCCCCATCACGGCCTGCGCGGTCACCGACTTGCCGGAGCCGGACTCACCGAGCACGGCCAGCGTCTCGCCCTCGTCCACCGCGTAGTGGACGCCGTTGACCGCCTTCGCGACTCCGTCGCGCGTCTTGAATTCCACGTGGAGGTCGCGGACTTCGAGCAGCATGTGCGGGCTCCTCAGCGCAGCTTGGGGTCGAGGGCGTCGCGCACCGCGTCGCCGAGCATGATGAAGGCGAGCACCGTGATGCTCAGCGCGCCCGCGGGCCACAGCAGCATGTGCGGGGCGTTGCGGATCTGCGAGGCGGCGTTGGAGATGTCGATGCCCCAGGAGACGGTGGGCGGGCGCAGGCCGACGCCGAGGAAGGACAAGGTCGCCTCCAGGGCGATGTACGTGCCGAGCGCGATCGTGGCGACGACGATGACGGGGGCGACCGCGTTGGGCGCGACGTGTCGCAGCAGCATGCGGGCATTGCCCGCGCCCAGGGCCCGGGCGGCCTGGACGTAGTCGTTCTGCTTGGCGGTGATCACCGATCCGCGGGCGATGCGGGCCACCTGCGGCCAGCCCAGGAGCACGATGAAGCCGACCACGGGCCAGACGGTGGTGCTGGTGACGACGGACAGGAAGACCAGCCCGCCGAGGACGACCGGGATGCCGAAGAAGATGTCGGCGACCCGGGAGAGCAGGGAGTCGCCCCAGCCGCCGAAGAAGCCGGCGAGCCCCCCGAGCGCGGAGCCGAGCAGGGCGGCGCCGAGGGTGGCACAGACGCCGACGGTGATGGAGGCGCGGGCGCCGTACACGGTGCGGGTGTAGACGTCGCATCCCTGGGTGTCGTAGCCGAACGGGTGGCCGGGGGCCGAGCCCTGCTGGGACTTGGACAGGTCGCACTGGAGGGGGTCGCCGCTGGCGATGAGCTGCGGCCAGATCGCGATGACGACGAGGAAGAGGATCAGCAGGGAGGAGAGGACGAAGACGGGGTTGCGGCGCAGCTGGTGCCAGGCGTCGGACCACAGGGAGCGGGCCCGCTCCTTCGGCCCGGACGCGCCCGGTCCCGCGGTCTTCTCGATGCCTCGGACGCTTTCGGCCTCGTCGAGCGCCAGATCCATGGGTCCCCCTTGGCCCGTGGGCGAGACGGCTTCCTTCGGGCGGGGGCCGACCGGGTCGTAGCCGGCGGGTTCGGGGCGCTCGGGATCAGGCATAACGGATCCTCGGGTCCAGGACCGCGTAGAGCAGGTCGACGAGCAGGTTCGCCAGCAGGAAGACGATGACGAGGATGGTCACGAAGCCGACGACCGTGGGCGAGTTGTTGCGCAGGATGCCCTGGTAGAGCTGGTAGCCGACGCCGTGGATGTTGAAGATCCGCTCGGTGACGATGGCCCCGCCCATCAGGGCGCCGATGTCGGTCCCGATGAAGGTGACCACCGGGATCAGCGAGTTGCGCAGCAGGTGGCGGGTGACGACCCGGCGGCGGGGCAGGCCCTTGGCAGTGGCGGTGCGGACGTAGTCGGCCTTGACGTTCTCGGCGATGGAGGTGCGGGACAGGCGGGTGACGTAGGCGAGGGAGACCAGCGCGAGGACGATGCCGGGCAGGATCAGTTCGTTCAGGGGGGCGTCCGGGGAGACGGTGGGCCGTACCCAGCCCCATTGGACGCCGAAGAGGTACTGGAGGAGGTAGCCCGTGACGAAGGTGGGCACCGAGATGACCACGAGGGTCATCACCAGCACCGAGGTGTCGACCGTCCGGCCGCGGCGCAGGCCGCTGATCACGCCGAGGGTGATGCCGATGACGACCTCGAAGAAGATCGCCACGAGGGTCAGGCGCAGGGTGACCGGAAAGGCGGAGGCCATCAGCTCGGTGACGGACTGTCCGTTGAAGGCGGTGCCGAAGTCGCCCTGGAAGATCTGCCCCATGTAGTGCAGGTACTGCTTCCACAGGGGCTGGTCGAGGTAGAGGTCCTTGCGGATGCGGGCGGCGGTGGCCGGGTCGGGGGCCTTGTCGCCGAAGAGGGCCGCGACCGGGTCACCCAGCGCGTACACCATGAAGAAGATCAGGAACGTGCTGCCGATGAACACCGGGATCATCTGGAGCAGCCGCCGGATCACATAACGTCCCATGGAGTGCTCCATGCAGTTGGCGGGCACGGCGGGCCCCCGGCGTCGGGCCGGGGGCCGGGATCCGGGATCCGGGTGCGGGTCAGATCACCTTGATCCGGTCGTAGACCGGGACGCTGAACTGGTTGAGGGCCACGTCCTCCAGGCGCTCCGAGTAGCCGGCGCTGCCGTTCTGGTACCAGAGCGGGATGGACGGCATCTGCTCGGCGAGGATCTTCTCCGACTCCTGGAAGCTGGCGATCGCCTTGGCGGCGTCGCTCTCCCGGTTCGCCTCGTCGACGAGGGCGTCGAACTCCTTGTTGCTGAACTTGCCGTAGTTGGAGGAGGCGCCCGTGTAGTAGAGCGGCTGGAGGAAGTTCTGGATCAGCGGGTAGTCGGCCTGCCAGCCGGAGCGGAAGGGGCCGGTCAGCTTGTAGCTGCTCTGCTGGTTGCGGAAGTCGGCGAAGGTGCCGACGGGGTTGACCGTGCAGACCGGTCCCTCCCCGAGCGCGTTGTTGATGCTGTTGCAGACGGCGTCCATCCAGTCGCGGTGCGAGCCGGTGTCGACGTTGGAGGTCAGCGTGACCTTGCCGCCGGGGAGTCCGCCGCCCTCCTGGATGAGCTTCTTGGCCTCGGCCGGGTCGTAGACACAGGCGTCGCCGCAGGCCGTGGAGGAGAAGCCGCCCTTCTCGCCGAGTGCCGGCGAGGTCCAGTCCTTGGCGGGGGTGCGCGTCTCCCGGAAGATCTGCTGGGTGATCTCGTCGCGGTTGATGGCCCGGGAGATGCCCTGGCGGACCTTCTCCATGCCCGGCTTGCTCCACTGCGCGTCGTACAGGGGGAAGGTGAGGGTCTGGATGATGAGGGCCGGCTGGTTGATGTACCGGTCGCCGAGGTCGTTCTTGACGTTCTTCAGCTGCTGGGCGGGGACGTCGTCGACCAGGTCGAGGTTGCCGGAGATCAGGTCGGTGTAGGCGGTGTTGTTGTCGGTGTAGACCTTCAGGTCCACGCCGCCGTTCTGCGCCTTGTCCTCACCGGGGTACGCGTCCCACTTGCGCAGCTTCATCCCGGTGCCCTTGCTGTACGAGTCCACCAGGTACGGGCCGTTGCCGACGGGCTTGTCCAGCCAGGCGGTGTGGTCGGTGAAGAAGGACTTGGGCAGCGGGGAGAAGGCCTGGTAGCCGAGGGTCTCCGGCCAGGTGGAGAACGTGTCCTTGAGGGCTACGGTGAAGGTCTTGGGGTCCTTGACCACCAGCCCGGACATCGTCTTGGCCTTCGGCTCGCCGGACGCAGGGTGCACGTCGTCGTAGCCGACGATGTCGGAGAAGAAGGGCGCGTTGTTCTGCTTGTTGCGCACGTCCGCGCCGTAGTTCCAGGCGTCCACGAAGGACTGCGCGGTGACCGGCTCGTCGTTGCTGAACTTCCAGCCGTCCTTCAGCGTCACGGTGAAGTTCCGACTGTCCGTCGTCTCGATGGACTCGGCGAGCATGTTCTTGGCCTCGCCGGTCTCGGGGTCGTAGCGCTTGAGGCCGCGGAAGAGCATGTCGAGGACCTTGCCGCCCTGCACCTCGTTGGTGTTGGCGGGCTCCAGCGGGTTCTGCGGGTCACCCCACGACGAGCTGACGATCCCCGAGGCGCCGCCACCTCCGCCGCTGTCGCTCCCGCCGCCGCAGGCCGTCGCCACGAGGGCGACGGCCACTGCACATGCGGCCCACTGGGCGTGGGTGGCTCCGCGCATGGAGTGCCTCCTATGGCTCCCAAGACTCACTTAGGGGCCAATGTCACCCTATGTGCGGTCCCCCACACGCATGGTTGGACCGATTGCACCCGCGCGTTGCGCCCCTGTCACCCCTGGGGGTGCAAAGCCAGCTCCCACGCGTCGACGCCGTAGTGCAAGGTCATGCCGTGCGCCTCGTAGAGCGCCAGTGCACCGGTCGCGTTGTGGATGTCCACACCGAGGCCCAGGGTGTCCCGGCCGCGCGCCGCGTAGGTGGCGAAGCCGTGGCGCAGCAGGTAGCCGCCCACGCCCCGGCCGCGCGCGTCCTTGCGCACGCCGATGTGGCTGACCCAGGCCATGCTCGTGCGGTCGTCCCGGGTGAGCAGGACGGCGACGTCGCCCTCGTCGGGCAGGCTCGCGATCCAGACCAGCGACCAGTCGAGGGTGCGGCCCTCGATGTGGTCCAGCCAGTTCTCGTACGGGCGGTCCACATGGCCGAAGTGGGCGGCGAAGGTCTCCTCGACCAGGGCGTGCGCCCGACGGCGGTCGGCGTCGTCGTCGCCGCAGTGGCGCAGGGTGAGCCCCTCGGGCGGGGTGGGGGCGAGGTCGGCGGCCGCGGACAGCGGGCGCGTCATGACCTGGTAGCGGCGGACGGTGCGGTAGCCGCGCCCGGAGAGGAGGGCCAGGTCGATGGTGGGCGCCACATTGAGCTGGATCTTGAGTGTGCCCGTCCCGCCGGTGATCTCGCGGGCCCGGGTCTCCATGCGTTCGAGCAGCAGGGTCGCCGCCTCGTCGTGGCCGGGCAGGACGTAGTGGTCCCCGTCGACGCGGCCGGGACCGGAGTCCGCCCACACCAGGGCGTAGGCCAGGAGCCGGCCGTCCTCGAAGGCGAGCCAGGAGTCGGTGGCGAGGTCCACGTCAGGGGCGTTGAGGTCGGCCTCGACGGTACCGAGGTCGGTTTCGGGGCGGCCCGTCTCGATCACGTCGACGGCGTTGAGCAGGGCGCAGATGTCGGTGGCGTCCCCAGGACCGGCGGGCCGTACGGTGATGGTCATTGCGTCACTCTCCGGCCCGGTGTCCCGGGGCCGCAACCGGTTTGTGCACGGGTCGGGGCGAGCCGTCCGGGGTGAGCACGCGGAACTCCTGCTGCCGCGGTGTCCGGCTCGGGACGCGCCGACGGCCGGTCCCCGGCGCCGTGGGGCGCCGGGGACCGGCCGTGGACGTGGAGCGTGCGGGGATCAGACGGCCAGGATGGCCTTCTCCTCGGCGAAGTGGCACGCCGACTGGTGCGCCGCCGGGCTGTCGACGCCCTTGAAGCGCTCCGGGATCGCCAGCAGCGGCTCCTCGGTGGAGCACTTGTCCTGGGCCTTCCAGCAGCGGGTGCGGAAGCGGCAGCCCGACGGCGGGTTGGCCGGGGACGGGACGTCGCCGGTGAGGATGATGCGCTCGCGGGACTCGCGGACCTCGGGGTCCGGGACCGGGACCGCCGACAGCAGCGCCTGGGTGTAGGGGTGCGTCGGGTGGTCGTAGATCTCGGCGTCGGTGCCGATCTCGGCCATCTTGCCGAGGTACATGACGCCGACGCGGTCGGAGATGTGCCGGACGATGGACAGGTCGTGCGCGATGAAGATGTAGGACAGGTTGAACTCGTCCTGCAGCTTCTCCATCAGGTTGATGACCTGCGCCTGCACCGACACGTCGAGCGCGGAGACCGGCTCGTCGCAGATGATGATCTCCGGGTTGAGCGCGAGGCCGCGGGCGATGCCGATGCGCTGGCGCTGGCCGCCGGAGAACTGGTGCGGGTAGCGGTTGATGTACTCCGGGTTCAGGCCCACGACGTCCAGGAGCTCCTGGACCTTGCGGCGCCGGTCGCCCTTCGGGGCCACCTCGGGGTGGATCTCGAAGGTCTCCCCGATGATGTCGCCGACCGTCATGCGCGGGTTCAGCGAGGTGTACGGGTCCTGGAAGACCATCTGGATGTTGCGGCGGACGGCCTTCAGCGCGCGGCCGGACAGCTTGGTGATGTCCTGGCCCTTGTAGAAGACCTCGCCGGCGGTGGCCCGCTCCAGGTTCATCAGGAGCTTGGCGACCGTGGACTTGCCACAGCCGGACTCGCCCACGATGCCGAGGGTCTCGCCCTGGTACAGGTCGAAGGACACGCCGTCGACGGCCTTGACCGCACCGACCTGCTTCTTGAACAGGATGCCCTGGGTCAGCGGGAAGTGCTTGACCAGGTTGCGGACCTGGAGGATCGGCTCGCGCTCGGTGGTCGTCGTGCTGAGCTCAGCCATGGATCTGGTCCTTCCAGAAGTGGCACGCGCTGCCGCGGCCGGGCAGTTCGGTGCCGTCCAGCTCGGTGACCGGGTGCAGGACCGGGATCTCCGTACGGCAGATGTCCTGCGCCTTGGGGCACCGGGGGCTGAAGGCACAACCCGTCGGGATGCGGAGCAGGTTGGGCGGCAGGCCCTTGATCGCGTAGAGCTCCTGGCCCTTCTGGTCCAGGCGCGGGATCGAGTCCAGCAGACCGCGGGTGTACGGGTGCGAGGGACGCTTGTAGATCTCGTGGACCGGAGCGGTCTCGACGATCCGGCCCGCGTACATGACCGCGATCTTGTCCGCGACGTCGGCGACCACGCCGAGGTCGTGGGTGATCAGGATCAGGCCCATGTTCATCTCGCGCTGGAGCTCCGCGAGGAGGTCCATGACCTGGG
>NZ_JOFX01000098.1 GCF_000719345.1 Streptomyces sp. NRRL F-2664
CGCCGATGGTACTGCAGGGGGGACCCTGTGGGAGAGTAGGACGCCGCCGAACAATCATTGTGGGAAAGCCCCGCACCTTCTGGTGCGGGGCTTTTCTGCATTCACGGGCCGGTTCCGGGGGTCGGCTGGGTATCCTGGCCCAGCGTTCCTCTGGAGGACACGATGACAGCACAGCAGTGTGAAGACGGCGGGCCTCTCATCCCCCAGCCGGCGATGACGCGGGAAGCCCTCCGGGACGCCGTGCGCCGGATCGACATGGCGAACCTGGCCGTGCTCGACAGGGAATGCAACGAAGCCTTCGACCGTGCCGCGGAGACCGGCGCGATCAACCCCCTGCGGTTCTTCCTGATCAAGTGGGCCACGCACGTGGCGATCCACCGCTGGCCGGCGCGCTCGGCGGCGCTGCACGAGGCGGAACGCATCGCGGGCGACCCGGACGCGACCGAAGAGCAGTTCCGCGCCGCCATGGAGACCAGCAGCCGCATCCTCGCCGAGGCCCAGCGCGAGATCGGGCAGTGACCCCGCGGGGCGAGGGCGTGGAGAACGACAGCGGCTGGGCGTGGGAGTGCGACCCCAGCCGGGTGTGGGTACTCGGCGACATGCCGCAGACGCAACTGGAACTGGTCGGTGCCGTCATGGACGGCCTGGTCGACCTCGCCTCGATGGCGATCGACCCCAAGGGCGGCAGCCTCTACGAAGACCCCCACCCGATGCGCCTGCGCACGTACGAGGACGAGCACCTCATGGTCTGGTACCAGACCATCCCGCACCGCAGCCGGGTGTACCTCAAGCGCGTCAACCTCTGAGACCCCCGACTGCAGCCGCCGGCCGACCCGTTGCGGGGCAGGCCGTGCAGGAACTCGTCGGACTCGTGCCCATCTGGCACGTAGGCCGCGAGCGCCAGCGCCTCCAGTCCTCCCCGAGGCCCGAACCCTGACGAACGGCTCGGCAGCGTGTGCTGAACCTCCACGGCGGCGTGCGCCCGGAAATGGTGGCGACCGCCAACGCCTCGTACTCCGACATGACCTTCGGCCACATCGCGTTCCGGGGCAGGACGCCGACGAGCACGACGAGAATCGACGGCCGGCACACTCGACCGACGTGCCAGTCGGGTGCACGCTCCCGGGCTGGGTTCCTTGCCCCCCGTGCGATCCGGGCCGCCGGCCGGAGCGGCCGCACGCAGCGCCGCGTCGACCCGGCGGTTGCTGGTCCTGGCCGCTGCGACGGCCGGCCACATACAGGACGGCAAGCCGTTCGACGTGAGGAGCAGGCCGGCGACGTTCCCGATCGCCGGGCGGAGCGCGAGCCCGAGCAGCAACCGATCCCGAAAGACGTGCGAGGCGTCGTCCCACGCCTGCCGAAACAGCCCTTCGCGGACCTCTGGCACGGACTGGGGCATGGCGGGCAGCTTACGTACGATCAGTGCGAAGAGCATGAACGAGCCCGCGTGGGCGAGCAGTGCAACCGGCCCGCCCGAGCGCGAGCAGGGCACTGCCCGTAGGACGGTGGCCCCGCGAAGCCGGACGTGGTGGTCCGGGAGCCGCGGCGGCAGCCCCGGGATCGCAAGCACCACCGCACGCGCCACATCCGAGCACTCTGAAGAGCAGCCATGGCAGCGTGCCGGCGGCCGTAGCGACGGCGAGTGCCATCGGCTTCCGCGGCAGCGTCACGCGAGGAGCGGTAGGCGGCAGGCGTCGTCCCGTGACCGAGCGAGGAGATCGTCTGCGCGGTCCACAGCCGCCCGGACCCGTTCGGCAGCTTCGAAGGGCCGAGGTCACTCGGCGGTCCCCCGGCCTGCTCTCGCAGCGCCGGGTGGAACAGTGCGAAAGACAGCTCCCGGTACTCGTCCGCCCGTGCCTGCAGCCGCGCCCCAGCTCCGCGAAGTGCTCGTAGGTGAGGCGCAGATGCGTCATCCGCACGTCTCGCTCTCTGTCCACCCGCGTGACTCTGTTGGTTGGTTTCGGCTCTGGTCCACTTCTTGTGGCCGAGTACGCAGCGTGACTGTTGCTCTGCGGTGGATGTCTGACGAAGTCGCCCGAAAATCGCCATGCCTGGGTGGAGTGGGGTCGAGGGTTTTACCCCGTGAACGAAGTACGGTCGCAGCTGGATGAGCTGCTGTTCGGGTCGGTGGAGAACGTGTCGGTGGGGTCGGTCAACGTGGCTGACACCGTCGTGTACGTCGAGGCCCAGACCACGGTCAGTCGGGCAGCATGTCCGAGCTGCGGGTGTTGGTCAGGGCGTATACACGGCTCCTACCTGCGGTTTCCCCGTGACCTGCCAACCGCTGGCAAGCTGGTCGTGGTGTGCGCCGGTTCTTCTGCGCCGAGGCGTCCTGCCCGCGCAAGACCTTTGTCGAACAGGTGCCGGGGCTCACCCGTCGGTTCGGCCGGCGGACGGAGCGGCTGCGTTCGACGCTGGTCTCGGTCGGGCTCGCGCTCGCGGGACGGGCCGGCGCCCGGATGTCGGACGCCTTCGGGGTGCGAGTCAGCCGGAACACCCTGCTGAGGCTCATCTCCTCGCTGCCGGATCCGCCCATCTCCACGCCCCGCGTGGTCGGAGTCGACGAATACGCTCAGCGCAAGGGCCGGATCTACGGAACCGTGCTCGTCGACGTCGAGACCCGCTGCCCAGTGGACCTCTTGCCGAACCGGGAGGCGGACACACTCGCGGCCTGGCTGTCCGAGAGGCCCGGGATCGAGATCATCTGCCGGGACCGCGCCCGCTTCTACGCCGAAGGCGCCACCCGCGGCGCCCCACAGGCTCTTCAGGTCGCTGACAGGTGGCACCTCTGGCACAACCTCGGCGAAGCCGCCGAGAAGTGCGTCTTCCAGCACCGCGCCTGCCTGCGACCAGCACCGAAGCCGCTGGAGGAGCCCCAGCAGGCGTCGGAGGCGCCCGCGTTGTCGCCGTGGCCGACCGGGCACCGGTTCGCTGAACGGACCCGTGCCAAGCATGCAACCGTCCACGCGCTCCTGGCCGCCGGCCACAGCAAGCGATCTATCGCCCGGCAGCTCGGCATGGGGTTCAGCACCGTCCTCCGCTTCGCCCATGCCTCCGAGCCGGAGCAGTTGTTCACCGGGCAGTGGCAAAGCCGCCCCACCAAGCTCGATGCCTTCAAGCCCTACCTTGACGAGCGGTGGCAAGAGGGCTGCACCAACGCCTGGAAGCTATGGGAAGAGATCAAGGAACAGGGATACTCAGATGGCTACGGCAACGTTCGCTCCTACGTCAGCCGGAACCTACGCGGCAAACCGCAGCCCGTCGGCCCCCGACCGCCATCTGCCCGAACCGTCACCCGCTGGATCCTTACTCGTCCCGAAGGACTGACCGAGACAGACCGGATCCAGCTCAAGGACGTACTGGCGAACTGCCCCGCACTGGAAACACTCGCCGGACACGTCCGCTCCTTCGCCCACATGCTCACTCAGTTGCAGGGCCACCAGCTGCCGGCATGGATCGAAGCCGCGACCACCTCCGACCTCCCCAGCCTCCAGCGATTCGCACGGCACCTGGAGCGCGACCTCGACGCCGTCACCGCCGGACTCTCACAGCAGTGGAACTCCGGAGTCGTCGAAGGGCATGTCAACCGGATCAAGATGCTAAAGCGCCAGATGTTCGGCCGGGCCGGCTTCGAACTCCTCCGCAAGCGCGTCCTGCTCTACTCCTGAAAAGGCAGCTCAGAACGCATCGTCGATCAACCCGAAGCCCTCCGGGAACGCCTCCAGGAACTCGCGGCGAGCAGGGTCGTTCTCGGCAGCCGACATCTCCCCAACCAGCGCGATCAGCTCCTGCCGCTGATCTTCCCGCAGGGTGCTGACCACGTGGGCAAAACCCTCCATGACCTTGACGGCGTCATCCTGGTCCATCTGCTCGTCCTCGCTACCGTCGATGAACCACAGGACATCGACCAATGCCTCGGCCAAGGCACGAGTCAGGGAGGGATACGAGGACGTCACAGGGGCCTCCCAGCAAATCAACGGCAGAGTCCGGCCATCCCACCACACCCCACTGACATCACTCACCGCTCGCTTTAGGCCCCATCAGTCGACGCAGCGTTCTGACACCATTCCCCCATGGATTCAACGGGAACGGCGGAGCACCTGATCGAGGCCGAGTGGGCAAAGCTCCTAACTTCAGATCGCGTAGACGGTGATCTGGTGCGGGCCGCCTACGCCGAGCCCAGACTGCGGCAGCTCTTCCCCTGGGTTGGCATGTGGGAGTTGCACTTCAGCCGTTGCACCGAGCATCCCTGCACATGGGATGTGCCCTACATCGCCCCACGACAAGGTGGGGGCTTCGTCGTGGCGGGACCGTCCAGGGTGGAGTCCGTGGGTGAAGCTGACACCGCTGAGGAAGCCGTGGAGATGGTGGCGGACCGCTTGCCTCCAGGCTGCGGTCGAGCAGTCGTCGGCAACAGACACGCCTTCGACGCTGTGAGACAGGAAGGCTGACAAATCAGCGGTCATTCTGCCGACCCGCCAGGTTCCACAAGAAGTGGACCAGAGCCGCAAGTCGCCTACGTAGCCAACCCGCGCCACTTCCAGGACGCCATCGCTGCCGCAACAGCACATCAGGGTCTGCCTCGTCAGGATCAGGCAGCATGATCGCCCGCGCGGCCAGGGCGTCGTACCGCTCGGTGCCCCCCGGAGCTTCCGCGTTCGCACCCCACCTTGACCAGGGCCCGCCCGTTCGAACATCCGCACGTGGTAGCTGGAACTCCCCCCGTCCGCCCACTCGCTCGGCGACCTGTGTGATCGTCGCCGGCTCGAAGCGGAGCCCGGCCATGGACAAGACGTCCGGATCGACCGACCTGCCCCCGCAGCTGGAGGCGTGCCACGCCTTCCGCCGATGACACCTTCGTGGTCCCCGCGCTCGACCGCTACGGCCACGGTCGGCTTGTCGTACCCGTCCTCGCTGACGGGGGCCCACGCGGTCCACTGCGGTCAGACCGGCGCCGACGCCCGGCACGTCGAGCGCAGCGAGCCGCCCGCCGCAGCATGCGCCGCTCCCTGCTGCGGTGTTTCGGCAATCATTCGCCCACCGGCTGCCCCGAGTCCAGAGCAGCCGGGCCACACCCGCGCGGCAGGCCGATGCCCGGAGCTGATTGGGCGCCTGCTCATGGACCCGGGCCTGCCTCTGCGAGCCCGAGTCGCTCGCCGCATCGTCATGCCCTACGCCGGCCGGTCAGCCGAGTGTCCGCCTCACGCCGGTGACACACCCGCGCCGACCAGCAGACCCTTCTCGGCTCGGCGAGCCTCTGTTCCCCCGCTCCCGCTGCGCTGGCGGGACTCTGCTCCGCTGGATCGACAGCCGGGAAACGTGCACGACGCGACCGACCGCGCCTGCCGGTGGCTGTTCACCGGCCGCCCAACCGGGCAACCGCTCCACCCCGACGCCCTGGCGGCTCTCCTCGACCCGGCATCCCGCCCCGGTCGCCGCTGAGGCTCTGGGCTACCACGGTGCTACCGCGGCCAGGAGGCCGCTGTGGTCAGTGGACGGAGCTTCTACTCCGCAGGAAGAGGACTCAGCGACATCTGTCTCAACGCCCGGCGCGTGAAAGTCACGCCAAGCCTCGCCCGGCGAGGACCTCAAGCCGGTCGAAGTCCTCATGCAGCCCCGAACCGTCTCCTCGTGAGAACCGCTGGCGGTGATCGCGGCCACTGCTTTGGTGTCCTCGGCACAGCATGGCGTACCTCCCGGGTGAGCAGGACAAGTGGCCACGCAGGGCCCGCGCCGGCCAGCCCCCCTCGAAGGCGGCCCAGCCCCAGCGACCGTCGAAGCGCCAGGCGCGGCCGAGGACGTCTGCGACTTCGTCGCCCAGCTCGAGCACGCGGTACGGACGCATCACCAGCTCGAAGGTCAAGGGGATGCCGTGGCCGGGATGGATGGTGCAACCAGAACCGTCGAGGTGGCTCCCGTCTTGGAACGCGTTAGAAGACTCGTCTCGGCGGAGGCGGTCAGGGTCCGGGGAGGCATGCGGCAGCCAGGGCGTTTCGAGTGGGGGTCGTGGTGGTCGACGGCCGTGACGTGGACGATGGTGGGTGGCACCCCGACCCGGCAAACGTCTCCGCCTTCAGCTGCTCGGCGGGCGGGTCCGTTCGGAAGGAGCGACGACCCCGTTCCAGTGCGCGCAGTGGTTGTCGCTGTCGATCTCCCACCTCGGCCATCGCACCGCGCGGATTGGTGGCCCACGCGGAGCAGCCGGTTCAACCGGGGACGGTTCCGTGGGCTGGTGGTGTGCCTATCTCACTCTCCGCGGCGGGCCATCGCCCTGATGCGTGTGCGCGCTCGCGGGCGTCTGCACCTCAAGGTTCCGGGGGAGCTCCTCGCGCTGGAGGGGATGGAGGTCGGCGGGCAGGGTCGAGGTTGCGAACGTGGCCCGGGACGTCGGCTGCGCAGCAGGTAACCGAGGGGGCGGGGCGCGGCTGACCAGACGTCTGCGGGCTGTTTTGACTCCTCCTGGGCACGGTTGTAGAGTTGAACAGTTGCCTGGAGCTGACGCGCTCGGCAGCATCCCCCATAACGAAGCACTTCCCATGGGGACTCGACTCTTCAATCGGGAATCGAAGCCGGAGAAATCCGGTGGAAAACTTCTGATAGAGTCGGAATCGCCGGAAAGGGAATCGCGAAAGCGGGAACCTGGAAAGCGCCGAGGAAATCGGGCCCGAAAGAGTCTGATAGAGTCGGAAACGCAGGACAGCAGAACGAAGCCCGGAGGAAAGCCCGAGAGGGTGAGTACAAAGGAAGC
>NZ_JOFX01000099.1 GCF_000719345.1 Streptomyces sp. NRRL F-2664
GACCGGTAACGCCATACCGCCTCCCCATGCCAGTCGAAGTCGTCACATCCGACCAGCACAACGAGCAACCCGGCAAACCTTCCCGGTCACAGCACTAGAGCCCCGGGGCGTCCGCTGCGTCTGACTTGTCTCGCGCACGAGGCGGCCCACCCTTTACGGCACAGCCGGTTACAACCACATCGTGATTGTCTCGCCTACAAGGGCGTCTACACCACCGTCATCAGAGCTCCGTTTGGACACCAGTCTTTACTGCAGCGCCATGGCTTCGGCATCGCTCGGCGAGGGCCAGCAGTTCAGCAGCCGCCTCAGCATCCCCTGCGTGCGCCATGCACTGCGCGATTGAACGCAGCGTGCGGTGCATGGAGGGCCGCCAATCCCCTTCATTGAAAAAAAACTCATGTTCGAGTACTGCGTCGGCTTCCACCGCCGAGCGAGAGATCGCATTCATGCTGCAAGAGTAAGGATTGGAGCCCCAGGAGGCCTCCAACGATCGGACATCCTTCTGGTGGATCTATGATTCCCGGCCCTCCGGGCATCGAAGGTTTACGTACGGCCTGCTTACGGTCGCGGCGGGCGCGCCGGATTGAGATCCGGGGCGTGTTCGGCTTTGTGAGCGCTCAGACACAAGGCTGCCGGACGTGAGCAGGTTGGGCCCAGTCCGGCAACCCCCACCAGACCACCTTCCCGGTCAGGGAGCGCACGCAACGGGGTTCGGCATCACGAAAGCCCTGAACGCAAGGGAGGACGATCAGGGCCTGCGCACGCCGGGAAGCTGACGCTGCCCAAACGCCAGAGCAGGAAATCGGGACCATCGGACCGGACCGGCTCGACATCCAGACCAGTGTACGCGTCACCGTTCCAACGCCCCTGCCGTCCGCAAGGACACGCCCGGCGTCAACGACTGCCCGCAGCCGTTCTCGTACGTCGTCGAGGTGACGTATAGCGGAAACCGGGGTATCCGCTTTACGTCCGTTCTGACGACATTGAGGGGCGGACCCGGCCCCGTAGGGCCCGAGCGGACGGGCCCGGGTGAGGTCACCCGCTCCGGCCCAGTACCACCGCCCTCCAACCCGGGAAGGTCACGTGCTCGTCCGCCATACGGCGCGCAGCTCATTCTCGATCGCTCCAGTGAGCGCGGTGGTGGCCCACTCGGTACGTGGCGCGTCGCGGGCGTCGATGGCCTCCAGCACCGCGGCCGCCGCCTGCCGGACCTCATGGGGCAGGTCCTCATCCGCTGCCGCCTGGTAGGCCGCCGTACGCAGCCCACGTAGCTCCTCGATGGTCAGAAGCCCGTCGGGAGAGCCGGCGAAGACGGCTTTGCGGTAGGCGGCCAGCGCGCCGGTGACGAACCCGCTGGTTAAGACCTCCTCGTACTTCCGGCTGATGCGCGCGACGACCCGACGGCGCAGCAGCAGCGCGGCGAGGACGGCCATGATGCATGCTCCTGCGGCGACCGCACTAATGACGGCGGGTTCACCGGAGGCGGAGGCCACCGCGCCGGCGCCGACCGTCACGGTGGCGATCATGCGCACTGCGACCCTCCGGTAGAGGCGCTCGGGAGACTCGATCGCGGGCGATGTGGTCATGCCTCTAGTGTGCCCCCGCTCGCGGCAAGCAGGTCCTTACGACGCCACTGCCTGCTCCACCCCGACTACCGCTAAGTTTAGTACTCCGGCCGGACTTTGATGCTTTGCCTGGTCAACGGCTTGGGTGTGGGGAGTGTAGCGGGTGGTGCCGGGCGTGGGACGGGTTCGTGAGGCCCGTCCCACGAATGAGTGCCCGCGCCGTGTGTAGTGACATCGGCGTGCTCTGGGGTGTCGGCGGCGCCAGCGTGACCAGTTCATCGAGTGGTCGCCTCGTGCAGCAGGATGTCGGTGGGCAGCTGCCAGCAGACGGCGCAATTTCGGCTGGTGTGAGGTATACGAGGTCGGGTGTGTCCCGCTCGCGTCCCCGCTACCGTTTTCATGGCCTCGCAATAAGGCTCCCGGCCTTCGGCCCCGGTATGACTCGAGCCCCCAGTCGAGATGATCGAAAAGGTGGTGTCGCCGGTGCCGGAGGCATTGGCGCCGTACTCAGATGCCGGGCCTACTGGAAAGGTGTCCGCGACGCTGCCGGCGTGCCCGAGGGCGAGATCCGGGCCGATCCGTGGGTTGTCACCGAGGCCGTCGCCACCGCCGCCGCCGTCCTGAAACGGCTCCACACGAGCACCTGGCTGTTCCCGGCGACGTTGTTCACCGACGGCCGCGACGGCGCGACCATCCTGCGCAGCCGCGTCGCCGGCTCCCGGTGGGAGACCCGGATCAACCACGATCGCCGAATTGCTGGCCTGGGTCGAGACCTACTGCACCGAGCACGGCCGGAGCGACCGCATCCCGCCCGACCCGGTCCACCCGGTCATCTACTCCGCTCGCCTGCGCCGCACCCTGGCCTGGTTCATCGTCCGCCGCCCACGGGGCCTGGTCGCCGCCGCCATCCAATACGGACACCTCCGCGCCCGGATGACCTTCGGCTACGCCGGAAACTACGCCTCCGGCTCCCCGACGACCTCGCATTTGAAGACTGGCTGGCCCGGCTGGACACTCTCGCCGACGCGCACCAGCGCCTACGTGAAGGCGATCAGGTCAGCGGTCCAGCAGCCGAGACCACCGGCACCGCGTCCAGGCCGCCACCCGCTTCGCCGGCCGAGTCCTGCCCACCAAGCGGCACGCCACCACCATGCTCGCCAACCCCGACCTCCAGATCTTCCCCGGCAAGGGCATGACCTGCGTCCTGGACCCCGAGCGAGCAGCCTGCCGCCTGCGGAGCGAGGAAGACAGCACCCGCCGCACCCCGGACCTCGACGACTGCCGCCCGAACTGCGTCAACATCGCACGGACCGACCACGACATCGAACACGTCCGGCGGCTTGGACCTGAAAGGCCCTCACCCGCCAGCGCGCCGACCACATCGAGGCCCGCGTCGCGGCCACCAACCAGCTGGCCGCCCTGCTGGATGAGCACTGGCCCGGCGGCAAGGCGGTCTTCGCGAACCTCGACAGCGATATCGCCATGGCCTTCCTGAAGCGGTACTCCACTCCAGGCTCTGCCGCCAGGCTCACCCCGCGACGGCTCGGAGCCTGGTGCAAGAAGCAGGGATACTCCGGCCGGAAACCCGCCGACGTCCTGATCGAACGCCTGCGCTCGGCGCCAGCCGCGGCGTCCCGACTCAGCGAAACGGTCGTTGCCCGACTCGTCCGCGTCCAGGTCCAGCTGGTCCAGTCGATACGCGCGACCACCCGCACCCTGGACAAGGCCATCGCCGAGGCCATCGAGACACATCCCTACGCGCCGCTGTTCGCCACCATGCCGCGGATCGGGAACGTCAGCCTCGGCCAGGTTACCGGTGAGATCGGCCCGCTCCTGGAACGTGCCCAGACCAGCGAACAGCTGATCGCGGAAGCTGGCGTAGTCCCCGTCACCAGGGCTTCTGGCAAGTCCCGGACCGTTGCCTTCCGGTTCGCCGCCAACCGCCGGGCCCCAGTCGCCTGACGGCCTTTGCCGACAACAGCCGACACGGCAGCGACTGGGCGGCGAAGATCTACAACGATGCCCGGGCCCGCAAGAAGCGACACCCGCACGCCATCCGCATCCTGGCCCGGGCCTGGCTGCGGGTGATGTGGGCCTGCTGGCGCGACGGCACCTGCTACGACCCCGACACCCACCAGCCCGACAGCAAGATCAACACACCTGGCGACACGCCTGTTCAGACATAGAGGTTGACTCAGGAAACTCACTGGACGTCCGGCCTGAGCGGCATCGGGCAGCGTGGGGCTGACAGTCTGCACGTCTCGGCAATTGCTCCCCAGTTTGGTCAGGAGACGCAATTAACGAAGGACATGGCCTGCCCTGGCTGCTGTGATATATTCTCGAGTTCGACACTGAACTGCCTGATGGTTGTAGTCTGGGCTACATAGTCCAGGCCAGTCGCCTGAAATCCTCCAGGCCCGTCTGTCTTCAGCGACAGCGGACAGGTTGCCGTGACCCACACTGTCTTCCCCGGCTGCACGCTCGTCAATGGGCTATAGAACGTTTGGGATTCCGTCGCATAAGCCTGGCCCGCCAGTGCGCTCACTACCAGCACTGATACGCCCGCTGAGTAGCCGAATGCTCTGCGCAGTCTCATGGTGGTTCCTCTCTTGGCGGCGTTTCCGCCGGAGCCTTCATCGCCAGACGCGAGTGTTTGGCTGAGGAGCTCGGAGGCGGGAAGCGCGGTAAGTCGTCGGTGCCCCCGGCAGCCAGTGGCTGCGGGGTTGATGTGACTCTCCTCTCTGCCCCCTGTTTCGTCTGTCGGTCGACCAGGGGGCTGAGAGGATGAGGGGGCGTACCGCACGTGTCGGGAGGTGAGCCTGCAGCCCGTCCACAGCGGGGGCGACGCCGCACCCCGCACTGCGAGCGGGGCAGGCGGCTGCAGCCGGGCCGACTCGGCACCCAGTGGCGCGAGGCCCCTGACGGTCACCCGCTGCTGACTGACGTCCCGCGCTTCCATCAGCGCACCCCGGCCGAGATGCTGATGGAGGAGGCGTACGACTGGGCGCGTCCGCTGACCGACGACGAGTGCATGCGCTCGAACCTGGTCGGCATCGACGTGAACATGGCCTCCGCCGCGGGGGCCAACGGCCTGGTGGTCGGCCTCGGCGCCCCGACGCATGTCAAGGCGCCGCTGTTCGACCCGAAGCTGCCCGGCTCCTGGCTCGTCGACCTCTCCCACGTCGACCTCTCGCGGGTGAAGTCCGGCAAGGACTGGGTGCAGCTGGACGGCGACCTGCTGCCCAGCCCGTTCACGCCGAAGGGCAACCGCCCGGAGGGGCCGGGCTGGTACGCGACGCCGACGGTGGCGTACGCGGTGGAGCTCGGCTACGACGTCGCCCCGCTCGAGGCGTACGTCCGGTACGAGAACGGCCGCTACCTGGACGCCTGGTACGGCCGACCGCGCGACGCGTACCTGGCGACAATGGCCGCCCTCGGTGTCGGCGCCGACCTGCCGCCGCAGGAGTTCCTCGCGGCGATGGACGGCTACCGGCAGCGTGACCCGGAGATGGCGATCGTCGTCTCGGCGATCAAGGCAACGGTCAAGGACGGCATCGGCAAGCTCCGCGAACGGCCCCGCGGCGAGGGCTGGAAGCCGGGCCAGCCGTGGCGTGCCCTGTCCCGGCCGACCAGGCGCCCTGACATCCGCGCCGCGGTCATCTCCCGGACCCGGGTCAACATGCACCGCAAGATCCTCAAGCACGCCGCCTTCACCGGGCAGTACCCGGTTGCGATCCTCTCCGACTGCGCCGTCTACGCCGTCGACGGGACTAGCCCGCTGGACTTCCTGCCCTACCGCGAGGGCAAGCCGCTGCCCGGCGGGTGGAAGCTCGGCGTGAACCCGGGCCTGGTCAAGCACGAAGGCACCCAGACCGTCCTGTGGGGCGAAGGCGTCCGCGAGCAGCACGGCGGCGACCTCAACCTCGCCCGGTACATCAAGGACGGCAACATCACCCACAACGACGGCGGGGAGTAGACCGCGATGGCACAGCTCGGGGAGGCCTCAACCAGGCAGTGCAGAAGGCGTTCACCCGCCCGATCCCGAAGTCGGCGGGCGCCCAGATGCGCTACCTGGTCAAGCAGTACAAGTCCACCAAGGCCGCCGCGGCCGCGCTCGGCATCACCCAGCGCACCGTCGAGCGGTACGTCAAGGACCAGATCAAGAAGCCGCGCCCCGAGCTGGGGCGACCGCATAGAGCACGAGGTCAAGGAGCGGTGGCAGCCGCAGATCCGCGCCAAGGCCAAGAAGACCGCTGCCACCACCGGCGGGATCGTCGTCGACACCCGCGCCAGGTTCGGCTACACCGCAGCGCCCGGCACCACCGATGACGGCCGCCTGCGCCACCTCACCGTGGCCCTCCCGCCGGAGTTCGCCGGCCGTCTCTTTGACGCCCAGGAGGCGGGGGCCAGCGAGCAGCAGCTGCGCGACATCGCCGACGAGGGCCTGCAGGAGATCTACTTCAAGGACCGCGGCCGCCGCGCTGGCGGCCTCCTGGTGGAGTTCACCGACATCGACCACATCGAGTTCGACTTGTAGGAACTCAGACAGCAGGGCGAGGGCGAGCATGGTGCTGTCCCTGCCAAGAGAGGCAGAGGGGGCAGCGGGGCAGAGCGAGAAGGGTAGGCAGCTGCTCTCTGTCCAGGCGCGGCGAGGCCGCGCCTCGCGTCCTATTGGCCGGGCGGCCGGTTATCGTGCTCCGCTTCCGGATCAGGTTCTCCGGAAACGGCTGCCCAGTCTTCGGGGTGTGAGACTGGCAGCAGCCGGACCTGCTGTCGGTGGGTGCTGTCGTACGGCGTGACGGCATCGAATTTCATGCGGCTGTGGTCTTGGATGAGCAGCATCTCGATCACCTTGGCCGCGGCCTGAAGGTCATCGGCTGTTGTCCCCGCCTCGATGTTCGTGGGCGAAGTGACCGTCTCGTCGTCATCGCGGTCCACGTAGAAGCCGCGTTGCTTGGCAAGGTTGGCTTCGCGCGTGGCAGCCGTGGCTTCTATCTGCCGCTGCTGGTGGGCCTCCTCCCATGAGACACCGTCCGAGCTGATCGCACGCACCCGGCTGTAATCACCCCAGAACTCTGCTAGTGCGTTGGCCACGAACGTTCGCCGGGGCTGATTAGGCGGCTTTGGGCCGTGGGCGGCCCCAGCGTTGCTGGCGTTCGCTGCGGGCCTTGGCGCG
>NZ_JOFX01000100.1 GCF_000719345.1 Streptomyces sp. NRRL F-2664
CCACCCGCTACGAAAAACGGGCCTACATCTCCCTCGGCACCGTCACCCTCGCAGCCCTCATCATCTGGCTCCGCACATGATCCGAGAAACACTGCCTAATCCGGGAGACGCCGGGGAGGGTGGGTGAAGGCCGCCCGCTCGGCGTACGACGCGCGGGTGGCCGGGGCCGGGGGCCCGCGAAGCGGGGCGGCGGGCGGATGAGGCCTGGCCCACGAGACCACAATGGTCCACATCGCGTCCCGGGGAAACTACGGCGTCCCGCGCGTCACCGCCGGACTACGCCGACAGGACCTGGCGGCCAGCGCAAGCGGGTCGCACGGGTTATGTGGGAGCACGGCACTGCCGGGAACAGCCGGCGCGCCGGACGGACGCCGCAGCCTGACAGAAGCCGACACGGGGGCCGCCCCAGCACGGGCCGGGGCAACAGCGGCTGCACAGTTTCCACTCGGGGAGATTTGCACGCACCGAGGCTTGTTGACGGGTGCGCGTCAAGCGTATTCTCGCAGAGAATCTGTCAGGCCACGGCGGTGACCACCTCGCTGCACCGGGCGGGAGGCACGTATGTCGCGCGCACCGAACACGCGATTAGCTCATTTAATCAGGGCGGCCGACTGGAGCCCCGCTCAGGTCACTGCGGCCCTGCGCAACGTAGCCGCCGAGCAAAACCTGACACTAAGCGTCCATCCAACCACAGTGAAACGCTGGTTGGATGGCACACAACCACGGCCTCCGATCCCCGCCCTGCTTCTGGAATGCCTCTCCCATCGGCTAGGTCGCCCCATCACCGCACACGAGGCCGGTCTCACCCGGGCCCCCGCCGTGATCATGGATCCTGCCTGGGACGCCGACCCTCTTCGCAAGCTGATCCATCTCACTCAGTCGGAGCTCGACCCATTCCGTAGGGCTCTGCCAAGTGAGGGAGTCTTCACGGCCACAGCACTAGACTTCAGTGATCTAGTTGACACCCCAATTGTGTCAGCGGCAACAAATGAATCACCACGGCCCATAGATCAAGGGGAGCCGAGCGGCCTGCATCAACTGCATTCTATGACTGAGGTATTTGCAGACTGCGGTGACGAGTTCGGCGGCCAGCACATCCGTGCCGCCCTAGCCGCCTATGTGGCCCACGAAGTTGTTCCTCGCCTATACCGCCCACTCCGCACAGGCAACCATCACAGTCAGCTCACTGCCGCCGCACAACTCGTTTTACTACTGGGCGACATGTGTGCCGACAGTGGCCGCCACACTACTGCTCAGCACTTTCACCAGATCGCCGCCCGATTTGCCGCCGACGCCCGTGACCATGCGACCCTCGCCGTAGGCCTACGTAAGATGGCTACTCATGCTCACAACCTCGGCCATGACGACCGAGTGGTGCTGCATCTCGCCGAACGGGCCGACCGGCACGCCGAGCATGCCCCCCTCGCCGTCCGCGCCTACACTCAAGTCAACCTGGCTGTCCTTAGAGCCCGTGACGATCCCCGCGCCGCCATGGCCGCCCTCGCCCGTGCCGAAGACCTGCATGCACGGGCTGCCGCTGACCCGGGGCCTTTCAGCAGCTACCCACCTGGTGCCGTGTACTACCAACGCGCCCAGGTGGCAGCCATTCTCAAAGACCCCGCTGGTGCCCTAAGGGCATTAAGTACCTCCCTACGCCTGCGCACTCGAAAAGAACGACTCCCTGCGGTCCTCACTCGCGCCCGTATCGCTGAAATCCACTTGCGTATGGGGCACGTCGACGCTGCCATCACCCAGTGGAATGCCCTCCTCGATATCTACCCCACCATCAGCTCCACCCGTGCCGAACAGCACCTCGCCGCAGCAATCCATCACTTGCGACCCTACCAAGGTCTTGGCGACGTCGCCGACCTCTTCGACCGCATCATAACGCTCGCCGGCCTGTCCCAGTGACGAGACGAGCGGCTCAATTGCTGCTCCATCGACAGGCGTGCTCGCCCAACCGCCGAAGTCACGTCGACTGAGATACCAATGCAAGGGGAAATCAAGCGGATCTTGCATAGCCGAAGAGTACTCCTTCTCTGTACAGCACTTACATTGACACATCAAGCTGCCCCGAGACTGTAATTCGTTCGGTGTAACTCCCGATCAAGGAAGATGCGCCGATGGCCGCGGCCGAGGCCTGTGAGACACCAGACCCTTAGCCGTCGGTGGCGGTGGGGGACCGGCTGATCGACGAACTCGGCTTGGCCCAGCCCGAGGGCCTCCGGTTGACCGGCGAGGCGGTCTGCTGCAACAGCTGACGAAGCAGCTGCTGGAGTCCGCCTCGAGGGCGATATCACCGACCACCTTGGCTATGACAAGGACGACCCGGCCGGAAAGAGCGGCAACAACTCCCGCAACGGCAACCGCGCGAAGACCGTGCTGACGGGCGTCGGGCCGGTGGAGATATCCCTGCCCCGCGACCGCGACGGGTCCTTCTAGCCGGAGATCGTCCGCAGAAAGCATCTGTCCGGCGGGGACAAGATGGTCATCTTCCTCTCCGCGAAGGGCCTGACAACCGGCGACGTCCAGGCCCACATTGCTGAGGTCAAAGGTCATGACGGCATGGCCGAGTGGCATAACCGGCCCCTCGACTCGTCCATCCCGTGCTCTTCATCGACGCCATCCACGTGAAGATCCGCGACGGCGCCGTCGCGAACCGACCGATCTGCGTCGTCACTGCCGAGGGCCGGCGGGTCATCCTGGGGCCGTGGGCCGGCGACGCCAGCGAGGGCGACAAGCACTGGATGCGCATCCTCACCGAAATCAAGAACCG
Organism: Streptomyces sp. NRRL F-2664; assembly: GCF_000719345.1. GTDB lineage: Bacteria > Actinomycetota > Actinomycetes > Streptomycetales > Streptomycetaceae > Streptomyces. Next base: position 2,777 of record NZ_JOFX01000100.1, read on the forward strand.
CGGCGTGAACGACGTCCTCATGTTCGTCTGCGACGACCTGAAGGGCCTGCCCGCGGTCGAGACGGTCGGGCGCCGCACGACCGTCCAGACCTGCGTGGTTCATCTGCTGCGGGACTCCTTTCCCATGCCGCCCACCAGGAGCGGGACAAGATCGTGCAGCTCATCAAGCCCGTCTGCACTGCCGCGACCGGCGGCGTGGCCCTGGAGCGCTTCGCCGAGTTCGCCGACGCCTGGGGCCGGAAGCGATTGTGCGGCTGTGGGAGAACGCGTGGGAGGAGATCGCGCCGTTCCCCCGGTTCGACACCGAGATCCACCGCATCGTCTGCACCACCAACGCGATCGAGTCCGTGAACGCCAAGATCGGGCGGGCGGTCAAGGCCCGTGGACACATCCCCAACGAGACCGCGGTCCTGAAGTCCGTCTACACGGCGATCATGTCTCTGGACCCCACCGGCAAGGGCCAGGCCCGCTGGACGATGCGCTAGAAAACCGCACGGAACGCCTTCGACATCACCTTCGACGGCCGACTCTCCACAGCCCGTCATTAGCGCCAACCACCCCCGATACACCGTTCGATTGACAGATGGAGCAAATACAGCGGTCATGGCAGTGGGACCTCACCGATCGTGACGAGTGCAGCGGTGTATCCGACGTCTGGCGCAGTGAGTCTGTTCAACTTCCAGTTGCGGCCGGTGTGCCTGGCGAACCAGTCGTCGCCAGGGCCGGGCAGGACGTCGACCGAGGGGAAGCAGCGGGCCAGCCCCCACCCGGTGGCCTTGGCGACGGCTTCTTTGCCCGTCCACATGGTGTGAAAGACGGTGGGACGCGCGGAAGGGTGGACTTCACTGAGGAAGTCGTGTTCGGCTGGTGTGAGGACGTAGGCCAGCATGCCGGGAGTGAGGCGCTGGGCCACCACCTTCTCCACGTCGATGCCTGGGTGGCCAGAGGCCGCAGGGCAGAGCGCCACCACACCCAGCGGCCCTGAGTGCGAGGTGCTGATCCGCAGCCCGGGCTGGCCGGGTAGACAGGGGCGGCCCCGGGGGTCCGTGCCGATGAAGATCTCCCGAGGCGCAAGCAGAAGGTGTTCGGACAGCACGGCGCGGAGCAGTCCCCGGCGAACGATGAAGCGGGAACGGACCAAGGGTGCGGGCAGCCGTTTGGCCCTGATGCGTTCAGGCTCGCTGAGCAGGGACCACCAGGGAGCGGGATCCTGATCGAGGTTCAACCAGCGGATATTGACAGGAAGTTGGCGGCTCAGGGGAACATCGCGGGGAAGTCGCGGGGGCAGATCGGCAGTGAGGCGGGGCGCTGTCCCGACCTGCGGGCCATTGACCTCTGCCACTCCCTGTAGGGGACGCGAGCGGGGAGCTAAACCACGGCATGGCACTTGAGACCTGGGGTCGTCAGGAGGGTTTCCCCGGCAGCAGTGGTCACCCGGAGCAGTGGGGATGGGAATAGGACGGGTCATGGTAGCCCCCTCCATAGAGCCATCAATCACCGGCTGCTTGCCGGTATGCCGCAACTGATGGGCAGTACAGCACCGACCTGCCGTGCTCGAAAGCCTCGAGCACGGCAAAGGATGTGCACATCCTGCAACTAGGTGAATTTGTGAAAACCAGGCGGAAAGCCTCTCCTGAAAATGGCCTTCTGCAGGGCAGGGAGCGTGGACAGAGCCTTGCCCTTGAGGTCCGGGGTAGCGATAGTCAAGAGTTGTGGATCGGCTGAGGTGGTTCATGCCGCGACAGGTCCGTCCAGCACTGAAGCCTCCCCTTGGTGAGTTCAACCCGTCAGCGCAACACCTGATCATTTCGGTGTTGATCTGCTGGTGGGACTTCGTGGCTCGGTTGGGGCGTCCTGGGCTGTCGGATGCGGAAGCGGGAACTGTGGCGGCGCTGGAAGGACGGCGAGTCTCTCAATTCTTCGAGCGGGACCGCATACCAGTGGACGTAGATCTCGGTCACATCGACCACGTTGAACGTTCTCCTTGCCATCTGGCGCTTCCCTCGACCTCGAACCACTGATCGAAGAAGCGTCCGTGTTCCCGACGGCCAGGACTATGACCCCCGCCACCCACGATCCCAATCTTCACGTTGATCGCGTCCACGAAGACCACTGAATAGACGCCGGTCAAGCGGACATGACTGCCATTCGGCCATGCCCTACATCACCGCGTCGGTGATCGTGGTGATGGTCTGCTTGGAGACCTCCGCCCCGTAGACCTCTGCTAGGTGAGCGGATATTCGTGACTGTCGGCGATCACGAAATTCCCCAGGTGGAGCGCGCTCCGCGTCACGTAATTTCCCACTCCGCGGTCACGTAATTCCCCACGGGCACCGCCTCTCCCCTGCTGTCCCGGCTGGCCAGGAACCGGTGTGTCAGTGCTGCTGCCGGTGCTGCCTCCGCCGCTCCCGCCGCCTGCACCAGCGCCGCTTCCGAACTGGTGCCCGCCGCCTCCCCCTGCGGTGTGGGGATCAGCGCTGCCGCCCGCGCCGCCCCGGTTGGGGCCTGCACTGAGGGCGGTGCCGGTACCGCCTTGACCGCCGGGGTGCCGAATAGAGGGCCGGGCCTGTCCTCCCAGTGACCGCTGCCCACTCCCCCGCGCTGTCCTCTGATCTGAGGACGCTCCGGCTGCCGTGCCGGTGGAAAACTGGCGCTACCGCATGCCGATTCGACCCAGAGGTGGCCGGCACATGAATATCAGGATGAAAATAGCGACTGTACTGGCCGGTGCCGCACTGTGCGGGACCGCAGCCATAGGCACAGCCTCGGCCTCAACAGCACCGCCGACCCCCGCCACAGCCACGGCTCCCACCGGGACAGCTGCCGCACCTGCGCAGTCCAGCGCCCAGTCATGGCAGGTTTACAACGCCTCCCCCTACCTCCTGAGGCTGGACAACATCAGCCACATCAACGGCGGCACCATAGCCCCCTACAACGGCCCCTTCGCCTACCAGTGCGACGGCAAGCCCCCCGCTCTGGGATCTTTCGGGTCCGGCTGCATGGAAAACTTCAGCCTGGTCACGACACCGGGCCAGCAGAGCGGAGTACAGCTGCAGTTCTCAACCAACCAGGCCAACTTCAACGGCTCCGCAAAAATCTCTGTAACCGATGACGGCTCAGGAAACACCGCCTACCACGTAGACGACGAACAGGGCGACATCACCGTCGTCGCCAACGAGGCCGCCCGCGAACTGTTCATCACCACAGCACGGGACCAGACCGGCTCCAACACCGCCGGAATGTTCATCGACAAGAACCCCGCACAGCCAGGACAGCAAGTGACGGTCACGGGCTACTGCGGCAACCAGAGGACCGCCTCCCGGGTCTCCTCCCCGGCCTTCGCATCCGACGCAGACATCGTAATGAACAGCTCCCAGGACGGCTCCTACGAGGCAAAGGCCGCCATTGTGAACAGCTCACAGAACGGCCTTCCCTTCCCCGTCCAGGTCACCTGCAACGCGTCCGACTCCCCCGTCTCCCACGGCTACGGAATGATCCAGGTCAGCTGATCCCCGGCACACCCCGCGCATAGCGGCGCACGCACCGGCGCATGCGCCG
>NZ_JOFX01000101.1 GCF_000719345.1 Streptomyces sp. NRRL F-2664
CGGCAGGCGGGGCCGCCGTGCGGGGATGATGTGCTGAAAGGTTAATGACGCGGCCGGAGGGGAGCCCCCGGGCAACCGGCCACAGTCCCGGCCTCGTCGCCGTAGCCGGTCGCGGTGGCAGCGATCCGGCGGCCGCGCGCTATGCAGAGCTGCACTCCCTCTGCCACTGCGCCAGCGTCGACTCCGGCCTGGTCCGGTACTCCGGCGGGAGCCGCTGGGGGATAGCCGCTGAGTAGACCGCGCCGACCTCCACGTCCTCGATGCGCACCGGCTGCGACTTCCGCACCTGCTGTGCTCCGGTCCATCGTGCCTGGGTGGGGCCGCCCGGACGGGCCAGGTCCGTCCGGTGTGTTCCTGCCCAGTGCTCTCCAGCCGGGCGGCAGCCGCGGGCGCTTCCTGTCTGCTTGTGTCGGCCTGCCGGACCGGGAGGGGAAACTGGCTCCGGAAGAGCCGAAGGGATGGAGGACACGTGGGTGATGCTCTTGGGCGGGTCGTGCCGGCGGGTGACGCGAGGCCGGCCGCGGTTGCCGGAGGTGGTGGTGTGCGGCCGGTGCGGTCGCGTGTCAGGCACGGGAGTCCGTCGTGTGCGAGCTACGGGTGTGTGCGGCCGGAGTGCAGGGCGGCGGCGCGCCGTGACCGGGCCCGGCGGAACCGGGAGCTTCGTGCGGGGCGTCCGGCCAGGATTCCCGCATCCGAGACTGCCGCGCACGCTGTGAGGCTGCGGAACGCCGGGTGGTCGGCCGGTGACATCGCGGCAGTGTCGGGGGTGTCGGTCACGCTGGTGCGCCGTCTCCTGAGGCTGCCCGCGGACCAGCAGCCGCCCATTCACCGCACCACGGCCGAAGCGGTCCTGGGCGTCCCCCTGGCCGGCATGTCGGGGCGGCTTCGCCATCCGGGGCTGGTGCCGGCCACTACCAGTGCCGGGTGTCTGCGCGAGCTTGCGGAGCGGGGCTGGCCGGCCAGTTTCCTGGCGGCCCGCCTGGGCACGTCCACCCAGACCATCGCCGCCGTCCGCAATGGCAAGCGTCCCCGTATCGCCCTCGCACTCGATCAGGCGATCCAGCACTTCCACCGGCACCTGGTGGAGAGCATTCCCGCTGAATACGGCATAGCCGCCCACCGCAGCCGCAGAGCCACCACAGCCGCCCACCAGCGCGCCCAGCCCCCTGCGCCATCTCCTCACACCGCCACCAGCTGAACCCAGTGAAGCGCAGCCGGGATGGCATAGTGGGACATACAGGGTGCCGGGCGCGGGGCCCTATGCCCGCGACGGCGCGCCCGGCCCCCCGAGGAGGGCTTTTTTTCATTCCGCGCTTTCGCTGGGCCTTCCCCAGCCAGGCTGCATGATCACGTGACTTTCGGTTCGGATGGTCGTCGGTCGGCCGTGGGGAAGTGTCAGTCCCGGCCGCGGATCGTGTCGGATGAACGGTGGCCGCTGGTCAAGCCGTTGCTGCCCGAGCTGGTGCTGAGGCGGGTGGAGGGTCCGTCCTCGGGTGCCGGACCGGCGGGCCTTGTGCGGGATCTTGTTCGTTCTGCCCACCGTGATCCGATGGGGTGCCTGCCGCAGGAGAGGGGCTTCGGTTCCGGGATGTCCTGCTGGCGGCGTCTGGCCGCATGGAACGAGGTCGGCGTGTAGCACCAGCTGCACCTGGTGCTGCTGAAGCTGCGGATAGCCCAGAGACTGCACTGGTGGCGGGCGGTGACCGGCTCCTCCCGTGTCAAGGCCGCTCGGCGCAGAAGCGTCCGCAGCCCGGTTGGCCGTGTATGGCCGGGCAGCAGGTACCGCCTGATCGGCGACGACGGCCAGGGCATTTCCGCTGGCGGTGACGCTGGTCGGCGGGAACCGCAGCGGCGTCACCCAGCTGATGCTGCTCCTGCGGCATGTCCCGCCGGTCTTCGGCTCTGGTAGGTCGGCCCCGCAGACGGCCCGAAACGCTTCTGGCCGACCGCGGCTACGACCGCGACACATACCGCCGCTGGCCTGGGCGACCGGGGTCAAGCCCGTGATCGCCCGCCGTGGAGTCCCGCAACGGGGCACCCCCGGCTCGGGAGTTGGCATGACTGTCTTCCCTGTCGAACGGTGTCGACGGCCGTGTAGTTCTGGCTCTTCGGCGCTTTCCCGTGAAGTGAGCTCGTCAGTGCGTCAGGAGGATGCGTCTCGCAGGAGGCCGAAGTCCTTGCGAAGCCCGTTGGCGAAGGTGCGAATCTCCTTGACCTTGGACTCGTCGGCTTGGACGAGCCAGCCGCCAAGCCGGTGCCCGTCAAGGCGGCGGAGGATGGTGGCGAAGCTGCGGGCCAGGCGGCAGGCTTCGGCGATTTCCGGGCAGCGGCCGCACACGTCTTTGAGTTCCCGGCGGGCCTGGTCGCTCTGGTTCTCCGGGCGGCCGGTGATCCACCGGGCGACATCGGCCACCGCAGGCGGTGGCGGCGGCACTGCCCGCGGACCGTTGTGCCGGGCCTGGGTGCTGAGGAACCGCCGGACGCTCTTGGGAAGGCGCGGCGGCCGAGGGGGGTGCTGCCGGTGACGAAACCAACGAGTGTCCCGGCGAGCAGGGCCCAGGCCGCCGTCGCCCACATGTAGCGCTCACCGCCGGTCAGGACCCACTGCTGCCAGGCGCTGCCTCGTCTTGGCCTGTCCGGCGTTCTGCCTGCGCAGCCGCTTGAGCTGCTCACGCTCTTGTGTGGTGAGCTCGCAGGGGCGTCCCTCGTCCCCGGCCGGCCTCGGCCTGGCGGTGCCAGCCGCGCAAGGGCTCGAGCTGAGGCCGAGATCCCGGGCGCCAGCGGTGACTGCCTTCCCCGAGGAGTGTCCCATCTGGCGCTACTTCCTCTGCAACCTCAGATCCCGGTTTCCACGTGTCCAAGACCCCAACGGGGCGGCGCCTGGGACTGTTCGCTCAGGCACAGGGCTCCGCCGTCGTGCCCCCTCGGCGGCTGTACAAGGGCTGTCACGCAAGTCGCTGTGACACGCTCTGAGCTGCGCGGATCGCTCCGCAGGTGACGTCTCCTGAGCATCGGCTCATGTGTGTCGGCCGGGTCATAGCGACCTTGTCCGGGCATGACCACGATCAAGCGCGCGGGCTGCAACGGCACCAAGACAGCCGGGGGATGCCTTCCAGCCGTGCGTACCGCATGCCCTATTGGGGTGCCAGAACGTAACGAAAGTGCTGCCGGGCAGTTAGCAGGGGGTCCGCAACTGTGCGGACACGAGCACAAGCTAGGGACAGACATGTTCAAGAAGATCGTTGCGTCGTCGGCGTTGGCTGCCTCCGTCCTCGGGCTGGGCGTAGCCCTGGCTCCCCAGGCCATGGCCGTCAACAACGACGAGACGAATGCGGTCACCGGAAACGGGGCAACTGAGGTCTACGGGAACGCCGCGACGCACGGCAACTACAGCCCCCAGATGAGCCTTATCCAGGGCTCTCTGAACAATCCTTGTGTCGGCGTGCCGCTGAGGAACGTCGGTGGTATCGCCGGCCTCGTCGGTGTCCAGGTCCCGGACATCCTGACGAGCTCGCAGTACCAGACGTGTGTAGAGAACTCCAGCCAGACCGACGGCGACGACCCGCTCTCGGACGTCCTGAGCGAGATCGCGCTCCTGGCCGGTAACGGCACGGACAACTAACCCGCTTCGGTAGCATCTCGGACGGTAGTCGCGAGATCACGCTGCTTCGAGGGGGGCTTGCATGTACACGGCGAGCCCCCCTCGTGCCCTCGGTGAGGCAGAGGACAAGGCCTGGGTGAGGGCTGAAGCCAGCGGATGGCTACGTGGCAACCCGGTCGGCCACTGCCGGTGCTGGTTAGGCCAGGCCACACGCTGTCGAGTGCATTCGACTTCGCAGGAGTTACATTCATGCCCGCCCTCGAGGTGACACGGAGTTTTCGGTTTGCCTTGGACCCCACCGAGGCACAGCGGGAAAGTTTCCTCAAGTCCGCCGGTGCATGCCGGTGGGCATATAACTACGCTCTCGAGAAGAAGACACGGTCCCACCAAGCGTGGGTCTCCCGGCGTGATTCGCTGATCGCCAAGGGCATGAGCAGACCACAGTGGAAGGCCCAGCTGCGGCGAGAGACTGCAGACCTGAAGGCGTCATGCGCTGCCTGGGACCACCACCGCAGGGCTCTCATCCGCATGGCGCGCTCCGCTGAACCGGAGGTGGCGGTTGCGCCACAGGAACCGGCGGATCTTGTGGCGCGGCTAGCTCGTGAACGTGAGGAAGCTCGGCCTGGCGGTTCGGGAGAGGAGTACGCCCGAGCCTTGGCCCGGGCACGCCGGATGGTCGCGCGTCACAAGGAAGAGCTCTTCGCGCGAGGAGACCAGATTCCTAACCAGCATGACATGGCGGCAATGTGGCGCACCGAGCGTGACCTCCCCAAGGAACAGGGGGGCACACCGTGGTGGAACGAAGTCAACGTCTATTGCTTCACTTCCGGCTTCGACCGCGCCCAGGCAGCGTGGAACAATTGGATGACCTCGGCCAGCGGCGAGCGTGGCGGCCGCAGGGTGGGCTATCCCCGCTTCAAGAAGAAGGGCGGCTGCCTAGACAGCTTCACGCTGTACCACGATGTCCAAAAGCCCAGGATTAGGCTGGACGGATACCGCCATCTGATCATCCCCACGACTGGCCGGATCAGAATCCACGGCTCGGCCAAGCGTCTTGCCCGCCTCGTCGCCCTCGGAGAGGCGCGCGTCCAGTCAGTCACTGTCACCCGACGCGCACACCGCTGGTACGCCAGCGTCTCTTGCAAGATCACCCAACGGTTTCCCGCGGAGCCAACCCTCCGCCAGCGTGCCGGAGGGACCGTGGGGGTAGATCTCGGCTCCCGCTATCTGGCTGTTCTCTCTAATGGCCCCGGGACAGCAGGTGGAAGGGAGAGCGTCATCCCTCATCCCCAATTCCTTCTGCGTGACCTTCCGCGGATCAACTGCATCAACCGCCGTATGAGGAGAATGCAGCCAGGATCCCGGGAGTACAGGCGGCTGTCTGCCCGCGCGGCCAGGCGCCATCACCTTGTCGCCCTGCGCCGGGCGGGAACACTGCACGACATCACCAAAAGGCTTTCCCGGGGCTACGCCTGCATTGCCGTCGAGGACTTCGACCTGGTCAGTCTTGTTACCTCTGCTAAGGGAAGCCGGTCCAGACCCGGCACCAAGGTGAAAGTGAAGTCCCTCTTCAATCGCCGCCTCCTGGACGCCTCTATCGGAGAGTTCCGTCGGCAGCTCGCCTACAAATGCCCGCAGTATGGGTCGAGGCTGATCAAAATCGATCGCGGTGAACCAGTCGCCACCACATGTTCCCGGTGCGGCGACCGGAACCCGAACGCCAAGCCCTCCCAAGAAAAATTCACCTGCCCCTCCTGCCGTTACACCGCAGATCGTCATGCGAATGCAGCCGCTTGCATTTACATGGCCGCACTGCGTAAGATGTCAGCCGTCGCCTCGGGTAGCGGGGAGACATAAAACGCTCGCAGAGCTTTGGTAAATCCTCGCGACCTACGGGATTACGAGGTTCGTGGCGATGAAGCGAGAAGACACGAGAGTGCCACCCCCGGAGAGCGATCTCTGGGCGTCCCTCAACCAAGACGGTGGGTGTCCACCCGATCGGCGAATCGGACGACCTCAGCAGTGCGTCGTGAACCCAGCACTGTAGCAACGATGTGACAGTCGTGAGCCCGACAGCCTTTGCCTCCATCCGGCCGGAGCCATCGGCATCCTCGTCATGGCTTCGCGTGCCTGACCGCCCATCAAGATCAAAAAAATAGGAATCCCTGGCCGGCCTCCGTCGCCTTCACCGCGGGCACGCTCATCGCCCCAGCTACAGCGCCGCTTGGTGAGTCAAACCGTGGTCCCCTGGTGGTCCGGCACGCCCGCCGACAAGCCCGCCGCGGCCCTGGCGCAGGAACCCGCCACAGCCGCGTCGCCGAACGGGGAAACCGATCCGGTACATCCGAAGCTCACGGCCGCTCCGATGCGCACCGGAGCGCTCGGCCCGGACGAGATCAAGGCGGCTGTGGGGAAGACTGGTCCGCCGCCGACGCTGACCAGCAGGACTGCGGCGGTCCGGATGCCGGGCATTGAGACATCCGATCGGTCTATGGCGTCAAGCCGGGACTGGCGGTGGGGTGGGGAAGGCCGTGTTCTCGTCGTAGTTCTGGCGTGTGATGAGGCAGTGAGCCTTTTCAGCGGTGAGTTTGCAGGGTGAGGATGGCTCTGGCGATTGACGTGAGTTTGTTGGGGCTGAGGCGGGCTTTGCGGAGGATGCGCCAGGTCTTGATGCGGGCGATGGTTCTCTCGACGGGCCAGCGGAGGCGGGAGTGGGCCCGGTTGACGG
>NZ_JOFX01000102.1 GCF_000719345.1 Streptomyces sp. NRRL F-2664
AAGAGGTGGCGTACTCCGTCGTAGCGGTTGTAGGCGGCCCGGCGTCGTCGGCGGGGTTCGCGGTCGGGGTTCTTGTGTCTGCCGCCGCGTTCGGCCCACGGCCGGCCGGGGTGGGGCACCAGGTAGCGGGCCGAACCCGTTCATGAACAAGACGGCTTCAGGCTCACCGTCCTCGGGTATGGCCTCGCCGTCGGCGATGGCGTAGAGGTGTTCGACGCGGGCCTTCCCGGCCGCGTAGTCCGGATCACGGGAGGTCTTCCAGGTCTTCAGGCGTTGAAGAGAGACGCCTTCCTCGCGGAGCGCGCTGGGCAGGCCCTCGTGGCTGACGTCGTCGACCACCCCCTCGGCGACCAGGAAGTCCGCCAGCTCGCCCAAGCTCCAGGTGGAAAACGGCAGGCCGTGCCCGGTGGGCTCGGACTTGGCCGTCTTCTTGACCTCACGGCTCGGGCAGCGTGAAGGTCTACAGCCGTCCCCCCTTGTACTGGGGGTAGAGGGAGTTGAAGCCGTCGGCGTTGAAGTTGTGGATCACATCGCGGACCCGGTCGTCACTGGTGAACGACACCTCGGCGATCCGCGCCACCGGCATGCCCTGCGCGGACAGCAGCACCATCTGGGCCCGCCGCCACGTCACCACCGACCCCGTGCCGCGCCGGATGAGCCGCAGCAACCGCCTGCCTCGTCATCGTCGATCTCCCGCACCCGCGCCCGCGTAGGTGGCTGCGTCGCCGAGGCGCCTGCCTCGCCCCGATTCCCCCGTTCTCAGTAGCCGGAAGGCTGGCCAAGAGCCGAAAAAGCCGCCAGAGGCCGCGTGCGGGCCTGCCGGGCGATCGAAGGTCGATCCATACCGACAACGCCGAGTTCGTCGACTGGAGGCTCCGTTATGGGCGTCGCTTTTCAGAGGTATTGGGCGATTTGTAGGGGCGCAGTCCGACGTGTGGCTGTCCTCTCGTACTGAAGTCGGACCGGTCGCAAGGAAGCTTGACCGGTCGATACGCGTGATGCCCTACCGCGGCCGGACTCGGGAGCCAGGGCGGGTGGAACCTGGGCCGGGCCTTCGGCGACCACCCGGAGAGGCAAAGCGCGGAACCCAGATGCCGTGCGGGATGAATGCGACAGGTGCGCAACCACGAAGGTCGACACCCGAACGGAGCGCCTCTACTCTCTCGCACCACCTTCCGCACCGCGGGCCGCTCCCCCACGGGAACCTCCTGGAGCATTTCCTCCGCGAGTTCCCCGATCCGCTCCCCCACTCGCAGGTCCAAGCGCACGAAGTGCCCGGGCTGCTCCTTCGTTGTCCCCAGCCGCTCCAAGGCCCTCCCGCGCCACCGCCCGTGCCTGCTCAACTGTGTCGTCATCTCGCATCCCCTCTGCGTCCGTACGGAGCGGCCGCCTCACTTCCCCGGTGCTCACAGATCCTCCCCGACGGCTGTCCGGTCAACTCACGCCACCGGGCGCACCGCGGTGCTGCAGGAGACGTGATCGATGTCCACCGGTCGAACCACCGGGAAGGTCACGGGCTGGTGATCGTTTTCGCCGGACCAGAGGGGTTTCCTCACCGTCCAGAGCGACAATGCCTCCCATCACGGCTCGCCGGAGAGGCATTCGTAGCTGGCCTACTGCGGCTGCTCGCTACGGCCGCAGCGAGCCCGTCACACTCTTACCGGCCACCTTGGATCAGAGCACCTTGCCGACGGCCCCGATCATGGCGGAGTACGGCTGCTCGGAAGAGGGATGCCGGATATAGTGGGGGCACCGTTTGTTACTCAGGCGAAGAGGGCCCTCCACTTCTGTGGAGGGCCCTCTTTCTGCGTCGGAGCAGGTCAGGCGACCTGCAGCTTCGGCCTGCCGGTGGGGGCCGGCGGTGCCTGGTGGTATGTGGGGAGTTTCAGATTGGGAAGGTCCCCGGCCTGGATGCGGACCAGTGCGTCCCGGAACGCAGCTTCCATGGCTTCGGGGGTCTCGTACTTCGCTGCGAGCGGGTGGAGGCGGTAGGAATTGCCGTTTCGTTCCTCACTGCGGGGGCGGAGGACGATGTTCAAGGCACAAAGAGGTGCCATGAGTCCGCTGATGGCCTGAGGGGTGACGCCGTATTCCGTTGCCATGTCCCGCTGACGTACCGGAAGTGCTCCCCCGAAGTCACTTCGGTAGAGGAGGTACTGGAGGAACTTGACGGCGGACCCGGACAGGGGTAGGGCCCAGATGCGCTCCGCGACGATCGGAGACATGACGTTAGCCATGGGGTTGCCTTCCTCGTGTTCGGTTGCCCAGGGTCGGGCCTGGTAGCGCTATCACCCGGTTCGTTTCCTTCCTCGCACGCTCGCATCGGCTCCGAAGTCGAGGTCAAGCTCCTCCTGATGGGCGCCTTCGGGTCCCACCGCGTAGGGGAAAGCCTCGGGACTGCGGTCGTGCCGTTCAGCGATCTCGGCGAGGACCTCGTGCTGTGCGGTGCTGTTTCCGTGGAACCAGAGACGTACGTTGATCTGGATCCGGCCGTTGCCGGCCTTCTCCACCCAGTTGTAGCCGCAGAGTGCCTGGACAGCGCGGTTCACGGTGGAGCGCGTGATCATCTTGCCGCCCTTCTGCGCGGCAACCTTGTTCAGTCCATCGGTGATCTCCTGCTGTGTGTATTGCGCGATACCGGTACCGGGTACCTGACCGCCAGCGACGAACAGGAAGACGCACAGCTGCGACTTGGTGATGCTGTTGGCAACAGCGAGCTGGGCGAGGAGCTGGGTGAACCAGTTGCTCGCCAGACTGTAGCCAGCGCCGCCCGCCATGTCGTGGACGGTTCGGGGATCCGCCGCATACTCGAAGTGGACACCCTTAAGCCGACGGCGACCACTGGGATCGGCCGCCTGAGCTACCTTCTCCCCCAGTTGCTGACCAAGCACGGCCAGGATGTCTCCGAACTCGGCTTCGTTTCCCACTGCTTCGGGTACAGGCCGGGGCCCGCGCGTTCGTCGACGGGCGGGCGGATCAGTTGTCACAGGACCTCCCTTGTTACTCAGGCGGTCCGAGACTATCTAAAAGTCCACGCCTGGTTGTCTTTTGGCGCATCGGCGCGCCGATGGGGTATCAAGCGCGCGCACGCACCGCTGAGGATCTAGGAAGTCAACGAACGCTGTACTTTCTGCGCTTCTCCGCGGCATAAGTCCACGGCTCGTTGATTTTATGTGTCGCAATGAGGACACATCTCCATTCTGGGCAGCAGAGGCAATCCGCCGCCTCCAACTTGAGCAGCAAGCCTCTGACCTGCGACGATCCGCGATGGCTCTGCGAAGCTGAAAAGTACACACCTCATGGACTTTCTGGCGAAGTGTGCTCGGCAGGTACACATTTCAGATCCTCGACTGTGCTCCGGGGGACACACCAGAAGTTTCATCTTTGCAGGTCAGAGGCTTGGGCAGGCGTCGGCCTCTTCTACAAGAGCCACACAACTACCGCTCATATCCCATGCCGACAGGTACGACTGATGCACGCTCACGAACACGCCCGTCTTCAACGACAACCTGCCGTGCAGGGACGGGCGAAGGCTATGGGATCCGAGCCTCGGGACGCTGCCCGGGACACACAGCCAGCTGCGCAGCCGACGCAAACCGATCCGCTGGAAGTATCGCTCGTTGGTGCCCCGCAGCTCATGGTCACGTCCCCGAGCCACTCCACCACTACCTGTTCGGACCGGCACCACCGAACGCCAGCCCGCGTGCTCGGAGGGCCAAACTCTCACGAACAGTGGCCACCTGCACCACAGCGGACATCAACCACGCCTCTGCATTCCTAAGTGGGTAGCGCCCGCAGTCGCCGACGAAGGCCAACCGCCCCGGCGGGGCACCGCAAGCCCGCCAGGGCTGAGGAGCTACCGACCATCGCGCGCCAGCATGCGGAGACGCGAAAGCTGCTTGACAAAAAATGACCGCTGCACTCGGCCGCCCAGCAAAAGGCGAGGGAGGGTCAGAGGACCCGCCTGATGGCGTCCCATGGAGTGGTGTAACGGATCTTGGCTGGGAAGTGCGCCGCTTGTGTGCCCCCGCGTGCATCGACTACCAGTGAATGCTCCCTGAGAACGGGGCAGGCCACCGTGCAACTGCCCTTGGTGAACTGCCAGTTCGTCCAAGGAGGTGCCCGGTGGCCTGGCCTTGTCCCAGCATGACCTGCTTCGCCTGCTCGAGTCACTACGTTCAGCGGATGGTCTTGAACTCGTCCGCGAAGTCGCCGAGCGGCTCCTCCAGGAACTGATCGAGGCCGAGGCCGCCGCCCGGATCGGCGCCGAGCGGGGCGAGCGGACCGACACCCGCACCACCTGGCGCAACAGACACCGTGAGAAGACCGCGACCACACAGGCCGGCGGCCTGGAACTCGCGATCCCCAAGCTGCGGGCCGGGAGCTTCTTCCCCAGCCTGCTGGAACGCCGACACCGCATCGACCAGGCCCTCTACGCGGCCGTCATAGAGGCCCACGCCCACGGCGTGCCGACCCGCTCGGCCGACGACCTGGTGAAAGCCCCCGGCTCGGACACCGGCATACCGAAGAACGAGGCCTCCCGGATCCGCGCCGGCCTCGACGGACAGCCCGACGCCTTCCCCCCCGGCCGCTGCACCACCTCCGGCTCCCGTACACCTTCCCCGACGCCACCCGCGCCAAGGCCCGCGCCGACCATCAGACCGCGTCCCAGGCCGCCGTCATCGCGACCGGTGCCACCGAGGACGGAGGCCGTGAAGTCCTCGGCGCCATGGCCGGCGACAGCCAGACAGAGGCATCCTGGACCCCCCGCTCGCAGCGCGAGCGCGGCCTGAGCGGTGTCCGCCCGGCCATCTCCGACAGCCACATAGCGGCCTGGCCAAGGCCATCCGCAAAGCCATGCCCGACGCGGCCTGGCAGCGCTGTCGCGTCCGCTTCGTCCGCAACGTCTTCCCGGCCATCCCGAAGGAGTCCGCGGAGACGGCCGCCGCGACGATCCGCACCGTCTGCGCCCAGCCGACCGCCGATGCAGCCAGGGCCCAGCTCGACACCGTCGCGGACACGCTCGGCCGCCAGTTCCCCAAGGCCAAGGAGATGCTACTGGAGGCAAAGAAGGACCTGACCGCCTTCGCGGACCTCCCCAACCACCACTGGAAGAAGATCCAGTCGACCAACCCGCCGAACGCCTGAACCGGGAGAACAAGCAACGCCCCCACGCCGTCCAGGTCCTCCCGGACACTGCCGCCGCCACCCGCCCGGCGACCGCCGCCCCCGTCGAGCTCCACGACGAGTGGATCACCTCCCCCCGGCACTACCCCTCCACCGAGAGCACCGACAGCCCCCATCCGGACAACAGCACCTGCCTGCCCGGCACTGCCGAATGATCAGTTACACCACGTCAAGGGACATGACCCGCGAAGGCGTCTCGCTCCTCCACCACCTCGTCATCCTGATGGCCCGCTTTCGCCGCCCCTACGCGGACCAGTCGACGGACGTGTCATCGAGACGATCTCCGGCTACGAAAAGCTTGCCAGAGCCAGGGCAGTCCATACGCCGACGCCTCCCCCGCCAGCCGCCCGCCATCGAGGACGAACTCCGTGGGCCGCAGGGCTTGCCGAGGCGGCTGCGGCCTGGCTCGCGGTGTCCCTGGCCGCCTACCGGCCTGGGACGTGCCGGCGTCTTCGCCTCCGGGCAGGTCCGCGCCCGGTCCCTTCCCGACGGCGGCCGTGGAGGCGGCCGGTGCGTTGAGCGCCCACCCTGCGCCCGCTGACGGACGGTGGCGAACCCGGACCGCGGGCTCGGGGAACGGATGGATAGGCATCCATTCTGGCCGCTGAGCTCTCGGAAAACTCTTGTCTGGCGCCAGTTTCCGGTCGGTGCCGGACCGGCCGATGTCCAGGAACGAGGACAGGGTGGTGCCGCTGTTCCAGAAGCCGAGGAGGTAGACGTCGACGAGGACTAATGACCTGGTTTGGAGATCCTGTCGCAGTAGCGGCAGATGCGGTCGAGGATCTGGTCGGCGGTCTTGGTCCACTTGAAGGGCCTGGCCTGGTCGTTCCAGACCTCGATCCAGTCTTCGAGTGAAGCCTTGAGGTCGTCGAGGGAGCAGAACACGTCGAGGCAGCGTCGTTCCAACTCGGCGAACCACCGCTCGACCTGATTGATCCACGACGAATAGGCGGGGGTGAAGTGGAGCTGAAGGCGGGGTGCGCGAGGAGTCACTGGTGCACCACCGGTGCCTTGCGGGCGGAGAGGAAGCACCTATGTTTCGTCAAGCGGCTGAGGGAAGTTGACTTGCTGCCAGGGGTTGGATGTGTCGGTGGAGCTCGCGGGCCGCGTATCGTTTCAGACACCGGATGATCTCGCGCTTGGACATGCCCTCGGCGGTGCGTCGCTCCAGATACTTCTGGGTACGTTCGTCCCAGCGTATGCGGGTCATCACGACGCGGTAGAGGGCGGCGTTGGCTTGGCGGTTGCCGCCGCGGTTCAGGCGTCGGCGCTGGGTCTTGCCGGAGGACTGCTCAACCGGACTGACGCCGCACAGCGCGGCGAAGGATGCTTCGCCAGTGATTCGATCAGGGTTGTCACCTGCGGCGATGAGGAGTACTGCGGCACTGTCGGGCCCGACACCGACCAGGTCCAGCATCTGGGGCCGACAGGCGCGGACGGCCCTGGTGGTGCGCCGGGTGAGCTCTTTGACCTCGTCGGACAGGTGCTGGACTCGGCGGGCGAGCAGTCGCATCGTGAAGACGGCCTCGCCCCGTTCATCGACGTCGAGGGCCGCGCAGGTGGCAACCAGCGCGGGGTTGCTCAGGCCGGTGAGGA
>NZ_JOFX01000103.1 GCF_000719345.1 Streptomyces sp. NRRL F-2664
TGATGAGAGACCCGGCCACCGCCCGGTCCTGCGCAATGCCGGACAGTTCGCGGACGGCAGGCCTGCATAACGCGGACGCGCGAGCACGGTGCCACCGCCCAAGCCGGCACGGTCAACACCTGCGGAACACGGTCAACACCTGCGGAAGGGGTGCCATGCCAGACACCGAAGGCACAGGCATCCTCCTCGCAATACACGTCGGCAAGACCGCCCACCACGGCCACGGGCCGACCCCGGCCGGGAAAAAGGCCCTCGACAAGCCGATGCCCCACAGCCAACCGAAGCTGCGGGCCGCCTTCGACAACCTCAAGACCGAGTTCGGCACCGTCCTGGTCATCGTGGACCAGCCCCCCCCATCGGCGCCCTGCCCCTCACCGTCGCCCGCCACACCGGCCGCCAGGTCGCCTACCTCCCCGGACTCGCGACGCGGCGGATCGCCGACCCCTACCCGGGAAAGGCAAACACCGACGCGAAGGACGCCCCAGTGATCACGGACACCGCCCGGACGATGCCCCACACCCTGCCCACCCCGGAACAGACCGACGAAAACACCGCCGAACCCACGGTACTCACCGGCATCGACCAAGACCCCGCGGCCGAAGCCACCCGCACCAGCAACCGGATACGCCGCCCAACACCCAACAGGAACCGGCCTGACCCTGGACAACCCAACCTCACCTTGACAAACCGAATTCAGTATCCGCATCCGAATCGACACCGCCAAGCCCCGCCTCCGCCGGCGCAAAGCCGAGCACAACACCGCAAAAACCTGAACAAACACCCACCTTCTCATCTGACTTAACATATTCCTCTGCCCCGACAAAATGGCAACACACCCAACAGGGTACTCCCTCTTTGGACTGCCGGGGTGCCGGACGGATTGACGGCCTCGCGACTGGGATTTTAAGCCTGACCTGGTTTTCTCGACGAAGATGGGTTTCTTCATGGCGAATGTCTCAGTTCGCACTACGCGGGTTCGTGTACGACCTCGGCTCGCTTCGGTTTGTGCCCTTGCGGCGCTATTCGCCCTACCGCTCACTACCCCTGCCCACGCTGACGCACCATGTGCCGTGCAAATTGGTGGCCCCAATGGGGTCTACAGCACCGCCGCACACACCTGCACTTATACGTACACCACCAGTGCGAACGCCCAGACTTTCACCATCCCAGATTCAGTCGCCTCCGTCAGCGTTCAGGCAGCAGGTGGCAACGGAGCCGACGCCTCCAGGCCTAGCAACAACGCCACTGGAGGCAGAGGGGCGCTCCTTACCGCAGCACTGCCCTCCACAGTCTTCCCTGCGAGCCGCGTCTTGTACGTTTATGTCGCAGGAAATGGGATGGGATCCCAACCGGGTACTAACGGAGGCGGCGACGCTACCTTCG
This sequence comes from Streptomyces sp. NRRL F-2664, assembly GCF_000719345.1. Classification (GTDB taxonomy): domain Bacteria; phylum Actinomycetota; class Actinomycetes; order Streptomycetales; family Streptomycetaceae; genus Streptomyces. Next base: position 1,384 of record NZ_JOFX01000103.1, read on the forward strand.
GCGGCGGAGGTGGCGGGGCAAGCGATATCCGCATTGCCGAGAACAATCCAGCCACCCGTCTGATCGTCGCCGCTGGAGGCGGCGGGGCGGGTTCTGCCTCTGCATTCTTCAACACCCGCGGGGGAGGTGGCGGAAGCGCATCAGGTCCTGGCGGTGCGCCCGGAACCGACAATCAAGGCGGCACTGCGGAAGCCGGTGGGCCGGGCGGCGGCTTCAGCGCAGCTGCCTCTGCTGGCGCCGGCGGACAGGGTGCCACTAACAACCCCAATCTGCCAGGCGGTGTTGGTGGAGCCGCCGGAAACCCTGCGTCCGAGAACACCGCAGGGGGCGGAGGCGGAGGCGGAGCTGGAGGTAACGGCATCGACCGCCCAGGCGGCGGAGGGGGAGGAGGAGGCGCGAACACTGCCCCCGGCCTGGGGGGGGAAGGCTTCAGCGGTAATGGCGCGACGGGTTCGGCCGGCAGAGGTGGTGACGGCGCTGGAGCCGGGGGTGGTGGCGGCGGCGGCTACTACGGCGGCGGCGGCGGAGGAGGAGGGGGAGAAGGGCCAGCCTCGTCTGGTGGCGGTGGGGGTGCCGGATCCTCTTACACCGATCCTGGTGTCGCCACACGTACCGTCACCAGTCGTCGGGCTGACGACACCAGCGCGCCGACAGTAGTGATTAGTTACCAGGTCGAGACCGCCGTGACCACCACGGTTGATTGTCAGCCCAATCCCTCTACCACAGGGCAGAGCGTTACTTGCACTGCCCGTGTCACCGGGACCCCCACTGGCGGGACTCCTACCGGCAGCATTGACTTCACGGCAGGGACCATCACCGCCCAAGACCGCCCGCTGACGCCCGACAATGCCAACACCGCCTCCGCCACCTTTACCACGAACGCCCTTCCTGCCGGTACGACACAAGTAACCGCCATTTACTCTGGCGACACCGTTTACGGCACCAGCCAGGGCGCCACTAGCGTGACGGTTATGAATAACGGAGGCAATGGAGGCAATGGCGGCAACGGAGGCAACGGCCCTTTGATTAACCTCAACGGCCTCTTCACGTTCGTTAGCAATACCGCCACCACCAACAACATCAATAGCCCCGGCGCTACGAACACCACCACTCAAAGCAACGTCGTGCACTGATCTTTCGTTGCGTCCGTTTCACCCGGCTCTGTAACGGTCTAGTCAGCTCGCAGGGGTATGCGTCGAAGGCGAAGCCTCCGTGTCGGTTTGGCGTTCTCGCACCTCACGCCGGACGGAGGCTTCGCTGGTTCTCATACCTGCTTTTCACTGTGCCCGAAAGACGGATCCGCCAGTTCCTTGAGCAACCTTCGCCTCCCCTACCATTTGATGTGATCCCTTCGCTGCGCGACTCCAGAACCCTTCGTCATTGACGCAAGCTTCATGCGCCATTCGAGCGAGCATTCGCCAACCCCATTCAAACAACCGCCGCGGCAATTCGGCACAGATCGCTGCACTAACGAACCGACCGCGCGCACCACCAGCAAGAACATATTTCGCATCCCCAATTCACCTTGCAAGGTGACCCGAGTGTAAATATCGGCCCGGCGTCGTTTTGCGCTAGAAAGTCGACCCCATACCACCAATAGTGGAGCAGACGTGGCGGACGGAAAGCGTCGAAGCAATCACGACGATCCCTTGCCGGAGGATACAGCAGAGGAAAGGGCAGTCAGGCCGTGGATTAACGCTGCGACAACCGTCACTCTAGGCCTCCTTGTGACTCTCTGTGTTCTCTCGCTGAATGTCCGCCCGGCGGCGGACGACTGGTGCTTCATTGCCGATCTGCGAAAAATCGATCCCGTGACTTTCGCCCGGCATTTCTACTTCAAAGAAAACGGAAGATTCGTAAATGGGCTAATTGTTGGCATTTACGCATCGGCCGGCATCTCGGGAATCGTTGCTATGCCTATTGTGCTGGCTATTTCGACTTTCACCGCCATCGGGATCCTCGTGGCCAATCTGGAGCAGGGTAGCGGGGTACGATTTCCGACCATATGGAAGGCGCTTATTGCGGGAGTTTGCTCCCTTGCGCTTTTCCTCGTTCAGCCAGCGCAGTATCAAACCTTTTTCTGGGCGGCTGGCGTAGTCAGCCATACTCTCCCTCCCACGCTTGCTGCATTTCTTGTCGTATGGGCGCTACGATGCAGTAGCAGGGCATCTAGAACCGTGTGCCTAATCGCATCCTTTGCCGGGGGTGCGGCAATTTCTCTCACTTCTGAAGAGACCGCCGTAGCGCTGATTGCGGCTCTTTTTGTACTGCTAGCTGTGCGCATGCTTCGACAGCCTCTGCGGAGAAATTTCCTGACCCTGTGGAGTGGCGTTTCAACGATTGGCCTCACCGTCGGCATCGTGATCCTCACGACCTCACCCGGTAGTCGTTCCCGGCGTCGTATGCTGGGCATGGAAACGCATTTGGAACTTAATGATATCGCCGGGGGGGCGGGCGACTGGGTGCACGTTATAAGCGAAATGATCACAACCTGGGGTTACGCCCCTGTGCTCGTCACGGGCCTTGCTGCCGGCTCCGTTCTCGCCAGAAATGTCGAGTTGCCGATCTCGTGGTTCGATAAGATCATCACCCCCGCTCTACTGGTCTCTGCTGCAAGTCTTGCTTCTATGGTGCTTGTAAGGATCAGCCTAGGGCGGGGCGGATATCTTACCCATAGGGTCTGGAATGATTTTAGGCTGGGTTTCATCCTCATGCTCGCCTGGTATGGTTTTGTATTGGGCGCCTTTCTCGCGAAAGAGCTTTCCTCTCGTCAACCCTGGCTGCTATCCGCCTGGTCCTTTCTTTTGCTCCCATGCGCCATCCTGGTTTTTTTGGCTCCGCCTGTATTCTCGGCTGGGCGAGAAGCTTTCACCAGGGCTGAGGCGTGGGATTCCCAGGATGCATCAATTAGGTATCTTGTGTCCCGAGGTGAACGGAGCCCCAGCTATACTCCGCATCCTATCGGGGGGCTGGTGGAACCTTTCTCGGGTCCTAATAAATCATGGGTACGGGCCTGCGCTGCCCGATATTATGAAGTGCCGTCTTTGCGGCCAGCCGAATAGAGCTGTGCAGCTGCCGTGCCGCGCACGGAGACGCCTGATCCCCGTCCGGAAAAGCAGGCCTTCGCCCAGGGGAAGGGATAATCCGGCTCCTGGCGCCGAGTCAGGCAGTGGGCAAAGCCCCGGAAGTGTGCAACACCTCCGCTCTCGGGAGGCTGGCGGGGTGTCGTTCGTCCCGGCCTACAGGTAGCGCCCGGCGCTGGCTATCGGCGAGCTTTCAAACCTTTGATCTATGCTTGTTCGGGCGTTTGTTTGCTCACCGCCCGCGAGCAGACCGCTTTCACCTACGACGGGTACGGGCAGACTGCCTCCCAGGCCGTCTCCTGGGCCGACGGCGCCGGTAAGGAGGGCCGGGGTGAGGGGCCGGGTGAGCTGAAGACTGAGGTCAGCCGCACCGTGGAGGGCGGGCGCCTGACCGAGACCGCCACGGGAGGAGGCCGGCCCCGGCGGCCGGGTCGTCTCCCGTACGGAGTACGACGGCCAGGGCCGGCCCCTGCGGACCGCGGACAAGTACCGCGACGGCGCCTACGCCCAGGACCCCGATGCCGACGGTGCGCGGGTGCTGTCTGAGGCCGACTACTCCCAGTGGGCCCACTACAAGGTCACCACCACCGACCAGGCCGGCCGCAAAACCGTTGCCTCCACCGACCAGTGGGGCCACACCAGCAGCACCATCCGCCCGGACGGCACCACCGTCAAGACCGCAGCCGATGTTGTCGCCGAAGCCGTCGCCCAGGGCGTCCTGGGCGCAGACCAGGAGGATGCCCCGCTGGCGGATGCGCGTGCCGTGTCCGTGCAGGACGCCGACAGTGCGGCCCGGACCACCTCGGCGAGGGTGGTCTTCGCCGACGGCACCCCCGCCGTCGGCTCCACCGCGCAGGTCGGCGCCCTCGGCTGACCTCAACCAGCGGCGAAGTCACCGCGGTGCCCTCCTACGGTGCCGCCGGCATCGCGCACAGCACGGTCTTCAACCCGGCCGCACCGGAGCTGTGTTCGGGGCAGGAGTTCACCGCAGCCCTCACCCACGACCTCGCCGGACGCCAGACCGGCAAGACCCTCACCCAGGGCGATCACGTTCCCTTCAGCAGCGTGCACGGCCCGCTGCGAGCCTGGTCAGATGACCAGTAGATCGGCCATTACCCGCGCCTCGCGCATGACGCCGTGCGCGCTGTCGCCGTCGCCAGCTACCTACAGGGCGGTCTCCACCCGACGGGCGATGCAAAGTGAACATCGACGACGACCACCTCGAGTCACGAAGCGTCGTTGCAGTACCAAGGAATACGGCTTGGGGCTGTTCGGAGGAGAGACACCAGCCCCCGCTTCCTGTTCTCCTGGACGGAACTGCCCGCTCTGCCTGCCTCCCCGGGAATTCCTGTGCCTTCTTCCCCTCTGTCTTCTGCCGCTGTGCGCCGTGTTCGCCGGAATGGCGTCGCCGGCCTGCTGGCCCTGGCCGCTGCCGGCACCGTCGCCGGGGAGAGCGCGGGTGAGGCGTTCGCGGCTCCCGGCTCCCGCTCGGCCGCCGCAGCCGCGGCGTCAGCGGTGCCTGGGGCTTCGGGCACGGTGTCGGGTGTGTTCGCCCCGGGTGAGGAGGCGGGGGGTGCGGTGGATGTGCGGACCGGCCGCTACTCCTTGGAGGTGCCGCTGCTGGCGACGGCGGGGCGTGGGGAGGCGGGGTTTGCGCTGGCTCTGTCGTATGAC
>NZ_JOFX01000104.1 GCF_000719345.1 Streptomyces sp. NRRL F-2664
GCCTTCCCCCTGGACCGACAGAACCCCCCAACAAGGTTCATCGTTGCAGCTCAGGAAGGCACTTTCGCGTTTCCGCCCCATAGCAGGCCGTACCCAAGTCAAACGGCGAGGCTAGGTTCTCTGGTGATTGCGGAGCGTAGCGAGAAGGATGCGCTTGCGGAGTAGAGGGAAGCCGACACGTCCGAACATGTGCCGTTTGAGCATCTTGATGCGGTTGACGGCGCCTTCGACGTGGCCGGAGTTCCACGGGGGTGCTGTCACGTTGTCGGTGGGGTGATCGTTTGGGGGTGTGAGGAAGCCGTTGGCGGCTGGTTGCTCAGGCTTCGGAGGGCACGTCGGCGGCGCCGGTGATCTGGTCCCAGATTGGGAAACGGACCCTCATTTCGAAGCGGTAGCGGTCGGCGCTCATGAGGTGCCGGTGAGGTCGGAAATGGGGTGAGATCCCGGTGAACGCGGACAGGAACCGTTGTGCTCCGCCGACGCTACGGAATCCCTTCATCGCGCGTTCCCGCTGCCTGGTGGGCTGGTGAGAGTTCCCCGCCCGGCTGTTCGAACCCTTGTGCGCACGGTGCTCACCGTCATCACCTTACGATGCGCCGCCCCGTACGACTTCAGCTTGTCGGTGACGATCACCCTGGTCACCTGCCCGGTGGAGGTGAGGAGCCAGCGGAAGAAACGCCTGGCCGCAGCCTGTCGGAAGTTCGGCCAGACCTACGCCAACAGCCTGCGCCGACGGCGTCCGCGGCCCGGCGACAAATGATGTGGACCGCTCTGGCAGGCATTCCTCCGACGTTTCGATCCGGAGCACACCTTCCGCCTCGCGAAGCAGACTCTGGGCTGGACCACCCCGAAATTCCGCACTCCGGAGGCAGCGGACGGATGCAGGTACCCGACGGAGCTTCGGCACGTCCGGTTCCACTCCGGACCTCACTGGCTCGCCGACACGATCAACAGGCCCTCTCGGCGAGCCCTGGGGACAGCAACTGTCATGCGCTCTGGACGATGAGGTCCTCACTGCCGGGCTGGCTGGACTGGGCGACCTTCAGCCCGGTGAAGCCTTCGACGGGCGTGAACGTGTAGGACGGCTTGCCGGCCCCATCCCGCTTCATGGTCAGCGCCACCTCACCGACCTTCTTGTACGGGTTGTCGACGTCTTGCACGATCTCCTCGACATCGTACTTATAGGTTGCGCTGCGGTTGATATCGACATTCACCGTGTGGGCGAGCAGGGCAGCTTTGCACGCGGCGGCAGGATCCGACTCCCCGTCCCAGGGAAGGGCCGGGCTCGTCGGCATGGGGCCCGGATCCGCCGACGTCAGCTTCAGCCGGTACTGACTCCTGTTACACACCTGGAAAGGAAGGATTGGAAGAGGCTTCCCGATATCCTTGGAACCGGTGCCGAGCGGAGCGTAGTCGGCCACGACCCACCAACCCTTGACGTTCCCCAGGGTCGTTGCACCGCACGCCTTGGCCCCAATGCTGACACCGATAAGGCCCTTCGCCATCATCCGCCGGAAGTCAGTGGTCTCGCCGGTAGATCCCCCCGTTTCATAGTCATAGTTTGATCGCTGGTCGTACCAGTAATCGATAGCCTGCCGCTTAGCATCGTCGAGATCGGTGGCCGACTGCGTGATGAAGGACCTCCCGTTTGGCGTCTTGTCGTAAAACTGGCTTGTAAGGCAAGAATTGGCGACCACCAAAGCCGCGGTCCCGTTGTGGTTGATCGGAGGAGTGTCCTCGTGCAGCGCGCGCTTCTCGTTGATCAGGTGGGTCCCATATACGTCTCCGGCGGCGGTGGTGCTTGACTGGCCCGCTTCGGATGTGTCGGCGGCGCTTGCGGGTGCGACGAAACACGTCGCGGCGATGGCCGCGGCCGGGAAGACGGCGGCAAGCTTGGTGGACAGTTTCACGGATTCTCCTCGTCGAGGGTGTCTCCCTGCAGGCGCAAGAAGTCTTCGGGACCGGGGGATCTCCTATGGGCAGGAGATGTCGAAACCCAGACTGGGCATTTTCGCGTTTTCCATCACGCAGTACACAGACCGAGTTTTCCGGCATCGCCGCCCGACGAGTCAACTGCCCGGGGGACCGAATGCCTCCCCCAATCGTGGGCACCAAGGAACCGGAACGGTGTCCCTCAGCTGGCCGACGGGGTGGTGGAGATACCCCTGACCGATCAGCCGACCCGATCGGAGGACCCCTGCATAACTTCTGCTCCGCCGCGAAGCCGCTCGCCAGGACGCCGGAGCCGGGAAGGTACTCGGCGGCCTGGGCAAGCATCGGCTCGAATGGCGCGGGGTGAGAACCACTCGGGAATGGCCTCCTTGACCGCCCCTCCGGGCCTGGCACCGAATAGCCTTCCCCGTCGACGCGTGCGTGGCATGTGCGGTACAGCCAGAGGGCCCTGTCGGGTCAGGCTCCGGGGTGGAGTTCTGAAACCGGCATGATGACCATGCGCGGCTCCCCCTGTCCGGGTTCAGATGGTCATGGAGGTGGTGGCCTGGGGGCGTGCCAGTCGAGGCATAGGACGGTGTCGTCGTCCCTGGGCGGCCGGCCTTCGTAGGCGTCGGATACCGCGCCGACGAGGCATACGACTTCGCGGGGGTGGTCGTCGGCGGTCTTGCAGAGCAGGCCGGGCAGGTCGACGGCTTCGGCCTCGCGTTCCTGCATGCCGTCCGTGTGGAGCAGGAGCCGATCGCCGGGGCGCAGGTCGAGGTTCTGCCCGGTAGGCGCCCTGTATCGGAACGCCGAAGGGCATGTTCACGGCGAGGGCGAGTTCGGTGACCGTGCCGTCGCGCAGCCGGTACGGCCAGGGGTGGCCGGCGTTGACGAGCTGGGCGCTGGTGCCGCCGAGGGCGATGCGCAGGAGCTGGCCGGTGACGATGAGCAGACGGCCTTGAGCTCGTCCGCCAGGTCGCCGAGCGCCTGCTGCAGGAACTGATCGAGGCCGAGGCCACTGCGGGGAGCGGCGCAGAGTGGGGCGCGAGCGGACCGAGTCCTGCACCGGCTGGCGCAACGGACACCGGGACAAGGCGGCTGCCGCCCAGGCCGGCGGCCTGGAGCTCTCGATTCCCAGCTGAGGGCAGGGAGCTTCTTCCCCAGCCTGCTCGAACGCCGACGCCGGATCGACCAGGCCCTCTACGCCATGATCACGGAAGCCTGCGTCCACGGCGTTTCGACCCGGTCCGCCGACGACCTGGTCAAAGCCCTCGGCTCGGACACCGGCATATCCAAGAGGGAGGCCTCGCGGATCTGCGCCGGCCCCGACGAACAGCCCGACGTGTCCCGCACCCGCCCCCTCGACCACGTCCGGTCCCCCCTACGCCTTCCCCGACGCGACCTACGCCAAAGCGCGCGTGGAACACAGAATCGCCTCCCAGGCCACCGTCACCGCCACCGGCGTCACCGAAGACGGCGGCCGCGAAGTCGCATTTGTGACGGTCGGCGACAGCGAGACCGAGGTCTTCCGGTCCCCATTCCTACGCCACCTGCGGGAAAGCGGCCTGACCGGCGTTCGCCTGGTGATCTCCGACAGCCCCAGCGGCCTGGCCAAAGCCATCCGCAAAGTCATGACCGGTGCCGCCCGGCAGCGCTGCCGCGCGTCATGACCGGTGCCGCCCGGCAGCGCTGCCGCGCCCTCTTCGTCCGCAACGCCTTCGCCCTCACCCCCGAGGGCTCCGCGGAGATGGCCGCCGCGACCATCCGCGCCCTCTTCGCGCAGCCCGCCGCCGAAACGGTCCGATCCCACCACGACACCGCTGCCGACATGCCCGGAAAGCAGCTCCCCAAAGCCAAGGCCGTTCCAACCGACGCGAAGGAGGACCTGACCGCATTCGCCGACTTCCCGCAGCACTGAAAGAAGACCCAGTCGACCAACCCGCTCGCGAGATCAAGCGACGCTCAGACGTCGTCCAGGCCTTCCCCGACACTGCGGCCGCCAGCCGTCCGGCCACCGCGGCCATCGTCGAGCTCCACGACGAATGGACGCCTTCCCCCGCCGCTACCCCTCCACCGAAAGCATGGACGGCCTCTACACAGACACCGAAACCAACCTGCCCGACACCACAGAATGACCAGTTACACCACGACCAGGGACATGACCCTGGCCCGAGCCGCTGCCTGTTGCGCTCTCGGTATTCGGGGGCCGCCGCGACCGGCTGATCGCCGCGGGCAGTCTTCTGCCCTGGCAACAGTTCACCACGCACTTCCGCGGACTCGAGCTGTACGAGGACGATACAGAGCACGCTGGCGGGCCAGCCACACGCTCGGGGCTCGGCCACGGAGGCCAACCGGTTCGCGCGAGTACTGGGTCACCTACAGGCCGATGCAGCGAGAGGCCACCGGCCCTCACTCGGCCCCAACACAGCGTCAGACGATCAAGCGTCCGACAAGTTGACAGTGCCGTTGCCCCCAAATTCGCGCCCCCCAACCCTCTTTTGACGTAGTCGGACGTGCGCGTCGACCTCCGATGTGACTCACTTTGAGTGCGATCATGGACGCTTCGCGACCCCGCTACACACGGGCGGGTGGTCAGAAATTCATCACCGAGAGACGGGAAAACAAGTTGCTTACCAAAAATGGATATGCGGTTGCGGCAGTTTTTGTGGCTATGGCTGCCGTCGGAAACCAAGGAGCTGCAGCGGCCGCTCCGAAGCACCAGCACCCAAGCGGATCCAACCATCGGATCAGCGTCGCTTGCAACGAGGCAGCGCTCGTCGCGGCGATCAACAGTGCCAACAATGACGGAGGAGGAACTATCGACCTAGCTGCCCGATGCAATTACGTCATCACCACCAATCACGGGGGGGCAGAGGACGGCCTTCCAGCGATTACGTCCCCGGTAGTGATCAACGGTCGCGATGCGACCATTATTCGCTCAAGCGCCGCGGAGACCCAGTTCCGCTTGATTCGCGTAGCAAACACCCCCAACTCCTTCCTCAGCCTAAATAATACCACTATCCGAAACGGCTCCGCTAACGCTGGGGGTGGAATTTTGAATGACGGGCGACTCGAAACACAAAATTCTACTTTCTATCAAAACCGGGCAACCGGAGACGGCGGCGCCCTCCACAACACCGGGATTGCGAGTATTCGCAACACTGTCTTTCAGCAGAATCTGAGCGGCTTCTTCGGGGGAGGGATTGAGAACGCCGTTTCAGGCACCCTGACTGTCAGGGGTGGAGCCATCAGTGGAAACCAGGCAGTAGGCGGAGGGGGCGGGGTGACGAATTTTGGTACGGCTGATTTCACGGGCACGAGCATCTCGCAGAACAGGGCAGAAACTGGAGGAGGGATTTTTCAATCCAGCGCGAACGCTAAATTGACCATGCGGTCCGGTGCGGTGACGCGCAATATCGCTACCGGAACCGCTGGCGGGGGGATCGACAACCGAGATGTCACCAGCACTGTCCAGCTAATTTCTACCGAGGTCTCATACAATCACGCGAACGGAAGGGGAGTGGGTGGCGGCATCAACACGGACGGCCCGCTCACCCTTGACCGCAGCCGAATTGTGTACAACACGGCCACGGGTGCGGGTGGCGGCATCCGAACAACCAATACCGCGAATATTACATCGACTCGCATTACGGATAACACCGCGGGCAATGGCGGCGGCATTGCGAACGAAAATGGCAATGTAAACCTGACGAGGAGCATCGTCACCGCGAACACTCCGAACAACTGCATCCCCGCCGGAAGCGTGCCCAACTGCGTGGGATAGGCAGGGTGTTAGGCTCCCCCGACATAATGGGCGCCGAACCGGTCGCGCAGGTTGCGCGCCGCCACGTCGAGGGAGTTCACCGGCGCAGCGGCCTCCGCCGGCACCTGCGCCAGTCCGATCCGATCCGATCATTCGCCACATGCCTCCCAAAGGTCAGCGAGCACTCCTTCCCGCAGAACGACGAAAACAGGGAGGAGACACACGCCGTAACCACAGACTGCGAGCGCGGATCCCCCGGCCTGACGCGGACCTCTTCCCTCGGCTATCGCGTGGAAAGACACCTCATGCAGTTACTGAGCTTTGCGGGTTGTCGTCGGGTGGTGACGGTTCATGATCCTTGCGGTATCCCGGTGGTATGCGTTATCCGAAGGGTGGGGGCCTGACCGCT
>NZ_JOFX01000105.1 GCF_000719345.1 Streptomyces sp. NRRL F-2664
CGCCCGCCGTCCATCAGCAGACCACGCAGGTAGATCGACCCCACCAACGCTGATCCGCCCGCCCGAACGGCTCGCATACCTCCGCCGCGAAATCCTCCAGGTCACACCGGACCGCCGCCAACTCTTCAGCCAACACACCCGATCAACGACCCAGCCAATCAACCGGACACGCCACCGGCGATCGAACCCGACCAAGCCCTACTAGGGGTGTGAGTGAGCGCGTCGTTTGTAGTGGCTGACACGTGCCTGGCACTGTCGACGCCGTCGCCAGTGTGACCAGTGCAAGACGTGGTAGGTGCTTGGGCGGGGCCGGGTGAGGCTGTGGATCAGGCGTCCCTACCTTGAAAGGAAATGTCCGCCAACCGGGCACACGCCCGACTCCGCTCACCCGTTGAACGGTCCTTCGCCCACCTCCAGGCCTCGCGCATCTTCCGCAGGGTCCGCGTCAGCCCAACAGGTGACGTCAATCGTCAAGGCCGTCCCCACCCGGGAGAAGCAACGCTGAAGAACTCAATGGTCGGCAGTCCGCTACGCTCCGGCGCCGCTTACCGATCACCAGAGCGAATGCGCTCTCAGCGCCCAGCGGTACACTCGAACGGCACCCTAGACACCCATCTGGAGGGTTGCCATGAGGAGCATTCGGACCTGCCTAACCGCAGCGGCCATCGGCTCGCTACTCTTCCTTGTTTTTCCCGCCCCTCCTTCCCAGGCGGCTACCACTTTCGGCACCCCTGCCCTCTTGCGGCTTTTGGATGTGGGCCCCTGCCCCAACGGCTACCTGTGCCTTTATCAGGACGAGGGCCTACGCGGGGGTGGTTATGGTGTCAGAGAGGGCCGTGACCTAAATGACTTCAGAGGAATAAATTTCAATGATGAGATGTCTTCGTGGGCAAATGCGACAAGCAGTCGCTACTGCTGGTATCCTGACATCAACTTCTCGGGCCCTGGAAGGGGGCTACAGCAAGGTGCGGCTAATAACGTCAACTTTAGAGAAGATAACGACATAGCATCCTCAATTGAGGACTGCTGAGGCCTCGACACCGGACCGAGGGTGGGCGAGGACTTCCAATGCCAGGGTCTGGGTCTGGAAGCGGCCCTCAGTCAGGACGCGAGGGGCTTACCCGATGGGCGTCGACGTGTCCAGCTCCACCCTCGGCTTCCTTACGCCACGCCGCAGCTGCGGCGCCACCGCCGCGCGACCGGCTCCGGGGGCGGCGCCTGAGCGTCGGCCGCCAGCCGCCCTCCCCACCCTCCCGCTTCGCGCACCTGCGGACGGGCCGCCACAGGATTCGGCATCGGCACCACGACGACCTGCCGCTACGTCAGCGAGGCTCTCGAGCGCCTGGCCGCTCTCGCGCTGGGATTGACCGGTGTGGTGCGGACCGCGTCGCCGCAGGCTACTTGATTCTGGGCTCTCCCGGCGACCGGCCGATCGCAGCGGACCGGCCCGCCTGCTCAGGCAATCACACGCGGCGGAATGAACGCCCAGGTCACCGCCGACCCGTCCGGCCGGATGTCGGCCCTACCGGCCCTACCGGCCCTACCGGCCCTGCCCGGCGCTGTCCGCGACATCCGTGCGGACCGCGGACACGGCATCACCGACGCCCCCGCCGAGGCAGACATCCCGTGCTGAGCCGACAACGGCTACCGAGGTGCCGACGGCGCCGTCCGTATCTCGCGCCGGGACGTGGGAGACCCCCTCCGTAGGCCAGCAAGCTGTGAATCCTATGCATTCCGGACCCTCGTCGAACAGGCCGTCGCTACCCTCAGAAGCGGTTGTCTATTCGGTCGGGATCGCTGAGTTTCCGCTGTTCACGAGCGGGTTTCGGTGCTGTGCGGGAGTCTCGTGGCGGCGGGTTGCGTCTTGATCGGTGGGAATGGGGCTGGTGGCGTCGGTGCTGGGTCTGCTGGAGGCCAGGAGTCGGCCGCGCGGGAGGCGCGCCTCTTGACGGGCTTGATGTGGCCGTAGAGCCGGTCCCAGGTCAGGTCGAGGGCGGCGAAGAGGTGGCGTACTCCGTCGTAGGTGGCCCGACGGCGTCGGCGGGGTGCGCGGTCGAGGTTCTGGTGTCTGCCGCCGTGGTTGGCCCACTGCCGGCCGGGCAGGGGCATCAGGCCGAAACGCGGATCACCCGGCACCAGCTGCGTCTGACCACCTCAGAGTGAGGTCGGAAATGGCTCAGTCATACCGGGCCCGGAGGCCCGCGGTCCCATTGCAGGAGGGCGAAACCCCTTACAGGGGCAGCGCCTCTCCTGCGGCTACAGCGCCAAAGGCTCTCAGCGGCCGTCGGGCCGCCTCAGAAGCCCTGACCCAGAGATTAGTCGCATGCCAGGCGCGGGCCGTAGGCCCCTTGAGCCTCCCACATGCCCGCACCTGCGAAAGCCCTGAGTATCACTTAGATTGCCTCTAGGAAGTCCGTCACTCGGAAGGTGTGTGAAGGTAGACCAGAGATCATCAGATTGGAAGGCGTGGCTTTGGTGAGTTTATTTCTCGGGTTGGGCCTTACCGGCTAGGCCCTGCGCCGTCTGATCCAGGCAGATTGCTGACACCGCATACCAGGATGGGATAATCGCATGACCAGAGCACCGTCGGTGGAATCAACGCCGGATGGATATATTGTAACGTGTGATGGTATCGGCGTGACGGGACGCGGGCCCACAGAAACTGCTGCATGGAACGACTTTTGGAGGGTGCTTCACGCTCAGTGGAAGCCATCGACTGCCGACACGCGACGTCGCCCTTCCCTGTGGCAGCGGGTCCGTTCCTTCCTCGCCTCCTAACGCTCTCAGTTGAGTGAAGGGGCTGAACCAGTATGCATCTGGTTGCCGCAGTGGCGATTGGTAAGTCCGGCGCCGCCGCAGGTGAAGCTCGAAGCGGGGACTCCAGGCAGCGATCCCGGCGAGTCGAGTTTCGCAACAGTCTGAGGCGTCGTAGGTCAGTGCATCCCTACTGGCTCCTCTAGGTTTGCCACGGACCGGCGGCGGATAGGAATTGCAACGGGCAGGGCTCCGGGCGGGATCTCGTTCCAACTCCTGCCTTGAACGGGTGGCAACGCTGACCGCCACCGCGGGGGTCGGCGTCAGCTGCCGACCTCACGTCAGACCCTATGCCCGCGTGATGTGTCGGTGTCCAGCAAGCATCCATCCGGAATTTACTTTGACGCGTACGCTTGAGGGCTGCGTCGGGCTCGCAGGGCTGCATTGGTTCTCGATCAGGGTGGGAGCGCTCGGCCGCGACGTCCAGGGCTTAGGATCGCGCTGCAGGACTTATTTGTTTTAAACTTGCGCTGCTGGAGCCGGCACCGATTATTGCCTCAATCGGTTGCTACACCCTCCAGGTAGGAAGTCCGATATCCGTGGGGTACAGGTGGTGTGGAGTGTTAGGTGCTGGTTGTCGGTGATCTTCGGCTAGATGAGGGCAGCCGCCGGGCGGTACGGGCCGACCGGCATGTAAGTCTGACTGCCACCGAGTTTGAGCTCCTGCGGTATCTGATGCGCAACCCGGAGCAGGTGCTGAGCAAAGCCCAGATCTTGGACCGGGTGTGGCCGTATGACTTCGGCGGTCACGTCAATGTAGTCGAGTTGTACATCTCCTACCTGCGCAAAAAACTGGAGCGCAGCCTCGGCATGCCTCCAATGATCTACACCAAGCGGGGAGTCGGTTACCTAATCAAGCCGGCCGAGAATTTGCACGAGGTGACGTAGCGGTTTGCGTCGCGCCGCCCTTGCCGACACGAGCCCTTGCTCGTCCTTCAATAGCGTCCGGGCTCGGCCAGGTCATCCAAGCCGGTGCACGGGCCACGCGTTGACCATCCTCGCGGGGCTTCATGCACCGCAGCCGCACGACCCCCGACTCACCCATAGGGTGACACACCGCGGCAAGATCACCGCCGTTTGCGGCCGATAGCGATCCTGGTGGCCGATTCCGTGCCCGGCGGAGGCGGCTCGTTGGCTGGGGCAGCAGCGGCCGTCTTGGCGTCCCCGCACGCGGGCGGGGTGTGGAGTGTCGATGCGGCCGAGGCCGTGGCCGAACGTGCCCGAGCTGACCGCGCAGGTGGGGGTGGTGGCGGCTCGGGGCTCGTACCCGAACGTTGGCGATGCGGGTCCGCCGTGACGAATGGGCGAGTTGTTCGCGGACGCCGGGTTTGCCGAGGCGTTTGGATCCAGAGGCCGACCGGGCTTGTCACCGAGCCAGCTGGAGCTGGTGACGGTTTGCAGTTCGCCGAGAACTTCACCCACCGGGGCAGCGCATCGGGTGAGGTACGGCCCGGACCTGAAACACGCGCTCGGCCTGGAGCCGGATGATCCCGGGTTCGATGCCTCGGTGCTGTCCGAGTTCCGCACGCACCTGGTCGAGCACGGGATGAAGGAGAAGGTGCTCGCCCTGCTGCTGACCGCCCTCAAGGGCCGGGCCTGGTGATGGCCGGAGGTAGGCAGCGCACGTGCAGTGGCACGAGAGTCACGCTCAGCATGCTTCTGCATCACAGAAGCCGCGAGAGGGGCGACCTCACCGATCACATTGAAACGGCAGCTCAATAACGGCTGCCGTCCCATGGGGCTGCACACTCTCCAGGGTTAGCCGACCGCCCACCCCTTCTGCCCTTACCCGCTGCGATGATACCCCAATGTGGCCCTCCTTGGCTTTAGCGGCCAGCTGACCGGGGGCAATTCCTCTGCCATCATCGGTAACGGAAAGCCTCACCCTCTCCTCCGTTGCGATCAAACGGACCTGGACCCGGCGGGCCTCCGCATGCTTTACGATGTTGGAAAGAAATTCGCCGGCGGCGCGAAAGATAATTTCATCCACTGGGGTCGGGCCACTTACCTGACAAGTAAAATCGAGTTCGAATCCACCGCGACGTGCACCTTTCTCGAACAGTGAGTGCAAGGCCCGTTCCAATCCCGCGAGTTTGACCTGATCGGGATGGAGTTCGGTGACGGACGAGCGGAGCTGATGAGCGGCGTCAGCGAGTGTGGACTGAAGTCGAAATAATGAGCCCTCGGTCGCTTGTCCTACCCCTGCCTGACTGATTTCCTCAGCATCCAGCTTGGCTGCCAGAATGTTCTGCAAGGCCCCATCGTGAAGGACTTCTGAGATTTTGCGCCGCTCATCTTCCTCCAGGGTGATCACTTGACTGAGGAGCACTGACCGCTGCTGAACGAGGTCGGCAATGGTAGAGACCCTGGAACGCTGCAATGCGGAGAAGAGCACACAACACAGCGCTACCATGGCAATGAAGCACGCATGGGTCACCAGGTAGACCCAGTCGGGTGCCGCAGTTGCAACCGCCGCGGCTGCTAGGTAGGCGCTGACGGATGCGACTCCCGCCAAGGCGGTCACATGCGGAACAAGCTGAAAGGCTACAACGATAGGCACGAGAAAGTACAGATCATCGAAGAGTGTAATATAGTTAGATGTAGCACTAGGGAAACCGCCAGATAGCGCAAGAACCGTTGTAATTGCGGCAAGGTCGATAAGCATGGGCCAAAGCGCGGCACGCAGGGGTGTCAGCCAATTCCAGTGCGCCAGCAAAAGGAACAGATTAACCGCCGCATAGCTTCCCATGATTGCGTAAATTAGAAATGCGTGATCACGCGGCGGGAAGACCGTCATATTCATGGTAAATAGCGCAATTGTGATGCCGATTCGGACTGCGCTTTGAATGCGCAGCGCGAGCCAGGCATTATCGCGCATGACAGCAGGAACCGAAGCTCCTGGTTGTACTTCCGGGCGCCTAAAATTGGGCAAACGGTATCGGATGGAGCCGCCTTTGCGTGCCATACGCATCTCCCGAGGTTCTGAACGCGCTTTTAAAGCTAGAGGACTCTTAAGGTCTTTCGCTGCTGTCGACACTAGGAGGTGCAACAAAGGCGCCGCCCTTCTCGACCGAGATGCGCTTGGCGAGCACCCGCTTCTTCAGCGCCTTCATCGCCGGCTCGCGCTCCTTGAGGTCGACGACCAGCGGGGTCGCGATGAAGATCGAGGAGTACGC
>NZ_JOFX01000106.1 GCF_000719345.1 Streptomyces sp. NRRL F-2664
AACGACAACCCCCGGCCCTTCGTCTGGACGAAGACAGCCGACGAGATCCTCGACAAAGTCGCCGCATACTGCCGACGAATCTCCGACTCAGGACACTAGCCCACAGCCCATGGGCGAAGACGATGCTCGGCTTGCTCCGCCGGCTCGGCATCATCGGCGTGCTCCTCCACTCGATCGCACGGACCGCACCGGCCCACAGGCGGCACTCGGTACTCGGCACTCGGCACTCGGCACTCAGGGTCCACACCAGGGCCCGGCGGGCCGCATCCCGTACGGCCCCGCCAGCAGGCCGTCGGCAGACCGCGGCCTGCCCGTCAGCCACCGGTACCTTCCTGCTCCGCGGCGCGGGGGGCCTGCAGCCGGGACGTGAGCTCCTCGACGAACGCCTCCAGATGGGGCGGGCGGGGGCCGGTCCGGGTGGCGCAGAACCAGGTGCGGGTCAGCGGCCGTGCGCCGATACGGACGAGCGCAAGGCCGTGCGACGTCACGTACGGGGCGGCCACCCAGTTGGGCAGCACCGTCACGCCCTGGCCGCCCGCCACCATCTCGACCACCAGGTCGGTCACCACCGGCATGGTGGTGATCCGGGCCGGCCGGGCACCGGCGGGGATCGGCAGTGGCATCGAGGGGATGCGCTTCTGGTCGTAGAAGTCGTAGAGGACGAGGTCGGCGCCGTCGAAGTCGCGGGCGGTCAGGTGCGCGCGCGAGGCCCACGGGTGTCCGGCGGGCACCACGGCCACCATCTCGTCCTCGAACAGCCTGGTCAGCGACACCCGGTCCATCTGCAGGTCCGGCTTGGTGACCAGGGCGACGTCGACCAGGTCGGCGAGCAGCGCCGGGACGGGCGCGTCGTCGGGGACGGCCTCAATGCGTACGTCGATGTCCGGCTCGCGCTCGCGGAAAGCGCGGAGCACCGGCGGCAGCCAGGGGAAGGTCGTGCTGCACTGCGCGGTGAAGCGGACCCGCCGGTCGCGCCCGTCGCGCAGCTCCCGCAGGTCCCGGGAGGCCGACGCCAGTTCGCCGAGGACGTGGCGGGCCGCGACCAGCAGCCGTCGGCCCGCGGCGGTGGGGACCAGGCGGCGGCCCTTGCGGTCGAAGAGGGGCATGCCCAGGCGGGCCTCCAGCCGGGTGAGCCGCTGGCTGAGCGCCGGCTGGCTCACGTAAAGGCGCTCGGCGGCCGCGGTCAGCGAGCCGGCTTCGGCGGTGGCGTCCAAGAGCTCCAGGTCACGCAGATCCACATCCATAACGCTGGATTATGACATGCTCCAATTTCCGTCGTGGTGTTATGGGTTGAGAGTTCGTAGGTTTCCGGTGTCAGCAGGACGAACCAACCGCCACGAAAGGCACACGCATTATGACCGACACCGGCACCATCACCGCTCTCGTCACCGGCTCCTCCAGCGGCATCGGCCTCGACATCGCCCGCGCCTTCCTCGCGAGCGGCGCCAACGTGGTCCTGGGCGGCCGGGACGCCGACCGCCTCACCAGGGCCGCGGCCGGCCTCGGTCACCCGGAGCGGACCGCCTGGGTCGCCGGCACCATCGCCGATCCGGCGACCGGCGAGGCCCTCGTCCGCACCGCGATCGACCGCTTCGGGGGTATCGACGTCCTGGTCAACAACGCGGGAACCTTCGCCCCCAAGCCCTTCACCGAGGTCACCGAGGACGAGCTCGACGGCTTCCTGACCGGCAACCTCAAGGGCACCTACCTGACCACCCAGGCGGTGGTACGGGCGCTGCGTGCACAGGGCCGGGGTGGCAGCATCGTCAACATCGGCACGGTTCTGGTGGACCACGGGCTGGCGGGCTTCCCGTCCTCCGCTCCCGTGGTCAGCAAGGGTGGCGTGCACGCGCTGACGACCAGTCTGGCCGCGGAGCTCGCCGCCGACGGCATCCGCGTCAACCTCGTGTCGCCGGGCATCATCCGCACGCCGCTGCACGCGGGCTCCGACGTCGACGCCTTCGGCGGGCTCGCCCTGCTGAACCGGGTCGGCGAGGTCTCCGAGATCTCCGAGGCGGTGCTCTACCTCGCGGGCGCCACGTTCGTCACGGGCCATGCCCTGCGCGTGGACGGCGGCCACGTCACCGGCCGCGCCTGAGCCCCACCCCTCCCCGCCGCTCCATCGGAAGGACATCCACCACCATGCCGTACGTCAACGTCAAGATCACCCGTGAAGGCGCCACCGCCGCCCAGAAGGCCGAGATCATCGCCGGCGTGACCGACCTGCTGGTCAAGGTCCTCGACAAGGACCCGGCCACCACCTTCGTCCTCATCGACGAGGTCGACCTGGAGGACTGGGGCGTCGGCGGCGTCCCGACGGAGGAGTACCGCCGGCGCAACCGCACGCGCGGCTAGGCCGTGTCTTTCGGATCTTGCCGGGCCCGCGCTGCCCGCCACCGCACCTCGCCACGTTGTCGGGGCTCCCAAGTCGTCCCGTACAAGCGGAGCCCCTCCGCCTTGCGATGCACGGCACCGGACAACGCGGGCTCGGCCGACAAGATCCGAAAGGCACGCCCTGGACGAGTAAGTCCGAAGTCCTCGTCAGTGGTCGTAGGCGATCAATGACCTGGCAGCAGTATTCCGTTGGCCCGGTTGTGCCAGATGGCTGGGGTGAGGGTGAGGATGCGCTGTCCGACGCGGCCAGGATTCCGGCTGGGGTCCTGGCGCCGCGGCATTCGAGGTCGAGCTGGCCCTTGAGGGTGTCGTTGACCGACTGGCGATCGGGCTCGAAGCCCTTCGGGCCGCGGACTGGCAAGGCAAGGAGGCCGCGCCCGAGACGCCCGTCATCTTCACCCCCCGCGCCGGGCAGGTCGAACGCGACTACAGCGGGGAGAGGCGAACCGGACCGCGTACATGGCCGCAGTGGCGTGTGGGAACTGGCGTTAGGCGGCGCTGGAACTCGGCGAGTTCGCCCCACCGCGCCCCCTTGCGGCTCGTCAGCGACACACAGCCGCCCTCGTAGCGTACCGCTCCGGATCAAGATCAACGGCTCGGCGTCAATGGCTGTACCGCTGGTCCCCAAGGCCGAAGACGGTGAACCGGGGCGCGGTCGTCGACACGTACAGCCCGAAGGACTCGCCGGGGAGCACGCTGACCCTGTCGGCGAACCCTTCGACGGCCCGCGTCGGTCCCGGCGTGGTCACGGGCCAGCCCGGAAGGGCGTTTTCGGCCCGCACGTCGAGGCCCTGGCCGTCGCGATCGCATGGAACCGCCGGCTGCCCGCGCCGCGCCCGGCTCTGTGCTCCTGATCCCTCCGGGCACGCTACGCCACCCCCCGCACCCGACCTCCACCGCCCACTGGGTCGGGCCGGCTGCCCGCGTTCGTGGGGTGGGGCGGCGGAGGCGGGTGTGGGGGAGCGGTGCTGCGTCGGTCTAGCCGAGGGGCAGGACCAGGTGGGCGGCGGAGTCGTCGGTGGAGGTGATCGTGAGGGTGCTGTCGGGGGCGTTCTCGTCCGAGTAGAGCTGGTCCTTGCCGTTCACGACGAGCATGAGCCGGTGGTCGGGGGCCAGGTCGTAGCCGGCGGCCTGGAGCTGCCAGGTGGTGACGCGGTTCTCGGTGGAGGTCAGGTCCCGCAGGGTGACCGGTTCGTGCGTGATGATGCGGGCCGTGTCGTCGGGGCCGACGTCGAACAGGTAGGCGACCAGGGTGGCGTTCTCGCCGGAACTGCGCACGGTCAGGGTGAGCTCGGGAATGCCGCGGATCCGGCGGGCCGCCTGGAGCGGTGCGCTGGTCCACACGGCGAGGTGCCGGCGGTCGAAGGCGTCGGTGGCGTACTGCTTGGGGGTGCCGTTCCACTCGGCCTGGCCGGTCGTGATGATGGCGTCGACCGCGGTGGCGGCCGTGAGTTCGCCGGGGGTGAATTCGAGCTTCCACCCCGTTTCGGGTGCCGTGCCCAGCCCGCCGTCCTGCCGGCCCGCTCCGGTGGCCGTGAGGTACCAGCGCTCCGTGGAGGTGGTGACGTCCGTCCAGGACGGCCGTGCCTCGCGGACCGCCGGTTCGACGATGGCGTTCTGCCCGCTCTCCGGATCGGTCGTGGTCCGGTACGTGAACATGATCTGGCTGCTGACCGCCGGCCAGTCGGCGACGCCGTTGTCGGCCCCTTGCACATGGTGGTCGAGCCAGGCGAACGCCTCCTCGACGGGCGGGTTCGGTCCGCTGAACGGGATGGTGAGGCCGGCGCCCTCGGGTGCGGCATGGTCGCCGATCCAGAGGTTCAGCCGCTTGGGCACGGTCAGCCGCCCGAAGTTCGCGATGGCCTGGTTGGCCGGGAACAGGGTCTCGTGCCAGGTGTTGGAGAGGAAGGTGGGAATGCCGCGGGCGTTGGTCTCGGCGACGTACGTCGACGGGGAGCGCTCCTTGCCCCACGCCACGACGCCGTCCATGTTCCGGCCGTGGCGGAAGTCGTCCAGGATCTTCCGGGTGGCCGCGTCGAACTTCAGCTCTTCCGGGCCGCCCGTGAAGTCGATCAGGGACTGCACCGCCTTCAGGTGCCGTGTGTCGTTGCAGTAGAGGCTGTCGGCCAGGTCGCCCCACGTGCTCAGCGCGACGACCGCGTCCACCCGTCCCGCCGGGTCCTTCGCCGCGACCAGCTGGCTGATGCCGGAGCCGTAGGACTCGCCGAGGAAGGCGATCCTGCTCGGGTTGAGATGCTCCTGCGCGTAGTCGATGACGGTGGAGCCGTCGGTCCGGTCCGCGGGGCCGGCAACGTCGATCGTGCCGCCGGAGGTCCAGGGCGCGTCGGCGTGGCCGCCGCCCGGCAGGGGCCGGACGAGACCGATGCCGCGCGGGGTGTAGGCCAGTACGTGGTACCCGCGCAGCGCCAGTCGGAGGTAGGCGTACTCGAAGAGGATCCAGCCGAAGGGCGTCCAGCCCGCGGGCACGATCACCACGGGTCGGGGCTCGGAGGTGTTGAGCTTGATCGTGTGCGCGGAGAGCTCGACCCCGTCGGCTGCGGTGATGCGGGGGAAGCCGAAGGTGGCCCTCTGCCGGACCTGTTCCGTCAGCTGCTGGAGTTCCGGGGTGAGCAGCGTCGTTCCGGCGGCCGTGCCGTTCAGCGTGGCGACCAGGGCTTCGGCGATGTTGACGGCAGCCGGGTCGA
This sequence comes from Streptomyces sp. NRRL F-2664, assembly GCF_000719345.1. Taxonomy (GTDB): domain Bacteria; phylum Actinomycetota; class Actinomycetes; order Streptomycetales; family Streptomycetaceae; genus Streptomyces. Next base: position 5,100 of record NZ_JOFX01000106.1, read on the forward strand.
TGGCCGTCGGCGAGCTGTGGAGGCCGTGGTCGGCGATCCGGCTCACCTGGTCCGGGGTGACGGGATGGATGGGGGTGGCGTCCTGGGAGTGGCTCACGAAGCCGTCCTCTCGCATGCGCCGACCGGCCGGGCCGGTCGGTGGTGTGGGGGCACTCGTTGTAGCCCGGCCGGACCACCCCATGGCGCATATCAGGACATCCGTGTCCTCGGCGGCCTCCTCCGAGGTTCACCCGTGCAGATGGTTTGAGCGCACCCGGACCTTCCAGGCCGGGTATAACGATCGAGGTCGGGCGTCCGGTGATCGGATCCGGTCCGCAAGTGGGGGCCGGTGATCGACCTGATCCGGTCGCAGCCGCACGGCAGAACGGGGGAGAGGGGGATTCGCGGTGCAGTCGGGCGTTCTGGGTCGACGCTATGTCGATTCCGGACAGCAATCGGTCGCGGAAGAGCGGTAAAGGGCGTCCGGTGGCGTAGGTGAACGTTTCCGCACAGCAGGTCCGACTCCGCCCCGCCGCCCCCGTTATGTTTTTCGCGGTCCTGCAATGGGACCGCTGGCCTCCGGGCCCGGTATGACTGTGTCCCCTCTGTCGAACGGATGACCTGGGGGGTGGTG
>NZ_JOFX01000107.1 GCF_000719345.1 Streptomyces sp. NRRL F-2664
TGATGAGAGACCCGGCCACCGCCCGGTCCTGCGCAATGCCGGACAGTTCGCGGACGGCAGGCCTGCATAACGCGGACGCGCGAGCACGGTGCCACCGCCGAGGCCGGCACGGTCAACACCTGCGGAAGGGGTGCGATGCCAGACACCGAAGGCATAGGCGTCCTCCTCGGAATAGACGTCGGCAAGACCGCCCACCACGGCCACGGGCTCACCCCGGCCGGGAAAAAGGCCTTCGACAAGCCGACCAGGACGGTGCCGAACTCGGTCTTGAGGTTGTCGAAGACGGCCCGCAGCTTCGGTTCGCTGTGGGGCATCATCGTGGACCAGCCCCCCTCCATCGGCGCCCTGCCCCTGACCGTCGCCCGCGACGCCGGCTGCGAGGTCGCCTACCTCCCCGGACTCGCGACGCGGCGGATCGCCGACCCCTACCCGGGAGAGGCAAACACCGATGCGAAGGACGCCGCAGTGATCACGGACGCCGCCCGGACGATGCCCCACACCCTGCGCACCCCGGAACTGACCGACGAAATCACCGCCGAGCCCACGGTACTGACCGGCATCGACCAGGACCTCGCGGCCGAAGCCACCCGCACCAGCAACCGGATACGCCGCCCAACACCCAGTTCCACCCCAGCCTCGAGCGCGTGCTCGGGCCCCGGCTCGACCACCCCGCCGTCACCTGGCTCCTCGAGCACTACGGATCCCCGGCCGCCCTGCGCAAGGCCGGCCGACGCAGGCTCGTCGAACTCATCCGGCCCAAAGCCCCGCGCATGGCCGCCCGTCTGATCGACGACGTCTTCGACGCCCTCAACGAACACACCGTCGTGGTCCCCGGTTTCACCGGCACCCTCGACATCGTGATCCCGTCCCTGGCCGCCTCGCTCGCGGCGGCTCACGAACAGCGCCGGGCACTGGAAGCCCAGATCAGCACCCTTCTGGCGGCCCACCCTCTTCACCCGGTCCTGACTTCGATGCCCGGAGTCGGAGACAGGACCGCCGCCGTCCTGCCGGCCACCGTCGGCGACGCCACCGGATTCCCCAGTGCCAGCCACCCCGCCTCCTACGCCGGCCTCGCCCCCACCACGAGATCCTCAGGAACCTCGATCCACGGCGAACACGCACCCCGCGGCGGAAACCGGCAGCTCAAACGGGCGACGTTCCTCTCCGCCTTCGCCTGCATGAACGCCGACCCGGCTTCACGCACCTACTACGACCGGCAACGCGCACGCGGTAAAACCCACACCCAGGCCCTCCTCCGGCCCGCCCGCCAACCCATCAGCGTCCTGTCCGCCATGCTCCGAGACGGCACCTCCTACGAGTCCCGAACCCCCACCACCACCCTCGCAGCATGACCACCCCAAACAACCCCACACCCGGCACCACGTCCTTGACGAAGGACATAGAGACACCCCCCTTCGTCACCTCCTGCAAGTTCACCAAGCAGGCCCACGCCTTCGCCGCCCGCCATGGCCTGGTCCTCGTTGACGTAGACCTCCTCGGCTTCTGGAACAGGGGCAGCGCCCTCAACCTACGGCGGGCAAAGCTGCTCGACCTGGACATCAACCGGTCCGGCACAGATCGGAAGCTGTCCCCCGACAACCGAGCTCCTGACGCTCAGCAGCCTGCGTCGATGCCCTTCAGCCGTTCCCGAGCCCGCGGCACCGGCGCCGGGGGCGCGATGCCGGGACGGCGGGTGCCGGGCGGGTGTTCCATGCAGCGGTCACCTGCACGACCGCCGTGGGGGAGAGGCCAGCGGTGACCTGTCCGGAGGCCGGAACCCGGGCGTACGTCCCCGGCCCGTAGGCGGCCAGGGCCACCGCGAGCGAGGCCGCAGCCGTCTCGGCCGGCCCTGCGCCCCACCGGGGATCGTCCTCGACGGCGGCTGCCTGCCGGGGGAGTTCGCGGCGGGCAACGAGGAGCACGGCGAGGGCCTGGGCGTGGGCCGCGTCCAGGGTGACGGTCAGCAGAGCGGGGCCGAGCTGGTGCGACCCGATGCCCGATGAGGACGTACGCGGCGCCCCGCAGACACGACACCGAGGACCCGGCCGTGCTGCGCGCGCTGACCCGTAAGCGCTCCGCCGCACCTTACGAGCGGGCCCGTCTCGCCGCCGGGGCGCTGACCGCCCGCGTCCAGGCGCTGCGCCGCGCGGACCGCCTGAACTCCCGGCCCCGGCCGGGCACCGTCGCCGTGCCGACCACGCCGAGCCCGCGCCCGCGCCTGCGCACAAGCCGGGAACTGGAGCCGATGACGGACGTTGCCGCGGTGGAGCTGACCAGCCGGACGCTGAAGGCCGCCGCGGCCGAGATGGCCGAGACGGCCGCCCGGCTACAGGCCGGCGTCCGGGAACGAGATGCCGCCCGCCGCTCCCTCTCGAGTCCGCGGCGGCCCCGCCGCCGAGTGCCCACCAGCCTGTCCAGCCCGCGCCGGGCCGGACACCACCCACCGGGTGAGTCGCATGACCACCACGACGCCCGCGGATCCGAGGATCGAACCCGTCGCCGCCCGGCTGAAGGAGGCCGCCCAGAAGCGCGCCGAGGCGTACGCGCCGCCGACGGACTGGCAGCCGATCTGGAAGCGCCCTCGGAAGCCGAAGTCCATCAAGGCGAAGAAGGCGGAGCTGGCCAAGCAGCGCAAGCGCCTCAAGGCAGCCGGTGTCCGACGGTTTTACGGCGCCCAGGCGCGCCGGCCCCGGCCCCGGCCCCGGCAGAACCGCATCGGTAGCGCCGCCGCCCGCCGCGACGCCCGCGACCTGTCCCGATGCGGCACTCGAGCGCCTGGCTGTGGTGACGACACCGGGGGCATCGCCCACCGAGTGGACCGCCCGATACCGAGCGGGTGGAGCGGATCGCGTGGACTCCACTCTCAGGCGCACTGCGATGTCCCGCACCGCACCGGGGGCGCACCATCCGCACCCGGTGCGCCGCACCTGGACTCCGCCCAGCACGGCCGCCCCTTGTCCAGGGTCCGCTCCACCCCTTGACCAGGTTCTCCACTGGCACGTTTCTCCTAATTCAGTGCGTAAGCAGACGGCCCGGGACCATGCAACGCCCCGGGTAGCTGCTCGCACAGGACAGCGAATGCCTGGATCCTCCCTGGCCCTCAAGGCCTCCTCAAAGAGCGGCATCGCTGTCCGTTGCGGGGTCCGCGGTGATGACGCGGGCGCCGGGCTGATGCCTCCGTTTCCCCGGGCCCTTAAGGCCTCCGTCAAGAGCGGCGCAGCCCGGCGCCTCCGTGGTCACCGCGAAACTTGCGGGGTCCGGTCGGACGTTGACCGTCACGGCGCGAGCCCGCTCCAGGGTCGACCTCTTGTTCATCCGCGAGCCTGTGAGCTCTGCAGAAGATCGAGCCCCTGGAGTGCGCTGGTGTCGCGAACGGCTCCTGAGATGGCGGACCAACGAGTCCTTGGATTAGGGCGCCGCGTGACCCGCACGTGCTCGTGACCTGCGTAAAAGGACGGATCTGGGAGGACAGCTTGACCGTGTTCTGTGGCATCGACTGGGCGGAGCGTCACCACGACGTCGCCCTCGTCGACGAAGCCGGCACCCTGCTCGGTGCCGGTGGGGGTCCAGCCGCCCCCTCAGCGTCAGGCGAAACACCCCACAAGAACCCCGTGCCAGACCCCCGGCCCGCTGGGCAGCCAAATGGCACCGCGGGGGCGACAGCCTTTGACTCATGGCGCAGCGGAGCTGCGTTGATGGACGCGGCGATCTCGAACCTCTCCCCGTCCGAACGAAGCAACTTCATCCTCCGCTACTTCCACATCAGCAGTGGGGTTGAAGCCGTCATCCAGGACATGAGGGGCACACTGGCCGTCGAGGGTCGGACCTCTCTCGCTGCCATCCTGCAGCAGGTCGCGCACGGCCTCCTGCAGGTATCTCCTGCGGAGGGGGCCAGGGCAGCCAGCGCCCATGAAGGCGCCTAGGAACGGCTTAGCAGCACGCAAGGCGGAGGCCCTCGCTGTATGCGGGGGCCTCCCGTGCGACCAGGCGCCAAGCTTCCTAAATGCTCGGGAGATGGTGCCTCGGGCGGGGAGGCCTTCCGCCGGAAGCCACCTTGGGTGTGGCTGCCGTGGTCGGGGTCCTGGCGCGGTGCGGTCGTCGCGAGGCGGCGGCGGAGAAGGCGCGCCTCGCGGAGCAGGCACGGGTTCAAGCCCTGCGGGCGTTGGAATCCATCTGGGCCAAGAGGCCTTCGGAGTTCGAGGAGTACATCGCGAACCTCTGCCGCCGGGACGGCTGCGGTGAAGTGCTGCGCGTCGGTGCAGCAAACGACCTGGGCGTCGACGTGATCGGCCAGCTGCCGGATGGTCGGAAGCTCGTAAGTTCAACGGCACCGCCCGCAGCGAACACGGCGCAGATGTCCCGCTCTTCGTTCGCCTCATGCAAGTTCACCAAGCAGGCCCGAGCCTTCGCAGACCGCCACGGCCTAGGTGTATTGATCACGAGCGTTGTTGACACTGATCTGGTCTTGAACATGGCGAAGACCTCCGGTGTGGTGGGAGCTGTCTAGGAACTCACCGCGCGGAGGTCTTCGTGCCCCACCGTGGTGCCCGGCTGACCGTCTTCGGTAGGAGACTGCTGGTCGAACGTGTCTGCTCAGGCCGTTCCGTCGCCCATGTGGCTGCCGAGATGGGTATCTCCCGGCTACCGCCCACATTTGGATCCGCGGGTGGCGGGCGGAGGGCGACGCAGGGCTGCACGACCACTCCAGCAGGCCACATAGAACACCGCACCGCACCCCGGCCGCCCTGGAGGCACGTGTCTGTGACCTGCGCCAGGCCCGCAAACTCGGGCCGGCCCGCATCGGGTCCATCCTGGGCCTGCCCGCCTCGACCGTGCACATCCTGACCCGCCACGGCCTGCACCGCCTGGCCTGGCTCGACCGACCCACCGGCGAACCGATCCGCCGCTACGAGCGAGACCGGCCGGGCGAACTGGTCCACGTCGGCATCAAGAAACTCGGCAACATCCCCTACGGCGGCGGCTGGCGAACAGTCGGCCGCGCAGCCGGCGACCACAACCGGCAGGCCACCACCGACCAGCGCCGCAGCTGCAAGCCGGTGATCGGCTACAGCTACATCCACTCCGCCGTCGACGACCACTACCGCCCGGCCTACAGCGAAGCCTGCCCGACGAACGCCAGCACTCCGCCGCTGCCTTCTGGCAGCGAGCAAACACCTTTCCAGGCTCACGGCATCACCGTCGAACGCGTCCTGACCGACAACGGCTTCTGCTACAAATGCAGACTCTTCAGCCAGACGCTGACCGCGGTCGGCATTACCCACAAGAAGATCCGGCCCTACCGGCCCCAGACCAACGGCAAGGTCGAGCGCTTCAACCGCACCCTCCTCGACGAATGGGCCTACCTACGGCCCTACACCTCGAACAACGAGCGAACCGAAGCCCTGACAGACTTCCTCCACACCTACAACCACCACCGCTGCCACACAGCACTGGGCGGACACCCGCCCATCAGTCGCGTGAACAACGCTGCGGTCAATACTCCTAGTGATCTGGTTTTGAGGTCGTGGCTCGCCTCGTGAGTCGTGTTCTGTTTCAGCTCTTGGGCTTTGCCGGGACTGTAAAGAGAACGGTGTAACTCCGATCATGGAAGAGTGCACCTGTGACCAGCGAGAACATAGCCAAGCCGTCTCCGGTGGGGACTGTGCCGGCG
>NZ_JOFX01000108.1 GCF_000719345.1 Streptomyces sp. NRRL F-2664
CATCAAGCCCGTCAAGAAGGCGCACGCAGTTCCTGGAGTTCTGCCGCTATCTCCGCACCCTCTACCCGGCCCACGTCCGCATCGCGATCACCTGTGGCAGTTCCTCCCCGCACCTGACCGCGAAGAAGTGTCAGCGTGTCGGCAACTGGGCCGCGGCGAACAACGTGGAGATCGCCTACACCCCGACCAGCAGCTCATGGCTGAACAGGATCGAGGCCCAGTTCACCGCCCTGCGCTACTTCACCCTCGACGGCACCGACCACGCCGATCACAAAGAACAGGGCAACATGATCCGCCGCTACCTCAATCTGGGGAAACCGCCACGCCGACGACCGACGCCTACGCGCCGTGGTCGACAGGGCAAACGTTGCCTGATGCGGCACTAGAAGGCCCGGCGATGTCCGGGCACCGCACACCAATGCTCGGCGACCGCCAGGACGAGGACGGCGGTATGCGCACCGCCGGAGAGGGGGATGGCGGCACGCACTGTCGTTCCTGGTGGCGCCGCGCTCGCGGCGGACTACTACCTCAGGCCCAGCACTGGCTGGAGCGCCACGGTCCCGCCATCATCGCTGTTGGCGCGCTGGCCCACGGCGTCGTGCGGTCGTGCTGCTGTTCGTCAAGGCCGGACTGTTCGCCACTACGCGGGGGCGCCGACCAGAGCATCGGGACCTTCACTGCGTGGACAGTCTCCACCACTGCCAGTTCGAGGCGGTTGTGCGGGACCAGTTGCGTGGCGACGGCGTCCACCATGCCGTGCGCGGTAGGCGGTGCCAGCGACAACGGCGCCGACGTCTAGGGGACCGACCCCTCAGGGCGTCGATGGGTCAACCAGTGCGAACACCGACCGATAGATCGGCTGTCGGCACGCCCTCCCTTCACGTGCTCAACGGACCGGCCGCCCGTCCACGGCGGCGACGCCGTTCTCGTCACCAACCGCCGGATCACGGCCCTCAGGGTGAAGGCGTTTTACCAGCTCCCGTGGCACGGCCCGCAGCCCCTGCGGACCGTGCCACGAATGCTCAGGGGAGTAGATCGGCCCGTGATCGATAGATCATGAAAATACGGGGCAAAAGCTATCCGCTGGTTAGCTGTGCTGGGCGCCCGCCCCCACCACTTGGGTACGGGACGACTGCAAGGCTCTCGGCAGGCTATCAAGCGTACGCCCGGCCGATCTGGCCTGCCTAATCTATTTTCTGACTGTTCCTCACGGGCCAAGTTGGTTAGATGCGCACCGCCAACTGAGACCCCCGACTCTGTTCGGGGCCCGGAGCCTGATGCGTGAACCTCGCTGCGCCCGTTATGGTCGGGGCATGCTCATCGCGAATGTGTCCCCCCGTACGGGCGGTAAGACCACAAATTCAGGCTGGTTCGCGCATGCCCTCGTGGAGGCACAGCGCGGGTACGCCCCGATCGGGTTCGACGCCGATCACTCGCAGCAGTTCCACGCCTGGAGCGAAACCGGTGAGTTTCCATTCACGGTGAAGCCGGCCGCCTCAGCGAAGTTCCACGCCGAGCACTCGGTGCCCGGCGGGATGATCGGCATCGTGGACTGCGGCCACACCGAAAACCACCCTGACATCACCAACAGTGTGCTGCGCGTGGCAGACCTCGTAATCCTCCACATGGCACCTACCAAGGCCGACTTCGACCGCATCATCGACCCCCCGGACAAGACCAAGATCGGCGACATCATCGCGATGAGCGCAGCCCTTCGGGCCGAGCGCACTCCTCCGCCCACCTGGGTCTTGCTCAACCGAACCGTCACCGGGGCCAGCTCCACCGGTCTGTACCGGGACATGATGAAGGACGAGGGCTGGAACGTCCTGACGACGGTCATCCCCCGGACGGAGGCGCTGGCGCAGTCGGTCAGCTACCCCATCAGCGGAGCCAGCAAGGGCCCCTTCGGTGAGTTGGTCACGGAGTTGGAGAACCGGGGGCTGCTGAAGTGAGCAAGTCGCACACCCAGCGGCTCCGGGAAGAGCAGGAACGTCGCCGCGAGGCTCGCAAAGCCCGCGAGACCGCGGAGCGGGCCGCAGCCTCAGGCGACACTGCAACGGGCGGCGAAGTTGCCGCTCCTGCCCCCTCCGCTGCGCCGACTCCGCGGCAACCCCAGCGGCCCCAGCCCTTCACTCCCGACCTGTTGCCGTCTACGGAGGCAGTCGCAGCGTCGGGCGCCTTGTCGGTTGATGAACTGGACGAGCTGGACCGATGCGAACGCGCCTTCGCCAACGCCGACCAGGCTCAGTGGATGCGCGGCATGGCCCTGCATGCAGTCCGCGACCGTCGGCTGTACCGCGATGGCGGTAGGACGTGGGCGCAGTACTGCGAAGAGGTCGGTCTGAGTGAATCCGATGCGAACCGCATGATCCAGGAGTATCCGCTCTCCCGGGCCATCGCCCAAATTTGGGTGACGCCCAAGATGGTGCCCGCTTCACATGTGCGCGCTCTCCTTCCACTGGAGTCGGCCTTTGGCCTAGAGAGGACGGCGAACGGCTACGTTCAGCTGCGGCAGTGGGCCCAGAACAATGGCCAGCGCGTTACAGCAGCGGACCTGAGCGCCATCATCGAGCGATCCGCGTATGGTCTCTCAACGTCCGACGGCCCTTTGCCGGTGGCAGAGTTCCTCGCTCGGAGGACGGAGCTCGAAGCCGGTGTACCACCGCAGGCCGGTCCCCCTCGGGACGAATCCAGCGGCATGCCGTCCGCACACATCACCAGCGAGCCGCCTTCTGCTGCCGGTCCCGGTGACGCAAATTTGGGTGACTCCGCACCTGCAGGCAACGGTCACCCACAATTGGGTGAGCCCAATGCCCGCATCGAGGAAGTTGTGGACGGGGAGATCGTCGACGACAGGCAGGCGCGGGCTCTCAGCGCGGCGCTGGCGGAGTTCGCGCGAGACATCAACAGCAGGCTGGCCGGAGCCTCGACCGAGACCCTTAAGGGCATCGCGGCTTCCGCCAGGTCGATCCTAGAGACGGCCGAGAACGCAGTCGCGGCTCCGTGACAGGTCACCCAAATTAGGGTGAGCACGCGTGAAGGGGCGGTCCTGAGGGAGTCTGCCCCTTCGGCATGTCGCTGTAGTGATCACTTTTCGTCGACGATCCAACCAATCCGCCGCCGTAAGAGTGTGAATGCTGCTTGAGAAGACAGCAACTGAGGTGGGGGGCGGCAGCAAGTGACCGCGGGGATGACGACGAAGCCGATGGAACTGACCAGGACGCACCGCATCCTGATCTCGGTCGTGGTAGTCGGTGCCATGATCATCGCGGGGATCGGCTTCGCGGGCTCGCAGAAGGGCTTCGGCGACTTCTCTCTAGTGTTCCCGATCGGCATCGACGTCGGCATCTGCGTGTTTCTAGCGCTCGACCTCCTGCTGGCATGGATTCGTATCTCGTCCCCACTGCTGCCAGACCGCGTGGCTTCTCACCGCAGCGACGATCGCTTTCAACGGTGCGGCCGCCTGGCCCGACGCGCTGGGCGTCGGCATGCACGCCGTCATCCCGGTGCTGTTCGTGGTCACCGTGGAGGCCGCTCGGCACGCGGTCGACCGGATCGCCGACATCACGGCGGACCGGCACATGGAGAGCGTCCGCATCACGCGCTGGCTACTTTCCCCAGCCCCCCTTCAAGCTGTGGCGCCGGATGAAGCTGTGGGAGCTGCGCAGCTACGAGCAGGCCGTCGCCATGGAACGGGACCGGCTGGTTTACCAGGCCCGGCTCCAGGCTCGTTAGGAGTGCGGCTGGCGCCGCAGGGCCCCGGGGAGGGCGCTTGATGCCGCTGCGGCTGGCCCGCATCGGCGTGCCGCTGGTGCAGACCGCTTCCGAGGGACTGGCCGCAGCCGGCCTCAGCCCGGTCTTGCTTGCCCGCCCCGAACCCGCGCCCGCGCACCAGCCAGAACCGAAGTGCGTAGCCGCAGTCCAGGTGCCTGAGCTGCCGACCGTCACGCAGCCCCTCGCCGAGGGCATCCGCGCTGCGGAAGTGGAATCACCGACCAATCCCATGAATGCGGCTCCCGTTGAACCGGAGGAGACGGACAAGCCCGCGCTCCTCGACTTGGACCGGGCCGGACGGGGCTTCGTTACGCAGTACGGTCACGTCCCGTCCGCAGAGCAGTTCGCGGTACCTGGCCCGGGAGTACGGTCTGACGGACCAGGACACCGGAAGCCTTCTGCCCGACGTCCTGCTGGAGCTGGTCCTCGCCAAGCTGCAGACGGCAGAGGCCGCAGTCGCCGCGCGCGCGGCCACCCTCGCAACGTCTGAGCCGCCGCGAACCATGAGCTGGTGGTCGGCGAGCCGGAGGCCGCGGCTCCGGCGTTCGAGGAGCAGTCGGCTGGCGCGGGGGAGCCGCACCCCTTCCTTGGCGGATCAGGCGGCCTTCGCAGCCCGGCGGACCCGCCGGTCGAGCCAGCACTGCCGACGGGAGCAGTACCCGCGCCGACGGCCTCGGTGACCGATGCCGACGGCGCCCCCGCGGTCCGTTCCCTCGAGCAACCCGTCCTCGCGGCGCTGGCAGGGACGGACGGACGAGACTGGGTAGCCGAGGTGACCGCGTCCAGGGAGGCGACCGCGCGGGTGCCGCAGGAGGAGACCGATGAGGAGCCCGTCGAGGCGGACCCCATCCAACGAGAGATCGAGCTGGTGGCCTCCTGGCTGACGGAGGGTGAAGAGACCGGGAAGCGACGGTCGGGAGCCGAGGTGGCCCGGCGTCTGGAGGTTTCGCCCAAGACGGGCCAGCGCCGTGTGCTCGATGCCCAGAAGTACCTGGAGGAGCAGCGTCGGCAGCACGGCCGGACGCACCTCCGCTCCGTAGGCAGCAGCTGACCGACGTTCCGGTTAGGAACTCGGTCACCGCTACCGCAAGTGACCGCCCAGGCAGCCGTCCGGCCGTGACCGATCCGTGATGGGTGCCCGGACCTGGTCGTGACCGGTGACCAGGCTCGCCCCTGACCGATGTCGGGCTTTGGTGACCGCTGACCGATCTGGGCTTCATCAACCTCTGGTCATGACCGGTCCGCGGGCCATCGGTCGTCCTCGCACCCGCCTCCCAGACAGGCCCTGGCGGCACCCCCGAGGCCTGCTCACCCGCAGAAAGGCTTTCCCGGATTGCATGGACCGGTCAGAGAGGGCTTGCCCAATCGGTCACAGGAGGCTCACCCCGCCAGAGGGCAAGCTTCCCGTCTGCGCTGCTAGGACTGTAAGCAAGCCGCGGGCACCGCACTCAGGAGTGTGTACGGCACGAGATCCGAAAGGAGACGTGCCATGCACGACGCTTCGCACCCCGCCGCCGATTGTGGGTACTTCGACCCGCTGGACGCTGACGGGCTGCGCTGTGCGCGGGCCCGGCCGTTCGCCATGCGGTGACCGGTGGGTGGCCGATGGCCACCTGACCGACGGCGTCAGGGCCGTGACCGAATCCTGGAGCCGACGCCCTGACGCCCGAGCAGCTCCTCGCAGCGCTCCCGTTATGTTTCTCGCGGTCCTGCAATGGGGCCGCTGGCCTCCAGGTCCGGTATGGCTGTGTCCCTAAGAATGTGAGGCGGTCCGGGAGGACCGGGTGCGGCTGATGACTGGTTGCCGTCGATGGCTCGGGAGGACTGGCCGCCCGGTCCTCCGGAGATATGGGCCGGTATCGACGCCGGTAAGGGGTACCACTGGGCGGTGGCCCTCGACGCGGACGGCGAGACGGTGTTCTCGACGAAGGTGATCAACGACGAGGCCCAGATCCTCGCTCTCATCGACACCGCCGCAGGCCGGGCTGATGAGGTGCGATGGGCGGTGGACATCTCCGGCCGGGCATCGACACTGCTGCTGGCATTGCTGGCCGTTCACGACCAGCACGTGGTCTACGTGCCCGGCCGGACGGTCAACCGGATGTCCGGCGCCTACCGGGGCGAAGGCAAAACCGACGCACGCGACGCCCGGGTCATCGCCGACCAGGCCCGCATGCGCCGCAAGGACTTCGCCCGGCTGGACACGCCGCCGGAGCTCGTCTCCGCACTCCGAATCCTGACGAACTACCGGGCCGACTTCATCGCGGACCGCGTGAGGCTGGTCAACCGGCTCCGTGACCTGCTGGTGGGCATCTGCCCCGCGGCGGAGCGGGCCTTCGACTACTCCGCGGCCAAAGGCCCCGTCGTCATGCTCACCGAATACCAGACCCCCGCCGCCCTGCGCCGGATCGGGGTGAAACGGCTGACGACGTGGCTGGAACGCCGCAAGGTCCGTGGCGCGCAGACCGTCGCGGCCAAGGCCGTCGAGGCCGCCCAGTCCCAGCAGATCACGCTGTCAGGCGAAAAACGGGCCGCCAAGCTCGTCTGCGAGCTCGCCCACCAGCTGCTGGCCCTGGACGAGAGGATCAAGGACAACGACCGGGAGATCCGCGAGGCGTTCCGCACCGACGAGCGGGCCGAGACCATCGAATCGATGCCCGGCATGGGCCCGATCCCCGGGGCAGAGTTCGTCGCCATCGTCGGTGACCTGTCCGGGTACCAGGACGCCGGGACGCCTGGCCTCTCATGCCGGCCTGGCCCCGGTCGCCCGGGACTCCGGGCGCCGTACCGGGAACTACCGCAGGCCCAAGCACTACAACCGGCGTCTGCGCTGGCTGTTCTATATGTCCGCCCAGGCCTCGATGATGCGGCCCGGCCTCTCCAGGGACTACTACCTCAAGAAACGGGCCGAAGGGCTGTTGCACAGCCAAGCTCTGCTGTCCCTTGCCCGCCGCCGAGTCGATGTCCTGTGGGCAATCCTGCGTGACAAGCGGCTGTTCACCTCCGTCCCGCCGGTCACGCAGACGGCTTGACTTCGTCATTGAGATTCCCCTCTGTCGAAGGCATGACCTGGGGGGTGGTGTCACCGGGCCCGGGGGTGTTGGTCGGAGACGCTGATCAGAGGTCCGGCCACCGCCCGGTCCGGCGCAATGCCGGGCAGTTCGCGGGCGGCAGGTCTGCATAACGTGGATGCGCGAGCACGACACCCGAGCCGAGACCGGCACCGCCAACACCCCCTGGGAAGGGGCACGATGTTCGAGATCGAAGGCGTGGGCGTGTTCCTGGGCCTGGACGTCGGCAAGAGTGCCCACCACGGTCATGGGCTCACCCCGGGCGGGAAGAAGGTCTTCGACAAACCGCTGCCCAACAGCGAGCCCAGGCTGCGGGCCGTCTTCGACAAGCTGCGCGACAAGTTCGGCACCGTCCTGGTCATCGTGGACCAGCCCGCCTCCATCGGCGCCCTGCCGCTGACCGTCGCCCGCGACGCCGGCTGCCAGGTCGCCTACCTGCCCGGACTCGCGATGCGCCGGATCGCTGACGTCTACCCGGGCGAGGCCGACGCCAAGGACGCCGCCGTCATCGCGGACGCCGCACGGACTATGCCGCACACCCTGCGCTCGCTGGAACCGACCGACGAGATCACTGCCGAGCTCACCGTGCCCGTCGGCTTCGACCAGGACCTCGCCGCCGAGACCACCCGCACCTCCAACCGGATACGCGGTCTGCTCACCCAGTTCCACCCCTCGCTGGAGCGCGTCCTGGGCCCGCGCCTGGACCACCAGGCCGTGACCTGGCTGCTGGAGCGCTACGGATCCCCGGCCGCCGCAGACTCGTGGAGCTGATCCGCCCGAACGCCCCACGCATGGCCACCCGGCTGATCGACGTCTTCGACGCGCTCGACGAACAGACCGTCGTGGTCCCGGGCACCGGCACCCTCGACATCGTCATTCCCTCCCTGGCCGCCTCGCTCGCCGCTGTTCACACCCAGCGCCGGGCGATGGAGGCCCAGATCAACGCTCTGCCGGAGGCTCACCCTCTTTTTCCGGTCCTGACATCGATGCCCGACGTCGGCGTCAGGACCGCCGCCGTCCTGCTGGCCACCGTCGGCGACGGCACCAGCTTCCCCACCACCGCCCACCCCGCCTCCTACGCCGGCCTCGCCCCCACCACGAAGCAGTCCGAGACCTCGATCCACGGCGAACACGCACCCCGAGGCGGAAACCGGCAGCTCAAACGGGCGATGTTCCTCTCCGCCTTCGCCTGCATGAGTGCCTACCCGGCCTCCCGCACCTACTACGACAAGCAACGCGCCCGCGGCAAGACCCACACCCAGGCACTTCTCCGCCTCGCCCGCCAACGCATCAGCGTCCTGTCCGCCATGCTCCGCGACGGCACCTTCTACGAACCCCGCACGCCCGAAGACGTCGAGCTCGCCGCATAACCCCAGCAACCCCGAACCACCCCAAACCCGACAGGGATGCCTTGGCGAAAGGCATAGAGGCACCCCCGGCAGCCGACGGCGAGCGATGGACCGACCAACGCCGTCCTGCGCACCTCCTGAGCGGGCCGTCGGACGTGACCGGTCGGCCGTTTCCACCGACCGCGTCATCGTCCAGGCGATCCCCGCCGCCTTCCGCATTACCCGCGGACAGGTCCGTCCGACCGGCGGCCGCACCCGCGACGCCGTCGGTCACGTGACCGTGGCCGCCCTCGAGGAAGTCGCCCGCTCCGCATCCACGTCCGCCCCGGTCGGCCCGCCGCCAATGTGGCGCTCGACACCCTGCGTAGGGTCCTGGGCTCGCCGAGCAGACCCCGGCGGGAGAGGGCCTTGCGGCGATGGCCGGATTCTCCATGACGCCGCCCCGCGCCCGCACCCGGGGCCGGCGCGGACACACCCCCGCAACCCGCGTCCGCGGTCGCTCCCGCCGCCGGACCTCGGTCGCCGCGCTGTGCTGCTACAAATCCGGAGAGAAGAGCCGTCTCATCTACCGGCCCCGCAACCATCTCCTGCCCAAGGGCGCCCGCAAGGGCTTCTCCTGGCAGGACTACCGCGACCTGCTGGTGAGGGCCC
>NZ_JOFX01000109.1 GCF_000719345.1 Streptomyces sp. NRRL F-2664
ATCTGACCGCGGCTCGCCGGCACCGGATCATCGCCACCTGCATCCGGCTCGGCATCCCGGTCCTGGCCGACAAGGCCTATCAGGGAGCCGGCGGCCTGGCTGTGGGGGTCGGCGAAGAGGACCTGGAGTCCGGAATCGACGCGGACCTGGACGTGCCGGGCCGGTTCCGTGCCCCGGTCCCGCGGCAGTGGCCTGCGCAGTTGCCCGGGCAGGGTCGTGATGGCGGCGGTGATCGCGTCATTCACGGTCTCGGCACCGCGGCCGGCCAGCGCGGGCCCGCTCTTGGTACGTGGTTCGGTGCCCGTTTTTACCGGGGTGAAGTAGAGCCAGGGTTCCGGTGAGATTCGGAGCCGGTTGTTCTCCGGTGAGTTTGGGAGCCGGTTGGTGTGATGGTGTGGAACATGCCGCTTTCGGAGTAATCGCGCCGGGTTGCGCCGTCTGGCGGTCACGCTGTGCCGGTTGATCACGGTCCAGGTCAGGGAGACCCCTGGTGCACAGGTCACGGGAGTGGCTGTTCGAGAAAATCCGCCGTGCCCGGCGTGAGCAGGGGCTGTCGGGGCGGGAGCTTGCTGCGCGATTCAAGGTGTCGCGGAACACGGTGCGCAAGGCGTTGGAGTCGCCGGTACCGCCGAGACGCAAAGCACCGCCGCCGCGGCAGAGCGTCCTGGAGCCGGTGAAGGGCTTCATCGACGCGCTGCGCGAGGACCTGGACGCGCCGGCGAAGCAGAAGCACACGATCCCGAGGGTCAGCGAGCGTCTGGCGGCTGAGCACGATTTCGAGCTGGCCGGGCGAACCACGGCCTGGGAGTACGTGCGCAGCCGGCGTCCGGAGATCCGTCCGGAGGCCCTGGAGGGCCGTCGGCATCTGGAGGGGATGGTCCCGCAAGCGAAGAGGCCGGGTGAGGAAGCAGAGGTCGGCTTCGCGGGCTTCTGGCTGGACCTGGCCGGCCAGCGCCGCAAGTGCGTCCTGTTCACGCTGCGGCTGTCCTATTCCGGCAAGGCGGTCTACCGGGTCTACGCCACCGCCTCGCAGGTAGCGTTCCGGGAAGGGCATCTGGAAGCGTTCACGGAGCCGGGCGGCGTCCCGTCGGTCCACATCCGATACGACAACCTGAAGCCCGTCGTCAAGCAGGTGCTGTTCGGCCGCTCCCGGCTGGAGTCGGCGCGGTGGGCGTCGTTCAAGTCCTGGTACCAGTTCTCCGCGTTCTACTGCGCTCCCGGTGAGGACGGCGCTCATGAGAAGGGCGGGGTCGAGCATGAAGGCGGCCGGTTCCGCCGCAAGCACCTGGTCCCGCCGCCGGCGGTCGACTCGCTGGCGGAGCTGAACGAGCGCCTCACGGCGAGCGACATCGCGGAGGACGCCCGGCGCATCCACGGCCGCCCGACCTCGATCGGGTTCGACGAGGCCGAGCGGGAGAGGCTGCGGCCGCTGCCGACGGACGACTACGACTGCGGGATCGACCTGACTCCCACCGTCGCACGCAGCTCGCGGATCACGGTCCGGCAGTGCTACTACTGGGTCCCGGCGAAGTTCATCGGGACCAAGGTGCGGGTGAAGCTGCGGGCGAACGAGCTGTGGGTCTTCGACGGACGCAAGGTCGCCGCCCGCCACCCGCGGCTGACGCGCCGATACACCTACCACGACATCCTGGACCACTACCTGGAGATCCTCCTGGACAGGCCCGGTGCGTTCGCCGGGGCCTCCGCGCTTGCCCAGGCCCGCGCGGAAGGCGGCTTCACCAAGGTCCACGAAGCGTTCCGGGCGGCCGCGAAGACCAAGGCCGACGACCGCGAGGGCACCCGGATGCTGATCGGGGTGCTCCTGCTGCACCGCCAGCTCCCACCGGAGGCACTGGTGACGGCGGATGGAGACCTGCCTGCGGATCGGATCGGTCTCCACCGACCTCGTCGCGATCGAGGCCCGCAAGGCGATAGAGGGCGATAGAGGGAACCGACGCGGACGACGCCGAGCTCCTGGCCGACCCTTACGAGGCAGCCACGGACAGTCCCTCGTCCGCGGGCGTCGGGGCTCAGGTGCTCCCTGCACGCACGCCGTCTGCCGCCCGATCCACGCCCGGCACTGCCCGACATGAGTAAGAACGACCGGCTGCTGAGCCCGGCCAGCGGCCGTGACAGCCAGACCCAGAAAGGCCACGGCGCATGTGCACGACCATCACCGTCACCAACCAGGGCGACGATCAGGACACCGGCCAGGTCCCCGGGCGCAGGATGTCCCTGCCCGGTGACCCGGAGGACATGCTCATCGACGAAGCGTGCCCGGAACTTCGCCTGCCCGCGTTCCGCGACCGGTTCATCGACCTGGCAACCACTGCCCGGCGCGAGCAGGCCACCTACAAGCAGTTCCTCCTCGGCATGCTGCAGGCCGAGCTCGCCGACCGGGACCTTCGCCGCCAGCAGCGGCTGCTGAGGCTGGCCCGCTTCCCCCGCCCCAAGCGGCTGGAGGACTTCGACTTCGAGAAGAACCCGGTCACCCCCGAGTTCGTCGCCGACCTGAAATCCCCGATCTGGGTCCGCGAGGGACGTCCCCTCGTGCTGATCGGCGACTCCGGAACCGGCAAGTCCCACCTGCTGATCGGGATCGGCACCGAGATCGCCGAGACCGGGCTCTCGGTCGGTTACACCACCACCTCGGCGCTGGTCAACGAGCTCGCCGAGGCCGATGCCAACCGCCGCCTGTCCTCGGTCATCGCCCGCTACAGCAAGATCGGCCTTTTCTGCCTGGACGAGTTCGGCTACCTCAACCTGGACCGCAAGGGTGCCAAGCTGCTGTTCCAGATCTTCACCGAGCGTGAGGAACGCAAAGCCACCGCGGTCGCCACGAACTCACCGTTCACCGACGGCGACGCCCGGCTCTGCGCGGCCATCGCCGACCGGATCACCTTCCGCTGCACCCTGATCCAGACCGGCACCGACTCCTACCGTTACCAGGTGACCGAGAGTGAACGCCGCGGCGAGACCCACAGGTGAACAGCCACGCCGCACGCACGAAGAGATCCGGCCGTGCTCGGGACGTGATCGCCACCGAGGGACCGGCAGCGGCACGGATCGTCGTAACCGTCGCCGCTGCCTGGGAGACGGCACTGTGGCTGGGAGCGGAGCAACCGCCCGTCTATGCCGCGATCGTCCCGCTCGTGGCCCTGCGCGGCGACCCCATGACCGCATTGGCCACCTCCCTCCAGCGCGTGCTAGGCGTCGTCGCGGGCGTCTTCGTCGGCATCGCCGTCCTGAACTTCCTGCACCCCTCGACCGCTGCAATCATCCTGGTCCTGGCTGTCGGTTTGGCCACCGGCATGGTCCTTCGGGCCGGCGGCTCCATGAACGTCCAAGTACCGGCCTCCTCCCTTCTGGTCTTCGCCAGCACCTCCCCCGACGCCTACGCCCTGCACCGCCTCTGGGAGACAGGAGCAGGAGCCGCCGTGACGATTCTCCTCGCGCCGCTGCTCTGGCCCCCCGACCCCCGCCGCACCCTGGCAGCTCTCGCCGCTGACTCCCGCACCCGTCTCATCCAGGCCCTCACCAGCACCACTACGGCCCTCGGCACCGATCCCGGCACAGCCCGGGACAATCTGGCCTCCGTCACCAGCCACATCGAAGCGATTCACAGTCACGCCGTCCGGGCACGCGAGGCCGAACGCGCCATGCGTTTCAACCCCTTGCGCCGCCGGAACCGCGAGACTGTCACGGGTCTGGCCCGCGTCATCGCCACTGCCGACCAGCTCACCGCCCACCTGGCAACCCTTGCCAGAGAAGTCTCCGAGTTCACCGGCAGGGACGATCTCGATCCGGTCCTGCCTGAGGCCCGCCGGTATCTGCCCGGCCTCGCCGCCTCCACCGCCAAAGCGATCACGGACACCCTGCACGAGACAACTCCTCAGCAGGCCCAGACCGCAGCACGTGCCAACCTCGCCGCCTACGCCCGCGCTGACAGGCGCCCCGCCGCCACAGCCCTGCGCAGACCCTTCAAACAGATCCTCGACGACCTGGAACAACACTTCTCACTATGAACGGACCTGCCCCGAACAGACGGGCCCCGGCCACGACTTCAGGGAGGTGGCTTCCAGGGCCCGCAGCCACAAACTAACGCCGCAGCACAGCTACCTCACGGACACTCCGCGCCCCTGGCAAACCTCACCCGATAGTGGCTCCCGATCCCACCAAACCGGCTCCCAAACTCACCGGAGAACACCCATCACGGTCGAGTACATCACCACCACGAACAGCCCAGCACTGGCTGCCATCCACACCGGAGCAGTGGCTCTCAAATGACTCGGTGACATTAAGTTGCCGAAGCCTTCCACCCGGGGCAGGTGCAGCAGCACGGTGAACCGCGTACTGCGCTCGACCAATGAGCCGATCGCGGACCGGCCGGTGCCGACGAGAGGTCGTCACCTCCCAGCGGCCTGGAACGGCACGGTCCCCGGCATCGGCCGGCCGCTCGCTGATCAGCACGTCAGCGGTCACGTGGCCGCGG
Source organism: Streptomyces sp. NRRL F-2664 (assembly GCF_000719345.1). Classification (GTDB taxonomy): domain Bacteria; phylum Actinomycetota; class Actinomycetes; order Streptomycetales; family Streptomycetaceae; genus Streptomyces. The sequence goes on from NZ_JOFX01000109.1 coordinate 4,493, forward strand.
ATACTCTGCCTGGTGCGCTCCCGCGGGACGCGCAGTGGCCGCCTGGTGCGCAGGCAGGCGACGAGCCCACGCTTGAGGGCTCCGCGCCCCCGGACTAAAGGGCCTGGCAAATCGCTTCCGGGAAGACGCGCACGGACGTCGCCTAAGGGCTGTCCCATAACTGGACTGTGTCCCTTTGCCAGCCCGGATCGGACCGCTTCAGTGGCTGGTGACAGGATCGAGGGGTGCTGATCAAGGGATACGACGTCGGCCCGCTGGTGCCGGGCGAGTCACTGCTGCTCCACCCGGGCTTCTGGTCGAACTACCTCTTGGCGATGTGCAGCGACGGGGGGTGCGCCGAGCGCCCGGTTCCGGAGTGGTTCGGTGAGGACGGCGCCGATGCCGATGCCCTGTCCGAGGTCCTCTTCGACCCTGAGCACTGGCCCGTGTTCAGGATGCCGGCAGAAGACGGACCTGGAGCCGTGGTGATCCACCGAAACCTGGACGGCGACTACGGCACCGACTACCTCCTCACCCATCCAGACAGAAGCTACGCCCAGCAGATCGCCAGCTGGGACGGAGATTTCTCGGGCACAGGGCTGACATGGCACGAACTTCTCCGGATCGCTGACAGCCCGTTCCTTACGGACGAAGGCGTCCAGGACACGGCCACCCGCTTCCTGCTGCTGCTTCCCCTCCTCACCGATCCGAACGTGCCGGACACAGCATCAGCAAGGCTGATGACCGCCCTGACCGCAGTCGGCGCGCCGCAAGACACAGCCTCTCTCGCGGCGGAGCACCTGCTGGCGCACCTTACGAGGAGATCCGGACATGACCCCGCATGGACGTCTCCGCTGAGCGGGAGCTGAGAGGCGGACCAAACCGCCGGCCATACCGTGGAACGATCTTGGTATGGCTGGTGTGATCACGGCGTCGGAATCTTCCTGGATAGCCCCGTTCTCCGGGCTGAGTCCTCGCACCTTCGGGAAGCTCGTAACGGTTCTGCGGCGCCAGGGTGCGGACGCGATCCGGAAGGGCCGGCCGTGGAGTCTTCCGCTGGAGGACCGTGCTTTGCTGG
>NZ_JOFX01000110.1 GCF_000719345.1 Streptomyces sp. NRRL F-2664
TTCCTGGAACCCCGACCGGCCACGACCGCTACAGCCAACCCGTCGTCCGGCAGAAACACTGCAGGTCATCGTGGCCGTCACACCTCCACCAGACCCCTAAATCAACGGCATTGGACTTAAACAAGACCGCTTAACCCGAGGATCCGGGGCGTAACGCCCGCATCCAGCCCAGCGGCCCGTTGGCTTTCGCCTCCGCCGCAGCTGCGGCTTCCTCCTCGGCCCGGCGGCGGGCGTCCTCGGCGGCGTGGTCGGCAATGGACTGGCACACCGTGCACAGGGCGCCGGGCCTAGTAGCCGTGCCCCAGAGGTCCCCGGCAGGGTAGACCTTCCTCCCGCAGCCGGGGCACGGCCACGCGGACGCTTCCCGGCGTCGTCGCGCGGCTTCCTGCTGCGCCGCTTGCTGGGCGGCCTGCGCCTGCCGGGCCCGGTCGCGCTCTGCTTCCCGGGCCGCGTACGCGGCGTAGGAGTCGGCCTGGCCGTCGTTGTCGAGTGCCGCGGCAAGGGTCTGGCCGCCGCGCTGGCGGCCGTAGCGCCACCAGATCGGGCCGTGCGGGCCGTCGGCGACGAGGCAGTCGAGGCGACAGGCGACGACCGGTATGGCGCCGTCGTGGGTGCGGTAGCCGTCCTGACGGCCGTCCGGAGTGCGGCCCTCGCCGTGCCACGTCCCCCGCCAGACCGGCGCGGACAGCTCCGCGATTCCGCGCATGCACGCGTCCATCGCTTCCGCACCCATCGGTTTCGTGAACACGATCGCCACCGGGGGATGCGGGCCGGTCGGCGATGCCGACCACACCGTGGACCACAGCGGCCGGCCGGGGCCGCCGGCCGTGTCGGCGCGGCCCGGTTTCTCCGTCCGGGCGAAGAACCGGGCGTAGCGGGTCAGCTTGTCCGCGACCTGGGCGCGGGTCTCGGTGCCGTTGTCGACTTCCACGAACAGCAGCGGGACCGGAGCGCCCGGCATGGCGAAGACGGCGTCAGCGCGAAGACTGCCCTTGGCCGGAGCGCTGAACGTCCCGCCGGTCGGCAGGGTCACCTCCGTGGACCAGGCCGAGAGCGGGCCGAGCCCCGGCGGGCGTCGGCGCAGCGCGCCTTGTCGGGGGACGGTCGTTGTCCGGGCGACCGGCGTCTGTGTGGGCTCCACCGGTTGCTGGACGAACGCGGCGAGGACGTCGGTCACGCGGAGCGCGTGCTTGGCACCCGACGCCGCAGCCGCCCGCGCCGTGCCGCCCATCTCCCGCGGCGGGCGCTCCAGCGCTGCCGCAGCCGCTTCCAGACCGGCGGTCGTCAGCGACCACAGCTTCTCCGTGATCCGCCGTCCGCCCTCAACCCGCGTCGTCGTCCCGGCCGAGACCACCAGCCCCGCGGCCTCCAGGTCTTTGCAGCCGCCCCGCGCCGTCGCCGCATCCGCCGTCCCCGGACACGTCAGGTCCCGCAACTGCGCCGCCGTAGCGATCTTCACCACGCCCAACGCTTCCAGCACCAGCGCTCTCGTCTTAACGGTCGACCCGTACTTGCCCACCCGCCCCGCCCCTCCTACTTCCTCTACCTCTCCTCCCATGGTCAGGGAAAAAGAGGTGCCGGAGCACGATCTTCACCCGGTCAAGGAGTCTGACCTGCGCAAACCCCCTCCCGGCAGAGGAACATCACCACAGGGGAAGCCACAGGGTCAACCACAGGACCCGCCACAGGACAGAAACGGGCTTGCCCAACCCCCTCGGGCCCGGAAACAGGCGGGACTTCCCCAATTGGGGAAGTCCTCCTCAACCACGGGCTTCAGGGCCCACGGGACGCACATGTGCGGCCGCATGCCCGCCCCCACGGGCCCAGAACGCAAAAGAGGCCAGGGGCCCCGGATACGTCCGGGGCCCCTGACCTCTCGAATGCGGAGCAGCGCGTCAGGGGCCCAAGCGAGGTGCGCCGTCGGCGGGGGCCGGAAGACCAGGTCGAAGGCGAGCCAAGGAGTGCGCTCCTTGGCCTTGTCGGTCTCGGCCGACGACTGGTTGTGCTCGATGGGCCTGCCCAGCACGGTCGCCCGCCGGGCCTGAGCCGGGCTCTTGCCCTGCGCCAGGAGCTCGCGCTCGATCCGGTCGGCATCCCGGTGCCGGCCCTCCCCCAGCACCGATCCCGCTGTGCTGACGCATCCTCGTCCTGGTAGTCGTACTCGCTGACATCTCCGTAGAACACCCGCACATCATCGCCGCATCGCTTTCTTGACGCCCAAGCGAGCCACGACCTATCGGACACGACCTAGTCCATACGGCCTGCGACGTAGGTTCCGTCGGAGGAGTGCGATGGTTCCTGATTCTCAGGAGATCCGGAAGAGACCCTTTCGGTAAACAGTCCTGTGTGCAGACTCTGATTACACGTCAGCTCCTTCCGTCCGACGACCGGCGGGATCAGCTCGGCATGCCCTATTTGAAGTATTTGACCGGGGAAACGGGTTCACCTGAGAAGGCGTCGGCGCCAGTCGACTGACAGCGGCGCACCCAGGAAACCCATCCCAGGAATTACCACATCTCCACCATTCAAGACATTCCGCACAAAAGGAGCTTTATTATATGCAGAAGCGCCGGGGATTCATGGCCTTCACCGCTGCCAGTGTGGCCATGTGCACCATTGGATTCCTGCCCACGGTCAGCCACGCCGCGGAGATCGGCCCCAGGGGCGGCAACGGCTCCTACGCCGCACGGAACGGTCTGACGGCGAATGACGTCAGGAGCATCAACGCGCTGAACGAGGCGGCACTGAACCTGGGGCAGCCGGGCAGGCCGAGCCCGAGCACCTCCAGCCCCTTCGGGGCGCTGGGCGACGACCGGGTGACCCCGCCCGCCGAGCCGCTCAACCTCCTGCCCAGCCCCTACCGGGCCTTCAACGGCCGGGCCAGCACCGGCGTTAGCAACTACATACGCAAGTGGCAGCAGGTGTACAGCCAGCGCGACGGCAAGATGCAGCAGATGACCGAGCAGCAGCGCGAGGAGCTGTCCTACGGCTGCGTCGGTGTCACCTGGGTCAACTCGGGTTCCTACCCGACGAACAATCTCGCTTTTGCCTCGTTCGACGAGACCAAGTACAAGAACTCCCTGGCGAACAGCACCCGTCGGCCCGGTGAGACCCAGGCCGAGTTCGAAGGCCGTATCGCGAAGTCCAGCTTCGACGAGAAGAAGGGTTTCGAGCGGGCCCGGAACGTCACGGCCACGATTAACAAGGCTCTCGAGAACGCCCACAGCGAGACGGACTATCTCACCAACCTCAAGGCCGATCTTACGAGCAAGGGCGACGCCCTGGCCAACCAGGACTCCCGCTCCAACTTCTACTCGGCGCTTCGCAACACCGCCTCCTTCAAGGACAAGAACGGGGGAAACTTCGACCCGTCCAAGATGAAGGCCGTCATCTACTCCAAGCACTTCTGGAGCGGCCAGGACCCCTGGAGCTCCCCCGAGAAGAGCAAGTTCGGAGACCCGAACGGCTTCCGTCCGGACCGTGCCACGGGTCTAGTGGACATGTCGCAGGACTGGAACATGTCGCGTAGCGCCGTCAAGGAGGGCGACGCGTACGTCAACTTCGACTACGGCTGGTTCGGCGACCAGACCGAGACCGACGCCAACAAGACCATCTGGACGCACGCCAACCACTACAACTCCCCCGGCGGCGACATGGGCCCGATGGATGTGTACGAGAGCACGTTCCCGAACTGGGCTTCCGGTTATGAGGACTTCGACCGCGGCGCATACATGGTCGTCTTCATCCCGAAGAGCTGGAACACCGCTCCCGCCAAGGTGAAGGAGGGCTGGCAGTAGTTCCCGCTGGGCCGAGCCGGCCCAGCCTTGGGGGGCGTCGACAGCTTCACAAGCGCGCGGTGTTCGCGGCGGCGGCCGTGAACACGCGCCCGTACGCAAACGGGCCTGCTGCCGTCCCGGCATCGACGGACAGCGGCGGCGGGCTCCTCATCAGGGCTCCAGTCCGGGATGACGAGCAAGGTCACCCTGTGGCCGGAGCCTGATGAGGTGCCCGCGCCCGTGGTGTCCACGGAGCTCGCCCCGACCACGCCCGGAGGGTTCTCACGGCCGCGGGCCGTCAAGTCCTCATACTCGGGAGCCCGTGCACTGACGGTGCCCATCACCCCTTGCGCGACGTTCACGCTCGTGCCGTAGACGGTGACGTACACCATCGGCGGCAACCTGTTACTGAGCTTTTCCAACCTCATGTTGAGGCGTGGTGGAGGGCGAGGACTGCCTGCACGATGTCGGTGATCGGTTGGTACTGCAGCGGAGCTTCCGCAGGAGGCGCCAGGCCTTCAGCAATGGTTGACGATATGCCCCTGCCGCCGTAACTCCGCGGTGGCCCGGGGAACGCCGTAGTTACCGCGGGACGCGATGTGGATCACTGTGATCACATGCGCCAGGGCCTCATCGGCCCGCCGCCCCGCCTCGCGGGCTTCCCGTCCTGCCGCCCAGGCGTAGTAGGTGGAACGGCCGGTCCTCATCACCCTGCACAGCAGCACGACCGTGTAGTTCGCCTTCTCCGCGTGGATGAACCGGCGTACCTCGCTCACCGGCCGCTCTCCTTCGCGAAGAAGGCGGTCGCTTTTTTTCAGGATCTCTATCGTCTTCGCCTGCTCGGCGGCCAGCTTCCGCAGACGCCTCAGCTCCTCGTCCCGGGCATCCGCACCTTGCCGGGCTTCCGCGGACCTGACTTCCCGAGACTTCTTCACCCAGCCCCGCAGGGACTCCGGACTGACCCCGAGTTCCCGGGCCACCTCGGTCACCGTCCGGTCAGACGACCGCACGACCTCGATCGCATCCCGCTTGTACTCATCCGAGTACCGCCTCGTGTTCTTGCTTCCCACCTGGCACTACTTCCTCTGGGTCTCACGCCCCAGTCTCCAGGTGTCCACGAGCAAGGGGAAGCTTCATCCTCTGACTCCGACCCATTTGAAGACACTACCTAACCCGCCCGGCGGCCCGCCCCTCGCGGATCCGCGGGGTAGTCCTGGCCACCTGCCGCCGACGCGGAGGGCCGACAGGCAGCCAGAACCGGGGCCCGCCCTGGGTAGACCCGTGGGGGAACGGATGGAGTTCCCGGGGCGGGATGGGTCCCAGGAGCACAACGACCGCACCCGCCACCGGTTCCGCGTTCCCGACCCCTGCACAAGAGTCCACAGGTGCCGCGCTGAACTCCCCGACACCAGCAACACCAGCACCCGGCCGCTCGCCGCCGGCGTGCCCCGCACGCACACAGCACACACACCCGGACATCACCACCACACCAGACATAACGCCGACGGAGACTGTCAGCATGAGGACCGCACCGTCCCCGGGCGGTCCCGGCGTCCTCGGCGGCTACCACGACAGCCACCTTCCGAGCCACGGTCGGGCCTGGTCGGCCGAGTTCTCGGCCGGCCAGGAGGCCGCGCACCGGCGCGACCCGGGGCGCGCACAGGTGAGGGCCTGCGACGGTCCGCATCACCACCCGCCGGCAGCACCACCGCCACCGCACCAGCGTGGCTTGTAACGGCCAGCACGTCCGCCCGGTGGCGGCCGGGGTGGGGGCTGTTCGGAGGAGAGACAGCGGTCCCGGAGCCCTGTTCTCCTGGACGGGCCATCTGCCCGTAGTGTGTTCCTGTCTTCCCGGAGTCTGTCCGTGCCTTCCCCTTCTTGCCTGTCCTCGTCTGCTGCTGGTCGCCGTGTCCGCCGGGGTGGTGTGGCGGGGCTGCTGGTGCTGGCTGCTGCCGGGACGGTGGCGGGGGAGGGTGCGGGTGAGGCGTTCGCCGCCCCCGGCTCGAGCCGGGTTGGGT
>NZ_JOFX01000111.1 GCF_000719345.1 Streptomyces sp. NRRL F-2664
GGTCAAGGGTGGAGCGAAGCTCCATCGCGAAGCGACGCGACCGAAGGGAGCGCCCTTGACGGACCGACCCGGCACGGAAGGACGATGGGACTGACGGGACCCCCCCAGACCCACCCCCACACCGCTTCATCGAAGCCCGCCACCCGAAGCCCCCGACCCACCGCCCGGCAGCGCTCGGTTCAGGACTTTTCCGGGGACGTCAGGTCGATCAGGCGGCAGACCGTTTCGATGTCGATCTTGACTTGGGCGATCGATGCGCGGCCCGACAGCCACGTGATCAGCGCCGAGTGCCAGGTGTGCTCGATGACGCGGACCGCCGACAGCTGCTGCGCCGTCGGCGGCTGCTCCAGGCCCATGGCGTCCAGGATGATCGCCGTGGTCAGCCGGGACACGGTGTCGACCTCGGGGCTCACGCTCCGGTCCGCGAAGGTCAGCGCCCGCACCATGGCGTCGGCCAGCTGCGGCTCCCGCTGGAGCGCGCGGAAGGCGCGCATCAGGGTCTCCGCGACCCTGGCGGCCGGCTCGTCCCCGGCGGGCGGACGCTTGCGCAGCGTCGTGTGCATGTGCTGCAGCTGGTCCTGCATGGTGGCGACCAGCAGGTGCACCTTGGACGGGAAGTAGCGGTAGAGCGTGCCCAGCGCCACGCCGGCCGCCTCCGCGACCTCGCGCATCTGGACGGCGTCGAAGCCGCCCCGGCTGGCCAGCTGGGCACTCGCGTGCAGGATCCGACGGCGGCGCGCCTCCTGGCGCTCCGTCAGGGGAGGCGACGCCGGTGAGGTGACGGCCTTCACTTCCGCTGTCATGTGTCCCGTTCCGTGTCGTTGCGCGGGCTGTTCGCGGACTGTCTCCGGGCTGTCTCCGGACGTCCTCCGGGCTGACCCGCAGCCAGCATCGCAGGCGCCGCGGTCGTGGCGCGAATCACCTGCTCCACCTCTTACGGTGTGGTTTCCGGCCGGTAGATTCAATGCTCTCGGACGGATCAAGTCTGAAACTTGTTCTACATTATCCGAGCGGTTACGCTCCGGCGAAAGTGCAGCGAGAAGGGGGCCGAGTGTGACCGCTGAGGCCGTGGTGACGAGCCCTTTCGCGGGTGCCGCCGACGACGGCGAGCGTCCGCTGCGCATCGCCCTCCTCACCTACAAGGGGAACCCGTTCTGCGGCGGTCAGGGCGTCTACGTCCGGCACCTCTCGCGCGAACTGGTCCGCCTCGGGCACTCCGTCGAGGTCATCGGCGCGCAGCCCTACCCGGTGCTCGACACGGGGGCCACGCTCACCGAGCTGCCGAGCCTGGACCTGTACCGCAGCCCCGACCCCTTCCGTACGCCGAAGCGCGACGAGTACCGGGACTGGATCGACGCCCTCGAGGTCGCGACGATGTGGACCGGCGGCTTCCCCGAGCCGCTCACCTTCTCCCTGCGCGCCCGGCGCCACCTGCGGGCGCGGGCCGGGGAGTTCGACGTCATCCACGACAACCAGACCCTCGGCTACGGACTGCTCGGTGACCTCGGCGCACCGCTGGTGACGACGATCCACCACCCCATCACCGTCGACCGCAAGCTCGACCTCGACGCCGCGCAGGGCCGCGTCAAGCGCGCCTCCGTGCGCCGCTGGTACGCCTTCACCCGCATGCAGGGCCGGGTGGCCCGCCGGCTGCCGTCCGTGCTCACCGTCTCCGGATCCTCCCAGCAGGAGATCGCCGACCACCTCGGCGTCCAGGACGAGCGCATCCACGTCGTGCACATCGGCGCCGACACCGACCTGTGGTCGCCCGACGCGTCCGTGGCCGAGGTGCCGGGCCGCATCGTGACCACCTCCAGCGCCGACGTCCCGCTCAAGGGCCTGGTGTTCCTCGTCGAGGCGCTCGCGAAGCTGCGTACCGAGCAGCCCGACGCCCACCTCGTCGTGGTCGGCAAGCGCGCCGAGCAGGGGCCCGTGGCCCGCGCCATCGAGACGTACGGCCTCCAGGACGCCGTCCGCTTCGTCAAGGGCATCACCGACGCCGAGCTCGTCGACCTGGTGCGCAGCGCGCAGGTCGCCTGCGTGCCGTCGCTGTACGAGGGCTTCTCGCTCCCGGCGGCCGAGGCCATGGCCACGGGCACCCCGCTCGTCGCCACGACGGGCGGGGCCATCCCCGAGGTGACCGGCACCGACGGGGAGACCTGCCTGGCCGTGCCGCCCGGCGACGCCGGCGCCCTGGCGGCCGCACTGGCCCGGATGCTCGGCGATCCGCAGCTGCGGGCCCGTGTGGGCGCGGCCGGACGCGAACGGGTCCTGACCCGTTTCACCTGGGCCGCGGCCGCCCGGGGAACCGCCGCGCACTACCGCGCCGCCATCGAGCAGGCCCGAGCCGCCCGCGCCCGCCGCGCGCGGTGACCGTCCGCCTCGTCCCCACCGTCCCCACCCCCGTACACCCCCGCGACCGCGAAGGCAGGACCCCGTGCTGACCGTCGATTTCTCCCGGTTCCCGCTCGCCGCAGGCGACCGCGTACTCGACCTTGGCTGCGGCGCAGGCCGGCACGCCTTCGAGTGCTACCGGAGAGGCGCCCAGGTGGTCGCCGTCGACCGCAACGGCGAGGAGATCCGCGAGGTCGCCAAGTGGTTCGCCGCGATGAAGGAGGCCGGTGAGGCCCCGGTCGGCGCCACCGCCACCGCGATGGAGGGCGACGCGCTGGCGCTGCCCTTCCCCGACGAGTCCTTCGACGTCGTCATCATCTCCGAGGTGATGGAGCACATTCCCGACGACAAGGGCGTGCTCGCGGAGATGGTCCGCGTCCTCAAGCCCGGCGGCCGCATCGCGGTGACCGTGCCGCGTTACGGCCCGGAGAAGATCTGCTGGGCGCTGTCGGACGCCTACCACGAGGTCGAGGGCGGTCACATCCGCATCTACAAGGCGGACGAGCTGCTGGGCAAGATGCGGGCCGCCGGCCTCAAGCCGTACGGCACGCACCACGCGCACGGGCTGCACTCCCCGTACTGGTGGCTCAAGTGCGCCTTCGGCGTGGACAACGACAAGGCGCTGCCGGTGAAGGCGTACCACAAGCTCCTGGTCTGGGACATCATGAAGAAGCCGCTGGCGACGCGGCTCGCGGAGCAGGCCCTGAACCCGCTCATCGGCAAGAGCTTCGTGGCGTACGCGACCAAGCCCCACCTCCCCGTCGGCGCGACCCAGTGAGCTCGCCCGGGCGTACGGAGCACCTCGTCCTGGACGGGGTGCTGACCGCCGAGCAGGCGGCCGAGACGGTCGCGGGGATCCTCGCGGTGCAGCGCGCCGACGGTGCGATCCCGTGGTTCCGCGGCCACCACCTCGACCCGTGGGACCACACGGAGGCGGCGATGGCGCTGGACGCGGCCGGGGAGCACGCGGCCGCCGAGCGGGCGTACGCGTGGCTGGCCCGACACCAGAACCGGGACGGTTCCTGGTACGCGGCCTACGCCGACCGGCCGGACGGCGTGGACACCGCGGAGCCGCAGGACGCGAGCCGGGAGAGCAACTTCACCGCGTACATAGCCGTCGGCGTGTGGCACCACTACCTGTCCACCGGCGACGACACCTTCCTCGACCGGATGTGGCCGTCCGTCTACGCGGCCGTCGAATGCGTCCTGTCGCTCCAGCAGCCGGGCGGCGAGATCGGCTGGAAGCGGGAGGCGGACGGCACGGCCGTCACCGACGCGCTGCTGACGGGGTCGTCGTCCATCCACCAGGCGCTGCGCTGCGCGCTGGCGATCGCCGAGCACCGCGAGGAGCCGCAGCCGGACTGGGAGCTGGCCGCGGGTGCGCTGCGGCATGCGATCCGCCGTCACCCCGAGCGGTTCCTGGACAAGGGCCACTACTCGATGGACTGGTACTACCCGGTCCTCGGGGGCGCGCTGACGGGCGCCGAGGCGCAGGCGCGGATCGAGGCGCGCTGGGACGAGTTCGTCGTCCCGGACCTGGGGGTGCGCTGCGTGCTGCCCAACCCGTGGGTGACCGGCGGCGAGTCCTGCGAGCTGGCGCTCGCGCTCTGGGCGACGGGGGAGTCGGACCGGGCGCTGGAGATCCTGCGCTCGATCGGCCACCTGCGTGCGGACAACGGCATGTACTGGACGGGGTACGTCTTCCAGGACGACGCCGTGTGGCCGGTGGAGCAGACGACGTGGACCGCCGGGTCGCTGCTGCTGGCCGTCGCGGCGCTGGGCGGGGACGAGGCCACCACGCAGGTGTTCGGCGGGGCTTCGCTCCCCGCCGGACTGGAGCCGGACTGCTGCGGCTGAGCCCGGCACGCACCCGCACGGTCGCCCACCCGCACGGCCACGCACCCGCACGGCCGCGCACCCGCACCGCCGCGCGTCCTGGGCGCAGACGAACGAACGGGGCCCCCTCCGCCGACCGGCGGGGAAGGGCCCCGTTGCTGCACGGGTCACGCCGCGTCAGCGGCGGTAGAGCCAGCCGGCTATGGCGTGGCCGACCAGGACGTAGACGACCGCGGCCAGGCCGTAGCCGACGACGACCTGGACCCATTCACGGCTGAAGGTGAACAGGTCGTAGGACCAGCCCGCCAGCCAACTCGCGGTGTCGTGGATGAAGTTGACGAGTTCGTTGTTCTGGTTGGCATCCAGGAACCAGAGCAGGATCCACAGGACGATCACGAAGGCAAGCACGTCCGCCACCAGAGCGACGGCCCGGCCTGCCTGACTGCTTCCTCGGGTGCGTACTCGCGTGTGTGAGGTCATGCTGCGCGTGTTGCCGCCCGGGCGCGTCGCAAACCCGAACGGGTCCGCCCGGTGGCGGGCCCGCCGCGGCGGGGTGAGGCTGCGGGGGACGCCTGAGTCCCCGGAGGAAACCGTGTCCGTACCCACGACCGTCCGATTCCGTCGCGCCCTCACGGCGGTGGTCCTGTCGACCGCGCTGCTCGCCGGTGCCACCGCCTGCGGAAGCGGTGGCGGCGGCAGTCCGCGCGAGGAGCTGTCCGCCGCCTCGATGGGCGAGCTGGCCGCGCTGGCCGCCGCCGAGCCGGCGGCGGTGGAGGCCGACGAGCAGGCCGCGGCCACGCCGTCGCCGACCACGTCGGCGGAGAAGCAGAAGTTCGCCAAGACGCGTTTCGTCGCGAACGCCGGCCTCGCGGCGGGTGCGACGTACTAGTACTCCAGCAGCGGATCGTGTCGTGAACTGGTGGTTGTCGTTGTCAGGTCATGGTGGGGATGGTTGAGGCCCAGGTGTGGGCTGCGGAGTTGGAGTCGGTGTTCGCACGGGTGGCGGGCCGGTTCGCCCGAGCGGATCTGCGGTGGAGGATGCGGGACTATCTGCGGGCCCTGCTGGCGCCGGTGGCCCGGAAAAACGGCTGGCAGCTGGCCGAATACGCAGGTCACCGGACTCCGGATGGGTTTCAGAGGTTGCTGGACTCGAGCGTCTGGGATGCAGACGCGGTCCGTGACGACGTGCGGGACCATGTTGCCGAACGGCTCGGGCCGGGCGGCGTGCTGATCATCGACGACACCGGTTTCA
>NZ_JOFX01000112.1 GCF_000719345.1 Streptomyces sp. NRRL F-2664
CCCATCCCCCACACAGCCACCCACCAGCCCAACCCCCCTCATGCAAACAGCCGGCCCCGCACGGGCTTGTCCACTTCGAGGACACTTGCCTCAGGGGTCTTCGGCCTCCGAAGGGACTGATGTTCATCATGAAGAGCATGAGGAAGAAGCCGCATTCTCGCCGCTCGTCATTCCAAAGTTGCAGGCCGAGTCGTCGAGCTGTGCTGGGTTCGTCTTCAGACTGATCTTGCCCGGAGCAGGAACGATGTCAGGGTGACCGCCGCTTCGTAGGAAGCGATCCCGTGGAACCCTTGAGCTGGTTGAAGCAGCGCTCGATCAGCGTGTGCCGCCGGTAGTCCTCCCGGTCGAACCTTGGCGGCCGGCCGCCGTGGCCACCGCGCCTCAGCCGGTGCCGTCGCTGGCCGGTCTTCTCGGGAATGGTGTACGCGATGCCGCGTTTGTGCAGGCAGCACGGAAGCCGCCAAGCTGCGGGCCTTGTCTGCGGTGACCCGGTCGGGCCTGCAATGCGGCCGGCCCGGGCAGGTGCGGGGCAGGCGGATACGTTCCGGCAGAGGGTGTGCGCAGACGCTGGCGTAGCGTTGGCCGGGCGCGTCGCAGGGATCGCGAGCGGGCGGCCCTTGCCGTCGCAGGCGAGGTGGACTTCGGCGGTCGGTCCGCCTCGGGATCGGCCGAGGGTGTGATCTTCCGGTTCGTCCTGCCGTGCCGCCCCGGGTACCGTCTTCGCGGCCCCGCAATGTGGCGCCCAGTTTCTGCATCCGGTATGAATTCCGCCCCTTGTCGATCATGGTCGAAAAAGTGGTGTCACCGGGAAGCACCGGAGACCGCTGACCAGGAGCATGACCGCTCACCTTGCCCGTCGAGGTGAAGCAGACCTTCGTAACGTGGATGCCGGCACGCTGGTACCGCAAGCGAGACCGGGCAGCGATCCATGGGGAGGGCTTGTACACCGCGAAGGCGAGATCGACGTCTACCTCGGTCTGGACGCCGGTAAAGGCGGGCATCACGGCACCGCTCTCAACTCCCGCGGGCAGGAGGGTCTTGACAAACGCTGCCGAACAGCGAACCGCGGCTGCTGCTCGGAGAACTGCAGGCCAAACACGGAACTGAACTCGTCGTGGTGGGCCAGCCGCCTCGATCGGCGCCCTGGCACTGACCGTCGCCCGTCTTGCGGCTGCCGTGTCGCCTACCTGCCGGGGCTGACGATGCGGCGGATCGCCGATTTCTAACCAACCGCTACCCCGGCGAGTCGACAACCGACGCCCCGGATGCCGCAGCCATCGCCGACGCCCCCTCACCATGCCGCATACCCCTGCGGGACCTGGCGCCGGACGACGAGATCGTCGCCGAGCTGAGCATGATCACGGGTTTCGACGATGACGATCGACCACCTCGATGCCAGGGGACAGACCGGGATCGTCGACAACACCGGGATCCCGGTCCGCAGGCCCGCGGCCGGCCGCAGGGACCGTGAGAAGTTCACCTCCGGCAAGAACATGCAGAACGCGGTCAAGGCCATGGTCCTCCCCGACGCCGGCGGGGCTCATGTCCTGCAGTCCCGCCTGCCAGTCGGCAGGCTGTGCCGACATCACCACGCCCGTCAGCCAGGCCCGGTCAGACACCCTGGCTGACGGCCGGCCGTGCAAATCCTCGCTGACGCCGGCTATCAGGGCCCGGGCGCTCAGACCAGCGGCCGCGTCGTGATGCCACCGCACCGCAAGTTCGAGAAGAACCCGCTGGACTGGTACCAGGAAATCCACAAGCGCCAGCGCAAGGCGACCCCCGACGCCGTATCCGCGTCGAGCACCGCAGCGCACACCTCAGAAACCGGCGGGCACCCGCCCGGCACCTGGGCCGAAACGGGCACATGCGCGACACCATGCAGACCGTGGCCGGACTGCTCTCACACCAGCAGACCGCCACCCGTGCGCCGGTCAGCCACAGTGGCCACCGGGCCGACCTGCACCCTGCGACGCCTCACCGCCACCCTGCACGAGCTCATTGGTGGCTGGTTGTGCTCATTGGGAGTAGGCGGTGGGGTTTGGATTGCTCTAGAGGCCCGTGGGAGATTGCGGCCTCGATCGGGAGGAGCTTGAGACCGCCTACCGAAAGGATACATGGGCGCCGAAGGCGGACGGCCGCTGAACTGCTGGCGAATCACACCTTTTATCTCGGGCCTGCCGCGCGGCTGGCGAATACGGCATTGTCGAAGCCTCCGTCGCCGGTGTGATATATGAGAGCACCACCTAACGACGGAGGCTTCGGCACGTCACCGCACCCTGATGACCTGCCCGTTCCCGCCTTCCAGGACTCGGATGGAAGAACCTCGCTGACTGCATTGATGTAGATATTTACGGAGGTCAGATGACTTCACATCGCCGCTGTAATTACCTCCGAAGGCCACCATCCGTGTCGGGCTATTCCAGGCGCGAACCCTTACGCTAGCGCAGCGGGTAGTCGAGTTACGGAATTCTTACAGGAATCATCTGATTCAACACGAGGTCGCCGGCACTGGCCAATCCAGCCATGATGTACTCGCCGGAGTTGAGGAACGCTCCGGGAGTGACAGGACGGACTTCTCCAGCGCCGCCTTGCAGGTCACTGCCGGATAGTGTGCAGCCCTGGGCGGGCTCACACTGAGGCGCATTGGTCGCCAGCGGCAGGCTGCCGCTCGTTATCGCCCGAGCTTTCAGCTGGATGCCGATGTCGGACCCGCTGGCGAAGAGGACAGGTTGCTGAGGCGTAGGAAGCAGAATACTGCGGCCTTCAACCATCATGGAGCTGCTGTCGCCCTTGAGGACCTGAGGGGCAGTATCCGAGCTCACCGCCAACCCGGCCCATTTAAGCTGCTGGACCTTTTTCGTTCCGTCAAGCCCAAAATACGTTGGGATTATCTTCTGGTAAATGTCATTGCTGCCGGACGTAACCCCGATCTTCCATCCCCCCTGGCCGTACCCGCCAGAATGCTGCCCGGGGCTCCGGAATGCGGCGCGGTAAAGCTCTCCGGGTCGATCCAGGTTCGTCACCAGATTATTCAGCGGATCGCGGAAGAACATGTTTCGGCGAACATATTCAAGCTCCTCGGCCCGGGCTCGCAGCGGAACAAACTCGGTGACTGCCTGGTCGAACTTATTCGGGCGGAATGTTTTCCGGACCTGGTAAAGGTCGGCGACAGTCTCGGCACCGGGCACGACTATCGGGGTCGGAGCGGGCTCATCCGCTAGCCCGATAACAGAAGACTCGGTTCCATTGGAGACTCGAAGATGGGTGTACTTGGGGCCGCCATTCTCATTCTGCCAATAGAATTCCGACGCACCAAAGGTGATAATCGCACTGCCGTCCGGATTATCAGTGCGGGAGGGTGTTGCCGCGGGGCTGAACTTTCCTATTTGGTCCCATGTGCCTGCCGCCGGGTCAGTACTCCCTTCGACCGTCATCGAAGGAACAGCGACAGCCGTTCGGCGCTTCGCGTCAGAAATTTTCCACTGAGCCCCTGAAACGTCCACTCGGTATACAGGATTAGTGTAGTCAAATGTGACAGATGTCGTCTTGGGAATGCTGGGATCGGGGGTAACCCTGTGGGCACTCAGGACCGGCGCTGCCGAGGCGGTGGGTGGCGCCTCGGTAATCACCAGTTCCCATGTCCCCAGAGCCCCACCAGATTGATCCAGCTTCAGCGCCCAGCCAAAGACACCTGCACCTTCGTCGGCCGCGATGGAAGGAAGACCGGTCTGGTCGTCGTACACAACCTTGACAATTTGCCGGGTCCACGGCTTCTGAGGCACTTCGGCCACCATATAAGCGGACCGTTGGCGCTCGGTGCATGACTCGGCAGGCGCATCAATATTGTACGGGGACTGAGGACGTGCACTGACAGAAATGGCGGTTTGATATGTCCGGCTTTGCCCGGCGGTGAGCTCTGCCGGTTTTCCTCCTTCAGGAAACCCGAATCCGGGGGCCATCGGCAGGTCATTTATCCAACAGCCCCTGTCCAAGGCCGGGCTCGCCGCCATGTAAATCTGTACGTTTTGCCGCCCGGAGTTAACAACTTTCAGGTTGGCCGTCTGATATCCAGGTACCAGACGCTCTAGTTCCCGGTTGCTCATGAGAACCGTCTGGTTGCGATTACCGCCAGCAGAGATGATGACCCCCTGCATCCGGCGTTCGTTGCT
Organism: Streptomyces sp. NRRL F-2664; assembly: GCF_000719345.1. Classification (GTDB taxonomy): domain Bacteria; phylum Actinomycetota; class Actinomycetes; order Streptomycetales; family Streptomycetaceae; genus Streptomyces. The sequence continues at coordinate 4,170 of NZ_JOFX01000112.1, forward strand.
AGGATCACGCTCGAGGACCATGCTCTGTTCCACTTGCGCGTTCCGGTCACGGCCGACAGCAAGACGATCGCGCCCTTCTGCGTCTTTGAAGAACGTCAGGCCGCGGGGCGTTGCCGAGGTGTCCGGGTTATCATCACCGTACGCTACCGGCTCGTTGACGTTGCGGTCGAGAGGAAGCAGCCCAACCCGCCCGGGTACCCGCTGTAGTCCAGGGCCCAAGTTGGTCCAGACGGAGACTGCTAGCACATCTTTTCCGTCACCCGCTAGGCGCCCAAACGAGAAGGAAGTGGGTATGATCCATGGCACATCAGGAGCATCCGTCCGCGGCCAATACGCGCGGATGAAGCTACCCGTGGTCGGGTCAACTAGATAAGCAGCATATGAGTGGCGCGTTATGCGCCCTACAGCAAGAACCGGCTTGCCAGCCAATTGCCCGAATTTCAGTGCAGTTATCTGGCCTTGCGGGTCACCAGAGTACCGCGAATACTTGGGATCAGTTCCGAAGGTCTCCAAGATTGCACTCCGGGCCGTTGTGGCAGGTTGCAAACTGGCAGTCTTGAACATACGGATTCCAGTTACATTGAGTCCGGCTGCCAGTATTTCCTCGCCGCCAACTATCCCAACGGAGAGTGTAGTTACCTTACGGTCCGCCAGGACGGCGGCACCAGCAAGAGCCAGGGTGTGTTTCCCTGCCGCGTCAGGCCTTTCGGAGATTGCGAATTTTTTAATTGTGGTGCCGTTCTGCGGAGTGGTGAGGAATATCGCTCCTTTGCCGACCGCAATACGCGTACCGTACATGCCGATGTCTGCTAGTCGCCGCGCTCCGTCAGGCAGAGCCTGATGGTTCGCAGGTGCCTGCCAGTACTGGGCGTCCGGCCCCAGACCCAGCTTCACCGGCCCGGCAAGAACCCTGGGGGTGGCGCTGCGGGCGGGGTGGTCGTAGACCGTCACCTCACC
>NZ_JOFX01000113.1 GCF_000719345.1 Streptomyces sp. NRRL F-2664
CCGAGGACCGTGGCGTCCCGGGACACTGGGAGGGCGATCTGATCATCGGGACCGGCCGGTCCGCGATCGGAACGCTCGTCGAACGCAGCAGGCGGTTCACGATGCTGCTGCACCTGCCCCGGATAGAGGGCTTCGGCACCGAACCACGCACCAAGAACGGACCCGCGCTCGCCGGCCGCGGCGCCGAGGCAGTGAAGGACGCGATCACCGCCACCATCACCACACTGCCCCGGCAACTACGCAGGTCGCTGACCTGGGACCGGGACACCGAACTGGCCCAGCACGCCCAACTCCGCATCGAATCGGGGCTCCAGAGGGAACCGGCCTTTCCCGCTGGCAGCCGGACGACCTCGAAGCTGTTGCACAAGCCCTCAACACGAGGCCCCGCAAAACCCTCGGTAGGAGAACACCAGCAGAAGCCCTTCCGCGGTCCGTGCGGGCATGGCCGGTGAGTACCAGATGAGTCCACCGGCCGGACCGGTGACCGCCTGGATGTTCACCCCGTGGCGGCGGTGCTTGCCTGAGCAGTCGTCCCGGCCGTTGCCGACACGGTGGCACTCGGCGAGCGTGCCGTCGCCCGGGGCATGCCCCGGGCGCTACCGCGGATAGGACCCCGGTCATGGTCGCGAGCACATCCCGTGACCATGACCACGACCGTGGCCTCCGGTGTGCGCCCCGATGCGACATCTGCGTCTACTGGCGGGTGAAGGCAGTTACCCGGTGATGCCCCTGCTCAACGTTGACATTGGAGACGTAGACATGTTTGCCATCAGGAGTAATGGCCATTCCGGCGTCCCACTGGGAGGTGGGGCCGGTCTCCAGGGTTTCCAGGACGCTGTTGTCACCGGTGTTGACCTCCAGGACCTCGCCGCGTTCCGTGGCCGCGAATAGGGTCTTACCGTCTGCGCTCAGGGTCATGTTCGACACAGGGGACGGCGCTGCAACGGTCGCCACGACCTGATCGGAATCCGTATCGACTACCTGGATCCCCTCATTCCAGGTAGCGGTATTGATACCGAAGGTGTAAAGGTATCGGCCGTCCGGGGAGACCTTAATGGTGTTCCCATCACGTGACGTCACCGACGCTAGAGTGCGGATCTCATTCGTGGCCGTGTCGAGTACGGTTACACCTCCGGCGCCGTAGACATAAACGCGGCTGCCATCAGGAGAGACGGTAATGGGCGTAGTGCCAAGGCCCACAGAGCTCAGATCGATGCGGGCAGAGACTTTATCCGTCGCTGTGTCAACTATATTGATCGCAGGAGACCCAGACAGAGCCGACGAAGTTACGTAGAGCTTGTGACCGTCCGGTGACACCGCAACGGCGAAAGGAAAGCTATCCTGACCCAGCTCGACAACTCCCGTCAACTGACCCGTGAACGCGTCGACGACGCGGATTCCGCCCGGGTCGGCAACATAAAGGCGTTTTCCGTCCGGAGAAACGGCGATTCTACCGAGTCTGCTTCCTGGATTAGCCGACGAGAAAGTTTCAGCAAGCTTGCCGGTAGCGGTGTCAATGACGCCGATTCCGTCTGCCGCAGCAACATATGCACGCTTTCCGTCCGGTGACATAGCGAGATCTCCGGCGAACCGCCCCATGGGGATCTGTGCTGCGTTCCACCGCGTATCAACGCCATCGGCCGAAGCCTCCGCGCCCGGGGCCGAAGCCGCAGAAGCAGGCGGGGTGGACACCGCGTCGGCGGCGAAAGCAGTTCCTGCCATTGAAGTCGGTGCGGCGATTCCGGCGGCTAGAATGGCTCCCAGCAGCACGCGGCGCATACGCCCCGGCACCGCAGAGGGGCTGTTATTTTTCGAGGCCTGCATGTTTGTCTCTTTCCATACCAGGGGGAGCCATTAACTGGCGTGCCCTGACATCATGGGCACCGGGCTTTCGGCCGCAACTCCCCTGATCGGTCAGATCAGCACCTGAAGCGCATTCCTCCGAAAGGACGGGCCTCGGGAAGCCGCGGGAGATCGACCGGGCCCGCCCCGCTGCTCACCGCCGCCGTCCCCGCGAGAGAGGTGCATCCGGTAAGGACTTCGGCCCCACGAGGAGACTGGGATTACCGCCACCTGCCCTCTGCTTTGCCGTCTCCTTGGTGGCAGCGGTGATGGACGGGTTGTAGGCGGGCGGGGGTATGTGGAGCTGGTCGGTCGTGTAGTCGCCGAAGCGGAGGACGTTCTCGCGCCGGTACGGGCTGAGTACGGCAAGATCGCTGACGTTCAGAGTCCAGCCCTCGCGGGACATCTGCCGCAGGGCCCGGGTCATGTCGATGCTGGTGGAAAAGATGACACTTGCGGCGAGGAGGTCGAGGAACTTGACCGCCTTGTCCTGCAGTTCCGGGTCGCGGCTGGTCAGCCATCCGCCGTTGCCGAAGTGGAGCCATTTGGTGAATCCGTTGTAGGCCTCGGCCTTGTTCGTCGCCTTCTGGATCTGTTCCCGCAGTGCCGGGTCGGACAGGTAGCGCAGCAGCACCATCGTGCGTACGGCACGGCCGACCTCGCGGAACGCCTGGTAGATCTGGTTCTTCCTCGACCGGTTGTTCAGCCGGCGTAGCAGGGTCACCGAGGAGACGGTGCCCTGTTTGACGGAGAGCGCGACCTGCATGAGGTCGGGCCAGTGACGGTGTATGAGGTCCCAGTCGATGGCGATTCGGGGGTCGGTGGAGAACAGCTGGTCGATGTGGCGGTAGCGCGTCTTGGGGTCAGGGCGGTGGAAGGTGAGGTCCTGGAAGTTGCGGATCCGGGGCAGAAGATCGATCCCCAGCAGGTGCGCGAGCCCGAAGACAGGGAAGGACTGGCCTTGCGTATCGGCGTGGACCTGCTCCGGCTGGGCCGCCGACTGGTTCTGCAGGAGGGAGTCGATGAGGTAGACGGCCTCCCAGACGCCGCAGGGCACGAACCTGGAGAAGAGCGCGACGTAGGTGTTGGCGACCAGATGGTGGGCGATCCCTCCGTATCCGCCGTAGCGGATCGAGGTCTCGGCGAGGAGGTTGTCGACGGCGGAATCCATCATCGTGCCGTCCACCGCTGCTACTGACCCATCGCCCCAGGACCGCACCAAGTCCAGGTCCAGGTGCGCGTCGACGATGTCGGCGCCCGCCCGGGCCAAGTTCTTGGGCGTGCAGTGGCGTTTGGCGATCGCGGCCAGCTCGTGCGCGGAGACCGTGCTCATGTGGCGGGCGGCCTGGGTGGCGCCGAGGCCGGAGCCGTAGGTGAACGCGGTGACCACGTACCGGGCCAGTGGTTCCTTCAGTTTAAGGGTCCGACCCGGAGAGGGGTCCGAGGCGGTGCCACCAGGCGGTCCAGTGGGCCGCCCGGGCCAGGTGCTCCAGGATGCCCCGGGCCGGCAGCCGCTGATCCAGCTCCGCCTCCAGCGCGGCCGCGGAGACGGTGCGCTCGCGACCGGTGCGCTGCTTGAGAGAGGGAACACCCGATACTGGGTCGATCGTCAGGTCCGCGTTGTCCGGATAGCCGGCATCCACCTCCTCGGCGACCTGTGTGAGCTGCTGTTTCAGGTTGTCCACGAACCCGTCGGCGGTACCAGGGATGCCTGCCTGCTCGCAGAACTCCGCTACCTGGGACTTCGCCTGGTCCCAGGGCAGCAGCATCGTGGTCCAGTCGCCGAAGTCCTCGGCTCCCACTACGGCTATGTCCCCGCAGCGCAGCTCTTCGACGAGGTAGGTGAAGACCATGACCTCGCAGTGCCGGCGCACCAGCATCCCCGGCTGGTCCTTCGCATACACCGTCGTGCGCCACTGCTGCGAGGCGAACGACAGGTCCAGGACCTGTGGCGGTGCGGGATCCCCGTCGTCTGACGGTGCCCCGGGGGCCCGGGGCGTGTCGGGGATGAGCTCACGGGTCAGGTGCCGGTTGGCAACGGCGTGCTCCAGGGCGTCCAGCACGCTGCGGTCCCGGGAGGTGGGCACGAAGGTCAGGATCTGGGCGAGCTTGAACATCGTCGGCCGGTCAGGACGGAAGAACCGCTCGACCAGAGGCGTCCAGTTCCCGCCCGGTACGCCGCCAGGGCTTCAATCTCCGCCAGCTGGGCATCGAAGCCACCATTCCCCTCCACCACCTCGCGGACACGCTTCACGGCCAACGCCTCGTCCAGGCTCCCCTGCCCGCTCAGACCGGCACGCTCGTCGGAACTGTGCTCCTTCAGCACCGTCAGCACGTTCTTATAGGAGACCAGCAGCTGCTCGGTGGACGCTTTGTGACGCTGCTCCAGGTCTGCCAGCTCCTCCTGGGCCCGCTTGCCATGCCGCGCCATCCGCTTGGACAGCATCACCACGAACTCATCACGCACCCGAGCCCTGGCCTTGGCGACCACGCACGCGAGTAGAGCGGTCCTGCGCGGCTCGCTGATGTCCAGCATCTCGCCGACCGACAGCACGCGGGCTGCTCCGCGAACGCGCTGACCTTGGCGGCAGCGACCCCCTCGACCCACCTGGCCGCGTCACCGAAGCCATCAACGAGATCGACGCGCTCACCGTGCTGCCGGAACCTGGACCACGTCGCCCGCCGTCCCGGCTCCTTGATCACGTCGAAGGGGCTGCGACGCTCACCGTCCGGTACCACCAACAACCCCGCCAGACGGGGCCGGGCCGTAGCCACCTGCTCGGCGATCCGGGCAAATATCTCACCCTCCACCCGCGTCCTGACCGAGGCCGCCATCCGGTCCAGTGTCGAAAAGCCCGGCAGTTCCAGGCCCGCGCGCACGATCTCCTCGAGCGCGACGTTGACCAGGTCCACCACCGAGGCCCGCACCGGGGCCGCCTCCTCCATCGCGGCAGCAGCGATCTACTCCGGGCGGCCCATGCGTCCGCTTCGCCGCCCACCCGACCTCAGCCTCATCGGGAATGAAGAACTGCGCCAGCTCACGGTCGGAGATGACCCGCTTGAACCGCGGATACGCCGTCCGCTCCACCGACGCCACAAACACACCGTCAATCACATGATCAGCAACCACAATACCTGTGGTCCCACGCTGACGATCATCACGGACCGTCATCAGAGGGCAGACACACAGCGCAGTCAGCTGTCACCCGACGTGTTCAAGTGGCCCGTTTCCCGCGTATCTCCTCCGCCCCCCTCGCTGGTCCCGAATCCGGGCGGGGGTCTGGGCGAGGGTGTCGTGCTTGCGCAGATACACGAGTGCGATCAGGGCCCGCTGAGAGGCAGGCAGCTTGCACCGGCGGTCACCCTCACGGGTGGCCCAGGGCCCCTCTGGCCGTGTCCGCCGACGGGTAGCCGGTGACGCCGGCGGCGCCCCGGTGCGTGAGAGGCAGTCATGCGGACGCGCCAGGGGGCCCGACCGGCTAACCCTGGCGCTTACCCGATCTTCCCTCACCACACCCACCGCGGGCACATCACCACGCCGGAATTGCGGCGTGGCCCCGTAGGAAATCTGGAGCGACCAGTCGGGTCCCGGGCAGAAGGAGCAGCGGCTCCGCGATCCCTCGCAACCGTCCGGGAACAACCCGGCTCCAGGTCCCGCCCAGAGGGCTACGACACCTCACCGCACGGTCATTCTGCGGGGAGCACGACAGGAGTCCGCCGCAGCCGGGGCGGCCCCTTGCGCGTTCCCACCACCCGGTGAAGTGCAGCATTGCAGTTTCCCGGTGCGTGCGCCCCCACCGCCCCGTTCATCACCAGCCGCGATGACCCCTGCTCGTGGTGCAGCCAGCCATAGCAACCTACGGTCCGAGCCGCGGTCAGCCTCACTGTCCGAGATCCGCGCGGGCCCGTCGCCCGGGATACCCCTTGGCGGGCGGGGGCGCCCGTGCCGGCCCGGCCGCTCCCTGCCGGGCCGCTCCCCCATCATGGCGGGCGGGACTGCGCAGCAGCCGGTACGGCGGTCACATGAGTCCCGCTGCCCGTAACCACCACGACGTGCAGTCGTTGAGCAGAACGTCTCCCTTTCCCCGAGGCGATCGGGGGCCCGCCCGCCTCCAGCGGGCGGGCCCCCGGCCCACCGCAGCACACACCCGGCCGCTCTTAGGGAGAACGGTGTAACTCCGCTCGTGGAAGTGCGCCTACCAGCGAGAACATGACCAAGAAGCCGCTGTGCGGGGTGCTCCTGCCAGCTGTCAGCAGCTTTCGGACCGGCTGCACCTGCACGGCGGTGTCCCGGCGTCGGCGTCGAGGCAACCAGCGCCTGCGGAGCCGGGTCGACCCGAGTTCCTGTGGGCTAACGGCATCACCGCCGTGGAGGTCGACCGACCGGACCGCGAGGCGTGGGAGGGACAACGGCAAGCCCGGCCCTGGCAATGCATGCGCCGCGCCGTGGCCGTGCTCCCCAGCAGCGCAAAGGGCCCGCAGGACGGCCGTCAGAGCCCGCACCCAGACCGCCGCCCCCTCGACCGATCCGCGCTCTGGTCACCACCGCCCCTGCACGAGCCCGTGGGCAGTTGCGGGGCTGCCCGCAGTGGAGCCGGTCGGCCCTTGTCCCGCTCCCCACCCGCCGCCGGTCTGGAGGACCCAGCTTGCGCGGCGGGGACGGCTCTGCGGTGTCCCGACCGTGGGTACCGGGCGCTCAGCCAGGAGATCGCCGGTGCGGGCGCTGGGCTGGCTGTCCCCCGCTGGTCAACTGGGGGCGGCTGTGGTCCGAGGCATTCGCCTGCGAAACAGGAGGTCATCCGCTGCCTGAAGAGGTCTGCCGCACGCGGGATCCGCCAAACGCAGCCTCCGCACCACTGCCCGCGCCGCCTCGGCTTCCATAGGGCATAGGGCTCAAGGGCCTGCCCGACGCGGTCGGCGGGGTCCGGCCCGCAACCGTCGTCCAGACCGCCGTCCACCTCCTGCGGGCCCTCGTCCCGCTGCACCCGCCGCCAGGACCGGGAAAAGACCGCTGAAGCCCGTCTGCGCCTCTCCTACCGAGAGCCCGCCACCAGCAGGTTCCGGGAGCTTGCAAGAAATGGTGTGGCGGGTATCCGGCAGTTGGGAGGAGGCCCGTGTGCAGTTCGACGCTGGGATCCGCCGGATCATCGGCACCACCCACGCCGTCGGGCGCGTCCATGTCCGCATCCGCCGGGCTGTCCGTACCTGCGGCCGCTTGTCCTGCGAGAACGCGGCTCGCAGTGCGTCCGCCTCGCGGTCATGTCCCCAGCCCCGCGGGCACCGGCCGCGAACGCTGGACCATGGCTGGAAGCGAGCCCTGCAGGTTCGGCACACCTTCGCCGGCCGCTTCGCCGACGCCGCGCTGAGCTCAGCAGCTGTACCGGCCGTCACCGGCACCGGACCGGCCGGCCCTGAGGCCCACACCGGGCCGTGCGCCTCAGGGCAGGTCTCGGTCCACGTGCAGACGGTTCCCCCCGTGGCCCCGCAGTCGGAAAAAACGCCAGCTCATATCGGGTCGGTGCCCCTGTACGGGATCGCGCTCACCGACGTATGCTGGCCACCATCTGTTGTTCAGGCAGGAGGAGGGCCCCGCCCCGTGGCGGGGCCTCCTTCATTGAGCGTGTCCCACTTCGTTCTCGCGAAATGCCACGATTAGCGGCTGGTCGAGGACATCTTCACCACACTCGACGAACAGACCGTCGTCGCCCCCAGCACCGATGCTGCCACGCTGATCGTCCCCAGCCTCGCGAGTTCACTCCAATCCGTCCTTGACCGCCCGGATTGAGGAACTCCTGGAGGCCAACCCTCTAATCCAGTGAGCTTGTTCAGGTTGGCCACTGGTCGGGTGACGGCAAGGCGGGCGTAACAGGCGAGGCCCTCGGGCTGCTGAGCGGGATGTCTGACGTCCACAGCTCTTCAACTCGGGGGCCTCGTCGGTTCCTTATCCTGCCGTACTCG
>NZ_JOFX01000114.1 GCF_000719345.1 Streptomyces sp. NRRL F-2664
TCCAACGGCGACAAGCTCACAGCCATACCCAGAGCCCCTGGGGTCCGACGATCTTACGAATGACCGCCTCAGGCCCACGTCTGGAAGGTAGGACAAGCTTACTCTGCGCAGCGGCCTGCGGAGCTGCTGTCCATGCTGTTCACAGCAGCGCGCGCTTCCGCGACGACATCGGCGATCAGCGCAGCGGCTTCCTTGGCCTGAGCGGGTGTGTGGGAGGGCATGACCTGAAGTCTCAGCCGTGAGGCGCCAGCGGGCACGATGGGATACTCCGCGACTCCGGCGGCCACCCCGCGCGGGCGCAGGCCCCGGAAGGTTAGCCGGGCCACCCGTTCGTCCCCGATGACGACCGGAACGATGGGACCAGCATTACCCAGGCTGGGAAGCTCGTAGGCGGCCAGCGCGTCGCGTAGGGCGATCGATCCCGTCAGGAGATTCTCACGCAGCAGTCCCCCTTCGTCCGAGGTTGCGATGGCCAATGCCGCGCGGACCGCGGCGGTCTGAGCCGGGGACAGGGCATTGGAGAACACGTGTGACGTCCCGTAGACCTCGATGTAACTGCGGGCAGCGGCCGAGTTGGTCGCCACGAATCCGCCGTTGGAGGCGAAGGTCTTGGAGAAACTACCCATGACCAGATCGACACGACCCAGCAGTTTCTGGATACCGATCTGACCCTGCCCGCCCGGGCCGGTCGCGCCGAGGTCGTGTGCCACGTCGACGAGAAGTGTCGCCTCGTACTCGTGGCACAGGTCCTGCAGCCGTTCCAGGTCCGGGCTGTCGGCGTCCATCGAATAGAGTCCCTCGGTGACGACCAGGATCCCGTTGCGCTGGTCCTTCCGCCGCAGTGTGCCGAGCACAACCCGCGTGGCTTCGGTGTCGAGGTGGGGAACACGATGAACGTTGCGGGATGCGCCGTAGGCGGCCTGGCTGAGACTGGCATGGGCGAACCGGTCCATGACGACATGATCACCAGGTCGCACCAGCGCATTGATCGGCCCGTAAGCTGCGGCCCAGCCGGTGGGAAACAGCGTGACGTGTTCCATCTCAAGCAATCCGGCGATGTCTTGCTCCAGCGCTCGCGAGATGGGTGTGTTACCGACTGCTACGGCGGACCCGGCGCTGTGCACGCCGTACTCGGCGATAGCCGATGTCGCTGCCTCGATGACCGCCGGGTGACTGCTGAGCCCCAGGTAGTCCTGGGAGGCGAAGTTGATGCCTTCCAGGACCCGGTTGCAGGAGTCCACGAGCCGGGTCGTGGACCGTGGTGCCGCGGTGAGGGTTCTGGAGTAGAGCCAGGTCTCGGATTCGACGCGTGCCCGATACCACTGGTGGAATGATTCGGTCCGCTCCAGCAGCCGACTACCTGCGGGCGAGGCAAAGCTGCGCGTGGTGTGGGTCAGCGCCAGTCGCTCCTGGTCGTCGGCGCTGTCGGCGACGAAAGGGTTGCCTGATCGATTCCAGGTGTCGTCTTTGGGTAGATCGGCACCCGGTGTGCTGAGTCCGCCGAGGATCTCTTGTACGCTTTCTATAGAGAAGAGAGCATCGGGATCGGTAGCGCCGCTGAACACGCTGATGAGCCTGCGGGAATACACCGGGTTCAAGCTCACCGCCCGGTAGAGCTCCACCTCCGATACGGAGGCCGCCTGCATCTCGGCCTGAGTGGCCACGAACTCGTAGTAGCTCCAGGCGTCGCGATGACGTAGTTCCCGATACTCTGCCAGTGCGGCACTGATGTCGCCATGGCTGGCCAGCGCAAGCCCAACTGTCTGGGCAATGAGCTCGGCGTCCCTGAGTGCGTGGCTCATTCCACTGGCCGTGCACTGGTCCGTGAACGATGCCGCGTCTCCGACCAGGGCCCAGCCGTCCCCGGCCACCTCGCGTATGTACGCGCTCTGATCATTGGTCATGAAGAATCCGGCTTGTCGTTCTCCGTCGGCCACGGCGGAGGCGAGCTTCCCGTCCACGTGTTGGAGTGCCTTGACGAAGTTCCCTTCTGGGTCTCGTCGGAATCCCTGGTACCACTCACTCGGCCCGTAGACCAGAGCCATCGTCTGGTTCTCGCTGGTCGGGCAGAGCGCCACGCCGAGTCGGCCCCGGCGGTGCATAGTGGGAGTCGTGAGAGAGAGGCTAGAGAAGTATGTGTAGCACGCAAACGTACAGTTCTCCCGCTCGTCTACCTTCCTTGCCCCCGTCAGCCGGGCAACCCGCGAACGGCGGCCGTCGGCTCCCAGAACCACACGGGCAAGGGCACTCTTTTCCTTCCCGTCATGTGATCGCCAACGTACGCCGGCAACCCGCCCGTCCTCCCGGACCAGATCCGTCACCTTCGCGGAGTACCGGTAGTCCACACCGCACTTCACGGCATAGCGGGCGACAATATCATCCAGTAGGTGCCTGCGCGCCGAGAAACTGGCACCGGTGACACCACCATCATCTCCGTGGAGCATCCGGAACCGGGACCTCAGGTCTTCGATCGAGACGGAACTTCGGATGGATGCGTCTTCGATCGCCAGATCGACCTCCTCGAAAAACGGGGCACTCTCAACCACTTGATCCAGGATGCCGAGCCGGTTCAGATAACTGGCCCCGCGAGGCCACATGAAGTGCGTCGACAGAACATCCTTGAGAATGGACTCCTTCTCAAGTACCAAGACACTTCTACCCTGCTTGGTGAGATGAATCGCAGCGGAAACACCGGCCAGGCGGCCGCCGACCACGATCACATCGTGTTCTTCATGATGCTGGGGCTGCGAAGAGTTCAAGTCAAATTCCTTAGTGATTGGTTCTCCGGAGAGCGGATCTGATCCGCTGTCAGAGTGACAGCCTCTGCGACCTTGTCAATCACCCAACGCCCGTACAACAGCCGTGAGTAGTGTTCGTGCTCTCTGCGGTCCGGGCGGCGTGATGGCTTTGGCGTGCCCGAGTCTGGTAGGTTCGGCGCCGGAGGGAGAGACTCTCGCGGACCTGCCCCGGCTGTGAATGTGGCACTGTCAGCGGCGTTTTGTGTGGGCTCAGGGACTGCCCGTAAAGCTCGGCTCGCCGCACGTGGCCTGCTGGATCAGCTCCCCGCGCTGACCTGAGTTCAGGACGACACCGCTGCTTTTGGCGGTGATCCCGACAACATCACCGCCTTCTGCCAGTTCGCAGGCAGCGCCACTGCCGCCCTGCCAGCACCGTCGTCCTGTTCCGGCGGTGATGGTGCAAAGCTTTCCCACCGGCTACTTCAGCGCGCCCGACACCCAGCAGGTCACCGGCTCGGAGTAGCCATCGGCACCACGCCCACCTCAGACGGCCCGGCCACCGTTGCGAGAAATCTCACGCTGCCGGGCAGATTCTCCGGCGGCGGTGCCGCGGGTATCTCCTCGCGCTTGGCATCGGTCAGATGCCGCCCTGACCGCTGCTGCGGGGCCAGGCGGACACCGCTGCTCTGGTACAGAAACCACCGGACGTGGTGCATCGGCGCCCCGAACGCCCGCCGCATCACGGAGAAGGACTGCCTCTCACGCCAGCGTCTGAAAACCCCTCACAGGGGTGAGGTCGGGCGCGTATGGCGGCAGGTAGTAGGCGGTGATCCAGTCCTGCGCGTCGGTGAAGCCCCGCATGCGGCGGTCTTTGTGGACGTTCAGGTTGTGCCAGACGAGGACGATGGGTGCGCCGAGTTGCTGGTGGACGGCGGTGAGGAGGTCGCGGTACTCGGTACAGGCGAAACTCTTGCGGCCGCTGGCTTTGTCATCGGTGTGCCGTTTGGGCCGGTGGATGAGGCGGGAGCGTTCGCCGGGTTTTCAGCAGCACAGGGCGGCGGTGGAGAAGCGGCGCTGGGAGCGTGCGCGACCCGGATGACGGTTGTGGTGCCGCGCCGGCTCCAGGTGCGTTTGGTCGGCGGCGTCATCGAGAATCCGGCTTCGTCCCCGAAGACGATCCGGGCCCCGAGCGCCGCCGCGGTGGTTCCACGTGCGACCACACGTCCTTCACCCAGCCGGCCACCGCCGCATCGTCACGCTCGACCGCCCGACGGGCCGGAACCTGATGACTCCAGCCGTGCCGCCGCAGCACATGCGAGATACCCGACAGCGTCATCGACTTGTGGAACCTGCGGCCGATCAGGGTCTTTATCCCGGCCAGCGTCCACTGCTGGTCGGGCCAGCCGTCTGCGACCGGGCCCTTGGCCAGCTCCTCCTCGGGCACGGCGAAGAGCGTATTGCTCAGCTTGGGACGAGACGCCGGTCCGCGGGAACGGACCCCGTCCCGGCCGGCCGCACTCCAGGCCTGCCGCCACCGCTGGACCGACCGGACGCTGACCCGTAACTCCTTCGCGACCTTGCTGCTGCCCCGCCCGGCGGCGAACACCGCCACTGCTTCCATCCGAATCCGCCCACGGAATGCTTGCCTCTCCGCGGTCAGACCCCCGCCCTTGCCGCTACCTCATGCCTCCGGGATACCGCGACGATCAGCGATCGTCAGCCCCCAAGACAACCCGGCTTCAACGTCAGTAACCGGCCATGGCTCCGACGAGGCCGCCCCAGACGGGCTCGCTTATGTAGCGGCCCAGGAAGTTGATGTGCCGGTCTTTGAGAGAGGAGATGGGGACGACGTCCTCGTCTTTGATCTCATGGCCCTCGGCGCGGAGCTGGGCGACGGCGTCAAGGTAGCGAGTGTTCCGCAGCACGACGGCGTTGCCAGGCCGAGGGCGGCGAGCGGGTCCTCCTGGCCCTCTCGGCCGCACCGCCGACAGCGCCCGCGCCGCGCTTGGCGGATCTGGCCCGGCCGCCGTGGCAAATCGCGCGGGTTAGGCAGTGTTTCTCGGATCATGTGCGGAGCCAGATGATGAGGGCTGCGAGGGTGACGGTGCCGAGGGAGATGTAGGCCCGTTTTTCGTAGCGGGTGG
>NZ_JOFX01000115.1 GCF_000719345.1 Streptomyces sp. NRRL F-2664
GGTGCGGTTGCCGTGCCGGTCCGCAAACGCCACCGGGTTGCCGGCGGTGTCGAAGTACTGCACCGACCCGTCGGTGCGGTCCGCCAGCCGCCACTCGTAACCGCGCTCCTCCACCCCCTCCCGGGCAGGCAGGCTGCCCCCCGGCACATGCTCGAAGCGCACCCCCTCACCGGGGAACCGCTTCAGACCCGAGCCGGCACCGCCCGGGACACTGCCAGCCGGGTCGATCTCGTAGACACCGCCGGCGGCCACAACGCGGCCCTCTTCGGTGTCCACGAACGGCAGGCCCAAGCCCATGCCCGCGCCCAGGCCCTGCCGGTCCACCCCCAGACCCGACAACTCCTGGTCATACGACAGAGCCAGCGCAAACCCCGCCTCACCACGGCCCGCCGTCGCCAGCAGCGGCACCTCCAAGGAGTAGCGGCCGGTCCGCGCATCCACTGCGCCGCCGGCCTCCTCACCCGGGGCGAACACACCGGACACGGTGCCGGAGGCACCCGGCACCGCTGACGCATGACGCGGGCGACGACACCGACGGGTGTGCGTCCTCGGTGCTGTTCGAGATTGAGTTGGCCCTTGAAGGTCTCGTTGACCGACTCGATGACCTGCCGGAGGGGTTTGAACAGGGGTGCTCCGGGCCGTTCCGGTTCACCTTTGCGGGCCGGCCGCAGCAGCCGGATGCCCTGTTCGGCGAGGTCGCCTTCGAAGTTTTGGCCGGAGTAGTTCTTGTCGCCGATCAGTGTCTGTCCGGGCCGGGCGGTGACGAGGCCGGGTTCGGCGGCGAGGAGGTCCAGCAGGGTCTCGCGCTCGTTGGCCTTGGCCCCGGTCAGGGCGAAGGCGACGGGCAGGCCCTGGAGGGTGCACACCAGGTGCAGCCGCAGGCCTCAGAAGAAGCGGCTGTGGCTGGCGCAGTAGCCGTACTCGGCCCATCCGGCCAGGTCGCAGCGTTTGACGGTCTCGCGGGAGCGGCCGCATTCCACCGGCGGGGAGTCCACGATCCACACGTCATCGCTCCACACCGAAGTATCTGTGGCCAGTAGCCGGGTGACCCGGCGGAGCAGTTCGGCGGCCTTGCGCAGCCGCTTGTTGCAGCCGGGCTGCTGGGGCAGGTAGGGGATGTCGCAAGTGGGAGCGGGCGTGGCGGAGCCACTTGGCCTCGGAGGTGAACCCGAGCACGGCCTGCATCACCGCCAGCGTGACCAGCTCGGCGTCGGTGAGCTGCGGGGCAATCCCCATGGCAGGACCCACGGCGCCAGATGAGGAGACGCCTTCAGCAGGTCGTCGGTCTTCACATAGAGTGCCGTCGCGAGGGTGTCCAGGCTGTTCGTCACAAAACGATCTTGGGCGCCCTCGTCTTCGTCTCCGCCGGCACCCCTGTGATTTCGATCGCCGGGTGAGTCTTGTCCAGTCACCGGTTCACAGCAAGGATCACGGCATGTCCAGCGACCGTCTCATGCGCATCCACAGCGCCGAGTTCCAGGCCATGGCCGACAGGGTCCTGCGGGCCACCGAGCTCACCTCCCGCCTGAACGTCCTGCCTTTCAAAGACGAAGCAGGCAAGGCGGAACTGTTCGAACAGATCCTCGGCAAGCCACTGCCGCTGAGAGCCACGATCTATCCGCCCTTCTACACCGACCACGGCCTGAACCTTGACCTCGCCGAGCGCGTCTTCATCAACCAGAACTGCACATTCCTGGACTATGCCGGCATCCGGCTCGGCGAGCGCGTGATGATCGGACCGAAGGCCACGTTCATCACCAGCGGCCACCCGGTGGATCCCGAGGAGCGGCGGCTGTACCTCACCGGCGCACCCATCGACGTGGCGGAGAACGTATGGATCGGTGCCGGTGCCACGATCCTGCCCGGCGTCAGCATCGGCCGTGACGCCGTGGTTGCCGCCGGCGCGGTCGTGGCTGATGACGTTCCCCCAGCAAGCCTGGTGACCGGCCGCAAGGCAACCGCGCACCGAAAGTGGTGACGTCCTCTTCGAGGCCACGCCGAGCCCGACTGCGGGCAGCCATAAACCACATCAGAAACCTGGAGTCTCTCCCCGAAGCCCCTGGCTCCAGTCCACGAGGCAAGAGACCCTCCGCTCGCTCACTGACACCCTGGAATCGATCATCTAGGGGCAAGCAGCAGCCAGGGAATGCTGCCCATCAAAACAGGACTACGGGACCGCTGCCTGCCCTCTGAACGGCCCGGTGCGGCGCCCCCGATTCTTGGCCCTGCAGCTTGGCTCCGACACCAGCAAAATCTAAAGCGGTCTTGCGTAAGTTAGGTGTGGAGTGGGCATACCGGCTGGTGGGAGGGGGTTCCACCGTGCCGAAGCCGCTGGTGCTTGAGCTACTGAGATTTTCGGGTTGTCGTCGGGTAGTGACGGTTCATGATCCTGCGGTATGTCGATGGGGTGAGGTATCCAGAGGGTGGGGGCCTGACCGCTGAGTCGAGCGTTTAGTGAGGGGGTCCGGCTTCAGGCAGGGAAGCGGTTCGCAGCGGGTGAAAAGACCGCGGTCATCGTAGAGCAATGCCGGCCAAGTTGTCCGTGGTACGAACTGAACGAACACGCATGTCAGGAGAGCGATGAGCCGGATATGGGCGGGGATCGACAGCGGCAAGGGACATCATCACGGCATTGCCCTGGACTCGGACGGCAAGACGCTGTTGTCGGGGCGGGTTGCCAACAACGAGCCCGAGCTGCTCAAGATGATCGGTGATGTCCTTGACCTGGCAGACGGCCGACAGGTGACTTGGGCGATCGACATGACCGGTGGGGAGCCCGCGCTGCTGCTAGCCCTGCTGGTCAGCCAGGGCCAGGAGGTCCTCTATCTCCCCGGCGGCTGGTGAGCCGCGTCTCCGGCGACAACCGCGGTGAAGGAAAAGCCGACGCCTGCGACGCCGGCGTGATCGTCGGCTCGGCCAGGATGCCGTGACCCGAGGTGCCCATCCGCCCCCGTGACAAAGCCGCCTCGGCTGAAGCTGCTGATCGGGCGCCGGTCCGACTGGTTGAGGGCGGCACCCCAACCAGCCACTGGGGACGCCTCGCCCGGAGGCAGTCCTGCGGACGTCGCACGTTGTCCCAGGCTCGCTCTTTCACGAGGGCCGCGCGATAGGCACGCCGACCGCCGCTTCGCTTCACGACTGCTGAGGCTTTCAGGGCCGGGTCGGTGGGTTGACGGCCAGACCTGTGGCGGTGGGGCAGCCGTCGATCAGGTGGGGTCGGAGCTGGATCCTGCGTAACTCGCGGCGGAGCTTGCGGTGAAGGTCGTCGGGTGTGTCGAAGGCGCTGTTGGCCATCGCTCTGCGCACGAGTGGCCAGACAGCCTCGACGGGATTCAGGTCGCGTGCAGGGCGGAAGCCGGATGGCAGTGAGCCAGTCGTGCTCGGCCTCATACCGCTTCAGCCCTGCGGCCAAATGGGTGTTGAGCAGGGCACGGCGGCCAGTTGTCCCACGGGTCAGGCGTCCGCTCCCAGCGGCACACCTCAAGTCTCACAGTTGTTCCAGACCGCCGCGATCGGGCCGCCGAGCTGGATTGTGCCGCACAGGAAGCCGCAGCAATCCTTCCCGGAGAAGCTCTTGTGTGCGCCCTTGAGCAGGAGATGCGTGCGGGGCCGGGGGATGAGACGGCTCTTTTCTCACCGGGTTGCAACAGCACAGCGCGGGCCGGTGTCCGGCGGCGGGAGCGGCCTCGCACGCGGATGAGGGGTCTGCCCGCTTCGGCCCCGGGTGGGGCACGGAGCGGAGTCATCGAGAAGCCAGCTTCGTCCTCGAAGACGGTCCAGGCCCCGGATGCCGCCCCGAGCCCTTTGCCCGGGGCCACACCTCCTCCTCGCGGACTCCGGCGAGTAATTACCTCGTTTCCAAACAACCTTACGGGGAGCCTGACCGAAACTTCGTCATCCCTCAAGCACCGTTGAAGCAACGGATCATGCTGACCCCCACCACGGCACCCGGTCGCCGACGTTGTTGGCGGCGAAGAAGTTCCTGACGGCGGCCTTCTCTGCGGCGTCGGGCTGAACGTTGACACAGCCCGAGCCTGCCCAAGCACCTGACATCACCTTTGAGCAAGGGCTGCCCGGGCCCAGGTCGGGGAGCGACAGGATGTGGCCCAGTTCGTGGACGACTATGCGAGACGGCTTGTATAGCTGGGCGTCCCCGACTTCGAGATAAACCCAGCCGCGCCCCGCGCCTTTGATGTTGACGTGGGATTGGATTCCCCTAGCCGTCTTGTACTCCATGACCCGAAGCGGCGCAGGGGTATTCTGTTCGACGAACCTTATAGAGGGGACGGCCCTGTTCCAGATCGCGATCGCCTCGCGGGCCGCGTCCGTGTAGGAGCCGGCCAGCAGCAGGTCGATCGGGATGATCTCGGCTGCTGGGGCCGCCGCTTCGGCCGGCGCGCTGACGCCCGAGAAGACACCCGACGCCAGGACTGCCGTCGACAACAGGTTCAGTGCTCGAGCCATGGAAACGCCTCCAAAGTTCGTTGCCACCGGAGGCTAGAGGCCGCATGCGCAGTATGCAACGCCTTCTCAGGCCGAACTGATGGGCAAATGGCCCGAATTGAGTCTTCCATTGTGCATCTTCGAGTCGGGCCGCTATCGGGTGGCAGGCTGAGGATCATGATGGACAAGGCTCCCGGACGGTCGAGCGAGAGATCCCACATCTCGACTTGTCCGCCAGGGAGCTTTGTTGGTCACCCGTCTTGCTGCACTGGACCGTCCCCCATGCCCTCCGTGGAGCGGGTCACGATGCTGATCGTCACCCGCCCGTGGGGGTGACCGCCGGTGCAGACTGCCGGCTTCCCAATGAGCCCTCACCACACTCGTGTGCCTGCGCAAGCACGACACCCTGGCCCAGACCGCCGCCGGCTGCCGGATCGGCGAGCCGTGCTCGCGATCGGACCGCGACCCTTCGGCATCTAGTGCCGCATCAGAGAGCCTTTGCCCTGTTTCTCGGTGAGAGGATCACTGGCAAGCGCCGGGACTGACTGTCTCGGATCGAACGGGCGGGGAGACAT
>NZ_JOFX01000116.1 GCF_000719345.1 Streptomyces sp. NRRL F-2664
GGCCCTCACCGGTGTCGACGAACGGCAGGCCCAAACCCATACCCGCGCCCAGGCCCTGCCGGTCCACCCCCAGACCCGACAACTCCTGGTCATACGACAGTGACAGCCCGAACGAAGCCTCCCCCCGCCCCGCCGTGCCCAAGAGCGGCACCTCCAGGGAGTAGCGGCCGGTCCGCACATCCACCGCACCCCCCGCCTCCTCACCCGGGGCGAACACACCCGACACGGTGCCCGAAGCCCCAGGCACCGCCGCGGCAGCGGCGGCCGAGCGGGAGCCGGGGGCGGCGAACGCCTCACCCGCGCTCTCCCCGGCAACGGTGCCGGCAGCGGCCAGGGCGAGGAGGCCGGCCACACCATTCCGGCGGATGCGGCGGGCGGCAGGGGACGGGGCGGGAGAAGAGGGCATGGCAATCCTCCGGGGCGGGTATCGCGATGGGACGTCTCCAGGAAAGAGGCTTCCGGGGCTGCTGTCCCTCCTCCGTCCAGCCCCCTGCCCCTGGTGCTGTGCTGGGTCGGCCGCGCCGTCGGCGGAGCGGCGGTCCAGGGTGCAGATCTTCGGCCCGGCGCGAGTGGCCGCCGGGCTGCTGGCCACCGCGTACTACGGGAACATTGGTGCAGGTCTTCAAGGGCTTCCGCCGGCCTCTGCAGGCATGCGAGGCGCGGGACCCGGGGCTGCGTCCGGTCGGCCTGCCCGGCTGGCGAGCTCAGCGCTTCCCGGCAAGGCCGGGGCCGGCTCCCCCGGCCTTGCCGGCCGGCGCCGGGAAGGGCGGCCGGGTCCAGCCTCGCTGCCGGAGTAGCCGCCACGCGCACTCCGGTCCTTGGGCAGGCCCGCGTCTGCTTCGGCACGCGCCCCGCACTTGCGGGCGGTGCCCCGGCCGGGTTCTCCTGCCCGGCGGGCCCGGCCTGTTCCTGCGGTGGTTCGCATTGCCCAGCCTGCCGGGTGCTGTCCGCCCTGCCGGCCCCGGCGGGGCCCTCTCCACGGCGGTGAAGGCCGGCGGCCGGCTGCGGTATCACCTGCAGTAGGGGGGACGGCGAGCGGTTCAGCCCGCATGCTGGGCGGCGGCCGCACGGCCCGCGCCTGTGAGCGCGGCGCAGCTGGTGGCGGCCCGGCCGCATGCCCGGCTGCTGGGCGGCCAGCCCGGCCATGCGGTACGCCAGCCCCGGGGAGCTGCATCACGAGGGTATGCGGCTTGGCGAGGGGCGTGGGGCTCAAAGGGCGTCCGGAGGGGCGGAAGCCCTGTCGGGACTGCGCCTTTTCCGGCTGCAGAGCGGGCCCGCAGTCACCGCCCGGCCCCGCCCGGGAGGCCGGCGGGGCGGCAGCGCGCGGCCGGCCTGCCGGGCGACCGGACTCGGACCCTACGGCGAGCGCCGTGCACTGCGGAGTGCCGGCGGCAGCGGCGGGGGCCGGCTTCAGCCCGGCATGCGCCCGGCCCGCCTGCGCCTCCACAGCGGCGGCGTCCCCGGCAGCGCGGCCGGCAGGGCGGCGCCCGCGGCCCTCCACGGGCCGGTGTACTGGCCGGTGGCTGCCCGTCCCGGTCCGGGGCGGACAGCCCGCACGGGCCCGCTGACGGCTTCACAGCGTAGTCCGCGCCGGCTGGGGCGGGCAGGGGGGTCCAGCCGGCCCGCCGCCGCGTCCCTGCGCGGCCTCCCCTGCGGACGCCTGTCAGCAGGCGCCGCCAGCACCCTGGCCGGCTGGCCGGGAAGGGCGCTGCGGCAGAGGTCCGACGGCGGTTGCAGACGGCCGCAGCCCGGCGGGAGGAGGGGGCCAGGCAGGCAGCTGCGGCGGCCCCCGGCGCCGGGGGCCGCCGCAGAGGAAGGCGGCCGCGCTGGCTGGGTTGTCCACTGCGCTTGGGCGCCCTCCCGGCGGCCTGGCCGGCACCGCCCCCGCCGAGCGGCCCGCCGCGCCCGCCCAAGGCCCGGGCGGGCGGCCTCCTCGCCGGCGCGGTCCGGGAGGGGCCGGCCGGCGCCGCCTGTGCCGGCCGGCGGAGAACCAGGCGGGACACAGGCAGCCGGACGGCGCCGCCTCCCGGGCCCCCGCGCCGGATTCCGCCGGCCGGCGCCCGGCCCCTGCGCGGGGAACAGGCGGCTGCAGCGGGGGCCGGCGCAGCGCAGCCAGGCTGTCCCGCTCCGTGCAGCCTTTCCCGGCTCCCGGGGCGTCCGGCCGGCGCGGCCCGGAATGGGCCTACACCACCGGGGCGCTGACCGCTGCCGGGCCGGCCCTTCAAAGTGGGGATGCGGGCGGGCGCGGGGGGCTGCTTTCGTGTAGGTGCTGCCTCCGGGCCGCCGCGCGCGACCGGGCAGCGCCGTGGACAGCAGCCCGGGCCATGACAGGGAGGAGGGCGCCGATGGCCGCCACGCCGGGCCCGCGGGCCGGAGCCCGCCGCCGGACCACCACCCCCCGGGCGGGCAGGACGCCAGGAGCGCAGTCCCTGGCCGGCGCCCCCGCCGCCGGCTGGCGAAACCCCCTCCCCGCACAGCCGCCACCCTCCCCCGCACCCGGCCGCAGGCCCCCGGAATCCCGCTGCCTGCAGCCCGCCGCCAGCAGGCAGCGGCGAACCGCCCTCCAGGCAGGCCCGCCCCTCCCCCGCCGGCCCGCCGACCCAGCCCGCGCACCACACCAGCCCCTGGCCGCGCACCACACCAGCCCCTGGCCGCGCACCACACCAGCCCCTGCCGGGTGGTGGCCTGCCCGGCCCGCCGGGGGGCGGCGGGCCGGGCAGGCCACCACCCGGCAGGAACCCGCCCCCGCACACCCCTGCTGCGCCGCCAGCAGACGGGCAGCGCACCTGCCGCCCCGCCCCCGCCACCACACCCCCAACCCGCCCGCCCGCGGACCCAGCCGGCAGCCCCCTACCGGTGCAACCGGCCCGCAGCACCCCGCCGCACCGCCCCAGCCCCCGGGCCGCACCCGCACCAGCGCCCAGGCGCCCGCCAGCCGCGGCCGGCCCCTCCGGCCCGGCCGCCCCCCGGCACGCAGCATCCCGCCAGAACGGCACGGGACTCCCCCCGCCGGCCGGGCCGGGCCCCGCGCCGCCCGCCGCGGACACCGCCAGCCCCCGCAGCCCCCGCCGTCTGCCGCGCAGCCCGGGCTGCTGTAGCAAGCCAAGCCGCTTGGGGAGGCGGGACTGGCCGCCGCCGTCCGGCTCAGCCCCTTGGCGGATCTTGAACAGCTGCCTGGAGATCGCGCGCTTCAGGCAGAGCGCTGTGCGTCCCCGGCGGTCTTGGCCCCGCTGGCCCTGCGCGCGGCGTACGGCTTCGCGGCAGGGGCGGGGCGCATGCGGACCAGGGTGGTGGTGTGCGCGGCCCGGTGGAGCTGCCGGTCTCCGCTCCGGTGGAGGCGGTGCCGGCTGGCGAGCCCGGAAGGCGGCGGGGACCGGCGAGACGCCGGCGGACGGGGCGCAGGCCGCTTGCGAGCGGAACCGCCCCCGGCAGGGGCGTGGCTGACCAGGACCTGGGCCGCGGCGGCCGGGCCGGCGCCGCGCGGGCCGGGAAGCTCTCGGGCCGTCTGCCCCGCCAGCGCCAGGACCTCCCCCCCTTTCGAGGCCCCCTGCCTCCGCTTGCAGGCCCTGCCCGCCGCCCGGGCACCCGCCGGACGCGCAGCCGCCCGGCTGAAAGCCCCGGCGCATCCTCCGACGCGCCCGCTGCAGCCCACACGCCCCTGCGCCTATCGGCGCCGCGCCCCTGCCCTGGAAAGGCAGCGCTGAAGGGCCGGCGGCCCAGAGGAGACCGGGTGCGGCTGACGGCTGCCCGCCCTGGCTCCCAGGGATGGCCCAAGGGCCGCTCCGTGCCGGTCGGCGACACATCCGCCTGCTGCCGAGGCCGCACCCGCCGGCCGGCGGAGCTCCGGTGCGGGCCAGCCCGGCCGCTTCCCGAACCGGGTCGGCACACCCCCTCCAAACCACCCCCTCCCCCGCCCGGGCCGCACCCCGGCATCCAGCACGCCCCCAGCCGCACCCGCAGGCCGCGCCAGGACCGCAGCAGTGACGAGGCTCCTGGCCCCCTTGCACTCAATGAGCTTCTTCAGCGTTGCTTCTCCAGGGGACGGCCTTGAGGATTGACGTCAGCCTGCTGGGGCTGACGCGGGCTCTGCGGAAGATCCGCCAGGCCTTGAGGCGGGCGAAGGCCCGTTCAACGGGGTGAGCGTTCGGGCGGGTGCCCCGGTTGGCGGACTTCTCCTTGACAGTGAGCCCGCGGTCGCGGCGCTTCTTGGCGGGTGGCGCGAACGTTCCGCCGGCTCCCTGGCAGGCCTTGTCCGCGAGGGCGGGGATCTTCAGCCGCTCACAGACGGCGGCGATCCTGCGGGTGCGGGCGGCCGTGGTGTCCGCGGTCCGTCCCGGCGGACAGCAGAGGAGCCCACCGGCGGGCCGGTGGGCGCCCAGATGTTCGCACCGTGCGTGCGGCGCTTGCCTGCGTAGCCGTCCTGGCCGCTGCCCACGCGGGCGCCCTCGGCGGGCGTGCCGTCGACGAGGACGTACCCGGGACGTGCCTGTCGCAGTGCGCGGGCGGGTGGGGGCGCGCGGGCGTCGAGGTGTGTGATCACGCTGTGTACACAGGCGTGGTCGGTGCTTCCGCTGGATCCGGAAACCCGGCGGCGGTCTGGGCGAGGGTGTCGTGCCTGCCTAGCTAGTGCGTTGGCCACGAACGTTCGCCGGGGCTGATTAGGCGGCTTTGGGCCGTGGGCGGTCCCAGCGTTGCTGGCGTTCGCTGCGGACCTTGGCGCGTTCGCGGCGCTGGGCGGCCAGGACGTCGGGGTGGCGGGCGTTGGCGTTGCGCCACCGTAGGT
>NZ_JOFX01000117.1 GCF_000719345.1 Streptomyces sp. NRRL F-2664
CGCCACCCCGACGTCCTGGCCGCCCAGCGCCGCGAACGCGCCAAGGTCCGCAGCGAACGCCAGCAACGCTGGGGCCGCCCACGGCCCAAAGCCGCCTAATCAGCCCCGGCGAACGTTCGTGGCCAACGCACTAGTGACATACGAATGGACCGGCCGGACGATCGAGTACCACCGTGCGCAGATCCGCGAGCACCTTGGCTTCCGGGAGTGCAGCGTCGCGGACGCGGACAAGCTGACGGCCTGGTTCGCCGAGCACGTCGCGTGCAAGGAGCGCCGACAGGAGCAAGTTCGGGTGGAGCTGCTTGTCCGCTGCCGTACAGAGAGCATCGAGCCGCCCACTGCGGGGCGGTGCGACCGGGTCGTGGGCGCCGCCCTGCGAGCGGCCGAGGAGATGCTGACGACGCGGATCTCGGCGCGGCTCACGGTGGAGAGCATCGAGCGGATCGTTCGCCTTGGTCGCCGGAGCCGACCAGGCGGACGACGCCGAACCCGGTGATGCAGGCGCCGGCGAGGACGGCTACCTGTTCTGGGAAAGATCAAGGAGGCTCCAGGCAACGTGAGCCTGGAGACGGTGCTCACCGAGATCGACAAGCTGCTCGCGGTCCGCCCGATCGGGCTGCCGATGGACCTGTTCGCAGACGTCGCACCGAAGGTAGTGACCAGTTGGCGGGCGCGGGCCGCGGTGGAATCCCCCTCCCATCTGCGCACACACCCCGCGCCCCTGCGCGTGACACTCCTGGCCGCACTGCTGCACGAGCGGGAGCGGGAGATCACGGACACGCTGGTCGAGTTGCTGATCTCCACGGTGCACCGGATCGGAGCGCGGGCGGAGAAGAAGGTCACCGAGGAGCTGGTCAACGCGTTCAAGAAGGTGTCGGGCAAGGAGAGCATCCTGTTCAAGCTCGCCGAGGCGTCGCTCGGCGAGCCGGGACACGGTCCGCGAGGTTGTCTACCCGGCGGTGTCCGGTGGTGAGCAGACCCTACGTGAACTGGTCCACGAGTTCGAGACGGCCCGGTCTACCGGCGCACGGTGCAGACCAGGCTGAAGGCGTCCTACACCAACCACTGCCGGCGCGGGCTGATCAAGCTGCTCGATGTGCTGGAGTTCCGTTCGTCCAACCACACCACCGGCCGGTGATCGAGGCTCTGGCACTGGTGGCCCGGTACGCGGCTGCGGGCAACACCACGTACTACCCGCTGGGCGAGAACGTGCCGGTCCACAAGGCGTTGGGCGGGGACTGAGCCGAGGTCGTGCACTGCACCGACAAGCGTGGGCGGCGCCGGATCGTGCGCATGGTCTACGAGGTCGTCGCCTTCCAGGCCTTGCGCGACCAACTCAAGTGCAAGGAGATCTGGGTCGTTGGCGCCGACGAGTGGCGCAACCCCGACGAGGACCTGCCCCAGGACTTCGCCGAGCGAGGCGAGGAGACTACCGCGAGCTGGCGCAAACCGATGGACCCGCAGGTCTTCATCGACAAGCTGCGCGTACAGATGACCACCGAACTGAAGCTGCTGAATGACCAGCTGCCCAAGCTGGGCTGGCTGGACATCGCCGAGCGGAAATCCGGGGCGATCCGGCTCACGCCGGCCGAGGCCCAGCCCGAGCCGCGCAACCTGCGCAGGCCCAGTCGCTTCAGGTCGGGCTCCTTGGCGCGGATGCCGGGAATCAGGGAGAGAAGGGCTGAGCGGCGGAGCCAGAAGTCTGTGTCGACAGCCCAGCGGTCGAGGGTGGGCCTGGCCGCTTCCTCGTGCTGGCGAAGATCACGCCAGCCGCGTGAATGGCAAGGGTGTCCACCAGGGCCCCGGTGTGGGCGGCTCGCAGCATCGCTTCCACCGTCATTAGGCCAGCAGGGTGAGGAGGGCTGTGTGGTAAGTGAGGAGCTGGACGGCTGCCTGCCGGTGTTCGTAGACGCTGCTGGTCCACAGCAGATCGGCCAGAGCCAGGGCGTCCGCTCGGGTGAGCGGTGGCAGGCGGCGGCGGGTGGTGGTGGTGACGGCGCGGCGCAGGTCCGGGATGGGGACGCCGAGGTGGACGAGGTCACTGTGGAGGTAAGCGCGGTCCCAGGCGGCGCGCTCTGGGGTGCCAAGGCGGGCGAGCTGCTCGGTGAGCTGGTCGGCCGCCTCGGCGAGTCAGGCGTGGGGCAGGCTCACGCGCCGACTTCCAGGATGCGCTTGAGGGTGGCGAGCTCGGTGTCGACCAGAGCGACCTGCTCGTCGAAGAAGGCACCAGTGAAGGCCGGCGGCTGGAAGAAAGTGATCAGGAACTCGGAGCCGGCACCGTTGGCCACGACGCGGGCTGGGACCTGCCAGGACGCCTGGTACTCGACGTAGTCGTGATCGAGGATTCCGAGCTCGGCGTTGCCGCGGATACGGAGCCGTGCGGGGCCGTGCGGGGTCGTCATCAGCCACCAGTCCGGCTCGTCGGTGGGCTCGATCGCCTTGACGTTGACGATCGCCCAGGCAGGCCAGTTGGCCGCGTCGGCGAGGAAGTTGAACACGTCGGCGACGGGGCGTTCGATGGTGACGGTCTTGGTAACCGAGCGTGCGGTGGTGGGGGTGGTGCTCATGATGGTGCCCTCTCAAGGGGTCGGCGGTGTGGGGGGATCTGGGTGGGCTCCGCCCATCAGGTGGCGTATCCAGTCCTCCAGCTGGCGGCGCTGGACCGGGTCGAGACGGGCGAAGAAGTGAGCGTCATTGCGGTCGGCGATCTCGGCCAGCTGGGGGGCCAGGTCGCGGCCGGTGGCGGTGAGGGCCAGCCGCAGCGTGCGGCGGGAGGCGGGGTCCGGTTCGCGGGTCATCAGCTCCTTGGCGGCCAGCCGGTCGACCAGGCGGGAGACCGCGCCGGCATCGATGTCCAGGTACCGGGCCACCTGCCGGGTGGTGGTGGCGTCGCCGCGGTGCACGGTTATCAGCACCGCCCACTGGGAGACGGTCACGCCGTGCTCGGCGAGTTCTCGTTCGAACCGGCCGTGGACTTCGTCGGAGAGCCGACGGAGCCAATAGCCGAGGTGGTCGCGCAAGCCGCTGGTGGAAGCTGTCACTCCTCCAGCGCGAATGACCCGACAACTGTTGTCAAGGCAACAATCGACGATTCCGTGTTTGTCCATCTATCGACCGATTGATGAGCAAGATCGTCAAGCGAGGGATTGCGACCGGATCGACGCCGGATCGTGCCCATAAAACGGCGTCAGAAAGTTGGTGTGCTCAAGAACTTAAGCACCACCCTTTTCTGTACGATCTGGCGGGTGCAGCTACCCCAGGACGACGACACCGCTGATCTCCTCGCCCGGTTCCGCCCGTACGGACCGGTGGCCTCGTGGGATACGCACGCGTGTCCACCAAGGGGCAACTGCTCGACCGGCAGATCCACGCACTCACGAAGCAGGGTGCATCCGGTTCTTCTCCGACAAGAGGTCCGGCAAGAACGCCGAACGCGAGGATCTGTGGAAGGCCCTCGACTACCTACGCGAGGGCGACACCCTCGTCGTCCCGTCGCTGGACCGGCTCGGCCGCTCCATCCAGGACCTCATCGCAATCGTGTCCAGCCTGACGCAAGCAGGGAATCGGCTTCACCCCGCTGCACCAGGCGCTGGACACCACCACGCCTGGAGGCGCCTGGTCTTCCACGACTTCGTCGCCCTCGCGGAGTTCATCCGCGAACTCATCGCGCAGGGCGCGCCCGCGGCGTTCGCCTCGGGCGACCGTCGGCCATGACACCCGAGCAGGTACGTCACGCCCGCGACCTGCTCACCCGCCCCCAGAACACCGTGACCTCGATCGCGAAACTGCTCGGCGTCTCCCGCAACACCATCAATAACTACGTGCCTGAGCTGAAGGTCAGCCGCATCGCGCTCGCCGAGGCAACCGCCACGGCGGAACTGCCCCAGCCTGCCAAGCCCAAGGACTGATCACCGCCGTTTGCGGCTGGTGACCGAGTCCTTACCGGCACCCCGTGTTGGCGCGTCTTGCCTGCCAATTTTCGGGTCAGGTGGGCTGGCGGCGAGCAGGAGAGACAGAAGGAGTCCGGCGGATCGACTGGAGAGGATCTTCGCTGCATGCTGCTGTGGTGATTGGAGGACGGACAGCTTCATCATGCGACGGCGGGGAGCCAGGCGCCCTGCCCTGCCGAAGACGCCGGCTGCCACCTCCACGCGGTCGCCGAAACCGTACGCCGCTGTCCTCACCAGGCAAAACACCCACACAGAGCCGCCGGACACTCAGCAGCAACCGCTGTTTGACATCCGCAATAGCATCCGGTCTGATCCCCACAGTGCGAAGGCACAGCGATGGCACCGGCCGAAATCGCCCGGGGCCTTCCCGCCGGGCGCGACGCAGCGAACCTGCGGACCCGCCGCAGGCGAGCCGGCTTCCCCGCAGACAAGAGGGGGGCGAGATGAAGTCCTTTGGTCCCCCGCCAGGTCCAGGAGTTGCTCATGAGGACTCACCGCTGAAAACCCTCCGTGCCTGCACTGCTGTCTGCCCCTCACGCGACAACTGCCGCGCCCGGAACTTGAAGCAACCTTGGTCACAGGTGACCTCGTCACGGGCCTCCCAGCCCGTCGGCCGTCGTCCTGCTCGTGCTGGTCCTCACAGGCCCGCGCCTGTGGCGAGGCTGCCACGTGTCACGAGGGCTGCGGTCAGAAACTGTCCGTCCGGGAACTCGCCTGGCGCGACAGATGCCACACCTGCTGAGACGCTGACCGCTGATGATGTTATGCCGGG
>NZ_JOFX01000118.1 GCF_000719345.1 Streptomyces sp. NRRL F-2664
ACCCTCGCCATCAACACACCCATCATGATCAAGGAGTGTTGCGACAAGCGTTAGAACCCAAGGAGCAGAGCGTGCTCAATTCTGCGGGAGCATTGACAGAAGACGGCGTGACGGCCATTGCGGCGTCCCACTGGGAGGCGGGGCCTGTCTCCAGGGTCCCCAGGACACTGTGGTCACTGGTGCTGATCTCCAGGACCTCGCCCCGCACTGTGGTAGCGAACGGGGTCTGTGGCGGCAGTTGCCGGGGGTCCGCGGAGCCTACCGGGCCTGGGTCCCCAGCGGATACGGCCACGTTCGCAGATCGTCCTCATCTGGGCTCCTCCCCGGCACCTCGCCCACTGCGATACCGCCAGGTCCGCGAGCTCGTCATCCCGATCTGCTCCGGCTGGCCAACGTCGCGTCGGCATGGTGGCAGGCCTCTGCTGCGGGTGGGGAAGGCCTGTTCGGTGGAACGCGGTCCAGGTGCAGGTGTGGCTGGTCAGAGGAGGTGTCACAGGGGTCAGGCTGTCCAGGATGGGAAATACATCATCTTTTGTGGCGCCTCTGGAATGAAAGCAAACGATATGCGAGCCTCTGAAATGAACATCCGCCGGATTGCAGTAGGCCGGATGCGCCGCGGACTGCTCGGTGCAGTCGTCGCCGCCGGCATCGCCGCCCCGGCAGGCATGGCGGGAACCGCGTTCGCCGCCGACAGCGCGCAGCCCGCCCCGGCGGCATCCGCTGCCGCCACCGCCGGCATCGAGGCAGCCCAGACCGAGGAGACCCGCAAGACCCGCGCACCTTCGTGAGGTCGTCGAGGTCGGGGGCGTCGAGCCCCTCCCCGAACCGCTGGCGGTTCGCCAAGCCCCGCGTCGACAGTGCCTCGTGCAGTTCGATGAGCGTTCCCATGGGCGGGTTGCAGCCGGGCCGGTCGGCTGGGGCCGGACTGTGCGGTCATGGTTGCCTCCTCGTCACTGGTATCGACGCTCGTCTACCGCCCGGACGCGGTACGGCCCGGCGTATTCGCCTGCCCTGGTATCCGGGCTGCGACCGTGCCGACAGCGTTAGGCGGCGGGGGCTGGCGCCATGAGGCGCAAGGGAAATGCCCTTCTCCAGCCGCCTCCTGACACACCTCCTGACACAGGGCAACGCAACCGCCACTGCCCGGGCCGCTGATCAACCACACCCCCATTCGCATCTGCGCTGCGGCTCCATTCGCAGCTCCGTCCGAGGACCCGTGTCATGTGCATCAACAAGAAGACTTCGAAGCTGGGGATAGGGGCAGCAGCTGTTGTCGCCGTCTCCTTGCCAGCGATCGCGCCCGCAGGTGCAGCCGCCCTCTCGCATGCTCCGGTTGTCCGGCTGCAAACGTCCGCGAAGGCCAAGGTGGGCAGCAAATATGTCGAATGCTTCTCCTCTGACGGAAAGCTGGCCGAGCGCCTCTCCCGCGACATTGCAAAAGCGCTGAAGAGCCGCACCAGTATGGCCTCAGTGGCCCTTCACGACCGCGCGACGAAAACCACCTGCACCTTCAACGCACACCAGAGGCAGGACTCAGCCAGCGTCGTGAAGCCGATCGTCCTCGGAGCTCTTCTCCTGGCCAAGAAGGGGAGCCTGACCCAGAAGGAGCAGACACTGGCCCGAAAAATGATCAAAAACTCTGACAATGAGGCCACCACCGCCCTGTGGAGGCAACTGTCGGACCTTCGTGATCCGAAAAGGCCCGACCCGGTGCAGATACAAAACTTTCTGGACGCGGCCGGGATGAAGGAGACCGTCCCAGACAAGGAAGGCTCCTGGGGGCTCACCCAAGTCACCGCAACCGACCTGGCGAAACTGCTCAAGCTGTTCACCGGCACCGACAACTCGGTCCTGAGCCGACAAGCACGCATCTACGCGCTCGGCCTCATGCGGAACGTACAGGACGACCAGCGCTGGGGGACGCCGGCCGGGGCTCCCGAAGCGTCCACGATCCAGGTGAAGAACGGGTGGCTGCAACGCTCACCCGACGGCCCCGACAACCCCTTCGACCGCGGTGACTGGAAAGTCAACAGCATGGGCGCCTTCACCGGCAACCATTACAACTACGACCTGGTGGTCCTCACGCAGAACAACAGAGTTCCGGCCAACCGAGCGGCCCACACCGGATTCATCTACGGCATCGACACCATCGAGCGGGTGGCCCGCGCTGTGCACCACGGCCTGCACCCCGACCAATCACCCGCCCAGGGCTATGAACCACTCCGCCCCGACGCGAACTTGCGGCCACTGAACGGCTGAACACCCCCGCGCACACCACGGCCCCAAGCGCCCCATGGTGCAACCCCGACCCGAAGGGCAGCCGTTGTCGGCCACCGGCTCGGCGAGCACGGACGCTGGAGGTGACCGACGGCGGCGACGACGCGACCACCATCATCCAGTGGCCTGCAAGGAAACCGGCCACACAGGCAGTCAGCTGCGGAAGCCGTCAAGCAGACCGACGGCAGGTGCACCTTGCAGCCCAAGAACGCCCCTGACCGGGGGCCGGGCGGACGTGCAGAGGTCGGAGATCCGGGCGGCCTCCGTGCCGGTGGCCCCGGCAGCGGTGCCCCTCGTCGATCTCGGCCCGCTTCACCCGCCCCCGTAGTGCCTCGGGGTGCACACCCAGCTGGTCGGCGATGCGGTTGACCGCCCCGGCGCAGCCGGGTCTTCGCGGGCCTCGATGGCCAGGCGCGTCGCGCGTTCACGCAGTTCGCCGTGGTACTTACGCCAGCCATGATCGGCATCCTTGTGAGCTGGGTGATCCACCAGGCCCGGGGGCGTTCAGATCATGGAAACCGTCGAATGCACGGAGTGCGGCAAACCGAGCCGGCCCCTCGCGAGCTTCGCTGTTCCAAGGCTTGCCGCCAGCGGCGATACCGCAAGGGCATCCCAGCGAGCGACGGGAAGAAGGAGCTTGTCCAGGTTGGCCACTGATCGGGTGACGGCAAGGCGGGCGTAACAGGCGAGGCCCTCGGGCTGTTGAGCGGGATGTCTGACGTCCACAGCTCTTCAACTCGGGGGCCTCGTCACTTCCTTATCCTGCCGTACTCGATGTCCCGCACGCCCTGGTCGAGTGGGTCACGATGCTGATCGTCACCCGCGAGCCGACTGAACGGTGGGTGGGCTACCGCCACTGGGGCGCCTGGGCGCCGCGGCTGCTGCTGCCCACCGGTCGGCGGACCCTCCAGTCAGCGGAAGGCCACGGCCGCAGGCGGATCGTACGATGAGCGCGTGACCTCCTGCGTGCAGCTGTCGAGCCGCCGCCCTGCTGGGCGGCTGTTTGCGCTGCTGGTGATGGCGGTGCTCACCGGCCTGCTGGGCATGTACGCCCTCGGCCCGGGAGGAACGCCGCCACCGCGCACGAAGGCAGGCCACGACACGGTGGTGGCCGTGCCCGCAGCCGGTGTGTCCCATGCGAGCGCGGGATGCTCGCACACGGACGGCGGGTCGGATCACCTGGACCACGCGGACGGGTCCTGTGCAGCAGCCGGGATCGGCTCGGCGTACACGCCGCCCCCACTGACGAGCGCGCTGCCGGACGCGTCCCCCGCCGCCGTCTCGGTGACCCAGGCGGCGGCCTCGACGCGAAGCGCCCGGGCACCCCCCGACCTTTCTGAGCTGCAACTTCTGCGGATATAGAGCGGCCCGCGCGGCACCCCTGCCGGTCGTTCCGGTTGCTGGTGCCCAGCTTCGCACGCCCCCCTCCCATGAACACCGGCGCGGCCTGCTGCGGCTGCGCGAAGGAGTTGCATCACCATGATCAGCAAGCGTTCTCTCGTCCGTCGTACCACTGCCGTGGCTGCCGCGGGTGCGGCCGCTCTCGTCCTAGCCGCCTGCGGCGGCAACGGGAACAGCTCGGCCGGGCACGACGGCCACACCGCCACGTCCCCGTCCGCCTCTGGGCCAGCCGCCCTGGGCCAGCACAACGCCGCCGACGTCGCCTTCGCTAAGGGCATGATCCCCCACCACCGCCAGGCGGTGGAGATGGCCGGCCTCGCGCCGAGCCGGGCCGAGTCGGCTGAGGTGAAGAAGCTCGCGGAGGACATCAAGAAGGCCCAGGACCCGGAGATCAAGACGATGTCCGGCTGGCTGGCCTCCTGGGGCGAGGAGGCGCCCGCCGAGGGCGCCATGGACCACTCCAAGCACGGCGGTGGCGGCGGCATGATGAGCGCCGGGGAGATGGACAAGCTCAAGAACTCCTCGGGCAAGGCGTTCGACACCGCCTTCATGGAGATGATGATCAAGCACCACGAAGGTGCGGTCGAGATGGCCGAGGCCGAGCAGGCCGACGGCGCTTACGCGCCCGCCAAGCAGATGGCCGGAGCGATCATCACTTCCCAGACCGCCGAGATCACCCAGATGAACAAGCTGCTCGGCAGGAACTGACCGGACGGCCGCAACACCGGGACGGGCACCGCGCCCCCCGGGGCTGCTAAAGCGGGCCAAGCTGTTTGGGGAGGTTGCAGGACTGGCCGCCGTCGTCCGGCTCAGCCCCTTTATGCCGACCGCACCGGATTCCAGTGGCGCTGCCTCCCGCACGGCTTCCCGCACACGGTCTGCGGCAACTTCGCCAAATGGGCGGACGAGGGCGTGTCCGCCCAGCTCAACGGCCTGCTTCGGAAGCTTCTGCGAGAGAAGGAGGGCCGGGACGCAGAGCCGTCGGCCTGTGTGATCGGCGCCCAGAGCGCCAAGGCCTCC
>NZ_JOFX01000119.1 GCF_000719345.1 Streptomyces sp. NRRL F-2664
GGGTACCCCATCGCTGCGCGATGGGCAAGCGAACACCCGCGCTGCGCGCGGGTGTTGCGCTCCCGCTCCGCGGGAGCGCTGGTGGGACGCTGCGCGTCCCTCTCAACCCGCGCGCTGCGCGCGCGGGTTGATGCTCCGTTCGCTGCGCTCTCGGAGCTGGTTGGGGCTGCGCCCCACAGTCGGCCTTCCGCTTCGCTCCAGGCCGGCTGTGGCGGGTCCGCTGCGCTCCCCCGCCCGAACGGCCCTTCGGCTGCGCCTTCAGGGCCGTTCGGGCCCGCTGACGCGGGCCCGGCTGGCTATAGGGAGGGGCCTCGCGGCCTCTGCAGGTTCTGGGGCTTGACCTCGGGTCAGCGTCTGCGGGACCAGGTGTTGCCGATTCCTGCAACGTGCAGGGCCAGTGCGGTCAGCCCCAGGAGCATGACGTTGACTGATGAGAACGTGTGATTGGTGCTGATCTCGGTCGCGTTGATGAGGAACGCGATGAAGAACAGTACTGCCGCGACTATGCCGAGCATGACGAGCCTCTCTCATAGGAAGTGAAGTCCGTATGCCCTGCCACCGCCCTCGCAGGCGTGGGTGGTGTCTCCGAAATGGTCTGGCCTGCTCGTGCGGGCAGGCTGGCGGTTCCTCACGCGTGGGCATGGCGGGTACTTACCGCCTTGTGCGAGGCGGCGTGATGCGCGGGCCGGCCTGTCGGGGGGACTGGGAGACGCCGCAGGGACAGGGCGGCGGCGGTGAAAAGACCGGTGAAGACGGCCAGGAGAAGAATGGACACCCACATCTGCCGGCTCCCGGGTGCCTGCCAGCCGGTCCAGGCCGCGGAGACCGTCCACAGCAGGACGCCCACCGTGTAGAGGGAGCGGACGCGGTGCAGCTGCCTCACTGCCCGCAGGAACTGGATGCGTTCGGTTTTCGGTGCCATGCGGGGCCGTATACCCCCACCCGCGCAGTTCACCGGGAGGGCTTGGTCCGCTTGCCCCGCCTGCCGTCCGGGCGTCCACGCTCTCTCGCGGGTGCGGGTCCTCCAGCTGCGCCCGGGGCCACGCGAGTGTTTCCCCTACCCCTTAAGGGCCTGACGCGGGCTCCGGCCGCGTCAGAGGGTTCTGTCGCTGACTCTCCGACCGCGTCTTCAGTTCCCCAGGGCCGCTGCCGCTCGCTGGGCCGAGATGGTGGTGGGGGGCGAGCGTTGCGGCGCGGATTCTCGGCCTGATCTGCATCACACTGATGCAGCATGTAATGTTGGGGGAAACATGGGACCCCCTGTGGGGCATCTGGTCATTCGGTCCACGTCCTCCATCGCATCCGAGGAGGGTCACACTGCCCGGATTCGACAGCTTCCTCGATGGAATAATTTCCGAAATACACGCAGTCTGCATATACCGGCCGCGTGGCATACCAGTAGAACGCGATCAGCGAGGCGAGTACTAGGGCGGAGACCGGGTGCCTCCACGTAGGAGGCCCTGAGACGGGGTGAATCATGCCGGTGAGCATACGGTCCGGCATGAAGTGCCCCTAGCCAGGGGGCTGTCCTGTGGAGGAGACCGTGGTCTGCCGCCGCAAAGCCGCCATGAGGCCCCTCGGGCTCCTGCGAGCTGCAGGCAAGGACAGGAGGGCAGGCCCGCGACGCGATCGACGCATCTGAGTTTTCGGCCGGCCCCTCCAGTAGGCCGCCCCCCGCGGGACAAGAACCGGCTACCTTATAGATAAGGGGAAGACAGGAAATGTTCGGAGTCCAGCTCAGGGAACACCAGATCATCCAGAAGGTGAGTTTCCGTAGGTGGGCTGGATTTCCTGCAAGATCACCTGTCCCCCCGGAGGGGGTACGGGGCACGATCGTGTCCGCGACGGGATCGGGTAAGACAATCACCGCGGCCTCCTGCGCGCTCGAGCACTTCGGAAACGGTCGGATCCTCGTGATGGTGCCGACCCTGGACCTGCTGGTGCAGACGGCCGAGGCGTGGCGCCTGGTGGGACACCGGGCCCCGATGGTGGCGGTGTGCTCGCTCGATAACGACCCCGTCCTGGACTCGCTGGGGGTGCGCACCACCACCAACCCCATCCAGCTCGCCCTGTGGGCCGGGTCCGGGCCGGTGGTCGTATTCGCCACGTACGCCTCCCTGGTGGACCGCCAGGACCCGGAAGACCCGACGGGCCGACGGACGGTGCGCGGGCCGCTCGAGGCCGCCCTGGCGGGCGGAGAGCACCTCTACGGGCAGCGCATGGACGGCTTCGACCTCGCCATCGTGGATGAGGCCCACGGAACCGCCGGTGATCTGGGTCGTCCGTGGGCGGCGATCCACGACAACCAGCGGATCCCCGCCGACTTCCGGCTCTACCTGACCGCAACCCCGCGCATCCTCGCCGCTCCGCAGCCTCGCAGGGGCGCAGACCGCCAGGAGGTGGAGCTCGCGACCATGGCCGACGACCCAGAAGGCACGTACGGCGCGTGGATCGCGGAGCTCGGTCTGAGCGAGGCGATCGAGCGCGGAATCCTTGCGGGATTCGAGATCGACGTCCTGGAGATCCGCGACCCCTCCCCCGTCCTCGGGGAGTCGGAGGAAGCGCGGCGCAGCCGGCGCCTGGCACTGCTGCAGACCGCGCTCCTGGAGCACGCCGCCGCCTGGAACCTCCGCACCGTCATGACGTTCCACCAGAAGGTGGAAGAGGCCGCCGCGTTCGCGGAGAAGCTGCCTCAGACCGCTGCCGAGCTGTACGTGAACGACGCCTCCGACGCCGACCTCGCCGCCGCCGACAAGCTCCCCGCGTCCTCGATCGACGCGGAGTTCTACGAGCTCGAGGCCGGCCGCCACGTCCCGCCGGACCGGGTGTGGTCGGCGTGGCTGTGCGGCGACCATACCGTTGCCGAACGGCGCGAGAAGATCCGCCAGTTCGCCAACGGCATCAACGCCGCCGGGCACCGGGTCCACCGCGCCTTCCTCGCCAGCGTTCGCGTCCTCGGGGAAGGCGTCGACATCACCGGCGAGCGGGGAGTCGAGGCCGTCTGCTTCGCCGACACCCGCGGCTCCCAGGTGGAGATCGTCCAGAACATCGGCCGGGCGCTCCGCCTCAACCGCGACGGCAGCACCAAGGTCGCCAGGATCATCGTGCCGGTCTTCCTGCAGCCCGGCGAGGACCCCACCGACATGGTCGCCTCCTCCTCGTATGCCGGGCTGGTCGCTGTGCTCCAGGGCCTGCGCTCGCACGATGAGCGCCTGGTCGAACAGCTCGCCTCCCGCGCCCTCACCAGCGGCAAGCGCAAGGTCCGCATCCGGCGTGACGAGGACGGCCAGATCGTCGGAGCCGGCGGCGCGGGCGACGACAAGGACCAGGAACACGACGACACGCAGGCCGCCGCCGAAGCGGCCCTGCTGCACTTCTCCAGCCCGCGCGACGCCGCCACGATCGCGGCGTTCCTGCGCACCAGGGTCTACCGGCCCGAATCCCTGGTGTGGCTGGAGGGCTACCAGGCCCTGCTCCGCTGGCGGAAGGAAAACGAGATCACCGGCCTCTACGCCGTCCCGTATGACGTCGAGGTCGAAGTCGGGGCGACAAAGGCGTTTCCGCTCGGGCGATGGGTGCACCAGCAGCGGAAGGCGCTCCGGGCCGGGGAGCTGGAGGAACGGCGCAAGACCCTGCTCGACTTGCCGGAGGCCGGGATGGTCTGGGAGCCGGGCGAGGAGGAATGGGAGAACAAGCTCGCCGCGCTCCGGTCCTGCCGGCGGGCCACCGGCCACCTCGCACCGCGGCAGGACGCCGTGCGGGGCGAGGGCGAGGCGATGGTGCCCATCGGGCAGCACATGGCCAACCTCCGCCGCAAAGGCGGCCTCGGGAAAGACCCGAAGCGCGCGGCGGAGCGCGCGGCGCAGCTGGCCGCGATCGACCCCGACTGGAACTGCCCCTGGCCACTCAACTGGCAGCGGCACTACCGCGTCCTCGCGGACCTGGTCGACGCCGACGGCGTCCTGCCCGACATCGCCCCCGGCGTGCTGATGGACGGCGACGACATCGGACGGTGGCTCCAGCGGCAGAAACAGCCGGCCACCTGGGCGCTTCTGCTGCCCGAGCAGCAGAAGCGGCTGACCGCACTGGGCGTACACCCCCACCAGGCCCCGCCTCCCACCCCGGCAGCCGCTCGCGCGACGAAAGGCCCGAGTAAGGCGCAGCAGGCGTTCCAGCGGGGCTTGACGGCCCTCGCGCAGTGGGTCGAACGGGAAGGCGCCCACCGGCCGATCCCGAGGAGCCACGGGGAGGAGATCACGGTCAACGGCGAGACGGAGCCGGTGACCGTCAAGCTCGGCGTATGGGTCTCCAACACGAAATCCAGGAGGGAACGGCTGGACGCCGACCAGCTCGACGCGCTACGACAGCTCGGCACGGAGTGGGCATGAGGCGTACCAAACGCGTACGAAGTGCGTACCTACCTCGTACAGCCATGCCTGCACAGCCCGCATCGTAACCAACTGCGGTGAAAAGTTCCCATCCGTTCGGGCACTGTCCCTGTCCCTGTCGCCGGCCGGCGACGGCGGGTCGGACGCGGTCGCGCTGTTCATGGACAGGGCGACGTCGATGGGCCGGCCGCTGGACCCCTCGCGATCTTCTGGGAAAAGCACATCAGGTTTGGCTTGAGGCGGCGCAGGACGTCCCCTTTGAGGACTCTTCTGCGGTACGGCCTTTCCCCGTCCGGCCCGGGCGGCGTGTGGCTCCGGGCTGGTGGTGGTCGTCGACGACCGGGCGGCTGGTGGCGTACGGGTCCGGTGTCATACGGACCGAGCTGATGCTGCTGGACCGGGACCCGGCGGTGGTGGCGCTGGCCTGCCGGCCGGTGGAGCTGGTGTGGCGTGAGGAAAACAGGGTCGTCGGTCATGCGCCGCAGCTGACGGCCAGGCTTCAGGACGGCAGCGGCCTGTTGCTCGACTGCGCGGGGCGCAGCGGACCCTCTGCCCGGCTGGCGGCGCGGGCACGGGCTGTGGCAGCTGCCGCCAAGACGGTGGGCTGGTCCTACCGGCTCGCGGGGCCGCCGGATCCGGTGCTGGTGGCCAATGTGCGGTAGCTGGCCGGTTACCGGCATCCCCGGTACGCCGCAGAGCCGTGGACGCCAGCTCTGATGAGAGCGCTCAGCAGTCCGCGGCCGGCGGTGGAGGCTGTGCGGGACCTGGGTGACCCGATCGCCGCATGGCCCGCAGTCTTACCCGCGCTGTGGAGGGGTGTGCTGCAGGTACGGCTGGACGAACCACTGCACGAGCGTGCCGTTGTCTCGGTCGCACGGCAGGAGGCAGGAGCGGCATGAGGCAGGCGGTTGTCGAAGTCGGGGCGCGCCTTCGCTACGACGGACGGGTATGGAGGGTCGCCGTGCTGGAAGGTCCCCGGGCCACGCTGCCGACCGACAAGGGCACTTCAGCGGTGGTGCTGCTGCCCTACCTGTTCGCCGATCCATCCTTCGGCGTGGAAGGCACGGGCCGGCGCCGGGGGAAGGTACCGCCGCTCGGGATGCTGGAGGCCTGCCGGAACAGGTGCGCGAGCGGGCTCTGGCGTGGCAGCGGCATATGCGGGAGGCGGAGACCGGCTTTCCTGACACGGATGGTCAAGGCCCCCCGCGTGAGCAGTTCAATCCGGCCACGCGGAGCGTGGCGCAGCGGGAGCGGGCGAAGGCGGAGGAGTTGAGGGCGCCGGGCTGGGCTGCGAGTGCGGCCACGGTGCGACGGATACGGGCGCGCCACCGCAGCGAGGGCTTGTGGGGACTGGCGGACGGCCGGGCGGTGCGGGAGCGGTCGGCGGTGGGGCGGACCGATGAGCGGGTGGTCGCGGCCGTCAGGAAGGTGCTGCAGGGGCAGCGGGAGCAGTCGACGAGCGTGGCTGCGCCGCCAGGTGGGGTGGTTGCTGGAGGAGGAGTACAGCACCGGGGCGGTAGCCCTCCCGCCGGCGTCGACATCCAACCGGTTAGTGCACCCGGCGGCCGACGGGCAGGGCCTTGCCGGATCGGCAGCGCAGCGGCGGTGGCATGCGTCGCAGCCGGCAGTTCCAGCCGCGCCGCTCACCGGGCGGTCGCCAGCCAGGGCGGCCGCGGGGGCGTCGGCGCTCGCCGGCTACATACTCAACCGCGTTGCCACCACCCGACGGTAGGGAGGCCCCGGCTCGGAGGACCGGCTCCTCGCGGACGGCCCAGCCGGCGTATTGACAACTCGGCTCGAGCGTCTCGTCGAGCAGCTCGCCCTCATCGTCCCAGCACACGACGGCGGGGTCGGCGGCATCCTCATCCTCCCGGTACCGGGGCCCCAGCGTATGCCCGGGCGGCGGCTTCGCCCAAGCCCCCTGAAGATCAGCGTTCCGTCACATGGGCGAGGACGAAATGCCGGGACCGCTGCAAGCTTGGCGGCCTGGCGCTGTCGCGCTGCCGCGCCGGACTGCACCGACCAGGTGATCTCCCGCCCGACCGTCCGTGCGGTCACGCAGAACAGGCAATGGCACAACCATTCTGTGACGGTGATCACACTCTTCTCGGCGTACTCGCACTCCTCGACCGGACCGTGCACCGCAGCGCCCGCCAGCGGAACGCCGGGTGGCCGCAAGCCCGTACGGGCCCGTCCCGCCATCCGGGGCCGGCGGACCGCGGCACGGCTGCTGGCCCCCGCACTCCTCCTCGCCGCGGCCGGCATCGCGGTCCCGGCCGCCCTCGCCGCAGCCGCCACCATCACCCAGACATTCACCTTCTCTGGTGCCCCCCAGACATATACCGTCCCGGCAGGCGCGGTGGTAACGATCACTGCTGACGGTGCCGGCGGCGCCGACAATGGGTTTCCCGGCGGGTGCACCACTTTCCGCGGGATCGGTGGGACCGCAGCGCACGTCGTCACCACACTGCCGGCTACCAGCACTGCCACTAGCTTCACCATCAATGTGGGCGGTACGGGTAGTAAAGGCTGTTCAAGCAGTGGTGCTGGCGGAGCTGGCGGATTCAACGGGGGCGGGGCGGGAGGCAACGCCGTGCAGCAGACAGGGGGAGGGCCGGGCGGAGGCGGGGCGTCCAGCGTGAGCACGGGCGGCAACCTGCTCGTCGTCGCGGGCGGAGGAGGCGCTGCCCGCGGCGGAAGCAATGCATTTGGAAGGGGCAACGGAGGTAACGGAGGTACCCCCGACGCCACCGATGGTGCTCCCGGAGGCCCCGGGCCGTTCCACGGGAAGGGCGGAGGCGGCGGCAGCACCACCGCGAGTGTCCCGGGCAGCGGCGGTGCCGGCGGTGAGAACACGGGGTTCTGCACAGGCGAGACGGGTGAAATGGGCGGTAGTTTCGCCGGTACCGCGGTGGGCACCGGCGGTGCCGGGGGCGGCATGTCCGGCACATGCGTCGAGATCGATTCTGCAACCGGTGCCGGCGGAGGCGGCGGCGGTGGCTACTTCGCCGGCGGTGGCGGCGGGGGTGCTGGCCAGAGTGATGGAGGTGGCGGTGGTGGGGGCAGCAGTTTCGCCATCCCAAGTGGTACCGGGACCACCTACAGCACGTCGACCATCGGCACCGCTAATCAGAACGGCCAGGTGACGATCTCCTACACCGTCCAGGACCTGGAGATCACCACCGCGAGCCCGCTGCCCAACGCCACCGTCGGCCAGCCGTACTCGACCACGGTTGAAACAGCCGGCGGGACCGGGGAAGCCGCCTTCACGGTCACCGGCGGCACCCTGCCGCCCGGACTGGCCCTGGCCGCAGACGGCACCCTGAGCGGAACCCCCACCCAGCCGGGCACCTACACCTTCACCGTCACCGCGACCGACCCCAACCCCCAAGTCCCCACCG
>NZ_JOFX01000120.1 GCF_000719345.1 Streptomyces sp. NRRL F-2664
GCCGCACACCGCGCCGCAGACCCCGCCGCCAACCCCTTCCGCTTCGGCGGCGAATACACCAACACCGAAAACGGCACCCACTACACCCCCGCCCGCCTCTACCACCCCGAAACCGGCCGCTTCACCACCCGCGACCCCCACCCCACACCCCTCAACAAATACCAAGCCTTCAACGCCAACCCAGTGAACGGGATTGACCCCACTGGCAACCTCACTGTCCGAACTCTCAGAATGATGTTCACAAACGGAAAGGCGCCGACGGATGCGCCTTCTCGTAGGAGCAAGGCCCTGGAGGCCGTTCACAATCAATGGAAGGAAGAGTTCACATCCACAAGAATCACAAGATGGGCGGCCAAGGTAAGTCAGACCATGGACTTTCAAAATGTCAAGCCCAGAAAGCTTGCACACTTGTACGCCTTAGCTCTGGGAGTAGATCAGGAAGACGACCCCGATGTTCACGCGGCCATAAAGTACGTCACGGGAACGCCAGGTATAAACGAACATACAGCGAGGGTGATGGCTGAGGATAATCTAGCCTGGCTCGAACAGAGAGCCAGCAGCAACGGAGGGGTGGATCGGATCGACTTCAGTGCATACAAGAGCGGGAGTGGTCGACACCTTCTAACAGTCCCGTTCACTTTGACATATATTCTAACTTCCGCCACTGAGGCGCTTCACGTAAACGACAACCACTACATGCAGGAAGCAATCGGCAAGCTAACTGCACTCGCCCAGGATAAGCTGCACAATTCATACTCCGACCTACTGAGGAGTCTGGCTGCATCACGTGCACCCGAGGTACACGTCCATGACGAAATGCTCCCCGGCCTTACTCCAGTGGTAATCTTTGATGGCGACAATGTACCAGTTTTCACCCCTGCCCGCGCCGAGCGGAATCTGGTTAAAGGCTTGGCGGCCATGAAGCTGAACCTCGAGCTCATGCAAGATAGGTGGCTCAACGATAAGCCCCCGCCGCTCCCTGCCCACTGGATTGCAGAGTAATACCCTGTCCGATATGTGAGGCTGTGGAAGCGCTTGTAGCAGCACGCTCGCTGGACTGGATGCCCTTTCGGGCGATCCGAACTCCGATGTATCTGCCCCGCAGCTATTTCTGCAGGTGGGGAGCGTACGCCTTCTCCGCGGGGAAGGGCTTCGATTCGGCTGTGCTGTCCCATGTGGAAATGAGACAGCATCTGCTTCAGCGCCTGGCTGTCGTGCCGCGGAGACTGTGGGGCGTAGGGGCAGTCCGGCCGCGTCGGACCAGGCATGCATCCTGAAAACGGCCGGTGAGCGCGGAGCCGGACGGCAGTCGGCCGCTATGGCACGTGCAGAGCACCGGCGAAGCCCGCCATTGCCCTGGACGACGCGGTCCGCACCCTGCGCCGACCCGCGTCCTGGCCCCGAGGACACCGTCTGTACAAGCGCGTTGACATCCTTCACGTGAAGGCCAGCGACCCTCA
Source organism: Streptomyces sp. NRRL F-2664 (assembly GCF_000719345.1). Classification (GTDB taxonomy): domain Bacteria; phylum Actinomycetota; class Actinomycetes; order Streptomycetales; family Streptomycetaceae; genus Streptomyces. The sequence continues at coordinate 1,461 of NZ_JOFX01000120.1, forward strand.
CGACTCCTGTCACCACCGAAGGTGAGGCAGCCCTGCCAGCTCAGCGTCTGTTCAGGCTACTTGTGCGAGGCGGGGTAGCGGGTCGCGTTGATGGAAGGACTCGAATCGTCAAGGCTCGGGCCCATGACAAGTACGCAGGAGACAGGCAGCCGTATCCGTCGCCGGAGTGTGCTAGCGGGCTTGGGGGCAGCTGTGGCCGCGACCGCGATTGGAGGAACGTCTGCCTCCGCTGCTACTGCTCCAGCGGTGACCAGCACAGCAGCAGGCAATCGGGCGGTCGTAGTGCGCGGGACGATCCTGCACTATCTTGCAGACCCTGGTGAGACATCTAACCCCGCCTCTTGGGAGCTGTTCGAGGACGGGGCGCTGGCCGTGGACAACCAGGGCAAGGTGGCCTGGGCGGGCCCAGCCAGTCGGCTGCCGCACAGGCTGCGCCAGACAGCGCGGCAGGAGGACCACCGGGGAAAACTGATCGTACCGGGGTTCGTAGACACCCATGTTCATGCTAGTCAAGTGGACATCATCGCCTCGTTTGGTGAGCAGCTACTGCAGTGGCTGGAGAGGTATACCTTCCCTACCGAGGCGAAGTTCGCGGACCGGGCGCACGCCCGGGAGGTCTTCGGATTCTTCCTGGACCGGCTGCTGGAAGCAGGGACCACGACGGCGAGCGTTTTCCCCACGGTGCACTCCGTATCTGTGGATGCGTTCTTCGAGCAAGCCGCAGCGCGGAATCTGCGGATGCTGAGCGGTAAGGTCCTCATGGACCGGGCACCGTTCGCACCTGACTTCTTGCGGGATGCCAGCATCGAGCAGGCCGAGCGCGACACACGGGAGTTGATTGAGCGCTGGCATGGCAAGGGCCGTCTCGGCTACAGCCTCACTCCTCGCTTCGCGCCCACCTCAACTGAGGCACAGCTGGCGATGGTCGGACGCCTCCTCAAGGAGAACCCCAGCCTGTGGCTCCAGACCCATCTCTCGGAGAACAGGGAGGAGGTCGCGCTGGTCGCAGAGCTCTTCGGCGTCCGCTCCTACCTCGACGTCTACGACCGCTTCGGGTTGGTGACGAAGAAGTCGCTGTTCGCCCACAGCATCTACATCGACGACACCGACCGCCGGAAGCTGGCCAGGGCAGGGTCGTCCGTCGCTTTCTGCCCCACATCCAACCTCTTCCTCGGCAGCGGCCTGTTTGACCTCCACGCCACTCGCGAAACGAAAGTCGATGTCGGCATGGGCACCGACATCGGTGCCGGCACCAGCTACTCCATGCTCCAGACACTCAACGAGGCGTACAAGGTGACTGCCCTGCAAGGACGGCGCCTGCCGGCCCACCGAGGGTTCTACCTCGCCACTCTCGGCGGCGCCAAGGCACTCGACCTGGATGGTTTCATCGGAAACTTCGCCCCGGGCAAGGAAGCCGACTTCACTGTCCTGGATTGGTACGCCACCCCCACACTCGCACGCCGCGTCAAGGTGGCGCAGACTTTCGATGAACGTCTCTTCGCGCTCATGACACTCGGAGACGAGCGCGCAATCGCCGCCACATACGTCCTCGGCCACGCCGCCTACCGACGGCACTCCTGAATAGGCGCTCGCCAGCTCTGCTCTCCGTTCCCTCGCCGCTTGCCTGAGAAAGCGTCGCCGTGCCCTCGGTACCCGAGGGCGACGCCTGAGTGCGGGCCGACAGGCCCTGCTCACACTCGCCCACCTCCGCAATGCCTCGCTCGCGGCCGGTTTCGCCCTCGCGAGGGCTCCCGGCCCGAGGGCGGAGGGTCCATCAGGGAGTCGCTGACGCGGCTCGCCGAGGACATCGGCCCCAAGTACAGCACCGTCGACAACACCCGCTGGATCGCCTCCCGCTGGCCGAAGGAACACCGCAAGGCAGGCGTGGCCCCCGCTGGTCTGGACCAGGGCCGACGGCTACCAGCTCGGAGCCGACGAGCCGCCCTGGAGGCATACGAACGGCAGGTGATCAAGGAAATGCCAACCGAGTGATGACGTCGATCGGATGGCGTTTGAGTATGCGCCGAGCGCCTCGGGCGCCCTTCGTCGGCGTGTGGCGGGCCAGCAGTTTTCTCGCGCCTGGGTGGAATGTCTGCTGGACGATGGCTGTGGTGTAGAGAACGCTGTTCAGTCGTCGGTTGCCGCCTCGATGCAGGCGGTGGCGTTCCTTGTCGGACGAGTAGACGGGGATCGGGGCGCATCCGGTGTAGCGGGCGAGCTTGGCCGAACTGGCGAAGCGGGTGATGTCGCCGATCTCCGCGAGCAGGACCGCTGCTGAGGCGTGGCTGATCCCGGTGATCTCCAGCAGAGCGGGTGCCAGCGGGGTGACGAGTTCGCGGATCGATGCTTCAAGATCGCGGATGCGCCGGTTGAGATCGGCCGCCTCGCCGATCATCTCCGTCACGACTCGGCGAACGTGCGGGCCGGGGTGTGAGTTTTCCAGGAGTGTCGTCAGCGCGGTCATCCCGGGGGCGCGAGTGAGATCGCCGGGGGTGTGGTCGAGCCAGAGGTGGGTGTATGCCTTGACCTGGTTGATCACCATGGTGCGGCGCCTGACGAGGTCGGCGCGTAAGTCGGCCAGGACACGGAGCTCACGAACGCGCTCGTCGATGCGGTGGCGGTCCCGACCGGGTGTGGCGATGGCTGCGTGGGCGACCGCGGCTGCGTCGACGGGGTCGGACTTGGAGCCGGTGGCGGCGTGCAGCTTGCGGTGGGCAGCCATCAGTCGGGTGGGGACCCAGACGGCCTCGTGGCCGGCCAGCAGCAAGCCGTCGGCCAGGCTCCGGGCGAAGCCGCGGCCGTCTTCGATGGCCCAGGTGACCGGTGCACCGTCGGCGATCGAGCGGATCCACTTGAGAAGTACGCCGATCAGGGCCGCGTCGTTGTTGACCGTGAGCGGCCGGCTGAGCCGCTTGCCATCGGCGCTGACCGCCACTGCGACGTGGACGTGGGCTTGCTTCGCTTTGACGGACATCGGAGATCAGGGGCTTGGGCCCCGGAAGGATGATGTTCACCATGGAGAGCATGGGGAAGAAGAAGGTGCGTCCTCGCCGCTCGTTCACGCCAGAGTTCAAGGCCGAGATCGTCGGTCTGTGTCAGCGTGGTGACCGCTC
>NZ_JOFX01000121.1 GCF_000719345.1 Streptomyces sp. NRRL F-2664
CGCAGAATCCAACTCCGACCCGACCTCACCGACAGCTGTCTCACGGCCACCGGTCTGACCATCAACCCACCGACCCCACCCTGAAACCCTCAGTAAACGTACGGCGCGCTGCCCCCTGCTGGGCCCCGACCCTCCTTTCCCCCGGGTCGGGGCCCGGCCACGCATGATCGGCAGCAGGCATCGATACGGGCCCGGCGTCCCGCACCTGGTGGCGCGCACGCCGCGCCGCTTGCCCACTCCGGCAAAACCGGGTCGCGGCCGGTGGGACCTACGAGGGTGTGGTGGACGCCGTATACCTGTTCCTCGCCGCTCTCGGCCGGCGATCGAAGTCGGTGCGGTACTGCGGCGGGATCGCCCATCAGTGCCACGGCGACGGTGATGCGGGGTGGTCCAGGCCGGTCACCTCGGACAGCCGCCCGTCGATCGGTGCTGTCCAGGCGGAAGCGCCGAGGCGGAGCCCAGCGCGAGCGCGTCACGGCCACGCGGGGCGGCGGGGTCCTCCACGAGGACACCGCGGCGCGAAGGAGGGGGCGCCGGAACGCCCAGGGCGTCGACGAGCTCGGGAAGGGCGAGCCGCCGAGCCCACCTGCCGGTCATCCGGGTCGGGGCCGTCCCACTCCCCCGTGGGACCCACCGGGGTTCTGGCCGAACTCGTGGAGCAGCTCGGTGGGCTGGCCGCCGAGAGCCCCTGGTCGCTTTGAAGGCCCTCGCCCGACCTGCGGCACGTCATCTTCCAGACCGGCCAGGACGATCGCCGCGGCCCGCAGTTACCTCACCGATTACCTGCATTGACCCTGTCCGAGGCCGCAAAATCCCGCGGGGCGGATGCGGTCGATGCCGGTGTGCGGCCGGGGTCAGCGGGCGTAGCGTGACGGGGTATGAGCGAGGTTGCGGAAGGCAGGGGTCCGAAGGTTGCGCCGAGTTTTCCTCCGAAGTCGCCGCCGCCGCAGAAGAAGCCGGTGGAGCCGCCGCGGCCGCAGCCGGCGACGAAGCCGAAGTCGCTCACCGGGGTGCCGCCCCGACTGGTCGTCACCAGTCGGCGGGCCAGGGTGCTGGCGTTGCGAGCGGACCGGTGGGCGGCGAAGAAAGCCGCCGCGCAGGCGGCGCTGGCTGTCGCGGAGTGGGGCTACCCGCTTCTGGACGAGCACGACTTCCTCAAGACGGTCCACAGCCTCGTGGACGCGGCCGTGGCGGCCGGTGGGAAACGCGTCAGCGTCCACCTCGCCGACCAGGACGACAAGATCCTCGTCATGGCCCTCAACCACCAGGCCAGTGCGCAGGACGCGGCGGGAGCGGGGCCGGCGGAGGTGGCAGTCCTGCGGACCGTCGATGCGTGCGGCGCCCATACCGACCATGACGGTCATGCCTGGTGGGCACTCCTCGACGCCCGCCCCCAGCCGAAGAAACGTCTGGCGTAGCAGGGGAAGCGGAGTTCACCCGGGGCCGTGGTCGCGGGGCAGAGGCCGGGGCCGACGTGGATGCTGTCGAACCGGGCGCTGACCGGCGACGTGTGACGGACGATCACGGTGCCCCCGGTTCAACCCGGGACGCGAGACGTTCGCGTGCGTGTGGGTTCCCTACGATTCCGACTTCGGCGCGTTCCATGATGTAGCCGCCCCTCTGCTCGCGGAGCACAGTCGCGCCACGACTTCTTCCCACAGGGGACGCCGCCGACCAACGTGTTCGACGTGTCCAGCGTGCCGTGGGCGTCCTTCACCGGGTTCAACATCGGCAGCGGCTGGGACCACCTCGCGCCGATCTTCACACTCGGCCGCTACACCGAGCGAGACGGCCGGGTGCTGCTCCCCCTGGCAGTACAGGTGCACCACGCCGCCGCAGACGGGTTCCACTCGACACGGCTCATCAACGAGTTGCAGGGTTTCGTACAGGTCCGACCTGGCTGGAGGAGAGCGGAAGGCCTGAGCAGAAGGCTTCGCCTGCCGGAGAAGGGGCGGGGTCCAGTGCCGAGGAGGAGGCGGGAGTTGCTGGACCGGGGAAGTCTGGCACCTGCGCTGATCTCCGCCTCGGGTGGAGGCCTGGCCACTTCTCTGACCAGGGCGGAGCGTTTGCCTGCTGGGGCATGGCCTGACCTGCGTGTGATCGTGTACCCGCCGGATGCTGACGGCGGCCGCCAGGTGCGGCTGGATGGCAAGACCCTCGGCAAGGCCTTCGGTCCTGGGACGTCTTGGAGTTCTTGCGCCGTGCGGTCCTGGACCTTGACGGCGTAGTGCTCGACGAGCCGGAGCAGCGCCTGATCGAGTGGCGCGGCGGGGAGCCTGCCGTAACGACTGTCACGTCCAGCTGCAGCAGGAACAGCCCCGACGCACATCGTGATCAGGCCCCATGGCGGGTCGGCCAGTGGATGTCTGGACACGGTCAGAAAATTCTTCGGCCATGACGGACACGATGCCGGTGGGCCGTCCCGATCCGGGCGAAGGAGACGCTCGGGCATCTCGTGTCCTGGCATCCACCGGGCTGGGGTGACGGCCTCCCTTGCCGGATGTCTGTTCGCTGAGTGGCCTTATGCCCTGGCAAGGATGCGCTGGAGGGCGGCTGTGAGGCTGGCTTCTGCGTTGTCGGCGCACCAGGCGATGTGTCCGTCGGGGCGGACGAGGAGAGCGGCATCGGGGTCGCTGGTACCGAGAATGTGTTCCCATTGCCCGGGTGTTGCGGCGCGCTGGGTAATGGTGTTGACGGCGAGAGCGGTGACGGGTAGTCCGGCCGCGCGTGCGGTGTCCGCCTGACGGCGCCAGGCTGGGTTGCCGGTGCTGGTGATGACGGTGAAGTCGGGCCCGATGAGGTCGAGGGTGGAGGAGAGGCTGTCGGGGCCGCCGGTGAGGCGGATGTGCGGGGCACGGGTGCCCGGACGGCAGGTGGGGCGGTAGCCGGCCGGGTCCAGGGTGCTGTCCCCGGAGGGCTGTCCCCACGCGGGGATGACGGCGGTGGAGTGGTAGGCGGCGGTCAGCAGGAGTTCGTCGTCGATGCGGTAGCCGGCCCGCGCGCGGGCGTTGTCGGTGGAGATGCCGATCACCTGGCGGGCGATGGGGCGGCGTTCGGTCTCGTAGGTGTCAATGAGTGCCTCACCAGCAACGCCGGCGGTGACCGCGGCGAGCTTCCAGGCGAGGTTGTCCGCGTCGCCGATGCCGGTGTTCATGCCGTGCCCGCCGGTCGGCGGGATGACGTGCGCGGAATCACCGGCCAGAAGGACACGTGAATTCCGGTAGGCGGTGGCTAGCTGGGCGTCCATCCTCCACGTCATCGTGTCCTGCACTGTGACCTCGAGGCCGGGGATCCCGGCGGCCGTACGGATAAGTTCGGCCAGGTACCCGTGGTCGGAGAAGTCCACCCGAGGCCGGGCGTCCGGGCTGTCCGGGAGGGGGTACTGGTAGATCCAGCAGCGGTCGTTGTCCACCGCCATGAAGCCGCCCCGGCCCGGGACGGTGAGGAAGTAGGAGGCGCTGGCCCGGTCGGCCACAATCTTTCCCAGCGGCGCCTCGAACCGGATGCTCAGGTACCGCCCCAGGCCCGTGGGACCCTCCATCGCCACACCCGCCAGGGAGCGGACGGTACTGGCGGCACCGTCGCAGCCCACCAGCCAGTCCGCGGCGACACCGCGCCGTGCACCGGTCGCTGAGTCTTCGACTTCGGCCAGGACGCCCCGGCCGTGGTCGGTGAAGGACACCAGGCGGGTCCCGAACGTGATCCGTGGGCCGGCCAGGGCGGTCGCGTGCTGGAGCAGGACGGGCTCCAGCACATCCTGGGAGCAGATCAGCCCCGGTGACGGGGTCTTCTCCTCGTCCTCGGCGGGTTGGTGGCCGAGGCCGGTGCGGGTGTAGTCGGGGTCGAGGAGATCGCGGCCGCGGTAGAAGAAGACCTGGTCGGCCGGCAAGCCCGCCTGGCGGACGGCCTGCTCCAGGCCGAGGCGGCGGAAGATCTCCATCGAGCGGGCCGAGATACCGCGGGCCTTTGGATGGCGCGATGTCGAATCGCGGGCCTCGACCAGCAGGTGGTCCACGCCGTACCCGGACAGCAGGGCCGACAGCGTTAGACCCACTGGGCCTCCACCGACGACGAGCACAGATGTCTCCGACACCCTCACACGAGCCTCCATCCACGCGCCTGAAACCAATCATGACGATATGCCGCGAATGTTAAGTTCATTGCATGTTCACGGACTGCACTGAGGTGCAGCGACTCGATACCGATCCGGAGATCGCGGAACATCCGCTGATCGAGCTGGAGGAGGGGTGCGGATGGTGCGGCCGAAGGCCGAGTTGACGCTGTCGGACTGCGGGCCCCGCATCACTCGTGGTGCTGGTCGGTTCCGGAGAAGCCGTACACACCCCCTGGGGCCGGATCCCCTGGTCAAGAGTCGGCCTCCGGGACCGTCCAGCACCACGATCACGACCACCGCATCCAGTCCGATGATCAGATCGCTGGGGTTTGTGGTCCCAGCCGCCCACAGGGGTCACCTCTCACCACGCCCGGAGCCGCCGAGCTC
>NZ_JOFX01000122.1 GCF_000719345.1 Streptomyces sp. NRRL F-2664
ACCCGGCGCAAACACACCCGACACCGGCACCGCCGCCGTCGCGGCAGCCGCCGTGGCGGCAGCAGAGCGGGAACCCGGAGCGGCGAACGCCTCACCCGCCCCCTCCCCGGCCACAGCTCCGGCAGTAGCCAGCGCCAGAAGGCCGGCCACACCACCTCGGCGGACACGGCACACAGCAGAAGAAGACAGAGGAGGGTAAGGGGAAGGCACGGACGCACTCCGGGGAGACAGGAAAAGGTGGCCCGATCAGGAGAGCAGGGCTCCGGGACTGCTGTCTCTCCTCCGAACACCCCCCGCGGGTCTGTCCAGTAAACGGTGTAACCGTGGTTGGCTTACTGTCAGATGTGGTTGTTGGCGAGGCGTCCGTCGAAGGCGATGCCGAAGGCCTGCAGGGCCCGCTTCCAGCGGGTGGCCCAGGGTTTGCGGCCGGCGCCGGTCAGGTCGAGGGGCATCACCGCGAGGCAGACGCACTTCAGGGCGGCGTTCTCGGAGGGGAAGTGGCCCTTGCCTTGACAGCCCGGCGGATGCGGGCGTTGACCGACTCGACCGCGTTGGTCGTGCAGATGATCCTCAAGGCGGTCACCGCGGCATCCGGTCGTCATCGCGGCGACTTCCTGACGTGGCCGGTGAGCCGGTCCAGCGCTCACGCAGCCGGTGCAGTTGGTCGGCGTTTTCGTCCCGCAGGTGTCCGGGACGGGTCGTGATCCCGGAGGTGGCCTCGCGGACCGGTGGAGGCTTGGGACCGGGGCGGGTGCGTGTCCACGTCCGGTTCGCTAGCGCCGCAGGTGACGCTGGACGGCGAGCCCGCCTCCGGCAGCCGGGTTCCCGGATCTCCCGGTAGGGGGTGTGCAGCGTTTCTGACGCCTTCGTTCCAGCGCCGGTGCAGGCAGCCGGTGCACGGGTCGGCGACGGTGCGCCCGCTGAAGGTCTCGGCGACGGCATCGCCGACGGAGCGGGCGTTGGCCAGTTTCGCGGCCGGTGGCCTGGTGCAGCCCGGGTTTCCGGCCGATCGCCGCCTTCTACATCCCCTGTGCCCACAGCCCGTGGGCGGCGGCGTGCTTTTTCACACAGTCGGGTCACGGTCTCAGCTCGGCGGCTGGACCGCTTCGGGCCCAGACTCCGGTCCGCCGGGCGTGCTGGCAGGTACGGAAGGCGGTTCGGCCAGGCGGGAACGATGAGCGGCCACCGTCTTTCTCGACCGCCTGACCGAGGCCGGCCTGATAGCGATCAGCGACCTGCCCGGCCTGCGGCGCCCCGCTCCGTGCGCCCTCCCCGTAGCCGCTGGACCGGTCCCGGCAGGCGGCTTTCACCTCGGGGCGGTCGCAGAGCCAGGCGGCCAGGTTCCCGCCTTCGCGCCCGTCGTAGAGGTGAAGCGGGCGGCGGGCGGACATATCGATCAGCACCGTGCCGCAATGGCGACCCTTGCGGAAGGCGAAGTCGTCCACGCCGAGCACCTCCACCTCCCGGACATCCGGATCGTGCAGGCCCTGACCCGTCGCAGCAGCATGTCCTTGCCCACGACGGCACCAGCCGCAGCAGCCAGGCGGGCTCCTGCCCTACACGCCAGCGCCAGCCCAATTCTGTGCCGACACCCTGCGCAGCAGCGGGGTACAGCGGCTGCGCGGGTTGGTCAGTCTGCTGTTGGCCCGACGAACGCCACCGCCGGGCAGGCGGTGTTCCCGCAGCGGAAACGGCGGACGCGCAACTCGGCCACGACGCGAGCCCGCTCGTGGCGACGTAACGCAGCGGGCGTGCAGATCGGCCGTGCACCTGCGCCGAGCACCGGCAGGCCGGCGGCCGCCCGCACCCGAGTTCTCAGCACCACCTTGTCCGGCTGCCGCTCGACCTCCTCGATCACCAGCGCGGGCAGATACGGAAGCAGCTCCAAGAGCACATCACGAGAACACGCGATACATGATCGCGAACAGTCGGAACGACCCGCTGAACCGACCGGATCACAAGATCGTCGACAGAACCGGGATCTTCACGTGGATGCAGTCGATGAAGACCGCCGGACAGACGCGGCCGAGCGGGCGGGCCTGCCACTCTGCCACCCCTCCATCACCGAGTCGGTGATCGCGGAGACGGGCTGCCAGGAAACCTCGGCGCCAAGGGCCTCCGCCGAGATCTCAACCGGGCCGACGTCCGTGACGGCCCTCTTGGACGCTTACCGTTCCCTTGGGTTACCGCCGTTCCTCCCCGCCGGATCGCGCTGACCATAGCCCAGGTGGCCCGTCATCCCGCCCTCGAGAGCGGACTCCAGCAGCCTCTTCGTCAGCTGCTGGAGCAGTCCGCCCTCACCCGTCAGCTGCAGGCCCTCGGCCCGGGCCCGGGCCACGAGGCCGTTCAGGAACCGGTCATGCACGCCCGTCGACACGGCCCCTGCCTCAGACGGTTTGGCTATGTACCCTGTTCACAGGTGCAATCCTCCCATGATCGGAGTTACACCATTCCTTTTACAGTCCCCTTACGCGTCCCAGACGGGTGCGCTTCAGCCCCGGTTTAGAGGGGGGCAAGCCTCTGTGTCAGAATCTGGCGGCGTAATCCCGAGAACTACGTGAACAGGATTGCCGTTGGGATTTCCCAGGTAGCACCCCTGGGAAAGGACTGCGTCGTTGCCTCCGGCGTATCCGTACTGGTCGCCTGTTGGCTGCCCGTTATCGTGCTTCACGTAGTACACATAGAAGAACGATTCTTCGTCATCCCTCGCGCAGATTGGGGCGGTAGTCAAGCCGGGCGGGATGACTGCAGGCGCACCATAGTTTGGAGCGAAGCCCGTGACGGAGTCGCGGTAGAGGTTTTCATTTGTAGAGTTCGTGAAAATCACGCATTCATTGGGTAGATCGCCGAGTGAGGCTCCGAGTCCGCCGGTAGTGTGGCCTTGTCCGGTGGTGGCGTGGTCTCCGTAGGTCATGTTGCCGCAGGCGATGTTGCTGTGGTCGCCGACGGTGCCGATGGTGATGGTGCAGTTGTCATTTCTGCCGTTGCTGTCGGCGTGTGCGGTGGTGCCGAGTCCGGTGAGGGCGAGTAGGGCTGTGATGGCTGTAAGTGCGGGGCGTGTGTAGCGCATCCGGTTTCCTTCTTCTGCTGGGTGTGACTCTTGCATTCTGGGGGGGCGTGGTGGTGGTGTGGGGGAGGCTTGGCCGCTCGGTTGGATGAATGCCGCTGCAGCCAGGAAGACCCTGCTGTCTGCAGGGCGGTGCGCGACTCCGATGGCGACGCCGTCGTAGCGGAGTCGGCGCCACCCCTATTCGTCGGGCGGGTAGACCATCAGCTTGGCGGACATGCCTCCACCATGGCTTTTGCCGCTGCCGCCCAGCAGGCGGTGGGCCGGCCATCCGGGCTGCCCGCCCCGGCAACACCCCCTAGGGCAAGCCGAAGGGGAGCCTGGGCAAGCCGCTCCGCACCCCGGCTTGCCCACCCCGGCCGGAGGCACTCCGGCCAGGCGGCGTCGGTCACGGCCATCGCTGGGCTTCCCGGCGAGGCCGCAGTGAGTCGGTCACGGCGCTGACGCGCTGTTTGACCGATCGCGAGAGACGATGGCTGAGGAGCGCGCCGTCGGCAATCGCTCCTCCAGTCGCAGACCCACGGGCCAAAATGCCTGTCTGAGGTGCCTGGTGATCTGGGGGAGGGGCAGCCGCGTGGGGGCTGGTTGTTGCGGGGACCGGGTGCTGCCGTGGGTGTGGGGGTGCCCGGCCCTTTGTCAGAACGGGGTGGTTGTGCTGGTGTTGGGGTTAGTTGTTGCAGCCGGGTCCGGTGGTGGGGTTGGTGCAGGTGTTGGTGCAGGTGCCGCCGTTGTTGGTGTTCAGGCCGGTGTTGCCGTTGAGGGTGTCGTTGCCGGCTTCGCCGAGGGACTGGTCCTTTCCGGTGCCGCTGTGGAGGGTGTCGTTGCCGGTGTTGCCGTAGAGCTGGTCGCTGCCCGGCCCGCCTCCGGCGCGGTCGTCGCCGTCGCCGCCGTGGATCTGGTCGTTGCCGTCGCCTCCGCACAGGAGGTCGGTGCCGCCGAGGCCGAAGAGCTGGTCGTTGCCGCCGTGGCCGAAGATCGCGTCCATACCGTTGGTGCCGGAGATCTGGTTGGGGTGCCGGTGCCCTGGATGATGTTGTAGCCGCGCTGCTGCAGGGTTGCGATGGGAGTGGTGCAGGTGGATGCGGGGGCGGGGTGGACGGTGAGGGTGAACTGGCGGCTGGCGGTCAGTGCGGGGCTGCCGCTGTCGGTGACGGTTACCGTGACGGTGCTGCTGCCTGCGGTGGCGGGGGTGCCGAGACGGCCCCGGTGGTGGGGCTGATGGTCAGGCCGACGGGCAGGCTGGCGGCGCTGAAGGTGTAGGGGGGTGCCGCCGGTCACCGGGCCGGTGGCGGTGGGTGCGCTGTAGGGGGTGCCGGCCGTGGCTGCGGGCAGGGTGGCGGCCCAGGGCACGGACAGCGGGGCCGGGTTGACCGTCTGTACGGTGGTGGCGCTGGAGGGCTGGTAGACGGTGCTGCCGCTGTACTCGGCTCCTTGAACGTCACCGTCCCGGCCGGGGTACCGGAGTCACCCGCCACCGACGCGGTGAATGTCACCGCCTGCCCCACGGTGGAAGGGTTCGGAGCAGACACCACCGTCGTCGACGAAACACGCTTCGGCACCTGTGCCATCGCCACACCGGCGGGGCCGTCGTCGACGGGAATCGGGTCGCCGACGACGGTATTGGTGGCCGTGCCGATCACCGACACACTGTCCGAAGCAAAGTTGGCAACGTAGGCACGCGAGCCGTCCGGCGTCACCGCCACGTCCTTCGGCTGGGCGCCCACCGGCACTGTAGTCCTCACCGTGACAGGGAAGCTGCTGGTGTCCAGAACTGTCACACTATTCGACACGCCGGAGTTCGCGACATACGCCGCGCCATCCGACGTGACGGCCACGGACGACGGGTCATCGCCCACTGCCACCTCCTGCACGACCGTGTCGGTGACCGTGCTGAACACTGACACCGTGCTGATGAGGAAGTTGGCGGTGTAGACGTAGTTTCCGTCAGGGGACACCGCTACGCCCTCCGGGAGCCTGGATGGGCCCAAGTCATGATTGGACAGCAGTTGGTTCGAGGTGGTGTCGACAACCAGCAGGCGGCCACGCTCATCTGCCCCCCCCGAGTGCCGACGTAGAGACGCGAGTCGTCCGGAGACACCGCCAAACCCCTCAGCGGCGATCCGAATCCGCCAAGGCTGATGTTCGCGATGACCGTGTCGGTGGCCGTATCGACCACCCTTACCGCGAGCGTCGTCAGCTGATAGACGCGGGTGCCGTCAGGTGAAACAGCAACACCCCGCGAAAAGGAGGTGCTCGGCGGCAGCGTCTGTGTAGCTGCGCCCGTGGCTACGTCGATCGCCCACAGAGCCCCGGCTTGCCCGGAAACCGGAAGCTCGGCATCGTGGGTGACGTAGGCGTAGGTTCCCGGAGGCACCGCAGCAGCAGGAGACGCCGGAACCACAATGCTCGCGGAGTCGGCCAGGGCGGCGTCGTGATGGTCGCTGGCCCAGTCGGTTCCGCAGGTGACGGTCATTTTGCCGTGTTCGTCCTGTCGGTCGGGGGGCGTGCTGCTGGTCGCAGCCGTGCGGGGGCACGCGTCTCCCTGATGGAAGGGCTCGATGGCCCTGCATCCGATCAGCCGTTCGTGACCCCAGCGGCCCGCAGGGCCCTCGGTCTGCTCCAGAGCTCGGCGGCT
>NZ_JOFX01000123.1 GCF_000719345.1 Streptomyces sp. NRRL F-2664
ACCGGCCGCTTCACCACCCGCGACCCCCACCCCACACCCCTCAACAAATACCAAGCCTACGCAGCCAACCCCATCGAATACACCGACCCCACCGGAAACATCCAAATCCGCATACGACACCATGACCCTCTCGATGACCAGCGACGCCATCCCGGAACAGAGAAACACAACACCGCCATTCCATCAGCAGAAGAAGACCTCGGAGGGAACACCATACCCAGTCTCACCATGGGGCAGCTGCTCTCCTTTGAGCAGTTGCTCATTCTCAACGGAAGTAGGCTCCAAGAGCAGCGAGTGAGATCCCGCAAGGAAGCAGTTGCACACATGAAAAGCTTCCTCTTTCCGACCGAAATTTCTGTAAATTCAATAGATGAAACCTATGGCATAATCCGGGGGCAGGCGCTGGAAAATTCCAAAATAAACCCCGCCTTCAAGGGGCCCTGCAAAACCAGCACCTGCGCATTCCTCGCCAGCATTCAGGGCGGCAGAATTTTCTTGCCTGCCGGGAGGGCGGTGCAAAGTTCCCACAGTACAGAAATCTTGGGGGCGAGAATGGAGCTCGCAACGGGAAGCAGCATTCAGGAGATTATGATCTTCGCGCGTGCGAAATTCCGCGAGAGCAGGAGGAAAGACTATTTAGTCTACATGCGCCACCCTGGCCGACACGTCGCCCCCATAACCTTCAGATTTGACGAGTATGGCATACCGACAGACGATGCGGATAGGGCGCGGGGCTTCCTGGCGGACACCTCGCGAGGCGTACTGACTGCCATCACAAGCAACACTGGCAACCTGATAACTTACACGGATAAAAAAGAAACCAGATACGATAAGTACTCCAAATTCACCCTTTACCCGGCCCCAGACTTCCGCAAATAAAAGTCGGGCGGAATCCGCCACCAGAAAGCCGCTGGCGCGGCTTCCAGAAAACGCTCCTGATTTTTATGTTCTCGGTCGGGTGGAGCCGGGACGGCGGATGGTGTCCTGCCTGCGGGGCTTGCTAGCGGCTAAGCAGCAGCTTCCCCTGAGCGCGAGGGCGGCATGGAGGCCCTGCGCTCGGCGGGGCCGACGAACTCCCGGCAGGACTGCCGCGACCTGCTGGTCCGCGCGCGCATCCAGCTCGGCGGCCCGATAGCGGCGGTCTGGGACAATCTCAACACCCGTCTCGCCGCCGGACTGACACGGTACGGGGCCAGGCACGACTGGCGCACCACCGTCCGCCTCCCGCCGTCTGCACCCGACCTCAATCCCGTCGAAGCCGTCTGGCCACTGGTGCGCAGAGGCAACACCGCCTTCGGAACTCCCGAGGACCTCGCCCGCACGCTCCGCAGAGAGTTACGCAGGAGCCAGCTCCGGCCCTACCTGATCGACGGCTGCCTCACCGCCACCGGCCTGCCCCTCGCGCCACTGACCCCATCCTGAAAGACCCCAGTAGCGTGACGGCGGTTCGGGCGGGGTCGTTGGGCTGCTCGTAGTGGGGATCGCAGCACGCAAGCTGATCGTGTCGGAGCGTCGCACCACGGGGCTCGCGGCATCCGTGATCGCTGACCTGGTAGCAAAGTTGGGGTCTGTTTGGCACGCCCGGAGAGAGGCCGAGCTTCTTGACCTGCCACGTCGGCGGGCGGCCGGTGCGGGGGCGAAGTGCAAGGTGGTGTTCGTCGACCGGCTCCTGGCAACTCTGGTCCACCTGCGGCACGGTGTCACGCGTGACGTTCTGGCCTGCTGGTTCCACGTCGACCGCTCCACTCTCACCCGGGCGATCGGCAGCAGGAATGGCTGATCAGTTGAATCTCTGCCTGAGGGGTGCCTGGGCGAACAGGGGCCCGGCGGTGCCGCCGGGCTCGGGCCCAACACCCGCCGAGCGGTAGCCGCAGCGGGCACGGTGGACCCGGGGGCTCGACAGGTTTGGAGCAGCTACTGTGCGCATCGAGGACGTGGAAACCGGCGCGGCCTACACCTCGGCTCTCCCGCCGGAGTACGGGACCAGGCCGGATCCGCCGCTGGCGCAGTGGCAGGCGGACGTGCAGCTCTACCTGGCGCGCGGCCGCCGTATCCGGGCTTCAAAGAAGGGTGTTCCCGAAGCCGATGACCACACCCCCCGGTGCGCCGGAGGTGCACTGGTTGACTGGCTTGCGGATTAGAGGGGCTCAGTCCGCCCGAGGAGGGTTGGTGATGCCGATCGCCTGGGCGATACTGTTGCCTGAGATCTTAAAGTCAGGCGAACACAGCAGGGATTCAGCTCCCGCTGTAATATGAGGCCAATACTTTTCGGCAAGCGCTTCGGTGAACGTGACTACCTGGCGCCATGTCATTTCGCCGTGAGAGCCGGACTCTTCAAGAGTGATGCGGAAGCCCGCGCGGGCGAGATTCACTACGGCGGTCTCCCTGTCGTGGACTGAATCTGCCCAGGCTGCAGCCTGTTCGGAGAGTAGATCGGCTTCCGCGAGCTGCCTGCTGCCGGCTACTGGGCCAGCGGCGCACATCGCAGCGAAGCCGAAATGTGAGGTCTTGAAACTCCCCCATACTGTTCGGCCTGTCCAGCAGCGGTCTCCGTCGATCTCCGCCTCAAACAGTTCACTGTAATCACAATGCATTCCCGCAAGTATTCCGACTGCCGCGTGTCCGATTTCATGGAAAGAGAGGCTGCGGAGTACTTCATCGGGACTCAAGTCCACACACTGAGGGACTACGGTGACATCGTGGAAATCGTCAGGCATGTGACGACCGCTCCTGAATTATCGCACTGGCTGCGGGGGTAGGTGGAGTGTCTCTTCCGTCAGCTTCTTCGTGACCGGCGCTACTCACCGGGCCTGTCCGCATAACACCTGACGCCGCGCCACCTCCACGATCCGGACGGATGTGGGCCACCATACTCCAGCCCCCGGCTCCAGCAGCGAGGAGCATTCATGATCACCGAAAGCCTCCCACGCGGCGAACTGTCCTGGTGGCGGGAGCGGTCGCGGCCGCGGGCGCGGCCGTCGAGGGCTGCGGAAGCGGGCACACTCCTGAAGATGGCGCTACCCCACCGGCAGTCCCTGAACCGCCCGAGCTTCCCAGCCCAGCATGGCGATCAGAAGGCCGGGCTCACCGCCGGTCAAATCCAGGGCCCACGTCACATGGCCGCCACCGGCTAGCTCTAGGACGTCAACGAGCAGTTTCAGCAGCTCGGGCTCATCGTTGGCCACCCGCCGCGACAGGGTGTTGCCCTCGTCCTCCGGAACCGCCGGACGGAGATTCCCAGAGCGGGCGCCGGCGGCCGGGGCCGCACCCTGGTCGACCGCCGCCTGCACCTGCCCGCGTCGTCGACGACGCGGGCTCCGCGGCGACCGCCCGCGAATGAATCGCCAGCAGCGTCGTCCCGCCGGATCCGGGGACGGTGGAGTGCAGACTGACCTGGGATTTCGTTGCACGGACCTCGACCAGCTGGCGAGGACGCCTGGCGGGCAGGCACCGGTAGAGGTTCGCGTCGAAGGCGGCCAGGCAGTCCTTGCCGACGTGCGGCAGGTGCCGCTGGGCAATCGCATACGGTCTGCGGCAGCGGTCGGAGGGCTGTGTGATCGCGCGCGGCCCGGTGCCCGATGACCTCCCCGTGGGGTGCCGTGGACCTTCGCCCGCCGCAACGACACCAGGCCGTGAAAGCGGCATTCATCTCCTCGACCGAAGAGAAGGACCGGTCGGCCAGGAACGATGCTCACCTGGCGCTCGACCCTGCCCTTGCCCTGCGGCCGGCAGGCCGCCAGGCCGCCAGGCCGCCAGCACGTCGATGTCGTAGTCGTAGCGGCCTGCGAATGCGACCGCTTCAGGAGGCCGCGGGACCGCCTAGCCCGGGGCGGCGTGCCGGTGGACGACAGTCTTGGCGCGGTCATAGACGAGGCGCAACGGCACCCCTGCGAAGTGCGTGAACGCCTGGGGGTGGCAGTCGAAGAACGCCGCGAGGTCCTGGCTGGTGGTGAAGCAGCAGAACGGATCACGCGAGTACGACAGCGTGTGTTCCTTGGTCGGAGCACATGTTCAGACGCAGGCCGCTTCCATGCAGGGCAGTTACCGGACCGAGTGATCAAGTGCGACACACCGTTCGACGCCGCACGTTAAAGACAATGCCGTTGTTTTAGGGGTCTGGGGAGGTGTGACGGCCACGATGACCTGCAGTGTTTCTGCGGGACGACGGGTTGGCTGTAGCGGTCGTGGCCGGTCGGGGTTCCAGGAAGGGAAGCGGGAC
>NZ_JOFX01000124.1 GCF_000719345.1 Streptomyces sp. NRRL F-2664
CACCGAACGTTTCCTGTCCGAGGCATGGCCGGGGCAGGTGCTAGCTCGGCGGATCGGCTGACGGCGGCAGGTCACCCGGCGACGGGCTCGTCCGGCGGGGACAGGCACGGGTTCCCACCGGAGGAACCTTGTCGGCTCCCCACAGGTCGGCGGCACCGGATAGAGAAGGCGCGCTCGACCCCTGATCCGCCGGACACTGCCTAGTGGGGCCCGGGTGCGGCTCATGTACTGCACGTCGCGCCTGCCCGCCCGGGACCACGGCCGCTCCACCGCCCTGCTCACTGAACGGGAGGCGCCCGGGGCGGGAAGGGAAGCCGGTGACTGCGGCCCGCCTCCCGAACTATTGCAACTATGATAGTTCGGGTAGGGTGTGGCGTATGGAGCCGAAGACTTATACGACGATCGACCTCCGTAAGCAGATGGGCGAGATCCTCGACCGCACACGGATTGCAGGTGAGCCGGCCGCGATCACCCGGAAGGGCAAGACCGTCGCCTACCTGGTCCCCGCCGAATGGTTCGAGCAGTACATGGCACAGCGTCCGTCACCCGCCGACCCGACCGCGGCCTGACCAGACCACAGGCACATCAGGAGCCTTCCGTTCATGACAGCGCAGCCCCTTCACTTCGACGGCCCCGGCGGTGATCGGCCCCGCCGTGTTCCGCCGATGCCCGAGCGCACCCCCCAGGCCCTCCGCCTGGCCATCCAGGAGCACGCCCCTCACCTGCTCCCGGACTTCGAGGCCCACTGGCGTCGGGCGATCGCCGACGCCTTCAACCTCACTCCGGTACCGGCCTTCATGCGTTTGTGGTGGACGCAGTACGCCATCGCCCGCGACCCCAGCCTGGAGGCACACCTGCGCGACCTCCAGGCCCGCGCTGTGGAATCCGAGGACCCTGAGGAATCCGCTGCCCTCCTGGCCGAGTACAGCCGGCTGCGCCACCAGGCGGCAGCTGCGGAGCCTGGCCGGTGACCGATGAGTTCCCCCACCCGCCCTGGAAGATGGATTGGACGGCCGAAGCGCTCCAGGAGTTCGAGACCATGCCGGAGGACGGGAAGAAGCTGGTGCTGGCAGCCCGCGCCGAGTTGATCACGGTCTCGGATCCCTACTACCGGGGGATCGACGCGGATGCGTCCCTGCCGCACTGGATCACCGTCCGCCCGCTGGCTTCGACCAGTCCAGGAGGCCCCCACATCGCCGACCTCGCCGGCGGCCGCGGCTGGCTCATCTTCACCTTCATCCGCCGCCACGCCGACCCGCAGATCACCATCACCGACGCGTTCTGGGCCTGAACCGCGGAGGCGGGGGGCACGGGGATCAATTGCACCAGCGGGAAGCTACGGGCCCGATCCTGTCCGAGGTCAGCTGAGCGGCGGGGGCTCGCCGGTCGTCACCCGCACCACCTGCCCGCGGACACGGGTGCGGGGCCGGACAGCTGCACCAGGGGCGGGGTGGGTCAGGCTAGAGGTGATCACCACGTCGTGAGCGGCATCAACGACTCCTCCTACAGCGGTCGCACGCTGTTCTTGGGGATCAACGACGACACGGCGAGCTGCTCGACGAGACGCTCGACCCGAGTTGTCAATACACCGGCTGGACCGTCCGCGAGGAGCCGGTCCTCCGAGCCGGGGCCTCCCTACCGTCGGGTGGTGGCAACGCGGTTGAGTATGTAGCCGGCGAGCGCCGACGCTCCCGCGGCCGCCCTGGCTGCCGACCGCCCGGTGAGCGGCGCGGCTGGAACTGCCGGCTGCGACGCATGCCACCGCCGCTGCGCCGCCGATCCCACAAGGCCCTGCCCGTCGGCCACCGCGTGCACCAACCGGTTGAATGTCGACGCCGGCGGCAGGGAGCTCCCGCACCACAGGAGTGCCCGCCACCACACGGATCACCTCCACCGCCGACAGCAACGGAAACAACAACTCCCCGATCAGAGAACAGGATTGCGTCATAGCCGCCGGCTGTCGGCCTCACCTCCTGCTCAGCCGACGACTTTCAGACGATCTCCGGTCCCTGCGGGCACCAAGATCGATCACTTAGTGTCACCGATCACAAACCTGAGCCAGACCCCCAAGGAACACCCGTCCTGGAGAGCCTCGCCCGACGGCGAGCCGTCCTCTTCGCCGTCCCATCAGATTGACCAAACCCTGCGAATGGGGTTTAGCTCTGTGTGACGGTTTCTCGAGCAGCCGGTTCAGCTACTTGTTTTTAAATACCCACCTGACCTGGCTGTCAGGGGTTATGGCTCCCGGGAACCCCTTATTGGGCTCGCACGTATACGAGTCGTTACCGACGACCTGGCATGAGACGTAGGCCCCGCCGGTGAAGTCAGACCAGGCGTCGAATACTACGGATCCGCCTCCGGATATGCTGTAGGTTGCTTTAACGTTGGCAGGTCCGCCAAAAATTGATTTCGCACCCTTCCACGACTGGGTATTGCCGGGTGAAACCACCCAGCCTGTCCCCATGCCGGGAATGTTGAAGACATCGATTGGCGTTATATGGGTTGAGCTTTCGTTGACAATCTTGCCGACCCAGCCATCCGCATTATCTCCCCATGACACGGCAGGAGAAGCGGCAGCCGGGGCCCCATCCGAGCTTGCCGCAGCAGCGGCATGGGGGATCAGCATCGATCCGCCAAATGCAAGACTGATCGAAATCTTTGCAATCCTGGCTCGCATCTTGTGTACTTATTTCCCGTTTCGCTTTTATGGTCTAGTGGTTCGGCGCGTCAGAGCTGCCAAGCATGCAGATATCCCCAACGGTCAGGCGGCTTAGCCTAGCGGGTGAATTAAGCTGCGCGAACATCCGATCGGGCTGCGTAAACATCTGATTGGGTGTCTTTCCCCTCCTCTGGTCGACGCAGAAGAGGAAGGGTAAAGCGTCTATCGTGAAGCTGTGCGCGGTATCTGTTCGGCGAGCGCGGCCGCCTCATCGACCCGCTGGTGGAAGAGCATGGTGGTGTGCAGATTCTGCTGCGCCGCGTGCTCCAGCAGTGCGGCCTGGAGCAGGGCCGTGCGCCGGCCGCGCAGCGCGTCTTCCGACAGGCCCAGGATCGGGTCGGGGTCGCGGATCTCCAGCACGTCGATCTCGAAACCGGCGAGGATCGAGCGTTCCACCGCCTGCGCCAGCCCAAGATCGAAAATCCGGGTGCCGTACGTGTGGGAGTGGCGATCTGCGGGTTCTGGCGTCGTGATGTCAGTGCGGGGGATATGGGTTTTTGCAGGTTGGTTGGTTGCCGTGCGGGTTTGGCTGGTGACATGGATGCCGTCTTGGGGCTGTCGTTTTTGGTGTCTGGGTGGGTCGGTTGGTTGCCGGTCGGTACTGCGCGGAGCGCGTTGTTGCTGATCAGGGCCGTGTGAGTGCCGGGTGCGATCTGCGCGGCTCGGGACTGCGCTCCTGGGGACCTCCTCGTGTTGAGTCCCGCAGCGCCGCCGGCCACGGCGTCCGTACAAGCGAGGCTGCGGGACGGGCAGTCGTCGCCTGCCCCGCTGAGGGCTGCCGGGAGACGGTCACTTCCTCCCTTGTGACCCTCGCGGCTGTCGGTCATCCTCCTCCTGCTTGGCAGGTTGAAGATCCATGTTCACGTCCGCTCATGACGCCGTGCACGGGCGCTGTCCCGGCTGCACGAAGCTGCGCCGACTGCGTCCGGGTCCGGGCCTGTGCGCGTGGTGCTTGGGGCGGCAGACGCTCAGCAGAGGAGATGTGCGGCCTGTCGGCGCCAGACCGTGGGCGGGCACGGGCGCGGCCCATGCCAGCGGTGCGTGAGCTTGTTCCGCTTTGCCCAGACACTTTTGGTGTGTTGGTCAGGCCGCGATGGCGGTCTTGTATTCGGCGGGGCTGCGGTAGCCGGGGCTGCTGCGGGCAGGTGCACGTTGTACCAGCTCTCGATCCACTCGAATATCGCGGTGCGGGCAGTGGCCCGGGTGGGCCGGGGGCGGTTGTCACCCAGCTCGTTTTCAGGGTGGAGAAGAACGATTCGGCGAGGGCGTTGTCCCAGCACTGCCCGGTGCGTCCGACCGACAGCCTGATGCTGAACTTTGCTGCCAGAGCGGCGAGTTCACGGCTGGTGTACTGCTTGGATTCAACCGGTCGTCGCAACGCCGGCTTCCTGGAGCGATAGTAGGTGTTCGTTGAGGGCTTCTGCTGGTGTTCTCCTACCGAGGGTTTTGCGGGGCCTCGTGTTGAGGGCTTGTGCAACATCTGCTGGGGCTGAGGCGGGCTTTGCGGAGGATGCGCCAGGTCTTGATGCGGGCGATGGTTCTCTCGACG
>NZ_JOFX01000125.1 GCF_000719345.1 Streptomyces sp. NRRL F-2664
AAGCGGAAGGGGTTGGCGGCGGGGTCGGCGGCGCGGTGTGCGGCGGGGGCGGGTGTGCCGTCGGGGCGGGTTTCCCGGCCGTAGTCGGTGTAGGCGCGGCTGGTGAGGGTTTGGGCTGACGGTCCGGTCTCGAGGACGGTGTTGCCGCGGCGGTCGGTGTGGAGGTAGCGGGCGGCGTCGGGGGCGGCGGTGAGGGTGCGTGCTTCGCGGCCGCCGGAGGGTGTGGTGAGGTAGGTGCCGGTGCGCGGCGGCCTGCTGCCGTCTGTGCTGGTGTGGGTGTCGTTGGCGATGGCGCCGTCGGGGGTGTAGTGGAACAGCACGGTGCTCGTGGTGCCGTCGGGGCTGGTGGTGGTGGAGTTTTTGCGGCTGCCGTCGGCCCAGTAGGCGTACTCGGTGCGGGTGCCGTCCTTGGCGGTGGCGGTGAGGGGCTTGTTGGCGGGGGTGTAGGTCCAGGTTGTGCCGTCGGCGCCCTGGGTGAGGTTGCCGGCTGCGTCCCAGGCCTGTTCTGCCCGGGTGCCGCTGGTGGTGATGGCGGTGAGGCGGCCTGAGGGGTCTGTGTGGTGTTCGGTGGCGGTCTTGGTGCCGTCCGCGTCCGTGACGGTGACGGTGGTGACGTCGCCGGCGGCATTGGCCGTGTAGGCGGTGGTCCGCAGTGCCGGCGCTTTGCTGTCGGTGCCGCTGTGGACGGTGGTGGCGGTGAGGCGGCCGTAGGCGTCGTAGGAGTGCACGGTGTGGGTTGTCACCGGCGTCCCGGATCCCCGCCCGCTGCTGCTGTCGCCTCCGGCGCCGGGTGCGGGGCGGGTGTCGGTACGGGTGGCGAGGTCGCCGCGGGAGTTGTAGGTGTATGCCGTCTCAGACAGCACCGCACCGTCTTTCCCGGTGAGGATCTCTTTTCTGCGCTGGCCGCTGTCGAAGTACTCCACGGCCATCACCGTGCCGTTGCCGTATGCGGTTCGGCAGACGCGCCCGTGGCTGTCGTAGGTGTAGGCGGCTGAGGACGTCTGCCCGTCCGGGGCCCTGTGCTCCGCGCTCTCCAGACTGCCGTCAGCATTGTAGGCGTAGGCGGTCACCGCCCCCGCGGCGTCAGTTGTGCTGGTGATCTGGCCTGCCGCGTCGAAGGCGCGGGAGACGGTCCTGCCGTCCGGGTAGGCCACCGAGGCCAGCCGGCCCTCGCCGTCGTAGCCGTAGGAGATCAGCGTTGCCTCCTCCGCAGCCTCGTCTCCGCCCTCCCAGATGCCGGTGATCCGGTTGAGGCGGTCATACCGCAGGTGCCTGACCGTGGCCGCCCCTGCGGCGTCCGTGACCGACACCGAGGTGAGCATGCCCGTTTCGGAGGCATAGGTGTAGGCGGTCCGGGTCACAGGCTTGCCGTCTCCGGTCTCCACCACGGCTTCGGCGACCTGCCCGTCGGCGGTGTAGGTGTAGGCCGTGGTGTTGCCGAGCTGGTCGGTCTGGACGGCGAGGCGGCCTGCCGCATCGTAGGAGTTCTCCACTGCGGTATGCGTGTCGCCCTCGCCCTGGGTGAGGGTCTTGGCGGTCTGCCGGCCGGCCAGGTCGCGGGTGAGGGAGGCAGTCAGCTCCGGCCCCGGGTAGGCCTCCGGGGCCGCAGGATTGAGCACCATGCCGCGGGAGACGCCGCCCGCCCCGTAGAAGGGGACGGCGGTGACTTCACCGCTGGTAGAGGCAAGAAGGCGCCCGAGGGCATCGCTCTGCGCGGTAGCGGCCGCAGCAGGGCTGCCATCGGCGAACACCACCCGCCCCGACATAGTCCGCGCCTGGCTGTCGTGGTCCTGCACCGTAAGCGCCCGGGCCTCGCCGATCCCGCCACCCTGCTGGTCCTTGCCCAGGACGCCCTGGACGACAGCCTCGGCGACGACATCGGCAGCGGTCTTGACCACGGTGCCGTCCGGCCGGGCCACACTGCCGGTATGCCCCCACGGATCACTCTGGAAGACGGTCTTGCGCCCAGCCCGGTCGGTGGTAGCCACCCTGTAGTGCGCCCACTGGCTGTAGTCGGCCTCCGCCAGCACCCGCACCCCCTGCGCACCCTCGGCGTACCGGCCGTCCCGGTAGTTGTCCGCAGTGCGCACCATGCGCCCGAAGGCGTCGACGGTCCTGGTGACACAGCGCCCGTCGGGACCGCAGACCACGGTTGCCGTGGGGGAGGGGTAGGAGACCTTCGTGGTCTGCGAAGCCCCCGAGTCCGGCAGCAGCGTATGCCCGGCCGGACGGCCGTACTCGTCATAGGCAAAGCGGACGACGACCCGCCCGGAGGGATCCGTTTCCTCCAGCACCGCCCCGGTAGCCAAATCCACAGTGCGGGAGGCAGCCGTCTCCGCCGCCGTGCCCGGCGCTGTCGTAACCGTCTCAGTCAAGCGGCCCTCCCTGACCGCACGGCCCACCGTAGTCCTGAGCTCGTCCGGACCCCTCCCGCGGCCCTCCTGCCCCGCCCCCTCAGCCCATCTCACCGTCCGCGAGGCCAGCTCCCCGTGCGCGTCGTAACTGAACCAAACCTCCTCACGCGCAGCAAGCCGCCCGTCACTGCCCGCAGCCTTTTCAACAGTGCCCGCAACGGTGCGCCGGTCACCCGAAGGCGTGTTCACACTCTCCCGCAGAACCCGCCCCTCCCGGTCAGTCACCCTCTCAGACAGAACCAGGCCGACAGCCGCCCCATGGGTGTCGTAACCCGTCTCGGTAACGGTGCCCGTCTCATCACTCCTCCTCACAACCCGGCCGAAGGAGTCATAGGCGGCAGTGGCGACCGCCTCACGCAACTGCCCCGCCGAATTGCCCACCGTACGCCTCTCACGCACGGGCAGCGCCCAGTCCGCGGGCAGCTCCTGGCCCGCACCAGGCACCGCAGAGGAACCCCCGCCGCCCTGCCAGCTGTAGCCCCGCTCCAGGGCACCCGCCACGCGATCCCCCAGAGCAGCGGTAAACACCTCCTGGGAAGTGAGCAGATGGAGGCTGTTGTAGTGGGAGACGACCCGCCGTTCGGGCTCACCGTCCACCCCCAGCAACGCCACCTCAGTGCTATAGGTGTAGCCAGTCCGCTGGTCGAAGACATCGTCCTCGCCCGCGAAATCCCCACCACTCCCGGTAAAACTGCGCCCCTCCTCCACCGCCACATCCAGCCGCTGCTCGGGAGCGGCCAGCACACCCCCGCTGTCGAGCAAGCGCAGCCTCGAAGCGACCAGCGCAGGCACAGGCGAACCGGGAAGCTCCTCATACCCGATCTCAGTCACACCACCGAACGGCGCCGTGACACGGGAGACAACCGGGCCGTGCCCCGACAGCGGCCGCGCGTACTCCAGCACCGTCACACCCCCGTCACCGCCGGTCACTCTGCGAACCTGCCCGTCCACCAGGTCCAGCACCGCACTCAAGCGGCGGCCGTCGCCCGAACGGGCAGGACCCCTGAACACAACCTGGTCCTGACCGCTGCCCCCGCTGGAATAAGCCACCTCCGTCACCAAGCCGTAGGAGTCCGTCACCGCAGCCAGCCGCCACACCCCGCTGCCAGCCGGCACAAAAGAGAAATCAACACGGTTGCCGTGCCGGTCCGCGAACGCCACCGGATTGCCGTCCGCATCGAAATACTGCACCGACCCGTCCCTGCGGTCCGCCAGCCTCCACTCGAAACCACGCTCCCCCACACCCTCCCGCCCCGCCAAAACACTGCCCGGCACGTGCTCGAACCGCACCCCCTCACCCGGAAAACGCTTCAGCCCCGACACCGACCCACCGCCGGCATCTATCCCGAAAACACCCCCACACACCAGCGCACGGCCCCCCGCGGCATCCACGAACGGCAGACCCAGCCCCATACCCGCACCAAAGCCGTAACGGTCCACCCCCAAACCCGACAACTCCTGGTCATACGACAACACCAGCCCCAAACCCGCCCCACCCCGCCCCGCCACATCCAGCAAAGGCACCTCCAGCGCATACCGCCCCGTACGCACATCCACCGGCCCCCCCACACCCTCCCCAGGAGCAAAAACCCCCGACACCACCCCCGCCACACCACCAGGGACACCCCCAGCAGACCCCCCACGACCCACCGCAAACGCCCCACCAGAGCCATCCCCTCCCGAGCCACCGACCGCAGCCAGCACCAGAAGACCAGCCACACCCCCCCGGCAACACACACGGCGGATAGAAGCGGAAGAAGACA
>NZ_JOFX01000126.1 GCF_000719345.1 Streptomyces sp. NRRL F-2664
GGATGGCACATGCTCCGCCGCCGCCCGGCCCGCGACTGCGAAACCCTGCCCGCCCGCTCCGAAGCCGTCATCCACATCGCCATGACCGGCCTCATGGCCCGCCGCCCCACAGACGAAGCCACCACCTCCTGGCGCGACCCGAAGAAGCCCGCCAAACGCCCCGTCCTGGGATGGAACAACAGACGAAAACGACCTCGCAGGCCATGTCTTCAATGGGGCGTTGCGCTGTCTCAGGTTGAGCAGGGTTGCACGGCGTGTCCCCGCCTCCGGCAGAGTCCGGGTCAGCTTTGGTCTCAGCAGGCCGCCCGTCCTGCGTGCACGGCCAAGGGAGGGCTGGTGTGCATGCATGGGCAGCCTTGGTCCGGGTGGAAGTTTGCGCTGTCCGGGTCGCTTTGTTCCATTCTTGGGCCGGGGTGGTGATTTGCGGGGTTGCCATGTGCGGGGTGTTGGAGTTGCCGCGATCTCCGCTTGCCGGGTAGGCAGCATCATTGGACACCGGCGGCGCAGCCAGCGCAGTCCTGCCGCATGCATTGGAGTTCTCAGCCATCACCAGCCGCGCGGTCTCCTCGTCCGGCCCCCCGGGCTCGGACCGGCTGCCGGCTATCACGGGCCATGCCATGCTCCTCACGCTGCCGTCCCGCCGCCGCGGTGACGTGCCCGACCGCCGCCCCGACGGTCAGCACCCGTCTGCCCGGCCTCGTACCGCACCGCACAGGCCTTGGGACAACCGCATGCGGGCACGGCCGTCACCGTCGGCCGAGCGGGCAGCTTGCGCCTCACAGGGCGCGCAGCCCACCAGCGGTGCTCACCACCGCCGGGGCGTACGCGATCACTTTCCAGGAGCGTCATTGCAGGCTCCAGACGGTTCACCGGCGCACTCCGTGCTGTACCCCTGTCCTACGAGGCCGCAGCCCAGAGGGTGATGGTTGACGCCCGCCCAGCTGCCAGACCTGCCCGGGGCACTCTACCGAGGGCGGTGCTGCGCCGGCGCGGCCGCAGGACACTCCCGAAGACTGCTCTGCCGGAACCGTCATGTCCTGTGCCAGACCGTTCTACCGTGGCCGTAGCACCCCGCCGAGGAGGAGCCGATGAGCGCCCAGCCCGACCACACACCCACCACCCCGTACGCACCCGCGCCCAGCGCCGCGGCCGAACTCCTCGCCCGGCTCCGGGCGGACCGCCGTGCCGAGCAGTGGGTGCCGGCCTTCGAGCGGGACTGGACAAAGGCGCTGGAGGACGCCCGCCACGCCTTCAGCCTCACCCCCTTGCACGAGGTGGTGCGCACCTGGCAGCTCCGCGCGGCTGCGGCTGCGGACGTCGATGCCTTCATGGACTCCGGCCAGGACGACGCCGACTTCGTGGACCTCGATGATGTCCTCGGCGGCCGCCTGTGACCGGCGAACAGCCGTGGGCGGTGCGCTTGTCCCCGCAGGCCGTGAAGACCCTCGCCGAGCTCCCCGACCCGGCCCGCGAGACGGTCCGCGACGTCCTGGACATCGCGGTGCGCTCGCCGTGGGGCTGGCCCCAGTGGAACGCCGGCGACCCGGAGGGCGAGGACGTTCGTGCCGCGTCCGTGGGCCAGCTGTCCGTCGTCTACTTCGCCAACCGGCTTGCCCACCGGTTGTCCGTCCTGGGCATCGTCTGGCTCGGCTGACTCCTGGCTGCGTCGGCTTCCCCCGGTTACTGGGCGCCCTGGTACTGGTTGCGCGTGTGGCGTGGGGGCGAGGCAGCGCGCCAGCCCGGACTCGGATGCCTGGTCCTCGACGTAGTCGTGGCCGAGGATTCCGAGTTCGGCGCTTCCGCGGATGCGGAGCTTGGCGGGGCCGTGGGGGTGGTCGTCAGCCACCAGTCCGGGTCGTCGGTGAGCTCGATCGCCTTGACGTTGACGATCGCCCAGGCAAGCCAGTTGGCCGCGTTGGCGAGGAAGGCGAAGACCTCGGCGACGGAACGCTCGATGACCGAGCGGGCGGTCGTGATGGCGGTGCTCATGGTGGCGTCTTTCAGGAGGGCGGCGGCGGGGTGGGCTGCGGTAGGGCTTCACCGAGTAGGCGGCGTATCTATTCCTCCAGCTGGTGGCCCTGGACCGGTCGAGGCTGGCGAAGAAGTGGGCGTCGTTGCGGTCAGCGAATCTCGGCCGGTTGCGGGGGCCGGTCGCGGCCGGTGGCGGTCAGTGCCAGCCGCAGAGTGCGGCGGGATGCGGGATGCGGGGTCTGGTTCGCGGGTCGTCAGGCCTTTGGCGGCCAGGCGGCCGACCAGGCGGGAGACCGCGCCGGCGTCGATGCCGAGAGGCCTGGCCTGCCATTCGGCCATGCCCTCCATCGCCGAATCGGTGATCGTGGAGATGGCTGCTTGGAGACCTCGGCGCGGTAGACCCCGGCCAGGCGGGCGGAGATTCCGCCGTGGGTGGGGCCCTTGGCCGACAAGGAGAGGAGCATCTCCTCCACGCCGCGCAGGCCAGCGCTGTCGCTTCTCCACGATCTGCGGCTCGAAGCCGCCCTCCCGGTCCCGCGGCACGTCGGTCCCGACCGGATCGACGTCGGCCACCCCGGTCTTGGAGCGTCTGCCGTTCCTCGGGCTGCCGCCGCTCTCCCCGGCAGGATCATGCCGGCCACAACCGAGACGGCCCGTCAACCCGCCCTCGAGAGCGGACTCCAGCAGCCGCTTCGCCAGCTGCTGGAGCAGACCGCCCCCTCCCGTCAGCTGCAGGCCCTCGGCCTGGGCCCGGGCTACGAGCTCGTTCAGGAACCGGTCGTCCACAGCTGCAGGGGCAGCCCCCGCAGGCTATGTCTCGCTGACCACAGATGCACTCTTCCATGATCGGAGTTACACCGCTTCGTGCAGGCCCGCCCCCTGCCTCTCCCTCCCGCCTGCGCGGCGGCTGCTCGCTCTACGGGCTAGGGGTAGTCGGCTGCTGTGGCCAGGGTGGGGGTGATGTGCAGGACTGTGTCGAGGCGTGTTGTGGCGAGCAGCCTGGCGAGTTGACGCGGAAGAGGGCCTGCCAGGATGAGGGTGAGTGTGCGGTGTCCGGTGATGAGGACGCTGAGGAACGCGGAGTCGGCGAAGACGATCTGGCTGATGTCCAGGATCACTCGGGATAGGTGCCCTTGTGCTGCTTCGCGCAGTTCCTTGTCGAGCAGGGGGCTGGTGTATGCGTCGAACTCTCCGCAGCACAGGACGATCCGGGTGCCGTTCTCATCCGGCATCCGCTGGACTGTCGCATGCATCTGGGGCGTATCTCCCTTTCCGACAGGGCAGATGTGCGACAGGGCTCTCGCTGTAACGTATTGCTGCCATTTGCCATTTGAATCGGAGTACGCCTTGAAACCGTAGGTTATCCGGATGCGAACCTTGCGCAATGGGGCCTTTTCGGTCTCAGGCGAGGTCTTCTGCACATGGGCATGGGTTCTGGCTGGTCAGCGGGGTGTATTGGATTGGTTCAGTGCCGCTGGCGGGTGTGTTGCGGCCTGCTCGCATCATGACCGATCAACCCAACGGTCGTCTCCGTCTGGCTTCTGTCCGGTTCTGGGCGACCCTGCTGCGGATGAGGGTTCAGTGTGTCATCGTGCAGTCGCACGGTGCAGCCGCGCTGTGGGCCAACGGCTCAGCCTGGCGGGGGCCGTCGGCGCGTCCGGCGCTCGGAGTTGGAAGCTTTGAGCGCCCGGACGTCAGGAGCCCAACTCAGTCACGTCCCGTCGCCGTGGGGCGCTTGTTGACTATGGGCCGATGCTCACATGGCTGAGGGCCCTGCCTGGGTATGGCAGGGCCCTTTCAGACGGCCATACACTCATGTGGGAGGCGTCACATTGAAGAGTGTTGCATCTCGCGGAGCTCTCCGATAGAGGGCTGCTTCGAGGTCTTTGGAGGCGGGCGAAGCGGGCTAGCTTGATCTTTAACGTCAATGCCGTTGGCATAGAGGTGGTTTGGCGGTTCAACGGATACCAGGGGGTGGTGTCCGATGGCTGCTCGACTGGTGGACCGGGTCGGGCTGGGGGATC
>NZ_JOFX01000127.1 GCF_000719345.1 Streptomyces sp. NRRL F-2664
TTCCCACTCCGCATTCGTCAGATCCCCACGGCCCATACGACGAGCCTGCCCTCAACACCCCACCCCTGTCCGGAGATCCGAGAAACAGCCCCTAGGGGCCGCGCGAAAATCGCCGGTACACCGGTCGGCGGGACACCCTCTCCGCCGGGAGGGCGGGGGCTGATCATAGGAGAGACAGCGGTTCGGAGTACTGATTGCCTAGACATGTCTGCCCGAATCACCCCAGAGTATCCCCGGAGCCCGTTCGTGCCTTCCTCTGCCGCCTCGTCTTTGCCGTCATCTTCTGCTGCTGTCCGTCGTGTCTGCCGTGTTCGCCGTGGGGGTGTGGCTGGTCTG
This sequence comes from Streptomyces sp. NRRL F-2664, assembly GCF_000719345.1. Classification (GTDB taxonomy): domain Bacteria; phylum Actinomycetota; class Actinomycetes; order Streptomycetales; family Streptomycetaceae; genus Streptomyces. The sequence goes on from NZ_JOFX01000127.1 coordinate 337, forward strand.
CTTGTCCTGGCGGCTGCCGGAACGGTGGGCGGGGAGGGTGCGGGTGAGGCGTTCGCTGCTCCCGGTTCCCGCTCCGCGGCCGCGGCCGCGGCCGCTGGTGGGGTGCCAGGTGTCTCCGGCACGGTGTCGGGTGTGTTTGCGCCGGGTGAGGAGGCGGGGGGTGCGGTGGATGCGCGGACCGGCCGCTTCTCGCTGGAGGTGCCGCTCCTGGGTACGGCGGGGCGTGGGGAGGCTTCGTTCGGTCTGGTGTTGTCGTATGACCAGGAGTTGTCGGGTTTGGGGGTGGACCGGCTGGGACTGGGTGCGGGTATGGGTTTGGGCCTGCCGTTCGTCGACACCGGGGAGGGCCGTGCCATGGTGGCGGGCGGGGTGTGGGAGATCGACACTGAGCGTGCGGTGCCCGGCGGGACGGGTTCTGGTCTGAAGCGGTTCGCGGGTGAGGGGGTGCGCTTCGAGCATGTGCCGGGCGGCAGCCTGCCCGCGCGGGAGGGGGTGGAGGGGCGGGGTTATGAGTGGCGGCTGGCGGACCGCAGGGATGGGTCGGTGCAGTACTTCGATGCGGACGGCAATCCGGTGGCGTTTGCGGACCGGCACGGCAACCGCACCGACTTCGCCTTCACCCCGGCGGGTGGGGACGCCTGGCAGCTGGCATCGGTCACCGACCCGTACGGTGCTGTGACCGGGGCTGTTTACGACGAAGGCCGGGTGGTGTTCACGGGTCCGGCGCGCTCGGGCGACGGGCACCGGCTGACGGCGGTGCTGGAGCTGGAGGAGGGGAAGGTCCGCAGGATCACCGGCAGTGATGCTGCTGTGACCAGTCTGGAGTATGAGCAGCCGCTGTCCGGCCATGGTGCGGTGGTCTCGCGGGTGGTATCGCCGCTGGGGGCGGTGACGGAGATCGGTTATGAGGAGCTGGCGGGGGCGCCGGTTGCGGCGCTGGTGGCGTCGCGTGTGCGGGTCCTGGACGCGGAGGGGGTGCTGGCTGCTCCGGAACAGCGGGTGAATGTCTCGGTCGAGGAGGGCCGCAGCTATACCGGTTCCGGTTCCGGGGGCGGCTTCGCGGGCGAGGACGATGTGTTCGACCAGCGGAGCGGTTACACCTATGCCTCTGAGGTGTCCTTCCTGGGCGGGGACGGGGAGGCGGAGCGGCGGGTGGTGTCCCGCTACAACAGCCTGCACCTGCTTACCTCCCAGCAGGTGTTCACCTCCGCGCTGGGGGAGAGGGCGGCGGGTTCGCTGGAGCGTGTCTTCAGCTGGCAGAACGGTTCGGATTCGCCGGCGCCTCCGCCGAAGGGCGAGGAGCTGCCCGCGGACTGGGCCTCCCCGGTGCGCGAGGCGAACACCGTCTACAACTCCGCCGGGGGCAGCCGCGAGGTGGCGACCACCGCGGCCTACGACTCCTTCGGCCGGCCGGTGAGGACTGCTGATGAGACCGGCGCCGTTACTGAGATCGTGTACGACACCGAAGACGGTGCTACCGGCCTCGTCCTGTCGCAGAAGGTAGCGGACCGGGACGGCAAGGTGCTGCAGGAGACCGCCAACACCCTTTCCGCAGACCGGCGCACGGTCACCGGGACCGTCACCCGCACCGCAGACAGCAGCGGGAAGCTCACCGCCCGAGAGCAGACGACCTTCACCTACGACAAGTACGGGCAGCCGGCTTCGCAGACCACCGCATGGGCTGACGGCGCCGGTGAAGAGGGCCGGGGCGAGGGGCCGGGCGAGCTGAAGACTGTCGTCAGCCGGACGGTGGAGGGCGGCCGTCTGACCGAGGCAGTCACGACCGCTGCGGGCACGGACGCGCAGACCACCACCGCCCGCACCATCGACCTGGCCACCGGGGCGGTGCTGGAGGAGATGGGGCCGGGCGGGCGGGTGGTGTCGCGGACGGAGTACGACCGCCAGGGCCGGCCGTCTGTGCACACGGTGCTGCCGGACTCCGACAAGCCGCAGACCACACGCATCGCCTACCCCTCCCCTGCCGTCACGGTCACCGCCACCCCCGACGGGCGGCGCATCACCGAGACCCTCGACGCGCTGGGCCGCCCGCTGCGGACCGCGGACAACTACCGCGACGGCGCCTACGCCAAAGAGCCCGACGCAGACGGTGCGCGCACCCTGTCCGAGGCCGACTACTCCCAGTGGGCCCACTACCGGGTGACCATGACCGACCAGGCCGGACGCAAGACCGTTGCCTCCTCCGACCCGTGGGGCCACACCAGCAGTGTGACGGGCCCGGACGGCACCACCGTGAAAACCGCCTCCGACATCGTCGCCGAAGCCGTCACCCGGGGCATCCTGGGCACAGACCAGAAGGATGCCGGCCTCGGCGAGGCCCGCGCCGTGTCGGTGCAGGACGCCGACAGCACGGCACGGACCACCTCGACGAGGGTCGTCTTCGCCGACGGCACCCCCGCCGCCGGCTCTGCTGCCCGAACCGACGCCCTGGGCCGCACCCTGGCCTCCACCAGCAGCGAGGTCACCACCACCCCCTCCTACGGGCCCGGCGGCATCCCCCAGAGCGCCGTGCTGAACCCCGCCGCACCCGATGCCTACCCCGGGCAGGAGTTCACCGCAGCCCTCACCCGCGACCTCGCCGGACGCCAGACGGCTAAGTCCCTCACGCAGGGCGATCCCGGACAGGGCGACACCCGCACCGGCGTGCGCAGCACCTACGATCCGGCAGGCCGCCTGGCCTCCCAGACAGACCAGCTCGGCAACACCACCGCCTACACCTACACCCCCGACGGCCAGGTCGCCGAAGCGGTAGTGCAGGCCAAGGACGGCAAACTGGTCTCGAAGACCGCGCACACCTATGACCGCGCCACCGGCCTGCGTATCTCCTCTGCGGTGGCCGACGCCAGCGGGGCCACCACGGTCCGGCAGACCGAGTACGACGCCCTGAACCGGGTCACCGGCATCTGGGAAGGCGCCCGCGACGACGCGGACGCCAAGAAGAACACCCTCATCACCTACGCCTACGACAGCGAAGGCCGCCTGGCCTCCACCGCATACCCCGACGGCAAGACCACCTCCCGCACCTACAACCAGGCAGGCCAGCTGGTATCCGCCACGGATGCGGCCGGCGCCGTCACCGCCTACACCTACAACCCCGACGGCAGCCTGGCCAAGGCCGTGCAGAAGACCGCAGACGGCCAGCAGACCTCCGCCGCCTACACCTACGACAGCCTCGGCCGCGTCTCCCGCACCGAGTACGGCAACGGCACCGTACTGACTGTCGACTACTACGACAGCGGCCAGCCGAAGAAGGAGACCCTCACACGCAAGGACGGCACCCTGCTATCCGAAACCGCCTACACCTACAACACCCGCGGAGACCTGGCCACCCGCACCGACACCCGCCCCACCACCAGCCCTGCCCCCGGCAGCGGCAGCGGCAGCGGCAGCGGCAGCAGGGAAGGCGTGCAGGAAGGCGCCAGCGGCAGGCAGGAGGATGCCAGCGCGGAAGGCAGCGGTGGAGCAGGGGCCGGCGGCGGCACGCCGGTGACGACGCACACCGTCCACGGCTACGACGCCTACGGCCGGCTCACCTCCACCGTCCTGCACGGCGGCGGCGACGCGAAGGCGCCGGTGCTGCGGTCGACCGCCTACACCGCCAAC
>NZ_JOFX01000128.1 GCF_000719345.1 Streptomyces sp. NRRL F-2664
GATGTAGAGAGGTCTCGTGGGCTCGGAGATGTGTATAAGAGACAGCCCCTCGAGGGGCGCCCTTCGGGCGCACCCCCTCCAAAAGCCCAGACGGGACGCCTGCGGCTACTGGCGGGTGAAAGCGGTCACCCGGCGCTCGTCAACGCCATAGTTGAAGACGTAGACATGTTTGCCATCAGGAGTAACGGCCATTCCGGCGTCCGACTGGAAGGTGGGGCCTGTCTCCAGCGTCTCCAGGACGCTGTTGTCACCGGTGTTGATCTCCAGGACTTCGCCGCGCACCGTGACCGCAAATAGGGCCTTTCCGTCCGGACTCAACACCATGTTCGAAACGTAGGAAGGTGTGTCAATCGCAGCCGTGACCTTCTCGGATGCGGTATCGATCACCTGGATTCTATCGCTCCCCATCTCAGAGTTTCCGTAGGTATAAAGGTGTCGGCCGTCCGGGGATACCTGAATTCCGCCGCCTCCGTCGAACGTCGGGAGCACGGACGGTATGACGGGTAGTGTGTTGGTCGAGGTATCGACCACGCCCACGCCTCCGTATCCACCGTTTATGTATACGCGGCTCCCGTCGGGAGAAACTGATATTTGCGAGAGATCGCGAACGCCCAGAGGGGCCAGACTTGTGCGGGCAGAGACCTGATTTGTCTTTGTGTCGACTGTGATCACTGCAGAGGGCCCGGACAGAGAGGACGCATTTACGTAGAGCTTGTGGCCGTCTGGTGATATCGCAAGGGTGAGAGGGTAGTTGTCCCGATCTAGCTCGACATTTTCCGTCAGCTGACCCGTGAACGCGTCGACGATGCGGATTCCACCCGGATCGGCGACATAAAGACGCTTTCCGTCCGGAGAAACGGCGATTCTGCCGAGTCCCGTTCCTGGCGCGGCCGATGAGAAGGTTTCAACAAGCTTGCCGCTGGCGGTTTCAATGACGCCGATCCCGTCTGCCACAGCAACATAGGCGCGCTTTCCGTCAGGAGACATAGCGATATCCCCCGCGAATGATCCCATGGATATCGGCGCCGTGCTCCACCGCGCATCTACGTTGTTGGCCGCAGCCTCCGCGCCGGAGGCAGAAGCCGCAGAAGCAGCCGGGGCGGGCGCCGCGTCGGCTGCGAAGGAAGTTCCCGCCAAGGAGGACGGCGCGGCGATTCCGACAGCTAAAATCGCTCCCAGCAGCACGCGGCGCATGCCCCCCTCGTCGCAGCAGGGCGGCTGTTTCTTTCCGAAGCGTGCATGCTTGACCTTTCTCAACGAGAGCAAATTTATAAGAGTGGCGCACCCATCTTGGACGCCAGGCCACCTGCCGCACTTCTTCTGACCAGCCCTATCAACGCATGAAGCGCGCTCCACTGAAGGGGCGCGCCCCCTCAGTCGGCCTGGCGGCTGTCGGCGCCGACCAAGCTCCGAGCGCTACCAACGCGTATCCCCTCTACGGCCCACTATTCCGACATCCTGCAAGCGAGTGTCACGCAGGGTGTTCAAGTGGCCCGTTGGGCGGCCTTGTTCCGACTTCTCTGCCGCTCCGTTATGAGAGAGAGGGTGGGACACATGCCCGAGAAGATTGACGCAGCCTTCGTAGCCAAGTCGTGAGGCTGGTGGCAGAGCACCGTTCTCGTCCGAGCGTTCACTGCACATCACGTCGCCGGCTCGCTCGGTGTCTCCCGGGAGTCCGTGCGCCGCCGGATGATGCAGTGCGAGGTCGACGTCGGCCAGGTCACGGGTGTGACCAGCGATGATCGAGAGGAACTGCGTCGGCTGCGCGCGGAGAACAAAACGACCCCACCCCGCAGGTTACGGACAGGTCAGCGGCGGACGTATGCGTCAGCCGTCCCATCCGCTGAACGGGTGGCGTCGCAGCTCGTTCAGCAGCTCAGTATGTAGAAGCCGCCTGGTACTGGCGGCCTCAGGGATGCATGTGGGTCACAGCAGCCGCCGGGCCGGCGAGTTGCGACTAAAGGCGCATTAATGGCGCCTGTCGAATATGGCGCGCCGTTATGAAAGGTAGAGATCGCCTGTGTCTTCCGATACTCCTAAGCAGCCCCCTCGTTTTAGTGCTGATACGCCAGGAGATGCAATGCAAATTGCCGATCGGCAGCTCCAGCCTTCCGTCCGAGAACCTACCGCAGCGGAAGGAGTGAATCCCGTCCAGGACAATTTGACGTCCAGCCCTGGCAATTCTCAGCCCGAGCTGCCAGTAGCCGAAGTTGAGCAGTGCAAGAGGGTGACTACCGAACCGCCCGCTTACCGCTTCGCGAAGAGTCGACACAAGACTGTCTTCGCTGCCTCTGTAATGGTGGTTTCGGCTCTCGTGGCCGGCGTCGCTGGTGGTGCAGTGGGGGCATGGGCGGGGGCCTCCGATTCGGAACCTGGCAAAATTGTTATCAGCCATAATCCACAAGCCGGAAAGCAGCTACCCATTCCTGCCAATCAGCAGACCGCGGTCTCTCGAGTGGCAGGTGACGCGCTGCAGGGAACAGTTACCATTGATGTAGACAGTCCGGGGGGTGACGGAGTAGGAACCGGATTCCTCTTCGACGCAAACGGCCACATCATGACGAATGCCCACGTTGTAGCTTCTATGGGGAAAGGGGCGACGGTCCGGGTGAAGTTCTCTGATGGGGAGAGTCGCGTTGCATCCGTAATCGGTGTAGCCAAGGGGTACGATGTTGCGGTCCTCAAGCTTGATCGCCCAGAGAGGAAGTTGAAGCCACTACGAATGGGCACTTCCGCAAAGGTCCGTGTCGGGGAGTCGGTAGTCGCGGCCGGTGCGCCATTCAATCTTGAAGGAACCATCACGGCTGGCATTATTAGTGCCGTAAATCGGCCGGTGGCCACCGGCGAGGGTGATTCGGTCGCTTACATGAATGCCATTCAGACGGATGCGTCGATTAACCCGGGAAATTCTGGTGGTCCGCTGCTCGATGCCTCCGGGGCGGTCATCGGCGTAAACTCCGCCATCCGTTCGGCACCTGCCGCGGCAGGCGGTCAACCTGGCAGTATAGGTCTAGGATTTGCCATTCCCATAGATCAGGCTTTGTGGGTTGCTGAAAACCTCATACGCCAGGAAGAGCCGCGTTACGCTCAGATGGGGCTACTCCGCAATGATTCATACAGAGGCGAAGGTGTGCAGATTATGCCCACACCCATCGATCAACAGCCGCCCGTGACTCCGAATGGTCCTGCTGCCAAGGCTGGTCTCAGGCCAGGCGACGTCATCACAAAGCTTGGGGATGAAAGAATTGAGAATGGCCCCGCACTTATGAGCGCATTGTGGTCTCATCGCCCCGGCGAGCGGGTGCAAGTCGAGTATGTAAGGAGTGGAGAGACGCATGCTACAACGGTAACCCTTGGCGAGCGTAAGGGTGATCTTTAGAAATGTCAGGCCAGTATTCTCGCCCTCGAAGGCGGACTCCAGCACCCGCTTCGTCAGCTGCTTGAGCAGACCGCCCTCTCCCGCGGTCGAGCTGTGCGGGGGTGGAACTGAACCGGGACCGGCTGGCGGAGGTTGTGGTCCGGGTGTGAGTGGTTGCGGTGCAGGAAATCCCGTTGAGAACGATCTCAGTACTGCAACGACACTCCGTGCCTCGAAGGGGGTATCTTCGTTATTCACTTCGTGGCGGGCGAGGTAGCTGATGGCTGGTCAGGTCTATTCGGCGACTTCGGCGCGGTTCGCGGGGCGTTTCGGGCGGGTGGAGCCGAGGCGGCGGATGGTGTCCTAGGGAGCGTATTGGGTTGTGGCCAATCTGCGGGTTTCGGCCTCGTGGTCGCGCGGGATCCGGTAGATCGTGTTGTGTGACGCGAGCGCAACTCACGGATGCCGAGTGGGAGTTCATCGGGCCGTACCTGCCGGTCGGCGGGTACGGCCCGTACCCCGAACGGCTGCGCCAGCAGTTCGAGGGCGTGATC
>NZ_JOFX01000129.1 GCF_000719345.1 Streptomyces sp. NRRL F-2664
GACCGGTAACGCCATACCGCCTCCCCATGCCAGTCGAAGTCGTCACATCCGACCAGCACAACGAGCAACCCGGCAAACCTTCCCGGTCACAGCACTAGAAATGACGTGCCGCCTGGTTGCTGTGCCGGGCGGCATCGGACCGTCGCAATGATCACGTGGCTGAACGCGTGCAGGTTCGTGAGGTCGATGACGACGAGGGCAGACGGCTGCTGCGGATCGTCCGCAGGGGCACCGGGGTCGGTGGTGACCTGGCGCCGGGCCCAGAGGGTGCTGCTGTCCGCCCAGCGCATGCCAGTGGCACAGACCGCCGAGGTCGCGTTCACCAGCCCGGACCGGGTCCGCGACGTGATCCACAACTTCAATGCCGACGGCTTCGACTCCCCCTACCCGAGATACCGGGGCGGACGACCGAGGACGTCCACCCTGCCCGAGCGCCGCGAGATCAGAAGACCGCCGAGTCCAAGCCGGCCGGGCACGGCATGCCGCTCTCGACCTGGGGCCTGGCCAAGCTGGCCGCCTTCCTGGTCGCCGAGGGGGTGGTCGACGACATCAGCCACGAGGGTCTGCGCATCCTGCTCCGCGAAGACGGCGCCTCCATGCAACCTGAATACCTGGAAGACCTCCCGCCACCCCGGCTATGCCACGAAGAAGGCGCGCGTCGAACACCTCTACGCCATCGCTGACGGCGAGGCCGTACCCGAGGTCTCGCTGCGGATGCGGGCACGTTCGCGTCACTGGGCTGCGAGGAGTCAGGGTGACGGGCGCTCCTTGTTGGGCCAGCGCAGGTAGGCGCGCAGGGCCCGGGTCTGGACCGTGTGATTGGGATGGTTCGAGTTGGCCAAGGTGAACTGCCGCAAGGACCCGAAATGGACTTCGATCGGGTTGGCCCAGGAGGCGAGGCCGGGGTGAAGCACAGCTCGACCTTGTTCCGGGCCGCCCACCTGCGGATTCTCCAGTTCAGGTGGGCGGAGGGGTTATCCAGGCTCACGTAGATCGGGGCGCCGTCCGGGCGGGCCGCCCGGTTCGTTCCCAACGCCGCCCAAGTGTGGTCGATGCCCTTGCGCCTGCGGTTGATGCCCCACATCTGGTCGTCGCCGACGGAGTAGCAGCCGTGGAAGTAGGTGCGCCGGTAGGTGGCTGGCAGCCGATCAGGCCGACTCTGTTCGGCCCAGCAGGAGCCCGCGGTGGGGCAGATCCCCAAGGGCCCGAACTCGTCGAACGCAAAGGTGCGGTCCGGCCGCTCGTTGATACGTACTCGATCCGGGCCAGTTTGACGTCGAATTCCGTGTCCGGGGACTCCTTCCAGGTCTTCGTGCGCTGGAAGGAGATCCCGCGGCGGGCCAGTAAGCACCGCAGGGCCTCCCGGCTGATCCGGACGGACCGGGCACTATTCCTGCGCAGGTGATCGGTGAGCTTGTGGATCGACCAGCGCGAGAAGGGCTTGCCCAGCACGGTCGGGCGGGTGGTGGCCGTCTGGACGGTCCTCGTCGTCACGATCGAGAAGGCGGAGACTGCCTACCGCCCACCAAGGGTCAAGGCATGCGAGCCCGATGTCGTTGAACCTGTGGATCACATCGCGGACGGTGTCCTCGTCCGCCTGGCCAGACGGGCTATAACCGGGACGGTGCAGCCGCCAGCAGAGGCCAGCAGCATCATCGCCCGCCGGAACCGCACCGAGCTGGTACTGCCCCGCCGGACGATGTGCTGAAAGCCCCTGGCCCGGTGAAGCCTCCACCCGGCGGCCCGTCGGGGTGGCGGTTCAACCCCCAGCACCGCCGATTGCCCGCCTCCAGCCCATACTTCGCCGACCGCGACGCTCTCCAACCCGCGGACGCGCCCTACCCGCGCTGGCTCCGTGGGGGACGGCGTCGGCCACCTGGTCGGCCTGGAGCACGTGGGCGTCCTCCACTTGGACGGCGACGCCGACCACGCCCACCAGTCCTCCAAGCCATCGCGGTCGAACTCGCCAGCACACTCCCTGCCCGGGCACCTGGAGAGCACCGCGCTCGACGACACCGTCGCCGGGTCTCGGCGATGCAGCCCCCGAACGAGTCGCCCGCGCTAACACCCTCGCCGACGCGTTCGCCGAAACCATCACTCTGCCCGGCACCAGCTTCTTTGTTCGCCATCCTCCGCGACGGCACCTTCTACGAATCCTGCATGACCCACACATGTCGAGCCCGCCGCATGAAGCCATCAAGACCGAATCATCACAAAACCGGCAGGCCCTTGGCGAAGGGCATAAAAGTAGTACCCCCTTGAGCAGCCCCTATCGAGGCAGCCCTCGAAAATCAGGGGATAAGAGAACAGCTCAACAGCGTATCCTCACCCCCTTCCGTTCAGAAGAGGCCGATCGGAGGGAAGTCAATCGTCCGATGGCCAGTCTCTTTTCGCGCCGCACACGGGCAAGAGCGGCGGTAATGCCCTGTCGTACACTGCCGCCATGACCCTCGATCGCCAAATAATGCAACTCGCAGAGCGGCTGCACGCCGTACACAGTCACGAGGATGCCGCCGAACTATGCAATATTGTTTCGCGAATGCATGATCTATGGGGTGGAACTGATGAAGCAGATCTCGCCGACACGATGGAATTGATCAGCGCTCACGCGGCTGTTGCCGCGACAATAATTCGAAGTCACACGGTTCCCCCGTTCTTCTAGGCCCCCCATTTCGAATGTTGCTATTCGCGCGGTGACGGCTTTTTTGCTCTGCGCGTTCGCCGCTGTGGACGATCCGGCATCGCGGGCCTACTACGACAGGAAGATCACCCAGACCACTCGCCAGACGTGGGCCGACGTCCTCTGCGCGTTGCGCCGAGACGGAACAACGTACCGGAGACCGATTCGGCTGCCGCTCCGCCGACCTAGGTATAAAACTGCCAGACGTTGGTTGCACATGGGTCGCCGACCGTGACGGAGATCTGCCATGCCCTCTTCGCCCCACAGCAGGACCGCCAGTCCCAGAGGCGTCTGGCGGTCCTGCGACACGCCGATGAGGTCACCGGGAACGTCTCGCTGACCTGCCGGTACTACGGATCAGCCGCAACTGGCTCCTACAAGTGGCAGCGTCGCCACGAGGGGGAAGGCCTTGCGGGGCGGAGCGACCGCTCCAGCGCGCCGCATCTCATCGGTGGGGAGGCCACGCCGAAAGTCTGCGGCGTAAGCGTGGCGATGCTGCCGGCGTAGAGCTGAGCACCTCACCTGTTGATCGATTTCGTGGTGAACGTGGGAACTGTCCGCGGTCGCCCCCATATCGGATATCCAGTCCGGTCGGGGGCAGGCCCTGATCAGACGCTCGACGGTGTTCCGCTCCTGTTGTCGACGGTCGCGCAATTCCAATGAGTTGGGGTTTCGTGCCGGTGTAATTTCCCACCCTGACGGTCACGAGTCCCCATGGGGATGTTGACCGCGATCCTTCGAGCATGCACATGGCGGAGGGGTGGGTGTTTCCGGCGATTCGGGTGGTTTGATCTTCGGTTCGTTACTCCTTGCGGATCGGTCGGGTTTCCCTTCGGCATGCCGGTGCCCGGGTTGAGGGTCCTGGCCATTGGGGCGCCGCAGCGTCCCTGGACCTGCGAGCCGAGAAGCCGACGGGCACACCGGATAGCGAGGAAAACATTCACCGTGGTCGACATCGTCGAGATCTAGATCCACTGAGCTTGTTCAGCGGTGGGTCTCCAGGGTGAGGATGGCTTTGGTGGTTGATGTGAGCCTGGTGGGGTGGCAGCGGGCTTTGCGGAGGATGCGCCAGGTCTTGATCGATGCGATGGCTCTCTCGACTGGCCATCGGAGGCGGGAGCGGGCTCGGTTGACGCGCTTCTGTCTGGGTGTGGG
>NZ_JOFX01000130.1 GCF_000719345.1 Streptomyces sp. NRRL F-2664
CCCCCGGTCAGGATGACGGCCAACGGGCGGCACTTGCGCCCGCCGGCGATGCGGGCCTTGCTGGTCTGCCCGCCTCGGGACCGTCCGAGCAGTGCCGCCTTCAGGCGGACCTTTCGCCTGCGCCGGACGCGGCGCCGCTCGTTCCGTTCCGGATCCTCTGCGGGGCCCTGCCCGCCTTGTTCCTTCGGGCCGCCCCCTTCTGCCGGGCCCTCTCCGCCTCCTCGGCGGCCTTCTCCAGGTCGGCGAGAGTGGGGCTCCGTCCGGGCGGGCAGCACGGATCGTCCGCAGGGCGGCCCAGGTGTGGTCGATGCCCTTGCGCTTGCGGTTGATGCCCCAGAGCTGGTCGTCTCCGACGGAGTAGCAGCCGTGGAAGTAGGTGATGCCGTGGGTGCGGCGGTAGGTGGCCGGCAGCCGGTCGGGGCGGTTTTCCATGGCCCAGCAGGAACCGGCAGTCGGTCGGATACCGAGCGGGCCGAACTCGTCGAAGGCGAAGGTGCGGTTGGGTCGCTGGTTGATCGCGTACTCGATCCGGGCGGGCTCGGCGTCGAAGTCCGGATCCGGGGACTCCTTCCAGGTCTTCGTGCTGGAAGGAGATCCGGCGGCGGGCCAGCAGGCACCGTAAGGTCTCCCTGCCGATCCGGACGGGCCGGGTGATGTTGCGGCGTAGGTGATCGGCCAGCTTGCGGATGGACGAGCGGGTGAAGGGCTTGCCCAGCACGGTCGGGCGGGTGGTGGCCGTCTGGACGACGAAGTCCTCGTCGTCACGGTCGAGAAGGCGGGGACGGCCTCCCGCCCATCGAGGGCCGAGGCCAGCAGCATCATCGCCCGCCGGAACCGCACTGAGCTGGTACTTCCCCGCCGGACGATGTGCTGGAGCTTGCACTAGGTCTTCCTTACGCGAGCGATCCCTCACCAACCGACAGACCCGATCCCTCACCAACCGACGAACATGCGGAAAGGCCGGCCGTGCCAGCAGCGCGCGGTCGGCTTGGTCTAGGACGTCGCGGGTCAGACCTCGAGGTACGCGACGACGACCACGGTCCGCAAAGCCGTCACCCAGTACAAGAGGCGTACGGGCTCGACTTCGTCGGCGTACTCGCGCAGTTGGGGGCCGGCGGCGCTGCCGGGGATCGGCTCGCCGACCTCGGGGTCGACGGAGACGACGACCAGGGCGCGGTCCAGGGCGTGGATATCCGCCTCGCTGGTGATGTTCTCCAGCTGCTTGGCGGCGGAGTCGGAGAACGTGATCCGGGCACGGCGGGGGCCGTGCGGTGTGGGCATCAGGCGACGGCCGGGCGCTGGGCGGTGAGGCGGGTGAGGTGGGCCTCGCGCAGCTCCTCCCACGGGGTGCACTGTTCGGGGTCGGGCAGGCCGTTGGTGGCGATGTCCTCCAGGACGGCGGCGAACCGGTCGGCGTCGGCGCGGGTCTTGGCCGCGTACGCACGCAGTCCGTCGGCGGCCGCGGGATCCAGCTGCCGGGCGGCGGTGTCGGCGGGGGCCGGCTGTTCGCTCATCGAGGGCTCCAGAGGGCAGAACTGGGTGTCTCACCACGGTATCGCCGGGCTGCCGGGCTCGGGACCAGTCCGGCCGAACCCGTCTCGACTCCCGGGAGACACCGAGCGAATCGGCGACCTGGATGTGCAGGGCGCGCTCGGAGGAGTACTCCGAACGGTGCTCTGTCACCAGCCTCACGGCCTGGCTGCGGAGGGCTGCATCAATCTTCTTGGGCACGTGTCCCATCCTCTCTGACGGCTCACAACGGAGCGGCAGAGAAGTCGGAACGGTTCACCCTCCGGCTGCCGTCCACCAGTCGGTGGGGCCGCCCGTCCGTCCAACGCCAGTCAGCACAAGCCGTCAAAATTGGCTGATTAGATGTAGCGCCGAGAATGAAACTAATTGACGATCACCGAGTTGAAGTTAAAGCCACTTTCGGAGACGGCACTACGTGAACGGCCCGCGCCCGTCGGCGGGCCGTCTCGGCAGCTACTTGTTAAGGCGTACGTGATGGACAGCCCAAGAGGCCTGGTCAAGAACTGGCGAGTATGGTCTCTGGCCAGATGGACGGCACTACTTGCTATCTGTGTGATCGCAGTGTCAGGGTGCCAGAGCAAGACCGGGAAGGCCAAAAATCAAGATAATACCACAGGAACCCTGCAGCCGGGAGTACTGCGGGTCATAACCGCTACGGATCAGCCACCATACTCGTACGTCGATTCACAGGGGCGGCAAGTCGGCTTCACTTATGAGCTGATCAAGCGCCTTGCGCAGCGGAATCATCTAAAACTTGAGACTGCTGCGCTCCCCTTTTCTGAGACCATTCCGGCCATCATCGGCCGCCGTTACGACACGACAATCCGCGCGATCAACCAGACTCCCGAACGGGAGAAGACGGTCTCCTTCAGCGCTCCACACACTTCCTCGTACATCGGCCTGCTTGTCCGGAAGAACTCGGATGCCGACACTCTTCCAAAGCTGTCGGGGAAAACCGTAGCGGTTACCCGAGGAAGTATTCAGGAATCTTATCTGCGGGAGCATGCCCCAAACGTACGTCTCCGCGTATACTCCTCCATCCAGACAGAGAAAGCTGCACTCCTAGCCGGGCAAGTAGACGCATGGCTCACATCAGGTCCGATGGCACGCACCATCGAAAGTGAGAGCAAAAACACCCTCATACTTGCCGAGACATTGGATCTAAAGCAGTCCAATGCCTTCCCCGTCGCTAAGGGAAACGAAGCGCTAATCAAGACTCTCAATGCCGGGCTAGACGAGCTGTTCCGTGATGGCAGTTACACTAAGCTCTACCAGGAGTACTTCGACCGCCCAGTACCTCATGTGTTCCGCGCCGCGCACCCGAGCCTGCGGTGATGAGTAGCTTTGCCCAATCAGGGCTGGAACACGTCTATGACACCTTCTTCGACTGGTCCTACATTAAGGCAGTCCTGCCGGAACTCATCGTAACCGGGTGGCCCAATACCCTGCTGCTTGCGATAGCGTCAGCACTGCTGGCCCTGGTTATGGCGTGGGTGATGGTCATCCTGGACGTGACAGGGTGCCACCTGGTGCGTTTGCCAGTAAGGGTCTACGTCAGCGTCTTCCGTGGCCTCCCGGTCATCCTCACGGTGCTGCTGGTGGGCCAGGGCCTTCCCATGGCTGGCATCAGCCCATTCGGGCCGGGTTCGTACCCCTATGCCATCGCTGCGCTCGGAATGGTCAACGCGGCTTACCTGTGCGAGATTTTCCGATCTGGCATCCAGTCGGTGGACGCGGTGCTGCTGGAGGCCTCGCTGACACTCGGGCTGTCTCGGCGAAGTGCCATGGTAAGGATCATGGTTCCGCTCGGCATTCGTAACATGCAGCCCGCGATCGCGAATCAGCTCATTGTCATCATCAAAGAATCGTCGCTGGTATATCTGCTGGGACTCCTACCTGAGCAGCGCGATCTGTTCTCGATCGCCCAGGACCATGGCGCTCGTACAGGAACCCTGTCCGCATTGGTGGCGGCTGGTTGCATCTACCTCGCTACCACGGTCCCACTGACCGCCTTGATAGACAGGCTTGATCGGCGTTTTAGGGCGGTATGAGCTGCCGAGACAACACGCCTCCGGAGCGGCACCTGCCCCACCCCACTTCACTCCGGCCGCCCTCATCGCCAGCCCAACTTCGGTGGCCAGACGCCACCACACGCGCTGACCCGCCGACGTTTACGCTGTAAGGAACACGAGTCCCGCGCTGTGAGACCCCGGCCCCCGGCCGGGGTCTCACTTCTTCGGCAAGTGGCCGATCGGCGCCCGCGCTGGACGGATACAGCCAGATCATGGCGCCCGGTACCCCGTGACAGCCCGGGGCAGCTCACGGCGTGGCTGCCAGTGGGCGCTGGCACCAGTTCTCTACCGTCGCTACTTGACCACTGGTGCGTGGCTTCAAATCATTGGCGGGACCCTGGGGTTGCTTCGTTTTGGCGGACATCGGAGATCTGGGCTCGGGCCCAGGGAGGGATGTCCATGATGGAGAACATGCCGAGGAAGAAGCAGCGGCTGCGGCGGCAGTTCACAGCCGATTTCAAGGCCGAGATCGTCGAGTTGTGCCTGCGTGGAGACCGGTCGGTCCCTGACGTGGTCAGGGACTTCGACCTGACCGAGACCGCGGTCCGGTTGTGGCTGGCGCAGTCCGACGAAAGTCACCAGCCCAAAGACCTGGAGCGCGACGAGCGGGTCGAGCTCGCGAAACTGCGGCGGGAGAACCGCCGGCTGAGGGTGTCGGCGGTGGAGGTGATCCGTGTGGTGGCGGGCCCTCCTGTGGTGCGGGAGCTCCCTGCCGCCGGCGCGCGCGGCTGCGCTGATCAGGTAATCCCTGCGCCCCTGCGCCGCGTGGAGGCAGTCGAGAGCCTGCAGGCACGGGCAGCCTGCGGGCGTGATCCCACTCCCCACGGCAACCTCAGCCGACACAGCCACAACGCAGCCCCGGGCACTCCCCCGCAACGCTCCCGCCACAGCCGCCACCATCACCCACACCTTCAGTGCGGGCGCCAACCAGCTCTTCACCGTCCCTGCCGGAGTCACCTCCCTCACCATCACCGCCACCGGCGCTGCCGGCGGAAGCGGAGCCCTCGTTCCGGGGGCGGCTGGTGGAGCCGGCTCTACAGTGACTGGAGCACTTGCCGTTACGCCTGGCAGCCCCCTGTACGTCAACGTGGCAGTTGGGGGAGGCACGGGTGGCGGGGGGAGCCCCGGCACCCGCGGTGGTGACGGGGGTGGTGCCAGTGATGTGCGGGCGTGCTCCTCAGCCGTGCCGGGCTGTGTGCTAACCGGTGTCGTAGGCACCGACCCGCGGCTGATTGTCGCCGGAGGCGGAGGAGGAGGCGGTTTGGGACCCGGTACTCAGGTAGGAGGTGCAGCAGGCCACCCCGCCGGTCAGGACGGCGGCAGCTGGACGGGTTCGAATGCTGCCGAGGGCGGAGAGGGCGGCAGTCAGTCAGCTGGAGGTGCTGGCGGAGCCAGATGCACCTTGCAGACGGGCGGAAGCAACGGCACGGCCGGTACTGCAGGCGCCGGGGGTGTCGGCGGGACCGGGTTTGGCGGGGGCGGGGGCGGAGCCGGCTGGTTCGGCGGTGGTGGTGGCGGTGGCTGCGGGGGCTTCTTCACCGACGCTCGACCTGCCGGGGGTGGGGGCGGATCGGATTTCCTGCCCCCGGGCGGTTCCCGCCAAGCGGCATCGGGTCCGGCGCAGGTGGTGGTTTCCTACACCGTCGCGGACCTGGAGATCACCACCGCG
>NZ_JOFX01000131.1 GCF_000719345.1 Streptomyces sp. NRRL F-2664
AGTGACAGGCCGAACGAAGCCTCCCCACGCCCCGCCGTCGCCAGGAGCGGCACCTCCAGGGAGTAGCGGCCGGTCCGCACATCCACCGCACCCCCCGCCCCCTCACCCGGCGCAAACACACCCGCCACGGTGCCGGAAGCACCCGGCACCGCTGCGGCAGCGGCGGCCGAGCGGGAGCCGGGAGCAGCGAACGCCTCACCCGCACCCTCCCCCGCAACAGTGCCGGCAGCAGCAAGGGCCAGCAGGCCGGCCACACCATTCCGGCGGACACGGCACACAGAGGGAGAAGACAGAGAGGAACGAGCGGAAGGCATGGATCAACCCCGGAGAGACAGTCACACTTCGGTCATATGCGCTGTCTAGGAGAACAAACCTCCGGACCGCTGTCTCTCCCCCGAACAGCCCCTGCGCCGACAGGAGCCAGCCGGTGTGGACCGGTGACGACGGCAGCATCGCCGGCCACGACCCGTGGGCCGGCCGCCCTGAGGCTGATGACGGAGCCACCACGGCAACCTGGCCGCCGATCGCAGCCGCCTCCGGCGGGCACCGTATGAAACCACATACACGAAGTTCTGATTATTTGGTGAAATATCCTAACGGCATCCAACTAAACGCGGATGCCAACTGGAACCCTCTAGTCGTGTGACTGGAGGGGGATTTCCGGTTAACCGATCGGTTGACTCGACGATCCGTAATCCGGTCCACCTGGAGGAGTCCATTCAACGCCGAGAGGGGGCACCTTTGAAGGGCGAGGGGGCAGGATCCCCGCTGCCCCCACTTGACTCAGGAGTCTCGACGTGATTGCGGACACCCGCAGAGTGAAAGTTCTCGTTGCAGATAATCATCCGATGTTCCGAATGGGTGTCTCCCAAGCCCTCAGTGCCTATCCAGAAGTGGAAATCGTCGGCGAGGCCGCTGACGGGGTATCCGCGCTCGACAAGATACGATCCTTTCGCCCCGACATCGCCATCGTGGATTGCACGATGCGGTCAGGATGTGGCGCTCATGTGGCCACAGTGGTGGCCCGCGAAGGGCTTAACACTAAGATCCTTATACTATCGCTCTCCCAGAGCGGCAAGAGCGCATATCAGGCGATTCTAAACGGGGCTTCGGGTTTTCTCACTAAGAACATCCAACCCGGCGAGCTCAGAAAGGCCGTGATTGCTTGCGCCCGGGGGGAGGCCGTTCTGCCGCCCGACGTGACCGCCGGCCTCGTAGGTGAGATGAGAAGGAACCACATTGCGCAGGAAATGCAGCTCACGCCTCGCGAGCATGAGGTGCTCAGTAAAATTGCAGCTGGGATGTCGATTCCGGAAATAGCGAAGCATCTGTATCTGGCACCCACAACGGTCAAGTCTCACGTTCAGCGAGTTTACGAAAAGTTGGGAGTGTCGAGCAGGGGGGCAGTGGTCGCCGAGGCCATGCGTCGCGGTCTACTCGATTAAGGAACAGTTCCCTGAGGTGGAGAAGGAGTGCCGTTTCCGCCATAGCGGATCGCAGCGGCAGTCGCGCCCAGTGTAGTAATCTCCGCGCAACCAGGGTCCGGTCTTCACGGCTGTGGCAAGCGGTAGACGCTGCAGGATGCAGTGAGGGGGGGGGGCCGCGCTTGGCGCGCGCGACGGCACACTAGCAGGACGGCCTCGCGACCGCAGACGCAAACCTACCTCACGCTTTTTGAATATGCAGCCAGAACGCTTGCACCGCAAACTACTGCTGAAACAATCAGGATTGTGCCGCTTTGGAGATCATGCCAATCCCCCTTTCGTGCAATCAGCAGCACGAAGGAGGCCACTGCGAGAAAGGCCGCTGTTGCGACATCGGCCGCTGGTCGCGTTAAAGCTGTATAAACAGTGAGGCCTGCCAGTATAATTCCTGCATAATGGACAGGCGGCGTGAACACCACTACGGCGAAGCCGGCAATGACGGAAAGCGGCGCCTGCAAAGTACGGGGTCCCACATTCTCGCATTTCTTCTTGTGCTACAGCCATCGTGACGGTTTACGTCTGCTCTCGTGAAATTACAGTAGCCCCTGCTCCCGCTCCTCCCACATTCGGCTCGTCAAACTGATGGTGTTGCCTCCTCTTGATGCAGTCCTCTAGTAGGAGTCAGGTGATTCGCCCGACGGATCCAAACCGCAGGGCAACAACCCACAGCGGCAAGCTTTGCGATTTCCTTACAGAAAAGCAATCACACACCATCCTCGAGCCCCTGGGCCGGGCATTCGTCGGCCCTAAGGGTTGTCCCATAAACGATCTCCGCCTCAGGGGCATCCGGGGTAGTCATGGTGCAGTCAGGGTGACAGGCGTAAGGTGACGTGAGGTCGAGCAGGTCATCGCACGGCCAGCTATCGCCGTCGTCCTGGCAGTCATCGCGGCTGTCCCACGGTAGTTCAGGGTCGCCCGTGGCAGGGCTGAGCACATGTCGGGCGGGCACGCGTCGCCTGGCCTCGACCTCCCGCAGGACGCGAGTCGGGTCGTGCAGCGCGGCGTGCAGGGCGATCGTGGAATGGAAGCCGGAGAGTTCTCCCTGGCAGAAGTCGACCGTGTGCCCGTCAGCGGTCCACTCCCCGCAGCCGTCACCCTCGCACCGTCGGGCCAGATCGGCTTCCTCGTCCAGGCGTGCGTGGAGGAGCGTCACAAGGTCTCGGCTCATGGGGTCATCCTGAACGATGGGCCAGGCCCGGTCGCCTGATGTCCAGGCTGTGGGCAGGACCCGGCAGCAGCTCGATAGTGGAATGATCTTGCTGTGGCTGGTGTGGTCACGGCGTCCGGGCCTGCCTTGACAGCCCCGTTCACGGGACTGCGCCCTCGCGCCTTCGGGGAGCTGGTGACGGTTCTGCGGCGCGAGGGTGCGGAGGCTGTCCGCAGGGGCTGGCCGTGGAGCCTTCCGATGAAGGACCGGGCCCTGCTCGTTGCGGCGTACTGGCGAACGAACCTGACCATGAGACAGCTCGCCCCGCTGTTCGGGGTATCGAGGTCGGCGGCGGACCGGATGACTTGTTCTCGTGCCAGTCCCCGAAGGTCTTGCCGGTGGGAAAGCCGGCCCGCTTGCGGCGGGTGTGGAGGTTGGCCCGGTCGCGGCCGGCGGCTTCCTCGGCCAGCAGGACGCGGACGACCTCGGCCGGGTCCCAGCGTTGGGCCTTCGCGGTGGGGATGATGTCGGTCAGCGATCGACGGATGTGGGGCAGTTTGAGGGCCTCGTGAGTTCGATGGCCTCGGCCAGGGGGTCGCCGTTGGTGCCGGGCTGCAGCGAGTGGTTCTCGCTGCGGCGGACCGGCTCGGTGAGCCCATGGACGGACTGGTAGTCGAGGATCGACATGAGGTCCTTGTCCGCGAAGCGGGCGGTGACCGCGGCGGTGCCCAGTGCCCGGTCGACCTCCGCTATCGAATAGAGCTTCGAGAGTGCGACAGCCTCGGCGGATAGTGGCCGTCGTCCAGGACCGGGCTGCCGGGCTCGCCGTGCTGGTGGCGGGCGACCTCACGCGCCGATCCGTCCTCGTCGATCGCGGTGACGATCAGCTCGTCGCCGTGGAAGCGGGCCCAGACCCGGGTATCGATCAGCTCGTGCGGGACCGAGTAGCGGACCGCTTCGACCGAGACCGTCGATTCCCAGGTGACCCGGCGGGTGGGTCGCGGTGAACGGCTCGCGCGGCAGCGGGTGCAACCGTTGCCGTTCCTCCGCGAGCTTCTCGGCCGGTTTGCTCCGGGTCGCCCGGTGCTCACCGGCCGGGCCGGTGACCGCCTGAGTGTTCGCGGCGTGCTTGCGGTGCTTGCCTGCGTAGTCGTCCTGGCCGCTGCCCGCGCGGTCGCACCCCCGGCGGGCATGCCGTCGCCGGGGACGCCTGTCGCAGTGCGCGGGCGGGTGGGGGGCGCGCTTTGCGCAAACGCGGGATCGCTCACACCATCCCCGAACGCCGTGACCAGCGGGGCCACCGATCCCGCCGCAGCCGCGACGGCGGCAGGCCACCCGTCTTCGACAGACAGCTCTGCAGAAAACGCAACGTCGTCGAACTCCGTGCAAACTTACGGCCCGCAAGAGGGTCAGTTGGCCCGATCCTTCCCGCATACCTCACATACAGTCACCGGCCACCGGCCAGGACGCCTCATTGAGGTTCACCGCGACAAGCCGAAATCGGTAACCTTAAGGACCGCCGTTTGGTGGATGCGGCGAAATCCGACGCGGCGCAGGCTATATGTAGCCATCGAGAGAAAGTCGGCTTTGACTCCTTTTGAGCGATCGACCGAATAGCGCATCGCGCATCCGGATTGCGCTCGATAAGGTTTCGATTTTCCCTCCTCCAGTTACGTCAAGCTGTACCTTCGTGATGCCAGTTAGGGGCAGATGTGAACTTCAAAGTGACGATTTCCTCATTGCTGGTGATACCGTTAACGAGTACAATCCTATTGGGCGCCGCCGGCGTATCGACCGCTACCGGAGAGGCCGCTGTAGCTTCTACGCGCGCATCGGCATTAGACGTTCATTCGGCAGGAATAGTATTCGATAATTTGGAATGGGTTCGCGCAAGGGTTGATGGACATCTGATCTGGCTGCTGCGTATTGAGCGAGACCCGGAGGTGCCTCCTGGAGGTACGTATTTTCTCTGGAATCCCCAGACGTCTTCGATTGGGGGAGATTTCACTCTCAGTGACGGAACCCATGTCGACACCTTGTCGGACTGGAAAGACGCTACCTTTACCCCCGACCCTAACTACGCTAAAGGCGTTGAGGTCCGCTATGGGGACTTGCTATCTCCTGAAAGTGCACAAGTGGTAGCAAGTATTTGGAGGTGCCCGAGCAGTCTAGTGTGTTGATCCGGGTACTGTCGCATCCTTTTCGCAGCTGCGTCCACCTGGCATACCCATAACAGGGCGCCTTGAGGTCGGTTTCCCCAACACTCCAGGTTCCCGGAGTGCCCGATGGACTTCCAAATACTCAAGGAAAATCCGCAGGGCAGGAGGAGCTGCCCCGGGGGCTGCATACTTCCGGTTTGTGGAGCAGGGCTGCAGCTGCCGGACCGGCGGGATCGATCCCCGGGACTGCAGCGAGCGGCGTAACGGTGGCCCATGCGGCCAGGCCGCAGACCGCCGCCTCCGACAAGGAGGCACCGGTGGTCTGCGGCCCGTCACGATATCTGCTAAGAATGATCTCATCCATATCGCTGACCGGCCCCGCGGAAAGGTCCACCAGACGCCACGCCTCGAAAAACCGTCCGCTCACGACCTGCAATCACATCACCGGCAATGCCCGCCGCGGCCTGAGCAACCAGCCGCTTACCGCTTCTTCACGCCCTCAGGCGATCACACCACCGACACGTGACAGCACCCGATCCTTCGGTGACTCGCCGAGATGTTGGCGGGACACACCGGACACGGCAGGATGAGCCTAGGCCGCGGGCCCAGGATCGCTCCGCAGCCGTCCTCACCGGTGCGGCCCTTCTCGTGCCACGGCTCAACCCGAGCCGATCGCATTGCTCCCCAACTCGTTGCCGTTCCGAGCCGCCCACCCAACAGGCTTTTGATTCATCCCATGAGGAGCGTGTAAGGCGAGGAATCTTGCAGGCCTACCAGTTTGCGAGTTATCCAGCTGTCGCGGATTGTTTGGAGTGTGGATATCCACTGATGCTCAGGAGACCCCGCCGCGGACATGGGATCCGCCGGGTTGCTTTTCTTGAAGGCGTCGAAGTTCCTTACCAGAACGATCACGCTCCTCCTGAAATTCACAAGCGAATCATCCGCGTATCCATTGCCGAGCTGCTGCAGATATTGCTGGGGGCCTTCGGCGATGCGGTACAAATTCATATGCTCCCTGGAGTTGTAGATAAAGGCTTCAAAGCGGGTGCTTCCCCAGCCGTTCCAGGCCTGCTCGGAAATTTCCAAGAATCGGCGGTGGAGGGCTTTGCGATCTTCTTCCTTCCGTATTTGCGCCTCTTTCATCCGCATCTCCTCCTCTTCTTTCCTCCGAGTTTCCCCGGAGGTCGGATATCTGGCCTCTAGGTCGTCGGTGAGGTTACGGTCTGCTGCAACAGGACTCTTATGCGGCGAGGCATTGGCTTCGGGATTTACGGCTTCCAGTGCGTTCTGCTGCGCCGACTGCTCTGACGCATCCGTTCTGTCGCCCGGAACAGAGATGCTGCGCCCTGACACCGGACTGCGCTCGGGATCTTCAAATGCCTGTGGGCTGCGGCGCGGTTTTAGCTGGAGGTAGCCTGTGGGATCGGTGTATTCGACTGGGTTGGCTGCGAAGGCTTGGTATTTGTTGAGGGGTGTGGGGTGGGGGTCGCGGGTGGTGAAGCGGCCGGTTTCGGTGTGGTAGAGGCGGGCGGGGGTGTAGTCGGTGCCGTTCTCGGTGTTGGCGTACTC
>NZ_JOFX01000132.1 GCF_000719345.1 Streptomyces sp. NRRL F-2664
CGACGCGTCAACGTCCTGTGGGCCCTGATCCGTGACCGACGGTGCTACGAGGTCACACCCCCTGTGGCCGCAACCGCTTGACAACAACATTAGGAAGCGGTTTCCATCGGGTTGAGGGTGACGGTGTAGCCGAGCTGGTTGAGTTGAGTGATTGCGCGGCGGGTGGCGCGTTCGGGGTCGCGTTGGGTGAAGTAGGTGCCACCGAGTTCGTCGTATGGCTTGTGGTCGGTGAGCATGTGCCAGATCGCGGTGATGATCGAGTGCTCGACGGCGACCAGGGCCCGCAGGGGGCCGCGGCGGGCGGTCAGTCGCTTGTAGCGGGCGGCGAGGTAGGTGTCCTTGGTTCTGACCGCGCCGAACGCGGCGAGGCCGAGTGCGCCTTTGAGGTAGGGGTTGCCGGGCCGGACCTTGGTGTTCTTGGCGCGGCCGGCGGACTCGTGGTGGCCGGGGCAGACTCCGGCCCAGGACGCGAGGTGTTTGGCGGAGGCGAAGCGGGTCATGTCCCCGCCGGTCTCCGCGATGATCACTTCGGCGGTGGCCTGGTTGATGCCGGGGATGGTGTCGAGCAGGTCGAGGGCGTCACGAAAGGGCGCCATCACCTCCTCGATCCGTCCGCTGAGCTGGTCAATCATGGCGGTGAGCTGGTCGTACTGGTCCAGATGCAGCCGGACCAGGAAGGCGTGGTGCTCACGGAAGCGTCCGGTCATCGCCTCGGTGAGTTCGGGAATCTTGCTCCGGAGTTTGCGTTTGGCCATGTCCGCGAGGGTCTGCGGGTCGCGTTCCCCGCTGATGAGGGCTTCGAGCATGGCCCGGCCGGAGACGCCCATGATGTCGGAGGCGACCGCGGACAGCTTGATGCCGGTGTCCTCCAGGAGCTTCTCCAGGCGCTGGACGACCCGGGAGCGTTCCCGGGTGGCGGTGGTGCGGGCCCGGGTCAGGTCCCGCAGTTCCCGGACGGGCTGCGGCGGGACGAAGGAGGGGCGGACCAGGCCGTGGGAGCCGAGCTGGGCCAGCCAGGCGGCGTCCGAGACGTCGGTCTTGCGGCCGGGCAGGTTCTTGACCTGCCGGGCGTTGACCAGGATCACGTTCAGCTCTTCGACCAGCACGTAGTAGAAGGGCTTCCAGTAGTCCGAGGTCGCCTCGATCACCACCAGCGTGACCTCGGCGGCGAGCAGGTGGTCGAGCAGGCCGAGGACCGCGTTCGTCGTCGAACCCCAGGTCGTGGTCTCGGTGGTGAACGATCCCCGCCGTTTCGTACTCGGGGTCCGGACGCACACTTTGGCGTCCTTCTTGCTGATGTCCAGGCCGGCGCACCGTTCGTGCAGTACATCCACGCTCCCGCTCCCTCCCCATCGGTGTGCCGTTCCGGGAGGGCCAGGGTGAATCAGGAATTCTGACGCACGTGCTCACAGCAACACTCCACGGTTCCCGTGGACGGCCCCCAGCACCACGCTGACCTGCGAGCTCACAGGCATCACAGAGGCATCGGTTTCGGCCGGAACGAACCCCACCACCATCCCGGACCGACAACAGTCCACATCAGAGCGGACAGAAGCACCCCAGCGCGCGCCACGAGATTTACCACGCCCCCGGCGCGCACCGAAGGTGCGCTGGATCGCTGACCTGCGGTGGCGGGCCGTGGCACAGTCCTGGCATGGCTGACGACGTCGCCTATCCGGTTCTCCGTACTCCTGACCCCGCGCTCGCCCTGCGTACGGCGCGCCGCCTCGTGCACTTCGGTCGTCACGAGAACTCAGGGTCTCCGTGTGCGCGCACCTCGACTCCGTCGCCGAGGCCAGCGCGTGGCGAGAGAGTTCCCCCAGGGAGAGCTCCAGGGGCAATTCGATGACAGCGAGGTCTCCGGAGCGCAGAGGGAGGAGGACCTGCCGGCGCTGTTCCACCCTGTCCGGGGGCCGGACGTGCCGGTCGGCCCAGCCGCGTACGAGGGGCGGCTGCCGGTCGAGTGCGCGCTGGACGGCGTCCCGGTGGGGAGCGTCGAGGACGCCTTCGTCGCGGCAAGCGGCACGAGCAGGGGCGAGATCAACTGGTCCGGCCTGTGGTGGCCCGACACGCCCGCCGTGATCCACGCCGAGGGCTGCACGACCGCACGCCTGGCTTTTGCACCCTCGGAGCGGTGGTCTCCTTCTCGTCCCTTCAAGAACCGGCCGTGCCGGTCAGCGGCGGCCGATCCGCGCCAGGACGTCCTGGAGTCGGCGGACGGCCTCCTCCGCCTCCATGTACTCCTCAGCGCTCGCCAGGACGGTGCCGAAGGTGCCACCACGGTCAGCAGGCAGGGCACGCCAGCGCAGGACCGGTTCGAGCGCGTTCAGAGCACCGGAGAGAAACCAGGCCATGCGGCCGTGCGTACGCGCAAGGGAGATCGCCAGGACAGCGAGCGTTTCCCGCAGATGTTCGAGCCGCTTGATCGGCGGCAGCGCCTCCTGGACGTCCGGCGGACCAACGACGTCACGCAGGCCGGCCTCGACCTCACGAGCCAGTGCGCACTCGCTCGGCCCCAGCTCCCACACCTGGTCGAAGATCTGCTGCTCAGCTTCCTCGGCCAGCACCGCGACGATCCTTCGCATGTCCATGCGAAGCACTCTAAACGCACCGATCCCGCGGCCCGACACGGCCTCCTTCGATGACTGAGCCGGCCTGACGATCGCCCCGGATCCGAATCAGGCAGTCATAGACCTGTGGCCACCGGGGGCCTCGCTTCGGTTGATGACGCGTGGTTGGCGCCCCTTCCGGCCAACTCGCCGGTCAATCCCTGCATCAGCGGGGCGATTCCGTGGGTTCGTCAGGAGTCGTGGGGCGGGCTGCGAGGCGGCGGGCTTCGGCCGTGACCTCGACATCGACTTCGTCCACGGTTCTGTCGCCGTATTCGAGGATGCCGTACTCGTCGTGGAGTTCAGCGAGGCGCTCGGTCAGGGGCAGCTCATGTCCGTGGCGCTGATGAATCCGGAAGGTGAACTCCCGAGGCGTGAGCTCCCCGGCGAGCATGCGGCGTGCGAGGGCTTGGGCGGCGGCTTCCTGACCGGCCTCGCTTCCGACCGGATAGAAGGTGAGGCCGAGTTCGTCGAGCGCTGCGGGAAGCAGGTCGTGGACGTCGTAGTCCGCTTCGGCGCGCGTGCAGGCGGCGAGGATGCGAAGGCTGGGGGTGTCGAGTCCGGCGACGAGAGCATCACAGGCGGCGTTCACGACATCGCTCGCTCGGTTTTCCCTCGTGCTCCAGAGGGCGGCGTGGTTCTGTAGAGCGATTGCTGCTGCTTCGGTCGAGATCACTCGTGCATGATTCCCTTCAGACTGCTCTACCTTTTTGGACGGGTTGGTCCTCCCATTCGTAGGGTGGGGACGCCCAGGGGTATCGGGTGTGGCTATCAGGCTGCTGCCGCTTTGTGGCTTAC
>NZ_JOFX01000133.1 GCF_000719345.1 Streptomyces sp. NRRL F-2664
CCCCCACCCACTCCCAGCAACCCGCACCAGGCACACAGGCAAGGAAGCCCAGCACCCCCTGACACCGCCGCGAGCCGCAAGCCGCAAGCCGGTAGGCCGGCGAGCGGGCCCCTGCGCTCGTC
Source organism: Streptomyces sp. NRRL F-2664 (assembly GCF_000719345.1). Taxonomy (GTDB): domain Bacteria; phylum Actinomycetota; class Actinomycetes; order Streptomycetales; family Streptomycetaceae; genus Streptomyces. The sequence goes on from NZ_JOFX01000133.1 coordinate 123, forward strand.
CTCCCGGCCGCCGGCAAGACCCCGAGCTTCGCAAGTCCGGGCGCCGGCAGGCATCCGCGTCCGCCGGGCAGTCTCGGTGGCCGCCGGGGAGGGGAGAGCGCTGCGTCCACCGCCTTACGCGCACGGTCGGGTCGGCGGTGGTCGGGCCAGTGCAAGGGTGCGGAAAGGGGCCGACCGGAATCGATGGCGTCGTCCGAACGCGGCTCGGACACGAACAGTGCGGCCGGCGGACCCGTCACCTCGCGGACACCGGCGCCGAAGACAAAGCGCCACTCCCGCCTGCCCGGACTCGCCGTGGAAACCCGCCCCGGATACACCCCGGCCCCTGCCCCCGGTCGACCCACACCCGTACACGCACCCATCACCGCGGCGGCATCACCCTCCACACCGGCAACCGGCAACCGGCAAGCCCTCAACGCCCCTTCGCAGCCACCCCTCCAACACGGCCGCCTGTACCGGCATACCGGCAGGCCACTCGCCGGAACACCCACAACGTTTCGGCCCTCCCCATCACGCAGCCGCCGAACCCCGCAAGCGCGCCACGTGCCGGGAACCGGCCCGCCGCCCCGCCCCGGAACAGCACACGACGGCCGCACAAAGTGGGCCGACTTCCGCCGCCGCCACGCTCATACAGGACGTGAGCGGTACCCGTCAGGAGATCGCAGAGCCCGCCGCACCCGCCGGGAAAGGAAACACACCATGCCGCACACGTCACCAACCCCACGCCGACGCGAACGCCACACCACCACCGGCCCACGACCACTCGCCGGCCTGCTCCTCGCCCTCGCCTCGATCCTGCTGGCAGGCGCACCACCGGCAGCCGCACACCCGCCCAGCGGACCGTCCACGTATGGGCCTCCGACGTCCGGATACGCACCTGCCAGAGCACCTCCTGCTCCCTGGCCACCACCGAACGACTCACCAACGTCCGGGCCCAGGCCTACTGCCAGATGAACGCAGGAGCCGCCGGACGCGTCACGGACGGCCCCTACACCAACACCTACTGGATCCAAATCATCACCCCCGGCCGAACACTCGGCTGGATCTCCGCGGAGTACGCCAGCGGCGGCTCGAACAACCCCCCGCCCCCGGCGCACCCGTCGACCACCCCGGCGACGCCACCGTGGACTGCGAATTCATCTAACCCCCCACCCCCACAACCCCACCCCTGCCGGGCACCGATCACCACCGATCACCCATCGACACCCGAGGAACCCGTGAACACCCGACGACTTCTCACCACCGCCACAGCCGCCGCCGCAACCCTCACCCTGGGAACACCCACAGCCCTCGCCTCCCCCACACCCACCCACACCACCACACCCACCACGCTCACCCCGACCAACCCCACCACACCCACCCCACCCGCGACCACGCCCACAGCGACAAGGACAGCAGCGGCGAGGACGGCAGGGGCGGCAGGAACGGCAGGAACGGCGGGGGTGGCGGCATCGGTCTACATATGGGCAACCAACGTCAACGTCCGCTACGACGCAGCCGACGCCGACTGCGTCCACCACCCCTCCCGCACCTCCTGCACAAAAATCGTCGCCACCGTGTCACGAACCGCCGCCGAAGGCATGTGCCAACACCCCGGCGAAGAAATCACCGACAGCGGATACCGCAACCGCTGGTGGACACTCCTCAAACTGCCCAACGGCACCATCGGCTGGGTCAACAACATCTACCTCCAAGGCGGCGAAAAAATCGCAGGCATCCCCGACTGCGGCTGGTAACCCCCCACCCGGACACACACCCAAAACCGGGCCACCACCCACATACGCCCGGGCCCACACCGGGCAGGAGGTGAGGCGCCGCCCACCCCGCAAGCCCTCAACCCTGAACCCCTACCTCAACTACCTGCAACAACGCTGGGACGAGGGACAGCACAGCGCCGCACCAGCATGCGTCGAAGGCTGAACGATCGACGCGACCCGCCGGCGCGGCGCCGCGCCGCCGCGCCGCCGCGGCGGCGGCGGCGGCCGACCGAGGCCCGGCCACCAGCACGCGTCCGGCAAGCCCTGATCCTGCAGACACCCGTTTCCGAAAGCCCGCCCACAAGCTCCACGACACACCCCACCACGTGGAAAAAAGAGACCACCTCCGACCCGGGCGGACGATTTCCCCCACGTCACGGGGCCGGGACCGGGATGACGCATGAGGTCCGAAACGGTGATGCGCGGCGCAATACCTCCCCGACCGGGGAGGACAGCGCCTTCACAGCCCAGCGCGACCACGGCGCGGCCGCAGACCCGGACACGGGCGTCGAGACCGTCGCAGGCGGCGGCCTTCGCAGCCGTCCGATACCAATCCACCGCCTCTCACCCCGCCCCGTGCGGGATGTCCGCGCCTGCTGCGACGACCGGCCGACCCGGCCGCTCACATCAGGCACACGACCCGACACCGGCCGCAGGAATAACCACCCCGCACAAGCACCACGCGCCCGCGCCCCCGGGCTCCAGCAAGGCCGCGGACCGGACAGGGGACCTCGGCCATCCGGACGCTCAGCCCGGCGCCACCCGCCGGCCGGCAGCCAGGGACTGCCACTTCGGTACTCCTCCCAGCGGGTGCAGGTCCCGCCCGGATCGGAGAAGCTGAACATGGCCGCGCCACCTGGGCGCCAGCGACCGGCGAGGAGATCTCGTGGACATATCAACCAACGGCCGCACCCCCCACCGACAGCACACCCGCAGCCGGGCCGGGACCCTGCTCACCGCAGCCGCCGCCCTCACCGCAACCGCCCTACCCGCCGCCGCAACACCCACCCCCACACCCACGCCACAACCCGTAGTCCTCGACTGCTCCTCCAAACCCCACATACGCCCCGAGGAATACCTCCTGGCCTGCGGCGACGGCAACAACCGCCTCATCAACCTCCACTGGCACACCTGGGGAACCAAAACCGCCACCGCCACCGGCACCGACCTCGTCAACGACTGCCGCCCCTACTGCGCAGCAGGCCGCTTCCGCCCCTACCCCGTAACCGTCACCCTCAGCAACCCCCAACCCTGGCCCGACCACCCCCACACCCACCGCTACACCACCATCCGCCTCCTCTACACCCACACCACCCCCACCCCACTCCCCAAAGACATCACCTACAAACTCGTCTACGACACCCCCGACACCCCCTGACACAACACCTCACACCGCACACCCCGGGTCTGTCCAGTAAACGGTGTAACTGGTTGGGTTTCTGAGGTCAGATTCGGTTGTTGGTGAGGCGTCCGTCGAAGGTGATGTCGAAGGCCTGCAGCG
>NZ_JOFX01000134.1 GCF_000719345.1 Streptomyces sp. NRRL F-2664
GCCTCTACCACCCCGAAACCGGCCGCTTCACCACCCGCGACCCCCACCCCACACCCCTCAACAAATACCAAGCCTTCACAGCCAACCCCATCGAACACATCGACCCTACTGGCAATCTTCAGCTGAAGATTCGGAAGCGGATCCGAGAAGGGGTAGCTGATTCAGAGCGCCGTTTGGTTATTGAGCGTCAAATTCACAGCCTTACTGGCAGGCCAGGCGTAAATCTCATCGCGAACGGCCGCACTGCCCCTGACGAGCCGACCAGGGTAATCTCCAGTGCAGAGAATCCGACTGAAGCGGAGCCCGGAAAGGCTCAGTCAGGAGAGGTGGGCGTACGCGCGGCAAGCGAAAAGGAAGCAGCGAGGAAGGCTGAGGACCGCAGAGCCCTCCTAACCCAGCTAGATGCTCTGTCGAAGCCAGTCTGGGACAGTCATGAATTCATTCGCTTTGCGAACTTCGCAATACAGATGGATTCCGAAATCTATAGCGAATTGCATTTCCATGCCTACCGGGCCGTCGACTATCTGAATGATGCCCTATATGGCCACCTTGAATCGATAGAAGAACCCCTCGGGGAATTCAGTAAGCACCTGAGCGCCCTGACGCGCAAATTTTCGGATCATCGGATATCTAATCCGAACGATCCCATATACGTGCACGGATCTCCCGAGACTGATTTCCTGGCCGCCCTCCACGGGGTCGATAAGAGCTGGGTAACTCTTACACTGCGAGGGAAGACAGATCCCTCACCTTACCGGCTTAGGCTTTGACCTGACCCTGTCGTGCAATCTTTCCGGGGCGGGCAGTATGTGCTTCGGCGAGGCCGTCGCGGGCGCAGCCGAGAAGAGGAGGGTGGATGCGGTCGCCACAACTCGCCCGGCTCCATCCGGTGCCCAGCCGCCTGGGCAGGTTGGCGTGTTCCCACTCGGCCGGGGCATTCTGGTGGACGGACTTCCTCCAGTCACGGACACAGCTGGTGGCCCCGAGCGCTGTGCCGGGCCCTGGACGACACCACCCGCACCTCAATCCGCTCGCCCCTCCCTCAACGGCCCCGCCGCCTGGGAGCACACCGACTCCTCCCCGGAGTGGGAGAACGCCGGCCAGCTCTTCGAGGCGCTGGCGCTGCTCGACGCGCGCGTCGAGCCGTACGAGGCGAGACCCGAGACGGCAGCTCGCCGGGTGCGCGCGGCCGCGACGCCGCCGCAGAGTACACAGGAGCGGTCGGACGATGACCAGGAGAGAGGAGTCGGCGGCCGTCACGTGGATCGCCTTCCTGCGGGGCCGCATTGGCGAGGAACGGGCCGTTTCGTAGGCTGCGAAGGTCAGCGGCTGGTGGGAGCCGAGCGGCTCCGGCCTGGGGGCGGACGGCCGGATCATGGCCAAGGTCCTCACCCTCGGCCAGCTCGGCGTCAAACGACCTCCGCTTCGCTGCTCATGTCGCCTTCCGGGTGTCCTCGGGGTGTTTGGAGTGGTCGTGGCAGGAGGGCCGGGTTGAGCTGCTCTCGTCCAGGATGCGGACGGGCTGCTGGCAGGCATTCGCAGACGACGTCGTTGTCGCCCTGCACGCACCGGCCGGGATGCACACAGCGTGGTGCTGCAACCGGGCTGCCGAGCCGGGCCCGCCGTATGTGGTCACGCAGTACATCATGCTCGGGCCGGGGAACTCCTGCCGCGGGCCGACGAGCAGCCGGCCTGGACTGATGACGACTTCCGGCTGTCCGCCGAGGGCGCCGCCGACCTGGCCGAGAACGCCATCATCAACCGCGACTCCACCACCGCCGAGTTCGAGGCCTGGTGGACGGTACAGAAACCGCCCCGCCTGGCGAAGCCCTGCTCCACGGCGACCTGCATGGGCCATGTCGGACGGCCCGTCTCCTGAGCGGCTGCGGGCGCTGGGCTTGTACCCGTCGGTGGTACTAATGCTGTTCCTGCTGCGGCAGAACCCTGTCCAGGAAGCGGCGGCTGGACTCTTCGGGGATCTCCCAGGCGACCGTCTCACGCCGCCGGAACCTTCCCCGTGGGAAAAGTCCTGACCAGCGAGTTCCCGATCCGGCGGAGCCCTCCGCCGGAAGAGCCGTACCCACCGACGGCACGCTGGGGACCACATGGGACCGGAGGAACGAGGGCACCGCGATGTTCTCCGGCAAGCACCAAACACCGGCTTCAACCTCCAGATTGCCGCCACCCTGGCCGGGAACCTGCTCGCCGTCTCCCTCCCGCCGGCGTGCAGCCGGCATGAAACTAGGGGCCGCCTTCAAGATTGATCTTGCCCAGAGAAGGAGTGACGCGAGTGTGACCGCTGCTTCGTATGAGGTGGCGGTCTTCTCGTAGCGGGTGGCGATGCCTCGGAAGCGCCACCGCTAACCCGCCGGTGCACCCGGCGAGAAACTCCTCGGCGACAATAACCTATGTTAAGACCAGAGTGGCTGGCTTTATCGGGTTCAATTCGGGTTCGCGGGCCGTATCCGAGACGCTCTCGTTGTACTTACCGGGTCCTCGACGGGAACGAACCGCTACCCCCCAGGGCCGATAAGCATGTCCGTCAGCGAGGCCCCTGTCGGGGGAGGGCCGAAAACCTTTTCCGCATCTGTATAGTCGGCTTCCGTCAGCCAGTGGGAATCAATGCGGAGCACAGCGGAAACCCATGCATCCTCAGGGGAGCCGGGGTTGGAAGTGTAACTAAAAACCAATTCCCGCAACGAGGCCCTAAAGTCGTGGACCGTCGCTTTTAGGTCCTGCGTCTTCATGCTCGGAATAATTGCCAAAAAGGCATTGACATTCCGGACGTGATACCTTGTCTCCGGGTCCGGGAAATTGAGGGACCCGAAACCTCTCAAGATTTCATCGACTTTGCTTTCGAATTTATCCCGCACTCGCTTTTGGTGTGCAGATTTCCGGTACCAGAAAAAGAGGTCCGGAGGTGGGGGGAGTTCTCCGAGGATGCGCTCGGCTCTCCCGGCCGCACTTGCCCGGGCAAAAGCTACGATATCACCTTCAAGTTTCAAGCCGTCCGAGTCGAATACTGCCGCTGACTTGATTGGTGATGGTGGAGCCATTTGTTTGGCCAGCGGCCGGGAGCCGTCAGGCAGGAGGCCAGAGCTCTTGTACATGGCACGCATCTGGGGCCCCGTGACTGCGCCGCTGAAGCCGACACCGGAACCGGCCTGTGTACGGGCGTAATGCCGGAGGACGTTTTCGGCCCTAACCTTTTGCTGCTTTGTCTTAAATCTAATTTTAAACGGGAGGTTTCCGGTGGGGTCGGTGTGTTCGATGGGGTTGGCTGTGAAGGCTTGGTATTTGTTGAGGGGTGTGGGGTGGGGGTCGCGGGTGGTGAAGCGGCCGGTTTCGGGGTGGTAGAGGC
>NZ_JOFX01000135.1 GCF_000719345.1 Streptomyces sp. NRRL F-2664
CCGCGCCTACACCGACTACGGCCGGGAAACCCGCCCCGACGGCACACCCGCCCCCGCCGCACACCGCGCCGCCGACCCCGCCGCCAACCCCTTCCGCTTCGGCGGCGAGTACGCCAACACCGAAAACGGAACCGACTACACCCCCGCACGCCTCTACCACCCCGAAACCGGCCGCTTCACCACCCGCGACCCCCACCCCACACCCCTCAACAAATACCAAGCCTTCGACACCAACCCCATCGAGCACACCGACCCGAGCGGAAACATCAGCTTCAAGCTGCCCAGGTTTATAACGAGGTACCGGAAGGCCCACAACCGCAAGTTGAAGAACACCCAGCGCCGCACTGAAGCTATCGCCCAAATTCACAAGGACTGGGTGGCGGAGCGGTCCATAAACCGAGACAAGGTGGCCGCCAGGCTGGCGGACACGGTGGGCCGCAACTTCCTCAGCGACTCTCCGGAAGCGCAGCGAAGGAGAAGAATTGCGCAACGCAATGACTTCCTCTACTTCCAGAGCGAGGAATTCAAGCGGAGCGAGGCGGGCCAGCATGCCGTGCTGGATCCCGGGGCTGCATCCGTGGTGCTCGAGGGCACCGGGTTCCCGGCCCGGGCGAAAGGGGCTGGCTTCTGGGCCGACGGCCTGGGAGGGCAGGACCCGGTCAGCCCCAGCCAGCGCTGGGTCAATGAGAATGACTTCAGCAAATACCCTGAACTCTGGGTCGCAAAGCATCTCTCCGAAATGCGGCTGCGGATAGACAGTGCCGCAAAATGGGCATTGGGTAACGATATCGACGGTGCCGATGAGCTTGGCAGGAAGGCCGTCAGTGCCAAATACTACGCGAATGAGCTTTCTGCCTACAACTGGATGCGGTACAACCAGAAGTTCGAACAGGATCGGGGCGGGGGGCCCGTGTATAAGACCACTGTCGTATACCGGCAGGACGGCGCGAACAGGAAAGTACTCTTCACCGACGCCTACACCGGGACCTGACGAGACGGGGTGGTGGGCCGCCCGCTGACCCGGTGCCACTGACACTCCGGCGGGCCGCGGCCGGAACAGTCTGCTCCCGGGCTGCGCCCGCCCGCGGCGTCCTGGGGCCCGCCCGCCTGCGGCACCGGGTCGGCGCCGACGCCCGGGCCGGCAGCCAGCAGCCCAGCCAGCCGTGAGCACCGTCGCAGTCCCGCCGGCCGGCCCCGCCTGCCGCACCGTGCCGTCGGGCAGCCGGCTGGCTCCCCGCGGAGGGCCGTCCGGTCGCCTTGCGGCAGCCGGTGCGGTCCGCGGAGTCCGGTGCCGGTGGGCTGGACGGCCGCGGCGGCGGGTTGCGGCGTGCGGTATGGGCGGGCGCGTGTTCTGATGCGAGATGCGGGGGCGGTAGCTCAGCCGGATAGAGCAGCGGACTTCTAATCCGCAGGCCGTGGGTTCGATTCCCACCCGCCCCACCGAGGGCCTGACGGTTCCGCCAGGGGCCGGCGCTGCATCCGGGGACAGGGGCGGCCTGCCCGGCCCGGCAGGCCGCCTGGCCGGCGGTGCATTCCCCCGCCCCCCGCCGCGGAGCCCCGCCGCGGGCTGTCCGGGCAGGGGGAAGCCCCGGCGCGGGCACCGGCCGGGCACTTGACAGGACCGCCATAACAGCAGCGGCGGCGGACAGCGGACCAGCAGTCGCCCGCGCGGCTCCACGGCGTGCACACCCCCCTTCCCGGCGCGGGCGGGGGAGATATGCGCGAAACGGGAGGCCGCCTGGCTGCGCTGCGTTAATTTCCAGCTGCAGGCCCGGCGGGCGCTGAATCCGGCTGGAGGCTGCCCGCAAGTGACCGGGCAGGACCGGCTGCCCAGTGCCGTGAGGGCCGGATGCGCTGGCGGCACAGGGCTGCCCGCTGCCCGAGCCTGGCGGAACGGGGGAGGGGGCGCCGGCAGGGCGGCCGTGTGCCGCACCGGGGAGGCAGAGGGTACGGGCTTGCCGGGGCCCGGCAGCCGTCGGCCGAAGCGGCGGCGGCCGCACCGGTGTGGGCCATTGGTGTGACTGCCGGGCCGGGCGCGGGGGGTGGGCTGGCCATGTGCTGGGAGGATGGCGGATGCCGCTGAGCGGCGCGCCGCGGCGGTGGGGCCTTCCCCGCCGCGGAGGCAGGAGCCCCGGGACATTCCTTCCCCGGGGCTCCTGCTGCTCCCGGCACTGCAGTCGCTCCCACTGCCGGGCCCGTGTTCAAGGGCGCCCGGCGGCCAGGAGGCCGGTCTGCCCGGTCTGTATAGCGTGGACCACTGTGTCGTGGAGGGTGCGGCTGGCTTCTTCACTGCGGCAGGGGACAGGGCTGCCCGGCAGGGGGTGCCAGTCGTTCGCCCCGGTGTACTGGACGGTGATGTGGGCGAGCTGCTCGGTTTCGGTCCAGGTGGTATGGACCCCGATCTCGCCGGTGAGGACGCGGCCGTCACAGATTCTCACTCCGCGGGGTGCGGCGTAGACGGCGGGGGTGGTCCATGACGCCCAGGCAGGCATTGCGGTCTCCCTGCTGTTCAGCCGATGCTCCTGCCAGTGTGAAGACGCGTCGGCCGGCCCGCACGCCCGGGCGTACTGCGGGGATGACGGCCCGTGACCGGCACAGGCCCCTCAAAGGCGGGGCAGCAGGTGGCACCGGCCTGCGGAGGGGCAGTGCCGCTGGCCCTTCGGCGGTGCCCCGCTGCAGGCAGGCATCGCCGCGGTAGCGGCGGGGGCCGGGGTCTGGCCCGGCCTTCTCCGCAGCTTCGCTGCGGGCCCCTGTACGGCACAGGGGCTGTTCGGAGGAGAGACGCCAGCCCCCCCTTCCTGTTCTCCTGGACGGACCTGCCCGCTCTGCCTGCCTCCCCGGGAATTCCTGTGCCTTCTTCCTCTCTGTCTTCTGCCGCTGTGCGCCGTGTCCGCCGCAACGGCGTCGCCGGCCTCCTCGCCCTGGCCGCTGCCGGCACCGTCGCCGGGGAGAGCGCGGGTGAGGCCTTTGCCGCCCCCGGCTCCCGCTCCGCAGCCGCGGCGTCAGCGGTGCCGGGTGCCTCCGGCACCGTGTCCGGTGTGTTCGCCCCCGGTGAGGAGGCGGGCGGCGCGGTGGATGCGCGGACCGGCCGCTACTCCTTAGAGGTGCCGCTGCTGGCGACGGCGGGGCGGGGTGAGGCGGGGTTTGCGCTGGCTCTGTCGTATGACCAGGAGTTGTCGGGTCTGGGGGTGGACCGGCAGGGCCTGGGCGCGGGCATGGGCCTGGGCCTG
>NZ_JOFX01000136.1 GCF_000719345.1 Streptomyces sp. NRRL F-2664
CGGAAGGTTTCCCAGTACTGCTTCGGCGTGGAACGGAAAGACGGACGGTCGACTGTGCTTGGCACGTTGTTGGGTCCTGAAGGTACGGCCGTGAGGTTGATGTCTTCAGTGCCGGCCCCAGTGAACTCGCCAGCTTGTCTGGTGGGGTGATGGGTGGCTGGTCGTTGTTTGAGAACTACACAGTGGACGCGAGCATCTGTGGCCAAGTTTTTAAGGGCGCACGGTGGATGCCTGCTGCCAACTGAGCTTTGATCCGGGGGTGTCCGAATGGGGAAACCCGGCAGTCGTCATGGGCTGTCACCCACTGCTGAACACATAGGCAGTGTGGAGGGAACGAGGGGAAGTGAAACATCTCAGTACCCTCAGGAAGAGAAAACAACCGTGATTCCGGGAGTAGTGGCGAGCGAAACCGGATGAGGCCAAACCGTATGCGTGTGATACCCGGCAGGGGTTGCGCATGCGGGGTTGTGGGAATGAGCTTTCACAGTCTGCCGGCTGTGAGGCGAGTCAGAAACCGTTGATGTAGTCGAAGGACATGCGAAAGGTCCGGCGTAGAGGGTAAGACCCCCGTAGACGAAACATCAGCGGCTTGCTTGCTCATCTCCCAAGTAGCACGGGGCCCGAGAAATCCCGTGTGAATCTGGCGGGACCACCCGCTAAGCCTAAATATTCCCTGGTGACCGATAGCGGATAGTACCGTGAGGGAATGGTGAAAAGTACCGCGGGAGCGGAGTGAAATAGTACCTGAAACCGTGTGCCTACAAGCCGTGGGAGCGTCGCCGTTGTTCTTCGGAACAACGGTCGTGACTGCGTGCCTTTTGAAGAATGAGCCTGCGAGTTAGCGGTGTGTAGCGAGGTTAACCCGTGTGGGGAAGCCGTAGCGAAAGCGAGTCCGAACAGGGCGATTGAGTTGCACGCTCTAGACCCGAAGCGGAGTGATCTAGCCATGGGCAGGTTGAAGCGGAGGTAAGACTTCGTGGAGGACCGAACCCACCAGGGTTGAAAACCTGGGGGATGACCTGTGGTTAGGGGTGAAAGGCCAATCAAACTCCGTGATAGCTGGTTCTCCCCGAAATGCATTTAGGTGCAGCGTCGTGTGTTTCTTGCCGGAGGTAGAGCACTGGATAGGCGATGGGCCCTACCGGGTTACTGACCTTAGCCAAACTCCGAATGCCGGTAAGTGAGAGCACGGCAGTGAGACTGTGGGGGATAAGCTCCATGGTCGAGAGGGAAACAGCCCAGAGCATCGACTAAGGCCCCTAAGCGTACGCTAAGTGGGAAAGGATGTGGAGTCGCAGAGACAACCAGGAGGTTGGCTTAGAAGCAGCCACCCTTGAAAGAGTGCGTAATAGCTCACTGGTCAAGTGATTCCGCGCCGACAATGTAGCGGGGCTCAAGCGTACCGCCGAAGTCGTGTCATTGCAGCAAGAGGGCCAACGCCCGCTGTGATGGGTAGGGGAGCGTCGTGTGCCGGGTGAAGCAGCAGCGGAAGCTAGTTGTGGACGGTTCACGAGTGAGAATGCAGGCATGAGTAGCGATACACACGTGAGAAACGTGTGCGCCGATTGACTAAGGGTTCCTGGGTCAAGCTGATCTGCCCAGGGTAAGTCGGGACCTAAGGCGAGGCCGACAGGCGTAGTCGATGGACAACCGGTTGATATTCCGGTACCCGCTTTGAAACGCCCAATATCGAATCAGGCGATGCTAAGTCCGTGAAGCCGTTCCGGACCCTTCGGGGAAAGGAAAGTGGTGGAGCCGACGAACCAGACTTGTAGTAGGTAAGCGATGGGGTGACGCAGGAAGGTAGTCCAGCCCGGGCGGTGGTTGTCCCGGGGTAAGGGTGTAGGCCGAGGGGTAGGCAAATCCGTCCCTCATACAAGGCTGAGACCTGATGCCGAGCCGATTGTGGTGAAGTGGATGATCCTATGCTGTCGAGAAAAGCCTCTAGCGAGTTTCATGGCGGCCCGTACCCTAAACCGACTCAGGTGGTCAGGTAGAGAATACCGAGGCGTTCGGGTGAACTATGGTTAAGGAACTCGGCAAAATGCCCCCGTAACTTCGGGAGAAGGGGGGCCATCACCGGTGATGACACTTGCTGTCTGAGCTGGGGGTGGCCGCAGAGACCAGCGAGAAGCGACTGTTTACTAAAAACACAGGTCCGTGCGAAGCCGTAAGGCGATGTATACGGACTGACGCCTGCCCGGTGCTGGAACGTTAAGGGGACCGGTTAGTGACCTTTCGGGGTTGCGAAGCTGAGAACTTAAGCGCCAGTAAACGGCGGTGGTAACTATAACCATCCTAAGGTAGCGAAATTCCTTGTCGGGTAAGTTCCGACCTGCACGAATGGCGTAACGACTTCTCGACTGTCTCAACCATAGGCCCGGTGAAATTGCACTACGAGTAAAGATGCTCGTTTCGCGCAGCAGGACGGAAAGACCCCGGGACCTTTACTACAGTTTGATATTGGTGTTCGGTTCGGCTTGTGTAGGATAGGTGGGAGACTTTGAAGCAGCCACGCCAGTGGTTGTGGAGTCGCCGTTGAAATACCACTCTGGTCGTGCTGGATGTCTAACCTCGGTCCGTGATCCGGATCAGGGACAGTGTCTGATGGGTAGTTTAACTGGGGCGGTTGCCTCCCAAAGGGTAACGGAGGCGCCCAAAGGTTCCCTCAGCCTGGTTGGCAATCAGGTGTTGAGTGTAAGTGCACAAGGGAGCTTGACTGTGAGACCGACGGGTCGAGCAGGGACGAAAGTCGGGACTAGTGATCCGGCGGTGGCTTGTGGAAGCGCCGTCGCTCAACGGATAAAAGGTACCCCGGGGATAACAGGCTGATCTTCCCCAAGAGTCCATATCGACGGGATGGTTTGGCACCTCGATGTCGGCTCGTCGCATCCTGGGGCTGGAGTCGGTCCCAAGGGTTGGGCTGTTCGCCCATTAAAGCGGTACGCGAGCTGGGTTTAGAACGTCGTGAGACAGTTCGGTCCCTATCCGCTGTGCGCGTAGGAATATTGAGAAGGGCTGTCCCTAGTACGAGAGGACCGGGACGGACGAACCTCTGGTGTGCCAGTTGTCCTGCCAAGGGCATGGCTGGTTGGCTACGTTCGGGAGGGATAACCGCTGAAAGCATCTAAGCGGGAAGCCTGCTTCAAGATGAGTATTCCCACCTCCTTGAGAGGGTAAGGCTCCCAGTAGACGACTGGGTTGATAGGCCAGATGTGGAAGCCCGGTAACGGGTGGAGCTGACTGGTACTAATAGGCCGAGGGCTTGTCCTCAGTTGCTCGCGTCCACTGTGTTAGTTCTGAA
>NZ_JOFX01000137.1 GCF_000719345.1 Streptomyces sp. NRRL F-2664
GTTGAGCGTAGACACCTTGCCCAACAGCCCTGGGGCCCCGTCCGTTTCACAGCCCTCGCCCCGTCACCCGATCGGTGGCCACTCTGAAAATGCTCACTGGCCTCCGGGTCGATCCCGTAAACACCGCCCGCCACCATGGCACGGTTTTCACGGACGTCGATGAACGGCAGGCCCAGGCCCATACCCGCCCCCAGACCAGATCGTGGACACGGCCTGCCAGAGCGGGTGAGATCCACACCAGGATGCCGCCGGGACCCGGTGATGGCCTGCAGGCCCACGCCGTGGCGGCGGTGTTTCCTGAGCAGCCGGCGCGGCTGTCGCCGGCCCGGCCGCAATCGGTAGGGGTCCCGTCGAGCGGGACGTAGCGGGCGTTGGCTTCCCTCAGAGCAGCCGTGAGGCCCGGTGCCCGCCCGGCCAGGAATGTCACGACGGCGTGGACGCAGGCGCGGGCCGTGCCGACGCTGATCCCGAAACCGGCCACGAGCTGGGCCAGGGTCTCGTTCTTCCGTAAGTACACCAGTGCGGCCATGGCACGCGCGGACGGCTGGAGCCTGCACCGCCGGCCACCCTCACTCCACGAGTGCATGCGGGACATCGAGTACGGCACGATAAGGAAACAACAGAGCCCCAGGGCTGCTGTGTTGAGCGTAGACCTTGCTCAGCAGCCCTGGGGCTCTGCCCATTCCACGGTCACTCCGCCATCACCCGATCGGTGGCCCAGCTGAAAGGCTCAATGTGAGCACCCCCGGCAGGTTTCCCCCCTGCTCGCCCCCGACCGGCGTCCGGCCCAGTCCCCCTGCATGAAAGGGCCCGACAGCTCCCACATAGCCCGATGGCGGATCCTTCCGGCGGATAGAGATCGGGCACGCGGCCCGTCATCGTTAGTGCCTCAAGGCGGCATGTCACACCTTGCGCGCTCCACCGGCTGCTCCACGGCGTCTGCCCGACGTAGGCCGGGTCCATCCCGAATGCCGCCCATAGCTTAAGGACGTTGGAGATGATGCGAAGGGCTGGAACCGCGATGACCACCATGGTCATCGCAGCAACAGGTATTCTCGCGGCCCCGGCTGCAGCCCGGGCCTCAGAAGCGCCCACCCATTGCGTGCTCCGCAGCGCTGGCGGCACGCTCACCAACAAGTGCTACGGGAACCTCCCTGACGCTATCAGGGATGCGACCTCCGGCAAGGTCACCGCCACCTCAGCGGAAGCCGCTGCGATGGAGGGAACCCTGGTGAAGAGGATGGAGTCTGCGAATCCTCAGATCGCCGGCATGGCCTTCACCAGCTCCACCTACAGCGGTTCCAGCGTCATCCTCATCGGTCCGCACTCTTGCAGGACGAAGGGGAGCAGCTGGACGGTGAACTTTGCGCCCTTGGAGAGCCAGTTCGGGGCCAGAGCAGCCTGGGACAACCGGTTCAATTCCACGGTCGGGATGAACACGTGCTCCAGCGGCCTGGCCCAGGACGCCAATTTCAGCGGGGCGTACCGCCAGGCCCGGATGCCCAGGAACACCACTGAGGCGGGGGCAGCCCCGTTCAACACCTACAGCTCCATCCGTTTCGGCTACACACCCACACCGGAGGAGTTCATCTCCTACTGCAACGCCGCCGGGGGGATGGCCTGTAATTTCACGGCAGACCCGGACGTCACCTACAAGAACGGGCCTAAGGTCCTCACCGCCCGTCCGGTGAACTGCTCCGATACTGCACAGACCCTGACAGTGTGGGCGGGCCACACGTGGACCAACAGCTCCAGTTTCACATTCGGTGTAACCACGTCCTACGGAATCACCGGCAAGTGGCCCGGGATCGATGCGAAACTTGAGCAGGCCATCAAGACGGATACCACATGGGAGAGTTCCCAGACCACCAAGTTCGAGGAACAGGTAGTCACAAACGTTCCCGGCACATCGTCCATGCAGGTCTACCACTCACCCGTGATCAGAGTGATAAGCGGAAAGGCCGTCATGAGACTCGGCGACGCAGCGGCCGAGCTCCCTTGGTCCCGTGAGGAAGCAGTGCCCGCCGGTGCAGGGTTCAGCGGCGCATGGACATGGGTCCCCAGCACCCTCTCCCCGGGCGACTGTACCTCCCAATAGCCGGGTCAGTGGGCGGCACCCCTGCCGCCGCCACACCGCTGCATGACAGACCGTCAAGCCCGTTCACCTTGAGTTCGCACTCGCGAGTCGAAACGTTCCCCGAACTTGATCACCGTGGTGATAACTGCCCTACAGCGGGCCTTTGTCTGACCCTGTGCTCCGTCACAGAGGCAAGGATTCAGTCGAGGGCCGCATGGGTAACGACTTGTTCGCGATTGAGGTTGGGGCGTGCCGACCTGGCGATTTGACTGATGGGTGATCAGCAGGGGAGGTGCCGGACGGGCACCAGTTCGGTGCTCGTCAGGTGCCGGTCCGGTCTGCGGGCGGCGCGGTCGGAGACCAGGCGGGCAGGGGCGCATGAGTCTCGGGGTAGTACTCGCGGCGACCGGTGTACCTCTGCAGCAGGCGCTTTCTCTCTTCGGCGCGGAGTACAATCCCCGCTGATACGACCTCAGGCCGATGGCCTTCAGAAGACCGGTGAGGGCGGGCTGCTGCAGCAGCTGCCGGGGGTGACGGCGCCGATCAGGTCACCTCTGAACCTACCCGCCGCGTGGAGGCAGACGAGAGCCTTCAGGCACGGGCAGCCAGCGGGCGTGATCACACTCCCCACAGCAACCTCGATGCGTACGAGGTTCCGGCTCGGCTGTTGAGGAGGGGCGGGAACCTTGCGGAGCGGACGCCTCGGCTCAATCCGGCCATCAAGGCCTTCAAGAAAACAGACGCCGTCTCCGCGGTGATTTTCGTGGCGGTCTGGTGGGCGTCGGAGTGACTCCGAACCCCCTTCGGTCTGTAGAGGCCTTGGTCCAGATAGGCAGCCTCCGGCGTCTTCCTGCCGTCACGAAACTCACCAGCATGCAACACGTTGATCGTGGTGGTGCGAGCCCACCCCATGGTGACCTCACTTTGTCTCCGCGAGCCTGCGAGCTCTGGGCAGGACCGAGGCCGTGCGGTGCGCTGGTGCCACGAACGGCTAGTGCTGTGACCGGGAAGGTTCGCCGGGTTGCTCGTTGTGCTGGTTGGTAATGCTTCCCCGGATCAATGGGGAGGCGGGATGGCGCAACCGGTCCGGGCGGGTCGTGATCCACAAGTTCAACGAGATCGGGCTCGCGTGCCTGGACCCTCGATGGGCGGGAGGCCGTCCCCGCCTTCTCGACCGTGACGACGAGGACTTCGTACCGAATCTTTATGATCGATCTGCATAGCGTCGCGTTCATGGACTGTGCCGGCCTGCTGCACATCCTGGACCTGCACCGGCGTGCGGAATGTCTGGGCATGCGCGTCCTGGTGGTCGGCTGGCAGCCGCAGCCTCAGCAGGTCATGGCCCGCGTCGCAGGGATGCCGGAGCCCGGCTCCCCGGCGGGAGCGCGCTATGCGCTGGCGGGGTTCCGCCGCCTGATCGAAGATCGTGCCCTGCGGGAAAACGACCTCGCCCAGTACAGCTGACGCCGACCGCGGCCGGATCATGTGGCTGCCCGCGGCATCCGGCGCAGCGGGCGGGTGGGCGCAACGCGTGTCCCTCGGCACTCTTCGAGGCCGTCGATCAGGTTCAGGAGGCGCTTTGGCTGGCGTTGCCAGTTGTAAGCGCAGAACGCGATGCGGGCCTTGACCCCAGATACTGAACACGCGGAGGGTGCTGAAAGTGGAGGACTTGGCAGAGATACGTCGGTTGCATCGAGCGGAGTGTGTGCCGATCAAGGATCGCGCGGCGGTTACTGAGGGTTTCAGGGTGGGGTCGGTGGGTTGATGGTCAGACCGGTGGCCGTGAGACAGCTGTCGGTGAGGTCGGGTCGGAGTTGGATTCTGCGTA
>NZ_JOFX01000138.1 GCF_000719345.1 Streptomyces sp. NRRL F-2664
GTCATACGACAGAGCCAGCCCGAACCCCGCCTCCCCACGCCCCGCCGTCGCCAGGAGCGGCACCTCCAGGGAGTAGCGGCCGGTCCGCGCATCCACCGCGCCGCCGGCCTCCTCACCCGGCGCAAACACACCCGACACGATGCCCTCCGCTCCCGGAAGGGACACCGCTGCAGCTGGGGCCTGGGTGCGGGTACCGGCAGCGAACGCTGCACTCGCGCTTTCTGCGACAAGGGATCCGGCGGCGGCCAGGGCCACCAGCCCCGCCACACCACCCCGGCGGACACGGCAGGCGGCAGAAGACGGAGGAAGAGACGGCGAAGACGGCACAGAAGAACCCCTGGAAAATGGCGCACATATGTTGCAGGTATCCGGCCCAGGAGACCAGAGTTCCGGGCGGCTGTTCTCCCCCGAACAGCTCCTTAATTGATACTGTCACGTTATCGGCGGTGGGATGATCTCGGACTGTCCGTCTGGGGAGGGGTTCGTTCGGTGTCGTTGAGCACGCCGTCGTACGCGAATCACTGCTACCCGGCCGGGTGAGGCTTCCCCCTGATCGCGGACACCTGGAAACTGGGACGCGAGGCGGTTTCCGCGGGTCGTTGCGAATCAGCAGTAGGCCAGGTCTCGTGACCAGCGTCTCATGGCCTCGGCCGGTGTTCGTATCTCCGGGAGGCCGCGTGAAGGCGCCCCAGGTGACGGTCAGGGCCGAGGCCGACGGCGTGTGCGTCGTCTGCTCCAGCGAGTTCGACCTGGACGCCACCGCACTACTGGTCGACGCCTGCAACACCGGTCCCACGCCGGACAGCCCCCTCGTCATGGACGTCCGGCAGGTCACGTTCGGCGACTCCAGCTTCCTCAACGTCCTCATCCGGCTCCGCACCGCCCACCCCCTGGTCCTCCAGCCCCCGCTACCCAACCAGCTGCAATGCTGGAGCTGACCGGCGCCCTGGCCCTGTTCGACATCCGCGACACCACCGGCTATGCCGGCTGAACCTGCCGCGGCGGACAGCGGCCGGAATCTCTGGCAGCGCCTGGGGCAGTCGCTCCATATAAGGGCCGGCCGAGGACGACGGGTCTCCCGGCCGGCCTGAGCGGTGCAAAGGCCCGGGAGATCACCCACCGTGTCCTCGCCGAGCACGCCGCACTGCCGGTCCTGGTCGATGATGTGCTGACCGTGGCGGGCGAACTCGTCTCCAACGCCCCATCCGCCACGCCGGCGGGAGTCACCGGCTTCCGCGTCACCGTCCGGGCCGGCCAGGTCATCGTCGAGTGTCGACGGCTCGACCCTCCCGCCGCACCTGCGGCCGCCCTCCCCCGCCACACCCGGGCGGTTCGGCTGGCGCGTCGTGAAAACCCTCGCCCCCGGCACCTTCATCCGCTTCCACCGCACCGGCAACCCTCCGTTCTGCGCCCGCCGGGCCGCCCTGCCCGGCTCGCACAAGGACTGGCAGGGGCCCGTAGCGCACGTAGGGGCGCCCGCATTTGGCACATGGTCCGGTCTGGCTCGCGCCCAGGTGGCGGGCTGCGGACGACCGGCGGCGGAGGTGGGGGAAGGAAGTCATGGCGCGCTCCCAGAGGATGCCGCAGGCCATGCCTGCGTGCACCATGCAGCAATCGCCTCATCGCACTCAACTGCCCGCACTCCGGGGACCCTGCCATGGCCAGCTGGGGCGGTCCAGCAGCCGCCACACCCGGAGATCCCGTATGCGACCTTGAACCGATCCCCGGTCAGCACCCCTGCCCGCGCCAGCGTCCGCCGTGGGTTCCCGCCTGCACGCCGCGGGGCCGGCACGCAGGGAACCCTCCAGTTACCGCTCCCGCTCCTGCTCCGCGCCCCAGATACGAGCTGCCGCCCGGCCCCCTGGGCACCAGCGCCTGACGGCCGCCCTCCGCCCGGGCCCGACGCCACAGGCTGACCGCCTGTGGCGTCGGGCCCGGGCACCTGAGCGGCCGTGCAGCCCTGCTCTGCCGCACCCCCTGTTCGGATAGTGCCGCCGCTTCAGCAACTGGGCTCAACAACCTACGAGATCGAACTCCCGTACACCCGGTATGCCGAACATGGCCAGATCATCAAACGCGGGACGATCTCGCTACAGGACAGCGACCTGCGGCCACCCCGGTGAGTTTTCCAATCGCGCAGCGGAGTCAAACGCGATGTTAAGGATCAGCAGTACCCGACTCGACTGCGACGCCCTATTCGGCGTCGGCTTCGACCATCCAATTAAGGCCGAGTTCTTTGTTTACGTCATCGCGCGTACGCTTGAAGGAGGTAAATGCAGCTTCGCTGCGGTATGCGTGGGCCTCTTGTCGCATGAATACGTCAAGCCGAGATATCAGGCGCATCAAGTACTGGTTGGATTTGTATTTTTCTTCAGCAGAATCGATCATGTCGGGATACCAACCGGCCGCCTCGTTCTGTATTCCCTTGGTCGCATCCTTGGAACGTTCATAGGAGTAATTCAAAGCGACCTGATCGAAGTCTCCCTCAGGCCCAGAGCGCCCAGAGCCCCTATTTTTCACGGATTCCACGAAGGCGAGATGGTCGCGCATCGGCTGGTACTCGACGTAGGTTCGGTGTATTATTCCGGTGAATTCCTGCCATTTCCCTGCCATGTACGCTTGGCCCTCTATGCTTTGCTCTGCCAAGGGTGTGAGGGGAATGTAATATTCTGTCCCGGCCAGCTCCTGATGCTGTTTGTGCAGTTCCACAAGGCGGTGCGAGGCGTTGATATTTCCATTTGCGATAATTCCTTCAATTTCGCCTGTAATGGCTGCGGATCTTTGGTGGAGGGCTTGGTGGACCTGGGCCCTGCCTGCTTTTGCAGCGGCGTCGGTGGCCTCGGCGGCCTTCCTTGCCTGT
Organism: Streptomyces sp. NRRL F-2664; assembly: GCF_000719345.1. Lineage (GTDB taxonomy): Bacteria > Actinomycetota > Actinomycetes > Streptomycetales > Streptomycetaceae > Streptomyces. The sequence goes on from NZ_JOFX01000138.1 coordinate 2,861, forward strand.
TTATGCAAGGGGCTTTCACGATTCGCCTCGCGTGCAGTGTTCGCGGCCGCTTTGTTCTTTGCCTGCTGTTTAGCCTGCTTATGCTTGCGGAGTCTGAAGGGGAGGTTTCCGGTGGGGTCGGTGTATTCGGCGGGGTTGGCTGCGTAGGCTTGGTATTTGTTGAGGGGGGTGGGGTGGGGGTCGCGGGTGGTGAAGCGGCCGGTTGCGCGGTGGTAGAGGCGTGCGGGGGTGTAGTCGGTGCCGTTTTCGGTGTTGGTGTATTCGCCGCCGAAGCGGAAGGGGTTGGCGGCGGGGTCGGCGGCGCG
>NZ_JOFX01000139.1 GCF_000719345.1 Streptomyces sp. NRRL F-2664
GGGGAAGACTGCGGCGATGATGCGTGATCGTCTGGAGGTGGGCCCGGAGCTGCGGCTGCGGCGCTGGGCGCCGGGGGATGCCGGGGCGGTGCTGGCGGCGTTCGCCGAGCCGGTGATGGCGCGGCAGGCCGCCGAGCCGGTGGTGACGCCGGCGGCGGCGCGGCGCTGGTTGGCGGCGAGGGCCGAGCAGTGGGATGCGGGGACGGGGTTCGCGTTCGCGGTCGTCGACGGTGCGGATGCGGTACTGGGGCATGTGGCGGTGGGTGCCGTCGACCGGCGTCACCGCACCGGGTGGGTGTCGTACTGGACGACCGCGGCGGCCCGCGGGCGGGGGGTGGCCTCGGGCGGCTGTCGGGCGGTGGCTGCCTGGGCGTTCGAGGATGCGGGTCTGTTCCGGCTGGAACTGGGCCACCGCATCGACAATCCGGCTTCGTGCGCGGTGGCGCGGGCGGCGGGCTTCGCGGTCGAGGGGGTGCAGCGGCGCAGGCTGGAGTACGACGGTGTCCGCTACGACGTGGAGCTGCATGCGCGGCTGGCGACCGACGGCGGCGGACCGCTGCCCCGCCGCCCGGCCCCACCTGCGCTCTGACCGCCGGGGCCGGGGGGGCTTGGGCGGGCGGGTGCGGTTGTCTTGCCGACCGAGCCGCTCGGATTCGGGAGCTGTGCCGTCCTGTCCCGGGCCGACTTTCGGTGGCGGTGGAGCTCCGCCACCGCGTCCGAGGCCTCCCGGCGGACCTCGGGGTGGGGGTGGTGGAGGAACCGCTCGACGATCGGTAGCGCTGCCGGGTCGTGGGTAGTGCCGAGGACGGCCAGGACGTAGGCGAGGAGCACGGGTTCGAAGCCGTCTGCCCCGGCTGCGAGCGGCTCCACCACTCGGTAGGGAAGTTCGTAGTGCGGGGAAGCTGCCGTGCGGACTGCGTGCAGTGCCGACTCGCGCACTGCGTGGCTCTCGCCGGAGAGCGCGATGGTGACGAGACGTTCGACGGCCCGCTCGACGTCGCTGTGCGCCAATCGGCCCGTCTGCAGGATGTCGCTGACGGCATCGAGGCAGAGGTCCCGGCGGCCCGCATCGGAGCTGTTCAGCTCCTCCCAGGCCGATTCGATCAATGCTGTCGGGCTCTGGTGTGTGTCCACGGCCCGAGCATAGAGCGGCCCCGGGCCGCTGCCGCTCCCCCCTCCCCCTTTGCGTCGGAAGCGGGCCGGGCACCGGCCCGGTGTCCGGCGGCACCCCTCCCCGCCGGACGCCGCCGGCACCACGAGCGGCGGGGCGGGGTGGGTCAGCGGGGGTGGATGCGGTCGACGCCGTACCAGCGGGAGACGCAGGCGGCGACCCAGTCCCGGTCGTAGTCGGCGGTGTAGAAGGGTTCGGCGAGGCTGCCGATGTGCAGGGGGCGGTAGGCGACGTCGGTGGCGCCTCGGGCGGTCTCGGCGCGGATGCGGGCGTTTTGGGCGTCCCAGGCGATGGAGCGGGCGACGGTGGTGGTGGTGAGCTGTTGCAGGGCGGGGACGAGGGAGGCCATTGCGGCCAGGGTCAGGCAGAGCGCGGTCGTGGCGGCGGCGGCCGCGGTGGCGGGGCGGCGGGCGGCCAGGCGCGGGCCGGCCCAGGTGCCGAGCAGGGCGCCGTAGCCGCACAGGGCCAGTTCCATGGGCAGGAGGAAGCTCGTCCAGGTGCGGGCGTACGTCCAGCCGGTGGGTCCGTATCCGCTGCGCAGGCCTGCCGCGACCGCGAAGGAGCCGAGGATCACCACGGGCAGGGGCAGGAGGAGCAGGGCGGCCCGTGTGGCCCGGCCCGCCCCGGCAGCGGCAGGAGCGGGGGCGGTGGCGCGGTTGGGGGTGTGGGGGTGGGGGGTGCGGAGGGTGGCGGCCAGGCCGAGGAGGAGGCCGGCGGCCGCGGCGGCGAGGTAGGCCCATTGGCCGGTGACGGTGTCCCAGATGCGCAGCCAGTCCTGGTAGGTGGCGTGCAGTTCGCCGGTGGAGAGCATGGGGGGGTTCTCGGGCTGTTGGGCGCGGCGCCAGCGGGCGCCCGGGGAGGTGTGCAGGACGGCGAGGCCGCAGGCGAGGCCGGTGCACCACAGCAGGCACCAGCGGGTGGGGCGCCAGGTGGTGGCCAGGCGTAGGCGGGGCAGGCACAGCAGGGCGGTCAGGGCGGCGAGGAGGCCGCTGACCAGGGCGAAGGGTTCGCTGAGGGTGCCGAGGGCGAGACCGATGAGGAGGGCTGCGGTCATGCCGGCGGTGCGGACGGCGCGGCGGGGGTGGTTGACGGTGGCCAGGGCCGTCAGGAGGGCCCACAGGCCGATGACGGAGGGGAGGGTGTGGGAGATGGTGGCGGGGGCCCACAGCAGGACTTGGTAGCTGCGGGTGCCTGCGAAGTAGAGGAGGGCCTGGAGGGCGAGGGCGCAGGCGGTCAGGGCGAGGAGGGGCGGGGTGCGGCCGAGGGCGTGCAGGAGGCGGCGGCCCAGCAGGACGAGGGCGGCGGTGAGGGTGCAGGTGATGAGGGTGGGGAGGAGTTTGGTGCCGGCGGGTCCGCCGCTGTAGAGGAGGCCGCTGAGGAAGGCGTTGGTGATGCGGCCGTTCTGGGTGGTGTAGAAGTCGGCGGTGATGCCGAGGACTCCGAGGTCGCGGGTCTTCCAGGCGGCGCACCAGTCGTCGGAGGTGGGGCGCAGGTAGAGGCCGAGGAAGCATCCGACGGCGACGAGGGCGCCGGCGGCGGCGAGGAGGGTCGCTGCGGCGGCGGGCAGGAGGGTGCGCGGCAGGGGGTGGGGGCCGGTGTTCCGGCGGTTCGGGGAGGAGGGGGTCACGCGGTCCTCGTCCTGGGCCGCCATGGTGCTCATGGGCCACCTCTTCGCAGCGTTCGCGGTGGTCGCCGTGGTCACGGTGGGGGCGGTGTTCGCCGTGGTCGCCGTGGTCACGGTGGGGGCGGTGTTCGCCGTGGTCGCCGTGGTCACGGTGGGGGCGGTGTCGCGGTGTTGGGGTGGGGGCCCATGGGGCGGGTCGGGTACGTCGGGCGGCCGGTGTGCCCTGCCGGTCGTGGTGATCGCAAGGGCCCGCGGACACCCATGATGTGCACGGTTCGCCGTGGCCGGCATCCCGGGTGGGCCGGACGCGGCAGGGGCGGTGCCGGGGGCGTGCGTCGGTGGCGGGGCGGGGGTGGG
>NZ_JOFX01000140.1 GCF_000719345.1 Streptomyces sp. NRRL F-2664
CCCACACCCAGACAGAAGCGCGTCAACCGAGCCCGCTCCCGCCTCCGATGGCCAGTCGAGAGAGCCATCGCATCGATCAAGACCTGGCGCATCCTCCGCTAAGCCCGCTGCCACCCCACCAGGCTCACATCAACCACCAAAGCCATCCTCACCCTGGAGACCCACCGCTGAACAAGCTCGGTAGTTCGCCTCAAGTACCTCGCTGATCAACTTCTTCAGGCAGGCGTCGCGCGGGGTCTTGGCGGACGGGGTGGCCTGACGTTTGTGGTGGGCGTAGCAGGCGGAGGGGGCGATCTTGCAGTCGTGCCCGGTGAGCGTTGCGCAGATCGGCTCGACGCCGCCGAATCGGTACCGGTGCCCGTCGATGAAGGCTACGAGCGTGTGTATGGCCCGTGGGGCTCGGCCGCGAAGAAACTCGCCGCCGCCTTGAGGATTCCGTTCGCCCGCTTCGGCTCGGCGATCTCCTACTTCATGGCCTTGACCTGCGCGGACTCCTCTGTCGTCGTACCCGGCCGGGTGCCGGCACCGATCTCGTCCTGCCGGACCCACTTGCGCAGTCCTGGTCGTTCCGACACCCAGTTTACGGGCCACCGCTCTCATTGCGGCCCACTCCGTGGCGTAGTCAGGCGCACCTCGGCGACCATCCAAACCGCACGACGGCGCAGCTCAAGCGGGTGCTGGCAAGAACATGCCATGACTCGATCCTTTCAAACGGTCGAGTCTCTGCCGAACCCGGAACGGTTCAATCTCCCGGTTCTTCTCCCCGCCCTTGAAGCGTTCCACGGCCTGCAGCCGGACCCGCTTCCGCGTGGCCCTTTCGACGTCGGTCAACCCGCCGCCCTGCGCGTACCTCACGAACCCAGAGCTACCGGAACCGGCCCACCGCTCAATCAAGTTCAGTAGCTGAAGAACAAGGGAAGGCGTTGTTCGCAATGGGCGTGGTGTGACCGTCTATCTGTGTCGGTCAGCTCTACAGATTGCGCTTTCCCTTCGGACGCCCGTAGGCAAATGCCAGAGCCGCAATACCGAGACAGCCGATCACACCGCAAAACACCATCACTTCCGAAGTACCGCCAGCCCCAGTGGGTGCGAGGTCAGACGCCGTTGGCGTCGGGAAAACCGGCGGGCAAGTCTCAGTCGGCGTGGTGAACCCCGGAGTCGGCGTGGTGAACCCCGGAGTCGGCGTGGTGAACCCCGGAGTCGGCGTGGTGAACCCCGGAGTCGACGTGGTGCCTAGCGAGACTACGATAGCGACACAGGATACGACAAAGAAAGCCAATTTTTTCATTCTGCCCTCCAATTTTTCAGGTTTCGGTGTACCCGAACCGTTCGTCAGCCGCACCGTTCACGGACTTGAGGCACAAGTCGCTCGGCAGTCCATTGTCTGCGGCGGACCAGGGTCAGGCACGCCAGGGAAATTCCAGCTGCTGTCAGGGCCGTCAGGACGGCGATGGCGATCCATACAGCCTCCTCCCGACCCCCACTAATGGCGACGCGAAAAGCACTGACTACGTAGGTCATGGGCAGGTAAGGGTGCAGGCCCACAAACAAGGCATTTGCCGTCTGCACCGGATACAGCCCTCCGCTGGCGCACAGCTGCAAGAGCAAGAGAATAAGAAATACGACTTCACCAAACGCGCCCATCGCCACCTTCATTCCATGAGCGGCAGCGGAAAACGCCAGTCCATTGACTACACATAGGCCCAACGCCACCCAGGCGTGCAACGCCTCAAGGCCCATGAGCGCCTGAGCCGCCACGTAGAAGCCACAAGTCGTCAGTGTGCAAACTGCAGCTAGTGGTAGCCAGCCCACTCGGGCCACGGTGAACGCGTGCGCGGACGAGGCCAATGCCCGTGAATTTACCGGACGGAGAACTGTCATCGCAATCACTGCAGCAAGACCCGGCATAACACCAAACGCCAGCGGAGCCAGTCCGCGCCCTAGAACCCCAGCCGGATGTAGGTTAACGCGTGAAACAGAAATCGGCACAATGCTAGATTCGGAAGATCCCGCTGGCCGTGCTGGCGGAATGCTTTTAGCCAATGTCTGTAGAGAAGACTCGAGGCTGGCCAGAGATGCACTGAGCGTCTTCGCGTCGTTCCCTGTTGAAACAAGCTTGTCAGCGAGGCCCTTCGAGTCGGACGACGCTTTTTGTAGCTGAGTGTTAAGGGCGGTGACGGCGGCCTGCACCAACCGAACGGAGGTCGCCGTTTGGGAGGAGCTTTGCTGGATTAGAGCACTATTTCCTGCTGACGCATTGTCTTGCGTAATCTGCGCGTTCGCAGCCGCATCGTTGATCTGCGAAGCCATTGCGGAACTGCCGGATCCGGCACTTTGGACTACCTCATTTACCGCACTGATGGCAGCGGCAACCTCGCCCAGCTGTTTGCTAATCTGCAACATCGCCAAAGAGGCCGTCTGCTGCTGGGGGGCGGCTTCACCCGTTTTGGGAGGCGGCATAACGCTACTGTTGAGAATCTTGTCGACATCGCGCCGCATGGATGCCCACATGTCGATGCTTTTTTGGGCCATATAGCTGACCCCTACCATAGCCGCCCGATCATCGATTTCCGCACCGTACGACTCGGCGGAGAGCGTCACTAGGAACCCGTTTGCGTCATTGAGAAACAAACTGGCCGTCGATCGTGGACCGCCTTCACCTGACACCCATTTCGCTACGGAAGCGGAGTAATCACGCGGAATAACTAGAACCGCATACAACTTCCCTTCTGCGAGCTGCTTCATGGCTTCTTGCTCATTCAGTAGACGCCAAGAGAAGGCTCGAGCTAGGCGCAATTCTTCAGTCAGCCTTGCACCTGCACTTACGCGGATAGGCGTATAATCCTTGCCTGGGGAGCTTTCGCTCGGCTGATCAAGATTTACGACTGCTGCGGGCACCCGTGCCATACCGCCCTGGGGGTCCCACAGTGATGCCAGCACCATAGTTCCCATGGTCAAGGGCAAGAGCACCAGTAGCGCCGGAATCCACTGAAGCCGCCTGCCACGGAATCGCTGCATCTCCAGCCATGCCAGCCGGACATCCCTCACATTCCTCCTCCTTTTATCGGACTCGTACGCCTGTGTCCTAGCCGCTGATTATCTATCTTGATCGCTTCCTGAGCGCCGTCCAAGAAGATACGTCTTGTGCCCCAGCCGGTGTCAGCGGAGGTGGCAAGCACCGCTCTGCCCGCCGCTGCAAGCTGGCCCAGAGCTATACGAACAAATCGGCGGTCCTCTTCACCGAATCCGCCGTCTACGTCGGCTACAGCAATCGCGTCTGCGTGCTGCGCATATCCCAGAGCTACAGAAAGCAGCAGCTGATCAACAGGGCCCAAATCACCCACTATCTCGTCATTCCCCGGCCTTCCCATCCGCATCAGCTCAATAGCGTCCCAGAATGACCCTACCGACATCTTTCGATTCCCGCAGACTAGGCGTCGCTCGGCCAGCACCTCGCCCACCCTCAGGCGGACGTCAATACCGATCGCGGGCAACGCCTGAGCTACGGCAACTCTCTTTCTCAGCAACGCTTGGACGCGGCGCGTACTGCGGCGTTCGCCTTCTGTTACGAGAGATCCACCCGTGACAGAGAACCTGCCGGACAGAGCCAGTAGAAGCGCGGTGCGCCGTGGCTCTGGGGGCCCTACGATTACCGTCAGCTCCCCGTCCAGAGCCGTCCCGCTCACCGAAGTGAAAAGCAGCCCATCGGGTCCGACTGCGCTCAGTCCCCGCGCCTCGACTAGAAGACTCATTCATCGCCTCTTTCTGCTGTCGGCGAGGGCACTCCAGCCGCAATCAGTAACTGCACAAGCCTCGGCCAGCTATGACGATCGAGAAATATGCACACTGCTATATTCGCTTACGATTACAACGGATTCCATCACCAAGTCGGCGTGTCGCCGCATCCACCCGGCACCCGTCGCTTCCTCCTAGCCGAATGGCGTAACGCGCACCGCCGGAACCGGGACACTCACCCACACGCCGCTACACGGGGCAGCCCACACCAACCATCCCCACCCCAAGTCGCAGCTCGCCGCTAACGTCGCGGGTACTCAACCTGGTCGTGTCCCGTGGAGTGGTGTAGCCGATCAATCCGGGGTGGTGTTCGTGGTGTTGGGTAGCGTGGAGGCGCGTTCGGGGAGCTCGCTGGGGTAGATCTGGTCCATGCTGCCCTCGGGCAGGTAGCGGCG
>NZ_JOFX01000141.1 GCF_000719345.1 Streptomyces sp. NRRL F-2664
CCGTCCGAAATCGCCAGATCACGCCCTCGAACTGCCGTCACCGCCGCTCGGGGCACGGGCCGCACTCGCCGCCGGCAGGTACGGCCAAATGAACTCCCCCTCGGCACCAGCCAGTTGCACGCGCATCACACAACATGATCTACCGTATCCGGCGCGACCACGAGGGCGAACCCGCAGATTGATCACAATCCAATACTCGCTTTAACGCAACGGCATTGGATCGCATGTCTTGGGGGGGCGTGTCACCGGCTCCGGAGGCACCGACAGACCGCTGATTAGGGGCATGACCACCGACTTCTTTGCAGGTCGGGAGGCTGTCATTGAGCTCCACGAGGTCTTCGGAAAGCTGCAGGCCAAGCATGGGACCGTGCTCGTCGTGGTCGACCAGCCAGCCTCCATCGGCGCCCTGCCACAGGCCGTCGCGAGAGACATGGGCTGCCCGGTCGCCTATCTGCCCGGACTGACGATGCGGCGGACCGCCGATCTCTACCCGGGCGAGGTCAAGACCGACGCCCGCGACGCCTTTGTCATCGCGGACGCCGCCCGCGTCATGCCCCACACGCTCCGCTCGGTCGACCTCAAGGACGAGACCATCGCCGAGCTGGAGATGATCGTCGGCTTCGACGACGACCTGGTCGGCGAAGCCACCCCCATCAGCAACCGGCTGCGGGTCTGTTGACACAGATCCATCCGTCGCTTGAACGGGTCCTGGGCCCGCGAGTGCAGCATCCAGCCGTGCTCAAGCTCCTCAACCAGTTCGGTTCCCCGGGCCAGATCCGCAAGGCCGGACGGCGTCGGCTCGTGACGTTGATACGTCCGAAGGCATCGCGGATGGCCGAGCGGCTGGTCGAGGACATCTTCACCGCGCTGGACGAACAGACCGTCGTCCTGGGCACCAACGCGGCCGCACTAAGCGTTCCCAGCCTCGCCAGTTCGCTCCAGGTCGTGCTTGACCAGCGAAAACTCCTCGCTCGAGGATCGAGGAACTGCTGGAGGCACACCCTCTTTCCAAGGTCCTGACGTCCATGCCGGGGATCGGCGTCAGGACCGGAGCCCGCATCCTCATCGACGTCGGCGACGGATCCAGCTTCCCGTCAGCCGCCCACCTCGCCGCCTACGCCGGCCTCGCCCCCGCGACCCGCAGTTCCGGCTCCTCGATCCGCGGCGAACAATCGTCCCGGAGGGGAAACAAGCAGCTCAAACGGTCCTTCTTCCTCTCCGCGTTCGCCGCCCTGGCCGACCCGGCTTCCCGCACCTACTACGACAAGAAGATCAGCCAGGGCAAACACCACGCCCAAGCCCTCCTCTGCCTCGCCAGACGACGAGCCGACTTCCTGTTCGCGATGCTCCGCGACGGCACCTTCTACGAACCCCAACCCGCCCCATCAGCTTGACCAAACCCATAGGGGCCCCGGACCACACCAGGCTCCCCTGCCTGCGCCTGGACGCGGCGTACTGCACGGTCCGGGTGAACCACCAGACCGTGTCCCAGACGTCGCCACCGCCACCGCTACCGGCACCGCCGAAGACGGCGGCCGCGAGGTCCTGGGAACCGCCGCAGGCGACAGCGGGACCGAAGTATTCCGAAGCGAGTTCCTGCGCTCGCTCCCCGCCCGACCCCTGGTCGGCGTCCGCCTGGCCACCGCCGGCCACCACAGCAAACCGACCGCCGCGACCCGCTGCGCGACGCCCGCCTCCACCTCTCAGCGGTGCCGCGTCCACTTCCTGCGCACCTGCTTCCCACACATACCCGAACGCCTGTGAGACGGCCGCCGCGACCATCCGCACCGCCTTCGCCCCCCCGAACTGGTCCCCACGGCTGGACACCGTCGCCGACACGCCCGGCGAGCAGTCCCCCAAGGCGAAAGAGATGCTCCCGGCAGCGAACGACGACCTGACCGCCTTCGCAGCCCTCCCCCTCCAGCACTGGAAGAAAATCCAGTCCGCCAACCCCCTGAAACCCTTGAACCGGGAGATCAAACGCCGCACTCCACGACGAGTAGCTCGCCTTCCCCCGCCGCTACCCGCCCCGAAGGCCCTGTTCTCCCGAAGCTGCCACGAAGTGACAGGTAACGTTGTGTAATCAGAGTGACGCTCGGGCAGGAGCGGCGAGCGCCTCGATGGCTTCCGGGTACACCACCCGTTTCTCGTGCTCGGCGAGTGCCCCGGTAGATGCTGGCGACGGAAGGGCTCTGTTCCCTTGCGCTTGCCAGTGGGGATGATCAGATCGGGCTGGATCTGCTCGACGGACTCGCCGTTCGCCCGCCTGCGGAGCACGGTGTGCAGCATGTCCTCGGTGATGACCGGCGGTCGGCCGCCATGCTTGCCCTTGCGGGCCGCCGTGTCGAGCCCCTCCAACGTCGACTCCCGGAGGTTCTCCCGCTCGGTCTCCGCCATCGCCGCGAAGAACGCGAACAGCAGCTTGCCGGGGCCGGTGGGGTCGTAGATGCCGGGCAGGGGCCCGGCGAGTATCTCCAGAACCAGGCCGTGGGCGGTGAGCTGGTCCGCCAGGGCGGTGAGTTCGGCGGCGTCGCGGCCGAGCCCCGCTTCATCTCGTACACCGTGGAGATGACCCGGCCGCACCCCGGGTGCTGATCTTCTCGCTGAAGATCTTGTTGCGGGGGATGCCGTGCTTGGCGAGCGCGTCGAGCTGGGAGTCGAGTTCCTGTCCGAGTGTCGAGCACCGGGCGTACCCAATGCGGATGTCCGCGCTCGGCAGGCCCGGGTCGATCGGCGCCGGCGGCGGGGTGCCCGGGCGCCACGGCCGGCCCAGGCCGCGGTCGGCTGGGGTCGGCACGCGCAGTGCCTTCTTCAGCCGGGGCACCATGGTGAAGCGTCGGGTGTGGTAGGCGGAGGCGACCGCGCCGCCGCGCGAGCGGCACGGTGAGCCGGGCGGTGCGTCACACTTCGGACAGGCGTGCTGTTCGACGTCGTCGGCGTCCGACCGGTTGGTTTGGGGAAGGCTGTTGAGGGTCCGTCATGGGCCCGGATCTTCCGCACAATGCAGGTCTCAGAGGGCGTTTAGCCCATATTCGGGGTTCTTTATATGGGTCTGCGCTCTGGTTTGGCTGGGACCACTGAGGCTGGTGTGAGTAGTGGTGCATGAGTCGC
>NZ_JOFX01000142.1 GCF_000719345.1 Streptomyces sp. NRRL F-2664
GACAACTCCTGGTCATACGACAGAGCCAGCGCAAACCCCGCCTCACCACGCCCCGCCGTCGCCAGCAGCGGCACCTCCAAGGAGTAGCGGCCGGTCCGCACATCCACCGCGCCGCCGACCTCCTCACCGGGGGCGAACACACCGGACACGGCGCCGGAGGCACCCGGCACCGCTGATGCTGCGGCTGCGGCGGCCGAGCGGGAGCCGGGAGCCGCGAACGCCTCCCCCGTAACAGTGCCGGCCGCAGCCAGGGCCAGCAGACCGGCCACACCACCCCGGCGAACACGCCGCACAGCAGCAGAGGACAAGGAAGAAGAAGGCACAGAAATCCCCGGGGACAGGCGGAGCGGGCAGTTCCGTCCAGGAGAGCAGGACCCGGGGGCTGGCGTCTCTCCTCCGAATAGCCCTGTGCCGTATAGGGGGCCGCAGCGCAGCTGCGGAGAAGGCCGGGCAGACCGACCCCATGGCTGCCGACCGCCAGGCTCTGGGTATACGGCGTGCGGCCGCTGTCGACGCCTCTAACCGCAAGCTGCGGCTAGAGGCGTCGACAGCTGTCAAAGCGACGCTTGGTGATGGGTGCTTAGCCCTCCGCGGCCGCCGCTACCGGCGGCTAACTCAAAGTGCTGCTGGCAGAACCGGCCGCCGGTAGCACCGTATTCGGGGGCAGCGCCACCGGCGGCGTCCGCAACATGTACGGACTGCGGACCGCCCCGGTGGGGACGCGGGACAGTCCGCCGCACCCCGCAGGACTCACATACGAGGAGTCAGAATGGTGATTCCGGCAGGGGCGCACAGCGACCATAGACGCACCGAGACACCACTGGAGAGCGCTGCGGGGCGCAGGAGCGCAGATCTGTCCGACCGGAAGAGCGATTCAGGCCAACCGATAGGCAAATCCACGCCGACCAGAGGACCCAGGCGCACGTCCCGCCGCCGTTATGCCGTACAGCTCGCGGCACAACTGCCATCCGCAGCAGTCGGACCTGGGCGCGCCGAGCTGCTGATGGAGCAGCACCACCCCGTAGAGCGGCTCTGCTGTTCCCTGCGGGCGATTGCGGTCCTGTCCGCAGTTCCTCCGTCCCGCCCGCAGCGAGCTCGCTCTGGGCGATATGGCCTCTCATGCACGGGGTATCCCTGCCAGGTCCAGAAAACCGCACAGCCGACCCGATGACAGGCCGGTCGACCCTTTGCGGAGGTGGGTCAGAACAGTGCCAGAGCTTCGCCGCTCGTGTCGGCGACAACAAGGCGGGACTCCGGGGGGAGGCCGTCCAGGCGCTCCGGGCCGGCGTCGGCCGCTATCACCGGGGCGGTGTCGGCCAGCCAGGTGCCGAACTTCCCGAGGGCCTCACGGTAGGGGACCCGCGTCAGGATGCGGTGCTCGCCGGAGGGACAGAAGTCCACGGAAACGGTGAGCAGGCAGGATCGGGGCGTGTTCTGGCTGCCCGTCCATGAGACGCGCAGTACCCCGCAGGGCTTGCGCGTGCGGCCTTGGCGGTGTGTGGGGCGCAGGGTGCGGCAGGCGGTGTGAGCGGTCCATGCCGCCAGGTGGGGAAGGGGCAGGGTGGTGCGGGCGCGGCAGCCCGGACACCGGTGCCAGTGGTGCAGCCAGTCGACGGTGTCTGTGCCGAAGAGGCGGCTGTAGCGGCCGGCCACCCGGATATCGTTGTTGTACAGGTGGTCAGGACGTTCCAGGGTGTTGCAGGACAGGCAGACCGGAGCGCGGACGTAGCCGTGTTCATGGCAGTGGTCCAGCACCGCTGCAGGTGCTGTGCCGCAGACCGCGCACACCCACCCGGCTACTGTCCGGGACATCCCGGGCCGTCTGGTCAGCACTGAGTACAGCTGGCCTTGCAGCTCCCCCGCGTAGGGGCGCAGTTGGACGGTTGGGTCGGCCTCGCCTGTCGCGGGCGGAGTGCCGTCGGCTGTGGCTCGGGGCTGCATGGGGCGTGGCGACTCTTCGGTGGCCGGGGTACTCAGATGGGCCTGCAGCCACCGGGTTTCGGCGTGTTCGGCGGCGTCCAGCAGTCTGACGACGGCACGCGGAAGCCACCACGACCGCTCCGCCCCATCGCGGCGCCGTTCCACCAGCATCCGCCGCCAGTCGACCCCCGCCCTATGGGACGGCGGTTCGGACTTATAACTGCCTTGCCTGTCGGCCTGGTTCCGGGATTGGAGTTCCCGGCTGATGCTCTGGCGCCATCGCCGCAGCGTCCCAGCGGACCGGTCCTGCTGCGGCACAGGGTGGAAGGGGCCGATACGGACGAGGTCAAAGGCGTCCAGTTCTACTGTGTTCCATGCCGCCGCAGCCTGGCGCAGTTGAGCTGTGGGGACCCTCCACTGGCCGTTGTTTGTGCTGACCAGCTCTACCACGCAGGTGCCGAGCACGACGTACTTCCCCGCCCGGACACCAGCAGAAGGGCGGGTGAAGACGGCAGACGCAGCTGGAACCGTACTGGCGGCTGTCAGACCGGCCCACATGCTGTCCGCGGCGGCCAGAGGGGCCAGGCCATCAATATGGCCACCCGAAAGAACTCGTTCGGACATACCGACAGACTAGCGGCCCACACCAACAGGCTGACAGCCCGTGCCGCGTGCGGAAGGACCGGCCTGGCCAGCGGCAGGCTCCAGCGAACGAACGAGGCAGTCGTCTTCGCAGGCGTAGGCGCGGGGCCGCCGACGCCGGCGCCGACCGCAGTCCTCGGAGGTCTGCAGTGGTGGCAGCCGCGGGGGAGAGGCGGCCCGCACCGGCGCCGAGAGTGGGTTCTCACCGGTCACCGGAGCCGAAACAGACCGAACTGGCTGGGGCAGGGCCCTCTGCGGCCCGCTTTGGGGCTCGGGGCTTCACCCGGCGGGGACTCATCGGGAGCCCCGGGCAGCAGCTGCGGCCTGACGGACGAGGTACGGGACCTCTTCGGGTGCGGCCCAGGTGTCGTCCCAGCGGTGACACGGCTGCGTGATCCCGCGTCCGCGAGCACGGCCTAGCTGTATTGATCACGAGCGTTGTTAACAGGGCTGGGTCTTGATCATGGCGAAGACCTCCGGTGTGGTGGAGGTGTCTAGGCTCCACACCACACACGGAGGT
>NZ_JOFX01000143.1 GCF_000719345.1 Streptomyces sp. NRRL F-2664
AGCCTCGGCTACCTGTCACCCGTCGAGTTCGAACAGCAGCACCAGCGAGAACATAGACTCGCTCTCGCAGCATGAATCCCCGTGTCCACACTCCGGGGGACGCCTCAAGTAGCCGGTGCTGCCGATAATGCCGGGCATGCCCGAGCGGCGCGCTCACGACTGCGTTCGCCATGGCCTGGCCGCCTTGTTTGCCGCGTTCGACGTCGCCACCGGCGAAGTCGCCAGTGCCCCGCACCGCCGACACCGGGCGGCAGAGTTCAGAAAGTTCCTGACGCGGATCGACAAGGAAGTACCAGCGCATCTCCACATCCACCTGATGTGCGACAACTGCGGCACCCACAAGACACCCGCCCTCAGGACGTGGCTTGCCGAGCGCCCGCGCTTTCACATGCACTTCACCCCGACCGGTTCCTCCTGGATCAACCAGGTCGAGCGGTGGTCCGGCTTCCTGGCCGACCAGATGATCCGGCCCGGCGCACCCAATAACGTGCAGGCCCTCGAAGCCGACATCCGCCGCTGGGCCAAGAGCTGGGACGCAGACCTCAAGCCGTTCATCTGGACCAAAACCGCTGAAGAGATCCTAGTGACTGAGTCAGAGATTCGTCGGCAGTAGGCGGCGACTTTGTGGAGGATCTCGTCGGCTGTCATGGTCCAGACGAAGGGTCTGGGGTGCTCGTTCCAGTCGGCGAGCCAGGCCCGGATGTCGCGTTCGAGGGCCTGGACCGAGCGGTGGACGCCGCGCTTGAGCTTCTTCTGGGGCAGCTCAGCGAACCACCGCTCGACCAGGTTCAGCCAGGACGCGCTGGTCGGCGTGAAGTGCAGGTGGAACCGGGGGTGGCCCAGAGTGGCTGCTGGCACATCCGCGGTTCCACATGCACTTCACACCGACCGGTTCCCCATGGCTGAACCTTGTCGAGCGCTGGTTCGCCGAACTGGCCGCCAAGCGGATACCGCGCGGCGTCCACAAGTCGGTCCAAGCACTAGAGAAAGACATCCGCACCTGGATCAGCACCTGGAACGACGACCCCAAGTCCTACGTCTGGACCAATAACGCAGACGAAATCCTCGAATCCCTCGCCTCATACTGCAGACGAATTAACGACTCAGGACCCTACAGTTGTGACCTGCTTCGGAGATCCTGTCGCAGTAGCGGCAGGTGCTGTCGAGGATCTGGTCGGCGGCCCTGGTCCGCTTGAAGGGCCGGGCCTCGTCGTTCCAGACCTTGATTCAGCCTTCGAGTGCAGTCTTGAGGTCCTCAAGTGAGCAGGATACTCCGCGTTCGAGGCAGCGCCGTTCCAGCTCAGCGAACCACCTCTCGACCTGATTGATCCACGACGAGTAGGCGGGGGTGAAGTGGAGCTGAAGGCAGGCTGCGCGAGGAGTCACTGGTGCACCACGGGTGCCTTGTGGGCGGAGAGGTTTGTCGCAGATGACGTCGACCGCCAGGGCTTCGCCGGTCTGGCGGTCGATCTCGTCGGGGAAGTGACGGAAGTCCACGGCACGGTGCTGCGCGGACAGCTTTGTGATCACCTTGCCGGTCGCGGTGTGCCCTGCGGCGAACAGGTCGATGGTGTCGTGGCGGGCTTAGTCGAAGCTCCGCCGCTCGGGCACTCCCGGGATCATCGGCAGCACCGGCGCGGTCCGCTCCAGTGCCTGGATCTGCGGTTTCTCATCCACCGCGTTTGTCGGCGCAGCAAGGTACAAACCGACGACGTCACGGGCCTTGTCGATCAGGAGCGGTTCCGGGAAGATCTTGAACGTCTCGGTCCGCCATGGCTGCAGGCCGAAAGCGTGCCAGATACGCAGGACGCTCGCGGGCAAGATGCCCACGACCTTGGCCAGCTCCCGCTTGGACCAGTGCGTCCCGCCCCGGGGGCGTCTGCTCCAAAGTGCGGACCACCACCTCTTCCACCTGGGCGTCGGTGATGGTCCGCGGCACCCCGCGCCTGGGTTCGTCGACGAGTCCCTAGAGGCGGTCGTCGCCGATGCAGCGTTCGACGGTGTTGCGGCGACGGTACTGCCCGCGGTCGCAGGCTGGTGGTCGGCCGTGGGACCGGCCGCGCCGGCGGCGCTTCGCGCGCTGGTCGTCCGGTTGGGCGATCGTTGCCTTGCTGCCACGTGCGCGGGCGCCGGGCTGGTGCGGGCCGCCTTCAGGGCCTGCATGAGCGGGATGGACATCGGGCTGTCCCCCGCGCCGACCGGGCGGGGTCGGCCAGGCCACGGGACGGCAGCGGTCATCCGCCGGCAGGCGGACATCAAGTTAACCCATATACGGCTGAGAACGGGCTCGGCCAGGCGAGCTGGTTCACGTCGACATCAAGAAGCTGGCAACATCCTCGACGGCGGCTGGCGATGGTAAGCCGGACGGTCGACCGCCGGGCTGTCGGGGCCGCGGTCACTTCCCCTCCGAGATCTCGTGCTGAAGTGCATCTACGCCGCGGTGTCTTTGGACCCGACCGGCACCGGCTACAGGTGCTGGATAACTCGCTGGAAGCGGTCGTCAAGGCCTTCGGCATCGCCTTCGTTGGACCGAGTTGGACTCAGCAACGACCCGGTCACTGAATTGCACAGCCCCCCGGACCCGCCTCATTGCAGGCGGATCGGAGGATGACGGAGCTCCAGTGACCTGTTCTGATCTTTCCGTTTGCTGCTCTCGAGAGGTCCTTCGTGTCTAGTGATCAAGTGAATCATCGTGACGGTGCTGTACGCCGGGTAGGACTTGGCCGGTGCGGGCTGGTGAGCCTCCTTGTGGTGGCGAATGTGGGCGGGGCCCTCCACGAAGGCATAGGCGTCCTTGCTGCTCAGGCGGTAGCCATTGAAAACGCGTCTGCGCCGGGTGTTGTCTCGGGTGTGTTTGCGCCGGGTGAGGGGGCGGGGGGTGCGGTGGATGTGCGGACCGGCCGCTACTCCCTGGAGGTGCCGCTGCTGGCGACGGCGGGGCGCGGTGAAACTGGGTTCGGGCTGGTGTTGTCGTATGACCAGGAGTTGTCGGGTCTGGGGGTGGACCGGCAGGGCCTGGGCGCGGGTATGGGTTTGGGCCTGCCGTTCGTCGACACCGGTGAGGGCCCTGACGGACCGCACCGAC
>NZ_JOFX01000144.1 GCF_000719345.1 Streptomyces sp. NRRL F-2664
ACCTCGACCGCGTCGTCATCGCGCTCGATCGCGCGCCTGGTGGGCTGCTGCCAGCTCCAGCCGTGGCGCTTCAGCAGCCGCCAGGTGCCCTCGACCGTGCCGTTGCGTTAGTGGTCGTGCCATCGGTAGTGCAGTGTGACCACGGCGGGGGACCGTCGGCTGCTGGCTGGCTCACCAGGCACCTTGCTGGCGAAGTGCGTGATGCGCGACTTTATCCTTCGCGGACAGTCGCGTGATCGTCGTGGCGGCAGCAGATCTGCTGCGATCTCGGCGGGGCCGAGCCAGCGGTCACGTCGTCGGGCCGAGGGGGAAAGCCGCACGGTGTGATCACCGAGCGGCGGACGCCGTGCAATGCCCGGACGAATGACGTCCGCTCGGCAGGGCTCTGGGTGAGGCGGGCCGCCTCGTCCAGGAGCTCGCGGGTCGCCTGGCGGACGATCAAATGGGCGAAGATCTCCTGCCTCACCCCGTCCGGTGTCTGGGACCTGAGGACCGGCCTGTCCCGCTGATGGGTTTTGATCTCGTCGAAGACCAACTCGATCTTCCACCACCGTGCATAGAGGGCCGCGAGTTCCTCAGCCGGGTATTTCTCGTGGTCCAGCAGGCTTGTAATGAGCCGGACCACTTCGGGCCGGCCGTCGAGCCGGTACTCGATCACCCGGACCAGCGCGGGTGGGGCCTTCGCCGTCCCGGACGCCTTGCTGTGCTGACTCGGCTCCATGCGTGCCAGGTAGCTTCCGTCGGCAAGGACATCCTGAACCCGGCGGGCTTTGCGCTGCTCGATCCGCCAAAAGCAACGGCATTGGAATTGATGACCTGGGGGGTGTTGCCGCCGGGTCTTGGGGCACCGCTTGGCCGCTGATGAGGGGCCTGACGACTGCCCGTGCCCGGCGCAACGCCGGACCGCTTCAGGGACGGGATGTCTGCGTAACGTGGTTGCCGGTGTGTGGTGCCGCAGGGACGGCCAGGATCGGGCACAAGTGCCCGTCGAGGGGCATGCGAGCATGGCCGACACCGTCGACATAGATCTGTTCCTCGGCCTTGGCCCGGGCAAGGAGTTCCACCACGCCCATGGTCTGACCGGGCAGGGCAAGACCGTCCACGATAGGTGGCTGCCCAACACCGAGCCGAAGCTGCGGGAGCTGTTCGAGAAGCTGGTCGCGAAGTTCGGTGCTGTCCTGGTCGTCGTCGACCAGGTCGCCAACATCGGCGCTCTGCCGATCGCCGCCGCCCGCGCGTCGGGCTGCCGGGTCGAGCCTACCTGCCCGGCCTGTCGATGCGCCGAGCCGCCGACCTCTACCCCGGCGAGGCCAAGACAGGCGCCCGCGACCCGTTCGTCATCGCGGACACCGCCCGCACCATGCCGCACACCTTGCGCGCGGTCGACCGTGACGACGAGAAACTGGCCGAGCTGACCATGCTCACCGGCTACGACAACGACCTGGCCGGTGAGGCCGACCGCACTACCAACCGGCTGCGCGGCCTGCTCTCGCAGATCCACCCCTCCCTGGAACGAGTGGTCGGTCCGCGCCTGGCCTACCCCTACATCCAGGCCCTCCTTCAGCGGCACGGTTCCCCGGCCAAGTGGAAGAAGCTCTGCCGTGCCCGCTGCGAGGCCCTGCTCAAGGCCCACGGCTCACGCAAGGCCCAGCACCTCACCGCCGAGATCTTCGACGCCCTCGCCGAACAGACCCTTGTCGTTCCGGCACCGAGGCCAGCGCGCTGATCGTGCCCGGGCTCGCCGCCCAGCTCACCGCCGCCCACACCCAGCGGCGTCAGGCCCAGCAGGAGATCGCCGCCCTGCTGGAGGCCCTCCCTAATGGGCAGTGATGCGGGGCACCGCCAGGCCCACCCCGGCCCACGAGGCCCTGAAAGAGACTGCGGGCCCCGCATCACTCGTGGTGCTGGTCGGTTCCGGAGAAGCCGCAAACACCCCCTGGGGCCGGATCCCCTGGTCAAGAGCCGGCCTCCGGGACCGTCCAGCACCACGATCGGATGCAGGGCCATCGAGCCCTTCCATCAGGGAGACGCGTGCCCCCGCACGGCTGCGACCAGCAGCACGCCCCCCGATGTCTCTTTTCCACCTCCTGACGTCCCTGCCCGACACGGGCGTCAGGACCACAGCCGCCGTGATCGTCGCGATCGGTGACGGCGCCACCTTCCCCACCCGCCGGACACCTCGCCTCCTACGCCGGACTCGCCCCCGCCACCAAGTCCTCGGGCACCTCCATCCGCGGCGAGCACGCGCCCCACCGCGGCAACCGACTCCTCAAACGCGCCCTGTTACAGGCCGCGTTCGCCGCGATCGGCTGCAAGTCCGACCCATCTCCCAGACCTACTACGACCGTCAGCGCGCACGCGGCAAGACCCACACCCAGGCCATCCTCCGCCTGGCCCGCCAGCGAGTGAACGTCATCCACGCAATGATCCGCACCGGCGCCCTCTACGAACCACGCAACCCCGACGACGTCGCCCTCGCCGCCTGACAACCCCACCGCCGCTACCCTTCAGGCCTCATCACGCCCGCACACCGGCACCGCCACCCCCACCCCGCCGACCACCGGACTGCCCACCCAAACCACCCAGAACGCCCCGCTTCGCGAGACGTTCCCGAAAACCGGGGCCAACCCCTACAAGCCCGCCCCACGGGTTGACGAAACAGATAGGGGCCAGGCTTCCCCCGGTCAGCGCGCCCTTCCAGTTTCGCGAAGTCCTCGCCGGGCTCTCGAACCTGTGGCTCTTCAAGCCCTGTACCGCCATGGACCCGCATGTCGGCGCGGTGCACCAGGCGCTGGAGCTGCCGGTCAGCCGCATCACGCACCTGTCCGCAGAGGCCACTGCTCTCACCCGTCGGATCGCGGCGATCATTGAGCTTGTTCAGGTTGGCCACTGGTCGGGTGACGGCAAGGCGGGCGTAACAGGCGAGGCCCTCGGGCTGTTGAGCGGGATGTCTGACGTCCACAGCTCTTCAACTCGGGGGCCTCGTCGGTTCCTTATCCTGCCGTACTCGATGTCCCGCACGCCCTCGTGGAGTGGGT
>NZ_JOFX01000145.1 GCF_000719345.1 Streptomyces sp. NRRL F-2664
GGTCAGTCCGCCGCCCTGCGCGTACCTCACACCCCAGAGCTATCGGTGCCGACACCCAACTGTCAGGCGAACGGAACCGACATCACCCAATCAAGTTCAGTAGCCCCGGGGCAACCTCTACAGAATTTTCTGCTCCACCCCGTAAACGCCTTCTCGATCTCTCCTCATGCCAACACTGCTCACCAACTGCTCGACCGTATCCCTGACGGCTCTGACGTTGAAGCAACCAATCACCTCAGCCCCCAGCTTGCCCACCGGACACGCGTATTCCTCTGGCCTTACACAGACCGACAGGCAGACTGGATCATCTACGACCTGACCGACCCCTCCCTGTCACGGGAACAACTCGAAAGCCGCCTGGCAAACCGATTGGCCAGTGAATACGACCAGATTGCGAACAGCCAGGGCATCGTCCTGCTGCGCCGCAGATAGACAAGAGCTCGTAGTCCCTGGTCATTTCGGCGCACACCAAGCGGTGTGCGGCTTGGCGTGCCGTACCCCTCACCCGGCAGGCGGAATCGTCCGTCGCAGGCCCTGATGATCAACGTAGAGGTCCTGCCCCAGTAAATCTTATGTCCGTGATAACGGCTGGCGGGCCCAAAAGGTTGGGCAGCCCGCCCCGAACGGGGGCCGGGTCGGGGGGCTTACAGGGTGAAGATGGTGGCGGTGCCGACGTCGCGACGCCTGACGCCAGAGTCGGCGCCTGGTGTAAAGGAGACGTGCTGCCACGGTGTGCCGGGAATACGGTCGCGGAGCACGACCACTGTTCTTACTCCCGTTCTGCGCAGGTAGGCGATGCTTTCCGTGCTGGGGAAGTTCACAGAGGCAGCCCGGATCTCGTGTTGGCTTATGGGGGAGAAGCTGCTGATGCCGTTGACGATGCGGGGGAAGTTGTACGTCGACCAGAGCATGGCTGCCTGATCGATCGCCGGGTCGCTGGGCAGCACCAGCACGGGCCCCTGCACATTCCGCAGGGCAGCTGGCGTCCCAGGCACCCGCGGGTGCGGAGTGAGATTCATGCATTCGACGGTGACCAGCAGCACCGGGGCGAGCACTGCCAGCCTTGTGAGAATTCTCGGATGGGAAGGGCGCTGGTTTTCAGTGATGGCGTGGGCGCGGTCGCAGATGGCGCTGACTGCACCGGCGGCGAGGACAGCAAGGAGCAGAGTCACCCAGACCACCAGTCGGCCGGGGGTGCGGATCGCATCCAGGCCGGGCAGGTGCTGGAAAAGGAAGACGTAGCCGTACTCTCCCTGGCCCCAGGCCTGGGTACCCAGGGCCAGATATCCGGCGAGCACAGTAGTTCCGGCCAGCCACAACCGGGTGCGTACCCGCCATGCGGAGAGGCCGAGGCCGATCACAGCCAGGCCGATCAGGAAGAAACCTGGCAGCAGCGCCATCTCCGGCGGGAAGGCCAGCGTGGCCCGCACCTCCTGGTGGGACTGGCCCCACAACCAGGACTCGGCCGGCGCGGTCAGCATGCCGCGGAGCGGGGGCGAGAACACTGCAAGGTCGGCCACGGACCGTCTCGCGTACGGGTACGTCTTGGCGAGTTGCAGGTACGGCATGGCCATCAGGCAGGTGGTCACAGCGAACAGCGCGCCACCGGACAGGTCGCTGATCAGCACCTGGCGCGGCTGGTCAGGCCGGTGCCCGCGCAGCCAGGCGACTGCCATGATCAGCACGATCACTGCGAGGGCGTAGCCGAAGGGAATGCCGATAGCGAAGCTGAGAGTCATCTGCCAGGCGGCGACAGCCCATCCTGCCAGGACCCAGATGGGCCGCGCACGTCCGGATTGATACCCCTCCCGGAGGGTGAATCCGTGCCCCCTGGCCAGCATGGCCAGGGCCAGCGCGATACCGCCCGTGGACAGGATGTTCATGTGCCCGCCGTGGGCCAGACGCCAGGGCGCATAGGCGAATGCCAGCCCAGCCACCAGGGCACCGGGCGCATGTGCACCCAATTGCCGGGTCAGGGCATATGCGCCGAAGAATGCCAGCGCATGCAGAAGGATATAGATGAGATTGTACCGGGCTACTGCCGCCGTGGCGCCGTCACCGATCATGCCCAGCGGTGCGTAGCCCAGCAGGCTGTCTGAGAACGCCAGACTCGACCGCTCAGGGAAGAAAGGGTTGGCGTCCCAGACGCTTGCCGGGGCAGTGCTCAGCGCATGGCCGCCCCAGGCGACCTGCCAGGCCTGCTGCAGAGGGTCATGGATGTCCTGCGGAATCGTGGTGGCGGCGTCCGGGGCGGCCGGCCAGGTCATGGCCACAGCGAGCAGCACTCCGGCCCCGGCAGCCGCAGTCCACTCGTGGGCGAGAAAGCGTCGCAGCCGGCCAGGCGGCTTCGGAATGAGCGTTGCGAAGGCCTCCTTCCCGTCGGCTTCCAGGGGATCGGGGGCGCTGATGCGCGTGGCCACGTGACATGCTCCCATGTAAGCGGTCCGTTGCCTGGGCGACTGCGCGCACTCGGGCTCTTGCTGACGACGGACACAGGCATCTGCGGATGAGTCCGGGAACCTTCCCGATGGAAGGTTGGAAATTTCCCTGTCCATACCCCCGGAGCGCCCTCCGTCACCAGATTTCCGGTATTGGAGCGAGCGCACTCCCAGCCGGTCGAAGGACTGCCGGCCTCTGCGCGACCCGAGACTCGGTCGGCCTCGATGAGGACGACGAGGAGTGAGGAGCCGCAACTGGACGCGTTCCCTGAGTCGGTTCAGGCGCGCTGGTGCGAACCCGTCCAGCCGGGACGCAGAACTCCATGATCTTGGAAGCCGCGCCTGTCACGTTCCGGGGCACCACCGAGCTGACAGAACGCTATGAACCGGGCGTCACGCGACTACGCCGAAGCCCTGCGCTCGCCCCCGGCATTCCGCCAACGGGTGCCCGATCGCTCGCCGCGGACCTCCGCCGGCCATGGGAGAAACCCACCGCCTCGGACCGGCTCAGCCCGGCCCGGGTCCGCCGGGGGTTCAGGAACATC
>NZ_JOFX01000146.1 GCF_000719345.1 Streptomyces sp. NRRL F-2664
ATCAGCGTCTGTGACGGCACCTGCCGGGCCCGGCGACACCACCCCCCAGGTCATCCGTTCGACAGAGGGGACACAGTCATACCGGGCCCGGAGGCCAGCAGTCCCATTGCAGGACCGCGAAAAACATAACGGGGGGGGCAAGGCGGGGGCAGGGCAGGGGCGGGGAGTGGGGAGTGGGGGCGGTTGCGTGGGTGGGCCGCCGGGTCGGGGTTACCAGGAGCGGCGGAAGTTCACGTAGCCGCCGTCGCGGTCGAACCAGCCGCGGAAGGCCCAGTTGATCCAGCCGCCGTCGCCGTGGTTGGTGAACTGGCCCGATTCGAAGACCAGCACGCGGTAGGTGCCGTGGATCCCGCTGACCTTGGCGTCGTAGACCACGCCGTGCAGGTTGGGGGTGTAGCTGTTGGCGTTGTTGATGACCATCACGTTGTAGCGCTGGCCCGACTCGTAGAAGGCCCCTTCCATCAGGGACTTCACGTATCCGGAACGGTTCTGCTTGCGTTCGATGGCCTCGTTGACGATGTTGAAGATCTTCTGGGTGATGTCCAGGACCGCGGAGGCGACGTCGACCCGTCCCGCGAGGGCGCCCATCTCGCCCGGGGCGACTCCCGAGACCGCGGCCGGGGCGGCGGGGGCCGGGGTCTGGGCGGCGTAGGAGGCGGTGGAGGGCAGGAGAACCCCTGCGGCCGCGACCGAGCTGACGATCATGACGGCGACACGCTTACGGCTGATACGCATATCTGTACTCCTTGAAAAGGGGATGTGTCGGACACCCGGCGGGCGTGAGCGGCTGCAGGGCTCGTGCCGGGCGCTGAATTACCGGGGCTGTGAATGCTCTGCCCGGGAAACAGGATTTCCGCGGGGCGGGCGCCGGGGTGCGGCCGGCCCGCGGCCGGAAAGGAAAGAATCGGGCCTGTTTCAGGCCGAACCCATTCGGCCGCCCCCTCCGCCGCCCCCGACTGCTCTTTACTGAAAGCGCTCTCGCCCGAGCAGGAGCAGGGAGCAGGGGTGAGGGGCGGGGAGGTTCTTCAGCGTCACCAGGAAGTGGTGAGGTGGGCGGCCGCGTCGTTGTGCGGCGTCCTTGCGGCGCCGGTGCGGCGCGGGGGGTGGTGGAAGGAGGGGGCGACGGTGGTGATCCGCCGGTGCAGCAGGACCGCCAGGCAGCCGGCACAGACCAGTGAGAGGGCCTGCCACCAGGGAAGACCTGCTTCCCGGTGACGGGCGGAGGGGTTCGGCATCGGGTTCTTCCAGTGACTTTCGCGTGAAGGTGGAACCTGGCGGTGCCCGATCGGCTCTACAGGAGCGGAGGGCAGTGGGTCGCGGGGTTCGTCCACTCGGTGTCCCCCGGCCGGCCCTCGCACGGGGCGGAAGTCCGTGCGGAAGCCGGACCGGATCCGGAGTCGGATGCCGCGCCGGAAACGATGCTGCCCGCAATACCCACAGCCAGCGCCGCCGCACAGAGGAACCGAGTGAACTTCATGCTGTTCTCCTGAGGAAGTGAATTCCGATCTGATTCCTGCCGGGTCTTTCTTTCCGGTGACTCAAGAATCCCCGGACCGGAACTCCGGGTCCAGCGGATACGGGCCTCAGCAAGGTGCGTGGCACGAAAGGGAGGGGTGCACAACATGGACAGAGCCACCGATAACGGGGCATCCGCCGAGACGCCGGGAGCATTACCACCCCCCACCCCGACCACCCAGGCCACCCCGACTCCCTCGCCCACACCTCCCCACCCGGTCCCGGCCCACCACCCGGATCCCGACCAGGCCCCGGCCCACCACCCGGCCCCGGCCCCGCCTCACCACCCGGATCCCGACCAGGCCCCGGCCCCCCACCCGGCCCCGCCTCACCACTCGGGTCCCGGCCCGGCCCCGCACCACTGGGGCCCCGGCTCGGGGGAGCCTGCGGCATCGCAGGTGCCGGAGGTGCCGGAGGGTGCGGCTCTGGGGCCGGAGGTGCCGGAGGGTGCGGCTCTGGGGCCGGCGGCGATCGGGCTCTACACCCGGCTGCTGGAGGGCGGCCCCGCGCCGACCGCCGCCCTGGCCGCCGCGCTCGGCCTGAGCGAGGAACACACCGAGCACGCCGCCGCCGAACTGCTGCGCCACCGCCTCGCGGCCCGCGACCCCGACGCCGTACCCGCCCGGTGGCGGGCCGTCAGCCCCTACACCGCCGCCGCCGAACTGGTGGGCCCGGAGGAGAACCGGCTGCGCCGCCGCCTGGAGACCCTGGAGCGCACCCGCGCCCGCCTCAGCTCGCTGATCCCCCTGTACGAGGAGACCTACCGTCGCGGCGCCGACTCCGGCGCCGTGGAGGTGGTGGAGTCCCGCGACCGCGTCATGCTCCTCATCTCCGACACCGCCGCCCGCTGCACCCAGGAGGTCCTCACCGTCCAGCCCGGCGGCGGCCGCCCGCCCGGCTACCTCGAACGCGCCCTCCCCAGGGATCTGGAGATGCTGGGCCGCGGCGTGCGCCTGCACACCCTCTACCAGCACACCGCCCGCTACAGCCCCGGCACCCAGGAGTACGTACGGGTCGTCAGCGCCGCCGGCGCCGAGGTCCGCACCCTGGGCGAACTCTTCGGCAAAATGCTGGTATTCGACCGCGCCACGGCCTTCCTCCCGGTCTGGGACAACCCCGACGCCGCCGTCGTCCTGCGCGAACCATCCGCCGTCGCCTTCCTGTGCTCGGTCTTCGCGAACGCCTGGAGCCTCGCCGAGCCCTTCTCCGCCTCCTACACCGCGACCACCTCCACCCAACTGCAGGACACCATCGCCGGCCGGCTCGCCGACGGCGCCAAGGACGAGCTCATCGCCCGCCGCCTGGGCATGTCCCTGCGCACCTGCCGGCGCCACATCGCCGAGCTGATGGACGAACTGGGCGCCGAAAGCCGCTTCCAGGCCGGATACCTCCTCGCCCTGCGCTCCGTCACCACCCCCACCCCCTGTCTCTTATACACATCTGACGCTGCCGACGA
>NZ_JOFX01000147.1 GCF_000719345.1 Streptomyces sp. NRRL F-2664
TCCACAGCAGCCTCGGCTACCGCAGCCCTGCCGAATACGAGACCGCCTTGGCGGCCTGACCACACACCAAAAGTGTCCGCCAAAGCGGAACAAGCTCAGTGGGGTTATGGCCAGGCTTGTGGCGGTGAGGCAGCCGTCGATCAGGTGGGGCCGGAGCTGGATCCTGCGTAACTCGTGGCGGAGCTTGCGGCCGAAGTCGTTGGGTGTGTCGAAGGCGGTGCTGGCCATTGCCCTGCGGACGAGCGACCAGACGGCCTCGACGGGATTGAGGTCGGGTGCTTAAGGGCCAATGCTGCTGACGTACGTGCCTCGTGGGAGTTTGCGTTTGGCCTTCGAGGTGGTCCGTGAGGTCGGTGTGTTGGTGATCTCTCGGGCGTCGGGGATGACCGGTGCCGCTGGTGACGATGCTCGGGCCGTTTCAGGCGTCAGTGGGACATCTTCCGCTTGACCACGCGGGGATAGGAACGCGGCCGATGCTGCGGCAGGAGCCTGCCGGTGATCTCAGCCAGTGTCCGGTCAAGGGCCCTGTCCAGTCGTCCGGGGGGAAAAGCCCGCCTGAGCGGGGGCGGCGTGCAGGGTGCGGGTGAAGGAGATCCGGTCCGGATCGACGCCGCGTGACCGGGCAGCCAGGTGGGCGAGTTGTTGTCATAGTGCGTGGTGTACCAGCAGCATCCCGTGGACCTCCTGGGCGACACCGTCAGGGCTCTTGGAGCGCAGGGCGGAGCCCGCGCTCTGGTGGACCTTCAGCTCGTCCAGCAGCGACTCGATCTCCCACCGCTGGTGGTATAGGACGGCCAGTTCCCGGGCAGGGGCCTGCTCCGGGTCAAGGATGGTGGTGATCAGCCGGTAGACCTCGCTCCCGCCGTCCAGGGTGTACTCGATGACCCGGACGTGCTCGGGATCGGAGCACTGGTAGCAGTCCTTCGCCGCGCAGATCTGCGACAGGTAGGAGCCGTCCTCCAGCTGGCGGCACAACGGCAGAACCGCGTTGCTCTTCACCCGCCACAGCAGATCAGTGCCGCGGGCCTTCGCGGCCCGCCAGCGCGGGAACGCGGGAAAGTTCCGGTCGGCCAGCACCAGCATCCCCGGCTCCAGCCGGCCCCCCAGTCGCTCTGCCAGCGCCTCACTGACCGTAAAGGGGCCCAGGGCGGCGCCGAAGACGGCATGGGTGCCGCACCCCGCCAGGAGCATCGCCCGCACCTGAGGAAACGCCCCGGCGCCACGGTCGGAGCGCGCCCGCCCGAAGTACTCGGCTTGGTCTGGAGTTTCGCGAAGAGCTCGCGGAGCTTGGGCTCGGTGTTGGGCAGGCGCTTGTCGAAGGCTTTCTTCCCGGCCGGTGTGACGGCGGTGGCGTGGTGTTCGCCCTTGCCGACGTCCAGGCCGAGGAAGACGTCGATGTCGCCGGTGTCGATCACGTGCAGGCCCCTCCATCACGCTTTCGTCCGGCCTTGCCTCGGCACCGCGCTGTCACATCCACGTTACGGAGAGCTCATCCGCTCGGGTGAAGCCGGTGCTCAAGCCCCTCATCAGCGGTCCGTCGATGCCTCCGGGCCCGGTGACACCACCCCCCGGATCATGAACAACAATGCCGTTGCTTTTGGGGCGGGTCGGCTGTGGGGCCGTTCGTGTTGGTGTCGCGTCTGGAGTGGCTGGGGTTGGGGATCTTGACCCGGTCGTGCCCGCCTGAACTGGTGGACCGGGTCGTAGGTGAGGCGGGGTGCACGGAGAAGCGCCGGCGTCTGCTGTCGGCCCGGTTCACGGTGTACTTCGTCCTCGCGTTGTGCCTGTTCCCGCGGGTGGACTCCCTAGAGGTTCTGCGGCTGCTCAAAGCGGGTGTGCCGGGATTGCGGGAGTGGTCCGGGGTGAACAAGTCGTCGCTGGCCAGGGCCAGGCAGCGGCTGGGATGGCGGGTGATGCGCGACTTGCACCGGGCCGCCGTCCGCCCCTTGGGCCAGAAGAGAGACCTCTTTCGCGGCCTGCGTGTCCTGGCCCTGGACGGGATGCTGCTGGCCGTTCCTGATTCCGCCGGAAACCGGGAGGCCTTCGGCAAGTCGGGCTCGCAGCGCAGTCCGATGGGCTATCCCATGGCCCGGGTGGTCGCGGTCGCGGAGTGCTCTTCCCACACGGTGCTGGACGCGGTGATCGGAGGCTGGAAAGACTCTGAGCGGATCGTTTCCGACGAGCTCGACAGGCACGCCGGTGAGGGAACACTGCTGCTGGCCGACCGCGGGCTGTGGGGCCTGGCCCGCTGGCACCGTCTGCGCGACCGAGGCACCCACCTGCTGTGGCGGACCGAACAGCGCAAGGCCCGCAGGGTCCAGGACGTCCTGGCCGACGGGAGCTACCTGGCCCGCATCGAGGCGAACAAGCACAGCAAGGCGGCCGGGACGGTGAAGGCGCCGCCGGCACTGGTCCGGGTGATCGAGTACCGGATCGACGGCCAAGCCGCAGTGGTCCGGCTCATCACAAGCCTGCTGGACCACGAGAAGTACCCAGCCAGCGAACTCGCCGAACTGAGCGTTTTCAGCGATGAGCCTCCTGGGTGAGGATGGCTCGGGCGATTGACGTGAGTTTGTTGGGGCTGCAGCGGGCTCTGCGGAAGATCCTCCAGGTCTTGATCCGGGCGATCGTTCTCTCGACGGGCCAGCGGAGTCGCGAGTGCGCCCGGTTGGCGGACCGCTGTTTGACGGTGAGGTCTTTGCCGGGCTTCCTCCGGTGCGGGACGGCGGCGATGTCGCCGACTCCCTGATAGGCCTTGTCGGCCAGGACAGGGATTCCGAGTCGGAGGCAGGTAGCGATGATCCGGTGCCGGCGGGCGGCGGTCAGGTCATGGACACGGCCTGGCAGGGCAGGCGAGATCCATACGAGCCTGCCGTCGGGTGCGGTGATGCCGTCGGGTGCGGTGATGACCATGGCGGCGGTGCTTGCCCGAATAGTCGCCTCGGCTGTCGCCGACCCGGTCGCACCCGGCGAGGGTGCCGTCCAGCAGGACGTACGGGGCATCGGCCGACCGCAGTGCGGCGGTCAGGCCAGCGGCGGGGCGGGCCAGGTGCTGCACCGTCGCGTGTACGCACGCATGTGCGGTGCCGACGCTGATGCCGAAGCCGGCCGCCACCTGCTGCAGGGTGTCATTCCTCCGCAGGTACACCAACGC
>NZ_JOFX01000148.1 GCF_000719345.1 Streptomyces sp. NRRL F-2664
CGAAGCCTCCCCACGCCCCGCCGTCGCCAGGAGCGGCACCTCCAGGGAGTAGCGGCCGGTCCGCACATCCACCGCACCCCCCGCCTCCTCACCCGGCGCGAACACACCCGACACGATGCCGGAAGCCCCCGGCACCGCTGACGCCGCGGCTGCGGCTGCCGAGCGGGAGCCGGGAGCAGCGAACGCCTCACCCGCACCGTCCCAAGCGACGGTTCCGGCAGCAGCCAGAGCAAGGAGACCCGCTACACCACCACTACGGCGGACACGGCACACAGCAAATAACGAGTGCGAGGAAAGGGGTGAAGAAGGCATGGCAACCCTACGGACAGGCAGCGGACAGTTTCGTCCAAGGAAAACAGGCCCTCCGGCGCGTGTCTCTCCTCTGAAAGGCTCGGGCCTCCGGCCTTCGTTATTGGCCATTCGTCGCGCCTATCGCACTTCGGCTGCGGGTGAGGCGGTTGTATCGTCACAGATTGTGGCTTGAGTGTGCTGTGTCAGGGCGTGAACCGTTCCGGGTCCGATGGAGACTCAATGCGGTGAAAGGATCGAGTCTTGGCACGTCGTTCCTCCTTTCCCCTTGAGCTGCGCAAACGAGCGGTCCGCCTGGCCGCTGAAGGCCGTAGCGACTATCAAACGAGTCGGCCGCGGTCAAGGCGGTCGCCGGGAAGCTCGGCATCGGTTCGACCGGGACGCTGCGTTAGGGGGTGCGCCATGACCAGGTCGGCAGCGGGGTCCACCCGGGGACGACGACGGAGGAGTCCGGGCAGGTCAAGGCGGTGCAGAATAGGTCGCCGAGGTGAAGCGGGCGAATGGCATGGCGGATTCAACCGGGGGTCGCAAAGCGGACCGGGCCGCACGGCAGGCGGCCAACGCCCGCTCGGACGGTTTGTCGGCAGGTGGGGCAGGTGCCGGTCCAGGTGGCGATGAGGTGTTGGAGGAGGCCCAGGGCCTGGTAGAGGGTCAGGCCCTGGCAGGGGCTTTTGGGGTCCTCCGCTGTTCGGTCAGGAACGGGTGGGCGGCGGTGACGAGGGTGGCGTGCCGGTGCCAGCCGGTGAACGAGCGGCTCTCGAAGCGGTCCAGCCCCAGAGGGGTCTTCAGCTCGCGGTAGTCGTGCTCGATGCGCCAGCGGGCTTTCGCCAGGCGGACGAGGTCTGTGGCGGGGATGCCGGCGGGCAGGTTCGAGATCCAGTACTTCACCGGTTCGGCCTCTTCCTCGGGCCACTGCGCGATCAGCCGGGTAAGCGGGATCCTGCCCTCCGCTGTCGGTTTGTCGCGTAAGGAGACCGGGCGGGCGCGGTAGCGGGGCAGCGGCCGGGGCCCAGGCCGCCGTAGGGCGGCTGGTGGGGCTCGGGCTCGCCGTAGCCGGTCATTGCGGCTTTGACCTGCAGACGTAGGCCCGGCCGTGGTCTGCCAGGCTTCGGCGGAAGTCGGCGTTGGCGCCGTAGCCGGTGTCCGCGACCAGGACGGCGGGCCGCAGCCCGTTGCTGGCGAGTTTGTCGAGCATGTCCAGCGCGAGCTGCCACTTGGCCCGGTGATGGACGGTGTCGGGGATCCGGCAGGCCCGCCGACGGGCTTCGGCGTCGGGTCCGTCCCAGGCGGCGGGCAGGAACAGCCGCCACGTTCAGCGGGCACGAGGCGCTGTCGGAGGCGGCGTGGACGCTGACACCGATCTGGCAGCTGCCGACCTGGCCCAGGGTGCCCGAGTACTGCCGGGCCACCCCGGACGAGGCACGTCCGTTCTTGGGAAAGCCGGTGTCGTCGACCACCCACACCTGCGGCCGCACCGCCGACACCGCCCGCCATGCCAGCCGGGCCCGCACCTCCTCGACCGGCCAGGTCGAGGACGTCATGAACTGCTGCAACTGCTGAAAGCCTTCGCCCTCACCATGACCTGTCCGCCCTCATCGGCTACATCCTCGATGACCAGCGGCGATATCCCCGAAACTACCATCCGCACAAGCTCGTTGACATCCATCACGCTGCGAACAACGACCCCCGCCTCTCAGCGTTACCACCGGATGTGAGACAGAGCCGTTCTCTTACAGTCCCTGGTGGGGCCACACTGGTCGGTCAGGAGAGCTGTTGATCGACGAGATGCTCAGTGGCGTCGCGGAAGATGCGAAAGAAAGTGCCGGAGCAGCGCGCATGCGAAACCGAGGATTCCGACCGAGACTGCGATCCATTCCACTGCATCTAGGCCAACCACTCCTGTCCGCGCCAAGTAGGGATCCCGGGGAACCGTCCCGTAGCACGTCCACGTGGGTGTGGGTGTGGGCAACAGCGTGGTAAGGGGCGGTGTCGTGGGCCCGAGAGTAATGATCGGAGGAGCTGCTGTAGCCGTTGTTCCTCCCCCTCTCACTTCCACACACCAGGTCGGGCTTGAGAACGGTGTGTTGTCTTCCCGGACCGTAGAAGTACCGTTCAAAGGAAGCCGCGTGACTGCAGCCGTTGCGGAACTTGAACAGATCGCGCAAAGGGCCAGCACCAGCCATAGCAGGCACACACCGCGCTTGACTGAACTATTCATGTCTCTCATTCCTCTCCCACAGAGCCAGGTCACCCACATTGGTCGCCTTGACGCATCCATGCGAACCACGCGGGCCGATCGAGGTATGCGATAGGCCAGACGAGTGGGTATCGGCTGGGATCGGTTCCTGTGTGCGATGGCCGCCTACCGCAGAGACCACCGACAAGTTCTGCAGCGACAGACTCGGCGGTCCACGGCCGGTAGACGCAGTGGTCCCCGCATACGGTTATGACCTCGGCGACAGCACGCCGGGTGGCGCGCCTCATCCGGTGAGCCCGTCGCGGTGCTTCGCGGGTGCACGATGTCCGTATGTATCCGCCTTTGCCGCGGTCACGAGTCCCTCGATCTTTGATCTTGCCTCGGTTTGGTGGACACCTCCCCGCTTGGGGACACTGATCCGCGCAAGGAGGGAGTTCGCCGTGGCAAGGACGCGTCCGGCCTATCCGCCGGAGTTCCGTCGCCAGATAGTCGAGCTGGTCAGAGCCGGTCGTACGCCGGAGGAGCTGGCCAAGGAGTTCGAGCCGTCCGCCCAGACCATTCGGGGCTGGGTGAGTCAGGCCCCGCGGGCACCGGGCAGGGGCCCGGCGGGCTGTGTCCACGGTCAGCCGGGGGGCCGGACCCGGCGGCGGCCGGGCCGGCTGTTCCGCCTGGCGTGCGCAGGAACGGGCCCGGGAGCAGGCGCGGGGTCCCAAGGCGTTCAAGCCCGCCGCCGGCCGACTGCTCGCGGAGGCGGCCAAGAGGGCCGAGCAGTTATGGCCACCGCAGGAGGTCGTGGCACGTCTGCGGCTGGAACATCCCGGCGGCCCGGAGATGCATGGGAGTCACGAGGCGGTCTGCCGGTCGCTGTTCGTGCAGGGCTGGGGCGGGTTACGCCGCGAGCTGGCACGCTGTCTGAATCCGGACGAGCCGCACATCGCGGGGAACGGCCGAGGGCCGCGGACGGATTCCCGGCATGACGATGGCCGGTGAAGGTCCCGCCGAGGCCGAGGACCGGTCGGTGCCTTGGCACTGGGAAGGCGGCCCGATCCCCGGCGAAGGCAAAGGCCGTCACCGCACTGCCCGCGTCACCGGCCCGGACGGTCACCTGAGACCAGGGCCCCGAGACGACCGGACAGGCCGAGTTCACCACGATCACCGGAATCCCGGTCTACCCCTGCGAACCCCACCCACAACCGGCAACGCGGCAGCAACGAGAACACACCTATTGGTGCAGACTTAGCGGGCCGGGCTTCTTCGACGGGAGAGGTTCGGCGGGATCGTCGGGTGACTCGGAGGACACGTGCCGAAAGGCTTTCCGCGCTCGTTCACGCCAGAGTTCAAGGCCGAGATCGTCGGTCTGTATCAGCGTGGTGACCGCTCGGTCGGTCAGGTGGCCAAGGACTTCGATCTGACCGAGACCGCGGTGCGGGCCTGGGTGAGGCAGGCCGCGATCGACGCGGGCGATCGTGACGGCCTGACCAGCAGCGAGCGCGAGGA
>NZ_JOFX01000149.1 GCF_000719345.1 Streptomyces sp. NRRL F-2664
GATGTTCCTGAACCCCCGGCGGACCCGGGCCGGGCTGAGCCGGTCCGAGGCGGTGGGTTTCTCCCATGGCCGGCGGAGGTCCGCGGCGAGCGATCGGGCGAGCCGGAGCTGGGTGTGAGCGACGATCAGGATCCAGGTCCAGCGGTCCGCCGCCTCGGGAGTACGGAGCTTCGGGGTGGTCCAGCCGAGGGTCTGCTTCGCGAAGCGGAAGGTGTACTCCAGATCGAAGCGACGGAGGAATGCCTGCCAGAAACGATCCACATCGTCCGGGGTGGCGCCGGTCTTCGAGGACCACAGCCACACTGGCGGAGCGTCCCGTTCCTTCGACAGGTGCTCGACCTTCAGACGGATCAACGTGCCTTCGGCAATGGCGTCGTGGTCGAGCCAGGCCGAGCGGTGAGTGAGCCGGGGATGGACCCGGTCCCATGCCTGCGTTTCGGCCTTGCCGTAGTTGGTGGTGTCGATAACCGTGGTGATGGCGGGCTCGGGCCAGGTCTCCGGCTTGGTGAAGCGGAACTCCGGGCCGTGCTTGGGCGGCCGGCCGTTCGTCCCCGGCTGGCGGGGCGGCTTCGGCAGCCGCATGACGCGGTCGGACCGGACCCTGCCGACCAGCTCGACGGGCAGGTCACGCAGGACCCACGCCAGGCGGGTGACGTCATAGCCGACGTCGCTGACGATCACGATATGCGGGTCCCCGGCCTGCCACTGACCCGCGGTGATGAGCCGCTCCACGACACCCCGCAGCTGGGCGGCGGTGACCGCGGTCGCGTCGTCCACCGGTCCCAGCCGGACCGCGTCCAGAACCGGGGTCCAGGACGTGGCGCCCGGCTCCAGCACCGCGACGAAGGAGTAGGGCCAGCCCGGAATGAACTGCGACGCCGTCTTCGCACCGCCGTAGGCCTGCACTTCACGCCCACTAGCGCGTCATGGCTGAACCTGGTCGAGCGGTGGTTCGCCGAGCTCGCACAGAAGAAACTCAAGCGTGGAGTCCACCGCTCCGTCCAGGCCCTCGAACGCGACATCCGATCCTGGCTCGCCAACTGGAACAAACACCCCAAACCGTTCGCCTGGACAAAGACCGCCGACGAGATCCTCGACAAAGTCGCCGCCTACTGCCGACGAATCTCTGACTCAGATCACTAGATCTGAGCTTGCAGAGGAAGTAGCGCCAGGTGGGAAGCAGGTACACGAAGCGGTACACCGAGGAGTTCAAGCGGAGCGCGGCCGCGCGCGTCAACTCCGTTCTCTCGGGCCACCTCCGACTGACTGACCGCCTGTTTGGCGATCCGCGCCCGTTCCGCGGTAGACGGTCCCCGGCTGTGCGAAGTAAACGAAAGATCAGTGATCGAGAAGCGTGACGCGGTCGCGAACACGTTCATGCACACAGGATCAGGCACATCAGGTTAAGCAACGGCATCAGCGACAGAGAAAGGGCTCAGCCTGAAGGCTCTGGCGGGAGCACCGGCTGGCGGATTTCGGCGGGGCTGCGCCTCCCTAAGCTTACCGGCATCCAGGCAACTACCGATGATGGGAAAGACATTGCTCGAGGTCAGCGGTTCATGCGAGAGCCGGTTTGAGTCGGTACAGGCGGTTTTGGAAGAACAGCTGCAGTCTGGCGCGGAGTTAGGGGCATCCCTATACGTTGACTTGGACGGCAAGGGTGTTGTGGACATCTGGGGAGGATTTCGGGACGTGTCCCGGAACGTACCCTGGACTAGGGATACCCTGACTAACGTATGGTCGACGACGAAGGCAGTCACGTCCCTTGCCGCACTGCTTCTGGTAGACCGGGGGTTGCTCGATGTGGACGCGCCGGTGCGAACCTACTGGCCTGAGTTCGCGGCGAGTGGCAAGAAATCAGTCCTCGTACGCCACCTTCTATCCCATACCTCGGGTGTCTCCGGCTGGGAGAAGCCCTGCACCCTGCAGGACATCTACGAGACACGGGCCGCAGCGGCGCGCTTGGCGATGCAAGCGCCCTGGTGGGAGCCGGGAACGGCGTCCGGATACCATGGTATGAACTTCGGCCACTTGGTTGGGGAACTGATCCGACGCATTACGGGGCAGTCGCTACGCTCCTTCGTCGCGGCCGAATTGGCAGGCCCGCTTGGTGCGGACTTCCAGATCGGCGTAAGCCCGGCGGACTGGCATCGAATCGCAGACCTAGTTCCGCCGGCTCTTGAGCCCCACGCGCTCGACGCCCTGGACCCGGCAACCCCTATGTACAAGACCCTGACTAGCCCGTTGACGCCAGCGGATGTGGCGAACACGGCGGACTGGCGGCTCGCCGAGATCGGCGCTGCCAACGGTCATGGGACCGCGGCGGGCCTCGCCCGCCTGCTGTCCGCCATATCCCGCGAAGGCGTGATCGACGGCCTCCATCTGCTCTCGTCGGAGACGATCGATTTAGCTCTAAAGGAACAGGCTAGCGGTGTCGATCTTGTCATTGGGCTTCCCATGCGCTGGGGAATGGGCTTCGCGCTCCCTGAGGAGCACACATTTCCCTACATCCCAGACGGACGAGTCTGTTTTTGGGG
The DNA here is from genome assembly GCF_000719345.1 of Streptomyces sp. NRRL F-2664. GTDB lineage: Bacteria > Actinomycetota > Actinomycetes > Streptomycetales > Streptomycetaceae > Streptomyces. The sequence continues at coordinate 2,538 of NZ_JOFX01000149.1, forward strand.
CGGGTGGGGTGGTTCCATTGTCGTCATGGATCTTGAGCGTCACCTGACTCTGGCCTACACCATGAATAAGATGGGTGGAGGAGTGGTGGGTTCTGAGCGTACCGAGGCTTACGTGTCAGCTGCCTACCACGCCCTCCGGAAGATGGGAAGCTGAGCCGCTCGTCTGGCTGGTGACTTGGGTGAAGTGGGGGCTGCTAGTGCGTTGGCCACGAACGTTCGCCGGGGCTGGTTAGGCGGCTTTGGGCCGTGGGCGGCCCCAGCGTTGCTGGCGTTCGCTGCGGACCTTGGCGCGTTCGCGGCGCTGGGCGGCCAGGACGTCGGGGTGGCG
>NZ_JOFX01000150.1 GCF_000719345.1 Streptomyces sp. NRRL F-2664
AGGCCCGCTCACAGACAGGGAGCGGAAGCCCGGCTGTCACACGCCCCCAGGCGCACGCCCTACCCGTGATCGGCTACACCACTCGGCGGGACGCCATCCCGGCGGCGGTCGGAGCACGGCACGGATTCACCCGCCGGCATGGCGAAACCACCGCGGCCCCACCCACGGAGACACCTCGAACCCGGGCCCCGCGCGATCGGCCGCCAGCACCCGACCCGGTCCTCACGGCACGCGACACTCAACCGCCCGGCCAGGGCATCAGCCTGCGGTACTCCCGCACCGCCCGCTGCCGATTCCCCACACCCACCGCAGAACGTCCAGCTCACGAAGGTATAGCGACGACCGGTTGAAACCGCCGGATAGACCTCCGCTGCATACACCAGCCTGTGGGACTGCCTGGTCGTGGTCCAGTCCTGAGCCTGGTGGGATCCTGCTTCCGGCAGCGCCGCCGCTGAGGCAGGCAACTCCACGGTCAAGACCGAGTGCGTCCACCGGCTCCAGTCCACCACCCGAGCCGAGGCCCGGATCAAGACCGCCGCCTGGCGCCGACTTCTGCAACACCAGGCGCCGCCCCCCGCGGGCGGACTTCCACCCGCGGAAGTTCGAGCGGAAGACCAGCTGCCATCGCGGCCAAGCCCACCAGAGGGCAGTAGAAGGAGACTCCATCTTACAGGGGGATTGGCCGCAGCTCGGGACGAGCCCTCGGGAGGGCTGGGGTCGAGCCGGACCCAGGCCCGCAGGCCCCGCCTCCGCGTCGGGGCTGATGCCCGTGTGAGAGCGCGCCGCAGGCCGTGGGAAGCGGCCGGGCCCGTGTGACACGGGGGTGACCAGCGGGCCCGGCCGACAGGCGTGATTGCACGCCTGCCATGTCCGACTGCGCTCCGCCGTCCGGATCGCAGCCGTGCACCGACCCTAGCCCGGCCCGTGCTGTGGCGGCAGGCTTGAGGCGCTGCTCCGCACAACTGTGGCCGATGTGCGGAGCCCGAACGCATGCCCCCCGCTCCACCGGGCGCCGTCGCCGGTGTGGTTGCCGTGCCGGTCGGCGAACGCGACGGGGCTGCCCTCCGCGCCGGATGTACTGCACCGCACCTCCCGTCAGACCCGCCAGCTTCCACTCGGGCTCACACCGGCATCCAGCAGCGCACGTCACATCGCCGAGCCGCGCCCGCACGAAGCAACAGCAAGATCAAAACGAAGCCGGTGCACTCATACTGGCCGCACAGAAAGAAGCAGGGCCCCCTGGCGTTCGGACAGACTCCAGCATCCTTCCGAATCACCAAGAGGCCCTGCCTCATGCGCGTGCCTCACAATACGGTTCCAGGAGGCGCAAGGGGGCTGAGTCGGTTACTTCCGCACCATGTTTCCCCAGACCGTGACTCCGTTCAGGTGGAATGTCATGGGAACTGACGTAAGGTGTCTGCGCTCCAGTGCGCTCCGATGCTCCGCGTATACCCCCTCTACGCGGCTCCTGAGGGCCGAGAAATCAACCTCCACCGGAGAGTCGGCATGGTTTCGCGCGACTACATCGACCGCGGTAAGCAGGTAGCTTGCGACCATCGCTTTTGTCCCGTGCTTCACATCAACCCTGATACTTGAGGGGTTCTCTTCCATCCACGCCTGCGTCTGGGCATACCATTCGACGGCTGCCTGGTGCCTTGTGCTGTAGTCGGCGAAGGAGTCTACAAGGAGGTCGTAGGCATGATTGCCCCCCCCGTACACCTCTTTGAGGCCAGCGAAGGATATAAACGCATCCGCCTCACCGATGGTGGTGATTCGACCGTCGGTGATCCCTAGGACTGCTTCGGCTGACGAAAGCGGCACTGTCAGGTGCTCGGCCCTTTCGCGCATTGCGCCGGCGACTTCTTCCGCAAGGGCCTCGTAAGCCGCTATGTTCCCGCGGATGTGGTCCCGATAGAATTTATCTCCCCTTGCTTTCTTTACACTTTCCGCAGTCTCATAGTCGTCCGCCCAATAAAAGCCGTCCCTCGCCATTCGCAGCATGGTGTCCCTGTGGTGAGCTTTCCTGGCGCTTTCACTCATCTGCGGACGCCGCTCTTGGCTCTTCCGGTTTTTCGCCTTGGATTTTTGCAGCTTTGTGCGGAATTTCACGCTGATGGGGAAGTTGCCTGTGGGGTCGGTGTGCTCAACCGGGTTGGCTGCGTAGGCCTGGTATTTGTTGAGGGGTGTGGGGTGGGGGTCGCGGGTGGTGAAGCGGCCGGTTTCGGGGTGGTAGAGGCGGGCGGGGCTGTACTGAGTGCCGGTCTCTTCATTGGTGTATTCGCCGCCGAAGCGGAAGGGGTTGGCGGCGGGGTCGGCTGCGCGGTGGGCAGCGGGCGCCGGGGCGGCTCCGGGGCCTGTTTCCTGGCCGTAGTCGGTGTAGGCCCGGCTGGTGTGTATGCCGCCTTCGGAGCCGGTTTCGAGGATGGTGTTGCCGCGGCGGTCGGTGTGGAGATAGCGGGCGGCGCCGGGGGTGGCGGTGAGGCTGCGGGCTTCGCGTCCGGCTGCCCCGGTGAGGTAGGAGCCGCTGCGGGCGTTGCCGTCGGGGGTGGTGTGGGTGTCGTTGGCGATGGCGCCGCCGGGGGTGTAGTGGAAGGTGACGGCGCTGGTGGCGCCGTCCGGGCCGGTGGTGGTGGAGGATCTGCGGCTGCCGTCGGCCCAGTACGTGTACTCGGTGCGCACACCGTCCTTGGTGGCGGCGGTGAGGGGCTTGTTGTCGGGGCTGTAGGTCCAGGCGGTGCCGTCTGCGCCCTTGAGGAGGTTGCCGGCCGCATCCCAGCTCTGCTCGGTTTTCCCGCCGTCGGCGACTACTGCGGTGAGACGGCCCGCGGAGTCGGTCTCGTGCGCCGTGG
>NZ_JOFX01000151.1 GCF_000719345.1 Streptomyces sp. NRRL F-2664
CACCGACTACACCCCCGCACGCCTCTACCACCCCGAAACCGGCCGCTTCACCACCCGCGACCCCCACCCCACACCCCTCAACAAATACCAAGCCTTCAATGCAAACCCAATTAATGGACTTGACCCTACAGGGAACATCACTCTGCGCATCCTTCGAAATCCTGCAGGTAGTCATATAGACGATCCAGAAACTTACACTGCGGGCGGCCTTCCAGGTGGATCTAGAGCGGCCGCCAGAAATGCACCCGAGATCGGCGGAAGAGTATTACATGAGCGACCCCTCCCAGCGTCGGAAGTGACGACAGAGAGCGCTCAACCTGCGATCACTTCGAGGATGCCGCCACTGCGTCCCGTCGGCGAAACCCGTTTTCAGCAAGAAGGCGTCCACTTCTATGCTAAATTCGGTATGGAGTACAGTGTTTTCCGTAAAAAGTATGTAGCGGTTAAGGATGAATTCCACCTGGCAATCGGAGGCGATCACCGTTCCGAGGAGGTAATGAAAGCTAACCGGGCCCTTCTGCAACTCGACTTCCTGTCGCTCCTGTCGGCGGCGTTAGAGGTCAGGGTTAAAGCTTCAGAAATATTCCTTATTGCGGAGACGGCCAAGAAATTCCGGAATTCCGTGAGAGAATTGCAACGCAGTTACGAAGAGCACGGTAACGAGAAGCCTGAGTGGTTTAGATCTCTTAACATTATGGCCGGCTCGGGCGTTATTCGATCGATGGAGAGGATCAAGAAGGAAGATTTCTATGGCCTGGTTGAGGATGATGCCCTCTAGACAGCTACTGATCTCTTTCGTAAGTTCGGTGGGAGTGGTGGGCGGATGTGAGTCCGGGGTGGGTGAGGAAGGACCAGGGCAGGTGGGGGTTTTGTGTTGATGCGGTGGATGCCTTGTTCGGTGGCGTCGGCGACACCGGCGAGGTGGTCGCCGGCGAGGTTGGCGAGCACCGAACTTACGAAAAGATCAGTAAGGGTTTGCGGGGAATCAAGGTGTTGCTTCCCGGTCTGATGCTCGTTGGCGTGGTATGCGTATCCCGGACGAGACTCGTTATCAACTCGCTGTGAGGTGCGCGGTGTTGTTCCCGCGTCTGGACGAGCGGCAGCGTCGGTTGTTGATGGCCGCCGGGGCCCGTGTTCTGGGGCGCGGCGGCGTTCGGGTCGTCGCCCTGGCGGCTGCGGTCAGCGAGCCGACGGTCCGCAAAGGTGTGTTCGAGCTGGAGGCCGGTGAGGAGCTTTAAGGGCCGGGTGCGGCGTCCGGGCGGGGGCCGCGAGCGGGTCGCGAGACTCTATCTGGGGCTGCGGCCGGCTCTGCTCGCGCTGGTCGAACCGGATGTGCGGGGTGATCCGGTGTCGCCGCTGCGATGGACGGTGAAGCCCACCCGCGCACTGGCGGGGAACTGACCCGGGCCGGGCACCGGGTCAGCGCGGACACCGTCGCCGGTCTGCTGCGGGAGGAAGGCTTCAGCCTGCAGGCGATGCCAAGACCCTCGAGGGGAGCCAGCACGTCGACCGGGACGCACAGTTCCGCTACCTCAACGGGCAAGCCCGCGAGCATCGGGACGCCGACGAGCCGGTCATCAGCGTGGACACCAAGAAGAAAGAGCTCGTCGGCGAGTTCAAGAACCACGGCCGCCAGTGGCGGCCGGCCGGTGATCCGGTGCTGGTGGACATGCACGACTTCGCCGACCCGCGGTTGGGGAAGGCGATCCCGTACGGGGTCTGCGACCTGGCGGAGAACACCGGCTGGGTCAACGCCGGCACCGATCACGACACCGCCGCGTTCGCAGTGGAATCGATCCGCCGCTGGTGGCATGGCCAGGGGCAGGCCGCCTACCCTCGGGCGGCTCGGCTGCTGACCACCGCCGACGCGGGCGGCTCCAACGGCTACCGCACCCGGGCCTGGAAGCTCGAGCTCGCCCGGCTCGCCGCTCAAACAGGACTCACTATCACCTCCTGCCACCTGCCGCCGGGACATCGAAGTGGAACAAGATCGAGCACCGCCTCTTCTCCCACATCACCATGAACTGGCGGGGCCGCCCGCTGACCAGCCACGAAGCCATCGTGCAGTCCATCGCCGCGACAACCACCCGCACTGGACCGCGGGTGCATGCCGAACTCGACACCAGCACCTACCCGACCGGAGTAAAGATCGGTGACGCGGAGACTGCGGCTCTGCCACTGGCCCGCCACGGCTTCCACGGCGACTGGAACTACGTCCTGCACCCCCAGCCGGCCCCGCCCATCCCCGCCGCCCGGACTCCGCAATGGTGCGAGCCGGAATGGACACCAGCCCTGCTGGCCGACCCCGCGCTGACCGGCATGTCCCCGGACCAGTTGCACGACCTGGTCCAGACTCCGGCACCGGACGGAGACACCCCGCGCGGCCGCCCGCCCCACCTCGCCTTTCCCAACCAGGTCCTGGCTGCAGTGCTCCACCTGCGCGTCAATCTGGCCGCCGAACCCGTCGCCGTGCTGTTCGCCAGCAGCCGCACCGCCATGCACCGCACCCTCCTGAAGACCAGGAGACTGCTCAAGGCGCACGGCATCGACATCCCGCCTGCCACTACTCCGCCAGCCGCCCTCAGGGTCCTCCACGCTCAGGTTCCCACAGGTTCCCACTCAGAGCAGCGTGGCCAGCAACAAGATCAAGACGACATGTTAATGATCTGCAAGCCCTTAGCTTGTCCTACCTTCCAGACGTGGGCCTGAGGCGGTCATTCGTAAGATCGTCGGACCCCAGGGGCTCTGGGTATGGCTGTGAGCTTGTCGCCGTTGGA
>NZ_JOFX01000152.1 GCF_000719345.1 Streptomyces sp. NRRL F-2664
TGGCGCATCCTCCGCAAAGCCCGCCTCAGCCCCAGCAGACTCACGTCAATCGCCAGAGCCATCCTCACCCTGGAGACTCACCGCTGAAAACGCTCACTGATGAGGTCAACAACAACGTCCACCGCGTGATCCGCTGGAGACCCGCAGAAGCCCTGGCAGAGGAACAGCACCGCTTGCACCGGCTGCCGGAGAATCCTTTCACCGCGGCACTGGGAACCACCCGCCGGGTCGCCAACGACGCGACGATATCGGTTGATTCAGTGGCCGTGCGGCGCCCTCCACGCAAGCCCTCCACCCTCGATCCCAACCTCGACTACCTGCAACAGCGCTGGGACGAGGGACAGCACAGCGCGAAGGTCCTGCACGAAGAACTGCAGCCCAAGGGCTACCTCGGCCACTACCAGCGCGTGAGATGGCCGTCGCACCGCTCAGGCGGGGCCTGCCCCCTGGACGAGCCACGCGAGCGTCCGGATGGTGTCCCTTCTCATGGTGTAGCCGATCAAGGTGCGGGACTGCGCGGGCGGGTGTGCGGGGCGCACTTCTGTTGGGGCCTGCCGCTTCACGTAACTGTTTATTGGTGAATGCGCAGTTCAGCCGTGGGGAGTGCTTGCCTGCCGCTTGGCGGTGGTGCTGGCGAGACGGAACTAGCGTGCCGCTCTCGATGATGTGGGCCCCGAAGGTGAGCCGGTCGACGGTGGCCTGGCAGAAGCGATCGCAATCGCGTGCCGTTCCTCACGATCGGTGAAAATCTGGAAGAGCAGTTCCGGCGCGGTGCCGGTCGAGCTTGCCCGCCCGTACTACTTCTTGACCGTGCGGCCCAGCTGCTCGTCTCCAGCGGCTTCGGCCAGCTCGTTGACCACGTTCGCCGCTCGTGTAGCGGACACGGCCGCCGGCCTCGGCGATGCGGTGCCCAGGCCGATCAGCAGGTGGGATTTGCCGGTGTCGGAGTGCCCCCCAGCCCAGCAGGCGCGCACTCCGACCCCCGGGTCTGGTATGACTCTATTCTACCAAGCCTCTCCGCATTCCCTCGGCGACAGCCGCCGCACGGTCTGATACGCCGAGCTTCTCATAGAGGCGAGCGGTATGAGTCTTCACAGTGCTGACGCCGATGAAGAGTTCCTGCGCTACCTGTGGGATGCTCAACCCGCGGGCGAATGCTTTGAGCACCTGCCCTTCTCGCTCACTAAGGATCGGCCCGGCGCGATCGGCTCTCATACGTATTTCCCCGGCCAACGCCCCTGTCAACTCGTCGGGGATTACAGTATACCCTCTAGCTATTTTCGCGACCGCCTCAACTACATCTGCACGGCTAGCATCCTTGGGAAGATATCCAGCTGCCCCTTCCTCGATCGCCTGGAATACTACCGAGCTTTCCGTTATGGCGGATAGGAGCAATATCCTCGTTCTCAATGAGTCACGAGTGGCGGCATGAACGATCCCCAATCCGTCCATGCCGGGCATTCGGTAATCAATTATCGCCACATCTGGATCGTGCTGCTTGATCGCAGCAAGTGCAGACGGACCATCGTCTGCCTCTCCCACAACGTCAACCCTGCCGCTGAGAGTCAGGCCTCGCACTGTGCCCTCGCGGTATATCGGGTGATCGTCTGCCACTACAACCCTGATTTTGGCGTCAGTCGTGGCCATCCGTGTCGTCCTCTCAAGGGAACTTCCGCATGACGGCAGTCGGCCTAGGAAGTATAGCTCGGAGCCTTGCATTGCGCTCGTGCAATGCCCTGATCGGCGTTGTTCCAGGTAGCCGGGGTCTGTTGAGCACCAGCGACAAGCCACCACCCGCGGCTCGAAAACCGACACTGCGCGGATCTATTTAGGCAGCACGGGTGAGTCGCTGGGTTCGCACAGGCTGCACGACGAGGTTGCCCCGCCGCCCTTGTACCCCGAGTGGGGTAAGAAGCTCTACAGACCTTTGTATAGCCGACCCGGCCTTCCATACCTGCGACGTCCGGAAACGAGCCCGCGGCGAAACCCACATTCTGGCCCCCACACTCGCCTGCCAACGCATCAGCGCCCTGCTCGCATACTCCGCGACGGCACCTTGTACGAATGCCCCCGAAGTCACTCTCGCCGCATGAGCAGCCCAATTCCCGGCACCACGTCCTTGACGAAGGAAATAAGCCCCCATTACGGCCTGGCCTACCTTCGCAGCCACGACCCGCTCGCACAGTCCGCTGCCGACTTCGGATATATGTCGGCACCGCCCATGCCTTATCACGGCCGTTGTCGAGCACTTGTCCCGCCAGGCACCCGGACCGCGGCGGATCCTGCGGTGAAGCCGACCCTGAATGCGACCGGCCCCACGGGACACCCGCCGAGCGCGACCGTGCCGGCACCAGCCGGGCCGAATTCTCCCGGAAGCACCGTCCTCACGGCGTGAACGTGCAAGTCGCGGCCGACCCCGCCGGCAACCTGCTGTGGATCCCGCCCACACCGCCTGGCCAATGAGGTGTCGGAGGAGGTCCAGGGCCTGGTAAAGGGTCAGGCCCTGGCAGGGGCTCTTGGGGTCCTCCGCTGTTCGGTCAGCAACGGGTGGGCGGCGGTGACGAGGGTGACGTGCCGGTGCCAGCCGGTGAACGAGCGAGCGGTCTTCAGCTCGCGGTGCTCGATGCGCCAGCGGGCTTTCGCCAGGCGGACGAGGTCTGTGGCGGGGATGTCGGCGGCAGGTTCGAGATCCAGTACTTCACCGGTTCGGCCTCTTCCTCGGGCCACTGCGCGATCAGCCGGGTAAGCGGGATCCTGCCCTCCGCTGTCGGTTTGTAGCCGGTCATTGCGGCTTTGACCTGCAGACGTAGCCCTGCCGCGGTCTTCCAGGCCTCGGCGGAAGTCGGCGTTGGCGCCGTAGCCGGTGTCCGCGACCAGGACAGCGGGCCGCAGCCCGTTGCTGGCGAGTTCATCGAGCATGTCCAGCGCGAGCTCTTGGGGCGGTGGTAGGCGGTGTCGGAGGCGGCGTGGACGCTACGCCGATCTGGCAGCTGCCGACCTGGCCCAGGGTGCCCGATTACTGCCGGGCCACCCCGGGCGAGGCACGTCCGTCCTTGGGAAAGCCGGTGTCGTCCACCACCCACACCTGCGGCCGCACCGCCGACGCCGCCCGCCATGCCAGCCGGGCCCGCACCTCCTCGACCGGCCAGGGCGAGAACATCATGAACCGCTGCAACTGCTGAAAGCCTTCGCCCGCTGATCCCGCCGCACCAACGGCACGAACACCTAGCAAGCGAACTCCTCCAACCGGCCCCGCACCGCAGCAAGCTCCCCAGCCCGCATACAGCCAGCTAACTACCAGACACCCACCGCGACAAGACCAGCTGACAAAGCACTATTAGGCCGTGTCCGATGGTTCCTGTGACTCGCATTGCGCTGGATCGTTTCGGTCGGTGTGGGGCGAGGTGATCTTTCAGATGACGAGTGGATGCGGCTGGAGCGGCATCTGCCGCGTAACCGCGGCCGGGGCGGGCGCTGGCAGTGCCACCGTCGGGTGATCAACGGGATTCTCTTCCGGCAGCGGACCGGACTGCCCTGGCGTGATCTGCCACCGCAGTTCGGCAAGTGGAAGACAGTTCACGATCGTCATCGCAGATGGTCGGCGGACGGCACCTGGGAGAAGATCCTGCGCGCCGTCCAGGCCGACGCTGATGCAGAGGGCCGAATCGACTGGAGCATGGTGAGCGTCGACTCGACCTCGTGCCGAGCACACCAGCACGCAGCTGGTGCCCTCACCCGCGCGCCACGAATTCCAGGCCGCCGCAGGCGCCCGGCCAGACACCGTTCCGATGAGGGCCTGGGCCGTTCCCGGGGAGGGCTGAACTGCAAAATCCATCTAGCCAGCGAGGGAGGCCGTCGCCCGTTGGCTTTCGTCATCACGCCCGGACAGTGGGGCGATGCCCCGCAGTTCATACCCGTGCTCGAACAGGTCAAAGTCCCAAGGCCAGGCGGCGGCCGCCCACGCACCCGACCCGACCACGTCGGAGGCGACAAAGCGTATTCCTCGCGCCGAAACCGCCGATACCTGCGGCGTCGGCAGATCAAGCACACGATCCCTGAACCCAGGGACCAGCGAGCCAACCGCCAACGACGGGGCAGCAAGGGCGGCCGGCCCACCGGCTTCGACACAACAATCTACCGGCGGCGCAACGAGGTCGAGCGCACCATCAACCGGCTCAAGACGTTCCGCGCGGTCGCCACCCGCTACGACAAGAGGGCCTACGTCTTCCACGGGACGGTCACGGTCGCGGCGATCCGGCTCTGGCTCCGCCCGTGACCGCCACAGCCTCGCCTACTGGTCTTCCGGGACCAGGACACCGAGCTCGACTTCCTCAAAAACGCGTGGCCACCAGGATTCCTCATCGTCGAACACCCTCGGATCGCACTGCCGGGCCCGTTCGATCACGTCCTCGACGTAGTCCTCGTAGCCGTCGTCCGCGTCGCTCCTTCCGGAGCCGATGAACGCCTCCCACACCTCCAGGACGTTCTGCAGACCAGCAACCGAAGAGTTGACCAGCCCGTATTGCTGTTCCCCATCGCTGTCATAGCCGCGGACCATCCGGACTTCGCCGCTGTCGATCAGCAGCCAGTACGTGTTCACGCCGTCCTCGAACGCGCCGAGGCATACCGCCCGACCCGGCGGAAGGTCGCGGACCTCCAGCTACCGACCCGAGTCCCGCACGAACATGCGGTTGCAGTCGGCCGGAAGGCCTTGTTCGCCCAGCCCAGACACCGCCTAGCGGCCCACACCCAGGCGCGCGAGAGAACTCGCGTCATACGACAGCCACTGCGCGCTCGACAACCGGCACCCCCCTACTCGATCCGTCCCGCCGATCCTCTCAGACCCTGCGGACGACCCATCGGACAGGACCTAGGCCGACTCCGAGCGTACGTCCTCCGCATCACGCTCCTAATAAATAGCATCCGAGCCGGTCAACCGCCTCCAGCGGAAGCGCGCTGAAGGCACTAGCCACCCGATCAAAGCAACCATGTCTTGCGCGCGCCGACCCCGCAAAAATGCGCTGTCTCCCACCCTTCCGAAACTTCAAGATCAGCCGGAGCTGGAGCCTCCGCCCACCACGCCGAGCAAGCCGGTGAACCTGTGCCGACGCATGCGTCCTCCACTCAGCTACTAAGGCGGCCCAAGCCGGAGGATGTGCGGCGGACATAGACGTCCGACGAAGAGCAGCCGATGAGATGCTTCGACCCGTTAGAAAAGGTGCTCCAATGAAAGAGAACCGCCTTGCTGCAGCGTTTCCGCAGTTAGCGGGAACTACTTCAGGCAGGCATGAACTTCTACTGGCACGGGTTTTGGTTGGTGCGACCAGCAGCAACGCGGGATGATCTTCTGGTAGGAACATCTGGGTCACACAAAGCAGGGAGAAACGACAAGGTGGCAGCACCGAAGAAGGGCCGGCGGCCCACGGGGGCTCAGGGGAGGCCGGGGCGCGCCCTGGCGATCATCCTGATCGCGA
>NZ_JOFX01000153.1 GCF_000719345.1 Streptomyces sp. NRRL F-2664
GCGCTTGGCGAGCACCCGCTTCTTCAGCGCCTTCATCGCCGGCTCGCGCTCCTTGAGGTCGACGACCAGCGGGGTCGCGATGAAGATCGAGGAGTACGCACCGGCCGCGAGGCCGACGAACAGCGACAGCGAGATGTCGTTGAGCATGCCGGCGCCCAGGAAGCCGCCGCCGATGAACAGCAGGGCCGCCACCGGGAGCAGCGCCACGACGGTGGTGTTGATCGAGCGGACCAGCGTGCCGTTGATGCTGCGGTTGGCGATCTCGCTGAAGGTGTAGCGGGTCTGCTTGGTGATGTCCTTCGAGCCCTCCTTCAGACCGTCGAAGACGACGACGGTGTCGTAGAGGGAGTAGCCGAGGATGGTCAGCAGACCGATGACGGTGCCCGGGGTGACCTCGAAGCCGACGAGCGCGTACACACCGACGGTGATGGTGAGGTCGTGGATCAGGGCGATCAGCGCGGCGACGGCCATGCGCCATTCGAAGGCGATGGCGAGGTAGATCACCACGAGGATCATGAAGACGCCGAGGCCGGTCCAGGCCTTGTTCGCGATCTGCTCGCCCCAGCTGGGGCCGACCAGGTCGGCGTTGATGTCGGCCTCGGTCACCTTGAGGTCGGCGGCCAGTTCCTTCTTCACATCGGCCGCGGCGTCGGTGTCCAGACCGGAGATCTGGATGCGCATGCCGCCGGTGCCGAGCTCCTGGACGATCGCGTCGTGGCCGGAGGCCTCCTCCGCGGCCTCGGTGACCTTGGCGACCGAGGCGGTCGTCTTCGGGGTGGTGAAGACGGCCCCGCCCTTGAACTCGATGCCCATGTTGAGGCCCTGGACGGCCAGGGCCACGATCGCCGTGATGGTGATCAGGATGGAAACGCCGTACCAGAGAAAGCGCTTGCCGACGAAGTCGTAGCCGACCTCACCGCGGTACAGCTTGGCGCCGAGATCTCCCAGCTTCGACATCTCTCACGCCTCCTTTGCTTCGACGGGGGCGGGGGCGGTGCGGCGGGAGCTGCGCAGCGGGGGCTTGGCGCCGAGCCGCTTCGGGTCCAGCCCGGACCACGGGTGACCGCTGGCGAAGAAGTGCGTGCGCGCCAGCAGCGTCATGACGGGCTTGGTGAAGAGGAACACCACGACCACGTCGAGCAGGGTGGTCAGACCCAGCGTGAAGGCGAAGCCCTGCACCTTGCCGACGGTGACGATGAACAGCACCGCGGCGGCGAGGAACGACACGAAGTCGGAGACCAGGATCGTGCGGCGGGCGCGCGGCCAGGCGCGCTCGACGGCCGGACGCAGGGTGCGGCCCTCGCGGATCTCGTCACGGATGCGCTCGAAGTACACGATGAACGAGTCCGCGGTGATACCGATGGCCACGATCGCACCGCACACGGCCGGCAGGTTCAGCGCGAAGCCGATGCCCTTTCCGAGCAGCGCCATGATCGTGTAGGTCAGGATCGCGGAGACCAGGAGGCTGACGATCGCGATGAAGGCCAGACCGCGGTAGTACACCAGCAGGTAGACGACCACGAGGAGCAGGCCGATCGCACCGGCGATCAGGCCGGCCCGCAGCTGCTCGCCGCCGAGCGCGGCGGTGACGGTGGTGACGCTGTCCTCCTGGAAGGACAGCGGCAGGGCGCCGTACGACAGCATGTTGCCGAGGTCCTGCGCGGACTGCTGGTTGAAGCCGCCGGAGATCTGCGCGTTGCCGCCGGTGATCGCGGTGCTGACGGACGGGTCGGAGATGACGTCGCCGTCGAGGACGATCGCGAACTGGTTCTGCGGCATCTGCTTGGCCGCAAGCTCGCCGGTGACCTTGGCGAAGGCGTCGGCGCCGTGGTCGTTGAAGTTCATCGTGACGATCCACTGACCCGACTGCGGGTCGATCTCGCCCTTGGCGCTCTTGACGTCCTTGCCCTCGACCGCGGCGGGGCCGAGGATCCACTTGCCCCACTGGTCGCCGCGCTGGCCGCAGGCGAGCGTCGGGTCGGTGGGCTTGGCGCCCTTGCCCACCGCGGCGCGCTGCGCCTCATTCGTGCAGTCGAGCGCGGCGAACTTGGCCTGGAGGTCCGCGGTGGCCGGGTCGGGCGCGGGGGCGCTCGCCGACGGCGACGGGGCCGCCTTGTCGTCTGCCTTCTTCGACTCGCTCGCCGAGGGCGTGGGGGTGGGCGCGTTCGGGGCCTTGAGGCCCTCGGTGAGCGCGCGGCCCTGCGAAGTGGCGCTGGACGACGGGGTGGCGGACGGGCTGGTCTTGTTCCCGTCCTGGGCCTTGGGGGCGCCGGAGCCGCTTGCGGAGGGGCTCGGACTCTGGGTGCCCTCGGGAGCGACGGGGGCGCCGTCCGCGAACGCGATGACCGGGCGGAAGTAGAGCTGGGCGGTGGTGCCGACCTGCTCGCGCGCCTGCTTCTCGTTCATCCCCTTGGGGATGTTCACGATGATGTGGTCGCGGCCCTGCGTCTGGACCTCGGCCTCGGAGACGCCGAGTCCGTTGACACGGCGCTCGATGATCCCGACCGCCGTGTTCATGTTCGTCTCGTTGACGGCGTTCTCTTTGCCGGGCTCGCTCTTGGCCTTGAGCGTGATGCTCGTGCCGCCGGCGAGGTCGATGCCCAGCCGGGGAGTCGTCTGCTTGGAGAGGAACATCCCCGCGGTGAGCGCCACCATCGCGATCAGGATGATCGCCAGGGCGCGCCCCGGCCTCCCCTGAGCCCCCGTGGGCCGCCGGCCCTTCTTCGGTGCTGCCACCTTGTCGTTTCTCCCTG
>NZ_JOFX01000154.1 GCF_000719345.1 Streptomyces sp. NRRL F-2664
CGCAGAATCCAACTCCGACCCGACCTCACCGACAGCTGTCTCACGGCCACCGGTCTGACCATCAACCCACCGACCCCACCCTGAAACCCTCAGTAAACGACTTGACTCGATATAGCAGCCTCGGGGGCATCACCGCGAGGTAGACGCATTCAGGGCGATGTTCTCGGAGGGAAGTGGCCCCTTACCCTGACACCCAGGCGGATGCGGGCGTTGACCGACTCGACCGCGTTGGTGGTGCAGACGATCCGCCGGATCTCGGCGTCGAACTGCAGGAAAGCTACGATCTACGGCTCGAACCCGCCCTGCCGGTCCCGCGGGACCTCGATCCCGACCGGACCGACGTCCGTGACGACGGTCTTGGACCGCTTCCCGTTGCATGAGTCGCCGCCGTTCTTGTCGGCGGGATCATGCCGGTCATAGCCGAGATGATCTATCATTCCGCCCTCGAGGGCGGACTCCAGCAGTGGCTTCGTCAGCTGCTGGAGCAGACCGCCCTCACCGGTCAGCCGCAGGCCCTCGGCCTGCGATCGGGTTACAAGCTCCGGGAACCGGTCATCCACAGCCGCCGAGGCGGCCCCCGCCCCGGACGGCTTGGCTAATTTCTCGCTGGTCACAGGTGCAAGTTTCTACGATCGGAGTTACACCGTTCTTCTTACAGGGCCCGTTTGGCCCTGTAGAAGATGTGGTGTAGGCGTCGGTCGTCGGCGTGGTGTTTTGGGGGCGCTGCAATATAGTCTCCGTCCAATGCATGCTTCTGCATGATCGGGTTGCAAGCTTCGCTGGAGGAGGGCCGCATGTACTCAGTCGCTAAGCACCGCGCTGTGACTGACGCGCGCAGGATGGCCGGAGCCCAGCCCCTGGAACAGAACAGTAGTTCCAGCAAGGCTGGCCTAGAGCTCCCATGACCGCACCACTTCGCAGCCTTGCCAGACCCGGGGGCGCAGGAAAACGTGGGGTGTTCACGTCTGTCCGCGGATCGTGTATTCTTTCTTTTATGGCTCAAAAGCAAGTGACGATTTTCATCGATGACGTAACTGGGCGGGAGACGGCCGAAGGCGCCGCGCACAGCTTCTCTCTGGACGGGGTTGAGTATGAAATTGACCTTTCTCCGGAGAGCTACGACAAACTGCTAGAGGACCTGGCTCCCTATCTGCAGGTAGCTCGCAGGGTGCGGGGCGGTCGACGGCCACGTCGATCTACTTCCGATAGTGATCAAGCCATGACCGGGCGAATCCGAGAGTGGGCGAGACTAAACAACCTCGAGGTCAACACGCGGGGCCGTATCCCAGCTGACGTACGCGCTGCCTACGAGGCAGCTCACTGAGCTTCGAGTTGGGCCCGCCCCTGATCGGGTGAATGTGAAGGCTGGTAAGAGCGCCCGCCAGAAGGTGGGGAAGTGGTGCAGGCACGGTCCCCGATCATAGAGTTCTATACGCTTCATGATCACTCGGGGTGCCGTGCCTGCCTGACTCGTCATGTTTGCCCAAGCCCGTCCGCGACCAGTTCTCCGCCCGGCTTGCCCGAGCGCGAGGACCGCCATCCTCTGGGCTGTGAACCCCCCCGGATAGCGGACGAGGCGGTCGAAGACCGCCTCGTCCAGGTCCTCGTCTCCGGCTGCGAACACGAACGCGCCGACGAGCACTGCTCGGCTACGACCCTGCGGCGGCGCCGGGACGAGTAGATCAGGCTCGGAGTCATGGGGGACCTGCGGCTGCTGGTCGCGGGCTGCACCACAAGGCACCCGTCGGCGGTGAGTGCGCCGGAAGAAGCCCGGCCGACCGCGGCAAACAAGGCCTCAAACGCTCACGCCTGACCGAAGCGTAGGGCATCCCCGTCACCGGGCCCGCGTCGGCGAACGTCCGCGATCACACGCTGCTGCCTGTCACTCTGGAAAAGAGGCCCTGGGCCCACTGTCGACGTCCCCGCGGCTGGGCCTGGACGTCGGCTACGATTACCGCCCTGTCCATGATGACTCCCCACGTTACCTTTTTCGCGGCTCCGCAATGGGGCTACCGGCCTTCGGGGCCGGCATGACTTCCCTCCCTTGTTGTTGATGACAATGCCGTTGCGTTAATGGTCGTGCCATCGGTAGTTCAGCGTGGCGACGGCCGAAGGGCGCCGGTTGCTGGCGGCCTCACCGGATACCTTGCTGGCGAAGGGTGTGATGCACGACTTGATCTTCCGTGGGCAGTCGCGTGACCGTCGCCGTGGCAGCAGAGCTGCTGCGATCTCGGCGAGCCGTCCGTCACGTCTGCGGGCCGAGGGGGGAAAAGCCGGACGGCGCGATCACCGAGCGGCGGACAACGTGCAGGGCCCGGACGAACGACGTCCGTTCGGTGGGGCTCTGGGTGAGGCGGGCCGCCTCGGCCAAGAGGTCCCGGGTCGCGTGGTGAACGATCAGGTGGGCGAAGATCTCCTGGCGAACGCCGTCCGGGGTCTGCGACCGGAGAACTGGTCTGTCCCGCTGATGGGTCTTGATCTCGTCGAAGACCAGCTCGATCTCCCACCGTCGTGCATACAGTGAGCTCTTTCAACGTGGCCACTGATCGGGTGACGGGGGTGGCTGCGTAACGGGCGAGGCCCTCGGGTTGTTGAGCGGGATATCTGACGTCCGCAGCTTTACAACACGGGGGCCTCGTTGGTTCCTTTTCGTGC
>NZ_JOFX01000155.1 GCF_000719345.1 Streptomyces sp. NRRL F-2664
TCACGTTGTCATCGAGAGTGAGGCCGACAGACCCTGGCACCCCGAACATCGACCGGCGTGTCACCCGCCCCGGCGAACGTTCGTGGCCAACGCACTAGCAACCGTATTCACCTGCGACAGCAACTATCGCACCGGGCTGGCACCGCCATGGGCGACGGGAGGCTCAGACAGCTCGACCAAAGAGACAGGGGCACCTTTTCAGGCCCGCATGTTGACGGAGTCGATCGCGCAGTCTTGTGGTGTGCCTGGTCACAGGGGTGTGACGAAGCTCCTGTTGAAGACGGGTGGCCTTGCCATGTCGCCGTTCTCAGCCGGAGCTTCGATGTGCCGTCAGTCTGCCACCGTCTGCTTGATCGAGTCGCCGTCGCGTCAGCACCGCGCGCTGCCGTCGCTCGTGGACCGGCTGCCGGTGCTGCCCGTCCACGTCGGCGGCGCGGGGTGCGTCACCCGTTCGTGGCGGTAATGCTGGTCGCCGCTTGCGCGGTGACGGCCCGGGCCCGCTCCTGGGCGGCGATCGGCCAGTGGTCCAGGGCGGCACCGCAGGACACCCCGGCCCGGCTCGGCGCTCGCACCGCCGGGGCACTTCGCGTGCGTGTCGCGCCGTCACTGTCCACTATCCGCCGAATCGTGATCGCGGTGTGCCCGGGCGGATTGGCGGACCTAACCGGCCAGGACCCGGCCGGGGCCGACACCGTCGCGGTGGACGGAAAGTGCGCCCGCGGCTCGCGTCACGGCGCCGTCCCGGCCGTGCACCTCCTGGCCGTGATGACCGGTGAAGGCCGCACCGTCAGCCAGCTGCCCGTACCGGCAAGAAGAACGAGATCACCTGCTTCGCCGCCCTGCATGCACCGTTCGACCTGCGCAATGTCGTGGCGACCGCCGACGCCCTGCACACCCAGACCGCTCACGCCCGCTTCCTCGTCGAGCGGAAGCAGGCGCACTTGCTCTTCCTGGTCAAGGCCAACCAGCCCGACCTGTTCGCCGCCTTGCGCTCGCTGCCCTGGAAAGAGGTGACCGCCCGCCGCTACGACCGCGAAGCCGGACACGGCCGCCGGGAGACGAGAGCCACCCGGGTGCTGACCGTCACGGCCTGGGTCTGGACTTCCCCCACGCCCTCCAGGCCGTCCGGATCCTGCGCTACCGCGCGGACACCGCGAGCGGCAGGTGCACCCGCGAGACCGTCTACGCGATCACGGACCTGACCTCGGCCGAAGCCTCCCCGCAACGGATCTCCCGGCTGGCCCGGTCACAGCGACCCATCGAGAACCGGCTCCACCACGCCCGCGACACCACCTTCGCCGAGAACGCCTCGAAGATCCACACCGGCCACAGACCGGCCACCTGGCCACCCTCCGCAACCTCGCGATCAACGCACTCCGGGACGCACGATACCGCAGCATCGCCGCCGGACTCCGCGAGGCGTCCTACGAACCATTCACCCGACCGCTCAAGCTCCTGGGCATCAGCTGACCAACACCCCGACGAGATCACCACGACTTTTGAATCAGCCCTGGGGGTCCGCCAGAGCATGGGCGCGATCGGGTCCAGCCGCGGAAAGCTTCAACGCCGCATTCAGAATAGGGACTCCCAAAGGCCGGAAGGCCTGGTCGAGCGAGCGCGAGACCAGACTCGACGCCTTCCGCTGGCTGACCCGGTACAACACCCGGCGCACCAGTCCATCTACAAGATCACAACGAAGGGATTAAGCCGAGGAATTTGTCCATGTTCACGCGCTTTCTTTGGAATTGATTCCATTCCGTTTCGCTGCGGAACGATTTAACCCCTTCCTGCATGGCTGTCTGCACCGAGCGCGTGAGTTGCGACATGTATATGCTGTATTGATGCTGAATCGCGAATGTAGCATTAAAATCGGCAATCCACTTACTGGCGAGGGGGATGGCAGATGAAATCGGGGTACGGTTCTGCATTGACTGGTATCCCCAATCGTCCAGCTGCTTCTTGTACTCATTCCACTTTTTCGTCAGGTCTATTTGCCCGATAACACTTTCCGCGGCGCCTTGAGTGAGTGGGATATGAAAATGATAAGCAGTCGAAGCAATCTCCTCGTACTTCTGATAGAGCTTCGGAATTCTGTACGCCTCGGTGGTGATGCCGTCTCTGGTGATCTGCTCAATTTCGCGTGTAATTTCTCTTGATTGCACACTTAGTGCCTTACTGGCCGCAGCGGCCTCCACCTCAGCGCCGGATGTGGCCTGCCATTTCGCAAACCTTGCCTGCAGATCTGCTTCCCTACCTGCCTGCTCTGCAAGTGAGTCGGCCTGCCATCTGGCAAGTCTTGTCGCAAGTCTTGCCTGCAGACCTGCTGCCGCGGAGTTCTGGGTGTACGCACTTTCCCTAGCTGCCGTATTTTTTGCGCGTTGCTGCGATTTCTTGTGCTTGGCGAGCCTGAAGGGGAGGTTTCCGGTGGGGTCGGTGTATTCGGCGGGGTTGGTGTTGAAGGCTTGGTATTTGTTGAGGGGTGTGGGGTGGGGGTCGCGGGTGGTGAAGCGGCCGGTGGCGCGGTGGTAGAGGCGGGCGGGGGAGTAGTCGGTGCCGTTTTCGGTGTTGGTGTATTCGCCGCCGAAGCGGAAGGGGTTGGCGGCGGGGTCGGCGGCGCGGTGCGGAGCGGCTGCGGGAGCGGC
>NZ_JOFX01000156.1 GCF_000719345.1 Streptomyces sp. NRRL F-2664
CGACGCGTCAACGTCCTGTGGGCCCTGATCCGTGACCGACGGTGCTACGAGGTCACACCCCCTGTGGCCGCAACCGCTTGACAACAACATTAGGAAGCGTCCTGGTCGAGCAGATTCATCGCAGGTACTGTTCAGCGGCCCGTCCAAGCAGGGTCGTGCGGAGCTGCCGGTCAACGCGACGCCGCTCCAGAGTGGCGTCCTGCCCTCGCATCGGAGCACTGATCCAGTGGTCCTGACGGTGTGCGTGCAGATCCTGCAGGCCGCCGACCGTACCGCTCTCTACTCCTGGGCGCGGTCCGGGCGGGAGACAAGTCGGGAGCCGATCAGGCAGCCGACGCCGATAATGATCGACCTCCACTGCCCCTCGACGACGCCGTGGGCGAGAAGACCAGGCCGATGCCGACGAGCACCTTGTGGAACGGGATGCCCTCGCGGTCCCGCTCGTCGTCGTCCTGGGGCGCCCGGAGTTCTTCGAGTTCGGCGACGATCTCGTCGACCCGCTTGCTCGCGTACTGGTAGCCGTTGCTCTCCGGCTTGTCGCGGAGGTTCCCGACCATCGCGGAGAACTTCCGCAGCTCGGCTTCGAGCTCCGTGATCCGCTGGGCGATCAGCTTCGACTCGGCGTCGTCGTCGGGCATGCTCGTCTCCCCTCCCCGACCGTACGGTCTCGACGGCCAGCCACACCACGATGGTGGGGCGGGCGGCCGCCGATCACGAAACGGCGGAAGGTCAGTCCGCGGGGCCGCGGCCGCCGCGTCGTGCTCCCGGAGCATCCACATCACCGTGCCGGCCGAGGGGTGCCGGTCCTTCTCGACGAGGTCCTCACCGGGCTGTGGCGCACCGGCACGCCTCTGGCGAGTCATCACTGGGACGGTTGCGAACCCGATCTGGTCATCCTGTCCAAGGGCCTCGGCATCGGCTACACCGCCGTCGGCGCGGTGCTGGTGTTGCCGGAGATCGCGCCGCTGCTGCGGCACAAGGACGCGGACCCGCTGCCCGCGATGGGCTGCTGGCCGGCGCCGGCTTGCAGGCGGATGTGGTGCTCGGCGGTGTGCAGTTCGGTAGCGCGGGAGCGCCGCGCCCATTTGCGTTGGCCACAGCCGGCCCGCCGGCCCCAGGGCCTGGGCACGGACACGTGCGCGTGGACAGGGGCGCCATCCCGGCCCGCCGGACCGGTCCATCCCGGGCGTCCAGGACCTCCCGCACAGCGGCGATGAGGTCCTGGACCGGTGCACTCCACGTCCGGGCCGGAGCAAGCAGCGCAGCGTGCTACCGCTGGCGGTTCCCGTTGCCCGCAAGCGGGTCATCCTCTGTGTCCGGGAACCGAAGTCCCGACCCTTCCGTGAGCCTGTCAGAGACGGGGAGCAGACGCGCGCCAGTCCTGATTGTCGCCGCCGCCGCAATCCCACAGCTGTATCAGGGTTCCGGGCCCGGTCCCGGCGTTCAAGGCGTCCAGGCAGAGAGTTCCTTGATGAATGCTGCCGTCCTTGGCGATCGTCCAGCGCTGGTCCTGGCTGCCGTTGCATTCCTCGGCGACGACGAGAGAACCGCGGGACGCACCGCTGGGTGCCCCGGCGCACAGGCCGGTCGCGGTCCGCAGCTCGTGGGCGCTGCTACGGGTGAACAGCTGTGTGGCTCGACTGTCGCAGCTGGCTAGCTGCAGACGGGTGGTGGAGGCATCTATGCAGAGCGCCGACGCAGCACCTACGAAAGCGACCTTCTGGGGGTTGCTGGAGACTTGAGGCGCAGCGGTGTGCCGCCGTGCAGCCGTCTTGGTGGGCGTTGGGGCGGAAGCGGAGGGTGACTCGCCGGCCCGCGAGGTCGGGAGGTCCGCTGCTGCACTTGCCCCCACGCTTCCGTTGAGCCTCGGGGTGAGAGGCTGCACAGGCGAGGGCACGACACTCGGAGGCATCCCGACATCCGGTCGCTGCTCGTCAGCACCGAAGACCAGCACGGCGCCCGTCAAGGCGGTAGCGCTCACGGCGGCAACCAGCACCGTGCGGATGCGGCGGTCAGGTGCCGATGTCGGGTGGGCGGATCCCCGGTGCCAGGCCAACTGTTCCGTCGGGTCCGCGAGGCCACCGTAATCGTGACCTCTTTGGGCGGTCGGATCCGACGCGACCTCGTTGTCCGCAAAGGCGGCTATCGAGGCTTCGTCGAGCGGAGCCGGTGCGGTGGGACGGAAGACATTGGGCAGGGGCGCTCCTGCCACCGGGCCGGCAGCGGGAGGGTAGCGCCGTACTTCGCCGGCCGTGTCTCCACCATTACGGGCATCGCTGTTCGCGGACGGATTTCGCGGGCTGCTCTCTGCGGTCATTGCTCCTGACTTCCTTGTGCATGATGCGGCGACCACGCGGTCGGCAAAAGGGTGGTGCATGCCTGCCATACCGGCAGAAGAAGCTTTGGGCCCGCTGCGGGAGGCAGCGGCGTTCTCCTGCCGCGCGTCGACCAGGAAGTTCCTGTCGACTCCCTGTTGCGGTATCACGTGTCGATGTTGATGGCGGCGAAGATCGCGGTGCCTTCGGCGTTGGTGACGATGGCAGGGCCGGCATTGCGGGAGCCCGGGTACGTCAGGGCTTTTC
>NZ_JOFX01000157.1 GCF_000719345.1 Streptomyces sp. NRRL F-2664
CCGGCGCCCGAAGCGCACGGCGCACAACCCGGCGCCTCGGGATGAAACAGGAGCAGCCAGGCCAACACGGCGCCGGAACCGCGACTCATGCACCACTACCCACACCAGCCTCAGTGGTCCCAGCCAAACCAGAGCGCAGACCCATATAAAGAACCCCGAATATGGGCTAAACGCCCTCTGAGTGGCTGATTGAGAACCCGATCCCTCGTAAGTGCTGCCCCGGGCTCAACGTGGATGCAGCGGAGCGGTCCGGAGGCGCGACGACCGTTGCAGGTCCGTCAACCCTGCTCGGACTGCTCGCTGACCGAACCTGATGCTCTCCTCATGCTCTTCCGGGTGAAATGTCAGCAGATGGCATCATGAAGAGATGGATGCCCCTATCTCGATCGACCTCGGCACGTGGCCGCGTCGGCAGCACTTCGAACACTACCGTCGACTGGTTCCGTGTACGTACTCGATGACGGTCGAGCTGGATGTCACCGCGTTCACCGCAGCACTGCGGCAATCGCAGCGCAAGTCCTACATTGCACAGGTCTGGGCACTGGCCACGGTCGTCAACCGTCACGACGAGTTCAAGATGTGCCTAACTTCCGAGGAGGAGCCAGCTGTCTGGCCTGTCGTGCATCCGGCGTTCACGGTGTTCAACCCGGAACGCGAGACGTTCGCCTGTGCGTGGGCTCCCTACGACTCTGACTTCGGAGCGTTCCACGATGTCGCATCCCCTTTGCTCGTGGAGCACAGTCGCGCCACCGACTTCTTCCCGCAGGGGGATCTGCCGGCCAACGTGTTCGACGTGTCGAGCCTGCCCTGGGCGTCTTTCACCGGGTTCAACCTCAACATCGGTGGCAACGGCTGGAACCACCTCGCGCCGATCTTCACCCTCGGGCGCTATGCCGAGCGGGACGGCAGGGTTCTGCTCCCTCTGGCAGTACAGGTGCACCATGCTGCCGCAGACGGGTTTCACGCCACGCGGCTCGTCAACGAGTTGCAGGGTCTCGTGACGGACCTGACCTGGCTGGAGGAGACTCCGAAGGCCTGAGTGTCTGGTCGAAGCGTTCGAACCCGCGCTTGGTTCGTCAGCTTTTCTTGGACCACTTGGCCTGAGGGCTTTTGCGGGTGAGGCGTCGGGTCATCAGGGTGATGAGTGCCCAGGTCAGGTGGGCTTCGGAGTGCTGGGGCAGCCGCTCGTAGTCTCTGACGTTGCGCCGCCCTTTCATGATCCAGCCCAGGGTGCGTTCGACCCTCCACCGGCGGGGCAGGACGACGAAACCCTTCGCGTTGCGGGGCCGTGAGACGGTCTTGAGGGTCATCTTGAGGAAGTCGTCGGCCCAGGTGATGAGCTGGCCGGCGTAGGCGGAGTCGGCCCAGACCTGGGTGATCTGGGGCTGCATGAGACGCAGGCGCCACAGGAGTTCGCGGGCCGCATCGCGGTCGGTCATGTCGGCGGGTGTCACCGTGATCATCACGGGCAGGCCGAGCGCGTGTCCACCGCGATGTGTCTCTTGCGTCCGTTTATCTTCTTCGCCGCGTCGTAGCCGCGGGTGGTTTTCGAGACGGTGTCGGCGCCCTTGACGGACTGCGAGTCCACGATCAGCGTGACCGGCCATGGGCACCTGCCCTGGCCGGTACGGATCTGGCGGCGGAGCTGGTCACCGATGGAGCCGACGATCCCGGCCCGTATCCAGCGAGCGAAGTGGTAGTAGACCGTCTGCCAGGCGGATAGTCGGACGGCAGTGCCCGCCACTTGACCCCGTTGTCGACGATGTACCGGATCGCATCCATGATCTCCCGGCGGTGCCACTTCTCCGGCCGCCCACCGGCCTTGGTCATACAGGCCTGAACAGGCAGCAGCGGTTCGAGCAGCGCCCACTCCGCTACGGTCGTGTCGGACGGATAGCGGCGCCGACGGGAGATTAAGGCCATCACGGCCTCCCGGGGTCGGTTCGGGCCTGGGGCCTAGGCAGTGTCCGGCGGATCACGTGACTGGCAGCGTGTTGGCTCGTAGCTCTCAGCGTGGGGCGGGGTGATCTGACGCATGGGGAGTGGGTCCGGGTGGAGCCGCACCTGCCTGCGACAGGGCGACGCGGCGGCCGATGGAATGACCACCGCACGGTGATCAACGGGATCCTCTTCCGGGTGCGGACCGGCATACCGTGGCGCGACCTGCCTGAGCGTTTCGGCAGTTGGAAGACCGTCTACGAGCGGCACCGGCGCTGGTCGGCGGACGGCACGTGGGACAGAATCCTGCGTGCCGTCCAGGCGGACGCCGATCTGGCCGACCGGATCGACTGGAGCATGGTCGGTGTGGACTCGACGTCGTGCCGGGCCCATCAGCACGCGGCCGGCGCCCGCAAGAAGGAGCCACGCGTCCCGAAAAGAAGGACGACGCCCCGCAACCACCGCGATCAGGTTATGGCTTCGCACGTGATCCGCCCGACAGTGCCTAAGCTTCCGCCGTGAATGACACCACACATGGCATACGGATCAGACCAGGCAGCCTGACCGACGCACCGGCCATTCTGGACATGCTCGACGCTGCGGTGGTCTGGATGAACGATCGCGGCAACACC
>NZ_JOFX01000158.1 GCF_000719345.1 Streptomyces sp. NRRL F-2664
CGCGACTGCCGCCTCAGAGGCGATGGCGTCCACCACGCCATGCCCGGTATCGCCCGGATGTACAACCTCGCTCTCGCCGGATAGACCAGCGGGCCGCACCGCAGCCGACCATGCCTGAGACGACTCGGAGATCATTTACAGGACAGCCCCTACCCAACAGAGAAATGGGATGACCTCTAATACTGCAACGACATTCCGTGATGCCCTCTGCGTTGGTAATGGCTGATGCGTGCTCGTGCCTGGCTTCTTCTTCGCCATATGGACCACGCGAGGACGTGGTGGACGTGGTGGCGGAGGGGAGAGGAGATGCGGTTGAAGAGGCGTCGGGCTTTCTTCATGGTGATGGGGATGAGAGATTGATTGCCGCCGGTGTTCGGGTCCCCCTTTCTGCCTGGGCTCGCAGAAGGGCGAGGAAGGCGAGTGCGGCCATGGAGAGGGTTGTGTGCCGGTACCAGGCGGTGTATCCGCGGACCTGGTAGTGGTCGAGTCCGGTTTCGTTCCTCGCGGTCTGGAAGCACCCCTCGACCATCCACCGGGACCCCGCTAATTGGGCGAGTTCTTCCAGCGAAGTCCCTTCAGGGCAGAAACAGATGCAGTACGCGATATCCGCGGGATCGGTGAGGCTGCGCCGTGCCAGGAGCCAGTGGTCCCGGCCTTCCCGCCGCCAGGGCCGGACCGGAGCCGCAGCCCAGTCGTACTCGCGCGGCCCGTGGGCACCATCGCCGCAGCTCACACGGGCCCATGCGTCGTCGGGCAGCTCGCCGACCAGCTGGGGCGCGCATGCCTGGCCGAAGAATTCCATAACCATGGCCATCTGCGACTTCGGGACCGCGACGACATGGGAGATGTCGCGGTCTTCCAACCACAGCCGGATACGGCTCGTCTCGCCGTAAACCTCATCAGCAGCCACCCACCCGAACTGGATCCCCGACTCCACAGCACGTTCCAGCATCCGCAGCCCCATGTCCGGCTTAATGGCGAATTCGACATCGTCGCCGATGCCGGCAGCCCGGCACCGCTCACGGTCCGCGAACCAGTCCTTCGGGACATACAGCTCGCGGTCGATCAGGGCTCGCCCCCGGTCGGACCCATAGGCCAGGAACACACCCACCTGACAATTCTCGATCCGCCCCGCCGTCCCCGAGTACTGCCGGGCCACCCCGGCCGACTTGACGCCTTTCTTCAGGAAACCCGTCTCGTCGAGGATCAGAATTCCCTGCCCGGGATCCCCAATCTGCTCCACGACCGCGTCGCGGACATCGTCACGCAGGGCATCGGCGTCCACAGGCAATGGTTCAGCAGCCGCTGCATCCCCTGAGGACCTGTATCGCCGGCTGCCTCAGCCAGAGTCCAGCCGTTCTTGCGTTCCGCCTCGCTGAGCAGTCCCCGCAGGGTAGGACACCATCCGCCGCCTCGGTGCCACCCGCCCGAAACGCCCCGCGAACCGCGCCACGAAGTCACCGAACAGACCTGACCAGCCATCAGCTACCTCGCCCGCCACGAAGTGAATAACGAAGACACTCCCTTCGAGTCACGGAGTGTCGTTGCAGCACTAACTGGGCTCAGCAGCCTGCGAGTTCGAGTCCCCGTGTATCTGGTATGCCGAACACGATCAGGTCATCGAACGCGGCGTCAAACATCATTAGCCCTCGTTCGTCACTATATTTGTTACCGATCTAGGGTCGGTTAGGACGAGGATGGGCGCTTTGGTATCGCCGCCAGTGTGCCTCGTTAGATAGCGCCCGCCGAAGCTAATTCCATTTGACTGATATCTTCCGCTAGCAATTCCTTTCATGGTGCCGGCGGGAGGCTCCCCTTGTGCGTTCAAGTCAGGCCGCTTGCGGGAGAAATACTCCGGCGAATGTATTGTGCTGCTTTTGAAGATTAAGATGTCCGGGGAGAAGTTAAAGCAGACTAGACTTCTGCCGTAGCGCATAGCTTCGCAATAATTGGGCGAAGCATAGACCCCATCGCCCTCCGTTCGCCCGTGCGCCCGTCCCTGGAGGCTGAAACCTTCTTTCTTGATTGATAGAGCGCTGCTCCTGGAGGTGCCGTGGTAGTAGTCTTTCATCGAAAGGTTTACTGAGCTGGCGAACCGCGCGTCGTCCGAATTCCTGGCCGAAAGTAAGTCAAACTTAGGACTGTCTCCATACTTGTCCCATTTTATTTTGAGATGTGTGAATCCTGAATTTTCCGCTAGCGAAACTAGGTGCTGCTCCCTCGGATCGGGTGCGATTTCAATCAGTTCCAGCGGTGCCAGGGTGTGGCCTGGTACGGGGCCGGAAGCTCGCGTCTCCTGCAGGCCCCCGCTATATCGTCCTGAATCCTCATCCATGCGGCTGACGGCATTCGGAGTGAGTCTCGGTTGTTTGAAAACCGTTTTCCCCGCCGGATTCTTTTTGTATTTTCCTAGTATACGGATGGTGATGTTACCGGATGGGTCGATGCCATTTACGGGCTCAGCGTTGAAGGCTTGGTATTTGTTGAGGGGTGTGGGGTGGGGGTCGCGGGTGGTGAAGCGGCCGGTTTCGGGGTGGTAGAGGCGGGCGGGGGTGTAGTCGGTGCCGGGTTTGGGCTGACGGTCCGGTTTCCAGGACGGTGTTGCCGCGGCGGTCGGCGTGCAGGTACCGGGTTGCGCCGGGGGTGCCGGTGAGGGTGCGTGCCTCGCGGCCTGCTGCTCCGGTGAGGTAGCTGCCGGTGCGCGGCTGGCCGCCGCCAGCATCGGTGTGGGTGTCGTTGGCGATGGCGCCGTCGGGGGTGTAGTGGAAGGTGGTGGTGCTGGTGGCGCCGTCGGGGGCGGTGGTGGTGGAGGATCTGCGGCTGCCGTCGGCCCAGTACGTGTACTGGCTGCGCAGGCCGTCGGCGGTGGCGGCGGTGGCGGGTTTGTTGTCGGGGTTGTAGGTCCAGGTTGTGCCGTCTGCGCCGTGGAGGAGGTTGCCGACTGTGTCCCAGGTCTGGCCGGTGGTCTTGCCGTCGGTGGTGAGGGCGGTGAGGCGGCCCGCGGCATCGGTCTCATGCACCGTGGTGGTCTCCACCCCGTCCGCACCGGTGACGGTGACCGTGGTGATGTCGCCTGCGGCGTTGGCGGTGTAGGCGGACGACCGCAGCACCGGGGCCTTGGCATCGCCGCGGCCGTGCAGGACGGTGGAGATGAGCCGGCCGTAGGCGTCGTAGCCGTGCACGGTATGCGTCGTCACAGACAGGGCGTCAGCGGCACCCTTTTCCCTGGTCCCGCTGCTGCCGTCCGTGCTGGCACCCTCCCGCCCGCCGCTGTCCACACCGCCGCTGCCGCTGGTGTCGCTGCTGCCGCTGGTATGGGTGGCGCTGCCGCTGCCGGGAGCACTGGTGGTGGGGCGGGTGTCGGTGCGGGTGGCCAGGTCTCCGCGGCTGTTGTACGTGTACACGGTCTGGGACAGCACGGTGCCGTCCTTGCGGGTGAGG
>NZ_JOFX01000159.1 GCF_000719345.1 Streptomyces sp. NRRL F-2664
CATCGCCCATCGAGTAGCAGCCGTGGAAGTAGCGGATGCCGTGGGTGCGGCGGCAGGTGGCCGGCAGCCGGTCCGGTTTGCTCTCTTCGGCCCAGCTGGCTGCCGGCCCCGCCGGACGCCTTCGCCTGGCTGCAACCCCATCAGGAGAAGCCCGGCCCCAAGGGCGCCCGCGGGGCGGGCAGGTCCCCGGCCGGGGCGGCGGCGATCGGGAGGCTGAAACCGGTGCCCCGGTGCCTGCCGGAGAACACCGAAGTGCCCTCGCTCTTCCAGTCCCATGCGGTCGCCAGCTTGCCGTCGATGCACACAACTCTTCCGGCGGAGGCCTCCGCCGGTCGGACATGCCCGGTCAAGACCTTTCCCACCACGGGAAGCAGTGTGCTCCAGCGGCGTGGGACAGCCGCCTGGGAGACCCCGAAGAGTCCGGCCGCCGCTTCCTGGACAGGATTCTGCCGCAGCAGGAACAGCACCAGTACCGCCGGCTTGTACAAGCCCAGCACCCGCAGCCGCTCAGGAGACGGGCCGTCCGGCACGGCCCGCAGTCCGGCACGGACACCGGCCCCCAGCGCATCCGGTCGATCTGCCTCCAGCCCTGTCGTAACGTTCCAGCCCAACGGCCCTGCCCCGGTAGAGATCTGACGTCGTCGCAAACGTCACGCTACCGAGCAGGGCCGCTTCCATGATCAACGAAGATCAGCCCGAGAACCCCGTGAATAGGCCTCCTGGCTTCTGCGTGTGCGCGATGTCAGATGTGCCGCTTATGGCTCGCCCACCTCTGCCGTGCCACCGGGATGACCGGATCATCCTTGCCCTTGAAATCCATTGAGTGCAGTCGAATTATTTTCGACGTCCACTCTGCAAATCGGCTTCGGGCCTGCGAGTGCTTCACACGTCCCCGTTGACAGATCTATCGCGACATTGATCCCGGTTGCATTCAAATATGCTCGAGCTGAAGGCGTTTCGGGGGTTGCCTTGATTGTTGCACCAGGCTTGAGCGAGCCGCTCTTGTCGTTCAGGGTGCAGTTTTGGCAGACAACGCCGAAAACAGTTCCGGTGTTATTTGTGATGGCGTAAGGCGTATTACCGCGGGCCCCGCCTGCGGCGTTTGCAGCGGGGGCGGCCGCTGCACCAACGGCCGTGAGGCAGAGGAGCGCAGTGGCAGTTGCCAGCAGGGAACGTACAGCATGCATGAGATTTCCTCTTCTTCTGAGCGGGAGAAGCCGGATGCAAGGAAGGAAGCAGCAGTCCTGCATCTACTGGTGGAGTCCACGGCAGTCGTCGTGCAGGAGGGCCGTCAATTGTACCGGATCGCCTTTGCATAAGCCGACCCTGCCGGGCCGGACGTTGAGGCACTGAGGCCCATTCACGGGGCTCCCCAGCCTTTCTTGCAGAAGGCGAGGGCGGTGACGGTCTTGGCGACGGGGGTGCAGCGGGCCAGGGGGCCGCGGCAGCAGGCGGCGAAGACCTTCCAGCCCCTTCAGGTGCGCCATGGCCCGTCCGGCTCCGGCCCGGAGCATGCTGACGGAGCGGTTGGCCGCCCTGCCTCCTGCGGACCGCTCCCGGCCGGGCGGCTTGCGCCTCGGTGTGAGCAGGCCGGAGCCGGCGCAACCCGGACCGCCCACGCCCTCGCGTCCGGCGAAGGCCCCGGGAAGGCCGTCGGCGCCAGGCGCACACGCCGCGCCGGCCGCCGGGTTACCGGAGCAGAGACCGCGCGCAGGCCCCCGGCGAGGGATGGCGGCGGCCTGCCTGAACCCGGTGCCGCGGCGCCTGCCGGAGAACACCGCCGTGCCCTCGCCCGCCCGCCCCCACGCCGCCCGCATCGACGGGGGCTCGTTGCCGTCTGCACCCGCGCTCGGGGTGTGAACCTGAGCGGCTCCCCAGGCGCCCGCGGCAAGCGCTCCTGAGCTGTCGGCACGCGGGAGAGCTGTTGAGGAACTCCTGCTGCCACCTGAGCAGCAACCCGCCTCGGCTCCTTCCTGCCCTCAGCCGATCACGCCCCAACGCCCGGCGCCAGGTGACGCGGTGCTCCCCCATCAGCCGCAGGGCGATGCTGTCATCGCCACCGGTCCGGACGGCTGCCTCATACGGCGCAGGGGCCGGTCGGAGGAGGGACAGCCCCCCCCGGGGTTTGTTCTCCTGGACAGGACATCTGACCGAAATTCGCTGTCTCCCCGGGGTTGATCCGTGCCTTCCACTCGTTCCTCTTTGCCCCCTGCTTCTGCCCGTCGGATCCGCCGTGGCGGGGTGGCAGGCCTCCTTGCTCTGGCCGCTGCCGGAACTGTCGCCGGGGAAAGCGCAGGCGAGGCATTCGCTGCTCCCGGCTCCCGCACCGCCGCTGCTGGGGTGCCCGGCACCTCCGGCACCGTGTCCGGCGTGTTCGCCCCCGGCGAGGACGCCGGCGGCGCAGTGGACGCGCGGACCGGCCGCTACGCCCTGGAGGTGCCGCTCCTGGCGACGGCGGGCCGTGGGGAGGCGGGGTTTGCGCTGGCTCTGTCGTATGACCAGGAGTTGTCGGGTCTGGGGGTGGACCGGCAGGGCCTGGGCGCGGGCATGGGTTTGGGC
>NZ_JOFX01000160.1 GCF_000719345.1 Streptomyces sp. NRRL F-2664
CCATCCCCTGCACCCCCCGCCCTGTGAAAAACCGCACCCCGACAATCCCCCGACCGCCCCCGACCACCCCCTCCCCTCCTCCCGCCCGCACCGGCCCGCCCTCCCGGACCCGCTCACGTGCCGAACACAACCCGCCCCGCACCCTTCAGGAGTTGACGCCACACCCCCGGCCGGCCCCAGGCCATCGCAGGAAACCCCTGCCCGGGCGCGGGCGGTCGGGGCGTTGACAGCGTTGCCATCTCGTTAGGGATTCACTTCTTGACGGCAGCGATGCGGGCACGTTGACTGCCTCCACTTCGGCCGTACGGACACGGCCCCATCAGGGAGGCTCACCTCGTGAACGCGTATCTGGGGCGTACCCCGGTTGCTCTGGCCGTCGCGGCGCTCGCCGTCACGCTCACCGCCTGCGGCGGCTCCGACAGCGGCGGCGACGGCGGCAGCGGCGACGCGGTCCGGATCGGCCTGCTGCTCCCGGAGAACGAGACCGCGCGCTACGAGAAGTTCGACAAGCCGCTGATGGAGAAGAAGGTCGCCGTGATGACCCTCGGCAAGGGCAAGGTGCTCTATGCCAACGCCGGCGGCGACGCGGCCCGGCAGACCTCCCAGGCCGACGCGATGATCAAGGACAAGGTGGACGTCCTGGTCATCGACGCGGTGGACTCCAAGGCCATCGCCGCCTCGGTGACCAAGGCCAAGGAGGCGGGCATCGCGGTGGTCGCCTACGACCGCCTCGCCGAGGGCCCGATCGACGCCTACACCTCCTTCGACAACGAGGACGTCGGCCGCGTCCAGGGCAAGGCCCTGCTGGAGGCCCTGGGCGACAAGGCCCGCACCGGCAGGATCGTCATGATGAACGGCGCGGTCACCGACCCCAACGCGGCCAGCTTCAAGTCCGGTGCCCGCTCCGTCCTGGACGGCAAGGTGAACGTCGGCAAGGAGTACGACACCGTCGAGTGGAAGCCGGAGAACGCCACCGCCAACATGACCGCCGCGCTCTCCGCACTCGGCAAGGACAAGATCGTCGGCGTCTACTCCGCCAACGACGGCATGGCCGGCGGCATCATCACCGCCCTCAAGGCCGCCGGCGTCTCCCCGCTGCCCCCCGTCACCGGCCAGGACGCCGAACTCGCCGGCATACGCCGCATCGTGGCGGGCGACCAGTACATGACCGTCTACAAGCCCTACGCCCGCGAGGCCGAGGCCGCGGCCGAACTCGCCGTCCTCCTCGCCCAGGGAGAGAAGATCGACGGCATCATCAACCAGTTCGTCTCCAGCCCCACCACCAAGCGCATCCCGGCCGTCCTCATCCCCGGCACCGCCGTCACCCGCAACAACATCGCCACCACCGTCGTCCTCGACAACGTCTACACCATCGAGGACATCTGCACCGACGCCCTCAAGGCCACCTGCGACGACATCGGCCTGAAGTAACACCCACCCCCGCACGCCCCCCGCGGCCCGGCGGCCGACGGGGGCGGCGGCGCCCCCCCACACCCGCACCACGACCACCCGCGCATCCCTCACGGCCCCCGCCCCACCCGTACGGCCCGCCCCGCCTGCACGGCCCGTACGCCCCCGCCCGGCCCGTGCGGCCGCCCCACCCGCACGACCCGTACGGCCTGTGCGTCCGCCCCGCCTGCACGGCCCGCCCCGCCCGTACGGCCCGGCCCGTACGCCCCGCCCGGCCCCCACAGCCCGGCGCCCGAAATGCCGGTGCGTGCCGCCGCCGGCCCGTGGCAGGGTGAACCCATGGGCTTATCGGTGCCGTTCGGGGAGGTACTGCGGGCCGAGCTGGGCGCACCGGGGCGCGCCCGCCGGCTGACCAGCAGCCCCCGCTCGCGGGTGTGGCGTGTGGAGCTGGCGCAGGGCGCCGCGGTGGTCAAGCAGATCGTCGCCGGCCCCGGCGCCGAGGACGCCTACGCCCGCGAGGTGGCCGCGCTGCGCCTCGCCGCCCGGGCCCGCCCCGCGGTCGCGCCGGTACTCCTGGCCGCCGATCCGGGGGAGCGGGTCCTGGTGACGGAGCATCTGGAACACCTGCGCCCGGCCCCCGACTGGATCGTGGCGTACGCGGCGGCCCTGGCACGCCTGCACGCCGCCGCCGGCCCCGGGGACGCCGGCGTGCTGCCCCGCCGTGCGGGCCCGGGCCGGCACGACGTCGCCGCCTTCCTCCGGCTCGCCCGGACACTGGGGGCCACCGTCACCGCCGGCGCGGCCGGCGAGCTGGAGGAACTGACCGTCCGGCTCGCCCGGGCCCCGGGGCACGCCCTGCTCCACGGGGACCCCTGCCCGGGCAACGACCTCCACACCGCCTGCGGGGTCAGGTTCGTCGACTTCGAGCAGGCCTGCCTGGGCAGCGGCCTGACGGAGCTGGCCTACCTGCGCATCGGCTTCCCCACCTGCTGGTGCGTCACCGCACCGCCGGAGCCGCTGCTGCGGCGCGCGGAGGACGCCTACCGCACCGAGTGGCGCGCCGCGACCGGCACCGACGTCCCCGGCGACACCCCC
>NZ_JOFX01000161.1 GCF_000719345.1 Streptomyces sp. NRRL F-2664
GCTGGCCTCCGGGCCCGGTATGACTGTGTCCCCTCTGTCGAACGGATGACCTGGGGGGTGGTGTCGCCGGGCCCGGCAGGTGCCGTCACAGACGCTGATGAGAGACCCGGCCACCGCCCGGCCCGGCGCAAAGCCGGACAGTTCGCGGGCGGCAGGTCTGCATAACGTGGATGCGCGAGCACGGTGCCACCGCCGAGGCCGGCACGGTCAACACCTGCGGAAGGGTGCGATGTTAGACACCGAAGGCATAGGCGTCTTCCTCGGAGTGGACGTCGGCAAGACCGCCCACCATGGCCACGGGCTCACCCCGGCCGGGAAGAAGGTCTTCGACAAGCCCATGCCCAACAGCGAACCGAAGCTGCGGGCCGTCTTCGACAAGCTCAAGACCAAGTTCGGCACCGTCCTGGTCATCGTGGACCAGCCCGCCTCCATCGGCGCCCTGCCCCTGACCGTCGCCCGCGACGCCGGCTGCGAGGTCGCCTACCTGCCCGGACTCGCGATGCGGCGGATCGCCGACCTCTACCCGGGAGAGGCGAAAACCGACGCGAAGGACGCGGCAGTGATCGCGGACGCCGCCCGGACGATGCCCCACACCCTGCGTTCCCTGGAACTGACCGACGAGAACACCGCCGAGCTCACGGTGCTGACCGGCTTCGACCAGGACCTCGCGGCCGAAGCCACCCGCACCAGCAACCGGATACGCGGCCTGCCCACCCAGTTCCACCCGTCGCTGGAGCGCGTGCTCGGGCCCCGGCTCGACCACCCCGCAGTCACCTGGCTCCTCGAGCGCCACGGATCCCCGGCCGCCCTGCGCAAGGCCGGCCGACGCAGACTCGTCGAACTCATCCGACCCAAGGCCCCGCGCATGGCCGCCCGTCTGATCGACGACGTCTTCAACGCCCTCGATGAACAGACCGTCGTGGTTCCCGGCACCAGCACCCTCGACATCGTGATCCCGTCCCTGGCCGCCTCGCTCACAGCGGTCCACGAACAGCGCCGGGCACTCGAAGCCCAGATCAGCACCCTTCTGGAGGCCCACCCTCTTCACCCGGTCCTGACCTCGATGCCCGGAGTCGGAGTCAGGACCGCCGCCGTCCTCCTGGTCACCGTCGGCGACGGCACCGGATTCCCCAGCGCCGCCCACCTCGCCTCCTACGCCGGCCTCGCCCCCACCACGAGATCCTCAGGGACCTCGATCCACGGCGAACACGCACCCCGCGGCGGAAACCGGCAGCTCAAACGCGCGATGTTCCTCTCCGCCTTCGCCTGCATGAACGCCGACCCCGCCTCCCGCACCTACTACGACCGGCAACGCGCACGCGGCAAAACCCACACCCAAGCCCTCCTCCGGCTCACCCTCGCCGCATAACCAGCCCAGACACCCACCCACCACCACGTCCTTGACGAAGGACATAGAGACGCCCCCCCGCGGCCCCGCCCGCCCCGCCGGCCCCTTTCCCCGACCGGTCCCGGCCGCACCGGGCCCGCTCCCCCCGGGGCTGTCGGGGCGGGGCCCCGCTCCCCCGACCCGGCCCGGCCGCTCCGTCGGCCCCGCTCGTCGGCCCGACCCGGCCACGCTCCGTCGGCCCCCGCTGTCGGGCTCGCTCCGGCGGCCCGCTGCCGGCCTCGCTCCGGCGGCCTGTTGGGCCGGCGCCCGCAGCGCCGCTGCGCGGCCCCGGCCCGCCTTTTCCGCCCGCATCCCTGCAGTTCACCCCCGACCCGCTACCCCGACCCGTCCCCGTACACGTACTCGTCTCGTACCGGAAGAACAGGACTTCATCACCATGCGCCGCTCCACCACCCTCGCCACGATCGCCCTGACCGCGCTGACCCTGACCGGAGCGGCAGCGCTGCCGGCCCAGGCCGCCGAACGCCCCGCCCCCACACCCGCCGCCCTGTCCGCTCCCGCCTCCCCCGCCGCCTCCTCCCCCACCGGCTCCTCCGGGCCCGAGGCGGTGGCGGCCGCCGACAAGAGCGTCAGCGTCAGCGTCTCCATGGACCAGCTCGGCCACGGCAAGGCCATCGCCGACGCCCTGCGCAGCATCAAGACCGACAACCGCGGCACCTTCGTCCAGGAAGCCGTCGACAAGGCCTTCAAGGCCGCCGGCAGCCGGCACAACGTGATGCTGTTCAACCTCAGCCAGAACTACCACGACCAGTTCCAGGGCACCCGCGTCTACGCCAACGTCCAGTGGGGCAACATCCACTACGGCCTGTGGATCTTCGAGTCCGGCCAGTTCACCAACCAGGGCGACGGCGGCTGGATCAACTGGGGCTTCGTCGGCTGGTACGAGCGCAACGGCGGCCACGTGAAGTTCAACCGCTCCTGGTAACCCCCCGCCACCAGGCCCGCGGGGCGCCTCCCCACCACCGAACACCCCACCAACCCCCCGCACACCCCCGAACCGTCCGGCCCCTCCAGCGCCCCCGCCCCTGCACGGCGGGGGCGCTGCCCGTACACCTGGCAGGGGGCCGCTGCCCGTACACGGCGGGGGGCTGCCCGTGCCGGGCGCGCCGCTGCGACAAGGCCAGCGGGGCGGCTCCTCCATCACCGGCAGGGCCGAGCCGCCGAAGCCCCCGGCCAGCTCCCGGCGGCCGCCTCACCCCGGGCCCCGGCCCAGATGCCAGAGGCGGAGCGGGCCCACCCGCCCGCAGGACCGACACGGCTTCGCCACCGCGGGACACAGGCCCTGCCCCGCCCCCGCCCCGGGGGCCGGCGGGGTGGCGGGAAGCGTGTCGATACGGGACGCACACCACCTGGTCCGGCACGGTGGGCGCGTGCCCGGACGCGCACCGACCACCCCCGGGACGCGCGCAAAAAGGGGCCCACATGAACGACAACACCACCACCACCCCGACCGGCACCACCCACCCTGCCGAGCCCCCCACCGAGCCCCCCACCGAGCCCGACGCGACGTCCCGCACCGGGCCCGACGCGAAGCCCCTCACCGGGCCCGTCCCCGGGCGGGCGAGCGGTTCCCCGGCGGCCGGCCGCCGGGCCCTGCTCCTGGCCGCCGGCTCCGCCGCGGCCACCGCCCTGCTCGCCACCGCCTGCACCACCCCCGCCACCCGCACCACGGCGGCCCGCCCCACCCCCTCCCCCACCCCGGTCCCGACCCGGTCGAGGCGGGCCACGGCCGCGGCCCCCACCTGCGTCCTCGCCGTCACCGCCGGCGCAGGACCGTACTACCTCGACCTCGACCTGGTCCGCTCCGACATCACCCAGGGCCGCGAGGGAGCACCCCTGCGCCTGGACCTCACCGTCGTACGCGCCACCGACAACTGCCGCCCCGTCCCGGACGCACGCGTCGAACTGTGGCACGCCGACGCCGACGGCCAGTACTCCACCGGCACCGACACCTTCCTGCGCGGCACCCAGATCACCGACCCCACCGGGCACTGCGTCTTCCACACCATCGTGCCCGGCTGGTACGCCGGCCTCGCCCCCCACATCCACGTCAAAATCCGCCCCACCCCCCACACCGAAACCACCTCACAATTCTTCTTCCCCGAAGACCACCTCACCTCCATCTACACCCGACACCCCTACGCCCGCCGCACCCCACCCGCCCACCCCAACACCCGCGACCCCCGCTACCACAAAGCAGCCACCACCATGACCCTCCCCCTCACCCCCCACCCCACCGGCTACCACACCACCTACACCATCGGCATCACCTGAACCCCCACCCCCCCCCCCCCCCCCCCCCCCCCCACCCCCACAAAAACCCCCCCCCCCCCCCCCACACCGAAACCACCTCACAATTCTTCTTCCCCGAAGACCACCTCACCTC
>NZ_JOFX01000162.1 GCF_000719345.1 Streptomyces sp. NRRL F-2664
TCATCTCCAACCTCACCGGACGACCCGCCACCACCGAACAACTCACCGACCCCCACTACTGGGTCCAACACCTCCGCCACACCGTCCGCTTCAACGACGCCGTCCAGTACCTGCGACAGCACAACGTCACCACGTACGTCGAACTGGGACCCGACCCCGTCCTCACCGCCATGGCCCGGACCTGCCTGGGCGAGGACGACGTCCAGGGCCCCGCGGCGACCGTCGCCGTCCTGCGCTCGGGCCACCCCGAGGTGCGGACCCTCGCCACCGCCCTCGCCCACGCGGCCGTACGGGGCGCGGCGCTGGACCCCGGGCACCTCTTCCCGGGAGCGCGGCGGGTCCAGCTGCCGACGTACGCCTTCCAGGGCACCCGGTACTGGCTCAACAGCCCGGCCACGCCCGAGGACGTGGCGAGCCTGGGGCTCACGCCGGCGGAGCACCCGCTGCTCGGTGCGGTGACGAGCCTCGCCGAGGGCGACGGGCTGCTGTTCACGGGCCGGGTCGCACGCGGCACCCACCCGTGGGTCGCCGACCACGCGGTGGCGGGGACGGTGCTGCTGCCCGGGACAGCGCTGATGGAAGCGGCCCTCGCGGCCGGTGAGCGGTTCGGCTGCGACCGGCTCCAGGAGCTGGTCCTGGAGTCGCCGCTGGTCGTCCCGGAGGACGGCAGGATCCACCTCCAGGTCGCGCTCGGCGCCGAGGAGTCCGGCTCGCGCTCGGTGACGGTCCACTCCCGTGCGCAGGGCGCGGCGGACACGCAGTGGACGCGCCACGCCTCCGGTGTGCTCCGGGAGGCCGCTCCGGCCCCGGCCGTGACCGAGCCGTCGGCGTGGCCGCCGCCCGGTGCGGTCGAGGTCCCCGTCGGGGACCTCTATCCGCGCCTCGCCGACCGCGGCTACGGCTACGGTCCCGCGTTCCGGGGGCTGCGCCGGGCCTGGCGGCTCGGCGACGACCTCCACACCGAGATCGCGCTGCCCGACGGCACCGAGGCCGACGGTTTCACCCTGCACCCCGCGCTCCTGGACGCCGCCCTGCACGGCCTGCTCATCGAGGACTCGCAGGAGCTGAGAGTCCCGTTCTCCTTCGGCGGGACCACCCTGCACGCGACGGGGGCGACCGCACTGCGGGTCCGCCTGACGGCCCGGGGCGACAACTCCGCGTCGCTGACCGCCACGGACGCCGACGGCCGGCCCGTCCTGACCATCGAGGAGATCGCCCTGCGTCCGGCCGGTGAGCTCCAGGGGCGCGGCGGGCGGCAGGACGGGCTCTACGGTCCGGTGTGGAAGCCGTTCCCGTCGCCGGCCGCGGACGCCGCGGCCGGGCGGTGGGCGGTGCTGGGAGCGGACCCGTACGGGCTGGCCGCGGCCGTCGCCTGCACGCCGTACGCGGACGCGAGCGCGCTGCGGGCCGCCGTGGCCGCCGGCGGCGCCGTGCCCGACGTCGTGGCACTCTCGGACGAGGTGCCGGACGTGCACGCGGGGCTCCGGCACACGCTGGCGGCCCTTCAGGAACTCCTCGGCGACAGCGCCCTGGACTCCGCCCGCATCGTCGTGCTCACCCGCGGCGCCACGGCCGTCTCGCCCGACGAGGACGTCCACCACCTGCCCGCCGCGGCCCTCACCGGCCTGGTCCGGACCGCACAGAGCGAACACCCCGGCCGCATCGCCCACCTCGACATCGGCACCGACGCCGACGGCCTTGCCGCAGCGGCACGCACCGCCGCGCTCACCCCCGACACCCTCCTCGCCCTGCGCGAGGGACGGCTGCACACCCTCCGCCTGGAGAACACCACCGCCGCAGAAGGACCGACCCGGCGGCTCGACCCCGGCGGCACCGTCCTCGTCACCGGCGGCACCGGCGGGCTCGGCCGGATCCTGGCCCGCCACCTGGTCACCCGCCACGGCGTCCGCCACCTCCTCCTCACCAGCCGCAGGGGTCCCGACGCCCCCGGAGCCGGCGACCTCACCGCCGAACTCACCGCCGCCGGTGCCCACGTCACCGTCGCCGCCTGCGACACCGGCGACCGCACCGCACTGGCCCGGCTCCTCTCGGCAATCCCGGCGGACCACCCCCTCACCGCCGTCGTCCACGCCGCCGGCACCCTCGACGACGCCGCCTTCGCCAACCTCACCCCCGACCACCTCTCCCACGTCCTGCGCCCCAAGACCGACGCCGCCCACCACCTCCACGAACTCACCCGGGACCACGACCTCAGCCACTTCGTCCTCTTCTCCTCCATAGCCGGCCTCATCGGAAACCCGGGCCAGGCCAACTACGCCGCCGCCAACACCTACCTCGACGCCCTCGCGCACCACCGCCGCCACCACGGCCTCCCCGCCACCAGCCTCGCCTGGTCGACGCGGCGCTCGACTCCGGCCGGCCGGAACTCGTCCCGATCGAGCTGGACCTGCGGGTCCTGCGCTCCTGCGACGGGGCCGCACCCGCCCTGCTGCGCACCCTCGTGCGGGCCCCGCGCCGCCGGGCCGCCGCGGCCACCGGCTCCTCCTGGGCCGCGCGTACCGCCGCGCTCGCCCCGGCCGACCGGCAGCGGGCCGCGAGCGAACTCGTACGGAGCACGGTCGCGGCCGTGCTCGGCCTCGCCGGGCCCGGCGCCGTCCACGACAGCGGCCCGTTCATCCAGTTGGGCATGGACTCCCTCACCGGGATGGAACTCCGCCGCAGGCTGGCCGCGGACAGTGGTCTCGCCGTCCCCGCGACCGCCGTCTTCGACCACCCCACGCCGGGCGCGCTGACCGCTTTCGTCGTCGCCGAGCTCGGGAGGACCGCCGGTGAAGCCGCGGCCCGACCGGCACACCCCACCCCGACCGCCACCGGTGCCGGCCAGGACGACCCGATCGTGATCGTCGGCATGGCCTGCCGCTACCCGGGCGACACCCGCTCCCCCGAGGACCTGTGGCGGCTCGTCGCCGACGGCACCGACGCCATCGGCCCCTTCCCCGCCAACCGGGACTGGGACGTCGACGGCCTCTACGACCCGGACCCCGCCCGGCCCGGCAAGAGCTACACCCGGCACGGCGGCTTCCTCTACGACGCCGACCGCTTCGACGCCGAGTTCTTCGGGATCTCACCGCGCGAGGCGTACGCCATCGACCCGCAGCAGCGCCTGCTGCTGGAGACCGCCTGGGAGAGCTTCGAGCACGCGGGCATCGACCCGGCCGGCCTGCGCGGCAGCCGTACCGGAGTGTTCGTCGGCACCATGTACGACGACTACGCCTCCCGCCTGTCCGCCGCCCCGGCCGAATACGAGGGCTACCTGAGCACGGGCAGCGCCGGCAGCGTGGCCTCCGGGCGGCTGTCGTACACCTTCGGGCTGGAAGGCCCGGCGATCACGGTCGACACGGCGTGCTCGTCCTCGCTGGTCGCCCTGCACCTGGCCGCGCAGGCCCTGCGCCAGGGCGAATGCACCCTGGCCCTGGCGGGCGGGGCGACGGTGATGGCCACCCCGCGGCCCTTCGTGGAGTTCAGCCGGCAGCGCGGGCTGGCACCGGACGGGCGGGTGAAGTCCTTCGCCGCATCTGCGGACGGGACGACATGGGGCGAGGGGGTGGGCGTGCTGCTCCTGGAGCGGCTCTCCGACGCCCGCCGCAACGGCCACCGCGTCCTGGCCGTCGTCCGCGGCTCGGCCGTCAACCAGG
>NZ_JOFX01000163.1 GCF_000719345.1 Streptomyces sp. NRRL F-2664
CATCCAACGGCGACAAGCTCACAGCCATACCCAGAGCCCCTGGGGTCCGACGATCTTACGAATGACCGCCTCAGGCCCACGTCTGGAAGGTAGGACAAGGTCAGTGCCTGTCTGACATCCATGGGTGAGTGACGAAGATGTGCGGCGATGGGCGGGCTGGGAGGTTGGTCACGTGGGGCAGGCCCGGCCGGTCCTGGGTGAGGATCGCCAGGGCCTGCCTGATGGTTGCCGCCGTCTGGGGTGTGTGTGGCTGCCTGGTGGCGGTTGACCGTACGGTTGTTGTCGGCTATTCGTTGCGGCTAGCTGGGGCGCCGGGCCGAGTTTGCTGCGGGTGTTCCTCAAAACGGGTGTCGCGGGACCCTTCCTTCCTTATAGGTGGGGGTCTGGTAGGGGTGTATGCCCGGGTGTTGAGTGGCTGGTTGGTCAGGGGTTGCACTGGGTGGCGTTATTTCCGGTGGCGGGGCGGATGCAGACGTCGAGGCCGAGGCCGCCGTTGTTGGTGTTGGTTCCGGGGCCTCCGTCCAGGGCGTCGTTTCCGTTCTGGCCTTCGACGCGGTCCTTGCCGTCTGCGCCGTAGAGGGCGTCGTTGCCGTCGCCTCCGCACAGGAGGTCGTCGCCGCCGCGGCCGTTGATGACGTCGTTGCCGCTCAGGCCGAAGATCGCGTTCCTTGCCGCCGGTACCGTTGAGGAC
The DNA here is from genome assembly GCF_000719345.1 of Streptomyces sp. NRRL F-2664. GTDB lineage: Bacteria > Actinomycetota > Actinomycetes > Streptomycetales > Streptomycetaceae > Streptomyces. The sequence goes on from NZ_JOFX01000163.1 coordinate 692, forward strand.
GTTCCCCGCATTGGTACCGGTGATCACGCTGTAGCCCTGGTTCCGGAGGGCGGCCGGGCTGGTCGCACAGGTGACGGGGGCGGGCGGGTTCACGATCTGGGTCAGGAGCTGGCTCGTGGAGCCGCTGTGGGTGCTGTCACCGTTGTAGACGGCGGTGATCGGGTGCGTTCCAGCGGTCAGGCTGCCGGTAGTGGACGTGGCCTGGCCTGTGCCGTTGAGGGTGCCGCTGCCGATTGTGGTGGCACTGTCCTTGAACGTCACTGTCCCGGTCGCGGTGACCGGACCGTCCGAGACGTTCGCGGTGAAGGTGACGCTGTCCCCCACCGTGGAGGGGTGGAGCGAGGACAGCACGGTGGTGCTCGTCCCGGCCGGATGCACCGTCAGGGTGAACTCCTTGGACGTGGCGGGAACCTGGGTGTTCGGGTCGGTGGCGGTCGCCGTGAAGGTGTGGGAGCCGGTGCTGGTAGGCGTGCCGGAGATTTCACCCGTGGCGGAGTTCAGGGCAAGTCCCGGGGGAAGACTCCCGCCGGTCACACCGAAAGCCGGGGCTCCCGTCCCGCCGCTGGTCTGGATCGTGGCCGAGTACGCCGGAGCCTGGTTCACGGTCGCGTCAGGCGGCGGACTGGACGTAGTGATCTCCAGATCGGAAACTGTGTAGGAGACCACTACCTGCGCGGGGCCCGTCGCCTGGCCCGAGCTGCCTCCATCCGGGACCCGGTTCGAGCCCCCTCCCCACCTCCAGACCCGCCTTGCCCTGACCTTGAGAAGGGGCAGGTTCCGCCGCCACCCCCACAAAACCAGCCGCCCCCGCCGCCGAAGCCGGCGTTGCCACCGCTTCCCGCGATACCGTCGGTGCCTGCCCTGCCACCAGCAGGGGTGCATGGGGCGCCGCCCTGACCTTCTTCGGTGGCAGTGGCACCGCCACCGCCGCCACCACCGCCGCCGCCACCGGCCGGGCCACTTACCGGCCGTGTCACGCCAGCCTGGCCTACATCGCCGCCGACACCACCAGCTGCCCCGCCGCCAGACGGATGCGCCCCACCGCCGCCGCCGTTCGCGACGATCAAACGGGGATCGTCGGACAGGTCACCAGTCAAGACACAGCTGCTGTCTGAGGCGCTGCAAATCCGGACATCACTCGCTCCCCCACCTGCAGCACCCCCCGGAACGTTTGGGGAACCGGCGGCAGACCTCCACCTGTGTTGACGTTGACGTAAAGCGTAGCCACCCCGTCCGGAACACGCACAGTGCCAGTTACTGATGCCCCAGCGCCGCCCGCACGTCCGCCTGCGGCGCCGGTAGCAGTGACTTCCAGCTCAGTAACACCATTCGGGACCGGGAGGGGAGGTTCACCCTGCGCTGTCTGGGTGATGGTGGTCGCGGCAACTGCCGGGAAGGCGGGAACGACAATGCCGGCTCCGGCTAGGACCAGTGCGGGGATCAGCAGCCGTGCCGCGGCCCGCCGACCTCGGACAGCGGGACGCACCCGCACGGGCTTACGACCACTAGTGTCCTGAGTCGGAGATTCGTCGGCAGTATGCGGCGACTTTGTCGAGGATCTCGTCGGCTGTCTTCGTCCAGACGAAGGGCCGGGGGTTGTCGTT
>NZ_JOFX01000164.1 GCF_000719345.1 Streptomyces sp. NRRL F-2664
CGCGCCCAGGCCCTGCCGGTCCACCCCCAGACCCGACAACTCCTGGTCATACGACAGTGATAGCCCGAACCCCGCCTCCCCCCGCCCCGCCGTCGCCAGCAGCGGCACCTCCAAGGAGTAGCGGCCTGTCCGCACATCCACCGCACCCCCCGCCTCCTCACCCGGCGCAAACACACCCGACACCGTGCCCGAAGCCCCAGGCACCCCGGCAGCGGCAGCGGAGCGGGAACCCGGAACGGCGAAAGCCTCCCCCGCGCCCTCCGCCGTCACAGCTCCGGCAGCAGCCAGGACGAGAAGACCAGCCACACTGCTGCGGCGGACACGGTGCACAGCTGCGGAAGACACGGCAAGAGAAAGTGACATGGCAGTCCTCGGGCAAGTATCGCGATTGATGTCCTTCCAGGGGATCACTCCTGCGGTTGTCTATCCGTCCTCCGGCCAGCCCCCTAGGCGGACGATATGGGCCATGCGGGCGCCTGGGTGTTGTGCTGCGCAGTGGTCGCTCCAGGTTGGCTGAGAACCGGACGGGCGTACGCGGGTCGGGCCCGTGACCTGCAGCAGTGTCCGCGGTAAGAGCGAGTGACCCGCAAACCGCGGGGAACGCGCGACGCCGGGAACAGACCCCGGTACGACGATGCTCTGGCCGACCGAGTCGCGCCGGTCGCGGCCTTCTCCATTTGTGAAGAAGGTCAGGTTGCCGTGGACACCGCTCTTCGGCGTCCCGGTCAGGGGACGAGCCCGACGCGGCACCCAGCACGGTTTGGACGTAGGGCCTTGGGGCCGGTGTGAGATCGGCGCACCATCGCTCCACCAGGTTCAGCCAGGACGACCCGTCGGGGCGGAGTGCAGGTATCCGGTGTCATGTGGGTGGCGTAGATTTCGCAGACCAGGGGACGCCCAGGCCTGCGGGCACTTCCTTGAGCTTGATGAGGAACTTCTTGCGCTCCTCGGCACGGCGGCGGCGCAGCGAGCCGATGGCCTTGCCGGTGGCCGCGTTGAGTGCGGCGAACAGGGTGGTCGTGCCGGCCCGGACGCAGTCGTGTGTGACCGCTCCGAGGCCCTGGGAATCATCGGCAGCATCGGCTGGGACCGGTCCTCGATCTGCGACTGCCCGTGCACGCAGAACACCAGTGCCTGCCGGGCGGATTCAGGTAGAGGTCCGTCGACAGCTTGAACGTCTCCGAGCGGTGCGGCTGCAGGCCGACCCCTACCAGTGGTCATGGCTTCAGATGAAGCTGTCACCAGCGTCCCCCTTGCTGAAGCCCCTACGGTGAGCCCCTACAGACGGTCGGAAGTTCGCCGAGCTCGCCGAGCGCGCGCCGCTGGCAGATAGGGATCAGTTCCAGGCCGCATGCGAGGAAGCTGACAATTTTTTCCTGAGTTCACGGCTTGAAATTTTATTTACTCCGGTATCGAAAAGCCAGTAGCGAAAAGCGGTGTATCCTCTTTCTGGCTGCTCCCAGTATGCCGGATCAAATTTTCCATATGCCCCATTCTCCATCTGTTTAAGCATGGGTATGCCGCCTCCGCTCGAACCGATATGCACCACTAGGGCGTGGCCGTCGATTTCTCCTTTCGGCATCCGTATGGCCATGGATAGGACGTAAAGTCGACCCCGTAACGCCCTTCCGCTCCTCAGGTATTCGACCACTTCCCCCATGTTTCCATTTGTGACTCTACGAGGCCACGCGGTGTCGTTTATATGGAAAGTCACTTCTTTCGACGGCTTCATAAACATTCCCTCCCCAAAGGTTTTCAAGCATGCTGCTAGTAGTGCCTGGCAGCCGTCGTGGGGAGTCGCCGCTTCCATCGTCCGAAAAAGTGCTTTGGTGGGCGAAGGGCTGATTAGCCCATCTAGGGTTAGTTGCGTTCGCATAATGTCTTCGCCTGACATCGGTGCGATCGATGAGTGGAGAACCTGCATGGCTCTCACGTGATTAGCTTCGGCCGTGCGCTGACCGGTGCTGGCTTTGGAGTTCTCCCCCAGTCGGTGAGTAGTGGTATGGACTCCACGTTCAATGAACGGGCCGCGTTCTGCATCCGCGCTCCCCTCTCGAATGCGCTTCCGAAGTCGTAGCTGCAGGTTCCCGCTCGGGTCGGTGTGCTCGACTGGGTTGGCTGCGTAGGCCTGGTATTTGTTGAGGGGTGTGGGGTGGGGGTCGCGGGTGGTGAAGCGGCCGGTTTCGGGGTGGTAGAGGCGGGCGGGGGTGTAGTCGGTGCCGTTTTCG
>NZ_JOFX01000165.1 GCF_000719345.1 Streptomyces sp. NRRL F-2664
CGCGCCGCCGACCCCGCCGCCAACCCCTTCCGCTTCGGCGGCGAATACACCAACACCGAAAACGGCACCGACTACACCCCCGCACGCCTCTACCACCGCAGCACCGGCCGCTTCACCACCCGCGACCCCCACCCCACACCCCTCAACAAATACCAGGCCTTCAACGCCAACCCCGCCGAATACACCGACCCCACCGGAAACCTCCCCTTCGGCATAAAAATCCGCGGAACTAGGCACGCGAAAGCCGCCAGAGTGAAGCACAACGCGAAGCTCGAACGCCAGCGGGTGGCCATGGGAGACAAAAGCTACTACGCCAGGGGGCAGGCGAACGCCTCCAATAGCAGCCTGGGGAAGTCCGGGGTGGAAAAGCTCGAAATCGAATTCTTCTCCCATCCTGGCGCCATCGAAAAATACAGGGAGGGGCGCGCTTATGCCGACTACTTCCTGAGCGAAGAATTCTCCCGGAGTACCATAGGAAGGGTCGAGCCCGGGGCTGGGGACGCGGCGCACTACTTCGAGACGACGGCCACTGACGAAAGCTTCCCCGCGAGGGCGGCCCAAGCAGGATTGGCGCCCAGCGTGCGGAGGGTGGATATCGCTAACCCCGGACCGGTGCTCGAAGAAATAATGGTCGCCAGAGAACTGACCGAAAGAGCTGCCAAAATTGCCACTGTACGGGACCCGGCAATGCTCGACGTAATTAGCGATCAGTCGTACATGATCCTCGGCGCGCAGGCGCAGAAGGCGCATGAATACCTTACGGCCCTGGGCCGGTACAACTCGCGCAGGATGAATGAGAAGCTGGGTGCACCGGTCGTTACCGACCTCTGGAGTCCGATGTACGGTGAAGCCAGCTATTCCCTCACCGTTGCTTACCAGAATATGGCCGACGGGACTCGGAAGACGCTCATCACCGACCACTACTTCGGCCCTCTTAAAGAAGGCTGGGAGCTGCCGAGCTGACCGGGCCAGCGGCGCCTTGTGAGCGCCGGAAACGGCCCGGCGTCCTGACCGCCGGAAGGGCTGCCGCCGGGCGGCAGGGACCGCCGTTTTCAACGGAATAGCTGTTCTGGCCCCACTGGAACGGTCTGAGGCGGCCCCACCCATCGATCGGATCCCGGGCTGTCCTGTGGCGGAGCGATCGAGGTGGGGAGGGTGCCTGTCATGGGGCTGCAGCGGGTGGTTCACGGAGCCCGCCCGGGCGCGTCCCCTGACAGGAATGCGAACGGGCGGGCACCTTTGCGGGTGCCCGCTCGTCAACGGTTCGGCCTGCGGAGCGTTCAGACGGCGGCTGCTTGCCGCTTGGCGGTGGTGCTGGCAAGACGGAACGACGTGCCGGTCTCGATGATGTGCGCCTCGAAGGTGAGTCGGTCGACGATGGCCTGGCAGAGCCGCTTGTCGATGAAGGTCTGGTCCCACTCGGTGAACGGCCTGTTCGAAGCGATCGCGATCGCGTGCGGTTCCTCGCGCTCGGTGAAATTCTGGAAGAGCAGTCAGCGTCGTGCCGGTCGAGGAGACGCCGCGTCCACCACCGCCTGCGCCGCGCAGGGCGGCGATCGGCGGACGCCGAGCCCAGCTCCTCCTGGCAGAGAAGGTCCACGCGTCCGTGCTTCTTGATCGTGCGGCCCAGCTGCTTGTCTCCGGCGGCTCCCGGCCAGCTCGTTGACCGGGTTCGCCGCGGTCGTGTATTGGACCCGTCCGCCGGCCTCGGCGATCGCGGTGCCAGGCCGATCAGGAGGTGGGGACTTGCCGGTGCCGGAGCCACCGATCAGGCAGAGCGGCTGGCCGGCTTGGACCCAGCCGGGCTGGGTGAGGGTGTTGATCACCTCCGGGGGACGTTAGCCTCGACGTTTCGGTTCGGGCGATGAGGCGTTTCTGATCGTCTGTAGTCGGGTGGCCGACCTGATTTCGGTGTTTGGGCATGGCGGAGTCCCGGCGCGGTGGTCGGGTTCTCGAGCCCTTGCAGGTCGGAGCTGCCGCCTCCTTTATTGAGTGGCAGGCGATCACCGTGGCGTCGAGGTCCAGAACCAGGCCGGGAAGCTCTCGTGCGGCGGCCTGAACAGCGGGTATGCCCTCGCCGGTCTCGGCGGCCTGCATCCAGGCGACTTCCCGGGCCCTGGCGCGGGCCGCCCGTAGTGAGGCGAGTGCAGCCCCGTCGGTGTCGGCGGGCAACCGCCAGGCCGTGGGCGTGGAGGC
>NZ_JOFX01000166.1 GCF_000719345.1 Streptomyces sp. NRRL F-2664
GAGCTGAAGACTGAGGTCAGCCGGACCGTTGAGGACGGGCGTCTGACCGAGACCGTCACCACCGCGCCCGGTACCGACGCGGAGACCACCGCCTCGCGGGTGGTGGACCTGGCGACGGGGGCCGTGCTGGAGGAGGCCGGCCCCGGCGGGCGGGTCGTCTCCCGGACGGAGTACGACCGCCAGGGCCGGCCGGTCGCCCGCACCCTGCTGCCCGACTCCGGCAGATCCCAGAGGACAACCATCTCCTACCCCGCTCCCACTACCACGGTCACTGCCACCCCTGACGGCCGTCGGGTGACCGAGACCCTCGACGCGCTGGGCCGCCCGCTGCGGACCGCGGACAACTACCGCGACGGCGCCTACGCCAAAGAACCCGACGCCGACGGCGCCCGGGTCGAAGCGGTCGCGCAGGGCGTCCTGGGTACAGACCAGAAGGATGCCGGCCTCGGCGATGCACGCGCTGTGATGGTGCAGGACGCTGACAGCGCCGCGCGTACGGCCTCCGCGAAGGTCGTCTTCGCCGACGGCACCCCCGCCGCCGGCTCCACCGCCCAGACCGACGCGCTGGGCCGCACCCTGACCTCAACCAGCGGCGAAGTCACCGCCACCCCCTCTTACGGGCCGGGCGGCATCCCGCACAGCACGGTCCTCAGCCCCGCCGCCCCCGACACCTACCCGGGGGAGAAGTTCACTGCAGCCACCGCCCACGACCTGGCCGGTCGTCCTACCGCCAAGACCCTCACCCAGGGCGAGGACGCAGCAGGCAGCCGCACCGGCATCAGGAACACGTACGACGAGGCCGGCCGGCTGGCGTCCCAGACCGACCAGCTCGGCAACACCACCGTGTTCACGTACACCCCCGACGGGCAGGCGGCATCAGCCGCGGTGAAGACGCCGGAGGGCAAACCGGTCTCCGAAACCGCCTACACCTACGACGAGGCCGGCCTGCTGACGTCCGCCGCCATCACGCACGCCGACGGCGCGACCACCGTCCGGCACATGGCCTACGACAGCCTGAACCGGATTGCCAGCGTGTGGGAAGGCGACGGCGAGGAGGCGAAGAAGGCCTCCCTCATCACTTACGGCTACGACGGCGAGGGCCGCCTGGTGTCAGTCGCCTACCCCGACGGCAAGACCACCTCCCGCACCTACGACGCGGTCGGCCAGCTCGCCAGCTCTACCGACGCGGCTGATGCAGTGACTGCCTACACCTACAACAGCGACGGCAGCCTCAAGACCGCTGAGCAGAAGACTGCCGACGGGCAGACCTCCAGGGCCTCCTACGCCTACGACACCCTGGGCCGGCTGGTGAAGACCGAGTACGGCAACGGCACCGTCCTGACGGTGGACTACTACGACAGCGGCCAGCCGAAGAAGGAGACCCTCACCGGCGAAGACGGCACCCTGCTGTCCGAAACCGTGTACACGTACAACAGCCGCGGCGACCTCGCCACCCGCACCGACACCCGCCCGGCCAGCAGCACCGGCCAGGCCCCAGGCAGCGAAGGGGGGACAGGCGCGGAAGAGGCCGCCGACAGCTCTTCCGCCGCACCTCCGGTGACCGTCCATACGGTGCACTCCTATGATGCATACAACCGGCTGGCCTCCACCGTCCTGCACAGCGGCGCGGACGAGAAGGCCCCTGTACTGCGCTCGACCGCCTACACCGCCAACGCCGCAGGAGACGTCACCACCACCACCGTCACCGATGCGCAGGGCGAGAAGACCCTAACCCGGCATGAGACCGACGCCGCCGGACGCCTCACCGCAGTCATCACCGACGGGGCAGAGGCCGACCAGGCCTGGGACGCGGCCGGCCGCCTGACCACCGGAGCCGACGGTACTGCCTGGACCTACACTCCCGACAGCAAGCCCCTCACCGCCGCCACCTCCGACGGCATACGCACCGAGTACGCCTACTGGGCCGACGGCAGCCGCAAATCCTCCACGACCACCGGCCGCGACGGCGACAGGCACGCCGTGCTCTTCCACTACGCCCCTGACGGCACCATCGCCAACGACACCCACACCACCCCGGACGGCACCTCCCGCACCGGCGCCTACCTGGCCGGCCTGACAGGACGCGAAGCACGTACTCTCACCGGTACGCCCGAAGCTGCCCTGTACCTGCATGCCGACCGCCGCGGCAACACCGTCCTGGAAACCGGCCCCCTCGCCGAAGCCCGTACCAGCCGCTCCTACACCGACTACGGCCAGGAGACCGGACCCGGCGCCGCTCCCGCAGCCGCTCCGCACCGCGCCGCCGACCCCGCCGCCAACCCCTTCCGCTTCGGCGGCGAATACACCAACACCGAAAACGGCACCGACTAC
>NZ_JOFX01000167.1 GCF_000719345.1 Streptomyces sp. NRRL F-2664
CCTGGGCGGGGACCGTGGCGAGCATGGAACCGGCGACGCCCAGGGCGAGGGCGGAGCCGACGAGGGTCTTCCTGGAGGCGGCGATGCGGCGGATGACGGCGTGGGACACGGAGATACCTTCCACAGGGGACAAGGGGCGGTCGCGGCATGCCGGAGCATGCGTGAGCCACTCACGCGGTGGAGAGGGGTTCGTCGGCGGCGGGTGAACGACCCGTGCCGCCCGGCGACTCATCCAGTTCTACCGACGGCCCCGCACCCTGGCAACGACCGCCATTACTAAAGGCCTTCGCAGTCGGGGGCCGGGGACCCGGGACCCGGCGGGGCCGGATCCGCGCAGGTGGAAGCGGGATACGACCGGTCGCAAGGGGGCCTTGGGGGCCTACTATCCCGCCTCGTGTGTGACGTGGGTCCTATGGGGCGGCTCACCCCCACCACCCCCGGATCTCACCCAGCGTGACCGGCCGTACCCCGTAAAGAGACAGGCCGAATGTCCGAATTGCACCGGATTCCAAGGAGATGCGCTGCTTCGGGGCTGCCTTCCCCGGCCGCCCGCGCAGGGGGTCAGCGCACGCGGCGGATCCGGATCGGGCCGCGGGCCCGGTCCGGGTCGACACGGCGGCCGCCCCGGGTGATCTCCACCTTTCCGGCGGCGACCAGACGCCGGGCTGCGCGGCGGGCCGGCTCCATGAGCGCGCGCCAGCCGTCGCCGTCCCCCTGGTACACGGCCCGCGCGGCGTCGGAGGGGCAGATCGTCGCGGTCGGGGCCCGGTGGTGCAGGAGTTGGAGGATGGCCTGCTCCAGCTGCCGGTCCCTCTGCCGGTCGGTACCCGTCACGGCGCCAGTCTCGCACCGCCCGCCCCTCACCGCCGCCGACGTCCGCCGACGTCCTGGCTCCTGCACGGGCACCGGTCACGGCCCCGCGGTGGACAGCTGCACCGAGACCCCGCACGGCGAACCGGGGGGGCAGCTGCCTCGCGGGCGCCCGCTGCCGCCCGGCCGCGCCCTCGGGGCTGCGGAAGGCGGCGGCGGTAGGGTGCGGCCGTGTCCGAACAGCAGCGTGACCTCGTCGGGTACGGTGCCGAGCCGCCGCACGCCGCGTGGCCCGGCGGGGCCCGTGTCGCCGTCAGCCTCGTCCTGAACTACGAGGAGGGTGGAGAGCAGAACGTCCTGGAGGGCGATGCGACGTCGGAGGGGTACCTCCACGAGATCGTCGGGGCGCCACCGGTGGCGGGCGGACGGGACCTGAACGTGGAGTCGATGTTCGCCTACGGCTCGCGTGCCGGTTTCTGGCGGATCCACCGCACGGTCGCGGCGCACGGGGTGCCGTTGACGGTGTACGCGGTGGGGCAGGCGCTGGAGCGCAACCCGGCCGCGGCCCGGGCGATGGGGGCCGCCGGCTGGGAGGTGGCGGGGCACGGCCGGCGCTGGATCGACTACCGGCACGTGCCCGAGGACGTCGAGCGGGCGGACATCGCCGATACGGCCAGGACGATCGCGCGGCTGGTGGGCCGCCGGCCGGTGGGCTGGTACACCGGCCGGACCAGTGCGAACACGCGGCGGCTGGTCGCGGCGGAGGGCGGTTTCCTCTACGACAGCGACGACTACTCCGACGACCTGCCGTTCTACGTGCAGGTGGAGGGCCGTGCGCACCTGGTGGTGCCGTACAGCCTGGATGCGAACGACTTCAAGTTCCTGATCGTCCACGGGTTCACGACCGCGGACGACATGCTCGCCTACCTCGTCGACACCTTCGAGACGCTGCGGGCCGAGGGCGGGGACCGGCCGCGGATGATGAGCGTGGGCCTGCACTGCCGGATCACCGGGCGGCCGGGGCGCATCCGCGCGCTCGACGGTTTCCTGCGGCACGTCGCGCAGCGGGGCGGGGCGTGGATCGCGACGCGGGAGGAGATCGCCCGGCACTGGCTGGCCACGCATCCGCCGGTGCGGTGACCGGGGGCGGTGACCGGGGGGCGGTGGCCGGGGGGGCCGGCGGCCCCGGCCCGGTCGGCGGGGCGGGGCGTGTTCGGGGGATCCGGTGTGATCGGCAGGCCCGGCCCGGTCGGCGGGGGCGCGGCCTAGGTGTATTGATCACGAGCGTTGTTAACAGGGCTGGGTCTTGATCATGGCGAAGACCTCCGGTGTGGTGGAGGTGTCTAGGCTCCACACCACACACGGAGGT
>NZ_JOFX01000168.1 GCF_000719345.1 Streptomyces sp. NRRL F-2664
CAGGCGGCGAGTTTTTCGTACTCGGCTGGGCTGTGGAGTCTGCGGGTGTTGTACCAGCCTTCGATGTAGTCGAAGATCGCGCTGCGGGCGACGGCTCTGCTGTGCCACCTGCGTCGGCTGACGAACTCGTTCTTGAGAGTGGCGAAGAAGGATTCGGCCAGGGCGTTGTCCCAGCACACGCCGGTGCGTCCGACGGAGAGCCTGATGTCGTGGGCGGTCGCGAGGGCGGCGAAGGCGTGGCTGGTGTACTGACTACCGCGGTCGGAGTGGAAGACGACGGTTCCTTCCGGTTGCCGTTGGTGGCAGGCGGCTTTGAGGGCGTCGGCGGCGAGGGAGGTGCCGAGGTGGTCGGAGATGGCCCGGCCGACAACGCGGCGGGAGGCGATGTCGATCACGGTGGCCAGGTAGAGCCAGCCCTCACCGGTCGGGATGTACGTGATGTCACCGCACCAGCGCGTGTCGATGGCGGTCGGGTCGGGCTGGAAGTCGCGTTGGACCAGGTCGGGTCGGGTGGCCGCGTTCGGGTCCGGGACGGTGGTGCGTTGCCCGCGCCTGCGGTGCCGGCCTGCGAGGCCGGCGGCCCGCATCAGGCGGGCGACCCGGCGGCGCCCGCAGGGCAGTCCGTCGCGGACGAGGGCGGCATGGATGCGCGGGGCTCCGCAGAGGCCGCGGGAGTGTTCGTGGACCTCGGTGATCCGGACGCTGAGTTCGGCGTCGTCGAGTTGTGCCTGCGTGGAGACCGGTCGGTCCCCGACGTGGTCAGGGACTTCGACCTGACCGAGACCGCCGTCCGGTTGTGGCTGGCGCAGTCCGACGAAAGTCACCAGCCCAAGGACTGGAGCGCGACGAGCGGGCCGAACTCGCGGAACTTCGGCGCGAGAACCGCCGGCTGAGGGAGGACATCGAGATCCTCAAGCGGGCCACGGCTGTCTTCGCCAGGGGGACCCGGTGACGGTCGATCCGTTCATCGAGGCGGAGAAACAGGCAGGTCACAACGTCAAACGGGCGTGTGAGCTGATGAAGGTCTCCCGGTCCGCCTCCTACGCCCGCCGATCCTCCGTCCCCTGCTCCCGAGCGGCCCGTGAATCTCGGCCGTGAAACCGGCTGTGAACCGCCGCCGCGGCCGCTGCTTCTTCCTCGGCATGTTCCCCCTCATCGACATCCCTCCCTGGACCCGAGCCCAGATCTCCGATGTCCGCCAAAACAAAGCAACCCCAGTCTTGGGTGACTCCGAAGGATGAAACTCGTCGGACCGCAACCATGTTCACCGGCGCGGAAGTCGAGCGCCCGATGCACCTCCGGGCAGGAACCCCACGAGGCCCACCACGGCCGGCACTCGCACAGCCCGATCGTCAACGATCCCGGCATCGATCAACACAACCGGCATGATCACCCGACTGATCAAGAACGGCGAGTCCTCCGAGACCTTCCAACACGTGATCAACAACTGATCACACGCTCGGCCTCCGGAAACGACCCGGGACGTCCGACCCCGTCGTCGTTCCACCCGACCACCTGAAAGCGGTTCCTCAACCGGAAGCCTGCAGCCATTCATGGAGATCACTCCACAGTGACGGAGAAAGCCGTCGAGGACGGCGGTGGCGAGGACCTCGCCCCCGAAGACCCGGCCGCACCCACTGAACGTCCTGTTCGAGGCCAAGACGATCAAACCCTTCCCCTCACGCTCGGAGAAGACCAGGAAGACCAAACCCGCCCCCGCGCGTTCCAAAGGCAGACAACCCACCTCGTCCACCACAAGAACGCCGGACCGCAGATAGGCGCCGAACCCGCCCGTCAAACGCCCTACCGCCTCAACGGCCCTCAAAACTGCAGACCACGCCATCGAGGCCCATGAAAAAGACCCAACAACCGGCCCGCAGACCACGACCACCAAAGCAACGGCAACGGCAACGGCAACGTGCCCCATACCGACCCCGAACAACCCGAGCAAGGCCACACCCGCCCAACCCTCGACAAACGAAAAAAGTGGCGAAGTCCTTCACCTTGCGCGGGGCAAGACCGGCCTGGAAGGCGAAACCGTACTCATCGAGCATCCCGTGGTACGGCAGCTTCGAGCGTCGCAGACCCTGCGCAAGCGGCGGTCATCGCGCGCCGGCCGGCCTCCCAGCATCCACGACGCCAAGAACATCCCGCCCGCTACAACTTCACCCGAATACGCCGCACATACGCATCCACCGTATGCCTCGACAACCCCATCAACCGAGCCGTCTGCACATACGTACACCCCGCCGCAATATGAGCCAACACCTCCCGCTCACGCGGAGCCAACCCCACCACCGAAACAGACACCCCCACCCCCGCCGCAGACGCAGCCCCCACAGACACATCACGAGTGATCAAAGTGGCAATCATCGACAACCTCCGCCGAAACAGACCCGGCCACCACTGCTCACACCCTCGGAAGCAGAAAGAACACCCC
>NZ_JOFX01000169.1 GCF_000719345.1 Streptomyces sp. NRRL F-2664
CGCCTCTACCACCCCGAAACCGGCCGCTTCACCACCCGCGACCCCCACCCCACACCCCTCAACAAATACCAAGCCTTCAATGCCAACCCCGCTGAATACACCGACCCCACCGGAAACATCAGCTTCAAGTTCCGCACGAGGCTCCAGAAATCACATGACAGGAATCTACGCCTCATAGAGGCCTGGAATAAGAAGAGCGAGGCCCACAAAAAGCGAATGCTAGCAGACCAGCAAAGAAGGCGTGAAGAGTCCGACGCGATGATAAAGCAATTCGCCCAGGATTTCAATCCCCCCGTGAATGCAGTCGAGCCTAAAAGCATTCCAGACTCACCGCGGAGGGACACCCCCCCGGAACTCAATCGGGGCATTAAAATACCCGGCCCGTGGGATACGCCGAAAAGCACGCAGGAGTGGGTTGCAATCTCCCGGCAGATCGATGCCGCCCAAGTTCACGTCCTCAAGTCGGTCCTCAAAGACGATGCCCTTTACCTCGGAATGGCAGAAGTGATTCACGAACGCCATTACGACCCTCGGGTTCAGGGCGGTCGACCCTACCCCATTCCTTCAACTCTACCGACATTCGTGGACTCCCAGACAGCAATCGGCCAAAAACTCCAAGCTGGCGTCTACCGCGAATTGATGAACAATAGAACAAAATATGCAGACCTCCTGGCTGTACTGGTAAGGATGATCCAAGCAGAAATTACCCCGCAAGACCGTAGGCGCATCGCCGCGGGCCTCTCATAGAGCTTCTTCGAGTTGGCCACCGGTCGGGTGGCAGGCAAGAGGTCGTAACGGACAAGGCTCCCGGACGGTTGAGCGAGAGATCTCACGTCCCAACCCGTCTGCCAGGGAGCCTTGCTGCCTGCCTGTCCTGCCGCATGGGACCTTCCGCATGCCCTCGTGGAGTGGGTCGCGATGCTGACCGCCACCCGGGAGGGTGACCGCCGCTGCAAGCCTCTCAGCCGGCCCTGATCACACTCGTGTTACCTGCGCAGCACGACACCCTCGCCCAGATCGCCGCCGGGTTCCGGATCCGCGGAAGCACCGCCCACGCCGATGTACAGCGTGATCACACACCCGGCGCCCGCGCGCCCCCACCCGCCCGCGCACTCCGTAGGTCCTCTCGACCGCCCAGCGTTTCGGGATCGGGGTGAAACCCCTGTTCCCGGGCTTGCGGGCGGTGATCTCCATGTCGATGCCGAGGGTCGCGGCGTGCTCGACGAGGTGCTGGCGGCAGCCGCCGCCGACCCAGGCCTTCCGGATCCCGGGGTGGCCGACCGCGACCTGGTCCAGGAGTTCAGTGCCGGCGACGGAGTCCTGCACGCTCGCCGCCGCGACCAGCACCGCGAGGAGAAGTCCGAGCGTGTCGGCGGCGATGCTCCGCTTCCGGCCCGCGATCTTCTTCCCGGCGTCGATGCCCTGGCCGGCAGCGGGGACGCTGGTGGAGGTCTTGACGCTCTGAGCGTCGATCACGCAGGCCGGCGGCTCCGCGTCACGCCCTTCCTTCTCGCGTAAGAGCTGCCTGAGCAGGCCGTTGAGCTGGGCGAGCACGCCCTCGTCGGCCCACTTGGCGAAGTAGCCGCAGACCGTGTTCCAGTGCGGGAAGTCGTGCGGAAGGTATCGCCGCTGAACCCCGGTCCGGTCCACGTACAAGATCCATGATGTCGCGCAGGCCGTGCTCCGGCGGCCGACCGAAATCCAGAGCCCGGCCGCGGCGCTCGAACCGCCAGGCCGCAAGCACCGGCTCGATCAACTCCCAACGGGCATCGGACAGATCACTCGGATACGGACGTCGCTTCGGCATGCTTCCGGCGTACCGCCGCAGACCGAGTGCGCCCAGGCGCACAGTGACGGCTGCCGAAGCACTCAGCCCCGAAAGCCGGGCGTCCTGGGATGAGACAGGCACAAGCCACCTCCCGCCTCACCCTCCACCCCACCTGACCAGCAAGAAGCAACTCGCATCTCCAGCACCACAAGCACCACAGCCCAGCGGCCCGAGAATCACTGAATACATGGCCAATCCAGATGAAAACGACCTCTGAGAGGGCGTTTAGCCCATATTCGGGGTTCTTTATATGGGTCTGCGCTCTGGTTTGGCTGGGACCACTGAGGCTGGTGTGAGTAGTGGTGCATGAGT
>NZ_JOFX01000170.1 GCF_000719345.1 Streptomyces sp. NRRL F-2664
CTGGCGCATCCTCCGCAAAGCCCGCCTCAGCCCCAGCAGACTCACGTCAATCGCCAGAGCCATCCTCACCCTGGAGACTCACCGCTGAAAACGCTCAGTATCGACATAGCCGGCGTCCACCAGGTGCGCGGGCGCAGCCGACCGGCGAACGGTGTGCCGACGGGACGGGGACCTGTCCGGGGTGTCGGACTGCAACGTCGACATCCGACACCACCCCCATGCCGGCGAACGGGACGTCCGGTGATCGACCGGAGCGACATCGGACACCGCGTCGAAGACGCCCACGGCAGGACCGGGATCCTGCGGGACACCGACCCCGCATGGGAAGACCCCTCCGACCCGCCCTACGACCGCAGCCGACGCCCCGTCGCGTTCATCTCCCCCGAACACGGCGGACGCGAATGGCACGCCGACCCGGACACCGTCACACGGTCCGATCCGCCACGGGCCTAACGCCTGTCCCTCAACCATCGGGCTTCGAGCAGGGCGTCTCGGGTGTTGCCGAACTGGTTGAAGGAGAGGCCGAGCAACAGTGCTCCCTCCAGTCCGGCGAGCAGGCAGAGAAGCTGTTCCTTCTCTGCCGGGGTTCCGCCGTCGCTGTGCTTGAGCTTCTGGAGACGATCACGCGTTGCGACGATGACGCGCGCGAAGACATCGTGGAGGAGGGTCGGGCCGCTGCCATCGTCGTGCTCATTCGATTCGCGTGCCGTGGGACCACCGCGGTAGATGAAGCACAGGGCATCAGCGCGTTTGTTCCGTGCGTGTCGGTGAAGGTCAGCTGCGGCTCGTTCGGCAGGTTGGCGTCCACCCAGTCCAGGACTTCTTCCTTGGTGAACGCTTCTCACATGATCCTGTCGATGAGTTCGATCAACGAGTTGGCCGCTTGGGAGATGCCGTCCTCGGAGTGCGCCAGCGCTGTTCTGGCGCCCTGGATCTTTCTGACGAGCTGTGAGTTCTCGCGCTCCAGTCTTTTGGCGGACGACTCGCCCACGCGCTGCCGGATGGAGGCCACGATCTCCGACAAGTTGTCGGGCTGCCACCCGGCCAGGTCGTCGGCAGTCGCGGCTGTGAGCTGCATGGGAAGCGTGGAGATGAACTTCTTGCCGAACGCATCATCCAGCTGAATTATCCCTTGCACGATCTCCAGGCCGAGGATGTCGGCCTTTGCGACGGCCTTCCTCTGGTTGACGGTCATGTTGCTCACGGCGTCGCTCCACGCCACGGCGAAGGGCATCAGCGCGCGCATCCCGCGCCGGATCACGAGAGCCAGGACTGCACCGTCCTGTTTCACGGCTTCCACGAGAAGCCGGTAGGGGCCGGCGCCGATAAGCCGAAGCGCGAACGCTTGGTAGTTGAGTCCCTTGAAGGTGTTCAGCCATGCCTTGGCTTGTTCAGGGTCCTGCAACTGGGCCAGCATGAACTCCAGCCCTGCCTGCAAGCCCTCATCTTCGAAGGCCTCGCAGAGCTCTCCGAGCCGGTCCTGCCACGGCAAGGGGTGGTCCGTGTCCAGCACGGTGCGGCAGAAGGAAATCAGCAGGTCAGCGCCGGCAACCGCCTCATCGCTGAAGTGCAGAGCTGCACGAGCGCGTCGAGAAGATGCTCCCGAAGATCGACCTGCCGGACCTGCTGTTCGAGGTGCACTCCTGGACGGGTTTCCTGGACGCCTTCGTGCACTTGGGCGATGGCAAGACCCGCATGAAGGACCTGGCGACGTCGATGGTCGCGCTGCTGGTCTCGGAGGCGTGCAACATCGGCATGACGCCGGTCATCAACCCGGGCTACGAGGCACTGACCCGGTCCCGGCTGGTCCACGTCGACCAGTACTACCTGCGGGCCGACACCATCGCCGCGGCGAACGCCGCCCTGATCGCAGCCCACGCCCGAATACCGATCGTGCAGTTCTGGGGCAAGGGTCTGCTCGCCTCCGTCGACGGGCTGCGCTTCGTCGTCCCCACGCGAACCATCAACGCCGCGCCCTCGCCGAAGTACTTTGCGAAGAAGAAGGGCATCACCTGGCTGAACGCGATCAATGAGCGTTTTCAGCGGTGAGTCTCCAGGGTGAGGATGGCTCTGGCGATTGACGTGAGTCTGCTGGGGCTGAGGCGGGCTTTGCGGAGGATGCGCCAGGT
>NZ_JOFX01000171.1 GCF_000719345.1 Streptomyces sp. NRRL F-2664
GACAACTCCTGGTCATACGACAGAGCCAGCGCAAACCCCGCCTCCCCACGCCCCGCCGTCGCCAGGAGCGGCACCTCCAGGGAGTAGCGGCCGGTCCGCACATCCACCGCACCCCCCGCCTCCTCACCCGGGGCAAACACACCCGACACCGCAGCCGAGTCGCCAGCAGCAATGGAGCGGAAGCCAGGAACGGCGCGTGCTTCGGCCGGGGCGCCGCAAAGGGCGGTGCCAGCGCTTACTAGGACTAGAAGACCAACGAGGCCGCCCTTGCGGCGGGGGTGGGGCATAGCAAGCACAACAGACCTCAGAGACATCGGAAGCAGATGATCGCCAAGACCCCACCAGAACTAGTCGTATTCAGTCTCCACCGAGCGGAGCGCCAATCGGTGGAGACTCAAGCTCCGTATCCTCCTGGTGATCGTCGATCAGCTCGTCGAGGTTTGACTGGCAGAGCAAGTTCACGTGTCCTGCCCATGTGCCGCGTACGGTGAGTCCGTCGCATACTGCCCATGTCGAGGGGTTGGGTTGGGTGGTATGGGGGACACCGGGAGGACGAACGGGATGAGGCAGGCCGCTGTGAGCGAGCTGGAGGAACGGGTGCCGGGGCGCCGTTGGACGGTGCGTCTGGACACCGTCGGCCGGGGGAGTGCGGCCGTACGTATCTCGTGCAGCCGCCCCGCCTGCGCTGAGCAGCGTCATTCCACTGCGGCTGCCGCCCGTGCCGCTGCGGTCGCCCACATCAATGCCCATTTGCGAGCTGCGCCCGCACCACGGGCCGGAGCGTACTGCGCGTGCCGCTTCAGAGGCTGCCGTGCCCATGTGCCCGACACCGGCCGCGCGGGGGCGGCCATGCCGTCTGATCGGGTAGGGCGCTGGTGGCAGGTAATGGAGTGCTGCTCCCGCTGCGCGGCCGCCATCCCCGGAGCGAAGACCACCGCATCTTCCCAGCCCTAGTACTCCAGTAGCGGATCGTGTCCTGAGCTGGTTCTTCTTTGGTGATGGCTGCGTCGCGCGGTTGCTTGGCGGCGGCGTCGCCAGTGGGACCAGCTCAGTGCGTGATCTCGTGGGTCGCATCGAGTGGTGCGTCGGGGCAGGAAATGTTCCATGAGCCTGCGGATCTCTGCCACGGTGAGAGCGACGATCCTGCTGGTGGGGTCGTTTCTGCAGCCCCTTTTACCGCCTCATCGGCGGCGAGGCCGGCGAGGCCGGCGAGGAAGGCGAGGAAGGCGAGGAAGGCGTGAGCGAGCATGGCCAGGGTGACGTGCCGATACCAGCCGACGTATCGCCGGACCTCGTACTGGTCCAGGCCGCACTCGTTCTTCGCGGCCTGAAAGCATTCCTCGATCGCCCACCGCATCCCGGCCACCCTCGCCAGATCGGCAACCGTGCAGGCCACAGGCGCGTAAGCGAAGTAGAAGGCGATCTCGGCGGGCCGGGTCAGGCTCCGGCGGGCAAGAACCCAGCGGTGATGGGTGGGCTCGTCCCCGTCGAAGAAACCGATCGCCGGCAGCCTTGCGCTGGCCCGGTCGTAGACGCGCGGGCCCTTCGCTCCGTCGCCGCAGGAGATCCGCTGCCATGCCTCCTCGGGTGCCTCCGCAATGAGTTCGTCGATTCTCCAGAACCCTGCCAGGCTCTTGACCTGCTGCGATTTCGGCACCGCGACCACATAGCCGACCCCGAGCTCCTCGAGCAGGCGTCGGAACTTCCACTCCTGTCCGTAAGCCTCGTCCGCCGTCACCCAGTCCGCCGGCAGGCCCGCGGCCAGGCAGCGGGCCACGATCGCCTTCGCGAGCTCGCCCTTCGTGGCGAAGTGGCGCTCGTCGGGGATCTTCGCCGCCCGGCAGCGTTCCCGATCCGACGTCCATGCCTTTGGCAGATACAACTCCCGGTCCACCAAGGCCCGTCCACGGCCGGTGGCGTAGGCGGCGAACACTCCGATCTGGCAATTGTCGATCTTCCCCGATGTGCCGGTGTACTGCCGGCCGACCCCGGCCGATGTGACGCCCTTCTTGATGAAACCGGTGTCGTCGATGATCAGCACGCCGCCCGGCCCGAGCCGTTCGGCAACATGGTCCCGCACGTCGTCACGGACCGCGTCTGCATCCCAGACGC
>NZ_JOFX01000172.1 GCF_000719345.1 Streptomyces sp. NRRL F-2664
ACGGCATACGAGATGTAGAGAGGTCTCGTGGGCTCGGAGATGTGTATAAGAGACAGCCCCCGACGCCCGCCCGAACGTGACCTGCATCACCCCGAACCCCGCCCACCACCCCACCCAACCAACCCCAAATGCGGACAACCCGCCCATATCACGCATTCAACTGGTTTGGTTTCATACCCGTCTTGAGGGTGTGTCAGTAGAAAACACGCCAGGCATAATCGGCCACGGTCGTCTCCGGAAGTGCTCCAGCCCTCGGGGCACCGACTCCGCCCCTCTTCTCGGCGCACGCACCGCCACCGACCCCCCGAGGCACCCGCAGATGTCCCTGGCCAGCCGCACCCGCCTCGCCGCCCTGCTCGCCGCCCTCACCGTCAGCGCCGCCGGCATCACGACCTGGGCCCACGGACACGGCAGCACCCCCCACCCCGCCGCTCCCGCCGCTCCCGCGCCCGCCCGCGCCAGCGTCACCGAGGGCACCGTCGTCCAGGTCGTCGCCCACCCCGACGACGACCTGTTCTTCATGAACCCCGACCTCAGCCGCTCCATATCCGCCGGCGTCAAGGTCACCACCGTCTACCTCACCGCCGGCGAGTCCGACGGCAGGAACGAAGCCCACAGCCCGCACCTGCAGGACCCCGCCCGCCCCGCCGACCACGCCGCCTACGCCGAAGCCCGCCAGAACGGCATACGCGCCGCCTACGCCGAAATGGCCACCGGCCTGCGCACCAGCGCCTGGCAGCGCACCTCCATACCCACCACCGGCGGCGGCAGCGCCGAGGTCGACATCCTCCTCGCCCGCCCCGAGGTCAACCTGGTGTGGATGCAGATGCGCGAAGCCCGCAGCATCTCCGGCGACAACCCCGACAGCCTGCGCGGCCTGTGGGACGGCAAGATCCCCGCCCTCGGCTCCCAACTCGCCTCCGGCACCCCCGTACGGGCCCCCTTCACCTACACCCGCGACCAGGCCGTCCAGGCCATCGCGAGCGTCCTCGCCCGCTACCGGCCCACCACCATCCGCACCCAGGACCCCACCCCCGGCCGCACCCGCCCCGCCGGCGCCTTCGCCGACCACCAGGACCACATGTACGGCGCCCGCTTCGTCCAGGCCGCCACCGAACGCTACGCCGCCACCCCCGACCGGCCGCACTTCACCCTCCAGAACTACGTGAGCTACCCCAACAGCTCCCTGCCCCCCACCCTCGACGCCAAGACCGCCGAGGAAAAACTCGGCTACCTCAAGACCTACGCCTGGAGCGACCACCAGGACTGGTGCGGCAGCCCCGCCGGCTGCGGCGACCGCAAAACCGCCACCCGCCCCACCGGCGCCGGATGGAACCGGACCATCCGCTACAGCCGCGGCGACAGCACCACCTGGCTCACCGAAGGCACCCCCGGCCGCCTCTACGCCTTCGCCACCCTCGACGGCCGCATCGCCCACTGGACCCGCCCCACCCCCACCGCCCCCTGGCAAGGCCCCCACTTCCTGCCCGCCACCGCCCCCGGCACCACCCTCGACACCGGCCTGAGCACCACCCGCCTGCCCGACGGCCGCATCGCCGTCCTCGCCACCCGCACCACCCTGGGCACCACCCCCCACGACTACCGGCGCGACACCGTCTACACCCTCCAGCCCGCCCCCGGCGCCCCCTTCGGCCCCTGGCACAGCCTGGGCACCCCCGACACCGGCGACCTGTCCACCACCTCCGCCCTCGGCACACCCACCGCCACCGCCGACCCCGCCGGCCGCCTCACCGTCTACCTCCGCGACTCCCACCGCACCCTGCGCGCCCGCACCCAGACCGCCCCCGACGCCGACTTCGGCCCCTGGCAGACCCTGGGCGGCACCGCCCTGCAGGGCGACCCCGCAACCGCCACCGACAGCGCCGGCCGCCGCCACCTCTACGCCGCCACCGACCGCACCGTCCTCGCCTGGACCCAGCCCACCCCCGGCGCCCCCCTCACCGGCCCCTTCCCCACCGGCCTGCCCGCCACCACCGGCACGCTCTCCGCCACCGCCCACGCCGACGGCGTCCGCCTCACCTTCCGCCGCCCCGGCACCGGCACCGTCACCACCCTGTCTCTTATACACATCTCCGAGCCCACGAGACC
>NZ_JOFX01000173.1 GCF_000719345.1 Streptomyces sp. NRRL F-2664
GTCATACGACAGAGCCAGCGCAAACCCCGCCTCCCCACGCCCCGCCGTCGCCAGCAGCGGCACCTCCAAGGAGTAGCGGCCGGTCCGCACATCCACCGCGCCGCCGGCCTCCTCGCCGGGGGCGAACACACCCGACACGGTGCCGGAGGCACCCGGCACCGCTGACGCCGCGGCTGCCGAGCGGGAGCCGGGAGCGGCAAAGGCCTCACCCGCGCTCTCCCCGGCAACGGTGCCGGCAGCGGCCAGGGCAAGGAGGCCGGCGACGCCGTTGCGGCGGACGCGCCGCACAGCAGCAGAAGACAAAGAGGAGGCAGTGGAAGGCACGTGGAACCCCGGAGACTGGCGCATATTCGGTCAGCTGTCCTGTCGAGGAGAACAGATGGCGGGACGGATGTCTCTCCTCCGAACAGCCCCCGCTCTGCTGGTGCCGGTGTGTTGGTTGGGGTGGCCGGTTGAGGAGTGGAGCCGACAGCGGCCGAGAATCTCGGGTCCCATGTAAGCGACGGTGTTCGTCCACTCGTCGTTCTGCTCGCCAGGAGATGAGCCTGAGCCACCACCCCATCCGGCTTGGCATGCGCAGAGCACCCAAGGGCACGGACCCGTCCCGCTGCGACGTCGACCAGCTCCAAGCAGTCGCCGCCACCCTCAACAGCAGGCCCGTAGGGCCCCGATGGAAGACACCCGCCGAAACCCTCAACGAGCGCCTACTATCCGACCAGGAAACCGGTGTTGCGGCGACCGAATTGAAGCCCAGCAGGGGTTCCGAACGCAGCCTGAGCCCGGTCGGGACTAGTGCTGTCAACGCCTCCCCGAGTCTTTCAACGCGATTTCAACGCGAAACCCTGCAGAGACGAAAGAGCTCAAAGTCGAGCGTGAGGCCACGGCTCGACGCCTTCCGACGGCTCCACTCCCGCCGCTCCCGCCCCGGACAACGAACAACTGCCCTCGCGGTTAAGGTCATACCGCTGTGCAGGTCGGCGTACTGCTCGCGCATCACCGACACCATATTGGACGCCACCCGCCATAGCGAGGCGCCACCCGTCGCCGAGGCGGTCCTCCACCGGTCGCAGCCGACAAACCCCGATAGGGCGGCGGTATTCCTGCTGAAGGCGCGAGAGTAGGTATCGGCGAGCAGCGAAGGGGCGTGTTACATAGCCGCAAAATTATACATTTTGCCGATCAGTGTTTCGGTCGAGAGTTTTTCTGTTCCAGTGTCCCATAGCCAGTAGTAGCTGACAGTGTAGTCCAGGTCAGGCCGCTGCCAATAGAGCGGATCAAACTCGCCATAGAATCCGGTTTCTATATGTTTGAACAGGAGCTCTCCTTTGTGCTGGCCGAGGCGGATGAGAGCTATATGGCCATCTAGTTTACCGGTGCCCTTTCCTATTGTGTTCATCGACAGGGCGAACATCCTCCCCTTCGGCATCTCCCCTCCCTTAGAATTCAGGTAATCAACCACATCGTTGATATTGCCCTTGGCGACCATCGGCCACAAAATCTTCCGCATGTTCCAGTTAACTCTTCTGTGGGGCCTAAAGGGAGTTCCTTCGCTGAACGTCTTGAAGCAAGCGGCGAACATGGACTGGCAGCCGTCGGGCGGAGTCCACTGCTGAATCCTAGTGGCGTAGGCCCTCCCAATTTCCCGTCCGTATTTAAGGTCCGACCTCTGAATGGACTGGAGAATCCCGGCCACTTCGGCCTTCGCTGTCAAGGTAATGGAAGAGTAAAGTGTATTTAGGGATGCTTGGTGTGCGTGTTGTTTCGCAATCTCTTTGATAGTAGATTGTGCGGTGGTGGTGGCTGGAGGCTCGTTGCGCTGATCACGGTTCCCGGGCGCCAATGCAGACATGCCAGGAACGAACTCAGGTGTCTGCTTTTCCACGCAACCGAGCGCCGATCGTCCCTTTATGCGGATCTGCACCTTCCCGCTGGGGTCGGTGTGTTCGATGGGGTTGGCTGCGAAGGCTTGGTATTTGTTGAGGGGTGTGGGGTGGGGGTCGCGGGTGGTGAAGCGGCCGGTTTCGGGGTGGTAGAGGCGGGCGGGGGTGTAGTCGGTGCC
>NZ_JOFX01000174.1 GCF_000719345.1 Streptomyces sp. NRRL F-2664
CCGCTTCGCAGACGGTCTCCTGGGCCGACGGCGCCGGTGAGGAGGGGCGGGGTGAGGGGCCGGGCGAGCTGAAGACTGAGGTCAGCCGGACCGTTGAGGGCGGGCGCCTGACCGAGACCACCACGGTGGCGCCCGGCACGGATGCGGAAACGGTGACCTCGCGGGTGGTGGACCTGGCCACCGGAGCCGTCCTGCAGGAGGCCGGCCCCGGCGGCCGGGTCGTCTCCCGGACGGAGTACGACCGCCAGGGCCGGCCTACCGCCCACACCCTGCTACCCGACTCCGACAAGCCGCAGACCACCCGCATCGCCTACCCCTCCCCTACCGTCACGGTCACCGCCACGCCTGACGGCCGTCGGGTGACCGAGACCCTCGACGCGCTGGGCCGCCCCCTGCGCATCACGGACAACTACCGCGACGGCGCCTACGCCAAAGAGCCCGACGCCGACGGCGCCCGGCTGCTGTCCGAGGCCGACTACTCCCAGTGGGCCCACTACCAGGTCACCACCACCGACCAGGCCGGCCGCAAAACCGTTGCCTCCACCGACCCCTGGGGCCACACCAGCAGCGTGACCGGCCCCAACGGCACCACCGTAAAAACCGCCACGGACATCGTGGCCGAGGCAGTCGCCCAAGGCGTCCTCGGAAAGGGTCAGGCCGGTTCAGGCATCGGCGAGGCGCGTGCCTTGGCGGTCCAGGATGCTGACAGTGCTGCACGGACCTCGAGCGCGAACGTGGTCTTCGCCGACGGCACCCCCGCCGCCGGCTCTGCTGCCCAGACCGACGCACTGGGGCGGACCCTGACCTCAACCAGCGGCGAGGTCACCGCTGTGCCCTCCTACGGTGCCGGCGGCATCGCGCACAGCACAGTGTTGAACCCGGCTGCACCGGAGACCTATCCGGGGCAGGAGTTCACCACCGCCCTCACCCGCGACCTCGCCGGGCGGGCCACGTCCAAAACCCTGGCCCAGGGCAAAGAGGGAGAAGACACCCGCACCGGCACCAAGAACGAATATGACGCAGCAGGCCGGCTTGCCTCCCAGACCGACCAGCTCGGCAACACCACTGTTTTCGCCTACACCGGCGACGGGCAGATCGCGGAAGCGGTGGTGAAGACCAAGGACGGCAAAACCGTCTCGCAGACTGCCTACAGCTACGACCAGGCCACCGGCCTGCCCGTTTCCACGTCTGTCACGGACGCCGCAGGCGCGACCACGGTGCGCCGCATGGAATACGACGCCCTGAACCGGATCAGCAGCCTGTGGGAAGGCGAGAGCGAGACCGCGAAGAAGGACACGCTCATCACCTACGGCTACGACGGCGAGGGCCGCCTGGCCTCCATCGCCTACCCCGACGGCAAGACTGTCTCCCGCACCTACGATGCCGCAGGCCAGCTCGCTACCTCCACCGACGCGGCCGGCGCGGTCACCGCCTACGCCTACAACCCCGACGGCAGCCTGGCCAAGGCCGAGCAGAAGACCTCAGACGGCCAGAGCACCACGGCCGCCTATACCTACGACACCCTCGGCCGCCTCACCCGCACCGACTACGGCAACGGGACTGCCCTGGCCACCGAATACTGGGACAGCGGCCAGCCGAAGAAGGAAACCCTCACCCGCAAAGACGGCACCGTCCTGTCAGAAACCTCCTACACGTACAACACCCGCGGAGACCTCGCCACGCGCACCGACATCCGCCCCGACACCGCCGGGGAGCAGGGTGCTGGCACCGGGCAGGGCTCCGGGGCAGAAGGGGACGGCGGCGGCACGCCGGTGACGACCCACACCGTCCACGGCTACGACGCCTACGGCCGGCTGACCTCCACCACCGTCCACGGCGGTGCCGATGCGAAGGCGCCCGTGCTGCGGTCGACCGCCTACACCGCCAACGCCGCCGGCGACGTCACCACCACCACTGTCACGGATGCAGAGGGGAAGAAGACCACCACGGCGCACGAGACCGACTCCGCGGGCCGTCTCACCGCAGTAGTCGCCGACGGCGGGAAAACCGAGCAGAGCTGGGATGCGGCCGGCAA
>NZ_JOFX01000175.1 GCF_000719345.1 Streptomyces sp. NRRL F-2664
CCGCCTGACAACGGAATCCACCCCGACCTGGCGCGGTGCGTGAACCACCCTCAACACGGCAATCTGGGATGAAACAACGGGATGAAACGCCCTCTGAGGACCTCATCGTCCAGGGCGCATGACCGTTGCTGTCCCCAGGGCTCGCCGAGAGGGTCGTATTGATCATATCGGCGAGCCGGTGAGGTCCGGAGTGTGACCGGACGTGCCGAAGCTCCGTCGGGCATCTGCGCCCGACGGAGCTTCTTGGGAGCTGTTTTTCATACCAGCGAAGACACGGACGCGGCAGGCTGTTACTGGCTTTGGCGGCTCAGGGTGCGACGGATAGATGGGTAGGCTGGTAGCCGGGTGTGGGCGGTGATGCCGTCAGATGCCGACGGCTAGCTGCTGCCCGTGCCCACGGTGCGGGAGCGCAGACGCGTGGGCAGATGGCACACGCTGAACATGCCGTGCACGGCGAGGCGCCGTGTGCGTCCCGCGTGCCCCTCACCCACGACGGCCGCACCCTCCCGATGACCGTGTCCCTGGGCATCGCCCGCGCCGCCGACCTGCCCGGCGAGGACACCGACCGCCTCCTGCGCGCCGCCGACACCGTTCGGCTCGGGCCTGCGCGCTTTCGGCGCTGTGAAGGCGGCGCATCATCTTTCTGTGTTGGTGCGTCTGGTTACTGTGTGTGGTTGTTGAAGGTGTGACGAGGGGCTATTACTGCTGGTGAGCGGTGGTGCGTGAAAGTAGTCGGACATTTTGTCTGGTTGAGGGTGGCGTTTGGTGATGGGCGCGAGGAAGAATGGACCCAGTTCCGCAGGGTCTCGGGGTTGATCCCCAGATCGGCGGCGACCTGCCTGATCGTCGCCTCAGGCCGCGACTGGTACAGCGCGACCGCGTCCGCCTTGAACTGCGGCGGATAGTTCC
Source organism: Streptomyces sp. NRRL F-2664 (assembly GCF_000719345.1). GTDB lineage: Bacteria > Actinomycetota > Actinomycetes > Streptomycetales > Streptomycetaceae > Streptomyces. The sequence continues at coordinate 910 of NZ_JOFX01000175.1, forward strand.
TCATGACCACGAGATGTTCGTTCTCAGATCCTCAGGATCCAGTGTCTCGTGTGTCCAGGATCAAGGGTCAAGGCCCATCCGTTACTGGCAAAGACTCAGTGGCTGCGACTGCAGGATAGGCCCGTATTGCCCATAACACGTACAAAGTTTACGCTTTAAGAAGAGTTAAGGCCCGGACAGAATGTCGCGAAGCACCGGGCGGTGGCAAGCAAGGATGGTCAAAATGCGATCAACAATTCGACGTTTGTGCGGTGTGGTCGTCTTGCTAGGTGGTCTGACGCTTGGCGTGAGCGGGATAGCGGCAGCTGCCGACGGTCCAGGATCGTGCACAGCACCTCCTGGAGCGTATATCTCCGGCGTCGCTCAGACAGAGGGCCACAGTGGCACCGTTAATCCTGGCAACGGCGGCGCGCCATTCGTCCCAAGATCCTGCCAAGTTGGTTGACCCACAGAAGTGCCCATCAGGCTCTTACTGACTTCTGCTCGTCAGGGTGAATCTTTGCGGACTTCCTGAAGTGCTGGGAGCGGTGGCTGTATCTGGTGGGGGTATGAGGTATGCGGATGGGGGCGGGCTGACCGTTGCGGGGCGGCGGCGCAGGGAAGCGGTGCGGGTGCAGGCGGCCGAGCTGTTCGAGCAGAACATCAAGCCACCGGAGGTCGCGCGGCGGCTGCGGGCGAGCCTGAAGTCGGCCTACGAGCCGGACGACGCCCGCGCCCGCTTCGAGGCCGAGGTGGAGCGCATCCATGCGGAGGAGGCCCGCGAGGTTGAGGAGGCCCGCGCCGCTGCCGAGCGCGCCGCCGAGGAGGCCCGGCAGCGGGTCGAGCAGGCGTCACGGATGCGGCAGCGTGAGGAGACCGCGCCGCCCGGGGAGTGGTCAAGGGGGAGCAGCTGCTGCCGCGATGTGGCCGGGCCCGTCGTGGGCGCTCCGCTCAGAGCGGCACCGTCGTGTGGCCCGTCCGGCGAACCGTTCGCCGTGGTGCGGTCGGCCGCTTCCTCTTTCAGCGTGCCCTGGCCGCACTGGTGTACCTGAAGAAGAACGACACGCTCACCCAGATCGCGGGCGGGTTCGGGATCAGTGTGGGCACCGCCCACGCCTAC
>NZ_JOFX01000176.1 GCF_000719345.1 Streptomyces sp. NRRL F-2664
CAGAAGACGGCATACGAGATGTAGAGAGGTCTCGTGGGCTCGGAGATGTGTATAAGAGACAGACACCCCACCCACCCGCCCCGACGGGCAACACCACCCCCGCCGCCGCACGCAAGCCACGCCCACCAGTGCACCGCGTCCGACCACCCGGCGGGCCCGCGCCGGAGCCGCGGCACCCCTGCCCGGCGGGCACGGCCGCCGCAGGGGCAGAGACCCGCCCGCCCCTGCCCGGCCACCCCGTACCGGAGCAGCCATGACCGCCCGACGGACACCCCCCGGCGCCGCACGCGACGTACGCCGACCAGTGCACGCGCCCGGCCGCCCCGCGACCCGCGCCACCCGGCGCCGCACCCGCGCCACCCCGTCCCGCAGACAGAGCCGCGGGAAACCGGCCCCGGCCGCCTCCACCGCCCGCCCTACCCGCCCCCGACCGGCCCCCCCGCACAGCGGCCGGCCCCGCGCCCGGCGCTCACGGCTGTGCGGGCGGCGTCGGCAGGGTGCCGCGTTCGAGCGCCACCAGGGCCAGCACCACGATCGACCCCGTCCACGCCAGCGGCGCCACCGACGCCGCCCGCCCCTCCTTGTCCACCTTCTCCGGCAGCTCACCGAGCACGTTCCGCTTCGACAGCACCCACTCCAGCACCGGCCCCGCCTTCGCCGGCCGCCCCGACGCCGCCCACGCCAACGCGAAGAACGCCGTACTGGGCGTCCACGCCGTCGCACCCCACGGCGCCCCCGGATCATTCCCCGGCGTCAACCCCCCGTTCGGCAGCCGCAACGCCCGATAGGTCGCCTCCAGCGCCGCCGGCACCCCGGCCGCCGCCGCGTTGAACGGCGGCGCCATGAACGCCACCGCACTGTCCCGCCCGTGCCGCCCGTCGACCGTGCGCTGGTAGCCCAGCGGGAAGAACCGCGCCGAAATCCCCGCCGACAACCGCCGCGCCGCCCGCGCCCACCGCACCGCATCCCCCGGCCGGCCCGCCTCCCGCGCCAGATCCGCCGACGCGTTCAACCCCGCCAGCAGCGGCGCGGCCGTACCGATGTTCGTACTCGCCGTCATCAGCTCCCAATAGTCCGGCGACGCCGGCGGCAGCCCGTCCGCCCCCAAAGAACGCACCGCACGATCGGCCGCCTTGCGGATCATCGGATAGAGCGTCATCAGCCGCGCCCGCCGCCCCTGCACCGGCGCCGCCCCGTACCACTGCCACGCCGCCCACGGAACCCAGCCGTTGGCATCGAGCTGCCACCGCCTGCCGTCCGGCGGCCCGGAACCGTCCAGCTTCGTACGCGCCTCCCAACTGCCGTCCGCCCGCTGCGTCGCCGCACTGTGCCGCAGGACCGCGAACGCCTCCGCGTCATGCCCGGTGTGCGCGAACGCCGCACACGCGAAACTCGCATCCCGCGGCCAGGCATACATCCAGCCCGGACTCCACCCCGCCGCCATCGCCCCGTTGGGCCGCAGCAGCGCCCGCATCGCCAACAGCGCCCGCCCGGCCGCCGCCCGCTCCGCCGCGGACCTGCCCGGCACCCGCCCGGAGGCCAGCCACGCCCGGCTCTGCCCGATCTGCCGCACCGCCCGCCCGTCACCGGCCGCGACCACCACCGACACCGTCCGCCCCGCCGGCAGGTACAACCACCGCCCCGACGCCAGCCGCAGCACGTTGCTGCCCTCCACATACCGGCCACCAGCCGCACGAGCCGCCGAAACCCCCTCCGCCGTGATCCCGTTGGACAGCACCCCCACAGCAGGCGCGGCGAACTGCGACAACGGCGCATGACCACCCACCGCCCCGCACACCGGGACCGCACCACCGGCCAGCACCGCCGCAGCCACCACCCAGCAGCCGAGGACACCGGGCATCGCCACTCCCTCCACCGCGACCACCTGCGCGCACTGCCTCACCCCCGCCCACCCATCCTCAAACCCCGCCACCCGCCCCGCCACGCACGCCCCGCCGCCCGGGTGACCCACCCCCC
>NZ_JOFX01000177.1 GCF_000719345.1 Streptomyces sp. NRRL F-2664
CAGTCTTTCGGCTTTCCGGGACGGGGCGGTCGGTCAAGGGTGGAGCGAAGCTCCATCGCGAAGCGACGCGACCGCAGGGAGCGCCCTTGACGGACCGACACGGCACGGAAGGACGATGGGACTGACGGGAAACCCCCAGACCCTCCCCCACACCGATTCACCGAAGCCTCCCCTCACCGAAGCCACCTCCACCCCCCACCCCCGCCGTTCGCGTTACGCGGCCTGCCCCGTGGGTATCTCGGCCTGCACGGGAGAGGGGGCGTCGTGCGGGCTGGTGTGCGGACGTTCGGGCGGACGTTCGGGCGGGGGGTGGCCGCGGGCGGGGTGGTCGTGACGCTCGCTGCGGCCGGGTGGTTGATGTGGGTGTTGCCCGGGCCGCAGCTGGGGGCGGTGTTGGGCTTCGGGCCCGTCGACGGGGTCGTCTCCGTCCACCGCTGCTACGAGGCCGTCGACGCCGAGGGCTATACGACCGGTACCGACTGCACGGGCTGGTACACCCCCCGGCGGCCGGGGGAGGCGGCGCGCGAGATCGTGCTGGACACGGCCGCCGACGAGTACCGGCGAGGCACCCGGGTGGAGGTGCGGACGGCGAGGGGCAGGGCGTACGAGCTGTCGGGGACCGCCGTGTTCAACTTCGGCACGGCCGCCGGCCTGCTGCTCATTCCGTTCGCGGCGCTCGCCGCCTGGTTGTTCGCCTGTGCGCGCAGCGGCACGGTGGCGAGCGGCGACGGCTACTTCCTGCTGTCCCTGGTCGGCCTGTTCGCCTCCATCGTGGTGGCGGCGGTGGCCGGGATCCTGGTCGAGATCGGGACCGCCGTCTTCTGACGGCGGTCCCGTCGGCGCCCCGCTGCGGACGGGGGCGTGACGTTCGGATCAGGCCTTGGCCGCCGGGCGGTAGGTGCACACGTGCACGCCCGCGGGGCTGATGGTGGTGGAGGCCAGTTCGAGCGTGTGCAGGCCGCCGTCCTCCGGGAAGATCGACTTTCCGCCGCCCAGGAGCACCGGCATGATCATGAGCCGGAGTTCGTCGACGAGGCCTTCGCTCAGCAGGGTGCGCACGAGGGTGGGGCTGCCCATGACCACCAGGTCGCCGCCCTCGCCGTCGCGCAGCTCGCGGATGCGGGCCACGGCCTTGTCGCCGTCGATGCGGGTGGTGTTGTCCCATGTCAGGTCGTCGTCGCCGAGGGTTCGGGTGACGACGTACTTCGGCAGGGCGTTCATCCGGTCGGCGAAGGGGTCGCCGGCCCGCTCGGGCCAGGCCGCTGCCATGTTCCGCCAGGTGCGGCGCCCGTACAGCAGTGCGTCGGCCTTCTCCAGCGCCTCGGTGAAGGAGCCGCCGACGACCTCCGGGTCGAAGAAGGGCTGCGTCCACCCGCCGTGGGCGAAGCCGCCGTCGTTGTCCTCGCCCTGACCGCCCGGAGCCTGCACGACGCCGTCGAGGCTGATGAATTCGGTGATGACGATGCGCATGGGAGGCGTTCCTCTTCCGTCCGGGGCGGTACCTACACAGCTAAGACCGCCCGGCCCCGCGGAACGCATCGGTCCGTCCGCCCCTTTCCGAGTGATCTGCGTCACATTGGGGCGGAGGTGTGGAGGGGGTCGCGCCCGGCGGCCCCTGCCGGGGGGCGCGGCGGGCCAGGGGGTGTGTTCGGCCATTCGGTGATCGAACCGGGGTCTGGCTGCAAATAGGTTGTCATCGGCCCATACCGGACGGAGAGTTGGCATCGTTGTCCGATCTGTCGTGAGACCCCGGTGAAGGTGAGACGAATGGTGCGTCACATCTGCCGGGCGGACGGCGAGTCGGGTCGGAATACCTGATAGACAGTGGATATTCACGGCCGGACCGGCCGCATACCCTTGAACGGCTCCTTGGGGGGATCGCCGCACTGTGAAGCCGCTTCACCGCCACATCGTCAACACCTCGCGCAAGGTCCTGTGTACGGCCGCGCTCGCGGCCAGCCTGACCACTGCC
>NZ_JOFX01000178.1 GCF_000719345.1 Streptomyces sp. NRRL F-2664
CCCCGACGGCCAGTCGAGAGAGCCATCGCCGAGACCAAGACCTGGCGCATCCTCCGCAAAGCCCGCTGCCACCCCACCAGACTCACGTCAATCACCAAAGCCATCCTCACCCAGGAGACTCACACCTGAACAAGCTCAGTCTGGCTGGGGTCAGAGGGGCCACGCGCTTGCTGTTGAGCACGCCGGTCAGATTCTCACTCCCCCGCGGTGCTGTCACGTTGTGGGTGGTGTGATCGTCAGGGCGTGAAAGGCCGTCGGCAGCTGGTTGCTCAGGCCGCAGAGGGCATGCCGGCGACGCCGGTGATCTGGTCCCAGATCGTGAAGCGGACGGTCATCTCGAGGCGGTGGCGGCGGGCGGCCATGAGAAGGCGTCGGCCTAGGCGGATTGCCCTCTATGTTCTAGTAGCTTCCTTGCCACGTTTGCGCGGTACGCCCGTTATACGCTTGGCGAGATTGCCGATAGGGGCGATGTGGATCATGGCTTCGGAGCTGGTGGTGAGGGTCTCGCAGTCGCGGGCGAGACGCCGGTGCATCATGATCCACATGATCCAGCCGATGCTGCGCCCCCCTACCCAGCGCCGTTTCACGATGTGAAATCCGCGAACTCCGGGGTTTCTGTTGACTACTTCGACGTCGATTCCGAGCTGGGCGCCATGCTCGACGACAGCGTTCTTGAAGCCGGTGTCGACTCAGCTCTTGGATTGGTTGTTCAGGGGCACATTGGCGGGGGTCTTCACGCTTTGGGTGTCGATGACCGAGGCCGGTCGGGCGTGCGGCCTTCCTTGACGTGAGCCAGTACTACAGCCCCAGATCTTGTGAGGTCTGATCGTTCCCCGTCGTTGACTGGTCATGCTGAGCAATGTGGCGCCGGAGGATGTGGAGGGGTGGGCGGAGGGACTCGCCGCGCTCACCTCGGGGTTGGGTCATCTCTGCTGTCGGGTCTGAGCAGGAAGAACGGCTGGAGGATGGCCGAGCGGGCCGGGCACGCTACCCCGCACCGGATCCAGAAGTTCCTCAGCGAGGCGTCCTGGGACGCGGGCGCACTACTGGCGGAGGTCCAGGACAATTGCGCCTGCTTGCCCGGCCTCAACCCGGTGGAGCGGGTGCGGCACTGAGCTTCCCCCGGAAGGCGGGATGTGGTGACAGGGTTCACATGGTCCCTCGTGAGGAGGACGGGGCTTGCCGGGGTGGTCACAGCGGCAGCTTGGCCATGTAGTCAGAGGCCGGGCGGTCAATTCGGTAGACGAAGTGCAGGCGATCGTCGATGGGGTTGTCCGGTTCCAGGGATGCCTCGGTGTAGCGGTGGAGTCCGGTCTTCTCCAGCACCCGCCAGGAGGCGCGGTTTGCGGAGTGGACAGGGACGATGATGCTCTTCGCGTCCGGGTGGTCGGTCCAGGTGGCCTCGACGATCGCCTGGATGATGCGTGTGCCGAGCCCTCGGCCGGTCAGCTGGGGGTCACCGATCAGGTAGTCGAGGGTCATCGCCTGCCCGGGAACCTCAGCCTGGGATGCCAGATCGCCGATGTACTGCGGATAATCGGCGATCCAGCACCGCTGCACCAGGGCGACCGGGTTTGCGTCGACAGCGACGAGGAAGTCCTCCGAAGGCTCCTCGCCCCGGGCCGCCGGCCCGAAGTCGCGTGCGACCGCCTCGGGCGACGTTTCGTGATTCCACCAGCGTGCGACATGAGGCTCGAGCAGCCACTTCCTCAGCTGCGGGAAGTCGGACTCGCCGAGCCTGCGCCATGTGATTGTCACAGAGAGCCTCCAGATCGGTCGCGTGTCCAGCCTTTATGCCAGATAGCCTGCCGCCGCGTGAAGCGGTGCGCGGGCGAGCACGCGTTGGAGGTCTGGCGGCCCCGCCGCGAACGCGGTGAGGTCGTCCTTGGCCTCCAGCAGCATCTGTTTGACCTTCGGGAACTGGGTGCCGAGCATGTCGGCGACGGTGTCGAGCTGAGCG
>NZ_JOFX01000179.1 GCF_000719345.1 Streptomyces sp. NRRL F-2664
GGTGAGGTGACGGTCTACGACCACCCCGCCCGCAGCGCCACCCCCAGGGTTCTTGCCGGGCCGGTGAAGCTGGGTCTGGGGCCGGACGCCCAGTACTGGAAGCGGCCTGCGTTCGGGGACAACCGGATCCAGGGTGCCTGGCGGCTTGACGACATCGGGATGCTGGGCACGCGCGTCGCGGTGGGCAGGGGGGCGGTTTACCTGACTGAGCCCACCCATACGGCGGGCGCGGTCACCGGTACGGTGGTCAAGAAGTATGCGGTTTCCGAGGTGCCGGACGCAAAGGGGAAGCACGCCCTGAGGCTGGCGGGGCAGACGGCGTTCAATACGGGCAGCCATATAGTGACGACTCTTGCCGTCGGGACGGTGGGTGGCGAGGAGGTCCTCGCGGTCGGCCTCAACATGAACGGCGTCAGAATTTTGAGGGCGAGCGATCTGCAGCCGTCGGCCAGGAGCGCGCTGCTGGAGGACTGGAACTTCACGCTGCCGAGCATGCCCGGGGCCCCGTCCGGCGATCCGCAGGACATGGTTACGGCGCTGTCGTTCGGGACGCGGGAGGGGAAGCCGGTCCTCGCGGTCGGGCGCCTTACCCGGCACCACTATGCCGCATACCTGGTCGATCCTGTGACGGGCGGCATCCTGCAGAAGTTCTGGAACCGGAAGGGCTGGAGCGGGTGGGTCATACCGACCGCGTTCTCCTTCGGCCGCCTGGACGGCGACCGGAAGGAGTCCCTGGCGGTCTCAGTGTGGTCCAACATCGGGGTGCCGGGCCGCGTCGGGCTCGTCCCCCTGGACCGGGACGCCGAAGAGCCGGTGTCCTACGGCGACAACAATCCGCACCCGTCGGCGACGCCCCGCGGCCTGACCTTCTTCACGGATGCAGAAGGCCGCGACCGCCTCGCCGTCGGCCGCGACCGGCGCGACTCGGTCGGCCAGAGCATGGTAATGCGGCGCAGCCCTGCCGACGCCAGGAGGATGGAGGCCGTGGTCATCTCGGCCGGCGGGGACCAACAGCAGACCATGAACGTCACGGCCCGCCAGCTGGAACGGCTCGTCCCCGGATACCAGACAGCGAACCTCAAAACAGCCAACGCTACCGGCCGCGACCTCCTGGTCTACCTGGCAGCCGACCGCGAGCTCCAGAAGGGCTGCTGGGTGAACGCAGTCCCGAAGATACCCGGCTTCGGCTTCCCCGAAGCAAGCCGTCCGCTCGACCTGCCGTCCGGCAAAACGTCCACATACCAGACAGCCATCTCCACCACAGCCACCGCCCAGGAGCCATCCGACATCAACTCCCCGGCCGAGGGCTGCGCACAGCGGGAACGGTCAGCGCACCTCGCAGCAGAGGTCAAGGGCCAGCCGTGGACCCGGCAGATCGCCAAAGCCGTCTACGACGACACCTCCGGCACCTTCAAGATCGCCTCCCAGACCGGCGCCGGCGAACTCGCTTTCGACCTCACTCCGGGCACGCCTGGAAACGCAGCACTGGGCACATGGGACCTGAAGATCAGCGCCGCCGCCGAGCCGGCGCCCGCCAGCGCCCCTGAACTCGTACCGCACCGGCTCACCCCCCAGGCCAAGGGCCCCGCCGACCCGGCCAACCCCAACGACCGCAACCGCCCCGTCTACCGGATCGAAGCCAAGAACGCCCGCTGGAGCATCCCGGCAGCAGACCGCAGGACGGCAACGAGTGTTCCCGCACTCCGTGTCGAAGGAGCCGTCAACCCCACCGAGGACTCCGCTTGGGACTCCCTGGGAAGCCTCATGCCGGCCAGCCCGCCCTCCAGGAGCGCCGACGGCACCGTCACCCTGGGAACAGCCGACTTCTACTGGCAGAACGAAGCCAGCGGCCCGGCCTACACCCACCTCCGGGTATGGAACGGCAACCAGTCATCAACCGTCAACCTCGGCGAAGTCCCCGCACCACCAGAAAGAACCGCCCACCCCGTCA
>NZ_JOFX01000180.1 GCF_000719345.1 Streptomyces sp. NRRL F-2664
CGCACGGCGCACAACCCGGCGCCTCGGGATGAAACAGGAGCAGCCAGGCCAACACGGCGCCGGAACCGCGACTCATGCACCACTACTCACACCAGCCTCGTACTTGATCGGTGTTTTCGCAGTTCAGCGGATGTGAGGGCGGCCTTCGTCGGATCCTGTGCTCCGTCACAGAGTGGATCAGCGCGAAGGCCGTGGTCGTGAGTCTGGTGTATCAGGGCGTCTTGCGGGAGCGTTCGCGGAAGTGCCACGCTTCCGGTCAGAGCTGTACGCGTGTCTGACCGCACGGGGCGACGCGTTGTGCTGGTGTCTTCCAGCCGAGCGTCTTGCGGGGTCTGCTGGACGAGCGCGCGGGTGCCGCGGCGGGCCCAGGTGTACCCGGTGGGCGTCGGATTCGGCCCTCAGCCGTACAGCCGCAGGCCCTCCAGCTGATCCTCTGCGATCTGCTGGAGGGCTTCGTCGGCCTGGGCCGCACAGTGGTCCGCGTCCGTTTGTACCGGTAGCCGTCCCGCTTGATCAGCACAGACAGGTGTGCGGAGTGGATCCGCGCACCGCGCTCCTGCTCCAGCCACGCAGCCATCCTGGGCAATGTCCACGACGGGCCGCCGTTCTCGGCGCACTGGTCCAGCATGCCCTCCAGCGCGTCCAGATCGCCTCGGGTGACCTTCGGCGGCTGCCGGAGCGGGGCGCGTCAGCCAGGGCCGGCAGCCCGCCGCGGCGTGTCGGCGAAGCGCGCCCCGCACCGTGACCGGGTGCACCGCAGCAATCTCCGCGATCTCCGTCGATGTCCGCCCCCGGCCCGACAGCCTGACGCATTCGGCCCTCGTACGCGTGTGCGGCGCCAGGTCCCGTCGTCGCAGCGTTTTCTCGACATCACTCCTCTGATCCGGCGCAAGCTCAAGTACCAGCAGTCTCGGCACGGCGCCCCCTCCCACCAGCCGATATGCCCTCACCACAGCCGAATTACACAAGACCGCTTAGGGGCTCCGGTGGCCCGTCCGCCTAGGCTGCTGCTCCGGCGTCGGCCGATCGGTCTGGCCTGAGCGTCGCCGCCGGGCTGCCCGGTCAGGACGATTGACCTCGACGACCTCAATGCCGTGGGCTGCCAGATGCCGACGCAGCCCGGCTCCGTCCGGCAACGCCATCCGTTTCGAAGAGATGGGAAGAGACGCATGACCGCCCACAGCATGACCCAGAACAGAGAGACCTCAAGCCAGGACCGCATATGAGAAATGGGGGAGGCTGGCTTCTCGCTGTCGATAAGCTAACTTTTCAATCACTTATTTTCGGGCGAAAAAGAATTCCAGACGAAGGCGTTGCGGCGCTCCTCTTCCGTGGGTACCTTAATCTCCAAGTTTAAAGTAACAATCAAAGTTCCGCTAATCTTATCCGCTGTGGACCCCTTCGGGGGTACTACGTTTTTCGGGACTAGGTTTGAGGCGTCCCGGCCCCTGCTGATTCCGTCGGTCAGAATGTTGTTCCCCATTCCGCCGCTCTCCGAGCCCGAGAAGACATTTGAAGGCCTTGCGGTGAAGAAGTCCTCTTTTGTGTACTTCGGCCCATCGGCACTCAGGGTGACTTTCAGGCTTCCGTCTGGAAGTCTCGTTATTTTCGGGGCTTCATCTTCTTTGCCCGCTTCTGTTCGCTGATTTTTTCGTGCGGATTTACTCTGCTCACGTGCTGCCAGTGCTGTCTGTGCATTAGCGGCACGCACTCGTGCGGCTTCTCGGTAGTCGGGTTTCGCAGGCAACCCGGAGGCGTCTGGAGTGCTTGCGGTTTTAGAAGACAGCATTTTCCGGATTATCCGGAGGGTGAGGTTTCCGGAAGGGTCTACGCCATTTGCAGGGTCCGTGTTGAAGGCTTGGTATTTGTTGAGGGGTGTGGGGTGGGGGTCGCGGGTGGTGAAGCGGCCGGTTTCGCGGTGGTAGAGGCGGGCGGGGGTGTAGTCGGTGCCGT
>NZ_JOFX01000181.1 GCF_000719345.1 Streptomyces sp. NRRL F-2664
GGCCGGTGGAGTGATCACCGCCGGGTCGTCAACGGGGTGCTCTACCGCGTGCGGACCGGTGTCCAGTGGCGGGACCTGCCGGAGCGGTTCGGTCCGTGGCAGACCGTCCATAAACGACATCGCCGCTGGTCGGCCGATGGAACGCAGACGATGCTGTTGTCCCGTGCCCAGGCGGCTGAGGACGATGCGGGCCGCGGCTGGGATGTGTCGGTGGACTCGACGGTGGTTCGTGCTCATCAGCATGCTGCCGGTGCGAGGAGGACGCCTGCGGCCGCGGGTCTCCAAAAGGGGAACGCCCGGGGGGGTGTCTCTATGTCTTTCGTCAAGGACGTGGTGCCGGGTTTGAGGCTGTTTGGGATAGTCATGCGGCGAGGGTGACGGCGGGGACTCTGGACTCGTAGAAGGTGCCGTCTCGGAGCATCGCGAACAGGACGCTGACGCGTTGGCGTGCGAGGCGGAGGAGGGCCTGGGTGTGGGTTTTGCCGCGGGTTCTTTGCCGGTCGTAGTAGGTGCGGGAGGCCGGATCGGCGTTCATGCAGGCGAAGGCGGAGAGGAACATGGCCCGTTTGAGCTGCCGGTTTCCGCCGCGTGGCGCGTGTTCGCCGTGGATCGAGGTCCCCGACGACTTCGTGGTCGGGGCGAGGCCGGCGTAGGAGGCGAGGTGGGCGGCACTGGGAAAACTGGTGCCGTTGCCGACGGTGACCAGCAGGACGGCGGCGGTCCTGACCCCGACTCCCGGCATCGAGGTCAGGACCGGGTGAAGAGGGTGGGCCTCCAGCAGGGTGCTGATCTGCGCTTCCAGAGCCCGGCGCTGGTCGTGGACTGCGGCGGGCGAGGCGGCCAGGGACGGGATCACGATGTCGAGGGTGCCCGTGCCGGGAACGATGACGGTCTGCTCGTTGAGGGCGTCGAAGACCTCGTCGATCAGCCGCGCGGCCATCCGCGGCGCCTTCGGGCGGATGAGTTCGACAAGCCTGCGGCGGCCGGCCTTGCGCAAAGCGGCCGGAGATCCGTGGCGCTCGAGGAGCCAGGTGACGGCGGGGTGGTCCAGCCGCGGCCCGAGCACGCGCTCGAGGCTGGGGTGGAACTGAGTCAGCAGACCGCGGATCCGGTTGGAGGTGCGGGTGGCCTCGGCCGCGAGGTCCTGGTCGAAGCCGGTCAGCACCGTGAGCTCGGCGGTGATCTCGTCGGTCAGCTCCAGCGAACGCAGGATGTGCGGCATCGTCCGGGCCGCGTCCGCGATCACCGCCGCGTCCTTCGCATCGGTCTTCGCCTCTCCCGGATACAGATCGGCGATCCGCCGCATCGCGAGTCCGGGCAGGCAGGCGACCTCGCAGCCCGCGTCGCGGGCGACGGTCAGCGGCAGGGCACCGATCGAGGCCGGCTGGTCCACGATCACCAGGACAGTGCCGAACTCGGCCTTGAGCTTGCCGAATACGGCCCGCAGCTTCGGCTCGCTGTTGGGCATCGGCTTGTCGAAGACCTTCTTCCCGGCCGGCGTGAGCCCGTGGCCATGGTGAACGCTCTTGCCGACGTCCAACCCGAGGAAGACGCCTATGCCTTCGGTGTCCAACATCGCACGACTCCAGAGGTGTCAACTGTGCCGGCCTCGGCGGTGGCACCGTGCTCGCGCATCCACGTTATGCAGACCTGCCGCCCGCGATTCTGCCCGGCATTGCGCCGGGCCGGGCGGTGGCCGGGTCTCCCATCAGCGTCTCCGACGGCACCTCCCGGGCGGCGACACCACCCCCCAGGTCATCCGTTCGACAGAGGGGACACAGCCATACCGGGCCCGGAGGCCAGCGGCCCCGTTGCAGGACCACGAAAAACATAACGGGGGCGAACCAGGTCGATCCGGTGCTGCAGAAACTCATCGTCAGGCTGACGGAGGTGGTCCGATCACCGAATGCCTGGGACGCTCCCGGGGCGGCTTC
>NZ_JOFX01000182.1 GCF_000719345.1 Streptomyces sp. NRRL F-2664
CCTCTATGGTTTTCGTCAAGCCGTAGTCGGTGTGGGTGGTTGGTAGAAGGTGCCGTCTCGGAGCATGGCGAAGAGGACGTCGATGCGGCGTCGGGCGAGTGCGATGAGGGCCGCGATGTGGTGCTTTCCCTCGCGGCGTTTGCGGTCGTAGTAGGCGCGTGACTCGGGCTGGGAGAGCGAGGCGAACGCGGCGAGGTAGAAGGCTCTTTTGAGCTGTTTGTTGCCGCGCCGGGAAGGATGTTCGCCGCGGATGGACGAGCCGGAGTTCCGGGTCACGGGCGCGAGGCCGGCGTAGGCCGCGAGGTGGCCGGCAGTGGCGAAGCCGGATGCGTCGCCGACGTCGATGAGGATGCGGGCGGCGGTCCTGATCCCGATGCCGGGCATTGAGATCAGGACCTGGGAAAGAGTTGTTGATGAGGCAGTGGTGGAGGCAGCCGAGCAGGCGGTTGAAGAGGTTGCGTTGGGCGGCGGTGTGTCGTTCGCCGGCTTCGCGTCGCCGGTCGTAATGGGCTCTTGCGCCGGGTGAGGAGAGGGCGGAGAAGGCCCAGAGGTAGCCGGCTGCGGCGAGTCGCTGGTTTTTGACCCTGCGGGCCATGACGGAGAGGCTTCTGCCGGACGCCCGGGTCACCGGCGCGGCCCCGGCGAAGGCCTTGAGGCCCTTGGCGTCGGTGAATCGGGATCGGTCGTCTCCGATCTCGGCGAGCACCCGGGCGCCGGTGAGAGATCCGAGCCCTGGGAAGCTGGTGATGATCTCGGCGTCCGGGTGCGTATCAAAAGACTCCACTGCCGCGGCGGTGAGTTCCTCGACGCTCTCGCAGGTGGCCGCGAGCTGCCGCAGCAGCGCGAGGGTCCGCAGGCCCATGGCCTGTTCGACCTGGGGCAGGTGTCTCATCTGCGGGATCCTGAAGGCTTCGCGGAGACGGTCCGCTTCCTCGTCGATGCCTCGTTTGCGGCCGGCCTTCTTCACCAGGGACCGCAGCTGGGTGCGGGTGAGTCGGGCGGCCTGGGCCGGGGTCGTGGCCGCGGCCAGAACGGTCCGGGCGAGTGGCAGGCAGAGTCCCTCCCGGGCGTGCGCGAAGGCGGCGAGGAAGCCGGGGAAGTACTCCCGCAGATGGGAGCGGAGCTTGTTGGCGGCCTGGATGCGGTCCCAGACCGCGTCCTGCTGGGCCCGGGCGAGGACGGCGATGGCCTGGACGAGTTCGCTGTCGGCGGGCAGCGGCCGGTGGGCGGCCCTGTCGGTGCGCAGGATGTTCGCCAGGACCATGGCGTCGAGGTGGTCGGACTTCTTGCGGGCGACGGCGTGACGTTCTCGATAGCGGGCTGCTGCCATCGGGTTGATTGCGTAGACGGGCCGGCCGGTTGCCCGAAGGCAGGCGACCAGCAGTCCGTGGGAGGTCTCGATGGCCACCGGTATGGGTGTGTCCGCGGTGTCGCCGTGTGTGGTGAGCAGGTCGAGGAGTTGCTGCAGGCCCGTTGCGTCGTCGCCGATCCGGGCCCTGCCTAAAAGGGTCCCTTCGCGGTCGACCACCGCGATGTCGTGGTGATCGCTGGCCCAGTCGATACCGCAGAACGTTTTCACCGGGTCCGGGTCCTCTCGGTTGGGGTGTGTCGCTGCTGGTCGCAGCCGTGCGGGGCACGCGTCTCCCTAATGGAAGGGCTCGATGGCCCTGCATCCGATTAGCCGTTCGTGACCCCAGCGATCCGCAGGGCCCTCGGTCTGTGAGGGAGCTCGTCAGGCTCCTGGCTCTTTGAGAGGTGACCCCTGCGAACGGCTTGGACCACGAACTTCAACGTTCCGGTCGTCTGCCTCGGTTCCGTACGAACGCGGTGGCAGCGGACGGGACCGGGTGCCGGCTCTTGACCAAGGGATCGAGTCCCAGGGGTGTGTCACGGCTATCCCGGTGCCGACCGCCGCCACCGCGAACGGGGAGTGAAGCCGGAGGCCGCGCTCTTTTTGAAGACCTCAAGGCCGGGTAACGGGTAGCGATCCGCCGGCTTCAATGCCCATTAGGGTGGGCCTCCAGGAGTTCCTCGATCCTCGCGGCGAGGAGTTTTCGCTGGTCAAGGACGGACTGGAGGGAGCTGGCGAGGCTGGGGACGATCACAGCGCTCGGCCATCCGCGGCGCCTTGGGGCGTATCAGAGTCACGAGGCGACGGCGTCCGGCCTTGCGAATCCGGGCCGGGGAGCCGGACTGGTCCAGCAGTTTGAGCACGGCCGGGTGCTGGATCCGCGGGCCCAGGACGCGTTCCAGGGAGGGGTGGATCTGAGTGAGGAGGCCGCGGAGCCTGTTGGCGATCCGGGTGGACTCTCCCGCGAGATCGTCGTCGAACCCGGCGATCATCGCGAGCTCGGCAATCGTCTCGTCCGCGGGAACGATCGTCCTGAGGGTGTGGGGCATTGCTCTGGCGGCGTCCGCGATGATGAAAGCGTCGCGGGCGTCGGGTCTTCGCCTCGCCGGGGTAGAGATCGGCGATCCGTCGCATCGTGAGTCCGGGCAGGTAGGCGACCTGGCAGCCTGTGTCCCGGGCGACCGCCAGTGGCAGGGCCCCGATGGAAGCGGGCTGGTCAACGACCACCAGCACTGTTCCGTGCTTGGCCTGCAGCTTGTCGAACAGCTCGCGCAGTTTCGGTTCGCTGTTGGGCAGCGGCTTGTCGAACACCTTCTTCCCCGCCCGGTTCACGGCGGTGGCGTGGTGATCGCCTTTGCCGACGTCCAGGCCCAGATAGACGTCGATGCCCGTCTCGTCCGACATGCCCTTTGCTCCCGTGCTCGCGTTCTCCCCGGCCTCACCTGCGGCATCAGCGTGCCGGCATCCACGTTACGAAGAGACTGCCCAGTGGGGCGCTCGTGCCTCTAATCAGCGGTCTGCCAATGCCTCCGGCACCGGCGACACCACCTTTTCGATCATCTCGACTGGGGGCTCGAGTCATACCGGGGCCGAAGGCCGGGAGCCCCATTGCGAGGCCACGAAGACGGTAACG
>NZ_JOFX01000183.1 GCF_000719345.1 Streptomyces sp. NRRL F-2664
AAAACGGCCCCGACTACCCCCCCGCCCGCCTCTACCACCCCGAAACCGGCCGCTTCACCACCCGCGACCCCCACCCCACCCCCCTCAACAAATACCAAGCCTTCAACACCAACCCCGCCGAATACACCGACCCCACCGGAAACATTACTTTCCGGGTCGGGCACCGTAACAGAGCTGCCTTGCCTTCCAAAAAACCCAGCGTAAGCCAGGCGCAGATGGCCCTCATGTATGAAGATTCAGGAAGGAACAGAGACGGCACATTTTCCGAGAAAGCAAGCCTTGCATTGCCGCCCGTTACGACTTCAACTCCTGAGCTTCATAACGATCTGAACCCTTACACCATGGCGGCTGATCCGATTAAGTCACTCGGCCACACTGGACAGCTAGCCGGAGAGGCCGAATCCGGCATTTCCCTCTTCGAGAAGAACGTTTCTGCCGAATTTAGCGAACAAATGAACGAGGTGCCGATCAAGGGTGGCGCGGGCATACTGCTGCGGCACACGGCGGAGGATGGCGTTCAGCGATTTCTAGTTGCGGGCAGAAGCGCCCAGGTGCGTCACCTGAAAAATCAGACAGCTAATATTGGCGGCATGGCTGATTCCGGTGAGACCTACTGGGCGGCAGCCACTCGCGAGCTTTCCGAGGAGACGGGGATGGATCTCGCTTCATTCGAGCCCATATCCTTAGTTCATGTGGAGACTAGGCCGCTAGGGGCGCGAATGACGTATCGCACATTCGTGGTGGAGGTGAACCGCAGGGCGGAAATCGACGCAGCAAAGATTCCCATAAAGCATGCGTGGGAGAATGATTGGTTTGCTTGGGTTACGAAGGGCGACATGCGGACGGTGCACGGATATCCACTCGTGCGGTTTCTGGCCGAATGGATCGATAGAGTTTAATGGAACTCCCAGGCATCTCGATTGGGGCTGCTCGGCGGGGGACATGTCGGAGTGTGAGTACGGTGCTGTCGCGTTCTCGAGGGGCATGGTCGCCTGAGGGTGCGACATGGTGTGACGGGGACCATGCCGCCGGGCGTTGCCGTTGCCGTCGGCGGTCTGATCTTTTGATGGCGTCAGGGTGTTGGCGGGCTACCAGCCGCCCTGTTGTTCACGCAGTGGCGGGCAGGCCGACGGCGGCGATCTGGCCTTGGAGTGCGAGGAGCTCGAGGATCCGGGCCGTACCGGCACGCATCTCGTCTCGAAAGCTGCCACACTGAACCGTTCTGACTTCTCTGCCGCTCCGTTGTAAGCCGTCAGAGAGGATGAGACACGTGCCCAAGAAGATTGATGCAGCCCTTCGCAGCCAGGCCGTGAGGCTGGTGACAGAGCACCATTCGGAGTACTCCTCCGAGTGCGCCCTGCACATCCAGGTCGCCGATTCGCTCGGTGACGTTCCCCCGGATCTTGGACAGCTTGATACTGGGATGGTTGGTCCCGGAGGAAGCGGTCCTGATCATGAGTGGCAAAAGCGGTAAGCGGTGCACGGCCGAGTTCAAGAAGGATGCGGTGGAGCTGGTCCTCTCGACCGGGCGGATCCCGGCCGGGGTCGCGCGGGAGCTCGGCGTGGGTGCGGAGGGCCTGCGCTCGTGGGTCAAGCAGGCGAAGACTGACCGGGGCCAGGGGCCGGCAGGAGCGCTGGCCAACGGTGAACGGGAAGAGCTGCGGCGGGTCCGCCGGGAGCTGGCCGAGGTGAAGAGGGCGGACGAGATCCTGGTAGAAGCCGCGGCCTTCTTCGCCAAGGAGATCGTGGAGCGCCGTGTGCCGCTTCATCGGCGCGGAGAAGGCATGCGCCGACAATCCTGTCGGCTACCCCGTCGCGCTGCTGTGCCGGGTGCTCGGCCTGCCTCGGT
>NZ_JOFX01000185.1 GCF_000719345.1 Streptomyces sp. NRRL F-2664
ACCACCGAGACCACCAACCCCGACGGCACCCGCACCACCGTCCTCTTCCACTACACCCCCGACGGCGCCATCGCCAACGACACCCACACCACCCCCGACGGCAGCGGGCCGTCCCGCACCGGCAGCTACCTCACCGGTGCAGCAGGCCGCGAGGCACGCACCCTCACCGGCACCGCCGACGCCACCCGCTACCTCCACGCCGACCGCCGCGGCAACACCGTCCTCGAGACCGGACCGTCAGCCCAGGCGCTCACCAGCCGCGCCTACACCGACTACGGCCGGGAAACCCGCCCCGACGGCACACCCGCCCCCGCCGCACACCGCGCAGCCGACCCCGCCGCCAACCCCTTCCGCTTCGGCGGCGAGTACACCAACACCGAAAACGGCACCGACTACACCCCAGCCCGCCTCTACCACCCCGAAACCGGCCGCTTCACCACCCGCGACCCCCACCCCACACCCCTCAACAAATACCAAGCCTTCAACGCCAACCCCGCCGAATACACCGACCCCACTGGAAACCTGTCTTTTAAAATCAGGCTCCGCGGCCAGGGAAAGCTCAATGAACGCAACAGGCTCCAAAATGAAAAATTGCAGCAGCAGCGGAAGCAGGCAAGAGAGCTTAACGGAAGAAAATCGACTTTGCTGCCACCTGCAACGCCCGTGAGCATCGGAAAAAAACTGCACGCGGCCGGCCGAATACGACTTGATCCTGCGGATTTCACCTCCTATCAGACGTCTCAGCACCCGGATGATGCTGCCGACCTAGGGCAACAGAACCCTGGGTGGCACCTAACTACCTCGCTGAAACCTCGATACCGAGCCGATCGAAGAAGCCCGGAAGAGATATTTAAAAATGGATTTCAGCCATGGAATCCAAAAGGCCAGGGAAGGCTTGAGAAGCATATCCTCACGACTGACACCAATGGGCCATACGTCAGCACAACAAAGAGTTTTGAGCATGCCAAGAGTCGCGGACCTCGATACATCTATGAAATCGAGGGAGCGATAGGCGGAGTAAACCCGGCCAAGACGTACAGCGTTCCAAGGATGTTTGAACGCGAAAAAGAGATAACTTATGTGGGTGGAATTCAGAACTGGGCCATCAAGAGAGTCTATGACGCTCGCAACAATTCATGGATAAACAACCCGAATTACCGAGCTGGAGCCGCAGTGGAAGGGCTCTTGAAAAATCCTGCCATCGCCGAAATACTTACTTAGGCAGTACGGTCAGTCCGTCGCGGAGCGGCCTAGCCTCAATGCCAGTGACTTAAGGGTTCCGGTGGGCGGGGTCTTCGCTGGTGGGTTGATCGGGGCTGTCTTGTGGTGTGGGGCGATGGTCACGGTGAACCGTTCCGGGTTCGGTAGAGCGCGCGGGCCGCTCACCGCGTTCGGCTGCGGACGCGGTGAACGCTGTGACCGGCAAGCCGCAGCCGGGCCGGAGGTACCAGGCATCGACGCGGGCCCACACCGAGACGGGCCTGCGGAAGTTCTACGAGTTCCACCAGGAGGCGGGGACCGGGCCGCTGGTGAACCCGTTCCCGTTGGCCCGGCCCGCTCATCGGGCCGGGCCAACGCGCATCACAACCCGATGGACCCCTTCCGCAATGAGCGCCAGGGCCGCTACCGACCCAAGGTCCCCAAGCGGATCCCGCGGATGATCCCGGACGACCGGTTCAACGAGATCTTCGCCGCGCTGGGCTCGAACCGAGACCGTGCCCTAGCCTCGATGTTTCGGTTCGGGCGATGAGGCGTTTCTGATCGTCTGTAGTCGGGTGGCCGACCTGGTTTCGGTGTTTGGGCATGGCGGAGTCCCGG
>NZ_JOFX01000186.1 GCF_000719345.1 Streptomyces sp. NRRL F-2664
AACTCCTCCGGATACGGAGACCTACGTCCCACCAGGACACCCTTCCTCGGACCCACAAGATCCATTGTCAGAGTGTCCACACCCCAGGGGTCACCTCAGGAGAACGACCCCGTGGCCATCCTCGCAGAACAGGGTGACGGCGTAATCGGCGTCGGTACCCACCGGGACACCCTCGCAGCAGCGGCCGTCAGCCCCATCGGTGCAATCCTGGACAGCACCGATGCCCCTGCGACGCCCGCGGTTACCGGCGCCTGCCGGACTCCGCCCGCCAGCACATCCCCGGCCGCCGCTGCCGGGCCCTGGAAGGCATCGGCAGCTACGGCGCCGGCCTCGCCTCCTTCCTCGACCAAGCCGGCGAGCAGGTCGTCGAAGTCTGCCGGCCCAGACGGGCAGCCAATCGCGGCGGACGCAAGACCGACAAGCTCGACGCCATCCGGGCCGCGGAGGAGGCCCTGGCGACCGAGCACCTGATACAGCCCCGACTCCGCGGCGAACGCGAGTCGCTGCGCGTCCTCCTAGCCACCCGCGAGGGTGCAGTCCCTGCCTCCGCCGCGGCAATTAACCAGCTGAAGGCCTTGATCGTCTCCGCACCGGACAACCTCCGCGCCGAACTGCGGAAACTCAAGCGCCCGGCACAGGTCACCCACTGCGCCCGGCTCCGCGACCGCCCCGCCCAGGACCTTGAGCACCCGATGACAGCGAGGGCCCTTCGCTCCACTGCCCAACGCGTCCAGAACCTGCAAGCGGAGGCCAAGGATCTTGAAAGGGAGATACCGGCCCCGGTGAGGCAGACGGCCCCGGAGCTTCCCGGCCTGCTCGGCATCGGGCCGATCACCGCGGCCCAGGTCCTGGTCAGCTGGCCCCATCAGGGGAGGTTCCGCTCGGAAGCAGCCTTCGCCTCGTTCGCTGGCGTCTCCCCGGTCCCCGCATCTTCCGGACTCACCAACCGGCACCGCCTCAACCGCAGCGGCGGTCGGCAGCCCAACCGGGCCATGCACACCATCACCCTGATCCGCATGCGCCTCGACCCCGCCACGAAGGCCTACCTCGCCCGCAGAAGCAGCGAGGACAAGACCTCCCGGGATGCACAGCGCTGCCTGAAGCGCGCGATCTCCCGGCAGCTGTTCAAGCCCCTCGAAGGGACCGCCCCGAACGACGGCCGGCACCCCGGCAACCTCCCCTAACGGCTTGACGCGATAGCAGCCTCGGGGGCGGCCGAGGCGCGGGCTTGGTGGGGCGGGCTGGCTGCGTGTGCCGTACGGGCGGGGGATGCGGCGGCGGGGGTCGGGCCGGATGTGCGTCCACCGCGGGAGGGGCCGGACAGGCGACAGAGCGCGGGGCCTCGGGCCGGGAGCGTGGGAGGCACGGGGAGTTCTCATCCCGCCCCGTTCACCCGACTGCAAAGGATCCAGCTTATGCGCCCCCTCCGTTTCGTTTCTGCTGCTGCTTCCCGCCGTATTCTGGTCGGCGGCGCCGGCCTTCTGGCGCTGGCCGCGCCTGTGGCGACGGCCGGCGCCGCCCACGCGGCCTCCGCAGGCGTCTGGGACCGTGTGGCCCAGTGCGAGAGCAGCGGCCGCTGGAATACCAGCACGGGCAACGGCTTCCACGGGGGCCTGCAGTTCACTCCCTCCACCTGGAAGGAGTTCGGCGGCCACAAGTACGCCCCCAATGCGCACCAGGCCACCAAGGCGCAGCAGATCGCCATTGCCGAGAAGGTACTGAAGGTACAGGGCCCCAAGGCCTGGCCTGTCTGCTCCTCCAAGGCCGGCCTGACCCGCTGA
>NZ_JOFX01000187.1 GCF_000719345.1 Streptomyces sp. NRRL F-2664
AGAAAGCCGGGCAAGGACCTCACCATCAAACAGAAGTCCGTCAACCGGGCCCACTCCCGCCTCCGCTGGCCCGTCGAGAGAACCATCGCCCGCATCAAGTACCTGGCGCATCCTCCGCAAAGCCCGCCTCAGCTCCAGCAGACTCACGTCAATCGCCAGAGCCTCACCCTGGAGACTCACCGCTGAAAACGCTCAATCAGTCGTTGCAACACCGGGTTGCTGCAGCGAGCGTAGCTGTTCCTCGAAGACCTCGGCCGGTGTCCGCCAACCGAGGATCTTGCGGGGCCGGTTGTTGACTGCCAGGGCGACGGCTTCGAGGTCCTCGGCGGACCAGCGGGAGAGATCGGTGCCCTTCGGGAAATACTGACGCAGTAGCCCGTTTGTGTTCTCGTTTGTGGGTCGCTGCCAGGGCGAGTGCGGGGCGGCGAAGAACACCTTCGTCCCGGTATCGAGAGCGAACTGGGCATGACCGGAGAGCTCCTTCCCGCGGTCCCAGGTGAGAGTCTTGCGCAGCTGCTCGGGCAGCTGCGTCATCGACGCGGTGAGCGCCGTGTTCATCGCGATCGCGCCGTAGCCGCCGAGCGAGGGGCCATTCTTCACGGGCGGATTGTCACCCCAGCCCTCGAGGCGGGGCAGGTGCACCAGGAGGACGGAGCGGCTGCTGCGCTCGACAAGCGTGCCGATCGCGGAGCGGCCCGTCCCGATGATCAAATCGCCCTCCCAGTGTCCGGGGACCGCGCGGTCCGCGGCCTCCGCCGGGCGTTCGCTGAGGGTGACGTCGGCGGTGACATGCCCCTGCGGCTTGTTCTGCGACCGTGCACGGGGAGTCCGCAGCGCCCGGCCGGTGCGCAGGCATGTGACCAGTTCCCGTTTGAGCGCGCCACGGCCTTCGATGAACAGGGCCTGGTAAATCGCTTCGTGGCTGATGCGCATGCATTCATCATCGGGGAAGTCGACAGGGAGCCGGTGGGATATCTGTTCCGGGCTCCAGGCAGTCGCCCATCGTCTGTCCTGGCGATGCGGTTTGTTCAGCCCCTTCCATGTGGGCGTCTTTGGCCCGTTGACGATCACGCCGTCGGGGCGGCGGATGCTGCCGGCGAGCCGCTCCTGCACGTACTGACGCAGCCTTTCGTCGCTTGCGAGTTTCGCAATTTTTGGGCGTTTCGCGGCTTGCTGGGCTTTCCACTGCGCCACCAGGGCCCGGTAGACCGACGTGCCGCTCCGGGTTGCTGCGCTGCGGCGCAGTTCGCGTGAGACCGTGCCCGGGTCGCGTCCGATCCTGCGGGCGATTTCCCGCACGCCGTGTTCCTGGGCGCGCAGGAGCGCGATCTCCTCGCGCTCGGCGAAGGACAGGTAGCGGCCGCTGGGCTCGTCCAGGCTGATCGGTGGCATGCCGCCAGCGTGACGGAACCACCGCATTGCGACCGGACATGAAACGCCAACAGCCACCGCGGCCTCTGCCGTCGTCACTCCCGACGCGATCCTCCGCCAGAAGTGGCGCTGCACCGCACGAGATGGCTCAGGCCGACCCGGTGAACGCATCGGCGGTCGCATCGCCCGATCCGCCGCCCACTGCCGTCGCGCTCCCGCCGGCGCCTCTGGCACCTTCTCCTTCGGCTCTAGTCCCATCGCATACCTCCATGATCATGAGGTGTTGCGACGACCGGTTGAATCCGCCCTCGCTGCCGCGGTCGGAGTGCATGACGCAGCCGGCCGCGAGCGCACCCCGGCCGGCGGCCATCTTCAGGGCGTCGACGACCAGGGAAGCACGGTGGCG
>NZ_JOFX01000188.1 GCF_000719345.1 Streptomyces sp. NRRL F-2664
GTTCAGCCACGCGGTCATTCTGGCCGTCCGGGTGCCGCCCGACGCAGCAACCGGGCGACACGTCAGGATGGGGCGAACATTGCCTGATGCGGCACTAGGGCCTGTGTGATGTCGTGATCAGATGCCGGGTTCTGTCCTCTTCGCGGGGTGGGATCCGGTAGGACTGGGTCGTGACACGTCGGCAACTCACCAATGGCCAGTGGAAATTCATCGGGCCGTACCTGCCGATCGGTGGGTACGGCCCCTAGCCGGAGCGGTTGCGGGACCAGTTCGAGGGTGTGGTCTGGCGGTTCCGCTCCAGTGGGCAGTGGCGGGAGATGCCTGCCGAGCTCGGCCCGTGGGCGACCGTCTGCGGACGCTTCCGCGTGTGGCGGGACGCCGGTGTCTTCACCGCCCTGCTGGAAGGCCTGGCCGCCCGGGCGGGAAGAACCGGCTTGTCGCTGGTCAGCGTGGACTCCACCGCGGTCCGCGCTCACCACGACGCCGCAGGGATGCGGGTCAGCAAGCACCTCGTGAAGCCCTGGAGGAAGCCGCGCAGGAGCAGGAGGCAGCCCGGCAAAAAGGGGCGGCGCGGAGGAGCAGAACGGACAGGCCGGACGTCGGCGCATCCGGCGCAGACACAGGCTCCGCCTGAAGGAAGCCTTGCTCGGCAGGTCCCGGGGCGGCCTCACCGGCAGGATTCACCTCGCCGCGGACCGCAGGTCCCGTCCGCTCGCGTTGATTTTGACTGTCGGGCAGGCCGGGGACAGCCCGCAGTCCATTCCCCTGCTCGCGAAGGTGAGAGTCCGCCTGCCCGTCGGCCGGCCCCGCACGGCGCCCGGCGCGGTGGCCGGGGATAAGGCCTACTCGTCTCGCGGCAACCGCGCCTGCCTGTGCATACGCGGAATCAAGGCCGTCATCCCGGAGGAACGGGACCAGGCCGCCAGCCGCAAGAAGAAGGGCGCGCGAGGAGGCGGGCCCATCAGCCGCGACGCCGGCCTCTACAAGGAGCGCAACACCGTCGAGTGTCTGATCAACAGGCGGAAGGCCTGGCGGGGCATCGCCACCCGTTACGACTGTGAGGATGTTCAGGTGCCGCTTCGGGGCGGTGGCCTGATCCGCGCTACGACTGGCCCTGGTGCCTTGGTGCTGATCTGTCGGCCACTGTCCGGAGCGGCACTCGCTGCCGCTGGACCGGTGGGCGTCTCCCGATAGACATTTCGGGATCTCAAGAAGTCAAGCGGCCACTGCCACCGGTGAGGACGCGGGCTGATTGAAGGCGAGCTTTTCGTCGAAGAGAAGTCGCTTCTGCAGGCAGTGGAACAGCTGGCCGAGCAGACGATTGAACAGGTGCCGTTGAGCTTGGGCGTGCCGATCGCCGACGTCCCGCCGATGGCGGTGGTGGGCCTGCGCGCCGGGTGATGATCGCAGGGATGAGAAGGCCCAGAGATAGCCGACCTGGTGTAGCCGGTTGTTCTTGTCATGCGGCGTCCGACGTAGTGCTTCTTGCCGGAGGCGCGTGTGATCGGTGCGGATCCGGCGTATGCCTTTACACTGCGGGCGTCGGCGAAGCGGTTGCGGTCGTCGCCCGTCTCGGCAAGAACACGTGCCGCAAGCTGGACCCGAGGCCCGGGAAGCTCAGGAGTATCTCGGTATCGGGATGTTCTGGACCCAGTTCCTGCGTCACCTGCGCGAACGCGGCCTCGCCGGGGTCCGGCTCGTGATCGCCGACCACCACTCGGGCCTGGTCAAGGCCATGC
>NZ_JOFX01000189.1 GCF_000719345.1 Streptomyces sp. NRRL F-2664
TTGAGCGTAGACACCTTGCTCAACAGCCCTGGGGCCCCGTCCGTTTCACAGCCCTCGCCCCGTCACCCGATCGGTGGCCACTCTGAAAATGCTCACTGAACAGATCCACCATGCCCAGCGGGATCATCGCGTCAGTCTCATGGGCCCGCTCGCGCGGGACACCAACAGGCAAAAGGCCCAGGCGGCGGGCTTCGACAACACCCGCTTCACCGTCGACTGGGAGAACAGACAGGTCGTATGTCCCGAGGGCCGCACCACCACGAGCTGGCGGGAGACGACCAGCCACCCAGGGACGCCGGTGGTTCGGGCGACGTTCGCGAGACGTGACTGCAGCTCCTGTCCCGCCCGCCAGGAATGCACGAGTTCACTAAAGGGTCGCTACATCACCCTGCGGCCCCGGCCCGAACATGAGCCCAGGTCGGGCTGAACCGAGCAGGTGATCTACCGCCCGCAGTCCGCGCGGTTTGCGAGACGGGCGAGGGACTCAGCCCATCCTGTGACGGTGATCACACTCTTCTCGCAGGGTTCGCACACCCTGTGCACCAGCGGAATGCCGGGTGGCCTCAAGCCTGTGCGGGTTCGGCCTGCCCTCATGGGACGGCGGGCCGCAGCACGGCTGCTGGCCCCCACACTTCTCTTCACCGCCGTCGGCCTCGCAGTCCCGGCAACCCCCGCCGCAGCCGCCACCATCTCTCAGACGTTCACGGCGGGGGCAGACCAGCCTTTTACCGTGCCCACAGGCGTGGCTTCACTCACCATCACTGCTATGGGAGCTGCAGGTTCGCAAAGCGGATTCGGACCTACACCGGGGGGAGCCGGATCCACAGTCACCGGGACTCTTGTAGTGGAGGCAGGCGGTCTGATCGAACCGGGCAGCATCCTCTATGTGAATGTCGATGTCGGCGGCGGTTCGGGCGGCAACCCCGGCGGCGGAGACGATAGGGGCGGAAACGGAGGCGGTGCCAGCGACGTGCGGACCTGCTCCTCCACCGAACCAGGCTGCGTGCTCACTGGCAACTCGAATAGCGATCCTAGACTCATTGTTGCTGGAGGCGGCGGCGGTGCCGGCAGGGGGCAGCTTTCCCCCCCTAACGCACAGACAGGAGGGGCCGCCGACCATCCCGAGGGCCATCCGGGCGGGACACGCCCGAATGGGGGCAGTGGAGGCGGCGGAGGCACTCAAACGTCAGCCGGAGCTGGAGGAGTGACCTGCCCAGTCGGTATCCCCGGTACGGCCGGGACCGACGGTGCGGCCGGAGCCGGGGGCACAGGCGGTGGCCAAATCGGAGGAGGAGGGGGAGGAGGAGGCTGGTTCGGAGGAGGAGGGGGAGGAGGGTGTAATCAGCTCACAAGCGACGGAAGCGGTGGTCCTGGCGGTGGTGGGGGTGGTTCGGACTTTGTGCCCGACGGTGGTTCCCGTGAGGCGGCGTCTGGTCCGGCGCAGGTGGTGATTTCCTATACCGTCCAGGACCTGGAAGTCACAACCGCGAGTCCGCTGCCCAACGCCACCGTCGGCCAGCCGTACTCGACCACGGTTGAAACAGCCGGCGGAACTGGGGAGCCGACCTTCACCGTCACCGCGGGCAGCCTCCCACCCGGGCTGACCCTGGCCGCCGACGGCACCCTGAGCGGTACCCCCACCCAGCCGGGCACCTACACCTTCACCGTCACCGCGACCGACCCCAACCCCCAAGTCCCCACCGCATCCAAAACCTTCACCCTCACCGTCAAC
>NZ_JOFX01000190.1 GCF_000719345.1 Streptomyces sp. NRRL F-2664
GGACGCACCTTCTTCTTCCCCATGCTCTCCATGATGAACATCATCCTTCCGGGGCCCAAGCCCCTGATCTCCGATGTCCGTCAAAGCGAAGCAAGCCCAATGCCGCCTGCTGGCATTTGACCCGGAGCCGCATACGAAGACCTACAGGTTGAGCCAGAGAGCAGCTCGGCATTGACGAGGGATCGGGTTCTCAATCAGGCACGAGCGTCTCCTACGACAGAGCGAACCGGGTGATTCGGCATACCCCTCCCGTGCGGCTCACCGCAGGCCGGCGCCCGGCACGAGATCTTCCTGGCCGTGATCACAGACTTCAAGGCGTCTTCGGACGCCGCCCAGTCGGGGCGCCCAGCGTCACGCAGCAGCCGCAATGCACGGCAGGACGGCCCCCTCAAGCGGGTACGCAACACTGCACGCCTCCTCCTGCCCGCACTCACCCTGGCCACCGCCGGCATCCTCGCCCCCACCTCCCCCGCCGCGGCCGTCCCACCCGGCACCTACGCCTACGTCACCCACCAGGCGCCGTCCCAATCTGCGATTTTGTGGGCCGTCGACGTAGCGGAAGGCACGGCCACACAGACGACGCTGCCCTCCCCAGGCGGCAGCTCCTCAGTGGGGGTGGCGGCTTCTCCGGACGGCACCCGCGTGTACCAATTGCTGCAAGGCAGCGTGCGGGTGGTCGATACGGCCACCGACACCGTCGTCGCGGACATCAGCCTCGGTGGCTTCGGTACACCATTGAGGTCTGTGGCCCTGTCTCCGGACGGCTCGCGACTCTACGTCGGCACCTATGGGCAGGAGGGAAGGCTGCTGGTCATCAACACCGCCACGAACCAGCTGCTTACGGTCCACAGTCCGGGCC
The DNA here is from genome assembly GCF_000719345.1 of Streptomyces sp. NRRL F-2664. Classification (GTDB taxonomy): domain Bacteria; phylum Actinomycetota; class Actinomycetes; order Streptomycetales; family Streptomycetaceae; genus Streptomyces. Next base: position 860 of record NZ_JOFX01000190.1, read on the forward strand.
AGTTCCGCAGGCCAGATGGACTAGCAGTGTCTCCGGACGGGAACTACGTCTACACGGCCAACTCGATCGCGGACTCGGTGTCGGTGTTCAGCACGGTCAGCAACACTTTCGTGCAGCATCTGCCGCTGAGCGATGGAGTGACGTCTGTGGCTCTCACGCCCGACGGCACTCAGGCCTACGTCACCAACTCCGTCACCAACAATGTGACGGTGCTGGACACCAGCACCCATCCCATCACGGTAAGTACCACCGTGGACGTGGGCGCCGGGCCGCAGGATGTGGCGGTGACACCGGACGGATCGCGCGCCTACGTCACGAACTCCGTCTCCAACGATGTGTCGGTGATCAACACGGCCGAGAACACCGTCATCGACACGATCGGCGTCGGTGCCGCACCGGACGGCGTGGCAGTAACACCGGACGGCTCCCAGGTCTACACAGCCAACAACCAGTCCGATTCCGTGTCGGTGATCAGCACTGCTAGCAACAGCGTCATCAACACCATCAGCGTCGGCGACGGCCCCACCGATGTGGCAATGGCACAGGTGCCCAAGCGCGCTTCATCCACCACCGTGGTGTCGGCTCCGAATCCGTCGACCGCCGGGGACCCGGTGACGTTCACAGCGTCGGTGTCCGGTGACTCCGGCACCCCGGCCGGAACCGTCACCTTCAAGGAAGGCGCCACCGTTCTGGGCAGCGCCCCCCTGGACGCTGCCGGCCAGGCCGAGTTCACCACCAGCACCCTGACCGCAGGCCCGCACACCATCACGGCCGAGTACAGCGGCAGCACCGTCTACCAGCCCTCCAGCGCCACCACCGTACAGACGGTCAACCCGGCCCCGCTGTCCGTGCCCTGGGCCGCCACCGGCCTGAACATCAGCCCCACCACCGGGACCATCTCCGGCACCCCCACCACCCCGGGCACCAACACCGTGACAGTGACCGTCGCCGACAGCGGCAGCCCGGCACTGACCGCCAGCCACCAGTTCACCCTCACCGTCAACCCCGCCCCCGCATCCACCTGCGCCACCCCCACCGCGGTCCTGCAGCAGCGCGGCTACAACATCATCACCGGCACCGCAGGCCCCAACCAGCTGTCCGGCACCAACGGCACCGACGCCATCTTCGGCCTCGGCGGCAGCGACCAGATCTCCGGCCGGGCCGGAAACGACCTCCTGTGCGGAGGCGACGGACCCGACCAGATCCGCGGCGGCGACGGC
>NZ_JOFX01000191.1 GCF_000719345.1 Streptomyces sp. NRRL F-2664
GCGCCACACTCGTCGGGCGGGAAGGTGAAGGCTTCGGTGTCAGAGATGCTTGCGACGGTTGCGCCATCGGCTCCTGAGCCGCTGCCGTCGTCCCCGCCGAAGAACCCGATTCAGGCGAAGGGCGTGCGGCGACCGGCGCAGCCGATCCTTGAGCAGCTTCCGTCTTGCTGCCGCCGCCTCCCCGTCCTCGGTCATCGACCGAGGCAGCGCACCCGGCCAGGCAGAGGGCGACGGCAGCCGAGACCGACCATGCTGCTTTGACGGGGGAGAAGCGGGCCGTCTCCGATGTGCGTCGGCGGTGGCGGGGGCGGCGGTCTGGCGTGCGTGTCATGCGTACTTCCAGCTGTTGAGAGGACCACTGCCGGGGTGAGCGGCTGCGGTTTCCGAAGAACCTGTCGTTCTTCAGGAGCGTCGCGGCGAACGACCGTCTCACCCCGTTACCACTCTGTTATGTACATCTGCTTGTCTGAACGGCCAACGCCCCTACTCACGGGTACCGCTTCACAACAGCACTGACGTACGACAACCGGAGACTTCGTGTTCCCCCGCCCAAGCGCCCCCACCGATCTGTCCGATGAAGAGCTCACGGCTGTACTCCGCGCCTCCCATCACCAGGACGCAGCCCGTGACGACCGGCCAACAGATCGGGGCGTGCAGGACGACGCGGCACGAGCGCTGGCCGAGCTCTACCGGCGCCACCGGGCGGCCGTTCTCGCATATGCGCGGCGCTTCGCGAGTGCGCACACAGCCGACGATCTTGCGTCAGAAGCATTCACGCGCACTCTGCACGCGGTGCGGCAAGGTGCCGGCCCCACCGGATCCTGGCGTCCGTACCTGTGTGCCGTCGTGCGCAACACCGCCGCCCAGGACGCGAAGGCGCAGCGTGTGCATGTACCGTTCGCGGACTTCGAAGCCTGGAGCGAATCCCTGCCGGATACCACGGAACCTGAAGGGACTTTGCTCCGCAACGAGGAGACACTCCTGCTGATACGCAGCTTCCGTTCCCTGCCCGAGCGCTGGCAGGCGGTTCTCTGGCACCGACTGGTCGATGAGCGTGCGACCGCAGAGGTGGCCCAGTTGCTGGGGATGACACCCAGCGGCGTCTCCACACTGCTCTCCCGCGCCCAGGAGGGCTTGCGCACGGCCTACCTCCAGGCGCACATACGTGAGGGCGGCGACGCGGAGTGCCAGCACTATGCAGGCCTCATGGGTGCGGTAGCGCGAAACCGAGGCACGCGCCATCGCGGTCTGGTGCGCCACTTGGACGGTTGTGACCGGTGCTCGACAGCGTTCGCAGACATCGAGCACCTCAACGCCCGTCTCAGAGCGCTGGCTCCCTTCGCCCTGTTGCTCGGTTGGGGCAGTACCGACCTCTTCGGTTCCACGCCCAGTGGCTCCAGCAGCGTCGCGACAAAGGCGTCGGGCGGCTCCATTGCCCCCGACGCAGGGTGGATGGCAGCGTGCCCCTGGCTGTTGGGTCTCACGGCAGCAGCCACAGTCGCCACAGCCGCTTCCGTCATCGCCTTCACCGGTTCCGGCCTCACCTCGGCCACGGATCCCAAGGCCGCCCCGCTTTCCGCCGTCTCGCCCACCACGGCGCCGATCGCCGGTGCTCTGTCTCCGGCGGGGACGACGGCAGCGGCTCAGGAGCCGATGGCGCAACCGTCGCAAGCATCTCTGACACCGAAGCCTTCACCTTCCCGCCCGACGAGTGTGGCGC
>NZ_JOFX01000192.1 GCF_000719345.1 Streptomyces sp. NRRL F-2664
CGCGGTGGTGATCTCCAGGTCCGCGACGGTGTAGGAAACCACCACCTGCGCCGGACCCGATGCCGCTTGGCGGGAACCGCCCGGGGGCAGGAAATCCGAACCGCCCCCACCCCCGCCTGTGCCACAGCAGTTGCAGGAGCCGCCACCGCCGCCGCCGAACCAGCCAGCGCCACCGCCTGAAGCGGGGAAGGGGCCGTCGGCGCCCTTGCCTCCGGCACCGGCGGTACCGGACTCTCCGTCCTCAGTGCCCGGTTGATCATTACACCTTTCCCCGCCCTCTCCACCCGCTGTCTGCGTTCCCCCTCCACCAGCTTGCGCCAGGGTGCTGCCCGGACCACGCACAGCTGCTTGGCCCTCAGGGAAGCCTGCCGCGCCTCCGGCCGCGGATAGAGAGCCGCCCCCGCCGCCTGCGGCGACGATAAGCCTGGGGTCGTTATCCGCATTACCGGTCAGCACGCAGCCAGACGCCTCTGAGGAACAGGTACGCACGTCACTGGCGCCGCCACCAGCGCCACCGGTGAGGTCGGGGCGCCCAGGAGCAACGCCGGCGGGTCCCCCTCCGACGGCAACGTTCACGTAGAGGGTGCTGCCGGGTTCAACGGGCTCCCCCTGTCCGACTGCCAGCATTGCGCTGACAACGGAACCGGTGCCTCCCACGGAATTTGCGTTTCCACGGACCGGCCTTCCGCCTGATTCGCCGGTGGCGGTGATGGACAGGGATGTGATGCCGACGGGGACCGTGAAGGGCTGGTTGGCGCCAGCTGTGAAGGTCTGGATGATCGTTGCGGCCGTGGCAGGAGTGGCAGGGACCATGATGCCGGTGGCTGCCAGCATGAGGGCGGGAGCCAGGAGCCGTGCAGCAGCCCGCCGTGCTCGGATGCCCATAGCGTTGTGGAGGAGTGCCGGGAGCTGTGGCGTGCCTGTATCGGGGGGGAGTGTGATCATGCCCACATGCTGCCTGTGCTTGCAGGCCCTGGTCTGCCTCTACACGCCGCAGGCGTCCAGGAATTGCCTGATCAGCGCCTCCGCTGTCCTGTGGGCAGATCGCTCTGTCACCGGGCCCCTTTCGAAGGTGCTGCGAGCCGGGGCCCGCCCCTGCGGGGCGAAGGGAAGGGCGGATTCTGGGGATCGTTGCAACGCGTGGTCGGTTTGATCAGGCGGTGAGTAGTTTATGCGGGCGCTCGGCTGGGGTTTCCCAGCCGAGCGTTTTGCGTGGGCGGCGGTTGGGCTGGTCGGCGACGGCGGCGAGGTGTTCGGGGGTGTGGACGGAGGGGTCGGTGCCCTTTGGAAAGTACTGGCGGAGCAGGCTGTTCGTGTTCTCGTCCGAGCCGCGCTGCCAGGGGCTGGCCGGGTCGCAGAAGTAGACGGGGATGTCGGTGGCGAGGGTGAACTCGTGGTGGCGGCCCATTTCGCTTCCCTGGTCCCAGGTGAGGGAGCGGGCCAGGTGGGAGGGCAGGGTGGCGACCGTGGCCGTCAGGGCGTTTCGGACGGCTTCGGCGCCGTGGTCGCCGGGAAGGTGCAGGAGTATGGCGTAGCGGGTGGACCGCTCCACTGACGCGACCGGAGCCCTCGTCAGACCCTTAAGGGGTAGGATTTGATCCCGCGTCTACGCAGGTAGGAGCGGTTGCCGCGGGACGAGTACGCCTTGTCCGCGGCGGCCGCGCCTGGCCGGGTGCGGGGACGGCCGGCGCGCCCGCGGACTCGGACCGCG
>NZ_JOFX01000193.1 GCF_000719345.1 Streptomyces sp. NRRL F-2664
AGCCTCGGCTACCTGTCACCCGTCGAGTTCGAACAGCAGCACCAGCGAGAACATAGACTCGCTCTCGCAGCATGAATCCCCGTGTCCACACTCCGGGGGGCCTCACTCCCTGCTGGGCGGACGGCTCTGGTTCGGCGTCGGCCTGGACGGGGTCACCGCATAGCGGAACTGTGATGAGTCACGCCGCGAGGCGGACAAGCTGCTGATCAAGCCAACGGGTGGGCCAGGTCGGCGCCGATGTCCGGCAGACATCTCGGGGGACACGGCAGCCCCTGACGGGGCGCCAGTTATGTTTCGAGTCATGCCGGATCATCGGCGCTGAGTCTGGCAGCAACCCATCCCGGGCCGCAGAAGAAGTCTCACAGTTATGTTTTTCGCGGTCCTGCAAGAGGGCCGCTGGCCTCCGGGCCCGGCATGACTGCGTCCCTAAGAATGTTGGGCGGTCCGGGAGGACCGGGTGTGGCTGATGACTGTGTGCCGTTGATGGCTCGAGGGGAGTGGCGTCCGACCACCGCCCGGCCGGGCGCAATGCCCGGCCGGGGTGGGGCGGCAGCTCTGCATAACGTGGATGCGCGAGTACGACACCGATGCCAAGGCCAGCCGCACCGAAGCAGCGGGAAGGTCGCCAGGGTCCAGCACGTCCGCCGGACGAGGCTGCCTCGTACGCATGGTGCCCGGCGGGCAGAGCAGGCGGCCGGGACGCTGGCGGCCAGGCCCGCACCCCCAGTTTCTTCACGATCACCGCGTGTTCCCACCAGCCGCGAACCGCACCGACTGCAGCCGGCCCTCCCCCTGTCGAAACGCCCGGCATTCAGCGGTTCAGGCCCCTCCAGCCTCAGTGAGCGCTTCCTATTCAGGGCATACGGATTCCAGAAAGGGTGACGATCGGGCTGGCAGTATCGGCGCCTGTGACCGTACAGGTATAGCCATTAGCTGGCGACTGCCGACCACCGCTGGCGGTGACGAAGAAACAGCTGGTAATGGGGGAATCGGAATCCCAGCCGGTATTTATAACGATCTGGGTGGCTCTGCTTCTGTCTCCTTGCGTTCCGTCGGAGATGATATATTCTGCCCTTGGGACGGGGGACGTAGGGTTATTGTTCCAGCTCCATGACACCGCGCTCTTCGCATCGACTTTCGCGGGTACAGCGGGCGACCCAAAGCCGCCACTGAAGGTGGCCTGATACCCGGTTTGGTTATTTAGGGTGACGCGGGCCTCCGCCAGGTGCGCCGACGCCGCGCCGGGCCCGGTGCTCGCATATGCGGTCGCGGGGAAGCCGGTGAGGGCGAGGAGCGTGATGGCACCAGCAAGTGCAGGGTGCATATAGTGCATGAGTGACTCTCCAATTTGCAATAGAGGCGGGCTCGTGGATTCGACCAACAGACCACGTTGGGGTTTCGCTAATCAGACCGCACTGACAATCTTAGTACTCCAGCCGGACTGTGAACCGTTCCGGGTTCGGCAGAGTCATGGCACGTTCTTCCCAGTACCCGCTTGATGGGACACCAGCCAGGTCTTGATGGCCGGGGTCTTGTGGGTGGCGTAGTTGTCCAGCACCAGGTGGACCTCCAGCCGACCGTGAAGTTCCCCCCTGATGTTGGACAGCTGGTTTCTACGCTGCGGGGGTGGGGTCGTACTGCAGTAGGGTCCGGGTCTCGAGTGGGGTGAGGTACCCGGACACACGTGGGTGCCGATCTCCGCCTTGAGC
>NZ_JOFX01000194.1 GCF_000719345.1 Streptomyces sp. NRRL F-2664
CACGGTCGAGGGCACCTGGCGGCTGCTGAAGCGCCACGGCTGGAGCTGGCAGCAGCCCACCAGGCGCGCGATCGAGCGCGATGACGACGCGGTCGAGGTCTGGAAGAAGGAAGCCTGGCCGCGGGTAAGAGCACCGCGGCGGAGCACAGCGCTTGGATCGTCTTCGAGGACGAGGCCGGGCAGTCGATGACTCCGCCGCACGCCAGGACCTGGGGCCGGATCGGCCAGACCCCGGTCGTGAGGGTGAGGGGCCGGGGCTCGGGGCGCGTGTCGATGGCGGGAATGGCCTGCTACAAGCCAGGCGAGCGGTCTCGGCTGATCTACGCGATCCGCGAGTACCGGGGCCGCAAGGACGAGCCGAAGGGTTTCAGCTGGCGCGACTTCCGCGACTCGTCCGCGCCCGCATCCAGCTCGGCGGACCGATCGTGCTGGTCTGGGACAACGTCCGCCTGCACCTGACGGCCGGCATGCGCGAGTTCATCGACGCGAACCTCGAGTGGCTCGCCGTGTTCCAGCTGCCCACCTATGCCCCGGACCTCAACCCGACCGAGGGCGTCTGGTCGCTGGTCAGGCGCGTCACTAGGAATGCGGGTTGTCCGTGCCCGACGAGGCCCGGTGGCTGAGGCAGCCTGTCAGCGCGTTCCACGTGGCCGTATCGAATGCGAGGTCGGCGGAGCGTCCGGGGAAGCGCACCGCCCGGCGGGCAGGGGTGAGGTCATCGAGGGTGAGGAGGCACAGTTCGGTGGTTGTGGCAGCGTGGAGAAGCGCGGCCAGGCCGATGAACGCCTCATGCCTCAGCTCGCACCAGGTGGAGGCGGTGCCGACAGCGAAGCGGGCGTGCCGGGGTCCCAGCCCAGTGGGTGCGACCAGCCGCCCGTGGCCGGTTCCGTACCGGTTGCGCAGTTCCGCGACGCCGATGGCAGCGGAGGTCAGGGCGTTGATGCTGTCGGCGTTGTCCGGGCTGGCGCCGTCGCGTGCCGGAGGCAGTGCTGCGGGGTGGAGGTGGAGTGCTTGCTGCGCCTGCTTGATCAAGGGCGGGCAGGTCCTGGCGTTCGTCTACCGGAAGATTCCGTTTAAGTAGTACGAGCTTGGCGGTGGCCTCGATCAGCTGCTTAGCCGGCGCCGATCGCGTCGTCGGGGTACTCGGCTCCGAACCTGCGGACCCGCTCCAGTTCGGCGTGGATACCTGATACCGCGGTCAGGGCCTCAACGTGGACGGTCAGGCGGGTGACGCGTGCCGTGTGTAGGCGCAGCTCGTCGTCCAGGCGGCAGCCGTCCCGTGCGAACGCCTCCCGCAGCTCCGCCACCGTGTCGGCAGGCAGGCCGTCTCCGCCGTATTTTCGGCTCTCCCGGTCGAGGCGGCGCAGCATGCTCTCGAACATCCGCAGGGCCCGGGTGACGTGGTCTTCGTAGGTCCAGTCGACGGAGGCGGCGTAGGAGTCGAAGAGCTGCTTGCGGACGCCGCCCTCGCCGGGCGTGGCGTCGGGGTTCTGTGCGAAGTGTTCGTTCTCTCAGTACTCGCCGATCGCCCCTGCCACGTGGCGAAGTCGATCGAGACAGGGACATCCAGTCATGATGTGAGCTTGTTCCGCTTTGGCGGACACTTTTGGTGTGTGGTCAGGCCGCCAAGGCGGTCTCGTATTCGGCAGGGCTGCGGTAGCCGAGGCTGCTGTGGA
>NZ_JOFX01000195.1 GCF_000719345.1 Streptomyces sp. NRRL F-2664
CTTCGCGATGGAGCTTCGCTCCACCCTTGACCGACCGCCCCGTCCCGGAAAGCCGAAAGACTGCCGGGAAGCCCCCAGAAGAACGGGCCGGGTGATCCAGGCCCTGGGCGCTGCACGTTGTCCTGCCGGGCGGGAGTGCAGGTTCGCCCCAAATCGCTACGCGCTCCCGACGGACGGCGGCAGCAGACCCCTGTGGCTGGACATAAGCCGCCACAGATCGCTACGCGCTCCCGCCGGACGGCGTCAGCGAGCCTCTGGGGCTGGGCCTGGGCCGCCATCGACCGTCAGCGCTTCTCGATCAGGGGCCTGCAGGCTGTCCGGGGCGGACGCGGGCCACCACTGCTTGGTTGTGGCTTTGTGGCCGAACGGCATGGGCGAGGCGGGCGTTGCTGCCGGTCGTAGGCGCGGGCATCCACGTGCGGCTCGCTCGGTTCGTCCCCCACGGCGATGGTGGCGATGACCACAGAGTGGCCGTCTCACGTGACACAGGGGAAGGCGACTTGACCCACTCCTGTTCATCGAAGGGCCCTGCCGGTGACGGTGTCGACGACCGACACCGTGTCGAAGTGGAGGTTGGGTCCACGGGCTCTGCGTCCCCCCACCTCGCAACGGCGCCTTGCGCGGACAACAACGGCTGCGCCGCAGACCGTTGCCACGCAGTCACATGCGGGCCGAAGAAAGAGAACCTAGGGTGTCACGCGGTGGCGGAAGTAGACGACTCCTGAGCGGAAGATGTGGGTCTCGACCAGTTCGAGATCCACCCGGCGTTCGCTCCGGGGAAAGAACGGAATGCCACCGCCGAGCAGCACCGGATAGACCCGGGCCCGGTACTCGTCGATCAGACCCAGGCCGGCCGCTGCGGCGGCAAGAGTCGCTCCGCCGATCGCGATGTCGCCTTCACCCGGCTCGGCTCGCAGCCGCTCGACCTCCTCCGCCAGGTCGCCGGAAGCCAGGCGCGCGTTGCCCCTTACCGCCGACAGCGTTGTGGAGAACACCACCTTGGGAAGCGACTTCCAGACCGCGGCAAACTCGCGGGTCGAGTATTCGAGCGACGGGTTCTGTTCGACGGTCTCCCAATACAGCATCGTCTCGTACAGCCGTCGCCCCAACACGTAGACGCCGACCCCTCGCACCTCGTCGGTGACGAAGCGAAATACCTCTTCGTCCGGCGGCGCCCAGTCGGGACCGCCGCTCGGCCCGACGATGTAGCCGTCGAGTGAGACGCCCATCGAATAGGTCACGCTGCGCACAGGAACCGCCTCTCGGTGATGGGCTCGACAGTACGACCACCGGACGCCACAACACTCGTCGCCACTCACACCAACCCCCCGGCTCGAGTCGCCTGCACTGCGCACAACCCCACCCCGCATGCCCCCCGTGCCGACCCCAGATGGCGGCTTATGCCCGGCCTGAGAGGGCCGCGGACGCCGTCCGGCGGGAGCGCGTAGCGATCGATGGCGGCTTATGTCCAGCCCCAGGGGCCTGCTGCCGCCGTCCGTCAGGAGCGCGTAGCGATCGGGGGCGCACCGGGCTCCCGTCCGGCAGGACAACGTGCAGCGCCCAGGGCCTGGATCACCCGGCCCGTTCTTCTGGGGGTTTCCCGGCAGTCTTTCGGCTTTCCGGGACGGGGCGGTCGGTCAA
>NZ_JOFX01000196.1 GCF_000719345.1 Streptomyces sp. NRRL F-2664
CCCCCGCCCGCCTCTACCACCCCGAAACCGGCCGCTTCACCACCCGCGACCCCCACCCCACACCCCTCAACAAATACCAAGCCTTTAGCGCGGAACCCGTTAACTTCGTAGACCCCAGCGGCAATATCCAGATTCGCCTCAACCAGCGCAACCATCTAGGTGACATCGAAAAGAATAGTCCAATACATACTCCCGGATCTCTAATTGCCGCAGCCACACAAAGCGGCAGCCCTGAAAATGCCCTGCCGAGGGCGCGGAATGTGCCGAGTTTCGGCAGACTTCGGGCCCCCGAGGCTGACGGCGTAACAGCGCAGGACGAATCCACCAATGCGAGCACGCATGCGCCCGGATCAAAAACCTTCGCCTCTACGAATCTAGATGCAACTTCCGCAGCGATGTTTGGAGAATCACCGGACCGACTTCATGGGGGTGGCGCTTTCGAGCAGCATTTCCACTTTCCTCTCCAATTCCTTAGCGCGGAAGTTGAAAGCATTGACAGGCAGCTCCGTAAGCTATTACTTCCCGCCAGATGGGTGGGCGCCATTAGGGTGGACAGGAAACTGCAAGGGATCAAGAATAAAGCGCTTGCGATGGAGGCCCAAGGCGTGAATCGTGAGCGCTTATTTGAAATGAAAGGAATGATCCGTGATTTTCGGGCCGAGCTTCACGCGCTGCAGCGAAAGGCCATCAGGAGGAATGCCCCTCCGGGGGTAAGTGCATGGATTGACACCGTAATTTATTTCGATGAGAGAAAATATGTCCTGCGGGCCATCCGGGGGTACGAGATTCAGCGTCAGTTCGTGCCCGACCCTCAAGGGACAGAAATTTTGAGATACAGCACGGGGCTAACTGTTACTGACATCTTGTACGGACGCGGAGGGTGACGGTCAGATAGGGGGTTGCCTAAGAGGAGCAGACAGGCGAAGCAAGCCTGCACAATGCTTAGTCTGCAGAGTGGGTTCGCCGCCTGGCGGGCGGCGCTTCGCGGTGGTGGCCGATTACCTGGGCCGGTGCAGGCCGTGTCGGCGGGGGTCGGGACGCCCTGTGCGCTCGAAGGTCCGGAGGATGTTGTGGGCACGGGCGGCTGCCAGGTCGGGGGATCCGGCCCGGCAGTGCCGCGGCAGCTGTAGAACTGTCCGGCCGGTGTGCCGAGGCCTGCGGCGGTATGCGTGAGCGTGTCGTGCCGCCCGGGGGCGCACCAGGCAGGTAAGAGCACGCAGGTGCGGGGAAGCCTGCAGCGGCGGCCCCCCTCACGGGTGGCGAGGGGCACGGCTGCCCGCTCGGCCAGAGCCCGGGGCAGGCCGAGTGCGGCAGGACACGGAGCCAAATGAGCTGAAACGTAAAACACCTCCCGCAACGGCACGGGAGCCCGTGCCGTTGCGGGCAGCGGCCTCGTCACCCATCCGGTGACCACTCTGAAGGGACTCAGGGGGCAAGCCTCCCACATATCTCCAGACCCCCTGGCAACCACTGAGCTTGTTCAGGTTGGCCACTGATCGGGTGACGGCAAGGCAGGCGTAACAGGCGAGGCCCTCGGGCTGCTGAGCGGGATGTCTGACGTCCACAGCTCTTCAACTCGGGGGCCTCGTCGGTTCCTTATCCTGCCGTACTCGCGCGCTCTGGTCGCACTGGTGTACCTGCGCAAGAACGACACCGTGCGGCAACTGGCCGCGGGATTCGGTATCAGCCTCGGGACCGCGCACGCCCATGTCCACGCTGTCGTGGAACACCTGGCCGCTCTCGCGCCGGG
>NZ_JOFX01000197.1 GCF_000719345.1 Streptomyces sp. NRRL F-2664
CCCCGACGGCCAGTCGAGAGAGCCATCGCCGAGACCAAGACCTGGCGCATCCTCCGCAAAGCCCGCTGCCACCCCACCAGACTCACGTCAATCACCAAAAGCCATCCTCACCCCGGAGACTCACAGCCGAACAAGCTCAGTGACCGCGACCGCCCGGTGATGCCCCTTGCCGACGTCGGTACCGACCCACATCTGTGCATGCCGCGTACTCGACCTCGAAGCCCCGTTCCACCCGCGGCCGTCGCACGGCCCGAAGGCGAGAGCTTGCACCGCCGGTCACCCTGCCGGGTGACGATCAGCATTGCCACCCACTCCACGAGCGCATGTGGGACATCCAGTACGGCACGATAGGGAAGCAACAGAGCTCCAAGGCTCAAGAGTTGAGCGGTGACACCTTGCTCAACAGCCCTGGGGCTCTGCCCGTTCCACGGTCACCCGATCGATGGCCACTCTGAAAATGATCAGTCATACCCGGCCCGGAGGCGAGCGGCCCCCTTGCGGGCCACCAAGAACATAATGGGGACACCTCGCCGACGCGCCAGGACGGTGCGACTTCCCGCCGACGAGCGTACGCCGCCCAACGAGCTCGTAAGATATCAGGCTGGCAATCCGCCCTTCCAACCGGAAGAATTTGCGCCCAGGGCCCCTGCATGTCCGAACACTCCTGCACCCTTGAAGCCCTAAGGGGCTAGGATGGCAAGGTTTATTCAGTCGGTCATGCCGTGACGGCCATCCGAGCCGAACCCGTGGATCCGCCCGCTTACGAATTGCTGGCGTAGGCCTATTTTGAAGGGTAGAGATCCCAAATCGGAAAGCGTCTGCACTGCCATCAATCTACTGGCGGACGTTCTTGAGGCGGAATTCGCGAGGTCCGTCGCTGTAATGAATCCCGATAGCCGATCGCTCCATCGATGAGAAGACTCCGAGGCGAGCGGTCCTCTGTAGTATGTCTATCCAGGCCCTATCCGTGTCGGTGAGATCGTTCGGTTCCTCGAAACGCCTCTCGCTCAATGCGTGAGTTTTCTTGCGAAATGATTTCACATGATTAGAAAGATAGAGCCGGTATTCGGCGCTATCCACAAACTTGTCGGCGACTTGGACTATTTTTCGCAAGTCAACCAGTGCGCCCGATTCACCCGATAGGTGAGCGCTCGTGGCGTAATAGGCGTTAGTGGCCGACCGTTCTAGCAGTCCCAAGTATGTAGGATCAACCCCAAAAAGCTCAAAGAACCCCTTGGGGCGGTGTGCGCCACTGCCTGAATCTTCAAGGTTTTTCGCTACGTCAACGCCTGCAGTGGCGCCGGAAGTGATAGAGGCGCCTGGAGTCGTCTCAGATGCGCGCAACAATGGCATGTCGGTTGGATGCTTGGGTTCCGCCTCCTCCACTTTCGGTGCAGCTTCGCTGTGGAGGGACTGCCTTCTTCCTGAACCCGGGATATGTGTAGGTGTAATCTTATCTGGATCATGTCGGCGACGACTGAAGCGCAATGTGATATTGCCGGTGGGGTCGGTGTTTTCGATGGGGTTGGCTGCGAAGGCTTGGTATTTGTTGAGGGGTGTGGGGTGGGGGTCGCGGGTGGTGAAGCGGCCGGTT
>NZ_JOFX01000198.1 GCF_000719345.1 Streptomyces sp. NRRL F-2664
CCCCGAAACCGGCCGCTTCACCACCCGCGACCCCCACCCCACCCCCCTCAACAAATACCAAGCCTACGCAGCCAACCCCATAGAACACACCGACCCCACCGGAAACCTCCCCTTCCGCTTCGGTAGTCGAAAAAAGACGGCAGTAGCTTCTGGAAGGAAGCAAGCGAGCAAGTTGCAAATGGAGCGCATGTATGCGGACTCAGGGCTGAGGGAAAACGGAGGAAGGCCGTTTCTGCCGTCCCGGGATCGTTTCGACAAGGGCATGAGAGACGCAATTTCCGCATCAATAGCCTTATCGAAAACCGAAGAAGCGCGGGGTGCCGTAAGGGAATTCGTGGAAGCGGAGGCAGCGGCAGCTAGGCTCGCGCAGATAGCGGAGGACCGAGATCACTTGAGGGAGAAGCTGGCATGGTTGGCGGAGCCGGCGTTTGACGTCTACTACAACACGCAGATCGCCCACCTTTATGAAGGCGGTCGGATGATGGCGCACCTGCGAGAGGTGCTATATGGAAGAGTCGATAGTGCAGGTGGCAGCCTGAAAGCCTTTGAGGCGGAACTGCGGCAGATTACGTCGAAGTTCTGGGCTGATGCCCAATCCAGCCCGCTGGATCCCATTTATCAGAAAGGATCTCCTGAGAGGAGGCTCCTATTCCTCTTGCATGACGTTAAGAACAGCTGGATTGCTGGTAAATTGCGGGGGCAAGTATACTCTTCGCCGTATCGGCTGCAATAAGCTTGACGGTGCTGTCTGGCAAATCGGGGGAATTTTAGGGTCTTCGAGCCCCGGGTGATGCAACTTGGGCCCCTGAGGTGTTCCGAAGGCGCCGGAGGTGGGAGTCGGGCTCTGCGGCGTTCGGCATTGATCCGAGCCGAGCATCCGATCACGAGCGATCTCTTCGGTGTCGTCGACCGCACCCTGCAGTACTAGTCTAGGGCCTGTGTGATGTCGTGATCAGTGTCTGGGTTCTGCCCTCCTCCTGGGATGGGCCCCGGTAAGGCGTTGGTCGTGACGCGCAGGCAACTCACGGACCATCAGTGAGCGTTTTCAGCGGTGAGTCCCCGACGTCCAGACCTGCGTCGTCCACCTGCTGCGGGCGTCGTTCCGCTTTGCCGACCGCCAGGACTGGGACAGGATCGGCAGAGCGTTGAAGCCCGTCTATACGGCTCCGACCGAGGACGCGGCCACCAGCCGGTTCCCCGAGTTCTGCGAGGAATGGGGGCAGAAGTACCCGTCGATCGTCCGGTGGTGGGAGAACGCGGGGGCCGAGTTGTTCCGTTCCTGCGGTTCGACGCCGAGATCCGCCGGATCGTCTGCACCACCAACGCGATCGAGTCCGTGAACGCGAGGATCCGCAGGGCGGTCAGGGCCCCGCGGCCACTTCCCCTCGGAGAACGCAGCTCTGAAGTGCGTCTACCTTGCAGTGATGTCACCGGACCCGACCGGCACCGGCCGCAAACGCTGGACCACCCGCTGGAAGCGAGCCCTCCAGGCCCCCCGCCTCCGCTGGCCCGTCGAGAGAACCATCGCCCGCATCAAGACCTGGCGCATCCTCCGCAAAGCCCGCCTCAGCCCCAGCAGACTCACGTCAATCGTGGCGACCTGGCCGTCGCGGATCTCCACGTTGACACAGTCGATGAAGACCACCGGGCAGACGCGGTCGAGGGGCCTGGCCTGCCATTCGGCCATGCCCTCCATCACCGAATCGGTGATCGTCGAGATGGTCTGCTTGGAGACCTCTGCCAGATGGGCCGAGATCTCACCGTGGGTCAGGCCTTTCGCCGACAGCGACAGGACCATCTCGTCGACGCCGGCCAGCCGGCGCTGCCGCTTCTTCACGATCTGCGGCTCAAACGCTCCCTCGCGGTGGTACGCCGATCTCAACCGGGCCGACCTCGGTCACCACTGTCTTGGGAGCATTTGCCGTTCCCGGAGTTGCCGCCGTTCCTGCCCGCGGGATCGTGCCGGCCGTAGCCGAGATGGTCTGACATCCCACCCTCGAGCGCGGACTCCAGCAGCCGCTTCGTCAGGTGCTGGAGCAGACCGCCCTCGCCCGTCAGCTGCAGGCCCTCGGCCTGAGCGCGGGCCACGAGCTCGTTCAGGAACCGGTCATCCACGTCTGCCGACGCGGCGTCCACCTTGGATTCTTTTACAGCCCCCTCCTGCACCACGCTCACGTCGTGGTCACCCAGGGTGATTCCTTCCGGCTCAACCAAGCCATCAGCGGTCAGGGGGTGATCCCTTGCGCTGACCCGCCCACCAGCAGCAGGGATCCGGCCGCCGTTGGGAGGACTTAGCGGCCGCCAGCGCGTCAACTATCTGGCCGCTCGCGGGGAAGATCGACAGGCCATTGACACCCAGGCCGGCTGTTTGCATGAGGGGGGTTGGGCTGGTGGGTGGCTGTGTGGGGGATGG
>NZ_JOFX01000199.1 GCF_000719345.1 Streptomyces sp. NRRL F-2664
AGCCCGCCGCCACTATGATCGCCGCCGGAGTATCGGGGACCGGCACACAGCGGCCTTGCGCAACCTCTTCAACCGGCTCCTCGGCCAGCTCCACCACTGCCTCATCACACGCCAGAACTACGACGAGAACACGGACTTCCCCACCCCACCGCCAGTCCCGGCTTGAGGCCATAGACCGATCGGATGTCTCAATGCCCGGCATCCGGACCAGGACCGCGGCGCGCATCCTCATCGACGTCGGCGACGGTAGCGGCTTCGCCACCTCCAGCCACCTCGCCGCCTACGCCGGCCTCGCAGCCGCGACCCGGAGCTCAGGCTCCACCATCCGCGGCGAACACCCCTGCCGACGAGGCAGCAAACTGCTCAAGAGAGCCTTCTACCTCGCCGCGTTCGCCTCGCTCTCCCAACCCGAGTCACGCGCCTACTACGACCGCAAACGCCGCGAGGGAAAGCACCACGTCGCCGCCCTCATCGCACTCGCCCGACGCCATATCGACGTCCTCTTCACCATGCTCCGAGACGGCACCTTCTACCAACCACCCACACCAGCAACGCAACGGCTTGGCGAGCACCGTAGAGGTACCTTTTCGCGTGCCGGCGCAGCCATGGCCGCGTGGTTCAGAACGAAACTCACTCGGCGATATCTGGCGCCAGATACAAGGCCATTCTGGAGAACTTCGCATATTTCCCCTGATTGCTGTTCGTGAAATTTATCAACTCGCTGGCGTCATGTGCGATTCTGATCATTACACCTAGGGAGGGGTCAACCAGGAATCCGCGTGCCAGGCCCGCGTCGTCTGTCCGATTGCCGTACGCATCAAACCGGAAGGTCAAGGGGGTAACGTGGGCGCCAGGGCGGCGCATGTGTACCATGAAGTCCCTGCCGCCTGTCGCGTAAAATTTTTCGCGCGCAAAAACCATTACATCTCGTATATTATCCATCTCGGCAAGCTCCAGCGCCCCCAGCGTTTTTGTACCCCCACTCCATGACGCCTTGCCCGCAGGCAGTACAATCTTTCCGCTTTGGATGGCAGCTAAAGCCGCACACGTGTCAGTCCTGCAGGTTCCCTTTAAGCCGTTTTTTAGATTTTCTAGGACTTGCTTCCGGATTGAGTTGTATATATTATGCAGGGAATTTGCCTCAATTTCGGTCGCGAACAAGAAGCTCCTTACGTGGGCAATCGCCTCGTACTGAGACTCGACGCGTTTTTTTTGCATCCTACTCCTGTTGTCAGTTAGTAACTGATCGATAGAAGGCTGCAGGGGTGCCGGATTTTCCGCCGCGCTTTCATGGGCGACTGCCGTTCCGGTAGTCGCCTCCTTCTGATCGGCGTGCTGGCGCTGGTCGTCGACGGGGTCATGGTGCCTTATACGGCGCTGGATGTTTCCGGTGGGGTCGGTGTGTTCTATGGGGTTGGCTGCGTAGGCTTGGTATTTGTTGAGGGGTGTGGGGTGGGGGTCGCGGGTGGTGAAGCGGCCGGTTTTGGGGTGGTAGAGGCGTGCGGGGGTGTAGTCGGTGCCGTTTTCGGTGTTGGTGTATTCGCCGCCGAAGCGGAAGGGGTTG
>NZ_JOFX01000200.1 GCF_000719345.1 Streptomyces sp. NRRL F-2664
CCCCGCACGCCTCTACCACCCCGAAACCGGCCGCTTCACCACCCGCGACCCCCACCCCACACCCCTCAACAAATACCAAGCCTTCGCAGCCAACCCCATAGAACACACCGACCCCACTGGAAACCTACAGCTCAAACTCAAGTATCGCGCCCGCCAGGAGAATCCAGATCCTGAGGAGGGCCCAGCAAAGCAACTTAACTCCCGACGCCCTCCTGCTCAAGTAATCCGGCACCGCACAACGCTGCATGATCCACAAGCCTCAGTTCAGAGCCTACCTTCCCCGCCAAAGAAAGACCGTACGGCTCCAATCCAGGTATACGGCAGTACGCCGCAGAAATCACGTCTCTCTGCACAGGTGCAGTCCGTGCCTGTATCGGATGAGCCATTGCGCTTGTCCATGCTTTTACAGACGGCCCGATCCCCGGAGGAGGAACAACTAGCATTAGGTCACAAAGTGTTGAGCAATCAAGCCGGGTCTGAGCCGCTGATCAATATGAGGGTTGACACGCGCCTCCCGCGCTCGATCCAAAGGGTGCCTGAAGTAAGATTTACGATGCGGGACCCGCAGTTCTTGAATCCATGGTCTACTCGAACGCCATATCTTGACATGCCGGGCGAGCTTGATCGGGGGGGGCGGAATCTAGAGCGGCCTGGCAACTAACTCTCACCCGATTTGAGCTGTCTCGCTTGCCAACCGGTGACAATCAGGGGTTTTAGCCCCCGGAAGGATGATGTTCATCATGGAGAGCATGGGGAAGAAGAGGCAGCCGCGTCCTCGCCGCTCGTTCATGCAAGGGTTCACCGCAGAGATCGTCGAACTGTGCCGGCGTGTGACCGCTCGGTCGGCCAGGTCGCCACGGACTTCGATCTGACCGGGACGGCGGTGCGGGACTGGGTCCGCCAGGCCCAGGTCGACGCGGGTGAGCGTGAGGGCCTGACCAGCAGTGAACGCGAGGAGCTTGCCGCGCTGCGGCGGGAGAACCGCAGGCTGCGGGAGGACGTGGCGGTCCCCAAGCGTGCGACGGTGGGTTCAACCCGTCAGCGCACCGCCTGAAGATCTTGGTGTTGGTCTGCTGGTGGAAGGGGTTTCGTGGCTCGGTTGGGACGTCCTGGGCTGTCGGATAACTCGATGTCCTGCACGCCCTCGTGGAGTGGGTGACGATGCTGATCGTCACCCGGGAGGGGGAGCGGAAGTGCAAGCTGCCGCCGTCTCAGCGGGCCCTGGTCGCACCGGTGCATTACGCAAGAACGACACCCTGAGACCGGCTCGCGGCCGGATTCGGTATCGCCCTGGGAACCGCCCGCGCCCATGTTCACGCTGTCGTGCAACACCTGGCGGCCAAGGCACCGGGACTGACCGCGGCCCTGAGAACGGCCGACGCCCGGTATGCCCTCCTGGACGGGATCCCCGCCGAGTGTGGCCGGTCCGGCGACGGACGCGCGCACTACTCGGGCAAGCACCGGCGGCATGGGGTGAACCTTCGGTGGTGACGGCCCCGGACGCA
>NZ_JOFX01000201.1 GCF_000719345.1 Streptomyces sp. NRRL F-2664
ACCAAGGCGCAGCAGATCGCCATTGCCGAGAAGGTACTGAAGGTACAGGGCCCCAAGGCCTGGCCTGTCTGCTCCTCCAAGGCCGGCCTGACCCGCTGAACCCTTTCTAACCCGGCACAAGCAGGTGCGCGACAGCGGTGGGGGCCTTGCCTCCGGCTGTTGAACACGTCTATGCGGCTTGGGTCAGGGTAGTTGTTGGTCGGAGGGCGTTCTCGTAGGCGATCGGGGATAGCTGTCCGGGAAGGGAGTGCCGGCGGCGGGTGTCGTAGCGGGTTAGCCGGCGGAAGGCGTCGAGTCTGGCTTCACGCTCGCTCGGCCAGGCTCGCGGCCTTTGGGTGTCTGCCTCTTGAAGGCGGCGTTGAAGCTTTCCGCTGCGGCGTTGTCGGCGCTGGGGCCGATTGCGCCTATGCTCTGCCGGACGCCTGCCGACCTGCAGCGTTCCGCGAAGGCCCTGGTCGAGATTGAGATCCGCGGTCCGTGTGCATGATCGCTCTGGCCAGGTTTCGGCGGGTCCGCTCTGCGGCCGCCAGGGCGTCGATGACGAGTTCTGTTCCCATGTGGCCAGCGATCGCCCACCCGGCGGGTCGGCATGGGGCGAGGTCGGTGACGGTCGCGGGTAGAGAGGCTTCGTGCCGCTGACCGGCAGGTATGTGATGTCGCCGACGTACTTTCTGTTGGCTGCGGTCGCGGTGGAGTCACGGCCGGTCAGGTCTGGCGCCCTCGCTGCGGTCTGGTCCGCTGCGGTGGTGCGGTACCGGCGGCGCAACCGGACTCCCCGGAGCCCGGTGGTCCGCATGGTCCTGGCGACGCTCTTGTGGCTGACCGCCGGGCCTCCCTCCTCGCGGAGCCCCGCGGTGGTCCCGGGGGCTCCGAAAGTGCCGTCGGAGTCCTGGCGGACCTTGCGTATCCGGGCCGCGATCCCAGCTGCAACAGCCTGGCGAGCGGTTCTCGCAGATGCGGTGCGACGCCAGTAGCAGAAGCCTGGGCGAGAAAGGCCGAGGATGGTGCAGAGCCGCTCCACGCTGTGACGGCGCTGGTGACATCTTCACTGTACTCGACGACCAGACCGTCGCCGCCCCGGGCACCGAAGCAGCTGCGCTAATCGTCCCCAGCCTCGCCAGTTCACTCCAGTCCGTTCTTGACCAGTGAAATCTCCTCGCTGCCCGGATCGGGGAACTCCTGGCGGCCCACTCTGATGGGCAGTGATGCGGGGCACCGCCAGGCCCGCCCCGGCCCATCGGGGCCCTGAAAGAGACTGCGGGCCCCGCATCACTCGTGGTGCTGGTCGGTTCCGGAGAAGCCGTACACACCCCCTGGGGCCGGATCCCCTGGTCAAGAGCCGGCCTCCGGGACCGTCCAGCACCACGAACACGACCACCGCATCCAGTCCGATGATCAGATCGCTGGGGTTTGTGGTCCCAGCCGCCCACAGGGGTCACCTCTCACCACGCCCGGAGCCGCCGAGCTC
>NZ_JOFX01000202.1 GCF_000719345.1 Streptomyces sp. NRRL F-2664
GACTTCCCAATCAGGAAGTCAAGCCGCCACGGTGACGGTCGGTGAGGCTTGATAGCACGCCCCGTCGCGGATCATTGCCCATAGAACATTGGCTCGACGTCGTGCCAGAGACAGCACTGCCTGCTTGTGTCCTTTCCCCTCAGCTCGCTTGCGTTCGTAGTACGTGCGTGACGCTGGGCACGATCGCAGGCTGGCCATGGCGGATAGGTAGAAGGCTCGCAGAAGGCCGCGGTGGTAGCGGCGGGGCCGGCGCATGTTGCCACTGACGCGGCCGGAGTCGCGTGGCACCGGGGACAGGCCGGCAAACGCGGCGAGGCGGTCAGCGGTGCCGAAG
Source organism: Streptomyces sp. NRRL F-2664 (assembly GCF_000719345.1). Taxonomy (GTDB): domain Bacteria; phylum Actinomycetota; class Actinomycetes; order Streptomycetales; family Streptomycetaceae; genus Streptomyces. The sequence goes on from NZ_JOFX01000202.1 coordinate 335, forward strand.
GCTTCCATGTCCCCGCCGGTGGCGGCGATGAATGTGGCCCCGAGCATGGCACCCATACCGGGCATGCTCTGGATCACCTCTGCATGCGAGTGCTCGTGAAACCGGGCCTCGATGAGTGCGTCGAGTTCGGCAATTTCCTCTTCGAGGGCCATCACCCCCTTCGCGAGGCGGGCCACCATCGAGGCCGCTAGTTTCTCGCCGGGCAACGCGGTGTGCTGGGCCTGGGCCGCCTCGACGACGGCCTGGGCGATGGTGTCGGCGCCGCGGGCCTTGCGGTTCTTCAACCAGGCCTCGATCCGCTTGGCACCGGCGCGGCGGATCGCGGCCGGGGTCTGGTAGCCGGTCAGCAGCATGACCGGCCCCTTGTTCGTCAGGCTCAGCGTCCGCTCCAACGCCGGAAAGATTTCGAGGAGTTGTTCCCGGAGTCGGTTGATCTGTCGGGTCCGGTCGTTGACGAGATCCGTGCGGCGCCTGACCAGGATCTTGAGGTCGACTGCTATCTCGTCGCCTGGCCGGAGTGCGCCGAGGTCCTTGCGCATGCGGGCCTGGTCGGCGATGACGAAGGCGTCCTTGGCGTCCGTCTTGCCCTGGCCTCGGTAGGCGGCCGATGCCTGGTGAACGGCCAGGCCGGTGAGGTAGACCATCGGCTGGTCATGGCCGAGCAGGAGACCGATCAGCAGGGCGGCCCCGCCGTGGTTGATGTCGACCGCCCAGAGCACATCCTCGGAGAGAGCGAGTACGTCGCTGATCAGCTTGAGCAGCTCTGTCTCGTCGTTGAGGACACGCCGTGACAGCAGGCGTTCGCCTTCCGCGTCGATCACCACGCAGTGGTGATGTTCCTTGCCGATGTCCACGCCGGCCCAGATCTGGGGCACGGTCACCTCCGCCAGCTCGTCGTCCAACAGCAATCCCGCAGACGACCTCGCCGACGTTGTCCTACACAGCGATCGAATCGCATATCCCAATTAGCGGTCGAGTCGTCGCGGGGCTCCGGGCGGCCAAGTCATTTGAGCCATCCAACGGCGACAAGCTCACAGCCATACCCAGAGCCCCTGGGGTCCGACGATCTTACGAATGACCGCCTCAGGCCCACGTCTGGAAGGTAGGACAAG
>NZ_JOFX01000203.1 GCF_000719345.1 Streptomyces sp. NRRL F-2664
GCTCTACCTTTTTGGACGGGTTGGTCCTCCCATTCGTAGGGTGGGGACGCCCAGGGGTATCGGGTGTGGCTATCAGGCTGCTGCCGCTTTGTGGCTTACGTCGCTTCGCCGCCCGGTGCCCCACGACGACTCGGCCGCCGATTAGGAAGTGCGAACAAGTCGCTGAGTAGAGCAATGCCGGCGAAGTCGTCCGTGGTACGAACTGAACGAACACGCACGTCAGGAGCACGATGAGCCGGATATGGGCGGGGATCGACAGCGGCAAGGGGCATCATCACGGCCTTGCCCTGGACTCGGACGGCAAGACGCTGCTGTCGCGGCGGGTCACCAACGACGAGCCCGAGCTGCTCAAACTGATCGGTGACGTCCTCGACCTGGCGGACGGCCGGCAGGTGACCTGGGCGATCGACATGACCGGCGGCGAGCCCGCGCTGCTGCTGGCCCTGCTGGTCAGCCACGGCCAGGAGGTCCTCTATCTCCCCGGCCGGCTCGTGAACCGCGCCTCCGACGGCTACCGCGGCGAGGGAAAGACCGATGCTCGCGACGCCTACGTGATCGCTGACCAGGCCAGAATGCGCCGCGACCTGAGGCCCATCCGCCCCGGTGACGAAGCCGCCATCGAGCTGAAGCTGCTGACCGGGCGCCGGTCCGACTTGGTCGAGGACCGCACCCGCTCGGTGAACCGGCTGCGGGGCACCCTGCTGAGCATGTTCCCGGCTCTGGAGAGGGCTCTGGACGTCACCAACCTTGGCCCGCTCAAGCTCCTGACCGGGTTCCAGACCCCGGCCGCGATCCGCCGCGCCGGCGTCACACGGCTAACCAAGTGGCTGGCCAACCGCAGCGTCCGCAATGCAAGAACCCTTGCCGAAGCGGCGGTTGAGGCTGCCGGGCGCCAGTACACCGCCATTCCCGGGGAGAAGACCATCGCGAAGCTGGTCCACACCCTGGCCGAGGAGGTGATGACCCTCAACGAGCACATCGCCGAGATCGACAAGCTCATCGAGGGCCGGTTTCGCGAGCACGAACTCGCCGAAATAGTCCAGAGCGTGCCCGGTATCGGCCCGACCCTTGGTGCCGAGTTCCTCGCCGCTGTCGGCGGCGGCCTGGACGAGTTCACCTCCCCGGACGCCCTGGCGGCATTCGCTGGCGTCGCCCCTGCGCCACGGGACTCCGCCAAGGTCAGCGGCAACCTCCACCGGCCCGTGGCTTACCACCGGCGCTTGCAACGCGTTTTCTATACCTCCGCGCTCGTCAGCGTCCGTTGCGACCCGAACTCGCGGAAGTTCTACGACAGGAAACGCGGCGAAGGCAAGAAACACGTCCAGGCCGTACTCGCCCTCGCCCGCCGACGCGTCAACGTCCTGTGGGCCCTGATCCGTGACCGACGGTGCTACGAGGTCACACCCCCTGTGGCCGCAACCGCTTGACAACAACATTAGGAAGCG
>NZ_JOFX01000204.1 GCF_000719345.1 Streptomyces sp. NRRL F-2664
CCTGGCGCATCCTCCGCAAAGCCCGCCTCAGCCCCAGCAGACTCACGTCAATCGCCAGAGCCATCCTCACCCTGGAGACTCACCGCTGAAAACGCTCACGGGTAGAAAGGCACACGAAGCCCTGGTGGAGACGGATCTCTTGGTCGAAAACCCACCTGGCAGGGCCTCACCTGTCCGTAGGCCCAACGGCCCGGCTCAACCGGCAGGCCGGCAGGAGCTCAGTGCCGTCTAAACAGCTTTCCCGAAACTCCGCTGTGCACTATCCGGACGGTGCCCTACTTCTTCGTTTCCTGTTCAGGGAAATCCTACGGCGTCTGCCCGGAAACGTCGGGGACACACAGGAGCCCCTTGCCTCCGTTTCGGGATGTTCTCCGCCGCCGCCCACCGTCGGCACCTCAGGTTCGCACACCACTGGCCCTGAAAACGACGTGTTTCCGACGCCCTCGCGACGGCTCGAAGCGCTACCGAACTTCGGCTGACCAGCACGTTCCCACCCGTGCAACGACACCACCCCAGAGCCTGAACCCGGGGCCACCCGGCGCAGTCAGGTCATCAGCCTGCCGTTCCGACCAACAAGGCGAAACGGCCCGCCAGACGAACCGACGGACCGTTACGGAAAATCGAAGATTCCATAGGCCCATCAGCCACGAGACGATGTGCCTTCCCGTTCGGTCGCGATGCGCTAAGGAATCTTCTGCCCATGTGGCGGGCTGTATAACATCGGAGATGCTCGCAGCGATCAGGGCCGGACCGTCACAAGCGATGATTAAGACTGAAGCAGGAAAGGGATCCCTGCCCCGCTCAATCCATAGACGAGGCCCGGAGTCTTAGCCTAGCCGATTACCGCGACCTGACCGGACGTGACATTGACCCAGCCCTGGGCAACCTTATACCAGGCGCCACCATCAGTTCCCGTGACTTCATAGGTGCCCGCTCCCAGAATGGCACCAGTCCGAGAAGACATGTCCTTCTCGGCATACAACGGCGCTCCTCCGAAACCGACTGCAATTTTCTGCGCAGAAGCCTGGGTAGAATGAGGCTGAGCCAGAGTGCCCGGACCCTCCGCCGCGAGGGCGGCGCCGCCAAAACCGAGAATTGCAGATGCGGCCAAGGTGCCGACAAGCGTAATCTTGACATTGCGACGCATTGGAATCACTTCCTTAAGGGAATTATGAAAGATTTTCGGTGAAATCTCGAACGTGCTTCTACTTTATTTTCTTCAGGACTGCATGAGAACAGCTAATCGGCTGACGTCGCAAGCGACATCGGACGACCAACTAGCCGACACGCCCTGGGCCGGTTGGGCAGTGCATCAGTGAGCTTGTTCAGTGGTGGGTTTCCAGGGCGAGGATCGCTTTGGTGATTGACGTGAGGCTGGTGGGGTGGCAGCGGGCTTTGCGGAGGATGCGCCAGGTTGGGGAACGGCGGCGGTGTCGCCGACGCCCTGGTAGCCGCGGTCCGCGAGGACGGGGATGCCAGGGCGGACGCACGTCGCGACGATTCGGTGTCGGCGTGCGGCGGTCGGGTCGTGGGCCCGGCCAGGCCCCGTGGCGCCTGTGCTTGCCCGAGTAGTCAGCTCGGCCGTAGCCGGTGCGGTCGCATTCGGCGGGGGTCCCGTCCAGCAGGACGTACCGGGCGTCGGCCGATCTCAGGGCCGCGGTCAGCCCCGGCGCGAGAGCGGCCAG
>NZ_JOFX01000205.1 GCF_000719345.1 Streptomyces sp. NRRL F-2664
GGGGATCGCCGCACTGTGAAGCCGCTTCACCGCCACATCGTCAACACCTCGCGCAAGGTCCTGTGTACGGCCGCGCTCGCGGCCAGCCTGACCACTGCCGCGGTCGTGTCCACTCCGTCGACCGCGGACGCGGGAGAGTCCGAACCGACCCCGGACAGTCCGCAGGCCACCGATCGCGGTGATGCCCGGCTCGACCTGCCGGACATCGTCGCCGACCCGCCGCCCGCCGCGGGGACGGGCACGGGCGCGCAGGAGGGCGCGAGCGGGATACCCGCGACCGCCCTCGACGCCTACAACCGTGCCGAGGTGGCCGTGGCGGCCGCGCTCCCCAACTGCAAGCTGCCCTGGCAGCTGCTCGCGGGCATCGGCCGGGTCGAGTCCGTCCACGCGTCCGGCTACGGCCTGAAGGCCGACGGCTACACCGAGAAGCCGATCCGCGGCCCGCGCCTCGACGGCAACGGCTTCGCCGAGATCCGCGACACCGACCGGGGCGAGTTCGACGCGGACGTGGTCTACGACCGCGCCGTCGGCCCGATGCAGTTCATCCCCTCGACCTGGGCCACGTGGGGTGCCGACGGCAACGGCGACGCCAAGCGCGACCCCAACAACATCTACGACGCAGCGCTCGGCGCCGGCCTCTACCTGTGCGCGGGGGGCCGGAACCTGTCCGTGGAGGCCCAGCTCGACAGGGCCATCCTCAGCTACAACAACTCCCGCGAGTACGTGAACACCGTGCTCGGCTACATGCGCCAGTACCAGCAGGGCGCCACCGAGGTGGCCAACCCGCCCGCCGGGAACTACCCGCCGGCGCAGCCGGGCACCCTGCCCACGCCGCGGCCGCAGAACCCGATCACGCCGACGCCGACCCCCAAGCCGACGCCGACGCCCACCCCGAAGCCCACGCCCACCCCGACGCCCACGCCCACGCCGACCCCGACTCCCACTCCGGAGAAGCCGGCCCCGCACCTGCAGCACCTGACGGTGCTCGACGGGCCGGGCCTCACCGCCGAGGCGGGCGCCGCCTTCACCACGGTCCCGCGGGTCAAGCTGCTCCTCAGCGACGGCAAGCCCGCCGCGAACCGGGACGTGGTCTTCGTGGTCGAGGAGGACGCCACCGGCACCCTCTTCGGGACGGCGAAGTCGCTGGTGGTCAAGACGGGCGCCGACGGCATCGCCGCCGCTCCCGGCCTGAAGGCCGGAGCCACCGCAGGCACCTTCACCCTGCGGGCCACGGCCTACGACACCACGACCCGGCTCAGCGTGGACTTCGCGGGCACGGTGACGGCGCCGGTCGCCGACCTGCTCGCCCGCCCGGACGGCTCGAAGCCGCTGGAGGCGGTCGCCGGTACGAGCATCAAGGGCGTCGAGGTCCGGGCCACGGCCAAGGGCAAGGCCGTCGCGGTGTC
>NZ_JOFX01000206.1 GCF_000719345.1 Streptomyces sp. NRRL F-2664
GACCTGGCGCATCCTCCGCAAAGCCCGCCTCAGCCCCAGCAGACTCACGTCAATCGCCAGAGCCATCCTCACCCTGGAGACTCACCGCTGAAAACGCTCCGTGTTCCAGCCCCACCTATGCCCCGGACCTCAACCCGACCGAGGGCGTCTGGTCGCTGGTCAAGCGTGACATCGGCAACCTCGCCGCGGCCGACCTCGGCCAGATCACCCGCGCCGTGAAGCGCAAACTGAAGATGCTGCAGTACCGGCCGGAGGTCGTCGACGGCTGCCTCGCCGGCACCGACCTGGCTCTGGACCGGTGAGCGTCGGGTCGACCGACCCGAAATTGGTCGAAGCCCAAAGCTGCTGGTCAGCTACGGTGGCGGCATGACTGACAGCTGCCCGCGGACGTAGCCGACGTGCTTGACCTCGTCCTGAACCCGGACGAGCCCGTTCACATCGCCCTCCGACGGCAGGTGCCCCATGTGCCCAACTTGAGCGAGACTGCGCCGGATGGATCCCGGTGAACGCAAAGCGACTATTGCGTACGAGCCGCTAGTCTTTAATCAGCATCACATCGGCCTCGTCGAATACCAAAAGCTCTCCCAAGTCCTTGCAGTAAATACCGCCATAGCCATTACCCCGGGCCCACTCTTCCGGATCTTCCGGGAGGAAGCCGTACTCATTTGTCAGCCTGCTGGTGGTATAGAGGGTCTCGATGCGCAAGTCGCTCCCATTAGCCCTTGTTCTGACTTTGAGGATAGGTTTTATCCCGGTGTATGCGGCCATGAGCACGCCTTGCGGATTATGGTTGGCGTGACGAAGTGCAACTTCGGGGCTTTTCGCCAGATAGATTCCCTCTCCCGGGCCGTGGTGACGCCCGGGCCGCAGGCCCTCCTTTTCGATCCTTTTGACCTTCGATACGTCCGACCCGTGAAAGAATCCGCGATTTTTCAGGTTTTGCGTGCTAATGTATTCTCGCTGCTGGAGGTCGGCGAATATTGGGACCGTATATTTCCCATTTGCGAATCTAAACCCCTTCCTTCTCGCTTCCTTTAGGGTGGCTCCCTTTACCTCATCCCGTCCCATCTTGCGCTCGATGGCTACATGTTCGGCAATCGGGAATCTCGATGTCTGCAATTCGGACGGTTCTGAGGGGGTCGTCTCGTAGCCGGCGTCAATTTCCTGCCGCAATCGGTCTTCATGTAAGTTTGCGCCTCTTTTGGATCTACCCGTAACGCCTATAGTTCCGTTCCCTGTGGGATCGATTCCATTAACAGGTTCGGTGTTGAAGGCTTGGTATTTGTTGAGGGGTGTGGGGTGGGGGTCGCGGGTGGTGAAGCGGCCGGTTTCGGGGTGGTAGAGGCGTGCGGGGGTGTAGTCGGTG
>NZ_JOFX01000207.1 GCF_000719345.1 Streptomyces sp. NRRL F-2664
GAGGGCCGGTTGCGCACAGCCTCAATGAAGTAGGAGTCGAGCTCCGGGTCAGGACCAGACGTCCCCCGATCCTCCGTCGCCGTCTTGCACCGCCATTAGATCAGGACCGGGTGAAGAAGGTGGGCCTCCAGCGTCTTGATCTGGCTTCCAGGACCCGGCGCCGGTCCCCTGCCTCTGCCCGGGGGCGGATCCGCCGCCCGCGGTCCGCGCCATCAGCGCGGCGAGTGCCGTCGGACTGCTCAAGCGGGCTTCCAACGACGGTCTGCCCGCCCCGCCCGCTACGGCCCGCACGTCCTCGACCTGCTGGCCGGCCCCACCCATGCAGTCGGCGCTCCTGCACGGATCGATTCCGCACCTGCGCCCCGTCGACGTCGCCGCCCCGCCCGTGCAGCTCCCCCTCGGCCGCGTCCAGCAGCGGCCCGTCCACGCCTGCGCTGGCGACGGTCCTGCCCTGCTGTGCGGGCAGCCGACCAAGGACGAGATCGAAGAGTCCTCCTCCGCACCCGCGAGGGCAGTTCCCCGGGCGAGCCGGCCAGGTTCCCCTCACGCACGGAGAATACGCAGCCGCCTCTTGCTCGAGGACAACCTGCTCCTGGCCCCCCTGGACGAGCCGATCCACACCGAGCAGCGGGCCGCCCCGGCCCACGCCGTCGCCAGCTCGCCGCAGAGCACCGGCCCGCCGGCCTCGTGCTCACCCTCGGCCCGGGAGTCGGCAACGGCGGCCGCGGTCTCGGTGGTCCTGCGCGCCGTGCGCGCGCTGGTGCGCCGACAGGCCGACACCACAACGGCGAACGCCGCATGCGACAGTGACACCCTGCCCGCCACAGGTCAGCGGGCAGTTCAGACCCCCTTCCAGCCGGGCTCTCCTGGTGCTCAGGGCGGAGGCATGCCACGCAGCTCCTCGGCAGTGGGCCGACTGCCTGTTGGGAGAGCGGGACCCTGACTGAGTATCAGGTCTTCATGCTAGCTGCTTCGTAGGGGGTGACAGGCTGTCCAGTGCCGGATCCGGGTTGGGGCCCTGCGGGGCCGTCGGCCGGTCGCGCTGCGCGCTCCTCTCTCAACAGTGTGCATCCACCCCGAAGGGCCGTGTCCCAGCCCCGCCACACCCCATCCAGCCCGCTACAGAACGTCACACCAGCCTGACCAGCCGCTGTGCGTACGGTCGGCCGCGCGTTCGGTGGCGGAGCTGCGGGAGGAGGGCGTCTACCGGGTCCTCGCCCCGGACGAGGCGGTCGCGTACGGCCGGGCCGCCGACGGGGCGGGGAACCTGGTGCTGCACCCGCTGTGCGGCGGGATGCCGCTGGACGAGGGCTGGCGGAGCCTGCACCTGCTGTGCGAACAGGTACTGCCCCGGCT
>NZ_JOFX01000208.1 GCF_000719345.1 Streptomyces sp. NRRL F-2664
TTTGGTGATTGACGTGAGTCTGGTGGGGTGGCAGCGGGCTTTGCGGAGGATGCGCCAGGTCTTGGTCTCGGCGATGGCTCTCTCGACTGGCCGTCGGGGGCGGGGGTGGGCCCGGTTGGCGCACTTCTGTTTGAGGGTGAGGTCCTTCCCGGGCGCCGGTGGGGAGCGGCTGCAATGCCGCCGGGGCCCTGGCAGCCCCGGTCCGCGAGGACGGGAATGCCGAGGCGGGTGCAGGTGGAGGGGATGCGGTGCCGGCGGGCAGCGGTCAGGTCGTGGATCCGGCCGGGCAGGGCGGGTGGGATCCAGACCAGTGTTCCGTCCGGCGTGGTGATGGCCTGCAGGTTCATCCCGTGCCGCCTGTGGTTGCCCGAGTAGTCCGCCCGCCCGTCACGGTCCGGTCACACGCGGCGGGGGTCCCGTCCGGGAGGACATGCCGGGCGTCGGCCGATCGCAGGGCTGCGGTCAGTCCCGGTGCGGGACCGGCCAGGTGGCCAGAGCACGCTGGGACGCCGACAGCCTGCACCTCCGGCCACCTCGCGGGTAACGATCAGCATCGTGGCCCACTCCGCCAGAGCATGCGGGACATCGAGTACGGCAGGATAAGGAACCGACGAGGCCCCGAGTTGAAGAGCTGTGGACGTCAGACATCCCGCTCAGCAGCCCGAGGGCCCCGCCTGTTACGCCACCCCGCCATCACCCGATCAGTGGCCAACTCGAACAAGCTCACTGACCTACGGACTCAACGCCCCAAGGAGCGACCGGCATCGGCGGGCAAGCGCCAACTCCCATGTTTTCACGCCGGCAGGCGCACCCGAAGGGACGGGGGACTGACCTGCAACTATTCAGGATGAAAAAGGATCGATCTCGGCTTTTTCCGCCAATGATTCAATCAAAATCTGGTCCAGCTTCGAATTTGCAAGCTTGTCTACGCCGGTATCGACCAGCCAGTACCGGACGGCCATCCCTGTGTAGTCTTTGCCGAAGTTGAAGTCTTGATACCGTCCATTGTCATTTTGTTTTATGATCGGCTCCCCATTCCGCGACCCGATGAATACAATAATTCCATTCCCCCATTCCCTCCCTTCTTTGCTCTTGATATGCATCTCCAGTAGGTAGATCCGACCCTTTCGTGCCTTCCGGCCTTTAAGGAAGCCGCCTATCTGGTCAATCGTCCCGCGCGCAACTACGGGCCAGGCGGTGTCCTTGGGCGAGAAATCTACCCGCTCAGCAGGTATGGACAGTTCCCCTTCGCCGAAGGTCTTCAGGCAGGATGCAACAAAAGCTTGGCAGCCATTGACTGGAATGGCCTGGCGCATCACCGAATTGAGAGCATTCGTTGCGGACATCCCCGTTTGGCGCAGGCCGAACGCGAATTCGACTGCGGATTCAGGCATGGGCGCCACTGAAGAATAGAGGGTTTTCATTGCGCGTCTCGCCTTGAGGAATCCTCGCATTTTATTAGTTCCAGATTCCATCTCCTGGGCGAGTGCGTTTTCTGCGCCCCGCATTCTTTCGCTGGAGGCCTTTATGGCCGCATCTTTCAGGCGCACATTCCTTTCATGTTGTTTGGTGAGCTTCGTACGGAACCGAATGCTGAGGTTTCCGGTGGGGTCGGTGTTTTCGATGGGGTTGGCTGCGTAGGCTTGGTATTTGTTGAGGGGTGTGGGGTGGGGGTCGCGGGTGGTGAAGCGGCCGGTTTCGCGGTGGTAGAGGCGGGCGGGGGTGTAGTCGGTGCCGT
>NZ_JOFX01000209.1 GCF_000719345.1 Streptomyces sp. NRRL F-2664
CCCCGCCGCCAACCCCTTCCGCTTCGGCGGCGAATACACCAACACCGAAAACGGCACCCACTACACCCCCCCCCGCCCCTACCACCCCGAAACCGGCCGCTTCACCACCCGCGACCCCCACCCCACACCCCTCAACAAATACCAAGCCTTCAACGCCAACCCTCAAGAGCACACCGACCCCACTGGAAACCTGCCATTCAAGTTCCGGACCAAGCTCGGTAAACAGAAAGAACGACGCGCCGCAGCTTTGCAGCGGGCCACCGACGCCGTTCGCGGGCGCCATAAGCCGCCGGCAGGAGCGATAACTTCGGGAGGCGATAGAGTAAGCCTGGCGGAAACGAAAAAAAATTGGCTGATGTTCCAAATCGAAATTCAGCCCCACGAGAGAATGCGGCGAATAAGGGGCGGCGCAGAGGAAATTCAGCGACAGCTGGGATTTTTCGACATGGATATCACTCAGTGGGTAGACGGAGTCCGCAGCATGGCGCAGAGCGGCGACTATAAACTTGACACATCCGCCCTTACGGACCAGCTGATGAACACGTATGACGCTAGGTACCGGAACGCAGCTGCCCTCCTCATGGCCGCGGACGCAGAGCAGGTAATGGAGGGCAGCACGATAAGCGCTCCGTCCTGGAGCCCGGTTGAGCATGCACCCCTAGTGGCGTCTGACTTCTATCTCAAAACCGCCCAAGAGGCCAGAAGCGGGGTTTCCGACCCCGATGCCTACTGGAACGTTGAGTTCGTTCAAGGGCTTGATGAGCTCATAAAAGGCCTGAAATCTGCACGAGAAGGGCTCCATAAAAATCTGAACGGAGCAAGCCGTCTCAAATTCAAGAACAAGCCGTTCTGGGTTTTCTCCGATTGAGACTCATCAAAATGGACACCCTCTTAACCTTTCCGACTCCCGCCCTAATGAGGATGCCTCCAACCCGCCCCCCTCTCAATCGCGCTCAATTCGATTGCGGCACTGATCTCGCATTCTGCAACTCATACTGAGCGTCAGACTCATCCCGCGTCGGCCATCAAGCGATCCAGCGCACCCCGGTGCGCGCCAGGGGAGGTGGGAAATCTCGTGGCGCGCACCGGAGGGTGTTCAGGTAGGAATCGTTCCGCGTACTACCGGGGGCGGGCCGCAAGTACTGTCCATCAGCGGTCTACGTAAGATCCCAGATGGGGCATTTGGCGGGCTTCTTCGGGTCGCGCCAGGAGATGGTGGCTTCGCCTGTGGGGCGGCTGGCCATGAGGCCGGTCATGGCGATGTGGATGACGGCTTCGGAGCGGGCGGGCAGGGTTTCGCAGTCGCGGGCCGGGCGGCGGCGGAGCATGTGCCATCC
>NZ_JOFX01000210.1 GCF_000719345.1 Streptomyces sp. NRRL F-2664
ACTAGGTTCTAGTGGTCGTCGCAACACCCCAGTTCAGGGGGTATGCGATGGACTTCGAGATCCGGGAGAAGAGGACGGCCCAGGGCCCCGTCAAGCTGAGTCGGGAGCGAGAGGCATACTCCCGGCTCATGAAACAGGGGCTGAGCAACCGAGAAGCATGCGAGATCGTCGGCATCTCGGTTCGCACCGGCAGAAAATGGCTGTACGGGCGCAAGGCCCACGGGAAGCAGAGGGCGCTTCCACCGCTCGGCGCGGTGGAAGCGCCCTCAGCGCCGTCCCGGTACCTGTCGGAGGCGGACCGCATTCACATCGCGGATCGACTGCGTGAGAAGGCTTCAGTCCGTGAGATCGCGCGCGAACTGGGACGCAGCCCCTCCACCGTCAGCCGGGAGATACGCCGCAACCGGTCGCACGTCCGAGGCAGCCTGTGGGCCTACCGCCCGCACGCGGCCCAACGCCGCGCCAATGAACGCCGGCCCCGGCCCAAGCCCGGCAAGATCGGCCAGAATCCCGAACTGCGGGACTTCATACAAGCCCACCTGTCCCGGCGCTGGAGCCCCGAGCAGATCAGCCACGTACTCCGCAAGCTGTTCCCCGACCGCCCGGACATGCAGGTGGTCCACGAGACGATCTACCAAGCCCTCTACAACAGCGGCCGCGGCGAACTGCACCGCGAACTCACCCGCACCCTGCGAACGGGCCGCATACGCCGCCGCAGCCACCGGGACGCGAAGAGACGCCGGCCCCGCGCCGTGCGGGACATGGTCCTCATCACCGAACGCCCCCAGGAAGCGGCAGAGCGGGCCGTTCCCGGCCACTGGGAGGGCGACCTCATCATCGGGAAAGACCACAAGACCGCGATCGGCACGCTCGTAGAACGCAGCAGCCGCTACCTCGTCCTCGTCCATCTGCCCCTCGGCTACACCGCCGGACACACCCGTGACGGGCTGATCCGCGCCGTGACCACGATGCCGCCGCAGCTGCGACGCTCGATCACCTGGGACCAGGGCTCTGAAATGGCCAGCCACCGCGCGTTCACGGCCGCCACGAACGTCCCGGTCTACTTCTGCAACCCCGCGAGCCCTTGGCAGCGAGGCACGAACGAGAACACGAACGGCCTGCTGCGGCAGTACTTCCCCAAGGGCACCGACCTCTCCCGCCACAGCCGCGAGGACCTCGACACGGTCGCCCAGGCCCTGAACAGTCGGCCACGAAAAACGCTCGGCTGGGAAACCCCAGCCGAGCGTCTGTCTAAACTGCTGGCCACCACACGTCAGTGATCACGTGTTGCGACGACCCCTGGAATCTGCC
>NZ_JOFX01000211.1 GCF_000719345.1 Streptomyces sp. NRRL F-2664
AGTTGAGCGTAGACACCTTGCTCAACAGCCCTGGGGCCCCGTCCGTTTCACAGCCCTCGCCCCGTCACCCGATCGGTGGCCACTCTGAAAATGCTCAGTCATACCGGGCTAGGAGGCCAGCGGTCCTATTGCAGGGCCGCGAAGAGGGTAACGGGGGCTGGGTCTGCGTAGGGGTGGACGCTTTCGTGGCCGGGGACGGTGTGGTGTTTCTGCGGCCCAGCTGCTGCAACTGCAGGTCTCGGGGTGGGCGGGTGTTGGTTCAAGCCGGTTCGGTGGTTGGCCGGGTGGGTCAGTGGCGCTCTCGGTGGGCGGCTTGATCTCGGGCGGTACGGGGCCAGGGCCTCTGGCGGGGTCCTGGCCCCGTGCCGGTCGTTGCATCCTCGCTGTGACGGGGTGGCTGGTACAGCCGGCAGGCGGCCAGCCATCCGGTCACTGATCGCTTGGGGCCGTTGGCGAGTACTTCGGGTTTACTCGTCTGGCTGCGGCGGGGTGGTTGCCGGGGGTGCTGGCTTTTTGAGCGGTGCCCGGGGGGGTGTTATGGGGTGTCGGTGTAGGTGACGTCGTAGTGGATGGTTCCGTCGGCGTCGGTGGTGCTGGTGGTGTGGGTTTTGAGTCCGCCGGTGGTGGCGGGGGTCATCCAGCCTTCGTTGTCGGTGATGGTGAAGCCGAAGGGGGTGGTCTGGTTGTTGCCGCCTTCGGTGTAGGTGACGGAGGAGAGGGGGGCGGTGCCGGGGTGGTAGGGGACGGAGTAGGTGTCGCTCTGTCCGTAGTGGATGAGGTTGGCGGGGCCGTTGCCGTCGAACTGGCCGGTGCTGCTCTGCAGGGCCATGTCGGCTTTGCTGGAGGTGAGGTTGTTGTGGACGGTGACGGTGTAGGGGGCGTCGGGCTGGGCGGCGGCGTCGTTGATCTGGATGCTGTCGGGGCCTAGTACGCGGCCTCCGATGGGCAGGCCGGGGGTGGTGTTTGCGACGGTGGCGCTGGTCTGGTCGCCGCTGTTGTCGTCGAGGGTGAACTGGATCCTGCCGTCTTGGGCGGTTCCGTCGGCTGTGTCGAATTCCAGGACGACTTTGGTGTCTTCGAGGAATTTGTAGACCTGTTCGAAGTGCATTTTTCCGCCGGGCTGGATGATGGTGCCGGCGGTGGGGGAGGGGTAGGAGAGCGAGCCGTCGTAGCTGGTGTCTTCGGTTCCGGTCCAGCCGACGTATTTGACGGGGACGCTGGACTTGTTGGTGAAGTCCCAGCCCTTGGTGGTGAGGGGGGCGGGGGCCGTTGCCGTCGGGGCTGCCGTCGGGGCGGCCGTGGGGGCGGCC
>NZ_JOFX01000212.1 GCF_000719345.1 Streptomyces sp. NRRL F-2664
CCTAGCCTCGATGTTTCGGTTCGGGCGATGAGGCGTTTCTGATCGTCTGTAGTCGGGTGGCCGACCTGGTTTCGGTGTTTGGGCATGGCGGAGTCCCGGCGCGGTGGTCGGGTTCTCGAGGGTCTTTCGGGTCGTGGGCGGTCGGGGGTTGGCCGGTCGGCCGGCGGGTCGGGGGCAGTGCGGCGGGACGGTGGAAGGCCGTGGTCAGTTCGTGTCTCCGGGGCCGGGTCGCCGATATCCGCAAGCGCAGGCGGCGGCCGCGGGTGAGGCGGGCGGCGACGTGCAGCAGCCGGCAGCGGAGTTTCTTCGGCTCGGCGCTCGCCAGTTCGCCGTCCAGGAGGAGGGCGCGGGTCCAGGCGGGCAGGTCGGTCGCCTGGAGGCTGAGTTCGAGCCAGACCGCGTTGACGCCGAAGCGGCGGGAGGGGAGACGGCCGAAGCCGGTGGTCTTGCCGCACCGGATGTGGTCCTCGGCGGTGGCGTGCCCGCGGTGGCGGACCTCCGGGTATCGGGTGGAACCACCTCCGGAGCAGGGGGTGTCGGTGGGGAACACCTGGTGCCGTAGGCCCTCGTCCTGGTCGAACAGGGATAGCCGGGCTCCGGGGTGCGGCCGTTCCCGGCGCACGATGATGCGGGGTGCCGGCCGGGTAGCCGGCCAGGTCGGCCATCCCGATCAGCTCGGCGGCCTCGGCTCCGGCACGCAGCGTCCCGTCCTGGTCCAGAGCGGGATGCCAGAGGCGGTCGGGCATGGCCCCGATCGCGCGGCGGGCCGGCTCGGTGACCGCGTATCCGACCGAGAAGAAGGTCCGTACTCCTGGTTTCCGCAGGTCGCGGACGTGGGTGAGGAAGGCTTTCGCGGATCCGGCACTGTCGGCGCGGACAGGGATGCCGGTGCCGTGCCGGTGAGCGTCGGGGATCTGCGAGAGTGCCTGGTCGAGCACCGTGATGTGATCGGCGGCAGTGTTGGCGCCGGCGTTCCCGGGCCGCAGCCGCCCCGACAGGGCCTCGCCGGTGTCCGCGAGGAAACACAGCAGCGGATGGAAGCCGGAGCCGCCCTTGCAGGTCGGAGCTGCCGCCTCCTTTATTGAGTGGCAGGCGACCACCGTGGCGTCGAGGTCCAGAACCAGGCCGGGAAGCTCTCGTGCGCCGGCCTGAACAGCGGGTATGCCCTCGCCGGTCTCGGCGGCCTGCACCCAGGCGACTTCCCGGGCCCTGGCGCGGGCCGCCCGTAGTGAGGCGAGTGCAGCCCCGTCGGTGTCGGCGGGCAACCGCCAGGCCGTGGGCGTGGAGGC
>NZ_JOFX01000213.1 GCF_000719345.1 Streptomyces sp. NRRL F-2664
GCGCCCTCGCCTCCTTCGCCGCCGGCCCACAAGCCGAGGATGTCGCGGTGGCCCTCGGCCGTGACCGCGAGGGCCATATAGACCGGGCGGTTGGCGACTTGGCCCTCGCGGATCTTCACGTTGATGCAGTTGTCGTTGCTCCCGTAAGAATGACCCCCAGGTGCTCCTTGGGTTCTAAGGTGGATTCGCACGATCGTCGCAACGTTGCAGGTCTCATGCTGTCAGAGCGCCTGCGAATAGCTCGGCTGGGGTCCGCCATCCCAAGGTCTTGCGGGGCCGGTTGTTGAGGCTCGGCAGGTACTGGCGGAGCAGGCCGTTCGTGTTCTCGTTGGTGCCGCGTTGCCAGGGGCTGCCGCGGTGGGCGACGAAGACGCCGTCGCGGAACAGCGGCGCGAGGCGGTCGTGGCAGGCCATCTCGGCGCCCTGGTCCCAGGTCAATGTCATCCGTGCGGTGTCGGGGACGTCCTTCAGAGCCTCGGTGAGGCGCACGTGGACCTGGTCCGCGCCGTGGCCGTCGGGCAGGGCGACGAGGCGGACGAAGCGGGTGCGGCGGTCCACGAGCGTGGCGATGGCGGTGCGGTTTCTGCGGCCGGTGATCAGGTCGCCTTCCCAGTCGCCGGCACGTTCGCGGAGCTCGACGACGGAAGGCCGCTCGTCGATGAGTGTCGCCGGAACGGCAAACCGCGGAGCGCGTTGGTCGGCCTTGCGGCGCTGCTTGCGCAGCGGCCGGCCGGTGCGGAGCTTCTTGGTGAGTGTCCTGCTCAGGACGCCTTTCGCACCCTGATAGAGGGCACGGTAGATGGTCTCGTGGCACAGGTGCCGCTCGGGCCGGTCAGGCCACAGAGCGCGCAAGTGGGCGGCGATCTGCTCAGGGCTCCACTCCAGGTCGAGCCTGGCCTGGACCTCGGCGCGGAGCTCCTCGTCGAGCCTCAGCTTCGGTCTTCGCGGCCGTTCGGCCCGCTGTCTGGAGCGGTGGTGGGCGAGGTCGGCGTCGTAGAGGCCTTGGTCGTGTTCGAGCATGTTCCGGCGGAATTCGCGGCTGACGGTCGAGGGCGAGCGGTCGAGGCGTGCGGCGATCTCGCGTATGCCCAGACCGTGTTCGCGCAGGGTGGCGATGCGCTTGCGTTCCAGCAGCGACAGATAGCGGCCCGAGTGCACGGTCTCGGACACGCGCTCCGGCGGTAGGCCGCCGTTCTCCGACCGCCACCGGTAGCCGGTCTTCCGCCCGATCCCGAGCTGCCTACAGGCCTCGACTGTGCCCACCCCGGACTGCAGAAGGCGCCAGTACTCCGCCTCAACCTCGAGCCTGCGCTTACGACCCACCCTCGCCATCAACACACCCATCATGATCAAGGAGTGTTGCGACAAGCGTTAGAACCCAAGGAGCAGAGCGTGCTCAATTCTGCGGGAGCATTGACA
>NZ_JOFX01000214.1 GCF_000719345.1 Streptomyces sp. NRRL F-2664
GACAGAACCCCCCAACAAGGTTCATCGTTGCAGCTCAGGAAGGCACTTTCGCGTTTCCGCCCCATAGCCGGCCGTACCCAAGTGAAACGGCGAGGCTAGTGGCGTTTTGGGTGTCCACTGGGGCCCGTGCCTCTGAGCTGCTGGGGGCCCGCTTCTGCGATGCTGACCCGGGGCAGCAGCTGATCAGCGTGGTTCGCAAGGGCACGGGGGCAGTGTAGCCGCTGCCCGCATCGCCGGATGCGTTCGTCTGGCTGCGGCTCTACCAGTCCGAGCTGCGCGGTCAGCTGCCGAAGGGGCGATCCCTGCCGCTGTGGTGGACCCTGCGTCGGCCGCTGAGGCCGCTGACCTATCACGCGGCTCACCGGATGTTCGAGCGCGTGAACGCGGACCTGGGCTCCAACTGGACCCTGCATGACCTGCGGCACACCGCGGCCTACCGGATGTCGCGGGACCCGAAGATCCCGCTCGTCGATGTCCAGTGGGTCATGAGTCACGCAAGTGTGACGACCACTCAGCTCTATATGACGCCCACCGGCGACGAGGTCATTGAGAACGTCATGGCCCATCCTGCCCGGCAGGAGGCGCATGCGGCCGCCCGGCAGGCACCGCCTCCGGCTCCTGGCTACTCGTCCGAGAGCCTGGACGTGCTATTCGGGCGGGTGACCCAGTGAAGACGGCCGGGCCTCGTGGGACTGTCGCCCGCGGCACCGGGCTGAGTCTGGCCAGAGCAGCGCGAGGAGCCCGGCATCGGTGCTCAGAGCCAGGCTGCACTCCGGGCTCGCTACCCCGCCCCCACGAACCCCGCTTCCTGGCCGGCGGCCGAGCAGCCTCCCGAGGATCTGGTCGAGATGCTCTGTGCGGGGGTTCGTCCCAAGACGCTGCCGAGCGTCCGACGCGGGGTCACAGCGGTAGTCGGCTGGCTCAGCACGCACCCGCGCCTGAAGTGGCAGGAGAAGTGGCTGGCCAGCGGGACTGAGGAGCATCTGGGCGACGACAGATGGAAGGCGCTGGCGGAGCCGTGGCTGCAGGCCCGCGGCTGGGACAAGGCCTACGGCTTCAAGGATCTCGGCACTGGCCTTCGCCGGCTCATCTGCGCGGACGATGGCGTCCCGCCGAGTGGTGTAGCCGATCACGGGTAGGGCGTGCGCCTTGGGGCGTGTGACAGCCGGGCTTCCGCTCCCGGTCTGTGAGCGGGCCTGCGTGCAACTCTCCGTAGGGAAATGCCGGTTCGACACGGAGGTGCCACGGTGGTCCTGTCCCAGCATGTCCTACTGCGGCTGA
>NZ_JOFX01000215.1 GCF_000719345.1 Streptomyces sp. NRRL F-2664
ATGCCCGCGCCCAGGCCCTGCCGGTCCACCCCCAGACCCGACAACTCCTGGTCATACGACAGAGCCAGCGCAAACCCCGCCTCACCACGCCCCGCCGTCACCAGCAGGGGGACCTCCAGGGAGTAGCGGCCGGTCCGCACGTCCACTGCGCCGCCCGCCTCCTCACCCGGGGCGAACACGCCGGACACGGTGCCGGGATCACCCGGCACCGCTGCGGCTGCGGAGCGGGAGCCGGGAGCGGCGAACGCCTCACCCGCGCTCTCCCCGATGACGGTGCCGGCAGCGGCCAGGGCCAGCAGGCCGGCCACACCATTCCGGCGGACACGGCGCACAGCAGCATAGGAGGATAGAAAGGAAGGCACGGACGGACTCCGGGGAGGCAGGAACATAATGCAGTCAGCTTTCCCGTCCAGGAGAACAGGCTCAGGGACCGTTGTCTCTCCTCCGAACAGCCCCGCTCCGGGCCGGCAAACGGTGCCTGCGCGATGGCAGTGGCTGGGAGACCGGCGCGGGCTCCGGCGAGAGGAGCGCTGGTCAGGCAGGGTGTGCGGCTCTGGCTTTGGGGTTTGTCGCTCCCTGACCGGCCGCCTGCCGACGGAACGAACACATCTGCCGCCGCGCCCGCTTCCGACGCTGCGCCCTGGACGGGGTGTTCACCCAAGCACTGCAGCAGATCCATGCCCCGCCGACGCGGCCGACGACGTTGACTGGCTGGTCCAGATCGACTCCGCCATCGTCCGCGCCCACCAGGGAGTTCGTTCTCTGCTCCTCAACGAAGGACGAAGCCGCCTACTGCCAACGCCGCCGCCCGGGCCAAAAAGGTGTTGCCTCTATGGTTTTTGTCAAGCCGTAGTGGGTGTGGGTGGTTGGTAGGAGGAGCCGTATCGGAGCATGGCGTAAAGGACGTCGATGCGGCGTCGGGCGAGCGCGATGAGGGCGGCGATGTGGTGTTTCCCTCGCGGCGTTTGCGCGTAGCAGGCGCGTGATTCGGGCTGCGAGATCGAGGCGAACGCGGCGAGGTAGAAGGCTTGAGCTGTCTGTCGCCTCGCCGAGAGGGGTGTTCGCCGCGGATGGAGGAGCCGGAGTTCCTGGTCACAGGTGCGGGGCTGGCGCAGGCCCGAGGTGGCCGGAGGTGGCGAAGCCGCCGTCCTGATCCCGATGCCGGAGCTCGTACACACTGAGCTTGTTCAGTGGTGGGTTTCCAGGGCGAGGATCGCTTTGGTGATTGACGTGAGGCTGGTGGGGTGGCAGCGGGCTTTGCGGAGGATGCGCCAGGTCGGTGTCGCCGGCGCCTTGGTAGCCGCGGTCCGCGAGGACGGGGTGCCAGGGCGGACGCACGTCGCGACGATTCGGTGTCGGCGTGCGGCGGTCGGGTCGTGGGCCCGGCCAGGCAGAGCGGGTGGGATCCAGACCAGTGTTCCGTCCGGCGTGGTGATGACCTGCAGGTTCACCGCGTGGCGCCTGTGCTTGCCCGAGTAGTCAGCTCGGCCGTCGCCGGTGCGGTCGTATTCGGCGGGGGTCCCGTCCAGCAGGACGTACCGGGCGTCGGCCGATCTCAGGGCCGCGGTCAGCCCCGGCGCGAGAGCGGCCAGGTGTTCCACGACAG
>NZ_JOFX01000216.1 GCF_000719345.1 Streptomyces sp. NRRL F-2664
CAGAGCCATCCCCTCCCGAGCCACCGACCGCAGCCAGCACCAGAAGACCAGCCACACCCCCCCGGCAACACACACGGCGGATAGAAGCGGAAGAAGACACAGCTGAACTCCATACAGGTAGTGGACAGAAACGTTCTGCGGCTAGCAGACCAGGGCCCCGCAATGTCTGTCTCTCCTCCAACTGGCCCAGCCTGCGCGCATTTCGGCTCTGGGGTTTGTCAATCGAACGGTGTACCGAGGGTGGTTGAGGTTGCCGACGGGCGGAGGGTCGGCCCTCGAAGGCGTTCAGGGCGGTCTTTCCAGCATGGTCCAGCGGGCCTGACCCCGGCCGGTGAGGTCGAGCGACATTATCGACATGTAGATGCGCTTCAGGGCGGCGGTCTGGTTCGGAAGTGTCCGCGGGCCTTGACAGCCTGGCGGATCCTCGCGTTCACGGACTCAATCGCGTTGGTGGTGCAGATGATGCGGCGGATCTCGGTGTCGAAGCGGAGAAATGGGGTGAGCTCCGCCCCGGCGTTCTCCCAGAGCCCGCACGATCGCCGGATAGGTGCCGCCCCATTCCTCGCAGAACTCGAGAAAGCTGCTGGTGGCGGCGTCTGGGGTCGCTGCGGTGCAGACGGGATTCAGTGGTTTGGCGAGCTTGTCCCCCTCTTGTGCGGGCGGCATAGCGGAAGGAGTTCCGCAGGCGGTGGAAGACGCAGCCTGGACGACGGTCTGGGGCCATACTTCGCCGGCGGCGTCGGGCAGGCTCTTCAAGGCCGATGCCCCCTGTGGAAGTCAGGGTGCTGGTGGAGTGGGTGTTGGCAGTGGTGCGGATGCGAGGGTGCGGTGGATCCCGCGTGCGAGGTATCTCTTCGGGCAGTTCATGACCTCGCGTTTGGTCTTGCCTTGGGCGGTCCATCGCTGCAGGTAGGCGCGAGTCCGTTCTTCCCAGCGCAGTCGGGAGACACGATGCGGTAGGGGCGGGGTTGGCCTGACGGGTCCCGCCGCGGTTGAGCCGTCGGTGTTCGCTTTTACCCGGAGGAGTGTTCGACCGGGCTGGCGCCGCACAGGGCCGCGAAGGAGGCCTCGTCGCGGAGGCGGTCGTGGTTGTCGCCGCCGGTCACGAGCAAGATGGCAGCACTGTCCGGGCCGACGCCGGTGAGTTCGAGCATCCGCGGGTTGTGGGATCGAATGAGCTTGTTCAGTGGTGGGTTTCCAGGGCGAGGATCGCTTTGGTGATTGACGTGAGGCTGGTGGGGTGGCAGCGGGCTTTGCGGAGGATGCGCCAGGTGATGCCAGGGCGGACGCACGTCGCGACGATTCGGTGTCGGCGTGCGGCGGTCGGGTCGTGGGCCCGGCCAGGCACCTGCAGGTTCACCCCGTGGCGCCTGTGCTTGCCCGAGTAGTCAGCTCGGCCGTCGCCGGTGCGGTCGCATTCGGCGGGGGTCCCGTCCAGCAGGACGTACCGGGCGTCGGCCGATCTCAGGGCCGCGGTCAGCCCCGGCGCGAGAGCGGCCAG
>NZ_JOFX01000217.1 GCF_000719345.1 Streptomyces sp. NRRL F-2664
TTGGCGTAGGCGCCGTCGCGGTAGTTGTCCGCGGTCCGCAGCGGGCGGCCCAGCGCGTCGAGGGTCTCGGTGACCCGACGGCCGTCAGGCGTGGCCGTGACCGTGACGGCCGGGGACGGGTAGGCGATGCGGGTGGTCTGCGGCTTGCCGGAGTCGGGCAGCACCGTGTGCACGGACGGGCGGCCCTGGCGGTCGTACTCCGTACGTGACAGGACCCGCCCGCCGGGCCCGGCCTCCTGCAGGACGGCTCCGGTGGCCAGGTCCACCACCCGCGAGGCGGAGGTCTCGGCATCCGTGCCGGGCGCCACGGTGGTGGTCTCGGTCAGGCGCCCGCCCTCCACGGTCCGGCTGACCTCAGTCTTCAGCTCACCCGGCCCCTCGCCCCGGCCCTCCTGTCCGGCGCCGTCGGCCCAGGAGACCGTCCCGGAGGCAATCTGCCCGTACTTGTCGTAGGTGAACGCCGTCTGCTCGCGGGCGGACAGCTTCCCGGCACTGTCCGCGGTGCGGGTGACGGTCCCGGTGACCGTGCGCCGGTCCGCAGCCAGGGAGTTAGAGGTCTCCTGCAGCACCTTGCCGTCCCGGCCGGTGGTCTTCTGCGACACGACCAGCCCGGTAGCACCCTCTTCAGGGTCGTACACGGTCTCAGTGACCGTGCCCATCTCGTCCACCGTCTTCACCGCACGGCCGTAGGCGTCGTATACGGCGGCGGTCGCCACTTCCCGTTTCTGGCCGGCGCTGTTGTGGACGGTGCTGGCCTCGCGCACCGGCAGCGCCCAGTCCGCAGGCAGCTCCGCATCCCGGGGCGGGGGCACGGGGCTTGCGGGGTCCTGCTGCCAGCTGTAGCCGCGCACCAGTTCCCCGGCCGCGCGGTCGCCGAGGGCGGAGGTGTAGACCTGCTGGGAGGTCAGCAGGTGGAGGCTGTTGTAGTGGGAGACCACCCTGCGCTCGGCGTCCCCGTCGGGGCCCAGGAGGGAGACCTCGGTGGTGTAGGTGAAGCCGGTGCGCTGGTCGAAGACATCGTCCTCGCCCGCGAAGCCGCCCCCCGCACCGGTGTAGGCGCGGCCCTCCTCCACTGCGGGGGAGAACCGCTGCTCGGGTGCGGCGAGTTCGCCTTTGTCGTCGAGGGTGCGCAGGCGGGTCGCGGCCAGCGCGGGGACGGGGGAGCCGGGGATCTCCTCGTAGGCGATCTCGGTCACCGCGCCGAGGGGCGAGGCGACCTTGGTGACGACGGGGCCGTGTCCGGCCAGCGGCCGCCCGTACTCCAGCCCC
>NZ_JOFX01000218.1 GCF_000719345.1 Streptomyces sp. NRRL F-2664
CACCGACTACGGCCGGGAAACCCGCCCCGACGGCACACCCGCACCCGCCGCACACCGCGCCGCAGACCCCGCCGCCAACCCCTTCCGCTTCGGCGGCGAGTACACCAACACCGAAAACGGAACCGACTACACCCCCGCCCGCCTCTACCACCCCGAAACCGGCCGCTTCACCACCCGCGACCCCCACCCCACACCCCTCAATAAATACCAAGCCTTCGCAGCCAACCCCATAGAACACACCGACCCGAGCGGGAACCTCCCCTTCAAAATCAAGATCCGCGGCCAGGGTAAAAGGGCGGAGGAGTCGCGCCAGCGCACGCAAGCCTTGGAATCCGCCCGCAAGGAGCACTACGAATCGTCAGCCAGGAAGAGACTTAACAATGCCAGAGGCCGTCTCGTGGCGTTAGTGGATGGCGCCACGATGGCCATTAAGAAGTCCAACTGGCCGGAGGTGCCAGCTTTCACCTCGAAGGTTCCTGCGGCTTACCAGAATTACGAAGAAGCACTGGCGAGTTATACGCGCATTACCGGACATGCGGGCCCAGAACCTCTCCGCAAGGAAGACAATGCCTATATAACCGCAGCCAGCCGCCATTTTGACCTCGCGAACAAGTGGTCGGCCGTCGCAAACCTCGGAATCGAACTCCAAGGGATCAGCAGAACTAAGCGAGACTATGAGCTGTTCGAAGCATCGCTGAAGCAAGAGGGGTTCTCCAGTCACATGGGGACAGGTTTCCAAGATTTCGCCCTTGCGGTCGCCCGAGAAACACTGGACAAGGCAGACGAAAGCGAAATCGAGAAACAGTACATTGAAGCCTGGGATAAACTCAAGGAGACCGTTAAAGAATACAAATCAGCGAAGAAGGGCTCGTTCTTTGTAGATCATTATTATGTGGATTATCTGACATCGCGGGTTACGAGTGTATTTGCGGAGGCGGACCAAATTGCCAAAATTCTGGGGGTTTAGCGGCCTCGAGGCGTCCCGGCTGTCCTGCTCCAGCACGCGACCCCGACCCGGCAGGCCAGCGCGTTCGGGACCGGCTGGTGTCCTTCGCCGACCACGGCGGGGCGTGCTGGCCGCGAGCCGAAGACTCCTCAACCCGCGTGCGGCGCAGTGAGCTCTTTCAACGTGGCCACTGATCGGGTGACCGGGGTGGCTGCGTAACGGGCGAGGCCCTCGGGTTGTTGAGCGGGATATCTGACGTCCGCAGCTTTACAACACGGGGGCCTCGTTGGTTCCTTTTCGTGC
>NZ_JOFX01000219.1 GCF_000719345.1 Streptomyces sp. NRRL F-2664
CTCTGACAGCATGAGACCTGCAACGTTGCGACGATCATGCGAATCCACCTTAGAACCCAAGGAGCACCTGGGGGTCATTCTTACGGGAGCAACGACAGCTGCCGAGTGCCGAGGTGCAGAAGACGCGCTGGAGCCTGCGGTGGCAGGTGACGGGGCGGTGGAGGTTGCCGCTGGCCTTGCCCGAGTCGCGGGGTGCGGGGGCGGCGCCCGCGAAGGCCGTTAGGGCGTCCGGGGAGTCGAACTCCTCCAGGCTGCCGCCGACCGCGGCGGGGGAACCCGGCGCCGGGCACGGTGCCGATGCCCGGCACGCTCTGCACTGTGTCGGCGAGTTCGTGCTCGCGAAACCGGCCCTCGATAGGCTTGTCCTCTCGGAAATCTGTTCGCTGAGGGCCGTCACCTCCTCGGCCAGGGCGGCCTCGACGGCGGCCCCGGCCACTGCTGTGGAGTTGTGGACCTTGCGGCTGGCCAGCCGCTTTGGTCAGCCGGGCGGTGTCGGCGCGGCGGATCGCGGCCGGTGTCTGGTAGCCCGTCAGTAGCTTGAACGGGCCGGTGTCGGCCACGTCCAGGGCACGTTCCAGGGCCGGAGCAACATGCTCAGGAGGGTGCCGCGCAGGCGGTCACCACCCGGGTGCGGTCCTCGACCAGACCGGCCCGGCGCCCGGTCAGCAGCTTGAGTTCGAGGGCGGTTCGTCGCCGGGGCGGATGGGCCGCAGATCGCGGCGCATCCTGACCTGGTCGGCGATCACGTAGGCATCGCGGGCGTCGGTCGCCGCGGTAGCCGTCGGAGGCCCGGTTCACCAGGCGGCCGGGGATGTAGAGGACCTCCTGACCGTACCTGACCAGCAGGGCTGGCATCAATGCCGACCCACCGCCGGTCATATCGATGGCCCAGGCGGCCTTGCGGCCGTCGGCCAGGCCGAGGACATCTCCGATCAACTTCAGCAGTTCGGGCTCGTCGTTGGCCACCCGCCGGGACAGCAAGGTCTTGCCGCCGACGTCCAACCCGAGGCCGTGATGGCGGCCCTTGCCGCTGCCGACCCCGGCCCATATCCGCCTGATTGCGCTCCTGACGTGCGTCTTCGTCTTGTTCGTACCACGGACGACCTCGTCGGCACTGCTCTACTCAGCGACTTGTTCGCACTTGCTAGTGCCGTGACCGGGAAGGTTTGCCGGGTTGGGTGGTCAGGCCGCGGCCGGTAGCGGTCTGCCGCCCCAGCGAATGCCTTTCTCGCTTCGGATGCG
>NZ_JOFX01000220.1 GCF_000719345.1 Streptomyces sp. NRRL F-2664
GTGCCGTGACCGGGAAGGTTTGCCGGGTTGGGTGGTCAGGCCGCGGCCGGTAGCGGTCTGCCGCCCCAGCGAATGCCTTTCTCGCTTCGGATGCGTGCTCGTTCGCGTCGCTGGGCGGCGAGGACGTCGGGGTGGCGGGCGTTCTGGTTGCGCCAGCGCAGGTAGGCGTGCAGGGCCCGGGTCTGGACGGTGTGGTTCGGATGGTGGGAGTTGGCCAGGGTGAACTGCCGCAGCGGCCCGAAGTGTGCCTCGATGGGGTTCGCCCAGGACGCGTAGGTCGGTGTGAAGCACAGCTCGACCTTGTTCCGGGCCGCCCACCTGCGGATCTTCCAGTTCAGGTGGGCGGAGAGGTTGTCGAGGATCACGTAGATCGGGGCGCCGTCCGGGCGGGCGGCGCGGATCGATCGCAGGGCGGCCCAGGTGTGGTCGATGCCTTTACGTCTGCGGTTGACGCCCCAGAGTTTGTCGTCGCCGACCGAGTAGCAGCCGTGGAAGCAGGTGATGCCGTGGGTCCGGCGGAAGGTGGCCGGCAGCCGGTCGGGGCGGCCTTGCTTCTTCCAGCAGGATCCGGCGATCGGACGGATGCCCAGCGGTCCGAACTCGTCGAATGCGAACGTCCGGTCGGGACGCTCGTTGACCGCGTACTCGATCCTGGCGAGCTTGGCGTCGAAGGCCGGGTCCGGGGACTCCTTCCAGGTCTTCGTGCGCTGGAAGGAGATGCCCCGGCGGGCCAGCAGGCAGCGCAGGGCCTCCCGGCTGATGCGAACCGGCCGGGAGATGTTGCGCCGCAGGTGGTCGGCGAGTTTGCGGATCGACCAGCGGGTGAAGGGCTTGCCCAACACGGTCGGGCGGGTGGTGGCCGTCTGGACGACGAAGTCCTCGTCGTCACGATTCAGCAGGCGGGGACGGCCTCCCGCCCACCGAGGGTTCAGGCATGCGAGCCCGATCTCGTTGAAGCGGTGGATCACGTCTCGGACGGTGTCCTCGTCCGCCTGGACCAGCCGGGCGATGACCGGGACAGTGCTGCCGCCGGCCGAGGCCAGCAGCATCATCGCCCGCCGGAACCGCACCGGGTTCGTGCTGCCCCGCCGAACGATGTGCTGAAGCTTCTGCCCCTCCTGCTCGGTCAGCCCGCGGACCCGGACCGGTAACGCCATACCGCCTCCCCATGCCAGTCGAAGTCGTCACATCCGACCAGCACAACGAGCAACCCGGCAAACCTTCCCGGTCACAGCACTAG
>NZ_JOFX01000221.1 GCF_000719345.1 Streptomyces sp. NRRL F-2664
GCGACACCACCTTTTCGATCATCTCGACTGGGGGCTCGAGTCATACCGGGGCCGAAGGCCGGGAGCCCCATTGCGAGGCCACGAAGACGGTAACGGGGCCGTGAACACACGTGCCTGGGTCGTCTTCCTCGACGAATCGGGCGTATCGCTACTGCCCCAGGTCCGGCGTACCTCCGCACCCCGCTCCTGCGGCATCGGCTGAACTGGAAGCGGGCCTCGATGGCCGCGGCTCTCGGATACCACGCCGCCGATCCAGATCGCGGCCCGCGCCTGTGCTTTCACCTCAAGCCCGGCAGCTACGGCACCACCGCTCTGATCGAGGTCCTGGAGCAGATGAAGATCTTTTATCGCGGTGAAAACGTGGTCCTCGTGTGCGGCCTGTCCGCCCACTGGAGCCGGGCGATGCGGGCGTGGGCCGCCGATCAGGACTGGCTCACCCTGGAACGATTACCCGCCTACGCGACGCCTACGCGCCTGAGCTCAACCTGGAGCTGCTGTGGTCCTCGCTCAAAAAGCGCGAGCTCGCCAATCTCGCCGGCGACCACCTCGCGGACGTCGCCGACGCCACCGAACAAGGCATCCACCGCATCAACACAAACCCCCACCTGCTCTGGTCCTTCCTAACCCACACCGGACTCACATCCACCCACCACTCCCCACCGAACTTACGGAAAGATCAGTAGCTGGTGGTGAGTGGCAGAACGGGTCGCGTGAATGCGGGGCCGGCTGTTTGCATGAGGGGGGTTGGGCTGGTGGGTGGCTGTGTGGGGGATGGGGGGAGGGGGGAGGGCCGGCTTGAGTGGGTGGTACTGATGTTGCTGTAGGAATCTGGGAGTCGGTATGAGAGTGCGTGGGCGCCGCTGGAGGGCGTGTGCGGCGGGTGTGGTTGCGCTGCCGCTGGTGGTTTTGGGCGGTGCTGCCTCGGTGGCGCAGGAGCCGGTGCGGGCGGTGCCGGGGGTGCTGTCGGGGGAGGGCGGGGAGGTGCCGGAGGAGGAGGGGGCGGCGGAGGCGTCGTCTGAGGAGAAGCAGGAGGGGGTGGATGCCACGCAGCCGGTGCCGGTGGGCGACGGACGGTATGAGGCGGTGGGCGACGTGCTGGGCCGGGGGTACCAGCAGAAGGCTGTCTACAACCCGGACACGGGTGAGGTGACGGTCTACGACCACCCCGCCCGCAGCGCCACCCCCAGGGTTCTTGCCGGGCCGGTGAAGCTGGGTCTGGGGCCGGACGCCCAGTACTGG
>NZ_JOFX01000222.1 GCF_000719345.1 Streptomyces sp. NRRL F-2664
TGCCCGCGCCTACACCGACTACGGCCGGGAAACCGGACCCGACGGCACACCCGCGCCCGCCGCGCACCGAGCCGCCGACCCCGCCGCCAACCCCTTCCGCTTCGGCGGCGAGTACGCCAACACCGAAAACGGCACCGACTACACCCCCGCACGCCTCTACCACCGCGAAACCGGCCGCTTCACCACCCGCGACCCCCACCCCACCCCCCTCAACAAATACCAAGCCTTCGCAGCCAACCCAGTCGAGCACACTGACCCCACCGGAAACATCCAAATCCGCTTGAAGCAGCGATCACATTTGGGTGATGTCGAGAAGTACACACCTGACTACGTTCCTGGAATGAAAAGCAGCGATGGCGCACGCAGCGGCGGCGAGGAGCAGAACACCGCCACGCCCTCATCGCAAGGAGAGCCCGGTGGGAGCTCCACATGGCCGTCTATGGAGCAGCTTCTCACCCTCAACGGAAGTAGACTTGAGGAAAAGCGCGCGAGATCAAGAAATGCAGCAATAAAGCACGTGAAGACCTTCTTGTTCCCAACCGATATGCCTATAAATTCGATAGAAGAAGCTTACACCCCAGTCCGTGAGCAGTTGCGGGCAAATTCTCGGAGAAATCCGGCCTTCAAGGGATCTTGCAGAACCGGAACCTGCGCGTTCCTCGCCACTGTCCAGAGCGGCAGATTAGTGCTGCCCGCCGGGAAAGCCGCATGGACTGGGGGTACGAGAACTTTGGGGGCGAAACGACAGCTCGCAGAGGGGCGAAGCATTAGAGAGATGATGATTTCCGCGCGTGCAAAATTCTATGCGAAGGGAACGAAAGATTTTATGGTTCACATGCGCCAGCCTGGGGCCCATGTCGCCCCAATAATCTTCAGATTTGACGAAGACGGCATAGCGGAAGGCGATTCAGGAAAGGTGCGCGGCTTTTTGGCGGACACCTCGCTTAACGTGCTGATGGCTATCACGGACACCGACGACTTGATAAGCTACACCCGCAAAGGCGAAAGCAGGTACAGTAGATACGCTGAATTCAGCCTATACCCAGCCCCAGACCTGAACGGATAAAATTTCGGGAAACGGCATCCCCTGTGACCGGCCGCGGTTCACTGAGCCTTTTTTCCAACCTCACTCTGAGGTAGTTACTGAGGGTTTCAGGGTGGGGTCGGTGGGTTGATGGTCAGACCGGTGGCCGTGAGACAGCTGTCGGTGAGGTCGGGTCGGAGTTGGATTCTGCGTA
>NZ_JOFX01000223.1 GCF_000719345.1 Streptomyces sp. NRRL F-2664
ACTCCTCCGGATACGGAGACCTACGTCCCACCAGGACACCCTTCCTCGGACCCACAAGATCCATTGTCAGAGTGTCCACACCCCAGGGGTCACCTCATGGGACCGGTCCAGGGCCTGGATGTGAGACTTCTCGTCCACCGCGCGTACCACCGCGCCCTCGGGCGGGTTGAAGTACAGCCCGACGACGTCGTAGGCCTTTGCCACGGACAACGGGTCCGCCGACAGCTTGACGGCTTCCGTCAGGTGCGGCTTGAGCTGGAACTTCCGCCAAATCCGGCCGACCGTGGACTCGGACAGGCCGCTGTACTCCGCCATCGACTTCCGCGTCCAGTGCGTGGCGTTCTCAGGGATCTCCTCCAATGTGGCGATCACAACCGCCTCCACCTGATCAACCCCGATGGTCGGCGGTCGGCCCGGCCTGGGCTCATCGACCAAGCCGTCCAGCCGCTCAACGAGGAACCGCCGCCGCCACTTGCGGACCGTGTCCGCAGAAATCCGCAAATCTCGAGCCACCTCAACGATGCGTGGCACGTCTGGGCCCGCACATGCCAGGACGATCCGGGCCCGCAGCGCCAGGGCCTGGGCGGAGTTCACCCGCCGCATCCAGCGTTCCAGCACAGCCCGCTCGTGCTCGTCCAGCAACAACGGCTCCAGCTTCGGACCACGACGCGGCACCGGCACCCCGGCAGGAGAACTCATGCAAATTCAACGACGGACTACCGGCGCAGGTCACTGCTGATCTTTTCGTTTAGTTCTGTGGGCGTGGTGGGCTTGTTGCTGGGACCCTGGGCTCGTGTCTTTCAAGCCTTCGTCTGTCGCTTCCGATTCTGTCATTCCTCCTTTGACACGGCCGCAGTTGGCCGAGGCTCGGAGTGTGCGGGCGGCCGAGTTGTTCGGGCAAGGGCGCTCGAGTGCCGAGATCGCATGGATGCTGGAAGTCAGCGATGAGAGCGTGCGGCGGTGGAAGCGGGTGTGGGAGGAGGGCGGCACTGGTGCTTTGCGGCGGCGTCCGGCCGCCGGTCGTCGCCCAAGCTGGACGACGGCCAGGTCGAGCAGGTGCGGACCGCTCTGGAGCGAGGTGCCCGGGCGCACGGGTTCGAGGCTGATCTGTGGACGCTGGAGCGGGTCGGTCTGGTGGGGCGAGCAGTCGCATCGTGAAGACGGCCTCGCCCCGTTCATCGACGTCGAGGGCCGCGCAGGTGGCAACCAGCGCGGGGTTGCTCAGGCCGGTGAGGA
>NZ_JOFX01000224.1 GCF_000719345.1 Streptomyces sp. NRRL F-2664
CTTCGCGATGGAGCTTCGCTCCACCCTTGACCGACCGCCCCGTCCCGGAAAGCCGAAAGACTGCCGGGAACCCCCCAGAAGAACGGGCCGGGTGATCCAAGCCCTGGGCAGCCCACGTTGTCCTGCCGGGCGGTAGCCCGGTGCGCCCCCAATCGCTACGCGCTCCTGTCGGAGGGCGGCTGCGCGCCTCTTGGGCTGGGCATAGGCCGCCATCGATCGCTACGCGCTCCTGTCGGACGGCGGCCGTAGCTTTCTTGGGCCGGGCATAGGCCGCCGTCGATCGCTACGCGCTCCTGCGAGACGGCGTCCGCGGGCCCCGTGGGCTGGGCATAAGCCGCCAGCGATCGCTACACGCTTCCGCAGGACGGCGTCAGCGAGTGCCTGGGCTGGACATAGGCCGCCCCAGACGCTGGGCGCTTCTCTCTCACGCGGCAGCAGTCCATCCGGGGCTGGTCGTGGGCCGCAGAAACCTTCCACCGACACTCGAGGGCAGCACCCGACCCTCAGGAGGGGCGCGGAAACGCCAGATGACGCCCGGAGCGATGCCAATCCAGGTCTGGGCGAAGGAGCACTTCAAAGCGCCACCAAGATGCCCCAATTACCCCAGTATGCGCCGTTGGATCGAGCGGCGCGGGGGGCTTCTCCCGGGCTGACATCGGCTGAGCCGATGGATCGCCTCCCCCTTCTTCATTTCGCCCCTCCCGGCCACGAACAAGGCCCAGACGCCGACCGTGGGGAGAGGAGGAAGGTTTCTGCGCTCCCCTCCCAGCCTCGGACGGACTGCTGCCGCGTGATCGAGGAGCGCCCAACGCACTGGGCGGCCTGTGCCCCGCCCCGAACAAGCGGCGGACGCGGTCGTCGCCGAGCGCATGCGGTCGACGGCGGCCTGTGCCCGGCCCCCCCCCTGGCTTACGGACGCCGTCAGGCAGAAGCGCGCAGCGGTCGATGGCCGCTTATGCCCAGCCCCAGGGGCCTGCGGCCGCCGTCAGGCAGAAGCGCGTAGCGATCGATGGCGGCTTATGTCCAGCCCAAGCGGCTCGCAGCCGCCTACCCGCAGGAGCGCGTAGCGATCGGGGGCGCACCTGCACTCCCGCCCGGCAGGACAACGTGCACCGCCCCCAATCGGGATCACCCGGCCCGTTCTTCTGGGGGGTTCCCGGCAGTCTTTCGGCTTTCCGGGACGGGGCGGTCGGTCAAGGGTGGAGCGAAGCTCCATCGCG
>NZ_JOFX01000225.1 GCF_000719345.1 Streptomyces sp. NRRL F-2664
CGCGATGGAGCTTCGCTCCACCCTTGACCGACCGCCCCGTCCCGGAAAGCCGAAAGACTGCCGGGAAGCCCCCAGAAGAACGGGCCGGGTGATCCCGATAGGGGGCGGTGCACGTTGTCCTGCCGGGCGGAGGCGCAGGTGCGCCACAGATCGCTACGCGCTCCCGTCGGAGGGCGGCTGCGCGCCTCTTGGGCTGGGCATAGGCCGCCATCGATCGCTACGCGCTCCTGTCGGACGGCGGCCGCAGGCCCCTGGGGTTGGGCATAAGCCGCCATCGACCGCATGCGCTCGGCGACGACCGCGTCCGCCGCTTGTTCGGGGCGGGTCACGAGCCGCCCAGTGCGCCGGGCGCTCCTCTCTCACGCGGCAGCAGTCCGTCCGAGGCTGGGAGGGGAGCGCAGAAACCTTCCTCCTCTCCCCGCGGTCGGCGTCTGGGCCTTGTTCGTGGCCGGGAGGGGCGAAATGAAGAAGGGGGAGGCGATGCATCGGCTCAGCCGATGTCAGCCCGGGAGAAGTCCCCCGCGCCGCTCGATCCAACGGCGCATACAGGGGTAATTGGGGCATCTTGGTGGCGCTTTGAAGCGCTCCTTCGCCCAGACCTGGATTGGCATCGCTCCGGGCGTCATCTAGCGTTTCCGCGCCCCTCCTGAGGGTCGGGTGCTGCCCTCGAGTGTCGATGGAAGGTTTCTGCGGCCCACGACCAGCCCCGGACGGACTGCTGCCGCGTGAGAGAGAAGCGCCCAGCGCCTGGGGCGGCCTATGCCCAGCCCAGGCACCCGCTGACGCCGTCCTGCGGAAGCGCGTAGCGATCTGTGGCGGCCTATGTCCGGCCACAGGGGCCTGCTGCCGCCGTCCGTCAGGAGCGCGTAGCGATCGATGGCGGCTTATGCCCAGCCCCAGGGGCCTGCTGCCGCCGTCCGTCAGGAGCGCGTAGCGATTGGGGGCGCAGCGGGCTACCGCCCGGCAGGACAACGTGCACCGCCCCTATCGGGATCACCCGGCCCGTTCTTCTGGGGGCTTCCCGGCAGTCTTTCGGCTTTCCGGGACGGGGCGGTCGGTCAAGGGTGGCCGAAGGCCATCGCGAAGCGACGCGACCGAAGGGAGCGCCCTTGACGGACCGGCCCGGCACGGAAGGACGATGGGACTGACGGGAAACCCCCAGACCCTCCCTGATACCGCTTCATCGAAGCCCGCCCCCGAAACC
>NZ_JOFX01000226.1 GCF_000719345.1 Streptomyces sp. NRRL F-2664
GGACGCACCTTCTTCTTCCCCATGCTCTCCATGATGAACATCATCCTTCCGGGGCCCAAGCCCCTGATCTCCGATGTCCGTCAAAGCGAAGCAAGCCCACACCGACCCCGCTTTGAAAACCTCAATAGCGCGTCGGCAGTGGGTGATCGAGCGGACCATGTCTTGGCTGACCGGCTACCGTCGGCACAACCGTCGCTACGAACGCCACCCCCGCAACTACCTGGCCTTCCTCGGCCTCGCCGCAGTCATCTGCTGCCACAAACGCCTCGTCCCCCTCACCACATAGGACACGGCCTTAAGGGCACTAGACTAGAATCGGTGCAGCATACAGCTCGAAAGTAGTATATGCGCCATAGGGGTCTGAATCGTTGCCCGGCGTTCCGCCCGGCATATCTTTGATAACATTCATTGCCGAGTCAATCAAATATCCCTTAGCTAGATCTTTGTCATCCGTCCGCTTTCCGCTCCCGTCGAATCTGAAAGTGAGTGGCGCTGCATGTGCTTCCAGGGGGCTGTACATGCGGACAAGGAAATCCTTCACCCCGTCCCTTTCGAATATGTTCTGGGCAGAATGCATGACCTTATTCAGGCCCCCGGCTTGGGCGAGCTTGGCGCTTTCGCCGCCGCCAAGCATAGGGAGGTTCCCGGTCCATGATGCGTTTCCGACAGGGACGACAATCTTGCCGCTCTGGGCGCTGGCCAGCACTGCGCAGGAGGCAGTCTTGCATGCGCCCTTGAATTTCGAGGAGAATTTGGCGTTTGCTAGCGCGGCGCTTCGGATAGACCTGAATATGTCCAGCATGTCATCTGCTGCGTAATCGGTGCGGAAGAGAAATGTTTTCATGTAGGGTGTCGCTTCATCCTGCGTGTGTACTACATGCCGGTCGGTTCTCTCCAGATTCTTTCTGACTGCGTTGAAGGTTCCCGGAATATGTCCTTCCCGCTGTGAAAAGATACGCTCCGCGGTCCAGTCTGCGTGAGCTTTGTCTATGGCTTCGGAGCGCCGCTGATGGTTTTGCAACTTGCGCTGATTGGCTCTCGCATGCCTGGTGGTGAAGGATATATTTCCGGTGGGGTCGGTGTGCTCGACTGGGTTTGCGTTGAAGGCTTGGTATTTGTTGAGGGGTGTGGGGTGGGGGTCGCGGGTGGTGAAGCGGCCGGTTTCGGGGTGGTAGAGGCG
>NZ_JOFX01000227.1 GCF_000719345.1 Streptomyces sp. NRRL F-2664
GAGGTCGCGGGTCAGGGCTGCGGTGAACTCCTGCCCCGGATACACATCCGGTGCGGCCGGGTTCAGCACGGTGCTGTGCGGGATGCCGCCAGGCCCGTAGGAGGGGGTGGCGGTGACTTCGCCGCTGGTTGAGGTCAGGGTCCGCCCGAGTGCGTCGGTCTGGGCGGTGGAGGCGGCGGCGGGGGTGCCGTCGGCGAAGACCACCCTCGCCGAGGTGGTCCGGGCCGCGGTGTCGGCGTCCTGCACGGACACCGCGCGCGCATCCGCCAGCGGGGCATCCTCCTGGCCTGCGCCCAGGACGCCCTGCGCGACCGCCTCGCCGACGATGTCGGAGGCGGTCTTGACGGTGGTGCCGTCGGGGCCGGTCACGCTGCTGGTGTGGCCCCACGGGTCGGTGGAGGCAACGGTTTTGCGTCCGGCCTGGTCGGTGGTGGTGACCTTGTAGTGGGCCCACTGGGAGTAGTCGGCTGCGGCCAGCACCCGCGCACCGTCGGCGTCGGGCTCTTTGGCGTAGGCGCCGTCGCGGTAGTTGTCCGCGGTCCGCAGCGGCCGCCCCAGCGCGTCGAGGGTCTCCGTCACCCGCCGCCCGTCGGGGGTTGCCGTCACCGTCACCGCAGGCGCGGGGTAGGAGAAGGCAGTGGTCTGGGGCTTGCCGGAGTTGGGCAGGAGGGTGTGCGCGGTGGGCCGGCCCTGGTGGTCGTACTCGGTGCGTGCGGTGACCCGGCCGCCGGGGCCGGTCTCCTGCAGGACGGCGCCGGTGGCCAGGTCTATCACGCGCGAGGTCACCGTTTCCGCGTCCGTGCCCGGCGCCACGGTGGTGGTCTCGGTCAGGCGCCCGCCCTCCACGGTCCGGCTGACCTCAGTCTTCAGCTCGCCCGGCCCCTCGCCCCGGCCCTCCTGTCCGGCGCCGTCGGCCCAGCTGACCGTCCCGGAGGCAATCTGCCCGTACCCGTCGTAGGTGAACGCCGTCTGCTCGCGGGCGGCGAGCTTCCCGGCGCTGTCTGCAGTCCGGGTGACCGTGTGGGCGATGCTGCGGCGGTCCTTGTCAGGGGTGTTCGAGGTCTCCTGCAGGACTTTGCCGTCCCGGCCGGTGGTCTTCTGCGACACGACCAGCCCGGTAGCACCCTCTTCGGGGTCGTACACGGTCTCGGTGACCGTGCCCG
>NZ_JOFX01000228.1 GCF_000719345.1 Streptomyces sp. NRRL F-2664
GACAAGGCCTATCAGGGAGCCGGCGGCCTGGTGGCCGTGCCCGCCCGGAGAAAGCCGGGCAAGGACCTCACCATCAAACAGAAGTCCGTCAACCGGGCCGACTCCCGCCTCCGCTGGCCCGTCGAGAGAACCATCGCCCGCATCAAGACCTGGCGCATCCTTCGCAAAGCCCGCCTCAGCCCCAGCAGACTCACGTCAATCGCCAGAGCCATCCTCACCCTGGAGACTCACCGCTGAAAACGCTCAGTCTGTGCCGGCCAGCCGTCCTCCGTGCGACCCGGCGACGTCCGCAGCCCGCCCCCTCGCGCTTGAGAACGGTATGGACGCGCCATAGGTGCCTCGGGAACGCTGGTGCACGGCGGTGATCTTTTCGGTCAGCTCCGCGTCTTGCACTTCCCGGGGACCGGGCTGCCGTTGCGACGGGCGTAGTAGGCGGTCCGGGAGACCTTAAGCAGTACACACGCCCGTTTGACGCTGTGGCCTGCGCTTTTCTCCGCCTCGATGAACGGGTCCACGCTCACCGGGTCTCCGTGGCGAAAAAAGCCGTCGCACGCTGGAGGACGTCCACGTCCTCCCCCAGCCTGCAGTTCTCACGCCGAAGAGCCGCCAACTCCTCGCGTTCGCTGCTGGCCAGACCGTCGCGTTAACCAGCATCGACCTGGACCTGGCGGGCCCAGTCGCGCACCGCGGTCTCGGTCAGGTCGCAGTCCTTGGCGACCTGACCGACCGAGCGGTCACCCCGCCGGCACAGCTCACCGATCTCGGCCTTGAACTCCGGCATAAACGAACGCCGAGGACGCGCCTTCTTCTTTCCCATGCTCTCCATGAGCTTCTTCGAGTTGGCCAGCGATCGGGTGACAGGCAAGAGGTCGTAACGGACAAGGCTCCCGGACAGTTGGGCGGGAGATCTCACGTCTCAACTCGTCTACCAGGCAGCCTTGTTGCCTGTTAAAGCGAGTATTGGATTGTGATCAATCTGCGGGTTTCGCCCTCCTGGTCGCGCCGGATCCGGTAGATCATGTTGTGTGAAGCGCGTGCAACTGGCTGGTGCCGACGGGGAGTTCATTTGGCCGTACCTGCCGGCGGCGAGTGCGGCCCGTGCCCCGAGCGGCGGTGACGGCAGTTCGAGGGCGTGATCTGGCGATTTCGGACGG
>NZ_JOFX01000229.1 GCF_000719345.1 Streptomyces sp. NRRL F-2664
CTAGTGTCCTGAGTCGGAGATTCGTCGTTGGTCTGGTGTGAGTCGTCCTGGACCGAAGATCCCGCCGGTGGTGCTCTCTGATGCCGAGCGGTCGATGTTGCAGTTGTGGGTGCGCCGCCGTTCGAGTGCCCAGTCGCTGGCGCTGCGGTCACGGATCGTGCTGGAGAGCGCGGACGGACATGCGATTGCTGAAGTTGCGCGGCGGCTGGGCATCACCACGGACACCGTGCGTGCCTGGCGGCGCCGGTTTCTCGAACGCCGGCTGGGCGGCCTGTGTGACGAGCCCAGGCCCGGCGTCCCGCGGAAGATCACCGACGCTGACGTGGAACGCGTCATCGTCAAGACGCTGGAGGAGACGCCGAAGAACGCGACCCACTGGTCGACCCGTTCGATGGCCGCGGCGACCGGGATGTCGCAGTCGGCGATCTCCCGGATCTGGCGGGCGTTCGCCCTCCAGCCGCACCGGGCCGAGACGTTCAAGCTGTCCAAGGACCCGTTGTTCATCGACAAGGTCCGTGACGTGGTGGGCCTGTATCTCGACCCGCCGGAGCGGGCCCTGGTGCTGTGTGTCGATGAGAAGTCACAGATCCAGGCCCTGGACCGGTCCCAGCCCATCCTGCCGATGATGCCCGGGGTGCCCGAACGCCGCAGTCACGACTACGTCCGCGCGGGCACCACGACTCTCTTCGCGGCCCTGGACACCGCGACCGGCAAGGTCATCGGCTCGCTCCACCGCCGGCACCGTGCTGTGGAGTTCAAGAAGTTCCTGGCCAAGCTCGACAAGGAAGTACCGGCCGATCTCGAGGTCCATCTGATCCTGGACAACTACGTCACCCACAAGGTCCCGGCGGTCAAGAAGTGGCTGGCCGCGCATCCGCGCTTCCACCTGCACTTCACCCCGACCGGGTCCTCGTGGCTGAACCTGGTCGAGCGGTGGTTCGCCGAACTCACCACGAAGAAGCTCCGCCGCGGAGTCCACCGCTCCGTCCAGGCCCTCGAACGCGACATCCGATCCTGGCTCGCCGACTGGAACGACAACCCCCGGCCCTTCGTCTGGACGAAGACAGCCGACGAGATCCTCGACAAAGTCGCCGCATACTGCCGACGAATCTCCGACTCAGGACACTAG
>NZ_JOFX01000230.1 GCF_000719345.1 Streptomyces sp. NRRL F-2664
ACCCAACCCGGCTCCACCACGCCCGGCCGTGTCCAGGAGGGGGACGTCGAGGGCGTAGCGGCCGGTGCGGGCGTCTACCGCGCCTCCGGCGTCCTCACCCGGCGCGAACACACCCGACACGGGCGCCGCCGCCGCGGCAGCCGCCAAAGCAGCAGCGGAGCGGGAACCCGGGGCGGCGAACGCCTCACCCGCACCCTCCCCCGCCACCGTCCCGGCAGCAGCCAGCACCAGCAGCCCCGCCACACCACCCCGGCGGACACGGTGACCAGACCGACGACACCGGCCGCCGCTGTCCCGCCCGAGGCTTCCCTACACCCACCGATTGGGCGAAGCGGCCAACCGCCGCCGCCTCAAATGGCGCCGAAGCGAAGCCCAGCACTACGACGACACCCGCACCACGAACTCGCTCGTTGCACAGTCCGGTGCTGCAACGACTACTGCAGTTGAACTCGCCCAGGGTGGATTCAACCGGTCGTCGCAACACCTCGATCATGGAGCTGCACCGCCCGAGACGGCTCGGACCGGTCGGGCACTGCGGGAGTCCCGGGATCGATCACGCAACAAGCCGCAGGGGCATGCCACCGCCGTTGCCGTCCTCAGCGAACGGCCCGCTGGACCGCGCGGTCCCCCGGGCAATGGGACGGGGGAATCTGGTCATCGGGACGGGCCGGTCCGCGACCGGCACGCTCGTCGAGCACGGCAGCCGGTGCACGTTCCTGGTGCATCTGCCTCGGCGGGAGGGCTGGGGCGGGTAAGCACCCGTGGAGAACGGTCCGCCGCTCGGCGGCTACGGCGCCGTCGCAATGAATGCCGCGCTGACGGCGTCGATGACGAAGCTGCCCGAGCAACTCCGCAAGACCCTGGCCTGGGACCGCGGGAAGGAACTCTGCGGGCATGCCCAGTTCGCACTCGAGACCGTGACGAAGGTGTTCTTCGCCGATCCGCACTCGCCCTGGCAGCGACCCACGAACGAGAACACCCATGGCCTGCTGCGCCAGACTTCCGACTTGTATGGGGGTAGCGGTAGTCCGTCAAAGCGGAACAAGCTCAGCCTACGCCTGCCGCAGCGGGGGGCTGTTCGGAGGAGAGACAGCGGTCCCGGAGCCCTGTTCTCCTGGACGGGCCATCTGCCCGAAGTGTGTTCCTGTCTTCCCGGAGTCTGTCCGTG
>NZ_JOFX01000231.1 GCF_000719345.1 Streptomyces sp. NRRL F-2664
TCAGCTTGACGGGGCCCTGGGCCGTCCTCTTCTCCCGGATCTCGAAGTCCATCGCATACCCCCTGAACTGGGGTGTTGCGACGACCACTAGAACCTAGTACGCCCCCGGGCCCTTCCGCTGTGTTCGTGCCGTCCGGCCGTGCCGTCTAGAACTTCTCCAGGAGGCCCTTGAGGAGGGCGGTGGAGGTCAGTTCGGCGGGGGCGGGCCCGGCGTGGAAGAAGCCGGCGTTCTCGGCGTCCAGCTTGCGCAGGAAGTCGAAGGCCTTGGAGTCGTGGTCCCCGAAGGCGACGAACTGCCAGTGGATGCCGGGGGCCGCGGCGGCGGCCTCGGTCAGCGCCTGCCGGGCGGGCTGGCGGTTGTCGGGGGCGCCGTCCGTCTGGAAGACGACCAGGGCCGGGCCCTTGCCGCCGTTCTCGCGGTAGTGCTCGACGACGGCCTCGACGGCCACGTGGTAGCTGGTGCGGCCCATCCGGCCGAGCTCGGCGTGCCGGCCCTCCACCCAGGAGCCGTAGTGGCTGTCGAGGGTCAGGTCGGCGGTGCCGTCCACGTCCGTGGAGAAGAAGACGGTGTGCACGGTCGCCGCGTCGTCCAGGTGTGCGGCGAGGGCGAGCGCGTGGTCGGCGAGGTACTGGGCGCTGCCGTCCTTGTAGAAGCCGCGCATCGACCCGGAGCGGTCGAGGACGAGGTACACCTTGGCGCGGGCGCCGGCCTTCCCCTTGCTGCGGAGCACCTGCCCGGCGGCCTTGTACGCGGCCGCCACCCCGGGAGCCCGCCGCCGCACGACGGCCGCCGCATGCGCGGGCCCGTCCGCCCCCGCGACGGCGTCCGCCTCGGCACCCTCCGACCCGCCGGCTTCCGCCGGGGCGGTCGGGGCCGCGTCCTGCGCCTGCGCTTCCGCCTGCGGCGGTGCTGCGACGGCGGTGTCGGCCTGCGCGGCGGCGTCGACCACGGGCTCGGTGGCCTGCTCCGCGGCCGCGTCCTGTGCCTGCGGCGCAGCCGCTGCGGCCTCCGGCTCGCCGGCTTCGGGCTGCGGCTCGGTGGCGACGGCGGTCTCCGTCGACCCGGCGGGAGCGGCGGCGTCCGCCTCGGGGGCGGCCTGCTCCGCAGGGGTGGAGGT
>NZ_JOFX01000232.1 GCF_000719345.1 Streptomyces sp. NRRL F-2664
ATGGCGGACAACCTGACCGCTCAGGTCCGCTCGATCGCCGAGGTCACGACGGCTGTGGCCCAGGGTGATCTGACGCAGAAGATCCGGGTGGATGCCCGTGGGGAGATCCTGGAGCTGAAGGAGACCATCAACACGATGGTCGACCAGCTGTCGGCGTTCGCCGACGAGGTCACCCGGGTGGCCCGCGAGGTCGGTACCGAGGGCAACCTCGGCGGCCAGGCCACCGTGCGTGGCGTGTCGGGTACGTGGAAGGACCTGACCGACAACGTCAATGTGATGGCGTCGAACCTGACCGGGCAGGTCAGGTCGATCGCCCAGGTGGCGACTGCGGTGGCTCGTGGTGACCTGTCGCAGAAGATCACCGTGGAGGCGAAGGGCGAGGTCGCCGCGCTGGCGGGGGTGATCAACACGATGGTCGACACGCTGTCGGCGTTCGCCGACGAGGTCACCCGGGTGGCCCGCGAGGTCGGCACCGAGGGCCGCCTCGGCGGGCAGGCGCGGGTGCCCAATGTGGCGGGTACGTGGAAGGACCTCACGGACAACGTCAACTCCATGGCGAACAACCTCACCGGCCAGGTCCGCAACATCGCCCTGGTCACGACGGCCGTCGCCAACGGTGACCTGTCGAAGAAGATCGACGTGGATGCGCGTGGGGAGATCCTGGAGCTGAAGACGACGATCAACACGATGGTCGACCAGCTGTCCTCCTTCGCCGCGGAGGTCACCCGCGTGGCCCGCGAGGTGGGCAGCGAGGGCCGGCTGGGGGGTCAGGCCGAGGTCGAGGGGGTCTCCGGCACCTGGAAGCGGCTGACGGAGAACGTCAATGAGCTGGCGGGGAATCTGACCCGTCAGGTCCGGGCCATTGCCGAGGTGGCCAGTGCGGTCGCCGAGGGCGACCTGACCCGCTCGATCACCGTCGACGCCTCCGGCGAGGTCGCCGAGCTGAAGGACAACATCAATTCCATGGTGGGTTCGCTGCGGGAGACCACCCGGGCCAACCAGGAGCAGGACTGGCTCAAGTCCAACCTCGCGCAGATCTCCGGTCTGATGCAGGGCCACCGGGACCTCGCCGTCGTCGCCGAGCTCGTCATGGACGAACTCACCCC
>NZ_JOFX01000233.1 GCF_000719345.1 Streptomyces sp. NRRL F-2664
GACTTCCTCCACACCTACAACCACCACCGCTGCCACACCGCACTCGACGGACACCCACCCATCAGCCGAATCAACAACACTGCGGGTCAATACACCTAGAGGTGGTCGGCGGCCCCCCGCGCCGCAGCGTCGTCGCCGTAGCCGAGCGGGTAGAGAGGACGGCCTCGGCGCCGAAAGTGCAGCGACGGCCGGACCGGCGGCGGTGGGTACCGTGGGTCCAGCCGTAGCACTGGATGACGGCTAGCACCGGGTCCGGCCTGGTCGCGGCGCCACTCCGCCACCAGGAGCCTGGGGCCGTCCCTGGCCGACGCGGCCGCAGGGGTCTTCAACACCACCCGACAGCGCGGCGACAGGAGCCCTCCTCCAAACGCACCCCGGCACAACACCCCACGACCGCCACGCATGACCTTGCCTGTAGCCGTGTCCCTGGTCGGCCCGACTGCTGCGCCGCCCTCAGGCCGGCCCCGGCCCCGACTGGTTCAGAACCCGGACGGCCACCGCCGTTCCAGAGGCCGCATCCGGAATCCTCCTTGGAGCGACAAGCACAGCGACGCGCAGACATCCCAAAGCTGTGCCAGAACCGACAGCCCTGAGGTCAGTGTGCAGCGGACCGTTTGGCGCTCTGATCGAAGGAGGCTGAAGTGTGTCTGCTCTGGTGGAGTGTAGGGGGCCGTCCCTTCTGCTGTCCGAGCCCGTGGGGGTCTTTTGTGTCTGCTGTCCATCGTGACCGCCGCCAGGGCGGCCTCGCTGGTTTCCTGGTCCTTGTCTGCGCCGGAACGGCTGTCTGCGGCAGCTTGGCTGGAGCGTTGCCTGCACCTGCACCTGCACCTGCACCTGCAACAGTTGCCGCATGGGCGGGGGCTGCCGAGGCAGGGCTCATGTCGGGTGTGTTTGCGCCGGGTGAGGAGGCGGGGGGTGCGGTGGATGTGCGGACCGGCCGCTACTCCTTGGAGGTGCCGCTGCTGGCGACGGCGGGGCGGGGGGAGGCGGGGTTTGCGCTGGCTCTGTCGTATGACCAGGAGTTGTCGGGTCTGGGGGTGGACCGGCAGGGTTTGGGCGCGGGCATGGGCCTGGGCCTGCCCTTCGTCGACACCGAAGAGGGC
>NZ_JOFX01000234.1 GCF_000719345.1 Streptomyces sp. NRRL F-2664
CGTCGCTTCGCGATGGAGCTTCGCTCCACCCTTGACCGACCGCCCCGTCCCGGAAAGCCGAAAGACTGCCGGGAACCCCCCAGAAGAACGGGCCGGGTGTCCGAAAGCTCTCGGGCACATTGCCTTGCCGGGCGGTAGCCCGGTGCGCCCCCAATCGCTACGCGCTCCTGTCGGAGGGCGGCTGCGAGCCGCTTGGGCTGGGCATAGGCCGCCATCGATCGCTACGCGCTCCTGCCCGACGGCGGCCGCGAGTCTCTTGGGTCGGGCATAGGCCGCCGTCGATCGCTACGCGCTCCTGTCGGACGGCGGCCGCGAGTCTCCTGGGTTGGGCATAGGCCGCCCACGGGGCTGGATGCTCCTCGATCACGCGGCGGCAGGCCGTCCGGGCTGGAGCTGGGGGCGCAGAAACCTTCCGCCGCCCCTCACGGACGGTTCCCCGACTCTCGGGAGGGGCGCGGAAGCGTCAGATGACGGCTGGAGCGATGCCGATCCAGGTCTGGGCGAGGGGCGCGTCAGACCGTCACCAACATGTCCCAATTACCCCTGTCTGTACCGTCAGATGGAAGGGCGCGGTGGACTTCTCCCGGGCTGGCATCGGCTGAGTCGATGGATTGCCTCCTCCCTTCTCCGTTTCGCCCCTCCCGGCCACGAACAGGGCTCGGACGCCGACCGTGAGGAGGGGGGAAGGTTTCTGCGCTCCTTGCTCGGCCGCGGACGGACTGCTGCCGCGTGAGAGAGGAGCGCCCAACACACTGGGCGGCCTATGCCCCCCGAACAACCTGTGGACGCGTGATCGAGGAGCGCTTGGGATCGATGGCGGCCTCTGCCCAGCCCAAGTAAGCCGCGGACGCCGTCTCGCGGGAGCGCGTAGCGATCGATGGCGGCCTATGACCAGCCCAAGCGGCTCGCAGCCGCCCTCCAACGGGAGCGCGTAGCGATCGGGGGCACACCGGGCTACCGCCCGGCAGGACAACGTGGGCTGCTCAGGGCTTGGATCACCCGGCCCGTTCTTCTGGGGGCTTCCCGGCAGTCTTTCGGCTTTCCGGGACGGGGCGGTCGGTCAAGGGTGGAGCGAAGCTCCATCGCGAAG
>NZ_JOFX01000235.1 GCF_000719345.1 Streptomyces sp. NRRL F-2664
GACAACTCCTGGTCATACGACAGAGCCAGCGCAAACCCCGCCTCCCCACGCCCCGCCGTCGCCAGCAGCGGCACCTCCAAGGAGTAGCGGCCGGTCCGCGCATCCACCGCACCCCCCGCCTCCTCACCCGGCGCGAACACACCCGACACGGTGCCGGAGGCACCCGGCACCGCTGACGCCGCAGCTGCGGCTGCCGAGCGGGAGCCGGGAGCGGCAAAGACCTCACCCGCGCTCTCCCCCGCAACGGTGCCGGCCGCGGCCAGGGCGAGGAGGCCGGCGACGCCGCTGCGGCGGACACGGCGCACAGCAGCAGAGGACGAGGAGGAAGGCACAGGAATTCCCGGGGAGGCAGGCAGAGCGGGCAGTTCCGTCCAGGAGAACAGGAAGCGGGGGCTGGCGTCTCTCCTCCGAACAGCCAGACCCCGGCCCCCGGGCATCTTGGAATACGGGCCCGGCAGCGGGACATGCCAGGCCGCAGTGCGGGAGCAGCAGGAACCGGAGGACAGGGCCCCGGGGGCGGGGGCGCATGCCACCGCGAAGGGGCAGGCCCCGCCGCCGCGGTGCGCCGCTCGGCGGCACCCGCCGCTACGCGGCGATGCCTGCCTTCAGCGGGACACCACCGAAGGGCGCAGCGGCGCTGCCCCTCCGCAGGCCGGCACCACCCACTGCAGCCGAGATGTCTTGAATTGTTAGGGTCATTGCAAGTTCAGAGACTCACTGAGGCGGAGCGACTCGATACCGATTCAGAGATCGCAGAACATCTGCTGATCGTGCTGACGTGCCCTCGCGGTCTTGAGGGACAAGTGGACCGGCGCGAGTTCCCCACACACGCGGCCGGCGCCGCACTGTCGATCGCGGACGTGTCGGCCAGGCCATGCCCCTCAGCGACCGCCCGTCCCTGGGCTGCTGAACGCCGGGACGCAGAGCCGACGGACTGCGTGATCGAGGCTCAGGGCGTCAAGGCCTGCACCAGGGCCCCTGCCGGCGGCCAGGGCGGCCTTGTGGCGCAGCTCCAGGAACAGGGAGTGCGCGGTCAGAGCCCGAGCCCCAGCTGGGTGCCGCTCGGCGATGCCCGCAACACCTTCCCGAAGTACGCGTCGGCGTCGGGCGGCTCCATCTCCCACAGCGGCGGCCGAACCAGGACGCATCTGCTCCAGGCGGCCGACATCCCCGCGGGTCATGCCGTCCCGCCAGCCCCGCCGAGGCCGCGCCAGGACCAGCCCCGCCAACACGTCGGTTTTGAACTGCTCGAGCTCCTCCACCGTGGCCGGACATCGCGCAGGTCCGGTACGACAGCCAGCGCCAGCCCGGGCCCCCTCGCCTCCACCCCGAGGGATGATGTGCTGAAAGGTTAATGACGCGGCC
This sequence comes from Streptomyces sp. NRRL F-2664, assembly GCF_000719345.1. GTDB lineage: Bacteria > Actinomycetota > Actinomycetes > Streptomycetales > Streptomycetaceae > Streptomyces. The sequence continues at coordinate 1,366 of NZ_JOFX01000235.1, forward strand.
GGAGGGGAGCCCCCGGGCAACCGGCCACAGTCCCGGCCTCGTCG
>NZ_JOFX01000236.1 GCF_000719345.1 Streptomyces sp. NRRL F-2664
GATCACGCCCTCGAACTGCTGGCGCAGCCGTTCGGGGTACGGGCCGTACCCGCCGACCGGCAGGTACGGCCCGATGAACTCCCACTCGGCATCCGTGAGGTGCGCTCGCGTCACACAACACGATCTACCGGATCAGGCGCGACCACGTGGCCGAAACCCGCAGATTGGCCACAACCCAATACGCTCCCTAGACCCCCGGGATTTCGGCAATTCTCTCTATGCCTCCAGTGCGATTGTGCACATTCGATGCCACGTAGTGCAGATACCGGCTTTCTATGGGGCCCGGGAACATCTCTGCTGTGTACTTCGCAATGTCCTCTCTGAGTTTGCTCCGGGCTTCAATGTATTGTTTCTCGATTTCATCCGCGTATTGCTTCTCGCTTTCGTCTGCCTGGTCCAGTGTTTCTCGGACGACCGAAAGGGCGAAATCTTGGAAATCTGGTCCCACGTGACTGGAGAACCCCTCTTCCTTCAGGGATGCTTCGAACAGATCATATTCTCGCTTAGCTCTACCGGCCTTTTGGAGTTCGATTCCAAGGCCTTCGAGGGCGAACCACTGGTTCACGAGGTCAGCATGGACCCTGGCTGCGGTTATATATACCCTCTCGTCCTCGAAGAGTTCTGGGCCCGTGCGTCCGGTGATGCGCTTATAACTCGCCAGTGCTTCTTCGTAATTCTGGTAAGCCGCAGGAACCTTCGAGGTGAAAGCTGGCATCTCCGGCCAGTTGGACGCCTTAAGAGCCGTCGCGGCGCCCTCCATCAACTCCACGAGACGGCCTCTGGCATTTTTAAGCCTCATGCTGGCTGACGATTCGTAGTGCCCCTTGCGGGCGGATTCCAAGGCTTGCGTGCGCTGGCGCGACTCCTGCGCCCTTTTACCCTGGCCGCGGATCTTGATTTTGAAGGGGAGGTTCCCGCTCGGGTCGGTGTGCTCGACTGGGTTGGCTGCGAAGGCCTGGTATTTGTTGAGGGGTGTGGGGTGGGGGTCGCGGGTGGTGAAGCGGCCGGTTTCGCGGTGGTAGAGGCGTGCGGGGGTGTAGTCGGTGCC
>NZ_JOFX01000237.1 GCF_000719345.1 Streptomyces sp. NRRL F-2664
CGCTGCAGGCCTTCGACATCACCTTCGACGGACGCCTCACCAACAACCGAATCTGACCTCAGAAACCCAACCAGTTACACCGTTTACTGGACAGACCCGCTTTGCCTGACGTGACGGGCTTGGGGCCGGTGTCCTGGTTGGATGGGAGGTACCGGGCTGCCGCCGTTGGCGCTGTCGGAGGGTGAGCGGTCGGCGTTGGAGGGCTGGGCGAGGCGGCGTTCAACTGCGCAGGGCCTGGCCCAGCGGGCACAGATCGTGTTGGCGTGCGCGCGGGGGTGGAGCAACACGATGGTCGCCGCGCGTCTGGGTACCGAGCGCAGGACGGTGGCCAGATGGCGGACCCGATTCCTGCGGGACCGCCTGAACGGTCTGGCGGACGAGCCTCGGCCCGGGGTGCCGCGGACCGTCACCGATGCCCAGGTGGAAGAGGTGGTGGTCCGCACTCTGGAAGGGACACAACCTGGCGGGACGCACTGGTCGAAGCGGGAGCTGGCCGAGGTCGTGGGGATCTCCCCGGCGAGTGTGCTGTGGATCTGGCAGGTTTTCGGCCTGCAACCATGGCGGACCGACACGTTCAAGATCTCCCCGGACCCGTTCCTGATCGATGAGATCCGTGACGTTGTCGGCCTCTGTCCCACCCCGCCGGCGAACGCCGTCGTGTTCGCGATGGAGGAGAAGCCGCAGATCCAGGCCCTGGAGCGGACCACGCCAGTGCTGCCGATGCTGCCGGGAATGCCCGAGCGGCGGAGTTTCGACTATGTCCGCCACGGCACCGTCGATTTGTTCGCCGCCCTGAACACCGCGACGGGCAAGGTGATCGCGAAGCTGTCCGCGCAGCATCGGGCGGTGGACTTCCGGGACTTCCTCGATGGGATCGACCGCCAGACCGACAAGAGCCTGGCGGTCCACGTGATCTGCGGCAACTGTGAGGATCGTGATGTGCCGCAAGGGGCCGGAGCCTGACCCGTGCGACAACTGGCTGCAGCTGCCTTGGGGTGGAACTGTCAGCCCCGGCCTCCTGCGGTGCGTACTGCCGTCGGCCCGGTG
>NZ_JOFX01000238.1 GCF_000719345.1 Streptomyces sp. NRRL F-2664
CTAGGTGTATTGACCCGCAGTGTTGTTGATTCGGCTGATGGGTGGGTGTCCGTCGAGTGCGGTGTGGCAGCGGTGGTGGTTGTAGGTGTGGAGGAAGTCTGCCAGGGCCGCGGTCCGTTCGTCGTTTGAGGTGTAGGGCCGCAGGTAGGCCCATTCCTCGAGCAGGGTGCGGTTGAAGCGTTCGACCTTGCCGTTGGTCTGCGGCCGGTAGGGCCGGGTCTTCTTGTGGGTGATTCCGGCCGTGGCCAGCGCCTGGGTGAACAGCTTGGACTTGTAGCAGGAGCCGTTGTCGGTCAGGACCCGCTCGACGCCGATGCCGTGGGCTGCGAAGAACGCGTTCGCCCGAGCCCAGAAGCCGACGGCGGTCTCCTTGCGTTCGTCGGCGAGGACCTCGCTGTAGGCCAGGCGGGAGTGGTCGTCGACGGCGGAATGGATGTAGCTGTAGCCGATCACCGGTGTGCTGTTCTTGCGCTGGTCGGTGGTGGCCTGGCGGTTGCGGTCACCGGCGGTCCGGCCCACCGTCCGCCAGCCGCCGCCGTCGGGGATGTTGCCCAGCTTCTTGATGTCGACGTGGACCAGCTCGCCCGGCCTGGCCCGTTCGTAGCGGCGGATGACCCGGCCGGTGGGCCGGTCCAGCCAGGCCAGACGGTTCAGGCCGTGCCGGGCCAGGATCCGGTGCACGGTCGAGGTGGGCAGGCCCAGAATCGGTCCGATCCGGGCAGGTCCCAGCTTGCGGCCGGTCCGCAGCCGGCAGACCTGGGCTTCGACCGCCGCATGCGTGCGGTGCGGGGTGGTGTGCGGTCTGCTGGGACGGTCATGCAGTCCGGCCTCGCCCTCGGCCCTCCAGCGGCGGACCCACTTGTGGGCGGTGGGCCGCGATATGCCCATTTCGGCCGCCACGTGGGCGACGGGACGGCCGGACAGCACGCGTTCGACCAGGATCCGCCTGCCGTGAACGGTCAGCCGGGCATTACGGTGGGACACGAAGACCTCCGTGTGTGGTGTGGAGCCTAGACACCTCCACCACACCGGAGGTCT
>NZ_JOFX01000239.1 GCF_000719345.1 Streptomyces sp. NRRL F-2664
AAATCCAACATCGGCCACGCCCAAGCCGCCGCCGGCGTCGGCGGCGTCATCAAAATGGTCATGGCCATGCACCACGGCCTCCTCCCCCGCACCCTCCACGTCGACCGCCCGACCTCGCACGTGGACTGGAGCAGGGGGGCCGTGTCCCTGCTCACGGAGGCGACCCCGTGGCCGGAGACCGGCCGGCCGCGCCGGGCCGGTGTGTCCTCCTTCGGCATCAGCGGCACCAACGCCCACGTCGTCCTCGAACAGCCCCCCGCCCACACGGAGGGGGCCCTGCGGGCCCAGGCCGACCGGCTGCTGGCGTTCGTGTCCGAGCGGACGGCGCAAGCAGACCCGGCCGGAGCACCGCCGCGGATCGCACCGGCGGACATCGGCCGGTCCCTGGCCGCCGCGCCGGCGCTCCTGGCCCACTCCGCCGCGGTCGTCGCGCAGGACGGGGAGGGCAGGCTGCGGGCGCTCGCCGCACTGGCCGCGGGCGAGGAGTCCCCGGACGTGATCACCGGACCCCCGGCGGAACGGGGCGGCGGCAGGACCGCCTTCCTGTTCACCGGGCAGGGCAGCCAGCGCGCGGGGATGGGCCGCGAACTGTACGGGACCCACCCGGTCTACGCCCGGACCCTGGACGAGGTCTGCGCCTGCCTCGACGAGCGCCTCCAGCAGTCCGTGACCCTGAAGTCGCTGCTCTTCTCCGACGGGGACCCCACCTCACCCCTGCACCAGACGATGTGGACCCAGGCGGCGCTGTTCGCGACGGAAGTCGCCCTCTACCGGACGGTGGAGCACTACGGCCTGGTCCCGGACCACCTCGTGGGCCACTCCCTGGGCGAGCTGACCGCCGCCCACGTGGCGGGCGTCCTGTCCCTCGACGACGCCTGCACCCTCGTCGCGGCCCGCGGCCGCCTGATGCAGTCCGCTCCCGCCGGCGGAGCCATGATCGCCATCGAGGCGACCGAGGCCGAGATCCGCGACACCCTGCCCACTCACCACGGCCACCTCGACATCGCCGCCGTCAACACCCCCCGCTCCACCGTCATCACCGGCGACCACGACGCCGCCCACCAACTCGCCGCCACCTGGCGCGCCAACGGCCGACGCACCAAACAACTCAACGTCAGCCACGCC
>NZ_JOFX01000240.1 GCF_000719345.1 Streptomyces sp. NRRL F-2664
CACGGCCACGCCTGACGGGCGGCGTATCACCGAGACCCTCGACGCGCTGGGCCGCCCGCTGCGGACCGCGGACAACTACCGCGACGGCGCCTACGCCAAAGAGCCCGACGCCGACGGAGCCCGGGTGCTGGCCGCAGCCGACTACTCCCAGTGGGCCCACTACCAGGTGACCATGACCGACCAGGCCGGACGCAGAACCGTTGCCTCCAGCGACCCGTGGGGGCACACCAGCAGTGTGACCGGCCCGGACGGCACCACCGTCAAGACGGCCTCCGACATCGTGGCCGAGGCGGTCGCGCAGGGCGTGCTGGGCGCAGGCCAGGAGGGTGCCGGCCTGGGCGAGGCCCGGGCCGTGTCGATGCAGGACGCCGACAGTGCGGCGCGGACGGTGTCGGCGAGGGTGGTCTTCGCCGACGGCACCCCCGCTGCCGGATCCACCGCCGAGGCTGATGCGCTGGGCCGGACCCTGACCTCAACCAGCGGCGAAGTCACCGCTGTGCCCTCTTACGGGGCGGGCGGCATCCCGCAGAGCACGGTCCTGACCCCGGCTGCACCGGAGCTGTATCCGGGGCAGGAGTTCACCGCAGCCCTGACCCGCGACCTCGCCGGGCGCCAGACCGCCAAGTCCCTCACCCAGGGCGATCCCGGCCAGGGCGACACCCGCACCGGTGTGCGCAACGCCTATGACGCGGCAGGGCGCCTGGCGTCGCAGACCGACCAGCTCGGCAACACCACCGTGTTCACCTACACCCGTGACGGGGAGATAGCCGAAGCGGCCGTCAAGACCAAAGACGGCGACACCGTCTCCACGACCGCGTATACCTACGACGGGGACACCGGGCTGCTGCTCTCCTCCGCGGTCACCGACGCCAGCGGGGCCACCACGGTCCGGCAGACGGAATACGACGCCCTGAACCGGGTCACCGGCATCTGGGAAGGCGCCCGCGACGACGCGGACGCCAAGAAGAACACCCTCATCACCTACACCTACGACAGCGAGGGCCGGCTGGCCTCGGTCGCCTACCCCGAC
>NZ_JOFX01000241.1 GCF_000719345.1 Streptomyces sp. NRRL F-2664
ACCCGGCGCAAACACACCCGACACCGGCACCGCCGCCGTCGCGGCAGCCGCCGTGGCGGCAGCAGAGCGGGAACCCGGAGCGGCGAACGCCTCACCCGCACCCTCCCCGACGACGGTGCCGGCAGCGGCCAGGGCCAGCAGGCCGGCCACACCATTCCGGCGGACACGGCGAACAGCAGCAGAAGACGAGGAGGAAGAAGGCACAGGAATTCCCGGGGAGGCAGGCAGAGCGGGCAGTTCCGTCCAGGAGAACAGGACCCGGGGGCTGGCGTCTCTCCTCCGAACAGCCCCCGTGCCCTCGGGCGGCCCTGACCGGGCGGGGGTAGACCGCTGCAGCGGTCGTTGCCGTCTTGGTATGCGGGTTGGCCGGGCGGTTGGCTTCCCGCTCCGCGATGGACGGGTGAACGTGCGCTTCGGTTGGTTACACTGCCGACCGGCTGCGCGTGCCTTCGTCTGCTTGCGTATGTGCAGTAAATGGCTCTGTCTCACATCCGGTGGCAACGCTGAGTGGCGGGGGTCGTTGTTCTATGCCCAATGGATGTCAACGAGCTTGTGCGGATGGTGTTTTCGGGATATCGCCGCTGGTCATCGAGGATGTAGTCGATGAGGGCCCAGGTCATGGTGAGGGCGAAGGCTCCTATGGGGCCTTCGCCCTGCCCGTGCGCAGTGTGCCGTTGGGGGCAGGTGCACGGGTACCACTGGCGGACGATGGCCGATGTGCAGGTCGACGGTATGCGGGCGGTCTTCCGCGTGCGGGTGCGACGTCTGGTCTGTCCCACGCGCGGGTGCCGGCGAACTTTCCGCGAGCAGGCCAGGAGTGTTGGAGCGCTGTCAGCGGCGCACTACCCGCCTGGACAGGCAGGTTAAGGCCGGGGGCGAAGGAGCTAGTGCCGCATCAGAGAGCCTTTGCCCTGTTTCTCGGTAAGAGGATCACTGGCAAGCGCCGGGACTGACTGTCTCGGATCGAACGGGCGGGGAGACATCGACAGTGGCCGAGGACGAGCCTTGGGCGGGTGACGATCA
>NZ_JOFX01000242.1 GCF_000719345.1 Streptomyces sp. NRRL F-2664
AAATCCAACATCGGCCACGCCCAAGCCGCCGCCGGCGTCGGCGGCGTCATCAAAATGGTCATGGCCATGCACCACGGCCTCCTCCCCCGCACCCTCCACATCGACGCCCCGACCCCGCACGTGGACTGGTCGAGCGGCACGGTCCGCCTGCTGACCGACGCCACCCCGTGGCCGGAGACCGGCCGGCCGCGCCGGGCCGGTGTGTCCTCCTTCGGCATCAGCGGCACCAACGCCCACGTCGTCCTCGAACAGCCCCCCGCCCCGCACGGCTGCGGCGGCTCGCCGCCGAGGCCGACACGCAGGGCGGCACGGACGGCGGCTTCGGCACGGCACACCTGGACATCGGTCACGCGCTGGCCACCACCCGGGCCGCGCTCCCCGACCGCGCCGTCGTCCTCGCCGACGACCCGGCCGGCCTGCTCGCCGCGCTGGACGCGCTGGCCCGCGGTGACTCCGCTCCCCAGCTGGTGGCCGGGGACCCGGAGCGGGCGGCCGGCACCTCCGGGCTGGCCTTCCTCTTCACCGGGCAGGGCAGCCAGCGTCCCGGCATGGGCCGCGAACTGTACGGGACCCACCCGGTCTACGCCCGCGCCCTCGACGAGGTCTGCGCACGGATGGACGTCCACCTGGGCCGGTCGCTCAAGGAGCTGATCCTCGCCGAGGAGGGCAGCGAGCAGGCGGCGCTGCTCGACCGCACGCAGTACACGCAGCCCGCGCTGTTCGCCGTCGAAGTGGCCCTGTTCCGATTGGTGGAGCAGTACGGGCTCACCCCCGACCACCTCATCGGGCACTCGGTGGGCGAACTGGCCGCAGCCCACGTGGCGGGCGTCCTCTCCCTCGACGACGCCTGCACCCTGGTGGCCGTCCGCGGCCGCCTGATGCAGTCCGCTCCCGCCGGCGGAGCCATGATCGCCATCGAGGCGACCGAGGCCGAGATCCGCGACACCCTGCCCACCCACCACGGCCACCTCGACATCGCCGCCGTGAACGGGGACAGGTCCACCGTCATCACCGGCGACCACGACGCCGCCCACCAACTCGCCGCCACCTGGCGCGCCAACGGCCGACGCACCAAACAACTCAACGTCAGCCACGCC
>NZ_JOFX01000243.1 GCF_000719345.1 Streptomyces sp. NRRL F-2664
CGAGCGGTCACCACGCTGACACAGACCGACGATCTCGGCCTTGAACTCTGGCGTGAACGAGCGGCGAGGACGCACCTTCTTCTTCCCCATGCTCTCCATTATGAACATCATCCTCGGGGCCCAAGCCCCTGATCTCCGATGTCCGTCAAAGCGAAGCAAGCCCAACCCACCCCCTGACCGCCGCGGGCCGGCACCGGATCACCGCCACCTGCGTCCGCCCCGGCATCCCCGTCACCGCAGACCGCGGCTGCCAGGGCGCCGGCGACATCCTCGCCGCCCCCCACCGGCGAAAGCCGCGCAAGGACCCCACGCTCAAACAGCGGTGCGTCAACCGGGCCCACTCCCGACTCCGATGGCCCGTCGAGAGAACCATCGCATCGATCAAGAGCTGGCGCATCCTCCGCAAAGCCCGCTGCCATCCCAGCAGATTCACGTCAATCACCAAAGCCATCCTCACCCTGGAGACCCACCGCTGAACAAGCTCAGTGCTTTCGTGGCGCTGCGGCCGGGGTGCTGTGCCGGCCTGTTCGGCGGATGTGTAGCAGACAGGTGCGGGCGGTGTCCCGCCCTTGGGGTGCGGTCCGTTCGATCGCACAGCGGCTCGCGTGACGCTCCTTCGAGACCGGTACGAGTCATCTACTTGGCTAGCGGCCATGAGCAGTCACACACAGGGAGAAGGCGGGGCCGTGGGCGTCTGCCAGGAGGCGTTCAAGGACGCGTCCGGCGGTGTGCGGCAGCTTCCCGTGGGACAAGGCCGCCCGCGGCGATGCTCGGGCAGCAACATCAGCTGCCGAGTGCACCGCACCCGGCGCACGCATTACGGCATCCGCCAGCTCGAACAGCTCATCGCCTCGCAGGGTCAGAGACGCGTACAACTCGTTCCGGAAGCGTGACGCTTCCGGAACGCTGCCCCTACCGCAGCATCAGGCAGCTCTACCTTTCAGGCGGGTTCGTCCTCCCATTCGTAGGGTGGGGACACCCGGGGACACCGGGTGTGGCTATCAGGCAGCTGCCAGC
>NZ_JOFX01000244.1 GCF_000719345.1 Streptomyces sp. NRRL F-2664
AGCCGCCGAGCTCTGGAGCAGACCGAGGGCCCTGCGGGCCGCTGGGGTCACGAACGGCTGATCGGATGCAGGGCCATCGAGCCCTTCCATCAGGGAGACCCGTGCCCCCGCACGGCTGCGACCAGCAGCACGCCTCCGGTCGAGAGGACGAACACGACACAATGACACCTGCGGAATCGGCTGGAGGCGACCACTGCGACGCCGCCCTGGTCGACCACGAGGGAACCCTGGCGGCAAGGGCCCGGACCACCGACGGCCTGCACCAGCTCCTCGAACTCCCCACCACCCACGGCGACACCGCCGACACTCCGGTCCCCGTCGCGATCGAGACCTCCCGCGGCCTCCTCGTTGCCTGCCTCCGCGCGACCGGCCGGCCCGTATACGCCATCAACCCGACGGCCGCCGCCCGCTACCGCCACACAGCACCCGCAAGAAATCCGACCGCCTCGACGCCATGGTACTCGCGAAAACCCTGCGCACGGACAAGGCCGCCCACCGGCCCCTGCCGACGACAGCGAGCTCGCCCAAGCCGCCGCCGTACTGGCCCGCGCCCATAAGGACGCGGTCTGGGACCGCACCCAGACGGGGAACAAACTCCGCCCCCACCTGCACCTGCGTGAATACCTCCCCGCCTTCCCCGCGGCCTTCCAGCACAACCCCGAAGGGATCAGCAGCAGCACCGCCCGCGCCGTGCTGGCCGCAGCCCCCACTCCCGGTCAGGCAGCTCTACCTTTCAGGCGGGTTCGTCCTCCCATTCGTAGGGTGGGGACACCCGGGGACACCGGGTGTGGCTATCAGGCAGCTGCCAGCCGTGGTGGGGTCGACAGCGGTAAGGGGCACTATCACGGCCTCGCCCTGGATACGGACGGCAAGACGCTGCTGTCGCGGAGGGTGGCCAATGACGAGCCCGAGCTGCTGAAGCTGGGACGCCAGGCCATCGCCCTGCTCAGACAGCTTGATGCCGCCTGCATCAGCGTCGACGACCCTGCCGAAGCGACGGTGGAGTCCTCTGATGCGCACCCGGACGCCGAGACCATCACCAGCTTTCCAGGGCTCGGGTCACCCACCGGCGCCCGGGTGCTCGCCGAGATCGGCGACGACCGATCCCGATTCACCGACGCGAAAGGCCTCAAAGCCTTCGCCGGGGCCGCGCCGGCCACCCGGGCGTTCGGCAGAAGCCTTGCGGTCATCGCCTGGCAGGGTCAAGAACCAGCGTGGCCTAGGTCGGCTATGTCTGGGCGTATGCCAGCCTGACCACCTCCCCAGGTGCCCGAGCCCACTACGACAAGCCACGAGCCGATGAAAGACCGCCACACCGCTGCCCAGCGTAATCTCTTCAACCGCCTGCTACCGCATGCTCGGCTGCCTCCACCACTGCCCCACCAAGCGCACCCCTACGACGAACTCACCGCGTTCTCCCCCCACGCCGACCCCACAACTCACCACCGCCGCTTGACAGATCAACTGCATCGGATGTCGCCTCACCCCGTCCTGACCTAATGGCGGTGCAAGACGGCGACGGAGGATCGGGGGACGTCTGGTCCTGACCCGGAGCTCGACTCCTACTTCATTGAGGCTGTGCGCAACCGGCCCTC
>NZ_JOFX01000245.1 GCF_000719345.1 Streptomyces sp. NRRL F-2664
GGTTGAGGGAGTCGTACTCCATCTGCCGGACCGTGGCGGCACCGTCCGCATTGGTGACAGAGGTACTGGTGAGGAGGCCGGTGCGCTCGTCGTAGGTGTACGCAGTCTTCGAGACCGGTGTGCCGTCCTTGGTCTCCACGACCGCTTCCGCGATCTGGCCGTCGCCGTTGTAGGTGTAGGCGGTGGTGTTGCCGAGCTGGTCGGTCTGGGAGGCAAGACGCCCGGCGGCGTCGTATTCGTTCCTAGTGCCGGTGCGGGTGTCTTCTCCCTCTCTGCCCTGGGTGAGGGTCTTGGACGTGGCACGCCCGGAGAGGTCGCGGGTGAGGGCGGCGGTGAACTCCTGCCCCGGATACACATCCGGCGCGGCCGGGCTCAGCACCGTGCTCTGCGGGATGCCGCCCGTGCCGTAGGAGGGCACGGCGGTGACCTCGCCGCTGGTTGAGGTCAGGGTCCGGCCCAGGGCGTCGGCCTGCGCGGTGGAGCCCGCCACGGGGGTGCCGTCGGCGAAGAGCACCTTCGCCGACACCGTCCGGGCCGTGCTGTCGGCGTCCTGCACCGACACCGCCCGCGCCTCACCCAGGCCGGCACCCTGCTGGTCTTTGCCCAGCACGCCCTGGGCGACGGCCTCGGCCACCACATCCGTGGCGGTCTTGACGGTGGTGCCGTCCGGACCCGTCACGCTGCTGCTGTGGCCCCACGGGTCGGAGGACGCTGTGGTCTTGCGGCCGGCCTGGTCGGTGGTGGTGACCTTGTAGTCGGCCCACTGGGAGTAGTCGGCCTCCGACAGCACCCGGGCGCCGTCGGCGTCCGCTTCCTTGGCGTAGGCGCCGTCGCGGTAGTTGTCCGCGGTCCGCACGGCCCGGCCCAGCGCGTCGAGGGTTTCGGTGACCCGCCGGCCGTCGGGGGTGGCGGTGACCGTCACGGTGGGGGCGGGGTAGGAGAAGGCGGTGGTCTGGGGCTTGCCGGAGTCGGGCAGGAGGGTGTGCGCGGTGAGAAGGCGGTGGTCTGGGGCTTGCCGGAGTCGGGCAGGAGGGTGTGCGCGGTGGGCCGGCCCTGGTGGTCGTACTCCGTCCGCGAG
>NZ_JOFX01000246.1 GCF_000719345.1 Streptomyces sp. NRRL F-2664
GTAGGTGTAGGCGGCGGAGGCGGTCTGCCCGTCCGCAGTCTTCTGCACCGCGGCCTTCAGACTGCCGTCACTGTTGTACGTGTAGGCGGTGACCGCCCCTGCCGCATCCGTAGCCGATACCAGCTGCCCGTGCTGGTCGTAGGCGCGGGAGACAGCCTTCCCGTCGGGGTAGGCGACCGATACCAGGCGGCCCTCGCCGTCGTAGGCGTAGGTGATGAGGGTGTTCTTCTTGGCGTCCGCGTCGTCGCGGCCGCCTTCCCATACACCGGACAGGCGGTTGAGGGCGTCGTACTCTATCTGCCGCACCGTGCTCACACCGCCGGCGTCGGTTACGGAGGTGCTGGTGGGCAGGCCGGTGGCCTCATCGTAGCTGTAGGCGGTCTTCGAGACGGGCTTGCCGCCCTTGGACGTGACGGCCGCTTCGGCTATCTGCCCGTCACGGGTGTAGGTGTAGGCGGTGGTGTTGCCGAGCTGGTCGGTCTGGGACGCCAGGCGCCCTGCCGGATCGTAGGCGTTGCGCACACCGGTGCGGGTGTCGCCCCGGCCGGGCGCGCCCTGGGTGAGGGACTTAGCCGTCTGGCGTCCGGCGAGGTCGCGGGTCAGGGCTGCGGTGAACCCCTGCCCCGGATACACATCCGGTGCAGCCGGGTTCAGCACGGTGCTGTGCGGGATGCCGCCAGGCCCGTAAGAGGGGGTGGCGGTGACTTCGCCGCTGGTTGAGGTCAGGGTCCGCCCGAGTGCGTCGGTCTGGGCGGTGGAGTCGGCGGCGGGGGTGCCGTCGGCGAAGACCACCCTCGCCGACACCGTCCGCGCCGCACTGTCCGCGTCCTGCACCGACACGGCCCGGGCCTCGCCCAGGCCGGCATCCTCCTGGTCGCTGCCCAGGACGCCCTGCGCGACCGCCTCGGCCACGATGTCGGAGGCCGTCTTGACGGTGGTGCCGTCCGGGCCGGTCACGCTGCTGGTGTGCCCCCACGG
>NZ_JOFX01000247.1 GCF_000719345.1 Streptomyces sp. NRRL F-2664
CTTCGCGATGGAGCTTCGCTCCACCCTTGACCGACCGCCCCGTCCCGGAAAGCCGAAAGACTGCCGGGAACCCCCCAGAAGAACGGGCCGGGTGATCCCTACAGTGAGCAGTGCACGTTGTCCTGCCGGGCGGTAGCCCGGTGCGCCCCCGATCGCTACGCGCTCCTGACGGACGGCGGCAGCAGGCCCCTGGGGTTGGGCATAGGCCGCCATCGATCGCTACGCGCTCCTGACGGGCGGCGGCAGCAGGCCTCTGTGGCTGGACATAGGCCGCCACAGATCGCTACGCGCTTCCGGGGGACGGCGTCCGCCGCCCCCGTGGGCTGGGCATAGGCCGCCGTCGATCACACGCGCTGGGTGATGACCGCGTCTGCACCTTGTCAGGGGCGGGTTATAGGCCGCCCCAGGCGCTGGGCGCTTCTCTCTCACGCGGCCGCGCGTCGATATGACTGGGCCGGGGCCGCAGAAACCTTCCGCCGCCATTCACGGACGGTTCCCCGACTCTCGGGAGGGGTGCGGAGGCGACAGATGACGGCCGGAGTGATGCCAATCCATGTCTGGGCGAGGGGGTGCGTCAGATCGTCGCCAACATGTCCCAATTACCCGTGTCCGTACCGGCTGGTGGGGTGGTGCGGTGGACTTCTCCCGGGCTGACATCGGCTGAGCTGATCGATCGCCTCTTGCCTTCTCCATTTCGCCCCTCCCGGCCACGAACAAGGCCCGGACGCCGACCGTGAAGGGTGGGAAGGAAGGTTTCTGCGCCCCTTGCTCAGCCTCGGACGGACTGTTGCCGCGTGAGAGGGGAGCGCCCAGCGCCTGGGGCGGCCCAGGGGTCGCCCCGCACATGCTGCGGACGCGGTCGTCGCCGAGCGCATCTGGTCGATGGCGGCCTATGACCAGCCCAAGAGAGCCGCGGACGCCGTCCGGCAGGAGCGCGTAGCGATCGATGGCGGCTTATGCCCAGCCCCAGGGGCCTG
>NZ_JOFX01000248.1 GCF_000719345.1 Streptomyces sp. NRRL F-2664
CCTGGGCGGCGGCGTCGAGTTGCAGAACGAGTGCCCTGACCTGCTGGCCGAGGGCTTCCTCGACGCGCGGGAGCTGACGCATGTGCGGCTCGCGCAGGATGCCGGCGAGGTGCTCGGCCCGGGTCTCGATGCGGCGCTGGCGGTCGGCCTTGCGCAGAATAGACCGAAGCCGTGCCTTGCCCAGCGCGGCCGCCGAGGCCGGAGTGGGAGCTGCGGCGAGGAGAGCGCGGGCCTTCAGGTGGGCCAGGCCCACGTTCTTGACCTGGAAGGCTGCCAGGGCGGCCGGGAAGAACTCGCGCAGCAGGGAGCGGAGTTGGTTGAGGCCAGCTGCTGCCGGTTCCAGACCGCATCCGGCTGGGCCCGGGCCAGGACGGCGAGTGCCTGGATGAGTTCGGAGTCGGCGGGCAGCGGACGGTGATGGTCCGCATCCGTGCGCAGGACGTTCGCCAGAGCGAGGGGTCAGCGTGGTCCGACTTTGCCCGCGCGACCGAACGTCGCTCGCGATAACGAGCGACCGCCATGGGGTTGATGACAAAGACAGGACGGCCGGTGGCTCGCAGGCAGGCCACCAGCAAACCGCGGGACGTCTCGATCGCGACGGGGATCGGATCCCCTGGCTCGTCCCCGGCCTCGGCGAGAAGTTGCTGCAGGGTCTCCAGCCCTGCGAGGTCGTCGCTGATCCGTTGCTTGGCGACCAGGTCGCCCCGCTCGTTGACCAAGGCGATGTCGTGGTGGTCCTCCGCCCAGTCGATGCCGCAGAAGATCTTCAATCAGGCCCTCCTTGAACGCGGATGGTGCAGGAGCCAGTGCAGGGAAACGCCGCGCCCTGATGGGAGGACTCGCAGGTCCGGCATCCGATTGGCAGTTCGCATCCCCAGCGGTCGGCAAGGGCCTCGCTCTGTATGTGGAGCAGGTGGCTCTGGTGTCGATGAGAGGTCTCCTTGCCGGCGGCTCGGAAGACGCACTACCCAGCGG
>NZ_JOFX01000249.1 GCF_000719345.1 Streptomyces sp. NRRL F-2664
CCAGCAGCACCCGGCGCCGGCATGCGCCAGACACACACCAGCGCACCCGCCAAACGCAGCCACCACACCAGGCACAGGGCCGGACACCCCCGCACAGCCGCGGGAGTGCCCGGCCCAGCGCATAGCGGCGCACGCGCCGGCACATGCGCCGCTATACGCCCCCCGGGCGCACGCGCCCGGGGGACACACCACCAGACAGCAGCAGCCTGAGCGGGCCCTGGCCGCGGCCTTGGGGAGCGCGAGGCCGCCCGGTCCAGCAGCAGCCAGTGCCCGGGCCTGCGGCGTGGCTGACGGAGCACGGAACCGGCGCGGGCCGGCTCTCGGCCCGCCTCCGCACCCGGGACTGCCGCAACAGCCGCAAGCGCTGCGCCCCGGCCGCCTCAGAGCACATACGCCAGCCCCTCGCCCAGGGTGTGCCCGCCTGCATTCACTGCCGCCCGGACACCACGCCCGAAGTGCTGGAATGTCCATGTACCGGCACCGTGGAGGAATGAGCCCTGACCTACGCGTCGTCGAGCCGCCGACGCCGAAGGCAGGCGCCGCGCCCGCGTCGACAGGGAGGTCCTCGGCCGCGCCTTCCGCCCGGGGGACCTGCTGGAGTTCCTGCGGCGGGCCGGCCTGGACCCTGATGATGTCCACCTGGGCGACGCGCGGCTGGCCCAGTGGCGGGGCGGTGGCCCGGCCGTGTGGAGTCGGACAGCAGTGGAGCGCGCCCGCGCGCATCAAGGACGTGCAGGTTGGCGCGGCCTACACCGCGAGCCAGACACAGCGCCGCCGGAGACTGTCAGCATGAGGACCGCACCGTCCCCGGGCCCGGCGTCCTCGGCGGCTACCACGACAGCCACCTTCCGAGCCACGGTCGGGCCTGGTCGGCCGAGTTCTCGGCCGGCCAGGAGGCCGCGCACCGGTGCGACCCGGGGCGCGCACAGGTGAGGGCCTGCGACGGTCCGCATCACCACCCGCCGGCAGCACCACCGCCACCGCACCAGCGTGGCTTGTAACGGCCAG
>NZ_JOFX01000250.1 GCF_000719345.1 Streptomyces sp. NRRL F-2664
GGTCTGGGAGGCCAGGCGGCCTGCCGGATCGTAGGTGTTGGCCGTGCCGGTGCGGGTGTCGCCCTGGCCGGGATCGCCCTGGGTGAGGGTCTTGGCCGTCTGGCGCCCGGCGAGGTCGCGGGTGAGGGCTGCGGTGAACTCCTGCCCCGGGTAGCTGTCCGGTGCGGCCGGGTTGAGGACCGTGCTGTGCGTGATGCCGCCGGCACCGTAGGAGGGCACCGCCGTGACTTCGCCGCTGGTTGAGGTCAGGGTGCGGCCGAGTGCGTCGGTCTGGGCGGTGGAGCCGGCGGCGGGGGTGCCGTCGGCGAAGACGACCTTCGCCGAGGTGGTCCGGGCCGCACTGTCGGCGTCCTGCACGGACACCGCACGCGCATCCGCCAGCGGGGCATCCTTCTGGTCTGCGCCCAGGACGCCCTGCGCGACGGCTTCGGCGACGATGTCGGTGGCGGTTTTGACGGTGGTGCCGTCGGGGCGGGTGGTGCTGCTGGTGTGGCCCCACGGGTCGGTGGAGGCAACGGTTTTGCGTCCGGCCTGGTCGGTGGTGGTGACCTGGTAGTGGGCCCACTGGGAGTAGTCGGCTGCGGCCAGCACCCGGGCGCCGTCGGCGTCGGGTTCCTTGGCGTAGGCGCCGTCGCGGTAGTTGTCCGCGGTCCGCAGGGGGCGGCCCAGCGCGTCGAGGGTTTCGGTGACCCGCCGCCCGTCGGGGGTGGCGGTGACCGTGACGGCCGGGGAGGGGTAGGCGATGCGGGTGGTCTGCGGCTTGTCGGAGTCCGGCAGCACCGTGTGCGCAGACGGCCGGCCCTGGCGGTCGTACTCCGTACGTGACAGGACCCGCCCGCCCGGCCCCATCTCCTCCAGGACGGCGCCGGTGGCCAGGTCCGTCACGCGCGAGGTCACCGTTTCCGCGTCCGTGCCGGGCGCCACGGTGGTGGTCTCGGTCAGGCGTCCGTCCTCCACGGTCCGGTCACCCGCGCCCTCAGCCCAGGAGACCGTCCCGGAGGCAATCTGCCCGTACTCGTCGTAGGTGAAGGTGGTCTGCTCGCGGGCGGTGAGCTTCCCGGCGCTGTCTGCGGTGCGGGTGACGGTCCCGGTGACCGTGCGCCGGTCCGCAGCCAG
>NZ_JOFX01000251.1 GCF_000719345.1 Streptomyces sp. NRRL F-2664
CCGTGTGGTGTCCTCCACCAGCGGCGAAGTCACCGCCGCACCCTCCTACGGCACGGGCGGCATCCCGCACAGCACGGTCCTGAACCCGGCCGCACCGGAGCTGTATCCGGGGCAGGAGTTCACCGCCGCCCTCACCCACGACCTCGCCGGACAGCAGACCTCGAAGACTCTCACCCAGGGCGACGGCGGGCAGAACGCAGACACCCGCACCGGCACGGCCAACACCTATGACGCGGCCGGGCGCCTGGCATCCCAGACCGACCAGCTCGGCAACACCACTACCTACACCTACACCAGCGACGGACAGGTAGCTGAGGCTGTAGTCACGGCGCGGGACGGCGCACGGGTTTCACAGACCACGCACACCTACGACCAGGCCACCGGCTTCCTCACATCAACTGCGGTCACCGGTGCCGCAGGTGCCACCACTGTCCGGCAGATGGAATATGACGCCCTCAGCCGGGTCACCGGCGTGTGGGAAGGCAGCCGCGAAGACACGGACTCGAAGAAGAACACCCTTCTGTCCTACACGTATGACGGCGAAGGCCGCCTGGCCTCCGTCGTCTACCCCGACGGCAAGACTGTCTCCCGCACCTACAACGCCGTCGGCCAGCTAGCCACCGCCACCGACGCAGCGGGCGCCGTCACCGCATACGCCTACAACCCCGACGGCAGCCTCAAGAGTGCCGTCCAGGAGACCGCGGACGGGCAGACCGCTTCTGCGGCTTACAGCTACGACAGCCTCGGGCGGCTGGCGGAAGCCGCCTACGGCAACGGCACCGTACTGACGGTCGACTACTACGACAGCGGCCAGCCGGAGAAGGAGACCCTCACCCGCAAGGACGGCACCGTGCTGTCCGAAACCGCCTACACCTACAACACCCGCGGCGACCTCGCCACCCGCACCGACACCCGCCCCGCCACCAGCGGCAGCGGGGAAGGCAGGCAGGAAGACGGACCCTGCCGCCACGGGCGCGCCGGTGACTACGCACACCGTGCACACCTACGACGCCTACAGCCGACTCACCTCCACCACCGTCCACAACGGCCCCGACGCGAAGGCGCCCGTGCTGCGGTCGACCGCCTACACCGCCAACGCCGCCCTCACCGCCCTCACCACCGACGGCAAGACCACCGGCCAGACCTGGGATGCGGCCGGCAACCTCCTCACCGGCGCAGACG
>NZ_JOFX01000252.1 GCF_000719345.1 Streptomyces sp. NRRL F-2664
GGCGCCGTCGGCGTCGGGCTCTTTGGCGTAGGCGCCGTCGCGGTAGTTGTCCGCGGTCCGCAGGGGCCGGCCCAGCGCGTCGAGGGTCTCGGTCACCCGGCGGCCGTCAGGGGTGGCGGTGACCGTGACGGTAGGGGAGGGGTAGGCGATGCGGGTGGTCTGGGGCTTGTCGGAGTCGGGCAGCAGGGTGTGGGCGGTAGGCCGGCCCTGGCGGTCGTACTCCGTACGTGACAGGACCCGCCCGCCCGGCCCCATCTCCTCCAGCACCGCGCCGGTGGCCAGGTCCGTCACCCGCGAGGCGGAGGTCTCGGCATCCGTGCCGGGCGCCACGGTGGCGGTCTCGGTCAGGCGCCCGCCCTCCACGGTGCGGCTGACCTCAGTCTTCAGCTCACCCGGCCCCTCGCCGCGGCCCTCCTCACCGGCGCCGTCGGCCCAGGAGACGGTCTGGGAGGCAGTCTGCCCGTACTTGTCGTAGGTGAGCGTGGTCTGCTCTCGGGCGGTGAGCTTCCCGCTGCTGTCTGCGGTGCGGGTGACGGTCCCGGTGACGGTGCGCCGGTCCGCGGAAAGGGAGTTGGAGGTCTCCTGCAGCACCTTGCCGTCCCGGCCGGTGGTCTTCTGCGACACGACCAGCCCGGTAGCACCCTCTTCAGGGTCGTACACGGTCTCGGTGACCGTCCCGGTCTCGTCCACCGTCTTGACCGCACGCCCGTAGCTGTCGTAGGCGGTGGCGGTCGCCACTTCGCGTTTGTGGCCGGCGCTGTTGTGGACGGTGCTGGCCTCGCGCACGGGCAGGGCCCAGTCCGCGGGGAGTTCCGCGTCCCGGGGCGGGGGCACGGGGCTTGCGGGGTCCTGCTGCCAGCTGTAGCCCCGTACCAGTTCCCCGGCGGTGCGGTCGCCGAGGGCGGAGGTGTAGACCTGCTGGGAGGTCAGGAGGTGGAGGCTGTTGTAGTG
>NZ_JOFX01000253.1 GCF_000719345.1 Streptomyces sp. NRRL F-2664
ATGGAGCTTCGCTCCACCCTTGACCGACCGCCCCGTCCCGGAAAGCCGAAAGACTGCCGGGAACCCCCCAGAAGAACGGGCCGGGTGATCCAGGCCCTGGGCGCTGCACTTTGTCCTGCTGGGCAGTAGCCCGGTGCGCCCTCAATCGCTACGCGCTCCTGTCGGAGGGCGGCTGCGAGCCCCTGCGGCTGGGCATAGGCCGCCATCGATCGCTACGCGCTCCTGTCCGACGGCGTCCGCGAGCCCCGTGGGCTGGTGATAGGCCGCCCGAGGCGCCGGGCGCTTCTCTCTCACGCGGCCGCGAGGCGATGTGGCTGGGCGGAGGCCGCAGAGACCTTCCGCCGCCCCTCGCCGGCAGCGCCCAATTCTCGGGAGAGGTGCGGAAGGGTCAGATGACTGCCGGAGCGATGCCAACCCAGGTCTGGGCGAAGGAGCGTTTCAAAGCATCGCCGATATGCCCCAATTACTCCTGTCTGTACCGTAGGGTGGGGCGGTGCGCTGGACTTCTCCCGGGCTGACATCGGCTGGGCCGATGGACCGCCTCTCCCCTTCTCCGTTTCACCCCTCCCGGCCGCGAACAAGGCTCGGACGCCGACCACGAGGATGCGGAGGAAGGTTTCTGCGCCCCTGCCCAGCCTCGGACGGACTGCTGCCGCGTGATCGAGGAGCGCCCAAACACACTGGGCGGCCTATGCCCAGCCACAGGGGCTCGCGGACGCCGTCTGGCAGGAGCGCGTAGCGATCGATGGCGGCTTATGTCCAGCCCAAGCGGCTCGCAGCCGCCTACCCGCAGGAGCGCGTAGCGATCTGTGGCGCACCTGCACTCCCGCCCGGCAGGACAAAGTGCACCGCCCCCAATCGGGATCACCCGGCCCGTTCTTCTGGGGGCTTCCCGGCAGTCTTTCGGCTTTCCGGGACGGGGCGGTCGGTCAAGG
>NZ_JOFX01000254.1 GCF_000719345.1 Streptomyces sp. NRRL F-2664
CCCGGTTGAGGGCGTCGTACTCGGTCTGCCGGACTGTGGTGGCCCCGCTGGCGTCGGTGACCGCGGAGGAGAGCAGCAGCCCGGTGTCCTCATCGTAGGTATACGCGGTCGTGGAGACGGTGTCGCCGTCTTTGGTCTTGACGGCTGCTTCGGCTATCTGCCCGTGGGCGGTGTAGGTGTAGATGGTGGTGTTGCCGAGCTGGTCGGTCTGGGACGCCAGGCGGCCTGCCGGATCGTAGGTGCTGCGCACACCGGTGCGGGTGTCGCCCTGGCCGGGCGCGCCCTGGGTGAGGGTCTTGGCGGTCTGGCGTCCGGCGAGGTCGCGGGTGAGGGCTGCGATGAACTCCTGCCCGGGGTAGGTGTCCGGGGCGGCGGGGTTCAGCACGGTGCTGTGCGGGATGCCGCCAGGCCCGTAGGAGGGCACCGCGGTGACTTCGCCGCTGGTTGAGGTCAGGGTCCGGCCCAGTGCGTCAGCCTCGGCGGTGGAGGCGGCGGCGGGGGTGCCGTCGGCGAAGACCACCCTCGCCGACGTGGTCCGGGCCGCGGTGTCGGCGTCCTGCACGGCCACGGCCCGGGCCTCGCCCAGGCCGGCACCCTCCTGGCCTGCGCCCAGCACGCCCTGCGCGACCGCTTCGGCCACGATGTCCGTGGCGGTCTTTAGGGTGGTGCCGTCCGGGCGGGTGGTGCTGCTGGTGTGCCCCCACGGGTCGCTGGAGGCAACGGTTTTGCGGCCGGCCCGGTCGGTCATGGTCACCCGGTAGTGGGCCCACTGGGAGTAGTCGGCCTCGGACAGGGTGCGCGCACCGTCTGCGTCGGGCTCCTTGGCGTAGGCGCCGTCGCGGTAGTTGTCCGCGGTCCGCAGCGGGCGGCCCAGCGCGTCGAGGGTCTCGGTGATACGCCGCCCGTCAGGCGTGGCCGTG
>NZ_JOFX01000255.1 GCF_000719345.1 Streptomyces sp. NRRL F-2664
CAGGCCCCTGGGGCTGGGCATAAGCCGCCATCGATCGCTACGCGCTCCTGCCGGACGGCGTCCGCGGCTCTCTTGGGCTGGTCATAGGCCGCCATCGACGAGATGCGCTCGGCGACGACCGCGTCCGCAGCATGTGCGGGGCGACCCCTGGGCCGCCCCAGGCGCTGGGTGCTCCCCTCTCACGCGGCAGCAGTCCGTCCGAGGCTGAGCAAGGGGCGCAGAAACCTTCCTTCCCACCCTTCACGGTCGGCGTCCGGGCCTTGTTCGTGGCCGAGAGGGGTGAAATGGAGAAGGCAAGAGGCGATCGATCAGCTCAGCCGATGTCAGCCCGGGAGAAGTCCACCGCACCACCTCACCAGCCGGTACGGACGCGGGCAATTGGGACATGTTGGCGACGGTCTGACGCACCCCCTCGCCCAGACATGGATTGGCATCACTCCAGCCGTCATCTGTCGCCTCCGCGCCCCTCCCGAGAGTCGGGGAACCGTCCGTGAATGGCGGCGGAAGGTTTCTGCGGCCCCCCGCCCAGCCGCATCGACTCGCGGCCGCGTGAGAGAGAAGCCCCCAACGCCTTGGGCGGCCTGTGACCCGCCCCGAACAATCTGCAGACGCGGTCATCGCCGAGCGCTTGCGATCTGTGGCGGCCTATGTCCAGCCACAGAGGCCTGCTGACGCCGTCCGGCAGGAGCGCGTAGCGATCGATGGCGGCCTATGCCCAGCCGACGGGGCCTGCGGCCGCCCTCCGACAGGAGCGCGTAGCGATCTGGGGCGCACCTGCACTCCCGTCCGGCAGGACAACGTGCACTGCCCCCAGTAGGGATCACCCGGCCCGTTCTTCTGGGGGTTTCCCGGCAGTCTTTCGGCTTTCCGGGACGGGGCGGTCGGTCAAGGGTGGAGCGAAGCTCCATCGCGAAGC
>NZ_JOFX01000256.1 GCF_000719345.1 Streptomyces sp. NRRL F-2664
CGTGGTTCGAGCCATTTCCAGGGCCGCCTCCCGATCAGCCGGAGCCGTGGAGCTCTTCACAACAGCGAGGACCCTGGACATCGCTGGGGCCGCGGACGGCTGATGGGGTGGTGCGCCCGCGAGCGCTTCTATCAGGTCGCCGGGTGGTCCCTGCCGCGGCTCGACGCCGGCGGACGGCACGCGCTTCGAGGGGAGCACGCATTGCACGTGGCCTGCGGAATCGACTGGGCCGAGGACCATCACGACATCGCCGTAATCGACGCCGACGCCCGCCTTCTCGGCAAGCTGCCGATTCGGCGACGACGCCGCGGGCTTCCAGGACCTGCTGCGGCTACTGGCCGAGCACGGCGACAGCCCCAGAAAATCCGATCCCGATCGCGATTGAGACCTCCCGCGGTCTGCTGGCGGCCTGCCTGCGAGCGTCCGGCCGACGGGACAACCGGCTGCCGCTCCCGCCTGCGCGAGTACTACCCCGCGATACTCGAGGCGTTCGCAGACAAGCGCGAACGGCTGCTGGCGCGGGAGGCCCGCACGATCCTGGCCGTCGCCCCCACGCCCGGGGCCGCCCGCCTCACCCGCAGCCGGCTCAAGGCCGCCATCACCCGCGCGGGCCGCCAACGGCGGATCGACGCCGAGACCGACCGACTTCTGGAGGTGCTCCGCCGCACCCGGCTCCGCCAGCCCGGCCTGGTCGAAGCGGCGATGGGACGCCAGACCCCCGCTCTCCTCGCCCAGCTCGACGCTGCCTGCCAGGCCTGCGACGACCTGGCCCAGGCCACTGAAGAACTCTTCCTCCAACACCCCGACGCGGCGACCATCACCAGCTTCCCCGGCCTGGCCGTGCCCACCGGCGCCCGGATCCTCGCCGAGCTCGGCGACGACCGCACCCGCTTGGCCACCGCCCGCGACCTGAAGGCCTATACCGGAAGCGCCCCAGTCACCCGCGAGTCCGGTCGCAGCCGCCGCGTCAGCCACCGCCGGATCAACAACAGCCGACTCGCCGCGACCGGCCGGCACTGGGCATTCGCCGCCCTGACCGCCTCACCCGGAGCCCACGCCCACTACAACCGCCCACGCGAGAGCGGAGACCGCTACTACGCGGCCCTCCGCCACCTGTTCAACCGCATGACCGGCCAGCTTCACCACTGCCTGACCACCCGCCAGAAATTCACCGAAACGCTCGCCTTCACCCCGCCAACCAA
>NZ_JOFX01000257.1 GCF_000719345.1 Streptomyces sp. NRRL F-2664
CTACCTGTCACCCGTCGAGTTCGAACAGCAGCACCAGCGAGAACATAGACTCGCTCTCGCAGCATGAATCCCCGTGTCCACACACCGGGGGACGCCTCAAGTAGGCAACCCGGCAGTCGGCGTCGCGGGCGACGGTCAGCGGCAGAGCCCCGATCGATGCGGGCTGGTCCACCAGCTCCGTGCCGAACTATCAGCTTGTCGTAGGCGGCCCGCAGCCTCGGTTCGCTGTTGGGTATCGGCTCATCGAAGACCGTCTTGTCCGTCGGCGTCAGGCCGTAGCCGTGGTGGGCGCTCTTGCCGACGTCAATACCCAGTAAGACGCCCACATCGCACGCTGGTGCCCCCACCAGACCAACCAGCAGATGCCCGAAACCCACTTCACCGGCATTGCGCTTTAGACCCGGTAGGAAATCACTAGCTCAGCGCACGACATCCCGTCACTGTCGACCGTCCACCCGCGACCGCACACGGGAGACACGGCCCCTAGCCCACACTGCATGGCCGCCACCCGTCGGCGGGCGGGCTTCAGGGCCCTCCACCGACGTCACCCGCATCTACCCGAACCAAGCAATGCTGCCGCCGAGTTCGTCGGCGGCAGCAACACCCCACACTCCGCTCCATACCTCCGGGCCGCTTCGCCAACAGCCATGACCTCAGCATTCCGGCCGACGGATCGCATGGCCAGGGATCTCAGACACGCACGTAGCAGCCCTGGCAGCCGGGCGGGAGTTCCTCCGGAAGAAGCCGGTTCACCGCCGCCCGGATCGCCTCCGCCAACGGCCGAACACGATCACGAGAGTGATGAGCCTTGTTCAGGTTGGCCACCGATCGGGTGACGCAACAGACGAGGCCCTCGGGCTGTTGAGCGGGATGTCTGACGTCCGCAGCTCTTCAACTCGGGGGCGGGCCCTGGTCGCACCGGTGTATCTACGCAAGAACGACACCCTGAGACCGGCTCGCGGCCGGATTCGGTATCGCCCTGAGAACGGCCCGCGCCCATGTTCACGCTGCCGTGGAACACCTGGCGGCCAAGGCACCGGGACTGACCGCGGCCCTGAGAACGGCCGACGCCCGGTATGCCCTCCTGGACGGGACCCCCGCCGAGTGTGGCCGGTCCGGCGACGGACGCGCGCACTACTCGGGCAAGCACCGGCGGCATGGGGTGAACCTT
>NZ_JOFX01000258.1 GCF_000719345.1 Streptomyces sp. NRRL F-2664
GTCTGTCACCGACCCCTACGGCGCCGCCACTACCGTCGCCTACGACGACGGCCGGGTCGTGTTCACCGCCCCGGCCCGTTCCGGCGACGGCCACCGCCTGACCGCCGTCCTGGAGCTGGAGGACGGCCTGGTCCGCAAGGCGACCGCGGGGGACGGGGCGGTGACGGGGCTGGAGTACGGGCGGCCGCTGGCCGGACACGGCCCCGTCATCACCCGCGTCGCCTCGCCTCTCGGCGCGGTGACCGAGATCGCCTACGAGGAGGTCCCCGGATCTCCCGTGCCGGCGCTGGCCGCGACCCGCCTGCGCACCCTCGACGACCGCGGGGAGCTGGCGGCGCCCGAGCAGCGGTTCTCCCCCGCGGTGGAGGAGGGGCGTGCCTACACGGGGGCGGGGGGCGGTTTCGCGGGTGAGGACGATGTCTTCGACCAGCGGACCGGCTTCACCTACACCACCGAGGTCTCCCTCCTGGGCTTCACCTCCGCGCTGGGCAAGCAGGCGGCCGGCGAGCTCGTGCGCGGCTACAGCTGGCAGCACGATGGCGGCTCTTCCGCCCCGCCGCCGTCGGCCGGTGAGGAGCTGCCTGCGGACTGGGCCCTGCCGGTGCGCGAGGCCAGCACCGTCTACAACTCCGCCGGGCAGAAACGCGAGACGGTCGCCACGGCCGCCTACGACACCCTGGGCCGCGCGGTGAAAACCGTGGATGAGACCGGCACCGTCACCGAGACCGCCTACGACCCCGAGAACGGTTCCACCGGCCTCATCCTGTCGCAGAAGACCACGGACCGAGACGGGCAGGTGCTGCAGGAGACGGTCAAATCCCTTTCCGGGGACCGGCGTACGGTCACCGGGACCGTCACCCGCACCGCAGACAGCAGCGGGAAGCTGTCCGCCCGCGAGCAGACGGCGTTCACCTACGACGGGTACGGGCAGCCTGCCTCCCAGACCGTCTCCTGGGCTGAGGGCGCGGGTGAGGAGGGGCGGGGTGAGGGGCCGGGCGAGCTGAAGACTGAGGTCAGCCGGACCGTGGAGGGCGGGCGTCTGACCGAGACCACTACGGTGGCGCCCGGCACGGACGCGGAGACCTCCGCCTCGCGGGTGGTGGACCTGGCCACCGGCGCGGTGCTGGAGGAGGCCGGCCCCGGCGGGCGGGTCCTGTCACGTACGGAGTACGACCGCCAGGGCCGGCCGTCTGTGCACACGGTGCTGCCG
>NZ_JOFX01000259.1 GCF_000719345.1 Streptomyces sp. NRRL F-2664
TCCACAGCAGCCTCGGCTACCGCAGCCCTGCCGAATACGAGACCGCCTTGGCGGCCTGACCACACACCAAAAGTGTCCGCCAAAGCGGAACAAGCTCACCCCGAAGAAGGCCGCACAACACACGATTCTGGGATGAAACATCGGACGAAAACGACCTCTCAGACGTGGTTGTCTGGGCGCGGCAGGAACTCCCAGCGGAAGTCTTCGGATCCTTCTCGCACAGACTCTCCTGACAGAAGGTGGGGGAAGTGTACAGTTCTGCACATGAGTGACACTTTGCCGATCACCGAAGCGCGGGCTAAGTTCGGATCGCTCGTGCGCCGCGCGTCCCACGCCCGTGAACGCATCACCATCACCGACCACGGTGAGCCGGCGGCCGTGCTCATCAACCCCCAGGAGCTCGCCGATTTGGAGGACGCCCTGGCCCTGGCCCTCTACCGCGGCCGCCAAAGCACCGAGACAGCCGCGGTCGGCGTCCCGCATGACGAGGTCTGCGCACGGCTCGGACTGGAGCGCGGGTGACGTACGCGATCACCTGGGACGAGGCCGCGATCGGCGCGGCCGCGCGGTTTCTCAAGGACGACCCGGATGGGCTGCGGCACATGATGGACGCGGTCGATCTGCTCGCCGAGCAGCCCTGGCCGGGAGGGAGCGCCGAGTACGGCTCTCCCGATCTGCGCCGGATGCATGTCGGGCGATACCGGGTCCTGTACGAGATCACCGAAACCACCGTCACCATCGTGGTCATCCACGTCGGCCGTCTCGGCTGACAGCCCGTATCACGGAAGGGCCGGACCATGAACTAGGTTCTAGTGGTCGTCGCAACACCCCAGTTCAGGGGGTATGCGATGGACTTCGAGATCCGGGAGAAGAGGACGGCCCAGGGCCCCGTCAAGC
>NZ_JOFX01000260.1 GCF_000719345.1 Streptomyces sp. NRRL F-2664
GTCATACGACAGAGCCAGCCCGAACCCCGCCTCCCCACGCCCCGCCGTCGCCAGGAGCGGCACCTCCAGGGAGTAGCGGCCGGTCCGCGCATCCACCGCACCCCCCGCCCCCTCACCCGGCGCAAACACACCCGACACAACACCCGGCTCACTCGCCACCCAAACAGATCTCAAAGGGACTGCAGCGGCCACGATGCCTATGCTCTCGTTCGTAGCTGTGCTGCCAATGGCGAAGGCAGCAAGACCCACGACGCAGCGGCGGCAGTGCGCACGAACTTTATCAAGCACGGTAATTCCTTCGCAGTAGGCGGACTCTCTTAAGCTGATCAAAGCTTTGCTCTTTGCGTCACCCCCGAACGGGGTCATTCCTCTGTCCCGGATGTGAAGAACGTCACCTCTATACCCGCCATGGTTACGGAAAGATGAACGGAGAACTTTTTCGAGTGAATTATTGGGGTCAAGGCTCGCTTATTCGCTGGGGTAGAATCTTTGTCCAGGTGAGATCTACGCTCCCGCACGACTTCGGATTGTCGCCACGGAAAACCGAGCATTATCAGCGGCAGACCCCGGCAGACCCCGGCAGAGCGGGGGTGGCCTTGGCTGCTGGGGCTGCTGGGGCTGCAGCGGTCGGGGCGAGATCCAAGTCTTCAGTCGTGCTCTACCGCCTTGGCCGGGTTGATCGCGCCATTCGTAGGGTTGGGTCGCCCAGGGGTGCTGGGTGTGGCTATCAGCCGGCTGCCGTCTCGTGGCTTCCACCGCTTCGCCGCCCGGCACCCCACGACGACTCGGCCGCCGACTAGTGCTGTGACCGGGAAGGTTTGCCGGGTTGCTCGTTGTGCTGGTCGGATGTGACGACTTCGACTGGCATGGGGAGGCGGTATGGCGTTACCGGTCC
>NZ_JOFX01000261.1 GCF_000719345.1 Streptomyces sp. NRRL F-2664
AACTCCTCCGGATACGGAGACCTACGTCCCACCAGGACACCCTTCCTCGGACCCACAAGATCCATTGTCAGAGTGTCCACACCCCAGGGGTCACCTCAGCGAAGCCCAGTCGCGTCGCACCGCGCTTGCCGGACACGAGCACCTGCTCGTTCTGCCACAGCGTCCAGTGCTCGACCAGTTCATCCAGGTCCAACGAGGTACGGGCCACGATCGCCGATCGTCCTCGCAGGGCTTCACCCGCCGCAGCCGTAGGGCCTCGGACTCACCCACACGGATGACGCCCTCGAAGATCGCCGCCGTTTGCGGCTGGTGACCGAGTTCTTACCGGCACCCCAACACACCGTCGGCTGGGAGGGGCCGCCGCGAGACAGCAGCAGGCTCTGCAGTGGCCGACGCCCGCCCGCACCGGAGGAGAAGGGGTGGACGACCTCGAGGAGGAACACGAGGCACAGGTGATCCCCTTCCCCTCGCGCACCGTGGAACCTCCACCCGCCAAGTCCCTGGACGTCCTGTATTCCACGAACCTCGACCTCTCGCCCAGGGAGGTCGCTGGCAGCCGCAGCTAATACCGCTGGTGGGGCCACGCCACGGCGTGGCACTGCGGAGCTCGACCACCCGGATCACCAGCCTGATCCAGGCTGTCCTCACCCTGCATCTACTGAGCTTTGCGGGTTGTCGTCGGGTGGTGACGGTTTATGATCCTTGCGGTATCCCGGTGGTATGCGTTATCCGGAGGGTGGGGGCCTGACCGCTGAGCGTCGGGCTTTTGGTGAGGGGGTCCGGCTTCAAGCCGGCGAGGGATTCGCGGCGGGTGAGAAGACCGCGGTGATCGCGAAGGACCTGCGGGTGAGTGTGCGGTCGGTGGAACGCTGGCGTCGCGCCTGG
>NZ_JOFX01000262.1 GCF_000719345.1 Streptomyces sp. NRRL F-2664
CATGCCCGCGCCCAGGCCCTGCCGGTCCACCCCCAGACCCGACAACTCCTGGTCATACGACAGTGACAGGCCGAACGAAGCCTCACCCCGCCCCGCCGTCGCCAGGAGCGGCACCTCCAGGGCGTAGCGGCCGGTCCGCGCATCCACCGCGCCGCCGGCCTCCTCGCCGGGGGCGAACACACCGGACACGGTGCCGGAGGCACCCGGCACCCCAGCAGCAGCGGTGCGGGAGCCGGGAGCGGCGAACGCCTCACCTGCGCTTTCCCCGGCGACAGTGCCGGCAACGGCCAGAGCAAGGAGGCCTGCCACCCCGCCACGGCGGATCCGACGAGCAGCGGCAGACGACGCAGAGTGGGAGGAAGAAGGCATGTAAACCCCTTGGAGCACGAAAGTGATTAGGTATCGCTAAACAGCGAAGCAGGGCTTTCGGCTGCTGTCCTTCCTCTGATCAGCCTCCGCCAAAAGTCATTCCGCTTCGGCCGCTTAGGTATAGGCCCTTTTTGATACGGTGTGGGATCGATATCCGGTGGCCAGGCCTTCCGCAGGGCGTCGAGCCTATCGGTTTTGCGGCCCCGGTCTGGGGCCGGATCCGGCGCCCTGTTTGCAGGCCACTCCAGTAAGACTGCGCGGCCGGCGCCATGCTGTCGATCACATTCGGTTGAGCGGCCCGGGGCCGTGGACGCTCTGACCGCCCCGTCCGCGCCGCCGAGCGTGGATGCCTGGTATCCCTCGGGCGTGGAAAGACCGGGCAGACCGCCCCGCTGGGCCCCTCAGAGGGCGTTTCATCCCGTTGTTTCATCCCAGATTGCCGTGTTGAGGGTGGTTCACGCACCGCGCCAGGTCGGGGTGGATTCCGTTGTCAGGCGG
>NZ_JOFX01000263.1 GCF_000719345.1 Streptomyces sp. NRRL F-2664
TGGACGCGGATGGCAAGACGCTGCTGTCGCGACGGGTCGCCAACGACGAACCCGAGCTGCTGAAGCTGATCAGCGACGTCCTGGCCCTGGCCGACGGCCGTCAGGTCACCTGGGCCATCGACATGACCGGCGGCGAGCCCGCCCTGCTGCTGGCCCTGCCCGTGGGCCACAGCCAGGAAGCCATCTACATGCCCGGGCGGGTGGTCAACCGGGCCTCCGACGGCTACCGCGGGGAGGGCAAGACTGACGCCCGCGATGCTTATGCCATCGCCGACCAGGCCAGAATGCGCCGTGACCTGCGGCCCATCCGCCCGGGCGACGAGGCCGCAATCGAGCTGAAGCTGCTGACCGGCCGCCGCGCCGACCTGGTCGAGGACCGGACCCGCTCGGTGAACCGCCTGCGCGGGACCATGCTGAGCATGTTCCCGGCTCTGGAGCGGGCCCTGGATGTGACCACACTGGCCCGCTCAAGCTGCCGACCGGCTATCAGACCCCGGCCGCTATCCGCCGAGCCGGCGTCGCCCGGCTGACGAAGTGGCTGGCCAACCGCGATGTCCGCGACGCGAAGGCCCTTGCCGAGACAGCCGTAGAGGCCGCCGAGCGGCAGCACACCTCCGTCCCGGGCGAGAAGACCATCGACAAGCTGGTCCACACTCTGGCCGAGGAGGTGATGACCCTCAACGAGCAGGTCCGCGAGATGGACAATCTCATCGAGGGCAGGTTTCGCGAGCACGGACTCGCCGGTATCGTCCTGAGCGTCCCCGGCATCGGCGCCGTGCTCGGAGCAGAATTCCTCGCCGCCGTCGGCGGCGATCTGGGCGAGTTCAGCACCCCGGATGCCCTGGCGGCACTTGCCGGC
>NZ_JOFX01000264.1 GCF_000719345.1 Streptomyces sp. NRRL F-2664
TGCGGGCCTGGGTGAGGCAGGCCGCGATCGACGCGGGCGATCGTGACGGCCTGACCAGCAGCGAGCGCGAGGAGCTGGCTCTGCTTCGACGGGAGAACCGCAGGCTGCGGGAGGACGTAGAGGTCCTCAAGCGTGCGACGGCTTTCTTCGCGACGGAGACCCGGTGAACGTGCACCCGTTCATCGAGGCGGAGAAAACTCCTGGTCACAACGTCAAACGGGCGTGCGAACTGCTCGAGGTCTCCCGAACCGCCTACTACGACCGCCGTGCCGGCGTCCCTGGTCCCCGCGCGGCGCAGGACGCCGAGCTGACCGAGCGGATCACCACCGTGCACCAGCAGTCACGCGGAACCTACGGGTCTCCGCGTGTCCACGCTGTCCTTGAACGCGAGGGTGCCACCTGCGGTCGCCGCCGGGTCGCACGGTTGATGCGGCAGGCCGGCCTGACCGGTCGGCACCGCAGACGACGACACCGCACCACCATCCCTGATCCATACGCGGCGACCCGTCCTGACCTGGTCCTTCGCAACTTCCAGCCCGACCCGGCCGCCGTTGGCACCCGCTGGTGCGGCGACATTACCTATATCGCCACGGACGAGGGCTGGCTCTACCTGGCCACCGTCATCGATATCGCCTCCCGGCGCGTCATCGGGTGGGCCACCGCCGACCACCTGCGAACCGAACTCGTCGCCGACGCCCTCAAGGCGGCCTGCCGCACCCGCCGCCCGACCAGCCCGGTGATCTTCCATTCCGACCGCGGCTGTCAATACACCAGCCGTGAACTGGCTCTCCTGGCAGCGGAGTTCGAGATTAGACTGTCGGTCGGGCGCACGGGGCAGTGCTGGGATAACGCCCTCGC
>NZ_JOFX01000265.1 GCF_000719345.1 Streptomyces sp. NRRL F-2664
GAAGTGGCGACCGCCGCCGCCTACGACGCCTACGGCCGTGCGGTCAAGACCACCGACGAGACCGGGACGGTCACCGAGACCGTGTACGACCCTGAAGAGGGTGCTACCGGGCTGGTCGTGTTGCAGAAGACCACCGGCCGGGACGGCAAGGTCCTGCAGGAGACGGTCAACACCCTGGCTGCGGACCGGCGCACGGTCACCGGGACCGTCACCCGCACCGCCCGGGGCGAGGGGCCGGGCGAGCTGACCATCGCGGTCACCCGCACGGTGGAGGACGGGCGCCTGACCGAGACCACCGTTGTGGCTCCGGGCACCGACGCGGAGACGACCGCCTCGCGGACCCTGGACCTAGCGACCGGGGCGGTACTGGAGGAGGCCGACCCGGGCGGGCGGGTCCTGTCGCGGACGGAGTACGACCGCCAGGGCCGACCCGCCGCGCATACCCTCCTGCCCGACTCCGGCAAGCCGCAGACCACCGCCTTCTCCTACCCCGCCCCTGCGGTGACGGTGACGGCCACCCCTGACGGGCGGCGGGTGACGGAGACCCTGGATGCGCTGGGCCGCCCGCTGCGGACCGCGGACAACTACCGCGACGGCGCCTACGCCAAAGAGCCCGACGCCGACGGCGCCCGGGTACTGGCCCAGACCGACTACTCCCAGTGGGCCCACTACCAGGTGACCATGACCGACCGGGCCGGCCGCAAGACCACAGCGTCCTCCGACCCGTGGGGCCACACCAGCAGCGTGACCGGCCCCGACGGCACCACCGTCAAGACCGCCACGGACATCGTGGCCGAAGCCGTTGCGCAGGGCGTCCTCGGCAAAGACCAGATCGGGGCCGGCCTCAACGACGCGCGCGC
>NZ_JOFX01000266.1 GCF_000719345.1 Streptomyces sp. NRRL F-2664
CGCCACTCGTAGCCGCGCTCCTCCACCCCGTCGCGGGCGGGCAGGCTTCCGCCCGGCACGTGCTCGAAGCGCACCCCCTCGCCCGGGAACCGCTTCAGACCCGAGCCGGCACCGCCCGGGACACTGCCAGCCGGGTCGATGTCGTAGACACCGCCCGCCACCACCGCACGGCCCTCACCAGTGTCCACGAACGGCAGGCCCAAACCCATGCCCGCGCCCAGGCCCTGCCGGTCCACCCCCAGACCCGACAACTCCTGGTCATACGACAGTGACAGGCCGAACGAAGCCTCACCCCGCCCCGCCACACGGCGCACAGCAGAAGAAGACAGAGAGGAGCGGGTGGAAGGCACGGATATACCCCGGGGAAGCAGTCGCATTTCGGTCAGATATCCTGTCCAGGAGAACAAACCTCCCGGGCGCCTGTCTCTCCTCTAAACAGCCCCCGCGCTGGGCGACAGAGGAATGTGTGCACGTGAGGCGGCGGGCAGACGTCGTCGTCACGGTGTCAACCTGCAGGTCATCACCGCACCAGACGGCACTCTAGTGTGGATCTCACCCGCACTCGCCGGCCCGCGCCCACGATCTCACCGCGGCACGCCGACACCGGATCATCGCCACCTGCACCCGGCTCGGGATCCCCCTCTTGGCAGACAAGACACGCCATGCAGTTATCGGGTCAAGCAGCGGTGGCGGGTTGGGAGTTGGTTGGCGGGGTGAAGGCGAGCGTTTCGGTGAATTTCTGGCGGGTGGTCAGGCAGTGGTGAAGCTGGCCGGTCATGCGGTTGAACAGGTGGCGGAGG
>NZ_JOFX01000267.1 GCF_000719345.1 Streptomyces sp. NRRL F-2664
GTAGGCGATGCGGGTGGTCTGCGGCTTGCCGGAGTCCGGCAGCACCGTGTGCACAGACGGCCGGCCCTGGCGGTCGTACTCCGTACGTGACAGGACCCGGCCGCCGGGGCCGGCCTCCTCCAGCACGGCCCCGGTGGCCAGGTCCGTCACCCGCGAAGTCACCGTTTCCGCGTCCGTGCCCGGCGCCACGGTGGTGGTCTCGGTCAGGCGCCCGCCCTCCACCGTGCGGCTGACCTCAGTCCTCAGCTCACCCGGCCCCTCACCCCGGCCCTCCCCACCCGCGCCCTCAGCCCAGGAGACGGTCTGCGAGGCGGCCTGCCCGTACTCGTCGTACCCGAATGTGGTCTGCTCTCGGGCGGCGAGCTTCCCGGCGCTGTCTGCGGTGCGGGTGACGGTCCCGGTGACCGTGCGCCGGTCCGCGGAAAGGGAGTTGGCGGTCTCCTGCAGCACCTTGCCGTCCCGGTCGGTGGTCTTCTGCGACACGACCAGCCCGGTAGCACCCTCTTCAGGGTCGTACACGGTCTCGGTGACCGTGCCCGTCTCGTCCACCGTCTTCACCGCACGCCCGTAGCTGTCGTAGGCGGCGGCAGTCACGGTCCCCCGTTTCTGGCCGGCGCTGTTGTGGACGGTGCTGGCCTCGCGCACGGGCAGCGCCCAGTCCGCGGGCAGCTCCGCATCCCGGGGCGGCGGCACGGGGCTTGCGGGGTCCTGCTGCCAGCTGTAGCCGCGCACCAGTTCCCCGGCGGGCCGGTCGCCGAGGGCGGAGGTGAACACCTGCTGGGAGGTCAGCAGGTGCAGGCTGTTGTAGTGGGAGACCACCCT
>NZ_JOFX01000268.1 GCF_000719345.1 Streptomyces sp. NRRL F-2664
GGTGTTGCCGCGATCGTTCATCCAGACCACCGCAGCGTCGAGCATGTCCAGAATGGCCGGTGCGTCGGTCAGGCTGCCTGGTCTGATCCGTATGCCATGGGTGGTGTCATTCACGGCGGAAGCTTAGGCACTGTCGGGCGGATCACGAGCGAAGCCATAACCTGATCGCGGTGATTGCGGGGCGTCGTCCTTCTTTTCCGGACGCGTGGCTCCTTTTTGCGGGCGCCAGCCGCGTGCTGATGGGCCCGGCACGACGTCGAGTCCACACCGATCATGCTCCAGTCGATCCGGTCGGCCAGATCGGCGTCCGCCTGGACGGCACGCAGGATTCTGTCCCACGTGCCGTCCGCCGACCAGCGCCTGTGCCGCTCGTAGACGGTCTTCCAACTGCCGCAACGCTCGCGCAGGTCGCGCCACGGTATGCCGGTCCGCACCCGGAAGAGGATCCCGTTGATTACCGTGCGGTGGTCATTCCATCGGCCGCCGCGTCGCCCTGTCGCAGGCAGGTGCGGCTCCAGCCGGACCCACTCCCCATGCGTCAGATCACTCCGCCCCACGCTGAGAACTACGAGCCAACACGCTGCCAGTCACGTGATCCACCGGATCCTGCCTAGCCCTGTGGGCTGGGCATAGGCCGCCCAGTGTGTTGGGCGCTCCTCTCTCACTCGGCAGCAGTCCGTCCGAGGCTGGGCAAGGGGCGCAGAAACCTTCCTTCCCTCCTCCTCCTCCTCCTTGGACCTCCTTGGCGTTCCGGCCTTGTTCGCGGCCGGGAGGGGCGAAACGGGGAAGGGGGAGGCGGTCCATCGGCCCAGCCGATGTCCCTGAGTTGGCATCGCTCCGGCCGTCATCTGAGGCTTCCGCGCCCCTCCCGAGGGTCAGGCGCTGGTCCAGCAGTGTCGGCGGAAGGTTTCTGCGCCCCCAGCTCCAGTCCGGACGGACTGCGGCCGCGTGAGAGAGGTTCCCGGCAGTCTTTCGGCTTTCCGGGACGGGGCGGTCGGTCAAGGGTGGAGCGAAGCTCCATCGCGAAG
>NZ_JOFX01000269.1 GCF_000719345.1 Streptomyces sp. NRRL F-2664
ACGCCGCATCGACGTCCTCTTCGCCATGCTCCGAGACGGCACCTTCTACCAACCACCCACACCGACTACGGCTTGACGAAAACCATAGAGGCACCTTTTCCGGATGTCCCACCGCCAGCCAGCCGGAGATCTGCCCGGGCGACCAGTCCTCTGCAAGCCTCTCCCCGACGAGACCGCGCAGCCGGGGACTCCCTGCCAGAAGACACACCTGCGGACGCCGCGCGTTCACCCAGGCCCGCTCATCCGCGAGGGCCGCACGACAAGCCCGCCGACCGCCGTGCCGACCGACCTCGCGGCATAGCGGCCCACCCTCGTCGACTCCTGCCGCACCACCTGTGACGGCGCCACCAGGAGGACCCCGCAGTGCCCTCACTCGCCTTCTGCACGAGATCAAGGAGCGCGGTTGCACCGGCAGCCACCCACAGCACCGTCGAGATCAATACGTGGCTGGCCACACACCACCGCTTCCACGTCCACTTCCCCCCCAGAGGCTCGTCCTAGATCAACCAGGTTGAGCGGTGGTTCGGCCTCCTCACGGACAAGCTCATCCGCCGCGGCGTCCGCACCTCGGTGAAAGCACTCGAAGACGACATCGGTGCTTGGATCGAGACCTGAAACGGGAGCCCGAGACCCTCACCTGGACGAAGAGCGCCGGTGAAATCCTCAAATCCCTCGCCGACTATCTGACCGAAATCACCCCACCGGCCACCACCAACCAGCCGGGGACTGTAAAGAGAACGGTGTAACTCCGATCATGGAAGAGTGCACCTGTGACCAGCGAGAACATAGCCAAGCCGTCTCCGGTGGGGACTGTGCC
>NZ_JOFX01000270.1 GCF_000719345.1 Streptomyces sp. NRRL F-2664
GCGCTGGGCCGGCCCCTGCGGACCGCGGACAACTACCGCGACGGCGCCTACGCCAAAGAGCCCGACGCCGACGGCGCCCGGGTGCTGGCCGCAGCCGACTACTCCCAGTGGGCGCAGTACAAGGTCACCACCACCGACCAGGCCGGCCGCAAAACCGTTGCCTCCACCGACCCGTGGGGCCACACCAGCAGTGTGACCGGCCCCGACGGCACCACCGTCAAGACCGCCTCCGACATCGTCGCCGAAGCCGTCACCCAGGGCGTCCTCGGCACAGACCAGCAGAATGCCGGCCTCAGCCAGGCCCGCGCCCTCTCGGTGCAGGACGCCGACACCGCGGCACGGACGATGTCGGCGAGGGTCGTCTTCGCCGACGGCACCCCCGCCGCCGGATCTGCCGCCCGGGCTGACGCGCTGGGCCGGACCCTGACCTCAACCAGCGGCGAAGTCACCGCCACCCCCTCCTACGGGGCGGGCGGCATCCCGCAGAGCACCGTGCTGAACCCGGCCGCACCGGGTGTGTATCCGGGGCAGGAGTTCACCGCAGCCCTCACCCACGACCTCGCCGGACGCCAGACCGCTAAAACCCTCACCCAGGGCGATCCCGGCCAGGGCGACACCCGCACCGGCACGGCCAACACCTACGATCCGGCAGGGCGCCTGGTCTCCCAGACCGACCAGCTCGGCAACACCACCGCCTACACCTACACCGCCCACGGGCAGATTGCCGAAGCGGCCGTCAAGGCCAAGGACGGCGACACCGTCTCCACGACCGCGTATACCTACGACGGGGACACCGGGCTGC
>NZ_JOFX01000271.1 GCF_000719345.1 Streptomyces sp. NRRL F-2664
CCCGGCATAACATCATCAGCGGTCAGCGTCTCAGCAGGTGTGGCATCTGTCGCGCCAGGCGAGTTCCCGGACGGACAGTTTCTGACCGCAGCCCTCGTGGCACGTGGCAGCCTCGCCACGGGCAGAGGCTTCTGACCGGGTAGAATTGCACTCCTTCTCGAACTAATCTTCCGAGTCGGGAAGTTTGTTCAGATACGAGGCGAGGCGTTCGAGGACTTCGTCCGCGGTTTCCGTCCAGATGTAGGGCTGGGTCGATGTTCCATGCGGCGACCGCGGATGCCCTGCTCCCGGGCTCGGACGGTCTTGTGGACGCCTCGCTGTATCCGTTTGTTCGTCAGCTCGGCGAACCACCGCCCGACCAGTAGCGATGGCGCCGACGGCACCAGGCCAGAGTCCGCCGATGTGACAACACATGCCGCGGGCACTCATTCGCGGGACGGGCCGAACGAGCCCGTCCCGCGCCCGGCACCACCCCGCTCCCTCCCCACCCCAAACCGCTGACCAGGCAAAACACCAAAGTGACCATTCCGTGTTCGATAGGGACTTCAGATGTTGGGTGTGACCTGGGGTTTCGTGGTGCTCAGGTAGTAGGGCTTGGTCGGGTTCGATCGCCGGTGGCGTGTCCGGTTGATTGGCTGGGTCGTTGATCGGGTGCGTTGGCTGAAGAGTTGGCGGCGGTCCGGTGTGACGTGGAGGATTTCGCGGCGGAGGTATGCGAGCCGTTCGGGCGGGCGGATCAGCGTTGGTGGGGTCGATCTACCTGCGTGGTCTGCTGATGGACGGCGGGCG
>NZ_JOFX01000272.1 GCF_000719345.1 Streptomyces sp. NRRL F-2664
CGCATCCGAAGCGAGAAAGGCATTCGCTGGGGCGGCAGACCGCTACCGGCCGCGGCCTGACCACCCAACCCGGCAAACCTTCCCGGTCACGGCACTAGCTGTATCGCCCCGGGGGGTTGTGGCCGGCTGAGACAGGTCTCTCTTCTTCGGCAGGTACTGCCGAAGAAGCCCGGTGGGGATCTCGTTGGCCCCCGCTGCCAGGGGCTGCGGGGGGTAGCAGAAGCAGATGCCGAAGCCGGTCGCGGCCGCGAGCCTCTTGTGACCGGGCCAGTCCCATCCCGCGGTCCCAGGCCAGGGTGGCTCCCACTCGGCAGGCAGCTTCATGAGCTGCCCGGTCAAGGCAGAAGCGGCGGCGCTGGTGTCCTTGCCGTCCGCCTTGACCAGCAGGACATAGCGCGAGTGGCGTTCGACGAGCGTCGCGATACGGGTGTTCTCCATGCCGGCCACCAGGTCTCCCTCCCAGTGCCCGGGGGGCACCTTGCGGTCCTTGACGACCGAGGGGCGCTCGGTGATGGATGCCGCATCGGCGATCACACCCCGGCCCTGCCCGGCCTTCGTAGCCTTGTTCGGCCGACGCATCGCACGACGGCAGCGCAGGCGGCCTATGAGCTCCTGCGCGAGGACCCTCTGGCCTGCACAAACAGACTCCGATAGATCGTCTCCGCCCGATATCCGCAGGCCCTCGTTACCGTCTTCGTGGCCTCGCAATGGGGCTCCCGGCCTTCGGCCCCGGTATGACTCGAGCCCCCAGTCGAGATGATCGAAAAGGTGGTGTCGCCGGT
>NZ_JOFX01000273.1 GCF_000719345.1 Streptomyces sp. NRRL F-2664
GTCGGTGCGGTTGCCGTGCCGGTCCGCAAACGCCACCGGGTTGCCGTCCGCATCGAAGTACTGCACCGACCCGTCGGTGCGGTCCGCCAGCCGCCACTCGTAACCGCGCTCCTCCACCCCCTCCCGGGCGGGCAGGCTGCCCCCCGGCACATGCTCGAAGCGCACCCCCTCCCCGGGGAACCGCTTCAGGCCGGAGCCGGCACCGCCCGGGGCACTCCCCGCCGGGTCGATGTCGTAGACACCGCCCGCCACCACAGCACGGCCCTCACCGGTGTCCACGAACGGCAGGCCCAGGCCCATACCCGCGCCCAGGCCCTGCCGGTCCACCCCCAGACCCGACAACTCCTGGTCATACGACAGTGACAGGCCGAACGAAGCCTCACCACGCCCCGCCGTCGCCCCAGGGCCAGCAGGCCGGCCACACCAACCCGGCAGACACGGCCCACAGCAGCGGCAGCGGCAGAAGACAGAGGAGAATTAGATGAAGACACCGACACACTCCGGGGGGACAGAAAATATCGGTCAGGCATTCTGTCAGGAAAACAGGACCCCGGGACGACTGCCCCTCCTCCGAACAGCCCCTCACTGAGCCGATGGCGTGTGCATGCACGGCGGTGGGGTCTGTTCAGTAAACGGTGTAACCGGTTTGGTTGTTAGGTCAGATTCGGCCGCTGCGAACGCGACCGGCCAGGCGAACTCGTCCACGTCGACATCAAGCTGACCGCCGTGGCGCTGCTGGTGTCCATCTCAAGGCGGGGCCCAGCCCGTTCTACGTCATGGACGAGGCCGAGGCCGCCCTCGACGACACCAATCTGCAGCGGCTGATCCGGATCATGGAGGAGCTCCAGGAGAGCTCGCAGCTGATCGTGATCACGCACCAGAAGCGGACGATGGAGGGACGAAACCCCACGGAGCACACCTTGACCAGCAGCACATCGCGGGCCCCGGCGTCCGGCGGCGGATCCTCGCCCCAGCCCGACCACCTCGGCCACGTCATCTTCATCACCGCGGCCGCTGCCATGGGCGGCTTCCTCTTCGGGTACGACAGCTCCGTCATCAACGGCGCCGTCGTCGCGATCCGCGAGCGCTTCGACGTCGGCCCGGAGGCCCTCGCCCAGGTGATCGCCGCCGCGCTGATCGGCTGCGCCATCGGCGCCGCCACCGCGGGCCGGCTCGCCGACCGGATCGGCCGAATCC
>NZ_JOFX01000274.1 GCF_000719345.1 Streptomyces sp. NRRL F-2664
GGATCGTCGCGGCGACCATCTGGGCCGCGTCCTTGCTGATCACACCGAGCACATTGCGCAGGAAGTGAACCCTGCATCGCTGGTAGGCGGCGCCGAGCACGGCCTTGCGGACGGCCTTGACCAGGCCCGGGTGGTGGTCGGCGATCACGAGCCGGACCCCGGCGAGGCCGCGTTCGCGCAGGTGACGCAGGAACTGGGTCCAGAACACTTCGGTCTCGCTGTCGCCGACGCGATCTGATGGTTCACCCGCGCCTTGCAGTAGGCCGCATCCAGGTAGACGTACGGGAAGCGGACGTGGTCCAGCGGCCGGCTGCGGAACGCGGCGAGCTGGTCATCCAGATCGGCGCAGATCCGCGAAACCTCGCTCTTGGAGATCCCTCTGTCCGCGCCGATGGCCTTGACCAGGTCGTCGACCGAGCGGGCGGACACGCCGTGGACGCAGGCTTCCATGACCACCGCGTACAGGGCCTGGTCGATCCGGCGGCGCCGCTCGAGCAGCACGGGGAAGAAGCGCCACGACCGCAGCTTGGGTATGGCCAGCTCCAGGTCGCCGGCCTGCGTGGTGAGCGTCTTGTCCCGGTGCCCGTTGTTGCGCAACGCGGTCCGCGTCTCGGCGTGCTCGTTCCAGTCGGCGCCGATCTCCGCCGCGGCCTCTGCCCCGATCAACCCCTGCAGCATCCGCTCGGCCACCCCTCGGACGAGTTCCAGCCCGCCCGCCGAACGCAGTGCTTCCATCAGCCGCAGTAGGACATGCTGGGACAGGACCACCGTGGCACCTCCGTGTCGAACCGGCATTTCCCTACGGAGAGTTGCACGCAGGCCCGCTCACAGAC
>NZ_JOFX01000275.1 GCF_000719345.1 Streptomyces sp. NRRL F-2664
GCCCAGGGGTGTCGGGCAGTTTGTCGGACCTCTTCGATCTGCGTTCGTAGACGGGCCGGCATGGGCCCGGTCAGGTCGGCCCACTCGCTGGGGGCGTGAGGCTGGTACAGGGAGATGAAGTCGCAGAACTGGCCCGGGCCGTAGGTGGTGACGAGTTGCTTGTAGTCCTGGGGCAGGTTCATGCCCAGTGCAGCCTCGATCCGGGACCAGTCAGGGGCTGGCGGGACGGTAGGGGGAGGTGGGCACAGGGCCGTCAGTGCTGTGAGGGCAGTCATCCGATTCCTTGGAGGCTAAGGACGGCGCCGGGGGCGGGGCTCGTCGTGAGCAGGGTTGTTAAGGATGGTCCCCTCATCGAACAGGAGGTTGCCGTCCCGGTCCTTTTTGGCTCCGAACGCCTCGAGCTGGATGGTCTTGGGGGGTGAGTCAGGATCATCGTTTACGTACTCCAGGTACACGCTGTACTGGACGACGTCGTTTCCGGCGACAGCGTCGTACACACGCTGCTCGAACATGCTCATTTCTGGCGTGTTCGTCGGGTTCTGGGAGATCGTGAACAGGTTGTCGTCATGATCACCGGATCCGCCGAGCTGCCGCGCCAGCATGTGCCCGCGGGCCTGTCCCTTGTCCGGCTGGTAGCCAGGAGGGATGATCGAGTTACGGGCGTGTGTGCCTTCATCAAGCATGTTGCGGGTGATGATGGCGTGCATCTCATAGGGACGTCCGTGCTCGTCGCGAACCCACCTGACTTGCCCCGCCCATGTG
>NZ_JOFX01000276.1 GCF_000719345.1 Streptomyces sp. NRRL F-2664
GGGCGCACGCGCCCGGGGGACACACCACCAGACAGCAGCAGCCCGCCGCTGCAAGCGCGACGCCCGGCAGGGCATCAGCGGTGCGTCCGGCGTACAGGCGGGTCCCCGGCCTGCCACTGACCCGCGGTGATGAGCCGCTCCACGACACCCCGCAGCTGGGCGGCGGTGACTGCGGTCGCGTCGTCCACCGGTCCCAGCCGGACCGCGTCCAGAACCGGGGTCCAGGACGTGGCGCCCGGCTCCAGCACGGCGACGAAGGAGTAGGGCCAGCCCGGAATGAACTGCGACGCCGTCTTCGCACGGCCGTAGACGTGACAGAACAGCCGCTCCGCAGCGCACGGCGCGTCCGAACGCAGCCACGGCGAAACATCGACCGCCAGGACCAGGCGCCCGCCGTCGAAACGCGGCAGTGACAGGCCGGCCAGCACCGCCCGCAGCCGACCGACGTCGATCCGGCCCTGGTTCAGGCCGCCGTACATTGCTCCGTGCCCACGACGATGCTCGGGCAACAGCGTCAGATCCACCGGGGACTTCACCGCACCGTCCGCACACAACACCGCGTCCATCAGCTCGAACAACTCATCGCGCCGAGAGGTCAGACACTCGTAGAACTCGCCCCGGAAGCGTGACGCCTCCGCGAACGCTTCCCTCCGGACAGCATCAGGCAGCTCTACCTTTCAGGCGGGTTCGTCCTCCCATTCGTAGGGTGGGGACACCCGGGGACACCGGGTGTGGCTATCAGGCAGCTGCCAGC
>NZ_JOFX01000277.1 GCF_000719345.1 Streptomyces sp. NRRL F-2664
ACCCTGCCGGTCCACCCCCAGACCCGACAACTCCTGGTCATACGACAGCACCAGACCCAACCCGGCTCCACCACGCCCGGCCGTGTCCAGGAGGGGGACATCGAGGGCGTAGCGGCCGGTGCGGGCGTCTACCGCGCCTCCGGCGTCCTCACCCGGCGCGAACACACCCGACACCGTGCCGGAGGCACCCGGCACCCCGGCAGCAGCGGTGCGGGAGCTGGGGGCGGCGAAGGCCTCGCCCGCGCTTTCCCCGGCAATAGTGCCGGCAACGGCCAGCGCCAGGAGCCCCGCCACACCACCCCGGCGGACACGGTGACCAGCAGCAGACGACAAAGAAGAAGAGAAGGAAGGCACGGACAGACTCCGGGGAGGTGGGCACACTTCGGGCACGTTTCCCGTCCAGGAGAACAGGGCTCCGGGACCGCTGTCTCTCCTCCGAACAGCCCCCACCCCGCCCGGCGGGGGGCGGACGTGTACACGTGCGGCGGCAGGCTGGTGAAAGCCGTGAGAGCCGACGCAGTGTCGGGTGAGGGCAGTGCTGTGGGCTGGAAGGGCCGACGGGCTCGGGTGCCGGGCTTGGACCCTGTGTGCATTTTCCCCGGGGCACGGGCGGGGCGGGTGCTGCGCTGTTGCCGGTGCTGGCTGTGTCCTGACGCTGGCCGTTACAAGCCACGCTGGTGCGGTGGCGGTGGTGCTGCCGGCGGGTGGTGATGCGGACCGTCGCAGGCCCTCACCTGTGCGCGCCCCGGGTC
>NZ_JOFX01000278.1 GCF_000719345.1 Streptomyces sp. NRRL F-2664
CCCGGATGTCCTGGGGCAGCCGGACGCTTCGCCCCCGCCCGCCGCGGACGGTGGAGATCCACGAACCGTCGGGAAGAACCTCCTCGACCGGCAGCTTCCAGATACCGGGGATCCGCCACAGCAGGTCAGCTCCGGTGGCGGCCAGGTGCTGCAAGATATGGGCTCCGGGCAGGCCTCGATCGGCCAGGACCAACATGCCCGGCCGGAGCGAGCCGGCAAGCCGTTCGGCCAGGACCCGTTCCCTGACCCGGTAGGAATCGACCGCGGCGTCGCAGACCACGTGGGTTCCGGACTCGACCAGAACCATGACCCGGGCCAGCGGATATCCGGTGGGCCCCTTGCCGGCCTTGGTCCGCAGCCGGCCCAGCCCGGCCTCATTGGCCTCCGTGTCCGCAGCCTGCAGCGTCGTCCCGTCCATCGCCATCAGCCGGAAACCCCGCCACAACGCCCCCGGCGTCCGCTCATCGGCCACCGCCGCCCCGGCATGAACCAGCAGCTCACGAAGCACCTCCACCCCGAGATTCCGGCGGGCACGGAAAACGGCCGCCTTGTCCGGGACCCGCCAGGCACCCCACCCATCCTCACGCCGGACCGCCCCGGCCAGCGTCCGCAGGACCTCCCGGTACGGCCCACCGGAGAACAACGCCCGCGCGAGCACGAAGTACACCATCAGCCTCGGCGGGAGCAGCCGCACCCGCACCTCACGGCTCCGGGACTTCGCAAGCACCGCGTCCACCAGCT
>NZ_JOFX01000279.1 GCF_000719345.1 Streptomyces sp. NRRL F-2664
CGGGTGACCGAGACCCTCGACGCGCTGGGCCGGCCCCTGCGGACCGCGGACAACTACCGCGACGGCGCCTACGCCAAAGAGCCCGACGCCGACGGCGCCCGGCTGCTGTCGGAGGCCGACTACTCCCAGTGGGCTGAGTACCGGGTGACCATGACCGACCAGGCCGGACGCAAGACCACAGCGTCCTCCGACCCGTGGGGGCACACCAGCAGTGTGACCGGCCCCGACGGCACCACCGTCAAGACGGCCTCCGACATCGTGGCCGAGGCGGTCACGCAGGGTGTTCTCGGTGCGGACCAGGAGGATGCCCCGCTGGCGGATGCGCGTGCGGTGTCCGTGCAGGACGCCGACACCGCGGCCCGGACGGTGTCGGCGAGGGTGGTCTTCGCCGACGGCACCCCCGCCGCCGACTCCACCGCCCAGACC
This sequence comes from Streptomyces sp. NRRL F-2664, assembly GCF_000719345.1. GTDB lineage: Bacteria > Actinomycetota > Actinomycetes > Streptomycetales > Streptomycetaceae > Streptomyces. The sequence continues at coordinate 427 of NZ_JOFX01000279.1, forward strand.
GACGCCCTCGGCCGGACCCTGACCTCAACCAGCGGCGAAGTCACCGCGGTGCCCTCCTACGGGGCGGGCGGCATCCCGCACAGCACCGTGCTGAACCCGGCCGCACCGGGTGTGTATCCGGGGCAGGAGTTCACCGCAGCCCTCACCCGCGACCTCGCCGGACGCCAGACCGCCAAGACCCTCACCCAGGGCGATCCCGGCCAGGGCGACACCCGCACCGGTGTGCGCAGCACCTACGATCCGGCCGGGCGCCTGGCCTCCCAGACCGACCAGCTCGGCAACACCACCACCTACACCTACACCGGCGACGGGCAG
>NZ_JOFX01000280.1 GCF_000719345.1 Streptomyces sp. NRRL F-2664
CGGGTCTGTCCAGTAAACGGTGTAACTGGTTGGGTTTCTGAGGTCAGATTCGGTTGTTGGTGAGGCGTCCGTCGAAGGTGATGTCGAAGGCCTGCAGCGCCCGCTTCCAGCGGCTGGTCCAGCGTTTGCGTCCAGTGCCGGTCGGGTCGAGGGACATCACCGCGAGGTAGATGCACTTCAGGGCGGCGTTCTCGGAGGGGAAGTGGCCGCGGGCCCTCACTGCCCGGCGGATGCGGGCGTTCACTGACTCGATGGCGTTGGTGGTGCAGACGATCCGCCGGATCTCGGCGTCGAACTGCAGGAAGGGGACGAACTCGGCCCAGGCGTTCTCCCAGAGCCGGACGATCGCCGGATACCTCTGGCGCCATTCCTCGCAGAACTCAAGGAATCGGCTGGTCGCGGCGTCTTCGGCCGGAGCCGTGTAGACGGGCTTCAGGGCTTTGGCGATCTTGTCCCAGTCCTGGCGGGCGGCATAGCGAAACGACGCCCGAAGGAGATGGACGACGCAGGTCTGGACGACGGTCTGGGGCCAGACCTCGCCGACCGCGTCGGGCAGGCCCTTCAAGCCGTCGCAGACCAGCATCAGGACATCCTCGAGGCCGCGGTTCTTCAGCTCGGTCAGGACCCGCAGCCAGTGCTTGGCGCCCTCGCCTCCTTCGCCGCCGGCCCACAAGCCGAGGATGTCGCGGTGGCCCTCGGCCGTGACCGCGAGGGCCATATAGACCGGGCGGTTGGCGACT
>NZ_JOFX01000281.1 GCF_000719345.1 Streptomyces sp. NRRL F-2664
AGACGACCCGCCCGCCCGGCCCCATCTCCTCCAGCACGGCGCCGGTGGCCAGATCCACCACCCGCGAGGCGGAGGTCTCCGCGTCCGTGCCCGGCGCCACCGTGGCGGTCTCGGTCAGACGCCCGCCCTCCACGGTCCGGCTGACCTCAGTCCTCAGCTCGCCCGGCCCCTCACCCCGCCCCTCCCCACCCGCGCCCTCAGCCCAGGAGACCGTCTGCGAGGCAGGCTGCCCGTACTCGTCGTACCCGAATGTGGTCTGCTCTCGGGCGGCGAGCTTCCCCGCGCTGTCTGCGGTCCGGGTGACGGTCCCGGTGACCGTGCGCCGGTCCGCGGAAAGGGTGTTGGAGGTCTCCTGCAGGACTTTGCCGTCCCGGCCGGTGGTCTTCTGCGACACGACCAGCCCGGCAGCACCCTCTTCAGGGTCGTACACGGTCTCGGTCACCGTGCCCGTCTCGTCCACCGTCTTCACCGCACGCCCGTAGGCGTCGTATGCGGCGGCGGTCGCCACTTCCCGTTTCTGGCCGACGCTGTTGTGGACGGTGCTGGCCTCGCGCACCGGCAGCGCCCAGTCCGCGGGCAGCTCCGCATCCCGGGGCGGAGGGGCGGGGGAGTCGCCGTCCTGCCAGCTGTAGCCGCGGACCAGTTCCCCGGCGGTGCGGTCGCCGAGGGCGGAGGTGTAGACCTGCTGGGAGGTCAGGAGGTGGAGGCTGTTGTAGTGGGAGACCACCCTGCGCTCC
>NZ_JOFX01000282.1 GCF_000719345.1 Streptomyces sp. NRRL F-2664
GCGGACCGCGGACAACTACCGCGACGGCGCCTACGCCAAAGAGCCCGACGCCGACGGCGCGCGGGTGCTGGCCGCAGCCGACTACTCCCAGTGGGCCGAGTACAAGGTCACCACCACCGACCAGGCCGGCCGCAGAACCGTTGCCTCCACCGACCCGTGGGGCCACACCAGCAGCACCACCCGCCCCGACGGCACCACCGTCAAAACCGCCACCGATGTCGTCGCGGAAGCCGTCGCGCAGGGCGTCCTGGGCACAGACCAGGAGGATGCCGGCCTGGGCGAGGCCCGGGCCGTGTCCGTGCAGGACACCGACACTGCGGACCGGACCACCTCGGCGAAGGTCGTCTTCGCCGACGGCACCCCCGCCACCAGCTCTGCCGCCCGGGCTGACGCGCTGGGCCGGACCCTGACCTCAACCAGCGGCGAGGTCACCGCTGTGCCCTCCTACGGCACGGGCGGCATCCCGCAGAGCACGGTGCTGAGCCCGGCCGCACCGGATGTGTATCCGGGGCAGGAGTTCACCGCAGCCCTCACCCGCGACCTCGCCGGACGGGCCACGTCCAAAACCCTGGCCCAGGGCGCGCCCGGCCAGAACGCCGACACCCGCACCGGTGTGCGCAACGCCTACGATCCGGCAGGGCGCCTGGCGTCCCAGACCGACCAGCTCGGCAACACCACTGTTTTCGCCTACACCGGCGACGGGCAGATAGCCGAGGCTGTGGTCACGTCCAAGGAC
>NZ_JOFX01000283.1 GCF_000719345.1 Streptomyces sp. NRRL F-2664
CACCACCGTCAAGACCGCCACGGACATCGTGGCCGAAGCCGTTGCGCAGGGCGTCCTCGGCAAAGACCAGATCGGGGCCGGCCTCAACGACGCGCGCGCGCTCTCAGTGCAGGACGCCGACAGCATGGCACGGACGATGTCGGCGAGGGTGGTCTTCGCCGACGGCACCCCCGCCGCCGACTCTGCCGCCCGGGCTGACGCGCTGGGCCGGACCCTGACCTCAACCAGCGGCGAAGTCACGGCGGTGCCCTCCTACGGTGCCGGCGGCATCCCGCAGAGCACGGTCCTGAACCCGGCCGCACCTGACGCCTACCCCGGGCAGGAGTTCACCGCAGCCCTCACCCACGACCTCGCCGGACGCCAGACGGCTAAATCCCTCACCCAGGGCGCGCCCGGCCAGGGCGACACCCGTACCGGTGTGCGCAGCACCTACGATGCGGCCGGGCGCCTGGTGTCCCAGACCGACCAGCTCGGCAACACCACTGTTTTCGCCTACACCGGCGACGGGCAGATAGCCGAGGCTGTGGTCACGTCCAAGGACGGCGACACCGTCTCCACGACCGCGTACGCCTATGACGGGGGCACCGGGCTGCTGCTCTCCTCCGCGGTCACCGACGCCAGCGGGGCCACCACGGTCCGGCAGACCGAGTACGACGCCCTGAACCGGGTCACCGGGGTGTGGGAAGGCGCCCGCGACGACGCGGACGCCAAGAAGAACAC
>NZ_JOFX01000284.1 GCF_000719345.1 Streptomyces sp. NRRL F-2664
CCTTCGGGAAGCTCGTAACGGTTCTGCGGCGCCAGGGTGCGGACGCGATCCGGAAGGGCCGGCCGTGGAGTCTTCCGCTGGAGGACCGTGCTTTGCTGGTTGCGGCCTACTGGCGCACGAACCTGACCATGCGGCAGCTCGCTCCGCTGTTCGGAGTGTCCAAGTCGGCGGCGGACCGGATCATCGACCACCTCGGGCCGATGCTCGCGCTTCAGCCCCGCAGGCAGTTCGCCAAGGACACCGTGCTCATCGTGGACGGCACCCTGGTCCCCACCCGCGACCACGCCATCGCCGAGCGGTCGAAGAACTACCGATACTCCACGAACCACCAGGTCGTCATCGACGCCGACACTCGACTGGTCGTCCTGGTCGGCCGGCCGCTTGCCGGGAACCGCAACGACTGCAAGGCGTGGGAGGAGTCCGGCGCCAAGGCCGCCGTCGGCAAGACCCTCACGATCGCCGACGGCGGCTACCCGGGCACCGGACTCGTCATTCCGCACCGTCGGCAGCACGGCCAGGCTGAGCTGCCGGACTGGAAAGAGGATCACAACCGGTCCCACAAGCAGGTCCGTGCCCGCGTCGAGCATGTCTTCGCCCGCATGAAGACCTGGAAAATCCTCCGCGACTGCCGCCTCAGAGGCGATGGCGTCCACCACGCCATGCCCGGTATCGCCCGGATGTACAACCTCGCTCTCGCCGGATAGACCAGCGGGCCGCAC
>NZ_JOFX01000285.1 GCF_000719345.1 Streptomyces sp. NRRL F-2664
ACCGAGTACGGCAACGGCACCGTCCTGGCGGTCGGCTACTACGACAGCGGCCAGCCGGAGAAGGAGACCCTCACCCGCAAGGACGGCACCCTGCTGTCCGAAACCGTGTACACGTACAACAGCCGCGGAGACCTGGCCACCCGCACCGACACCCGCCCCACCACCAGCCCTGCCCCCGGCAACAGCAGCGGCAGCGGCGGGCAGGCAGATACCGGCACTGCAGACAGCGGGAGCACCGCAGACGGCGAGGATGCCGCCACGGGTGCGCCGGTGACCACCCACACCGTGCACGGCTACGACGCCTACGGCCGGCTCACCTCCACCACCGTCCACGGCGGCGGCGATGCGAAGGCCCCGGTGCTGCGGTCGACCGCCTACACCGCCAATGCCGCAGGCGACGTCACCACGGTCACCGTCACCGGTGCGGACGGCAGCAAGACAGCCACCGCGCACGAGACCGACTCCGCGGGCCGCCTCACCGCCCTCACCACCGACGGCAAGCAGACCCCCCAGACCTGGGATGCGGCCGGCAACCTCCTCACCGGGGCAGACGGCACCGCCTGGACCTACAACCCCGACAACAAGCCCGCCACCGCCGCCACCGCCGACGGCCTGCGCAGCACCTACACGTACTGGGCCGACGGCAGCCGGAAAACCACCGAGACCACCAACCCCGACGGCACCCGCACCACCGTCCTCTTCCACTAC
>NZ_JOFX01000286.1 GCF_000719345.1 Streptomyces sp. NRRL F-2664
AACATCGACCGCTCGGCATCAGAGAGCACCACCGGCGGGATCTTCGGTCCAGGACGACTCACACCAGACCAACGACGAATCTCCGACTCAGGACACTAGCAGGCCTCCACCTCCGCGCCGCCGTGATCTGGATCAAGGATTTCGCCCGAACCAGCCCTTGATCACGACTCTGTATTCCCGCGCCTGATCCGTCTACTGTCCGGAACGTGGAATCCGGACGACCGCTGTCCCTGCAGCCAGGTCGACCGTCGTCCTGTGCGGTGGAGCGCCGTCATCTTGGTTGTCCGGCATGACCAGTGCCGACTGCCGCTCCTTCAGCTCGTTCTGCTTGCCCGGAGAGAGACTGGCGTGCAGTTGTTCGAATCCAGTCGCCGATACCTGCCCTTGACGTGCACTGTTTCGCCAGGGCAGAACTCCGGCCCGCCCCGCGCGTAACAGCAGCTGGTCGAGGAAGGCCAGCAGGGTCAGCACGATGACCAGCCCGGGCAGGGTCATGAAAGCTATGAACTGCATGCCCCAAGTATCCCCATCGCAACACGGACAGCCCCTCACCCCGCAATAAGGCAAGGTGAAAATGATCACAACCGGATACGCGCCCTAGTGCCGTATCAGAGGGCGTTTCATCCCGTTGTTTCATCCCAGATTGCCGTGTTGAGGGTGGTTCACGCACCGCGCCAGGTCGGGGTGGATTCCGTTGTCAGGCGGCG
>NZ_JOFX01000287.1 GCF_000719345.1 Streptomyces sp. NRRL F-2664
CACATCTTCAGGGTCGCGGAGGCGTCACGGGCGATGATGTCGGCCTCACCGTCACCGTTGAAGTCCGCAGCGGCCGTCTGCGTGAACACCGCAGCCGGCAGTACGTCCACGGGGAAGGGGTCCGCGGTGTCCGAACCGAGTCCCACCCGGGGGCCACAGACGGGCCACTGGTTCTCGCCTGCGGCGTCGAGGAGCTTCTGACCCATGAGGATCTGCTCGTTCTTCGTCGCCTGGTGCGGGTATGCGGCGTACTGGGTTCCGCCCATCGACTGCCAGGTGGCGAGGCTGAACTGAAGCCCCCCGTAATAGCCGTTGTTGGTATTGATGGACCAGTTGCCACCGCTCTCGCACTCGGCGAGCTTCTCCCACGTACTGATCGAAGCGGCGTGGGAGGTGCCAGCACCGCCGCCGAACGCGATGAAGGCGCAGCAGGCCCCGACGGAGAGGGCGAGGGGGCGGCGGCGGACGGCAGAGGTGCGGGAGGGCATGATGAAGGGACCTTTCGGGCGGGGAGAGTTCGGAGGTCCGGCCGACCGTCGCGTGGTCGTGGCCGGGGGCCGGTGCCGTACGGACCACGTCCGTACGGCACCGGCGATGGGACGGGCGGTGGTTACCAGCCGGCGGTGAGCTTGGCGGGGCTGCCGAAGGTGGTGTCGCCGCGGCCGGCCCAGATGGTGAGGTCGCCGGTGGAGTCGTTGCGGGGCCGGTCACGTGGACGGGGGCGTTGAAGTAGCCGCCCGCGTTGTGGGTCCACAGCTTGAGGTTGCCGCTGGCGTCCTTGGCGATGATGTCGGCCCGGCCGTCCTCGTTGAA
>NZ_JOFX01000288.1 GCF_000719345.1 Streptomyces sp. NRRL F-2664
CGCACCCACGGCATCCGCTACTTCCACGGCTGCTACTCGATGGGCGATGACCAGCTGTGGGGCGTGACCCGGCGCCGCAAGGGCGGCGACCACAGCCTCCCGGCGCTGAAGTCGATCCGGGCCGCCCGACCCGACGGCGCCCCCATCTGCGTAATCATGGACAACCTCTCGGCGAACAAGACCCCGGCAGTGCGGACCTGGGCGAAGAAGAACAGCCAGGCACTCGAGCCCCTCGTGCCTGGCATACCGCCCACCCGTTCACGCCGCGGGCGCCGTCGGCGCAAGCCCGCCAAGCTCCACGCGGACAAGGGCTACGACTATCCCCACCTGCGGAAATGGTGACGTCAGCGCGGCATCCGGCACCGCATCGCCCGCAAGGGAGCCGAGTCCTCCCAGCGGCTTGGACACCACCGCTGGACCATCGAACGCACCATGGCCTGGCTCGCCGGCTGCCGCCGCCTCTACCGGCGCTACGAACGCAAGGCCGACCACTTCCCCGCCTTCACCAGCATCGCCTGCACCCTCATCTGCTACCGCAGACTCGCGAATGAGATGGCTTCTTATTCAGACCCCCCGCGGGTGTGCCCGGCCCCTGCGCATAGCGGCGCATGCGCCGGTGCGTGCGCCGCTATGCGCGGGGTGTGCCGGGGATCAGCTGACCTGGATCATTCCGTAGCCGTGGGAGACGGGGGAGTCGGACG
>NZ_JOFX01000289.1 GCF_000719345.1 Streptomyces sp. NRRL F-2664
CCCCCTCTCTGTGGGGAAGGCAGAACGCAGCTTGGTAGGGCGCGACCTGCGTACACACTTCGCAACGGGCAAGACTGGCTTCTCCACCCTACGACGGACTCTCTCAGCGCTCCTGCGGGAACCGCTTGGACTCCGAGCAGTGCCCCGCAACCTTGCTCGGCCTGACGGCAGCGCCAACTACTCTCTGGAGAGCAGCGGCGATGAGCGGCTGACGGAATGGATGCACGCGAGGTTGCAGCTCTCGGTGTGGGTAGGACCTGACGGTGTGGTCCTCGATGAGGTTGAGACTGCTGTGCTCAATGTGCTTCGGCCGCCCCTCAACCTGGCCAAGATGGGAAGCCTGGGCGACCGCAGGGTCAAGGCGGCTCGTGCAGCTATGGCAGAGGAGGCAAGGGCCTGGCAAGAGGCGTGACGGAATCTACGGTCGCGCCTGAGCTGGGTGCGGCGCACCGCACCCTCGGCCGCACTCGCACACGTCGCGCACCACGCCCGACGCTCACTCCTCCCCTCACACCTGCGGACTTGCCAGTGCCATGAACGCGGCTGCCGCTGGCACCCGCGACATCGCGGCTGCGCCGGCCCTCTCCTTCTCGTCCTGTCCCGCGAGCTGGGTGGCCGGCTGTGGCGGCTGGCTGACGTGTGCGCCGCATGCGCTGCGCCGATGAAAGACGCGTCGGCCGTGCCAGCGACCGCCC
>NZ_JOFX01000290.1 GCF_000719345.1 Streptomyces sp. NRRL F-2664
CCCGGGGCTCCTCCAGCCGACCGTTTGCGGCGAACAGCGCAGGCCTGACGCCCACTCCGTCCTTCTCAGGCACCGCTGCCAACCCACACGGCTCTACAACGCTTCCGGAACCGCATCGGGCTGTAATCGCGGCGCGGCCGCCCTCCAGCCTGATGGTCGGCTCGAGGACTGGCAGGACAGGCCCTTTTTCTTTGATTCTATAGGTGAATTCATGAACGGGATTCCATACCGGGGTGGTTCCTGCTGTCGGCGCCTTCACGTTGGAAGTTACTAGGACTTTTTGGGCTACGCCGAGGTCCGACACCTTCGTGCTGCTTACGTAGAGTCGTGCGCCCTCGCTCAATGACTCCATGTCAGTCCCTGTGTAGGCACCCCGGATGGTAGAGATAGCGACTCCCGCCTCTCCGGTGCGCCGCAGGTTGGTGATAATTTTTCCAGTACTTAAATCGCGGAAGTAGAGGAAGTCCTGTGCTGGGCCTGCATCGGCCTTCAGCGGAAACTCGACTATTCTCTGGTCGAGGCCGTTACCGAGGATCGGGCGGAGCTCCTCTGACCATCCTTCATCATTAGTGACCGTGACGGGGTGGGCGGTTCTTTCTGGTGGTGCGGGGACTTCGCCGAGGTTGACGGTTGATGACTGGTTGCCGTTCCATACCCGGAGGTGGGTGTAGGCCG
>NZ_JOFX01000291.1 GCF_000719345.1 Streptomyces sp. NRRL F-2664
GTTCAGCCACGCGGTCATTCTGGCCGTCCGGGTGCCGCCCGACGCAGCAACCGGGCGACACGTCAGGATGGGGCGAACATTGCCTGATGCGGCACTAGGCCCTGTATTGAGTCGTGATCGGTTCGCCGGTTCTACCCTCGGTGTGGGGGTGGATCCGGTAGTCCGGTACGCATGACGCGTGCGCAACTGACAGACAACGAGTGGGGGTTCGTCGAGCCGTATCTGCCGATCGGTGAGTACGGCCCGTATCCCGGGCGGCTGCGGCAGCAGTTCGAGGGTGTGATCTGGAAGTTCCGCTCGGGAGCGCAGTGGCGGGAGATGCCTGGCCGGTTCGGTGCCTGGTCTACCGTGCACAACAGGTTCAGGCAGTGGCGGGACGCTGGGGTCTTCAAGGCGCTGCTGGTGGGTGTGGTCGCCGAGGCGGCTGGGCAGGGGCGGGTGGATTTGTCGCTGGTCAGCGCCTCTACGACGGTCCGCGCTCACCATGACGCGGCCGGAATGTTCCTGGAGGAGGATGTTCTGGACGCTCTGGACAGGGCCGCCGTCGAGGCGGAGGCGGCCCGGAAAAAGGTTCCTCTATGGTTTTCGTCAAGCCGTAGTCGGTGTGGGTGGTTGGTAGAAGGTGCCGTCTCGGAGCATGGCGAAGAGGACGTCGATGCGGCGTCGGGCGAG
>NZ_JOFX01000292.1 GCF_000719345.1 Streptomyces sp. NRRL F-2664
GGGTGGTGGACCTGGCCACCGGAGCCGTGCTGGAGGAGATGGGGCCGGGCGGGCGGGTCGTCTCGCGGACGGAGTACGACCGCCAGGGCCGGCCGTCTGCGCACACGGTGCTGCCGGACTCCGGCAAGCCGCAGACCACCCGCATCGCCTACCCCTCCCCCACTACCACGGTCACCGCCACCCCCGACGGGCGTCGGGTGACCGAGACCCTCGACGCGCTGGGCCGCCCCCTGCGGACCGCGGACAACTACCGCGACGGCGCCTACGCCAAAGAACCCGACGCCGACGGCGCCCGGGTGCTGTCCGAGGCCGACTACTCCCAGTGGGCCCACTACCAGGTGACCATGACCGACCAGGCCGGCCGCAAGACCGTTGCCTCCAGCGACCCGTGGGGGCACACCAGCAGTGTGACGGGCCCGGACGGCACCACCGTGAAAACCGCGGCCGATGTCGTCGCCGAAGCCGTCACCCGGGGCATCCTGGGCACAGACCAGAAGGATGCCGACCTCGGCGAGGCCCGCGCCGTGTCGGTGCAGGACGCCGACACCGCGGCACGGACTACCTCGGCGAGGGTCGTCTTCGCCGACGGCACCCCCGCCGCCGGATCGTCTGCACACACCGATGCCCTGGGCCGTGTGGTGTCCTCCACCAGCGGCGAAGTCACCGCCGCACCCTACGGCACGGGCGGCATCCCGCACAGCACGGTCCTG
>NZ_JOFX01000293.1 GCF_000719345.1 Streptomyces sp. NRRL F-2664
CTAGTGCGTTGGCCACGAACGTTCGCCGGGGCGGGTGACACGCCGGTCGATGTTCGGGGTGCCAGGGTCTGTCGGCCTCACTCTCGATGACAACGTGATTGCTGTTGAGAGTGAGGCCATCGATGGCAGAGCCGGTCCGAGCACGGCGGTTGACTGATCAAGAGGGGCAAAGACTCCAGCAGATCGTCCGGCGGGGCCGCCATGAGTCCGTGCGGGTTCGTCGTGCACTGATCATCATGGCGTCGGCGTCGGGCACCCCGGTAACGGCGATCGCCCGGTTGGTCGCCGCGCACGAGGACACCGTCCGGGACGTCATCCATTGCGTTCAACGAGAAGGGCCTGGCCGCGCTGGACCCTCAGTGGGCGGGAGGCCGTCCCCGCCTGATCGGCGATGACGAACGCGAGTTCATCATCGCGACGGCCAAGACCCGCCCAGTGACGCTGGGACGCCCGTTCACGCACTGGAGTCTTCGCAAGCCCAGCGACTACCTGGCCCGCAACCGGATCCGGACGGTGAAGACCGGCCGGGAACGGCTCCGGCAGATCCTGCGCGAGCACGGGATCTCCTTCCAGCGAACCCGCACCTGGAAGGAGTCCAAAGATCCCGACAAGGACGCCAAACTCGACCGTATCGAGCACGTGACCAGCCATTTCCCGGACCGGTGCTTCGC
>NZ_JOFX01000294.1 GCF_000719345.1 Streptomyces sp. NRRL F-2664
TTCGAGGGCGTGATCTGGCGCTTTCGGACGGGTGGCCAGTGGAGGGAGATGCCTCAGGAATTCGGCGCCTGGCCGACGGTCCGCAACCGGTTCCGTCAGGGAGGGGCGCGGGGGTGTTCGAGGCCCTGCTGGAGGGTGCGATCGCGGAGGCTGCGAAGCGGGGTGAGGTGGACTTATCGCTTGTCAGCGTGGATTCAACCACTGTCCGTGCCCACCACGACGCCGCCGGGATGCACCTCGCGCCCGACACTCTCGCCGACCTGGAGAAGGCCGCCGAGGAGGCGGAGAGGGCCCGGCAGAAGGGGGCGGCCCGAAGATCGATCACTATCTGGTCGCCGACACCTATGTCGCGCTCTTCTCCCGCTTCGTTCCCTGCGGCGTCTGGGAGGCCGTCTACCTCATTGACTCCCTCCTGCAGAAGCCCTCGGCGGCGCAGCCGGACCAGGTCCCCGCTGATACGCAATACAAGACGGGCAGGGCCCCGCAGAGGATCCGGAACGGGACGAGCGGCGCCGCGTCCGGCGCAGGCGAAAGGTCCGCCTGAGGGCGGCACTGCTCGGACGGTCCCCAGGCGGGCAGACCAGCAAGGCCCGCATCGCCGGCGGGCGCAAGTGCCGCCCGTTGGCCGTCATCCTGACCGGGGGACAGGCCGGCGACAGCCCGCAGTC
>NZ_JOFX01000295.1 GCF_000719345.1 Streptomyces sp. NRRL F-2664
CCCGGGGCTCCTCCAGCCGACCGTTTGCGGCGAACAGCGCAGGCCTGACGCCCACTCCGTCCTTCTCAGGCACCGCTGCCAACCCACACGGCTCTACAATGCTTCCGGAACCGCATCGGGCTGTGATGCCAGCCCTGTTGCCCTCCAGTACTGCATCCGGATTGAGGACTGGCAGGACAGGGTTGGAAGAGGCGACAAAGGTAAAGCTGTGCACCGGATTCCACGTAGGCGCGGCCCCTGCGGTCGGCGCCTTCACATTGGCAATGACCGTAATTTTGCGACCTATACCGAGGTCCGACACCCTGGTGGTGCTTACGTAGAGTCTTGCACCCTCGCTCAATGACTCCATGTCAGTCCCTGTGTAAGCACCCCGGATGGTGGAGACGACGGTTTCCTCTTCCCCGGCCCGACGCAGGTTGGTCAAAAGTCTACCGTTGTGAGAGTCGCGGAAATAAAGGAAGTCCTGTGCTGGGCCCGCATTGACCGCCAGCGGAAACTCGATCATTCTCTGGTCGAGGCCGTTACCGAGGATTGGGCGGTGTTCTTCAAGCCATGTAGTAGCGCTGACGGGGTGGGCGGTTCTTTCTGGTGGTGCGGGGACTTCGCCGAGGTTGACGGTTGATGACTGGTTGCCGTTCCATACCCGGAGGTGGGTGTAGGCCG
>NZ_JOFX01000296.1 GCF_000719345.1 Streptomyces sp. NRRL F-2664
CCTTGACCGACCGCCCCGTCCCGGAAAGCCGAAAGACTGCCGGGAACCCCCCAGAAGAACGGGCCGGGTGATCCCGATAGGGGGCAGTGCACGTTGTCCCGCCGGGCGGGAGTGCAGGTTCGCCCCAGATCGCTACGCGCTCCTGACGGACGGCGGCAGCAGGCCCCTGTGGCTGGACATAGGCCGCCATCGATCGCTACGCGCTCCCGCCGGACGGCGTCCGCGAGCCCCGTGGGCTGGGCATAGGCCGCCCAGTGTGTTGGGCGCTCCTCTCTCACGCGGCAGCAGTCCGTCCGAGGCTGGGCAAGGGGCGCAGAAACCTTCCTTCCCTCCTCCTCCTTGGACCTCCTTGGCGTTCCGGCCTTGTTCGCGGCCGGGAGGGGCGAAATGGGGAAGGGGGAGGCGGTCCATCGGCCCAGCCGATGTCAGGCCGTAAGAAGTTCACCGCACCGCTCCATCCGACGATGCAAACAGAAGCAATTCGGGCATCTTGACGGCGCTTTGAAGCGCTCCTTCACCCAGACCTGGGTTGGCATCGCTCCGGCCGTCATCAGAGGCTCCCGCGCCCCTCCCGAGGGTCAGGCGCTGGTCCAGCAGTGTCGGCGGAAGGTTTCTGCGCCCCCAGCTCCAGTCCGGACGGACTGCGGCCGCGTGAGAGA
>NZ_JOFX01000297.1 GCF_000719345.1 Streptomyces sp. NRRL F-2664
AGGCCCGCTCACAGACAGGGAGCGGAAGCCCGGCTGTCACACGCCCCCAGGCGCACGCCCTACCCGTGATCGGCTACACCACTCGGCGGGACGCCATCCTCGACCTGCTGGTCTGCGGTTCTTCCCGGGACAACGCATGCGCCCGTTCTCCATGCTTCGCGGTCTCGAGCAACGAAACACCGGGGAACGGCCGCTGCGTATGAGGGTCCCTGTCCAAAGCACCCGCGCGCGAGGTTGTGGGCATTCTGGCCGCTCGGGTCGAGTTGTCCGGGCGCCTTTACTCCTACGCGGAGACGCGCTCTTGGAAGGCGCTGGTTGAGTTGTCCGCTGGCGGTCTAACACCCGCGTGTGAACGCCCTATACGCCGCCTGGGAACCGGGGCTGGGCAGAGTCGGCGCGGTTGTGCCGCACACTGACCGGCCTGCCGCTGCCGAGAAGGCGGCCGACGGGCGGACCGTGCTGGCCGTGGAGGTGGGCCACCTGCTCAGCCTTGAGGCGCCGGCCAGCCCGGGCAGGTTGTTCTGCCGCGTCTACGGACGCGGCGCCCGCAGCAGGGATCAGTGAGCATTTTCAGAGTGGCCACCGATCGGGTGACGGGGCGAGGGCTGTGAAACGGACGGGGCCCCAGGGCTGTTGGGCAAGGTGTCTACGCTCAA
>NZ_JOFX01000298.1 GCF_000719345.1 Streptomyces sp. NRRL F-2664
CGGCCTTGTTCGCGGCCGGGAGGGGCGAAACGGGGAAGGGGGAGGCGGTCCATCGGCCCAGCCGATGTCAGCCCGTAAGAAGTTCACCGCACCGCCCCATCCGACGGTGCAAACAGGAGCAATTCGGGTATCTTGACGGCGCTTTGAAGCGCTCCTTCGCCCAGACCTGGGTTGGCATCGCTCCGGCCGTCATCAAAGGCTCCCGCGCCCCTCCCGAGGGTCAGGCGCTGGTCCAGCAGTGTCGGCGGAAGGTTTCTGCGCCCCCAGCTCCAGCCCGGACGGACAGCGGCCGCGTGATCGAGGAGCATCCAGCCCCGTGGGCGGCCTATGCCCAACCCAAGAGACTCGCGGACGCCGTCCGACAGGAGCGCGTAGCGATCGACGGCGGCTTATGCCCGACCCAAGAGACTCGCGGCCGCCGTCGGGCAGGAGCGCGTAACGATTTGGGGCGGCTTATGCCCAGCCCAAGCGGCTCGCAGCCGCCTACCCGCAGGAGCGCGTAGCGATCTGTGGCGCACCTGCACTCCCGCCCGGCAGGACAACGTGGGCTGCTCAGGGCCTGGATCACCCGGCCCGTTCTTCTGGGGGGTTCCCGGCAGTCTTTCGGCTTTCCGGGACGGGGCGGTCGGTCAAGGGTGGAGCGAAGCTCCAT
>NZ_JOFX01000299.1 GCF_000719345.1 Streptomyces sp. NRRL F-2664
TTCCTGCGGGGTGGGCGTGGTGCGCGGCCCGCCGCTCCCCGGCGGGCCGGGCAGGCCACCGCCCGGCAGGGGCTGGTGTGGTGCGCGGGCTGGGCCGGCGGGGAGGGGGGGCGGGCCTGCCTGGGGGCCCCGGGTTCTGCGGCCTGTGGCCGGGTTCCGGGGGGTCGGGGGCATGATCGAACCCGCCGGGGAGCGGTCGGTGCGGGCGGTAGCGTCTGCGCGGCCGCCAGCCGGTCCGCGGAGACGCTGCTCCGCAGGCCGGTTGAGGAGTCTTCGCTTCGGGCAGCATGCCCGGGCCGTGGTCGGCGAAGGACACCGGGCGGGTCCCGGACGCGCTGGCCGGCCGGGCCGGCCGCGTGCGGGGGCAGGGCAGCCGGAACGCCTCGGGGCCGCTAGGGAGCGTATTGGGTCGTGATCAAGGAGTGGTGAGGTTCTTGATCCAGATCATCGAAGCGCGGAGCTGGAGGCGGGCGAGGTAGCTCTCGGGTGTGTTGTCGAACCGGGTGGCGATGCCCCGCCAGGCCTTCAGTCTGTTGATCAGGCGCTCGATGGTGTTCCGTTCCTTGCAGAGGTCGGCGTCATGACTGACGGGCCGGCCGCCTCGTGCGCCCTTCTTCTTCCGGTTGGCGACCTGGTCCCGCTTTTGGGGG
>NZ_JOFX01000300.1 GCF_000719345.1 Streptomyces sp. NRRL F-2664
ATCTGCCCGTGGGCGGTGTAGGTGTAGGCGGTGGTGTTGCCGAGCTGGTCGGTCTGGGAGGCCAGGCGGCCTGCCGGATCGTAGGTGTTGGCCGTGCCGGTGCGGGTGTCGCCCTGGCCGGGATCGCCCTGGGTGAGGGTTTTGGAGGTCTGGCGTCCGGCGAGGTCGTGGGTGAGGGCTGCGGTGAACTCCTGCCCGGGGTAGGTGTCCGGGGCGGCGGGGTTCAGCACGGTGCTGTGCGGGATGCCGCCCGCCCCGTAGGAGGGCACAGCGGTGACTTCGCCGCTGGTTGAGGTCAGGGTCCGGCCCAGTGCGTCGGTCTGGGCGGTGGAGCTGGTGGCGGGGGTGCCGTCGGCGAAGACGACCTTCGCCGAGGTGGTCCGGGCCGCACTGTCGGCGTCCTGCACCGACACGGCCCGGGCCTCGCCCAGGCCGGCACCCTCCTGGCCTGCGCCCAGCACGCCTTGCGCGACCGCCTCGCCGACGATGTCGGAGGCCGTCTTGACGGTGGTGCCGTCCGGGCCGGTCACACTGCTGGTATGCCCCCACGGGTCGGTGGAGGCAACGGTTCTGCGGCCGGCCTGGTCGGTGGTGGTGACCTTGTACTCGGCCCACTGGGAGTAGTCGGCCTCGGACAGCACC
>NZ_JOFX01000301.1 GCF_000719345.1 Streptomyces sp. NRRL F-2664
GCGACTCATGCACCACTACTCACACCAGCCTCAGTGGTCCCAGCCAAACCAGAGCGCAGACCCATATAAAGAACCCCGAATATGGGCTAAACGCCCTCTTAGAGGGCGTTTTCGACTGGATTACCCGCATATCTGGCGATTCCCAGGATGCGAGATTGTGGTGCGGGTGAGGCTGCGGAGGTACTTGATGCCCGTGGGCCGGTGGATGCGACGGATGGGACGGGAGGCGATGTGCGCCTGTCTCATCCCAGGATGTCCGGCCCTTCGGGCCGTGCGCTTCCGTCGTCACCCCTGTGCGCCTGGGCGCACTCGGCCGGCGGCGGTACGACCGAAGCATGGACGGCCGCCGCGGTCACAGGGGCAGGGGCCGTGCAGGCGTCCCTCTTGTCGAAGCACTCCCAGGCACGGCATACAGCACCGACGTCTCACACGGCCCCTGCCAAGGCCAACAGCAGCCAACCTCGATGCCTATTAGGCCTACACCTCCCGGAAGAATCGCGCCTACCTGCGCAGACGCGGGATCAAGGCAGACATCCCCGAAAAGCGGGACCAGGTCGCCAACCGGAAGAAGAAGGGCGCACGAGGCGGCCGGCCCGTCAGTCATGACGCCGACCTCTGCAAGGAACGGAACACGGTCG
>NZ_JOFX01000302.1 GCF_000719345.1 Streptomyces sp. NRRL F-2664
GGCCCTCTTCGGTGTCGACGAAGGGCAGGCCCAGGCCCATGCCCGCGCCCAGGCCCTGCCGGTCCACCCCCAGACCCGACAACTCCTGGTCATACGACAACACCAGACCGAACCCAGATTCACCGCGCCCCGCCGTCGCCAGCAGCGGCACCTTCAGGGAGTAGCGGCCGGTCCGCGCGTCCACCGCGCCGCCGGCCTCCTCACCGGGGGCGAACACACCGGACACGGTGCCGGAAGCCCCCGGCACCGCTGACGCCGCGGCTGCGGCTGCCGAGCGGGAGCCGGGAGCGGCAAAGGCCTCACCCGCGCTCTCCCCGGCGACGGTGCCGGCCGCGGCCAGGACAAGCAGCCCTGCTACGCCGTTCCGGCGGACACGACGCACAGCACCAACAGAAGACACAGCACAACCCCAAGCGCACAGGCGGACCAGATATTCACCGGCTCAGGAGACCAGTGCCGGAAGCATTTGTCTCTCCTCCGAACAGCCCGAGAGCGCTTTGCATTGACCGATCGCCATTTTGCGCTCAATTGGGTGCTAGTGCCGCATCAGAGAGCCTTTGCCCTGTTTCTCGGTGAGAGGATCACTGGCAAGCGCCGGGACTGACTGTCTCGGATCGAACGGGCGGGGAGACAT
>NZ_JOFX01000303.1 GCF_000719345.1 Streptomyces sp. NRRL F-2664
GCGGTGTAGGTGTAGGCGGTGGTGTTGCCGAGCTGGTCGGTCTGGGACGCCAGGCGCCCGGCCGGATCGTAGGTGTTGGCCGTGCCGGTGCGGGTGTCGCCCTGGCCGGGCGCGCCCTGGGTGAGGGACTTGGCGGTCTGGCGTCCGGCGAGGTCGTGGGTGAGGGCTGCGGTGAACTCCTGCCCCGGATACACATCCGGTGCGGCCGGGGTCAGGACCGTGCTGTGCGCGATGCCGCCAGGCCCGTAAGAGGGTGCGGCGGTGACTTCGCCGCTGGTGGAGGACACCACACGGCCCAGGGCATCGGTGTGCGCAGACGATCCGGAGGCGGGGGTGCCGTCGGCGAAGACGATCTTCGCCGAGGTGGTACGTGCCGCGGTGTCGGCGTCCTGCACCGAGAGGGCGCGGGCCTTGCTGAGGTCGGCATTCTGCTGGTCTGTGCCGAGGACGCCCTGGGTGACGGCTTCGGCGACGATGTCGGAGGCGGTTTTGACGGTGGTGCCGTCGGGGCCGGTCACGCTGCTGGTGTGGCCCCACGGGTCGGTGGAGGCAACGGTTCTGCGGCCGGCCTGGTCGGTGGTGGTGACCTTGTAATGGGCCCACTGGGAGTAGTCGGCTGCGGCCAGCACCCG
>NZ_JOFX01000304.1 GCF_000719345.1 Streptomyces sp. NRRL F-2664
AGCCCTACGGTGGGTTCGTCGAGGAGTAGCAACTCCGCGTTATGGACGAGTGCTTGTGCGATAGCGATCCGCTGTTGCTGGCCTCCGGATAGCGTCTTAATCTTATCGTTGATCTTGTCGCTGAGCCCGACTCGTTCAATTGCTTCCGGCGCGGCGCGCCAAGCGTCACGTTCCCGCATGCCCTTTAGCCAGCCGATATACGCCACGTGCTCTCTGCATGTCAGTCCGGGCAGGAATCCAGGGCGCTGCGGCAGCCAGGACACCCTGTGCCGGTAGTTCCGCATGTGTTTCCGGTTGGCCGGGTCAAGCCTTCCGTAGCGGACGAGCCCTGCCTGCGGCTGCGAGGCACTAGCGCCGAGAGAGAGCAGAGTGCTCTTGCCAGCGCCGTTGGGTCCGAGGAGCACAGTATGGCCCGGTGAAAACTCCAGGTCGAGCTGGTTAAGGACTGGGCGTGATGTGCGGGGATAACGGAAGGTGCAGGACTGGTAGTGCAAGGGCATCGGTGGTACCTCGGCGCCGGAGCGGGACTCCTCCGGCTACGCCGACATGGGGTGGGCGCAACCGGAGGAGCAGAGTTTTAGTAGACCAGCTGGCGGCGTGGGCGGGCGCGGTAAGGAGGCCGAGTACAGCGGCGGCACCAAGGCCAACAGTGCCTATTCGCCGACCAGACTCACGCAGGGTGATGAGACGTGTAGATCTCACGGGTTTCCCCCCTTGGGAAGTTGAAAAAGACAACCGAGACCGTAAGTAAGGGACGGCGTTTGATCAACGATCAGTGATGTTTAGGCCATGAGTTCGTCACATCAACATGTTGGATGGCTGAGAGTCCTCCAGACCTGCGTCGACGTGCGGTCATTGGGCGTGCCTTGTGGCGAAGTCGGTGACGCCGTCACGATGGGGCATTTGGACCCAGAGGTGGGTAG
>NZ_JOFX01000305.1 GCF_000719345.1 Streptomyces sp. NRRL F-2664
CGCGCCCAGGCCCTGCCGGTCCACCCCAAGACCCGACAACTCCTGGTCATACGACAGTGACAGGCCGAACGAAGCCTCCCCACGCCCCGCCGTCGCCAGCAGGGGGACCTCCAGGGAGTAGCGGCCGGTCCGCACATCCACCGCACCCCCCGCCCCCTCACCCGGCGCAAACACACCCGACACCGTGCCCGAAGCCCCAGGCACCGCTGATGCTGCGGCTGCTGCTGCGGCTGCCGAGCGGGAGCCGGGAGCAGCGAACGCCTCACCCGCACCCTCCACGGCCGCGGTTCCTGCCGCGGCCAGGGCCAGCAGGCCGGCCACACCATTCCGGCGGACACGGCGCACAGCAGAAGAAGACAGAGAAGAACGGGGGGAAGGCACGGACAGACTCCGGGGGCAGGCGCAATTCGGTCAGGTTTCCTGTCCAGGAGAGCAAGCCTCCGGGACCGCTGTCTCTCCTCTGAACAGCCCCCGCACCTCCTACCCCGGGTTGTTTTCGACGGGTTGTTTTTGGGTCTGGCCTAGCCTCGATGTTTCGGTTCGGGCGATGAGGCGTTTCTGATCGTCTGTAGTCGGGTGGCCGACCTGGTTTCGGTGTTTGGGCATGGCGGAGTCCCGG
>NZ_JOFX01000306.1 GCF_000719345.1 Streptomyces sp. NRRL F-2664
GGTCAGTCCGCCGCCCTGCGCGTACCTCACACCCCAGAGCTATCGGTGCCGACACCCAACTGTCAGGCGAACGGAACCGACATCACCCAATCAAGTTCAATAGCACGGTCGCTGACCTGGGATCGCGGTAAAGAGATGCCGACTCATGCGCAATTCAGAGCCGAGACGGGAATTCCCGTCTTCGTCGCCGATCCGCATAGTCCATGGCAGCGCGGAACGAACGAGAACACCTATTGGTGCAGTCTTGGCGGGCCGGGCTTCTTCGACGGGAGAAGTTCGGCGGGACCGCTGGGTGACTCGGAGAACACGTGCCGGAAGGCTTTCCGTTGATATGTCCACGGCGGTCCACAGAGCGAGAGCCCTGGCCGGGAGTGACTTGATAGAAGCCTGCTGAGCCGTCAACTCGCAATAGGTCTGTCCCCTGGCCAGGGCCCTCGCGTCTGGCCCGTCATCCGCGACAGCAGACAAGAGGACAGCTCGATGGTGACAGTGGGGATCGACCCGCACAAGCACGTCTGAGCTTGTTCCGCTTTGGCGGACACTTTTGGTGTGTGGTCAGGCCGCCAAGGCGGTCTCGTATTCGGCAGGGCTGCGGTAGCCGAGGCTGCTGTGGA
>NZ_JOFX01000307.1 GCF_000719345.1 Streptomyces sp. NRRL F-2664
GAGCTGCCCGCGGACTGGGCGCTGCCCGTGCGCGAGGCCAGCACCGTCCACAACAGCGCCGGCCAGAAACGCGAAGTGGCGACCGCCGCCGCCTACGACAGCTACGGCCGTGCGGTGAAGACCACCGATGAGACCGGGACGGTCACCGAGACCGTGTACGACCCCGAAGAGGGTGCTACCGGGCTGGTCGTGTCGCAGAAGACTACCGGCCGGGACGGCAAGGTCCTGCAGGAGACCTCCAACACCCCTGACAAGGACCGGCGCACCGTTGCGCACACGGTGACCCGGACCGCGGACAGCGCCGGGAAGCTCGCCGCCCGCGAGCAGACGACCTTCACCTACGACAAGTACGGGCAGGCCGCCTCGCAGACGGTCTCCTGGGCTGAGGGCGCGGGTGAGGAGGGGCGGGGTGAGGGGCCGGGCGAGCTGAGGACTGAGGTCAGCCGGACCGTGGAGGGCGGGCGCCTGACCGAGACCACTACGGTGGCGCCCGGCACGGACGCGGAAACGGTGACCTCGCGGGTGGTGGACCTGGCCACCGGAGCCGTGCTGGAGGAGATGGGGCCGGGCGGGCGGGTCGTCTCGCGGACGGAGTACGACCGCCAGGGCCGGC
>NZ_JOFX01000308.1 GCF_000719345.1 Streptomyces sp. NRRL F-2664
CGCATCCGAAGCGAGAAAGGCATTCGCTGGGGCGGCAGACCGCTACCGGCCGCGGCCTGACCACCCAACCCGGCAAACCTTCCCGGTCACGGCACTAGGGAGCGCATTTGGTCGTGATCAAGAGGTGGTCTTGGTGAGTTCCTTGATCCAGATCATCGAGGCGCGGAGGTGGAGGCCGGCAAGGTAGCTCTCGGGTGTCTTGTCGAACCGGGTGGCGATGCCTCGCCAGGTCTTCAGCCTGTTGATCAGGCGCTCGACGGTGTTCCGGTCCTTGTTCCGGTCCTTGTAGAGCTCGGCGTCGTGAGCGACGGGCCGGCCGCCCCTGCTGCCCTTCTTCTTTCGGTTGGCGGCCTGGTCCCGCTTCTCCGGGATGACTGAGGCGTCCCCCGGAGTGTGGACACGGGGATTCATGCTGCGAGAGCGAGTCTGCGTTCTCGCTGGTGCTGCTGTTCGAACTCGACGGGTGACAGGTAGCCGAGGCTGCTGTGACGCCTGCAGGCGTTGTAGTAGGTGAGCCACTGGAAGATGTCCAGCCTGGCCTGACGCACCGTCGCGAACGCCTCCTGCATCGTCTCTCTCTTCAGGCCTTGCCAGAA
>NZ_JOFX01000309.1 GCF_000719345.1 Streptomyces sp. NRRL F-2664
GCGCCGTCGGCGTCGGGCTCTTTGGCGTAGGCGCCGTCGCGGTAGTTGTCCGCGGTCCGCAGCGGGCGGCCCAGCGCGTCGAGGGTCTCCGTCACCCGACGGCCGTCAGGCGTGGCCGTGACCGTGACGGTAGGGGAGGGGTAGGCGATGCGGGTGGTCTGCGGCTTGTCGGAGTCCGGCAGCACCGTGTGCACGGAAGGGCGGCCCTGGCGGTCGTACTCCGTACGCGAGACGACCCGCCCGCCGGGGCCGGCCTCCTCCAGCACGGCGCCGGTGGCCAGGTCCACCACCCGCGAGGCGGAGGTCTCGGCATCCGTGCCGGGCGCCACGGTGGCGGTCTCGGTCAGGCGCCCGTCCTCAACGGTCCGGCTGACCTCAGTCTTCAGCTCGCCCGGCCCCTCACCCCGGCCCTCCCCACCGGCGCCGTCGGCCCAGCTGACCGTCCCGGAGGCAATCTGCCCGTACTTGTCGTAGGTGAAGGCGGTCTGCTCTCGGGCGGCGAGCTTCCCGCTGCTGTCTGCGGTGCGGGTGACGGTCCCGGTGACCGTGCGCCGGTCCGCAGCCAGGGTGTTGGAGGTCTCCTGCAGGACC
>NZ_JOFX01000310.1 GCF_000719345.1 Streptomyces sp. NRRL F-2664
AGGTCGTAGATGCCGGCCAGGTCGGGCTGTTCGATGAGCTTGGCCTTGACGGCGTGGTCGGCCTGGGTCTTGAGGGTGGAGGCCAGCGGGTCGTCGGTGACGAGGATGCTCTGCCAGGCCGGGTCGATGACCTTCGCGTCGAGCGGCTTGCCGCCCTCGGCCGCCAGCTTGGCGTTGGCGGAGGCCTTGGCCTGCTCGGGGTTGGCGTTGATCCACTCGTTGGTCCTCACCGTGCCGCGCAGCACGGCCTCGACGACGTCGGGGTGGGCCTTGAGGAACTTCTGCGACACGATGATGTTCGTGATCACGAACTTCTTGTCGGGCCACAGGGCGGTCTCGTCGAGGAGGACGGAGCCGCCGTCGGTGACGAGCTTGGAGGCGGTGGGCTCGGGCACCCAGGCGCCGTCGATCGAGCCCTGCTCGAAGGCGTCTGGGGTGACCTTGTTGTCGGTGCGGACGACGGAGACGTCGCCCTTGCCGGACTCCGGGTCGACGCTCCAGCCCTTCTCGGAGATCCAGTTCAGGAACGCGACGTCCTGGGTGTTGCCCTTCTGCGGGGTGGCGATCCTCTTGCCCTTGAGGTCGTCCCAGGCCCTCCTGCAGGCCCACCAGCGCGGTGGCGTGCGTCAGGTTCGGGAAGTACCCGATCCGGACCTCGGACGCCGACAGCTTC
>NZ_JOFX01000311.1 GCF_000719345.1 Streptomyces sp. NRRL F-2664
CGGACCGGCGCACGGTCACCGGGACCGTCACCCGCACCGCAGACAGCAGCGGGAAGCTCACCGCCCGAGAGCAGACCACATTCGGGTACGACGAGTACGGGCAGGCCGCCTCGCAGACGGTGTCCTGGGCCGAGGGCGCGGGTGAGGAGGGCCGGGGCGAGGGGCCGGGCGAGCTGAAGACTGAGGTCAGCCGCACCGTTCAGGACGGGCGCCTGACCGAGACCACCACCGTGGCGCCCGGCACGGACGCGGAAACGGTGACCTCGCGCGTGATAGACCTGGCCACCGGAGCCGTACTGGAGGAGACCGGGCCCGGCGGCAGGGTCGTCTCCCGGACGGAGTACGACCGCCAGGGCCGCCCGTCCGTGCACACGGTGCTGCCGGACTCCGACAAGCCGCAGACCACCCGCATCACCTACCCCTCCCCTACCGCCACGGTGACCGCCACGCCTGACGGGCGGCGCATCACCGAGACCCTCGACGCGCTCGGCCGGCCCCTGCGGACCGCGGACAACTACCGCGACGGCGCCTACGCCAAAGAGCCCGACGCCGACGGCGCGCGGGTGCTGGCCGCAGCCGACTACTCC
>NZ_JOFX01000312.1 GCF_000719345.1 Streptomyces sp. NRRL F-2664
CTCTCCGGATTTGTAGCAGCACAGCGCGGCGACCGAGGTCCGGCGGCGGGAGCGACCGCGGACGCGGGTGACGGGGGTGTGTCCGCGCCGGCCCCGGGTGCGGGCGCGGGGCGGCGTCATGGAGAATCCGGCCTCGTCCTCGAAGGCGAGCCAGCCCCCACACGCCGCCGCGAGCCTTTTACCCGCGGCCACACCTCCTTCTTCCACAGCGCCACCGCGTGCTCGTCGCGTTCGAGGGCTCTGCGGGCGGGGGCCTGCCAGGACCAGCCTTGCCGTTTCAGCAGCCGCCACACCGTCGGCACCGAAAGACCCACCCGCAGCCGGCGGCGGATCACCGTCTGGACCCGGACCAGAGTCCAGCGTTCATCCTCGAAGCCATGCGCCGCCGGTCCCTTGCCGAGTTCCGCCTCGAGTACGGCGAACTGGGCATCGGTGACGGTCGGGGAGTTCGCCGGACCCATCGGGCGCAGGGCCGCCATGCCGCCCTCACGCCAGGCGCGACGCCAGCGTTCCACCGACCGCACACTCACCCGCAGGTCCTTCGCGATCACCGCGGTCTTCTCACCCGCCGCGAATC
>NZ_JOFX01000313.1 GCF_000719345.1 Streptomyces sp. NRRL F-2664
GTTTGCGGACCGGCACGGCAACCGCACCGACTTCGCCTTCACCCCGGCCGGGGAGACCTGGCAGCTCACGTCTGTCACCGACCCCTACGGCGCCGCCACAGACGTCGCCTACGACGACGGCCGGGTCGTCTTCACCGCACCGCCGCGCTCCGGCGACGGGCACCGGCTGACGGCGGTCCTGGAGCTGGAGGACGGGCTGGTCCGCAAGGCCACGGCCGGGGACGGCGCGGTGACGGGGCTGGAGTACGGGCGGCCGCTGGCCGGACACGGCCCCGTCATCACCCGCGTCGCCTCCCCCCTCGGCGCAGTGACCGAGATCGGCTACGAAGAGATCCCCGGATCCCCCGTCCCCGCGCTGGCCGCGACCCGCCTGCGCACCCTCGACGACAAGGGCGAACTCGCCGCACCCGAGCAGCGGATGAACGTCTGGGCCGAGGGGGGCCGTGCCTACACGGGTGCGGGGGGCGGTTTCGCGGGTGAGGACGATGTCTTCGACCGGCGGCCCGGCTACACCTACACCACCGAGGTCGCCCTCCTGGGCCCCGCCGGCGAGCCGGAGCGCAGGGTGGTCTCC
>NZ_JOFX01000314.1 GCF_000719345.1 Streptomyces sp. NRRL F-2664
AAGACGGCATACGAGATGTAGAGAGGTCTCGTGGGCTCGGAGATGTGTATAAGAGACAGTGCCGGCCGGGTGTCGGGGACGTTCGGTGGGGTGGTGCGGGTTGGGGGTGGGAATTCTTCTTGTGGGTTTTTTCTGGGGTGTTGGGGGTTTTTGTTCGGCGTGTTGCCGGTGTGCGGGTGGCGGGTGCCGGGGTGGGTGGTGCGGGTGGCGCTAGGGACGTTCGGCCGGCAGGGGGTGCAGTGCGGGCCAGCGGGCGAGCATGCGGTGGTGCATGGCGGCGGTGAGGTCGCTCACACCGCTCAGGGCGGGGTGGTCGGCGGTCGTCGCGGCGACGGCCGCGAGGCGGTGCAGCAGGCGCCGGCGGGCGGTGGCGGTGCCCCAGGTCCAGTCCCGGCGGGCGGCCCGGGCCAGGTGGTCGGTGCCGTCGCGGTGGGCCCGCTGGACCAGCGCGTCGCCGCGCAGCAGCCAGCCGGCGCACGCGTCGGCGAGGCCGGCCGAGACACCTGCGGCTCCGGCGGCGGGGGCGCCCGGCCGGCCGGGGGGGGGGGGGGGGGGGGCGGGTGCGGGGGC
>NZ_JOFX01000315.1 GCF_000719345.1 Streptomyces sp. NRRL F-2664
GCCTGGGCGAGGCCCGGGCCGTGTCCGTGCAGGACGCCGACAGTGCGGCCCGGACCACCTCGGCGAGGGTGGTCTTCGCCGACGGCACCCCCGCCGCCGGCTCTGCCGCCCAGACCGACGCACTCGGGCGGACCCTGACCTCAACCAGCGGCGAAGTCACCGCCACCCCCTCTTACGGGCCTGGCGGCATCGCGCACAGCACCGTGCTGAACCCGGCCGCACCGGAGACCTATCCGGGGCAGGAGTTCACCGCAGCCCTGACCCGCGACCTCGCCGGACGCCAGACGGCTAAAACCCTCACCCAGGGCGATCCCGGCCAGGGCGACACCCGCACCGGTGTGCGCAGCACCTACGATGCGGCAGGGCGCCTGGCGTCCCAGACCGACCAGCTCGGCAACACCACCGCCTACACCTACACCGCCCACGGGCAGATTGCCGAAGCAGCCGTCAAGACCAAGGACGGAAGCGACACCGTCTCCACGACCGCGTATACCTACGACGGGGACACCGGGCTGCTGCTCTCCTCCGCGGTCACCGACGCCAGCGGGGCCACCACCGTCCGGC
>NZ_JOFX01000316.1 GCF_000719345.1 Streptomyces sp. NRRL F-2664
AGTCTGGTGTATCAGGGCGTCTTGCGGGAGCGTTCGCGGAAGTGCCACGCTTCCGGTCAGAGCTGTACGCGTGTCTGACCGCACGGGGCGACGCGTTGTTCGAGTTGTGTGATGCGCTGCTGTGTACGGACGGGCCGGTGCGGACGCTGGTCGATCTCGCGCTCGCGCCCGAGCACCGCCGTGGTCACGGGGCTCTGTGCGGCGGGCTCAACCAGGGCCGGATCGATGTCGCCCGGCTGCGGCGGGCCCTGGCCGGGGTGCCGCTGCCGAGGGCGCGGCGGACGGCCGGCTCGTGCTGGCGGTGGATGTCTCGCCGTGGCTGCTGCCGGACGCCAACACGTGTGCCGACCGGGCCTTCTGCCACACCTTCGGCAGGGGTGGGCAAACACCAGATGGTGCCCGGCTGGCCCTACTCGGTGGTGGCCGCGCTGGAGAGTGGCCGCACGTCCTGGACGGCGGTGCTGGACGCGGTCCGCCTTCAGCCCGGCGCCGACGTCGCCGCCGTGACCACCGTGCAGATCCGCGAGGTCGTCGAGCGGCTGACCGCCGCCGGCCAGTGGCGG
>NZ_JOFX01000317.1 GCF_000719345.1 Streptomyces sp. NRRL F-2664
CAGAGCCATCCCCTCCCGAGCCACCGACCGCAGCCAGCACCAGAAGACCAGCCACACCCCCCCGGCAACACACACGGCGGATAGAAGCGGAAGAAGACAGCATCGCAACCCCAGGAAGACGCAGGCAAAATGGGACAGGTACTTCCGCCCAGGACAGCAGGTCGTGGCAGCCGCTGTCTCTCCTCCAACTAGTCCCCGCTCAGGTCGAAAGGGCTAATCGTTCTCGCTTTGCCGCTACTCACGTTGACGGGTTACTGGTCATTTATGAGGTTCGGAGTTGTCTCAGGCAGGTGGTGCTGCAGTGGGTTGGCGAGTCCGAGGTGGAGGCCGACTCGTATCTCGTAGCGGGTCCGCAGGCGTTTGAACTGGTGGAGCCAGGCGAAGGTTCGCTCGACGGCCCGGCGGGTCCTGCCCGGGCCGGATCCGCGGGCGGTGTCCTTGCGGGCGGTCTTAGTGAGGTTCCCTGAGGCGTCCCCCGGTGTGTGGACACGGGGATTCATGCTGCGAGAGCGAGTCTATGTTCTCGCTGGTGCTGCTGTTCGAACTCGACGGGTGACAGGTAG
>NZ_JOFX01000318.1 GCF_000719345.1 Streptomyces sp. NRRL F-2664
TGGGGCTTGGCCTCGTAATCGCGGGCCAGGCGGCGGTGGTTCATCAGCCATCCCAGCGTTCTCTCGACTGTCCAACGACGTGGCAGGACGGCAAACCCCTGGTGGCGGGGTCGCGGCGGACGATGTGCATGTCGATACCGAGGGTGGCAGCGTGTTCGGCGAGGTGCTGGCGGTAGCCGCCGTCCACCCAGGCCTTGCGGACGGTGGGATGGTCGGCGGCGACCCGTTCGATGAGGGTCTGGCCGGCGATCGAGTCCTATCTTCTTGCCCGCATCGATGCCCTGCTCGCAGGCGGGGACGTTGGTGGAAGTCTTGATGCTCCGGGAGTCGGTGACACAGGCGGTCGGTTCCTCCTCGCGGCCCTCCTGCCTGCGGACTTGCCGCCGCAGCAGGCTGTTGAGGTGGTCGAACACGCCTTCCTCCTGCCAGCGGGCAAAGTAGGCGTAGACGGTGTTCCAGTGCGGGTAGTCGTGCGGGAGGTAGCGCCAGGGGATCCCTGTCCGGTTCACGTAGAGGACCGCGTCCAGCAGACTGCGCAGGTCGTGGTCCGGTGGGCGGCCGATGTCCAGGCCGCGGCCGCGGCGTTCGGACCGCCAGGCGGTGAGGACCGGCTCGACCAGCTCCCACCGGGCATCGGACAGG
>NZ_JOFX01000319.1 GCF_000719345.1 Streptomyces sp. NRRL F-2664
GGGCGCCTGGCGTCCCAGACCGACCAGCTCGGCAACACCACCGCCTACACCTACACCGCCCACGGGCAGATAGCCGAAGCAGCCGTCAAGACCAAAGGCGGCGACACCGTCTCCACCACCGCGTATACCTACGATGAGGACACCGGGCTGCTGATCTCCTCCGCGGTCACCGACGCCAGCGGGGCCACCACCGTCCGGCAGACGGAATACGACGCCCTGAACCGGGCCACCGGGGTGTGGGAAGGCGCCCGCGACGACGCGGACGCCAAGAAGAACACCCTCATCACCTACACCTACGACGGCGAGGGCCGGCTGGCCTCGGTCGCCTACCCCGACGGCAAGACTGTCTCCCGCACCTACGACCAGCACGGGCAGCTGGAGACGGCCACCGACGCCGCAGGCGCCGTCACCGCCTACACCTACAACAGCGACGGCAGCCTGGCCAAGGCCGTGCAGAAGGCCGCGGACGGGCAGACCGCCTCCGCCGCCTACACCTACGACAGCCTCGGCCGGCCCGCAAAGACCGAGTACGGCAACGGCACCGTCCTGACGGT
>NZ_JOFX01000320.1 GCF_000719345.1 Streptomyces sp. NRRL F-2664
CACCACCGTCAAGACCGCCACGGACATCGTGGCCGAAGCCGTTGCGCAGGGCGTCCTCGGCAAAGACCAGATCGGGGCCGGCCTCAACGACGCGCGCGCTCTCAGTGCAGGACGCCGACAGCATGGCACGGACGGTGTCGGCGAGGGTGGTCTTCGCCGACGGCACCCCCGCCGCCGGATCCACCGCCGAGGCTGATGCGCTGGGCCGGACCCTGACCGCCACCAGCGGCGAGGTCACGGCGGTGCCCTCCTACGGGGCGGGCGGCATCCCGCAGAGCACGGTCCTGACCCCGGCTGCACCGGATGTGTATCCGGGGCAGGAGTTCACCGCAGCCCTCACCCGCGACCTCGCCGGACGCCAGACGGCCAAGACCCTCACCCAGGGCGCGCCCGGCCAGGGCGACACCCGCACCGGTGTGCGCAGCACCTACGATCCGGCCGGGCGCCTGGCGTCGCAGACCGACCAGCTCGGCAACACCACCGCCTACACCTACACCGCCCACGGGCAGATAGCCGAAGCAGCCGTCAAGACCAAGGACGGCGACACCGTCTCC
>NZ_JOFX01000321.1 GCF_000719345.1 Streptomyces sp. NRRL F-2664
GAACTCCTCCGGATACGGAGACCTACGTCCCACCAGGACACCCTTCCTCGGACCCACAAGATCCATTGTCAGAGTGTCCACACCCCAGGGGTCACCTCACCCCCCGGATCTTGGACAGCTTGATACTGGGACGGTTGGTCCCGGAGGAAGCAGTCCTGATCATGAGTGGCAAGAGCGGTAAGCGGTGCACGGAAGGATGCGGTGGAGCTGGTCCTCTCGACCGGGCGGACCCGGGCCGGGGTCGCGCGGGAGCTCGGCGTGGGTGCGGAGGGCCTGCGCTCGTGGGTCAAGCAGGCGAAGGCTGACCGGGGCCAGGGGCCGGCAGGAGCGCTGGCCAACGGTGAACGGGAAGAGCTGCGGCGGGTCTGCCGGGAGCTGGCCGAGGTGAAGAGGGCGGACGGGATCCTGGTAGAAGCCGCGGCCTTCTTCGCCAAGGAGATCGTGGAGTAGGCGCCGTGTGCCGCTTCATCGGCGCGGAGAAGGCATGCGCCGACAATCCTGTCGGCTACCCCGTCGCGCTGCTGTGCCGGGTGCTCGGCCTGCCTCGGT
>NZ_JOFX01000322.1 GCF_000719345.1 Streptomyces sp. NRRL F-2664
CCGTCGGCCGCGTGGACGATGGTCCCGGCCAGCCGGTCCTGGACGTACTCGCGCAGGCGGTCGTGGGCCACAGCTTCGCTTTCTTCGGCCGCTGGGCCCTTCGCTCGGCATGCCACTGCGCCAGCGGTGGTAGCTCCGCGTCGAGGCGTTGCGACGCAGCTAGGCCTACCAAGGCGTGCGCTGGCAGGCTTCGCCGTCTTCGGGCGCTGGGCCCGCCGCCCGGCGTGCCATCGCGCCAGCGGGGCCCTGCACTCCGGCGGCAGCTCCGCGTGGAGGCGTTTTGCGCCGCAGCCCCCGAGAGGCGGTCGAGGGCGAACGCCCCAGACACGGCGGTCGCACGGACCCCGAAACTCCGGGCACGCAGCAGCGAGGTCCCCGCCCCCCCACGTTCGGCGGACGGCAGGCAGCGCCCGGCGGCGGTCGTGTCCCGTGGAGTGGTGTAGCCGATCGATCCGGGGTGGTGTTCGTGGTGTTGGGTAGCGTGGAGGCGCGTTCGGGGAGCTCGCTGGGGTAGATCTGGTCCATGCTGCCCTCGGGCAGGTAGCGGCG
>NZ_JOFX01000323.1 GCF_000719345.1 Streptomyces sp. NRRL F-2664
CTCTGACAGCATGAGACCTGCAACGTTGCGACGATCATGCGAATCCACCTTAGAACCCAAGGAGCACCTGGGGGTCATTCTTACGGGAGCAACGACAGCCTTCACCCGCCAGTAGGCGCAGAGGCCGTGCTGGCATCCCCTGCCCGGGGACCGGTCCAGGACAGGATCGAGCCCCTGCCCGGGCCGGGCTCCGAAATGACTCCGAGCACATGCAGCCCTGCAGAATGCCTGGACCCGACGCCCCACGCAGGACCCGGCCCAAGAGCACAGCCCGCAGCAAGAGAAGCACCGTCGGCACTGGCGCCGGGGGTGCTTCTTCTTGCTGCGGCAGCATCCCCCGGAGAGCCGCAGGACCGGGCGGGAACGCGGACCGCAGGGCCACCCTCCTCGTACCGCGCAGTACGCCTCACAGCCCGGCTGGTTCGGTGCCCCGCGGTTCACGACGGCTACGGACACCCGGCTCTATGGGAAGGCGACCGCGCAGGCGTGGGACCGACTGCACCCGCGGCTGACCCGCCGGGCCGCAGGGGCCGACCACGACGGGCCG
>NZ_JOFX01000324.1 GCF_000719345.1 Streptomyces sp. NRRL F-2664
GA
Source organism: Streptomyces sp. NRRL F-2664 (assembly GCF_000719345.1). Taxonomy (GTDB): domain Bacteria; phylum Actinomycetota; class Actinomycetes; order Streptomycetales; family Streptomycetaceae; genus Streptomyces. The sequence goes on from NZ_JOFX01000324.1 coordinate 3, forward strand.
CAGCCTCGGCCGGCCCGCAAAGACCGAGTACGGCAACGGCACCGTCCTGGCGGTCGGCTACTACGACAGCGGCCAGCCGGAGAAGGAGACCCTCACCGGCGAAGACGGCACCGTGCTGTCCCAGACCGTGTACACGTACAACAGCCGCGGAGACCTGGCCACCCGCACCGACACCCGCCCTTCTCCCGACACCAGCAGCGGCAGCGCCACCCACACCAGCGGCAGCGGCGGCGGTGTGGGCAGCACCGGGCAGGAGGGCGCCAGCACGGAAGGCAGCGGTGGAGCGGGCGCCGCTGACACCCCGCCCGCCACGACGCACACCGTGCACGGCTACGACGCCTACAACCGGCTCACCTCCACCACCGTCCACAACGGCGGCGATGCGAAGGCCCCGGTACTGCGGTCGACCGCCTACACCGCCAACGCCGCCGGCGACATCACCACCACCACCGTCACCGGTGCGGACGGGGTGGAGACCACCACGGTGCATGAGACCGATGCCGCGGGCCGCCTCACCGCCCTCACCACCGACGGCAAGCAG
>NZ_JOFX01000325.1 GCF_000719345.1 Streptomyces sp. NRRL F-2664
AGTTGAGCGTAGACACCTTGCTCAACAGCCCTGGGGCCCCGTCCGTTTCACAGCCCTCGCCCCGTCACCCGATCGGTGGCCACTCTGAAAATGCTCAGTATTTCGCGAAGGAGATGAGGGCATGACCGGCCGCTGGGACTCATCTCCAACCGTGCCGAGTTCGGCGTGCAGCGGATATGCCGGGTCCTGGGTATGTCGCGCCCGGGCTACTGCCGCTGGGTCGCCGGGGCCGGTGCCTGCAAGGTCCGCCGGGCGGACGATGACGCCCTGGCCGCCGAGATCCACGAGATCCGCGCTGGCCGCAAGGGGACCTAACGGTGTCCGGCGGGTCCATGCCTGGTGCGGCGACATCACATACGTGCAGGTCGGCGGCACATGGCTCTACCGGGCCTGCGTCTTGGACATCTGCTCGCGCCGGGTGCTCGGCTGGTCGATGGCCACCCGCATGAGGACCGAGCTCGTCATCGACGCCCTGAAGATGGCGATAGCCGCCCGCGGCGGTCACGTGGACGCAGTGGTCTTCCACGCGGACAGGGGACCGCAATACACCTCAGCCGCGTCGCCCAGGCCAGCGACCATTTCGGTATCCGCCGGAGCATGGGCCGTGTCGGGTCGAGCTACGACAGCGCCCTGGCCGAGAGCTTCTGGCAAGGCCTGAAGAGAGAGACGATGCAGGAGGCGTTCGCGACGGTGCGTCAGGCCAGGCTGGA
>NZ_JOFX01000326.1 GCF_000719345.1 Streptomyces sp. NRRL F-2664
CGTCAAAACCGCCACGGACATCGTGGCGGAAGCCGTCGCGCAGGGCGTGCTGGGCGCAGGCCAGGAGGATGCCGGCCTGGGCGAGGCCCGGGCCGTGTCTGTGCAGGACGCCGACACCGCGGCCCGGACCACGTCGGCGAGGGTGGTCTTCGCCGACGGCACCCCCGCCGCCGCCTCCACCGCCGAGGCTGACGCACTCGGCCGGACCCTGACCTCAACCAGCGGCGAAGTCACCGCGGTGCCCTCCTACGGGCCTGGCGGCATCCCGCACAGCACGGTCCTGAACCCGGCCGCACCTGACGCCTACCCCGGGCAGGAGTTCACAGCAGCCCTGACCCGCGACCTCGCCGGACGCCAGACGGCCAAGTCCCTCACCCAGGGCGATCCCGGCCAGGGCGACACCCGCACCGGTGTGCGCAGCACCTACGATCCGGCAGGGCGCCTGGCGTCCCAGACCGACCAGCTCGGCAACACCACCGCCTACACCTACACCGCCCACGGGCAGATAGCCGAAGCAGCCGTCAAGACCAAGGAC
>NZ_JOFX01000327.1 GCF_000719345.1 Streptomyces sp. NRRL F-2664
GGGCCGGCCGTCTGTGCACACGGTGCTGCCGGACTCCGGCAAGCCGCAGACCACCCGCATCGCCTACCCCTCCCCGGCCGTCACGGTCACGGCCACCCCTGACGGGCGGCGGGTCACCGAGACCCTCGACGCGCTGGGGCGGCCGCTGCGGACCGCGGACAACTACCGCGACGGCGCCTACGCCAAGGAACCCGACGCCGACGGCGCCCGGGTACTGGCCCAGGCCGACTACTCCCAGTGGGCCCACTACCAGGTGACCATGACCGACCAGGCCGGACGCAAAACCGTTGCCTCCACCGACCCGTGGGGCCACACCAGCAGCGTGACCGGCCCCGACGGCACCACCGTCAAGACGGCCTCTGACATTGTGGCCGAGGCGGTCGCGCAGGGCGTGCTGGGCAGCGACCAGGAGGATGCCGGCCTGGGCGAGGCCCGGGCCGTGTCCGTGCAGGACGCCGACAGTGCGGCCCGGACCACCTCGGCGAGGGTGGTCTTCGCCGACGGCACCCCCGCCGCCGCGGGGCAGGAGTTCACCGCAGCCCTCACCCGCGACCTCGCCGGACGCCAGACGGCTAAGTCCCTCACCCAGGGCGATCCCGGCCAGGGCGACACCCGCGCCGGCACGGCCAACACCTACGACGCGGCAGGGCGCCTGGTCTCCCAGACCGACCAGCTCGGCAACACCACCGCCTACGCCTACACCGCCCACGGGCAGATAGCCGAAGCGGCCGTCAAGGCCAAGGACGGCGACACCGTCTCCACGACCGCGTATACCTACGACGGGGACACCGGGCTGCTGCTCTCCTCCGCGGTCACC
>NZ_JOFX01000328.1 GCF_000719345.1 Streptomyces sp. NRRL F-2664
CGCCAGACGGTCTCCTGCCGGGCGACCCGTTCGCGCAGCACGTCCCGGTAGCGGCTGAGGTGCCGCGCGTTGATCCACAGCCGGCTGATGGCGTCGTAGGCCTCACCCGTGGTGTGAGCGAGGAACCGGGCCAGCCGCTCGGTGGGGGTGCCCTCGCTCCCCTCCACCGGAAGCAGTGCGTCGATCTCGGTGGTCGCCGCACTGGCGAACGCCTCGGCGACCAAGTCCTCGGCGGACGGGAAGTAGTGGCTGATCAGGCCGGGCCGCACGTCGAGTTCCTCGGCGACCCGCCGCAGGGTGACGCACTCCAGCCCCTCTGCCAGGGCGACAGCCGCCGCGGCGGCGACGATCTCCGCACGTCGGGCAGCCGGGTCCTTGCGGACGCGTTTGCGCTGAACGCTTGACGACATGCCGCGGATGCTATTGAGTGTGCGGCCAATAAGCAACTCTATTGGGCGCCCGACCAATAATTGGGCCGGGCCGCTCCCCCGGCGGCCGGCCCGGACCGCCGCCCCCGCACCGACCAG
>NZ_JOFX01000329.1 GCF_000719345.1 Streptomyces sp. NRRL F-2664
GCTCAAGGCGGAGATCGGCACCCACGTGTGGGACAGCCGGGCCACGGCCCGGGCCGACGTCTTCCGCTTCATCGAAGTCGAGCACAACCGCACCAGGCTCCGCCGACACCCCGAGTCCGGGTACCTCACCCCACTCGAGACCCGGACCCTACTGCAGTACGACCCCACCCCCGCAGCGTAGAAACCAGCTGTCCAACATCAGGCGGCCCGCAAGGCCGCCCCGAGAGTCCCGAAAAAAGAACGACGCCTCGAAACCACCGCCCCGACGAGGGACTCGGACGGTCCCGGGGCGGCCTGACCTGCAAGATCCACCTCGCCGGCGAGGGTGGCTGCCGCCCGCTGGCCTTACTGGTCACCCCGGGCCAGTGGGGCGACGCACCCCAGTTCACCGAGGTCCTCGCCCGGATCCGCGTCGCCCGGCCTGGCGGCGGGCACCCCCGCACCAGGCCGGACCACGTCAGCGGCGACAAGACACCCCATGCAGCTATCGGGTCAAGCAGCGGTGGCGGGTTGGGACTTGGTTGGCGGGGTGAAGGCGAGCGTTTCGGTGAATTTCTGGCGGGTGGT
>NZ_JOFX01000330.1 GCF_000719345.1 Streptomyces sp. NRRL F-2664
GGGCCCAGCGGCCGAAGAAAGCGAAGCTGTGGCCCACGACCGCCTGCGCGAGTACGTCCAGGACCGGCTGGCCGGGACCATCGTCCACGCGGCCGACGGCCGGGCCGTCGCGGGACCGCAGGTGCCGCCGTGGCAGGGTAGGGACAAGCCCCGCCGTCAGGACCGGCGCTGGGCGACGGCCTGGAGTCCGCAGCAGATATCGCGGCGGCTCGAGGTGGACTTCCCCGAGGATGAGTCCATGCGCATCTCACACGAGGCGATCTACCAGGCCCTTCCCGTCCAGGGACGCGGCGCGCTCAAGCGCGAGCTGGTCGCCTGCTTGCGCACCGGACGGTCACTGCGCGTCCCACGGGAGCGCACCAGGCAGAGTGTCCGCGGGCATGTCACCGCCGAAGTACTGATCAGCGAACGGCCCGCCGAGGCCGAGGACCGTGGCGTCCCGGGACACTGGGAGGGCGATCTGATCATCGGGACCGGCCGGTCCGCGATCGGAACGCTCGTCGAACGCAGCAGGCGGTTCA
>NZ_JOFX01000331.1 GCF_000719345.1 Streptomyces sp. NRRL F-2664
GGCCCCGACGGCACCACCGTCAAGACCGCCTCCGACATCGTCGCCGAAGCCGTCACCCAGGGCGTGCTCGGCACAGACCAGCAGAATGCCGGCCTCAGCAAGGCCCGGGCCGTGTCGGTGCAGGACGCCGACAGTGCGGCCCGGACCACCTCGGCGAAGGTCGTCTTCGCTGACGGCACCCCCGCCGCCGACTCCACCGCCCAGACCGACGCCCTCGGCCGGACCCTGACCTCAACCAGCGGCGAAGTCACCGCCACCCCCTCTTACGGGCCTGGCGGCATCCCGCACAGCACCGTGCTGAACCCGGCCGCACCTGACGCCTGCCCCGGGCAGCAGTTCACCGCAGCCCTCACCCACGACCTCGCCGGACGCCAGACCTCGAAGACTCTCACCCAGGGCGACGGCGGGCAGAACGCCGACACCCGCACCGGCACGGCCAACACCTACGATCCGGCCGGGCGCCTGGCGTCCCAGACCGACCAGCTCGGCAACACCACCGCCTACACCTACACCGC
>NZ_JOFX01000332.1 GCF_000719345.1 Streptomyces sp. NRRL F-2664
GGCCGTCACCCAGGGCGTCCTGGGCAAAGACCAGCAGGACGCCGGCCTGGGTGACGCGCGGGCGGTGTCGGTGCAGGACGCCGACAGCACGGCCCGGACGGTGTCGGCGAAGGTGCTCTTCGCCGACGGCACCCCCGCCGCCGGTGCGTCTTCCCAGGCCGATGCGCTGGGCCGCACCCTGACCTCAACCAGCGGCGAGGTCACCGCCGTGCCCTCCTACGGCACGGGCGGCATCCCGCAGAGCACCGTCCTCACCCCGGCCGCGCCGGACACCTACCCCGGGCAGGAGTTCACCTCCGCGCTCACCCGCGACCTCGCCGGGCGTGCCACGTCCAAGACCCTCACCCAGGGCAGAGAGGGAGAAGACACCCGCACCGGCACTAAGAACGAATACGACGCCGCCGGGCGTCTTGCCTCCCAGACCGACCAGCTCGGCAACACCACCGCCTACACCTACAACAGCGACGGCCAGATCGCGGAAGCGGTCGTGGAGACCAAGGACGGC
>NZ_JOFX01000333.1 GCF_000719345.1 Streptomyces sp. NRRL F-2664
GTCGGCGAAGACGACCTTCGCCGAGGTGGTCCGGGCCGCGGTGTCGGCGTCCTGCACGGACACGGCCCGGGCCTCGCCCAGGCCGGCATCCTCCTGGTCTGCGCCCAGGACGCCCTGGGTGACGGCTTCGGCGACGATGTCGGAGGCGGTTTTGACGGTGGTGCCGTCGGGGCCGGTCACGCTGTTGGTGTGGCCCCACGGGTCGGAGGAGGCAACGGTTCTGCGTCCGGCCTGGTCGGTGGTGGTGACCTTGTACTGCGCCCACTGGGAGTAGTCGGCTGCGGCCAGCACCCGCGCGCCGTCCGCGTCGGGCTCTTTGGCGTAGGCGCCGTCGCGGTAGTTGTCCGCGGTCCGCAGCGGGCGGCCCAGCGCGTCGAGGGTCTCGGTCACCCGCCGCCCGTCGGGGGTGGCCGTGACCGTGACGGCCGGGGAGGGGTAGGCGATGCGGGTGGTCTGCGGCTTGCCGGAGTCCGGCAGCACCGTGTGCACAGACGGCCGGCCC
>NZ_JOFX01000334.1 GCF_000719345.1 Streptomyces sp. NRRL F-2664
GCCCGGTGTCCTCATCGTAGGTATACGCGGTCGTGGAGACGGTGTCGCCGTCCTTGGTCTTGACGGCCGCTTCGGCTATCTGCCCGTGGGCGGTGTAGGCGTAGATGGTGGTGTTGCCGAGCTGGTCGGTCTGGGACGCCAGGCGCCCTGCCGCATCGTAGGTGTTGGCCGTACCGGTGCGGGTGTCGCCCTGGCCGGGATCGCCCTGGGTGAGGGACTTGGCCGTCTGGCGTCCGGCGAGGTCGCGGGTGAGGGCTGCGGTGAACTCCTGCCCCGGATAGGTCTCCGGTGCGGCCGGGTTGAGGACCGTGCTGTGCGTGATGCCGCCGGCACCGTAGGAGGGCACAGCGGTGACTTCGCCGCTGGTTGAGGTCAGGGTCCGCCCCAGTGGGTCGGTCTGGGCGGCAGAGTCGGCGGCGGGGGTGCCGTCGGCGAAGACCACCCTCGCCGAGGTGGTCCGGGCCGCAGTGTCGGCGTCCTGCACGGACACCGCGCGCG
>NZ_JOFX01000335.1 GCF_000719345.1 Streptomyces sp. NRRL F-2664
GCCCAGTAGGTGTAGGTGCTGTGCAGGCCGTCGGCGGTGGTAGCGGTGAGGGGTTTGTTGTCGGGGTTGTAGGTCCAGGTTGTGCCGTCTGCGCCTTTGAGGAGGTTGCCGGCCGTATCCCAGCCCTGTTCGGTCTTCTGGCCGTCGGCGGCTACTGCGGTGAGGCGTCCTGCGGGGTCGGTCTCGTGCGCGGTGGCCGTCTTGCTGCCGTCCGCACCGGTGGCGGTGGTGGCGGTGACGTCGCCGGCGGCGTTGGCGGTGTAGGCGGTCGAGCGCAGCACCGGCGCCTTGGCATCAGGGCCGTTGTGGACAGTGGTGGAGGCGAGCCGGTTGTAGGCGTCGTAGCCGTGCACGGTGTGCGTCGTCACCGGCGCACCCGCGGCGGCGCCCTTGGCTGCGCCGGTGTCCCCGCTGCCGTCCGTGCCGGCATCTTCCTGCCCGCCTTCCCCGCTGCCGCTGTTGGGGCGGGTGTCGGTGCGGGTGGCGAGGTCGCCGCGG
>NZ_JOFX01000336.1 GCF_000719345.1 Streptomyces sp. NRRL F-2664
TCGGGGGTGTAGTGGAAGAGGACGGTGGTGCGGGTGCCGTCGGGGTTGGTGGTCTCGGTGGTTTTCCGGCTGCCGTCGGCCCAGTAGGTGTAGGTGCTGTGCAGGCCGTCGGCGGTGGTAGCGGTGAGGGGTTTGTTGTCGGGGTTGTAGGTCCAGGTTGTGCCGTCTGCCCCGGTGAGGAGGTTGCCGGCCGTATCCCAGCCCTGTTCGGTTTTCTGGCCGTCGGCGGCTACTGCGGTGAGGCGTCCTGCGGGGTCGGTCTCGTGCGCGGTGGCCGTCTTCTTCCCCTCTGCGTCCGTGGCGGTGGTGGCGGTCACATCGCCGGCGGCGTTGGCGGTGTAGGCGGTCGAGCGCAGCACGGGGGCCTTGGCAGCCGGTTGTAGGCGTCGTAGCCGTGCACGGTGTGCGTTGTGGCGGGCGGGGTGTCAGCGGCGCCCTCTGCACTGTTGCCGCTGCCGGCGCCTGCCTGCCCGTTGTCCGCACTGCTGGCGCTGCCGGGGTCGCCGGTGTCGTCGGCGCTGTTGGGGCGGGTGTCGGTGCGGGTGGCGAGGTCGCCGCGGGTGTTGTAGGTGTAGGCGGTCTCGGACAGGACGGTGCCGTCTTTGCGGGTGAGGGGGCCGCTGTCGAAGTACTCCACCGCAAGCAGGGTGCCGTTGCCGTATGCGTGTAGGCGGCGGTGGCGGTCTGCCCGTCGGGGGTCTCCTGGACGGCCTCGGCGAGGGTGCCGTCGCTGTTGTAGGTGTAGGCGGTGACCGCGCCGGCTGCGTCGGTGGCTGTCTCCAGCTGCCCGTGTGCGTTGTAGGTGCGGGAGAGGGTCTTGCCGTCGGGGTAGGCGATCGAGGCCAGGCGTCCTTCCCCGTCGTAGCCGTAGGCGATGAGCGTGGCCTTCTTCGCCTCCGCGTCCCCGGCTTCGCCTTCCCACAGGCCGGTGACCCGGTTGAGGGAGTCGTACTCCATCTGCCGGACCGTGGCGGCACCGTCCGCATTGGTGACAGAGGTACTGGTGAGGAGGCCGGTGCGCTCGTCGTAGGTGT
>NZ_JOFX01000337.1 GCF_000719345.1 Streptomyces sp. NRRL F-2664
TCCTGCGCGAGCCGCACATGCGTCAGCTCCCGCGCGTCGAGGAAGCCCTCGGCCAGCAGGTCAGGGCACTCGTTCTGCAACTCGACGCCGCCGCCCAGGCGGCCGATGACCTCGCCGCCGCATGCGCCGAGCGGTTCACCGAACACGAGGACGCTGAGATCATCACCAGCTTCCCCCGCCTGGGTGAACTCACCGGAGCCCCGCATCTTGGCCGAGATCGGCGACGAGCGGTCCCGGTTCGCCGACGGCCGGGCGCTCAAGGCATACGCGGGCTCGGCCCCCATTACGAGAGCCTCCGGCAAGAGCTTGATCGTCCACCACCGCAAGGTGAAGAACCAGCGACTGGCCGCAGTCGGCTACGTCTGGTCCTTCGCCGCACTGTCCGGATCCCGCGGAGCCCGCCGCCACTATGATCGCCGCCGGAGTATCGGGGACCGGCACACAGCGGCCTTGCGCAACCTCTTCAACCGGCTCCTCGGCCAGCTCCACCACTG
>NZ_JOFX01000338.1 GCF_000719345.1 Streptomyces sp. NRRL F-2664
GGTCATCACCGCACCCGACGGCATCACCGCACCCGACGGCAGGCTCGTATGGATCTCGCCTGCCCTGCCAGGCCGTGTCCATGACCTGACCGCCGCCCGACGGCACCGGATCATCGCTACCTGCCTCCGACTCGGAATCCCTGTCCTGGCCGACAAGGCCTATCAGGGAGCCGGCGACATCGCCGCCGTCCCGCACCGGAGGAAGCCCGGCAAAGACCTCACCGTCAAACAGCGGTCCGCCGACCGGGCGCACTCCCGACTCCGCTGGCCCGTCGAAAGAACGATCGCCCGGATCAAGACCTGGAGGATCTTCCGCAGAGCCCGCTGCAGCCCCACCGGACTCACGTCAATCGCCAGAGCCATCCTCACCCTGGAGACTCATCGCTGAAAACGCTCAGTGGTGGAGCTGGCCGAGGAGCCGGTTGAAGAGGTTGCGCAAGGCCGCTGTGTGCCGGTCCCCGATACTCCGGCGGCGATCATAGTGGCGGCGGGCT
>NZ_JOFX01000339.1 GCF_000719345.1 Streptomyces sp. NRRL F-2664
AGGACCGACAGGCCCGTCTCGGCCCAGATACGGGTGAGTTCGCCGTGCAGGACGTCACGGGTGATGGCGTCCAGGGCCGCGAACGGCTCGTCCATCAGCAGCAGTCGGCTGTCCTGCGCGAGGGCCCGGGCGAGGGCCACGCGCTGGCGCATGCCGCCGGACAGTTCGTGGACGCGCTTGCCGTACGCGCCGCCGAGGCGGACCAGGTCCAGCAGGCGTTCGGCCTCCGGCCGGCGGTCGGCCTTGGCGACGCCGCGCAGGCGCAGGGCGAGTTCGATGTTCTTGCCCGCGGTCAGCCAGGGGAACAGCGCGTGTTCCTGGAACATCAGCGCCGGGCGGCCGCCGGGGGTCTCGATGGACCCCGCGGTCGGCCGGTCCAGACCGGCCACCAGATTCAGCAGCGTGGACTTCCCGCAGCCCGACGCCCCCAGGAGGGTGACGAACTCACCCGGAGCGACATCGAGGCTGATGTCGTCCAGGACGAGCTGCGCA
>NZ_JOFX01000340.1 GCF_000719345.1 Streptomyces sp. NRRL F-2664
CGCGGTGGAGCCGGCGGCGGGGGTGCCGTCGGCGAAGAGCACCTTCGCCGAGGTGGTCCGGGCCGTGCTGTCGGCGTCCTGCACCGACACCGCCCGCGCCTCGCCCAGGCCGGCGTCCTGCTGGTCTTTGCCCAGGACGCCCTGGGTGACGGCCTCGGCCACAACATCTGTGGCGGTCTTGACGGTGGTGCCGTCGGGGCGGGTGGTGCTGCTGGTGTGGCCCCACGGGTCGGTGGAGGCCACGGTTTTGCGGCCGGCCTGGTCGGTGGTGGTGACTTTGTAGTCGGCCCACTGGGAGTAGTCGGCCTCCGACAGCACCCGGGCGCCGTCGGCGTCCGCTTCTTTGGCGTAGGCGCCGTCGCGGTAGTTGTCCGCGGTCCGCAGGGGGCGGCCCAGCGCGTCGAGGGTTTCGGTGACCCGTCGGCCGTCGGGGGTGGCGGTGACCGTCACGGTGGGGGCGGGGTAGGAGAAGGCGGTGGTCTGGGGC
>NZ_JOFX01000341.1 GCF_000719345.1 Streptomyces sp. NRRL F-2664
GCGACACCACCTTTTCGATCATCTCGACTGGGGGCTCGAGTCATACCGGGGCCGAAGGCCGGGAGCCCCATTGCGAGGCCACGAAGACGGTAACGGGGCGGCGCGGCGGAACAAGATGGACACGGTGAGGCCGATAATCTCCGCCGGGCCGAACGGCGGCGCGATCGGCGACGGCGCAAGCTCCGCCTGACGGCCGCCCTGCTCGGGCGCTCGCGAGGCGGCCAGACCAGCAAGATCCACCTGGCGGCCGACCGCCGCTGCCGGCCCCTGGAGCGCAGGGCAGGCCGCGGACAGCCCACAGTTCATCCCTGTCCTCAAGAAGGTCCGGGTCCGCGGGCCCGCTGGACGTCCCCGCACCCGGCCAGGCGCGGCCGCCGGGGATAAGACACCCCATGCAGCTATCGGGTCAAGCAGCGGTGGCGGGTTGGGACTTGGTTGGCGGGGTGAAGGCGAGCGTTTCGGTGAATTTCTGGCGGGTGGT
>NZ_JOFX01000342.1 GCF_000719345.1 Streptomyces sp. NRRL F-2664
GTCCCCCTCCTGGACACGGCCGGGCGTGGTGGAGCCGGGTTGGGTCTGGTGCTGTCGTATGACCAGGAGTTGTCGGGTCTGGGGGTGGACCGGCAGGGTTTGGGCGCGGGTATGGGTTTGGGCCTGCCGTTCATCGACGCCGGCGGGGGCCGCGCCGTGGTGGCGGGCGGGGTGTACGAGATCGACCCTGGCGGCAGCGCCCCGGGCGCCAGCGGCTCGGGCCTGAAGCGCTACCCCGGCCAGGGCGTCCGTTTGGAGCATGTGCCCGGCAGCGTGCTGCCCGCCCGCGACGGAGTGGAGGAGCGCGGCTATGAGTGGCGGCTGGCGGACCGCACCGACGGGTCGGTGCAGTACTTCGATGCGGACGGCAACCCGGCGGCGTTCGCCGACCGGCACGGCAACCGCACCGACTTCGCCTTCACCCCGGCCGGGGAGACCTGGCAGCTCACGTCTGTCACCGACCCCTACGGCGCCGCCAC
>NZ_JOFX01000343.1 GCF_000719345.1 Streptomyces sp. NRRL F-2664
AGACCGGTACGGTGACGGAGACCGTGTACGACCCTGAAGAGGGCTCCACCGGGCTGGTGCTGTCGCAGAAGGTGACCGGCCGGGACGGGAAGGTGCTGCAGGAGACCTCTAACTCCCTTTCCGCGGACCGGCGCACGGTCACCGGGACCGTCACCCGCACCGCAGACAGCAGCGGGAAGCTCGCCGCCCGCGAGCAGACCACCTTCACCTACGACAAGTACGGGCAGGCCGCTTCGCAGACCGTCTCCTGGGCCGACGGCGCGGGTGAGGAGGGGCGGGGTGAGGGGCCGGGCGAGCTGAAGACTGAGGTCAGCCGGACCGTTGAGGGCGGGCGCCTGACCGAGACCACCACCGTGGCGCCCGGCACGGACGCCGAGACCTCCGCCTCGCGGGTGGTGGACCTGGCCACCGGAGCCGTGCTGGAGGAGATGGGGCCGGGCGGGCGGGTCGTCTCGCGGACGGAGTACGACCGCCAGGG
>NZ_JOFX01000344.1 GCF_000719345.1 Streptomyces sp. NRRL F-2664
TGTCACCGACCCCTACGGCGCCGCCACTACCGTCGCCTACGACGACGGCCGGGTCGTCTTCACCGCCCCGGCCCGTTCCGGCGACGGCCACCGGCTGACCGCCGTCCTCGAACTGGAGGACGGGCTGGTCCGCAAGGCCACCGGCAGCGACGGCGCCGCCACCCTGCTGGAGTACGGGCGGCCGCTGGCCGGACACGGCCCCGTCATCACCCGCGTCGCCTCGCCCCTCGGCGCGGTGACCGAGATCGGCTACGAGGAGGTTCCCGGCTCGCCCGTGCCGGCGCTGGCCGCGACCCGCCTGCGCACCCTCGACGACCGCGGTGAGCTGGCGGCGCCCGAGCAGCGGTTCTCCCCCGCAGTGGAGGGGGGCCGTGCCTACACCGGTGCGGGGGGCGGTTTCGCGGGTGAGGACGATGTCTTCGACCAGCGGACCGGCTTCACCTACACCACCGAGGTCTCCCTCCTGGGCCCCGACG
>NZ_JOFX01000345.1 GCF_000719345.1 Streptomyces sp. NRRL F-2664
GGGGAGTTCATTTGGCCGTACCTGCCGGCGGCGAGTGCGGCCCGTGCCCCGAGCGGCGGTGACGGCAGTTCGAGGGCGTGATCTGGCGATTTCGGACGGGTGGCCAGTGGAGGGAGATGCCTCAGGAGTTCGGCGCCTGGTCGACGGTCCGCAACCGCTTCCGGCAGTGGAGGGACGCCGGGGTCTTCGAGACCCTACCGGAGGGCGCGATCGCGGAGGCCGCCAAGCGGGGCGAGGTGGGCTTGTCGCTGGTCAGCGTGGGTTCCACCACCGTCCGCGCCCACCACGACGCCGCCGGGATGCACCTCGACCCCGACACGCTCGCCGACCTGGAGAAGGCCGCCGGGGAGGCGGATAAGGCCCGGCAGAAGGGGGCGGCCCGAAGGAGCAAGCCGGGCAGGACACCGCAGACAGTCTGGAACGGGACGAGCGACGACGTGTCCGACGCAGACGCAAGATCCGCCTGAAGGCGG
>NZ_JOFX01000346.1 GCF_000719345.1 Streptomyces sp. NRRL F-2664
GTCCCGGCCGGTGGTCTTCTGCGACACGACCAGCCCGGTAGCACCCTCTTCGGGGTCGTACACGGTCTCGGTGACCGTGCCCGTCTCGTCCACCGTCTTCACCGCACGCCCGTAGGCGTCGTAGGCGGCGGCGGTCGCCACTTCCCGTTTCTGGCCGGCGCTGTTGTGGACGGTGCTGGCCTCGCGCACCGGCAGCGCCCAGTCCGCGGGCAGCTCCTCCTCCCGGCCGGGCGGGGCGGGGGAGTCGCCGTCCTGCCAGCTGTAGCCGCGGACCAGTTCCCCGGCCGCGCGGTCGCCGAGGGCGGAGGTGAACACCTGCTGGGACGTGAGGAGGTGGAGGCTGTTGTAGTGGGAGACCACCCTGCGCTCCGCCTCGCCGTCCGGGCCCAGGAGGGAGACCTCGGTGGTGTAGGTGAAGCCGGTCCGCTGGTCGAAGACATCGTCCTCACCCGCGAAACCGCCCCCCGCACC
>NZ_JOFX01000347.1 GCF_000719345.1 Streptomyces sp. NRRL F-2664
GTCACGTACGGAGTACGACCGCCAGGGCCGGCCGTCTGTGCACACGGTGCTGCCGGACTCCGGCAAGCCGCAGACCACCCGCATCGCCTACCCCTCCCCCACTACCACGGTGACCGCCACCCCCGACGGGCGTCGGGTGACCGAGACCCTCGACGCGCTGGGCCGCCCGCTGCGGACCGCGGACAACTACCGCGACGGCGCCTACGCCAAAGAGCCCGACGCCGACGGCGCCCGGCTGCTGTCGGAGGCCGACTACTCCCAGTGGGCCCATTACAAGGTCACCATGACCGACCAGGCCGGCCGCAAGACCGTTGCCTCCAGCGACCCGTGGGGGCACACCAGCAGTGTGACCGGCCCCGACGGCACCACCGTCAAAACCGCCACGGACATCGTGGCGGAAGCCGTCGCGCAGGGCGTGCTGGGCGCAGGCCAGGAGGATGCCGGCCTGGGCGAGGCCCGGGCCGTGTC
>NZ_JOFX01000348.1 GCF_000719345.1 Streptomyces sp. NRRL F-2664
CGTCCGACTCCCCCGTCTCCCACGGCTACGGAATGATCCAGGTCAGCTGATCCCCGGCACACCCCGCGCATAGCGGCGCACGCACCGGCGCATGCGCCGTTATGCGCAGGGGCCGGGCACACCCGCGGGCTCGCGCGGGGTGTCCGGCCCTGTGTCTGGCGTGCTGGCTGCGCCCGGCGGACGTGCTGGTTGAGGTTCCCCCGCTGTGCGAGGGCGGGTGTTACTGAGCTTTGCGGGTTGTCGTCGGGTGGTGACGGTCCATGATCCTTGCGGTATCCCGGTGGTATGCGTTATCCGGAGGGTGGGGGCCTGACCGCTGAGCGTCGGGCTTTTCGTGAGGGGGTCCGGCTGCAAGCCGGCGAGAGATTCGCGGCGGGTGAGAAGACCGCGGTGATCGCGAAGGACCTGCGGGTGAGTGTGCGGTCGGTGGAACGCTGGCGTCGCGCCTGGCGTGAGGGCGGCA
>NZ_JOFX01000349.1 GCF_000719345.1 Streptomyces sp. NRRL F-2664
GCCTACGGGCGTGCGGTGAAGACGGTGGACGAGACGGGCACGGTCACCGAGACCCTGTACGACCCCGAAGAGGGTGCTACCGGGCTGGTCGTGTCGCAGAAGACCACCGGCCGGGACGGCAAGGTGCTGCAGGAGACCTCCAACTCCCTTTCCGGGGACCGGCGCACGGTCACCGGGACCGTCACCCGCACCGCAGACAGCGCCGGGAAGCTCACCGCCCGCGAGCAGACCACATTCACCTACGACAAGTACGGGCAGGCCGCCTCGCAGACCGTCTCCTGGGCTGAGGGCGCCGTGGAGGAGGGGCGGGGTGAGGGGCCGGGTGAGCTGAAGACTGAGGTCAGCCGGACCGTTGAGGACGGGCGCCTGACCGAGACCACCACCGTGGCGCCCGGCACGGACGCGGAAACGGTGACCTCGCGGGTGGTGGACCTGGCCACCGGAGCCGTCCTGCAGGAGGCC
>NZ_JOFX01000350.1 GCF_000719345.1 Streptomyces sp. NRRL F-2664
CAACTGCTCGCCTGGGGAGGGTCGTTCGGTGTTCTGTACCGGGCGGGGGTCGAGTGCACGGGATCCTTCGGGACCGCGCTGACCTGGGTCCTGCGCCAGGAGGGCATCGACGTCGTCGAGATCAACCAGCCCGACCGTGCCACCCGGCGCAAGCGCGGCAAGACCGACGCCATCGACGCGGACGCGGCCGCCCGCGCGGTGCTGTCCGGACGGGCCACCACCGTGCCGAAGAGCGCGGACGGGCCCGTGGAGGACATGCGGGTCCTGCGGCTGGCCAAGGAATCGGCCGTCAAGGCCCGCACCCAGGCGCTGAACCAGCTCAAGGCCGTCCTCATGTCCATCGACCCGGATCTGCGCGAACTCCTCACCGGCCTGAGCAACCCCGCGCTGGTTGCCACCTGCGCGGCCCTCGACGTCGATGAACGGGGCGAGGCCGTCTTCACGATGCGACTGCTCGCCC
>NZ_JOFX01000351.1 GCF_000719345.1 Streptomyces sp. NRRL F-2664
GCGGACCGGCTTCACCTACACCACCGAGGTCTCCCTCCTGGGCCCCGACGGCGAGCCGGAGCGCAGGGTGGTCTCCCACTACAACAGCCTCCACCTCCTCACGTCCCAGCAGGTCTACACCTCCGCCCTCGGCAACCGCACCGCCGGGGAACTGGTCCGCGGCTACAGCTGGCAGCAGGACCCCGCCAGCCCCGTGCCGCCGCCCCGGGAGGAGGAGCTGCCCGCGGACTGGGCGCTGCCAGTGCGCGAGGCCAGCACCGTCCACAACAGCGCCGGCCAGAAACGGGAGACCGTGACTGCCGCCGCCTACGACGCCTACGGGCGTGCGGTGAAGACCACCGACGAGACGGGGACGGTGACCGAGACCGTGTACGACCCCGAAGAGGGTGCTACCGGGCTGGTCGTGTCGCAGAAGACCACCGGCCGGGACGGCAAGGTCCTGCAGGAGACCTCCAAC
>NZ_JOFX01000352.1 GCF_000719345.1 Streptomyces sp. NRRL F-2664
CTCCTGGGCCCCGACGGCGAGCCGGAGCGCAGGGTGGTCTCCCACTACAACAGCCTCCACCTCCTGACCTCCCAGCAGGTGTTCACCTCCGCCCTCGGCGACCGCACCGCCGGGGAACTGGTCCGCGGCTACAGCTGGCAGCAGGACCCCGCAAGCCCCGTGCCCCCGCCCCGGGACGCGGAACTCCCCGCGGACTGGGCCCTGCCCTTGCGCGAGGCCAACACCGTCCACAACTCCGCCGGCCAGAAACGGGAAGTGGCGACCGCCGCCGCCTACGACAGCTACGGGCGTGCGGTCAAGACGGTGGACGAGACGGGCACGGTCACCGAGACCGTGTACGACCCCGAAGAGGGTGCCACCGGGCTGGTCGTGTCGCAGAAGACCACCGACCGGGACGGCAAGGTCCTGCAGGAGACCTCCAACACCCTGGCTGCGGACCGGCGCACGGTCACCGGG
>NZ_JOFX01000353.1 GCF_000719345.1 Streptomyces sp. NRRL F-2664
GCCACCGGGGTGTGGGAAGGCGCCCGCGACGACGCGGACGCCAAGAAGGCCACCCTCATCACCTATCGCTATGACGGCGAGGGACGCCTGGTATCCGTCGCCTACCCCGACGGCAAGGCTGTCTCCCGCACCTACAACCAGCACGGGCAGCTGGTATCGGCTACGGATGCGGCAGGGGCGGTCACTGCCTACGCCTACAATCCCGACGGCAGTCTGAAGGCCGCGGTGCAGAAGACTGCGGACGGGCAGACCGCCTCCGCCGCCTACACCTACGACAGCCTCGGCCAGCCGGCGAAGACCGAGTACGGCAACGGCACCGTCCTGGCGGTCGGCTACTACGACAGCGGCCAGCCGGAGAAGGAGACCCTCATCGGCGAAGACGGCACCGTGCTGTCCCAGACCGTGTACACGTACAACAGCCGCGGAGACCTGGCCACCCGCACCGACACCCGCCC
>NZ_JOFX01000354.1 GCF_000719345.1 Streptomyces sp. NRRL F-2664
GCGGCCCGAAGGAGCAAGCCGGGCAGGACACCGCAGACAGTCTGGAACGGGACGAGCGACGACGTGTCCGACGCAGACGCAAGATCCGCCTGAAGGCGGCCCTGCTCGGACGGTCCAGAGGCGGGCAGACCAGCAAGGTCCACATCGCCGGCGAGCGCAAGTGCCGCCCGCTGGCCATCGTCCTGACCGAGGGGCACGCCGCCGACAGCCCGCAGTTCATCCCCGTGCTGGCGAAGGTCCGGATTCGCGGGCCCGTCGGCCGCCCCCGCACCCGGCCCGACGCGGTCGCCGGCGACAAGGCCTACTCCTCGCACGGCAACCGGGCCCACCTGCGCAAACGGCACATCAAGGCCGTCATGAGGTGACCCCTGGGGTGTGGACACTCTGACAATGGATCTTGTGGGTCCGAGGAAGGGTGTCCTGGTGGGACGTAGGTCTCCGTATCCGGAGGAGT
>NZ_JOFX01000355.1 GCF_000719345.1 Streptomyces sp. NRRL F-2664
CCTCGGCCGGCCGGCGAAGACCGAGTACGGCAACGGCACCGTCCTGACGGTCGGCTACTACGACAGCGGCCAGCCGGAGAAGGAGACCCTCACCCGCAAAGACGGCACCCTGCTGTCCCAGACCGTGTACACGTACAACAGCCGCGGAGACCTGGCCACCCGCACCGACACCCGCCCCACCACCGGCGGGCAGGAAGGTGCCGGCACTACCGACAGCAGCGGCGGGCAGGGGGGTGCCAGCACGGAAGGCAGCGGTGGAGCAGGGGCCGACGGCGGCACGCCGGTGACGACGCACACCGTGCACGGCTACGACGCCTACGGCCGGCTCACCTCCACCGTCCTGCACGGCGGCGGCGATGCGAAGGCGCCGGTGCTGCGGTCGACCGCCTACACCGCCAATGCCGCCGGCGACGTCACCACGGTCACCGCCACCGGTGCGGACGGCAGCAAGACG
>NZ_JOFX01000356.1 GCF_000719345.1 Streptomyces sp. NRRL F-2664
CACCGAACGTTTCCTGTCCGAGGCATGGCCGGGGCAGGTGCTAGCTCGGCGGATCGGCTGACGGCGGCAGGTCACCCGGCGACGGGCTCGTCCGGCGGGTACAGGCACGGGTTCCCACCGGACGAACCGTGTCGGCTCCCCACAGGTCGGCGGCACGGGTAGAGAAGGCGCGCTCGACCCCTGATCCGCCGGACACTGCCTAGCGGACGCCGTCCCGCGGAAGCGCGTAGCGATCGATGGCGGCCTATGTCCAGCCCAAGGGGCCTGCTGCCGCCCTCCGACAGGAGCGCGTAGCGATGTGAGGCGCCCCGGGCTCCCGTCCGGCAGGACAACGTGGGCTGCCCAGGGCATAGCATCACCCGGCCCGTTCTTCTGGGGGGTTCCCGGCAGTCTTTCGGCTTTCCGGGACGGGGCGGTCGGTCAAGGGTGGAGCGAAGCTCCATCGCGAAGCGA
>NZ_JOFX01000357.1 GCF_000719345.1 Streptomyces sp. NRRL F-2664
GGAAGCGGGACATCTTGCGCTTCGCCTGACGGGTCACGGCCCGGAGTCTGCGGGGCGGGTTGATCTCTTCCTCGAGTTCACGGGCCACCGTGGACAGGGACTGAGGGGGAGAAATCCCTGTTCAGCGAGGTGATGCTCCGGCGGGCTGCCCGCAGGGCCGCGGAGAAGGAGAGTCGGTCCGGATCAAGTGGTTCACTGCGGTTCACCGCTGCTCTGTGCATCAGGACTCTCAGGCCGCTGTAGAGCACCAGGTGTGCGTAGATCTCCTGGAACACCAGGTCAGGGCTCTTGCTTGGCATGACGGTGCGGGTGCCGGTCTGGGTGGTTTTCAGTTCGGCGAGGGTGTTCTCCACCTCCCACCGCTCGCCGTAGAGGGCGGCCAGTTCGGCAGCCGGTGCCGCAGTGGGGTCCATGAGGGTGGTGATGAGCCGGTAGCGTTCGGCCTGATCACG
>NZ_JOFX01000358.1 GCF_000719345.1 Streptomyces sp. NRRL F-2664
GCCCAGGCCCTGCCGGTCCACCCCCAGACCCGACAACTCCTGGTCATACGACAGAGCCAGCGCAAACCCCGCCTCCCCACGCCCCGCCGTCGCCAGCAGGGGGACCTCCAAGGAGTAGCGGCCGGTCCGCGCATCCACCGCGCCGCCGGCCTCCTCACCGGGGGCGAACACACCCGACACGGTGCCGGAGGCACCCGGCACCGCTGACGCCGCAGCTGCGGCGGCCGAGCGGGAGCCGGGAGCGGCGAACGCCTCACCCGCGCTCTCCCCGGCAACGGTGCCGGCAGCGGCCAGGGCGAGGAGGCCGGCGACGCCGTTGCGGCGGACACGGCGCACAGCGGCAGAAGACAGAGAGGAGGAAGGCACAGGAATTCCCGGGGAGGCAGGCAGAGCGGGCAGTTCCGTCCAGGAGAACAGGAAGCGGGGGCTGGCGTCTCTCCTCCGAACAGCC
>NZ_JOFX01000359.1 GCF_000719345.1 Streptomyces sp. NRRL F-2664
GCGCGGGCGGTGTCGGTGCAGGACGCCGACAGCACGGCCCGGACCACCTCGGCGAAGGTGCTCTTCGCCGACGGCACCCCCGCCGCCGGCTCCACCGCGCAGGCCGACGCCCTCGGCCGGCCCGTGAGGCAGACCAGCGGGGAGGTCACCGCTGTGCCCTCCTACGGCACGGGCGGCATCCCGCAGAGCACGGTCCTCACCCCGGCCGCGCCGGACACCTACCCCGGGCAGGAGTTCACCGCCGCCCTCACCCACGACCTCGCCGGACACCAGACCTCCAAAACCCTCACCCAGGGCGGGGACGGCACCGACACCCGCACCGGCATGCGCAGCACCTACGACGCCGCGGGCCGTCTTGCCTCCCAGACCGACCAGCTCGGCAACACCACCGCCTACACCTACAACAGCGACGGCCAGATCGCGGAAGCGGTCGTGGAGACCAAGGACGGC
>NZ_JOFX01000360.1 GCF_000719345.1 Streptomyces sp. NRRL F-2664
GCCTACGGCCGGCTCACCTCCACCACCGTCCACAACGGCGGCGACGCCAAGGCCCCGGTACTGCGGTCGACCGCCTACACCGCCAACGCCGCAGGCGACATCACCACCACCACCGCCACCGGTGCGGACGGCAGCAAGACAGCCACCGCGCACGAGACCGACCCCGCCGGCCGCCTCACCGCAGTAGCCGCCGACGGCAAGCAGACCCCCCAGACCTGGGATGCGGCCGGCAACCTCCTCCACGGCGCAGACGGCACAACCTGGACCTACACCCCCGACAACAAACCCGCCACCGCCGCCACCGCCGACGGCCTGCGCAGCACCTACACCTACTGGGCCGACGGCAGCCGGAAAACCACCGAGACCACCCACCCCGACGGCACCCGCACCACCGTCCTCTTCCACTACACCCCCGACGGCGCCATCGCCAACGACACCCACACCACCCC
>NZ_JOFX01000361.1 GCF_000719345.1 Streptomyces sp. NRRL F-2664
GGGCCCGGACGGCGAGCCGGAGCGCAGGGTGGTCTCCCACTACAACAGCCTCCACCTCCTGACCTCCCAGCAGGTCTACACCTCCGCCCTCGGCAACCGCACCGCCGGGGAACTGGTGCGCGGCTACAGCTGGCAGGACGGCGACTCCCCCGCCCCTCCGCCCCGGGACGCGGAACTCCCCGCGGACTGGGCCCTGCCGGTGCGCGAGGCCAGCACCGTCCACAACTCCGCCGGCCAGAAACGGGAGACCGTGACTGCCGCCGCCTACGATGCCTACGGGCGTGCGGTGAAGACCACCGATGAGGCGGGTACGGTGACGGAGACCGTGTACGACCCCGAGAACGGTTCTACCGGGCTGGTGCTGTCGCAGAAGGTGACCGGCCGGGACGGGAAGGTCCTGCAGGAGACGGTCAACACCCCCGGCAAGGACCGGCGCAGCATCGCGCAC
>NZ_JOFX01000362.1 GCF_000719345.1 Streptomyces sp. NRRL F-2664
CGGCCCGTCGTGGTCGGCCCCTGCGGCCCGGCGGGTCAGCCGCGGGTGCAGTCGGTCCCACGCCTGCGCGGTCGCCTTCCCATAGAGCCGGGTGTCCGTGACCGTCATGGCCCGTCCGGCACCCCAGGTGGCGGGGTCGCCGAAGGCGGACTCACCACTGTGCTTGGGCGGTCGGCCGCCCTTGGGGTTGGCCAGGTGGAATTCTTCGCGGGAGGGCGTCGGACGCCGCATCACGCGATCTGAACGGAGCCGGCCGAGGATTTCGACGGGCAGGCCGGCCAGCAGGTGAGCGATGCGCGGGGCGTCATATCCGGCATCCAGCACGACCAGGACCTCCGGATCACCCGGCCGCCACTGGCCGGCGGCGGTCAGCCGCTCGACGACCTCGCGGATCTGCACGGTGGTCACGGCGGCGACGTCGGCGCCGGGCTGAAGGCGGACCGCGTC
>NZ_JOFX01000363.1 GCF_000719345.1 Streptomyces sp. NRRL F-2664
GGGTGGTCTGCGGCTTGCCGGAGTCCGGCAGCACCGTGTGCACAGACGGCCGACCCTGGCGGTCGTACTCCGTCCCCGAGACGACCCGCCCGCCCGGCCCCATCTCCTCCAGCACGGCGCCGGTGGCCAGATCCACCACCCGCGAGGCGGAGGTCTCGGCATCCGTGCCCGGCGCCACCGTGGCGGTCTCGGTCAGGCGCCCGCCCTCCACGGTCCGGCTGACCTCAGTCTTCAGCTCGCCCGGCCCCTCACCCCGCCCCTCCCCACCCGCGCCGTCGGCCCAGGAGACCGTCTGCGAGGCAGGCTGCCCGTACTTGTCGTAGGTGAATGTGGTCTGCTCGCGGGCGGCGAGCTTCCCGCTGCTGTCTGCGGTGCGGGTGACGGTCCCGGTGACCGTGCGCCGGTCCGCAGCCAGGGTGTTGGAGGTCTCCTGCAGGACC
>NZ_JOFX01000364.1 GCF_000719345.1 Streptomyces sp. NRRL F-2664
GTAGGCGGTCGACCGCAGTACCGGGGCCTTGGCGTCGCCGCCGTTGTGGACGGTGGTGGAGGTGAGCCGGCCGTAGGCGTCGTAGGCGTGGACGGTGTGGGTGGTCACCGGCGCACCCGTGGCGGCACCCTCTGCGGTGTTCCCGCTGGTGCCGCCAGTGCCGGCGTCGGCCTGCCCGCTTTCCCTGCTGCCGGCTGCGGGAGCGGGGCTGGTGGTGGGGCGGGTGTCGGTGCGGGTGGCCAGTTCTCCGCGGCTGTTGTAGGTGTAGGCGGTTTCGGACAGCAGGGTGCCGTCTTTGCGGGTGAGGGTCTCCTTTTTCGGCTGGCCGCTGTCGTAGTAGCCGACCGTCAGGACGGTGCCGTTGCCGTACTCGGTCTTTGCGGGCCGGCCGAGGCTGTCGTAGGTGTAGGCGGCGGAGGCGGTCTGCCCGTCCGCAGTCT
>NZ_JOFX01000365.1 GCF_000719345.1 Streptomyces sp. NRRL F-2664
CACGTCTGTCACCGACCCCTACGGCGCCGCCACTACCGTCGCCTACGACGACGGCCGGGTCGTCTTCACCGCACCCCCGCGCTCCGGCGACGGCCACCGCCTGACCGCCGTCCTCGAACTGCAGGACGGCCTGGTCCGCAAGGCCACCGGCAGCGACGGCGCGGTGACGGCCCTGGAGTATGGGCGGCCGCTGGCCGGACACGGCCCCGTCATCACCCGCGTCGCCTCGCCCCTCGGCGCAGTGACCGAGATCGCCTACGAGGAAATCCCCGGCTCGCCCGTCCCGGCGCTGGCCGCGACCCGCCTGCGCACCCTCGACGACCGCGGCGAGCTCGCCGCACCCGAGCAGCGGTTCTCCCCCGCAGTGGAGGAGGGCCGCGCCTACACGGGGGCGGGGGGCGGCTTCGCGGGCGAGGACGACGTCTTCGACCAGCGCACC
>NZ_JOFX01000366.1 GCF_000719345.1 Streptomyces sp. NRRL F-2664
AAAAACGCTCGGCTGGGAAACCCCAGCCGAGCGTCTGTCTAAACTGCTGGCCACCACACGTCAGTGATCACGTGTTGCGACGACCCCTGGAATCTGCCATGAGGTCCGGCCCTTCGGCATGCCCCGGCAGTCCCGCGGGGCCCAACAGGCCTACTGTAACCGCCAGACCTGGCGTCTTCGGGGTGCGGGACGTACTCCCAGTGGCCCCGGCGCTTGCGGGCAGCGTCGGCGGTAAGACCGAGCAGCTAGCCGATCTTCTCCACGAAGTGCCGACGGCACGCTCCTCCAGGGCACACACGCGCACCAGGGCCTGGGCGCGGCGCTCGGCGCCCGCGGCCGCTAGTGCGTTGGCCACGAACGTTCGCCGGGGCTGATTAGGCGGCTTTGGGCCGTGGGCGGCCCCAGCGTTGCTGGCGTTCGCTGCGGGCCTTGGCGCG
>NZ_JOFX01000367.1 GCF_000719345.1 Streptomyces sp. NRRL F-2664
TCCGGCCAGCGGCCGCCCGTACTCCAGCCCCGTCACCGCCCCGTCCCCCGCGGTCGCCTTGCGGACCAGCCCGTCCTCCAGCTCCAGGACCGCCGTCAGGCGGTGGCCGTCGCCGGAACGGGCCGGGGCGGTGAAGACGACCCGGCCGTCGCTGTAGGCGACGTCTGTGGTGGCGCCGTAGGGGTCGGTGACAGACGTGAGCTGCCAGGTCTCCCCGGCCGGGGCAAAGCTGAAGTCGGTGCGGTTGCCGTGCCGGTCCGCAAACGCCACCGGGTTGCCGGCGGTGTCGAAGTACTGCACCGCCCCGTCGGTGCGGTCCGCCAGCCGCCACTCATAGCCGCGCTCCTCCACCCCCTCCCGGGCGGGCAGGCTGCCCCCCGGCACATGCTCGAAGCGCACCCCCTCCCCGGGGAACCGCTTCAGACCCGAGCCG
>NZ_JOFX01000368.1 GCF_000719345.1 Streptomyces sp. NRRL F-2664
CACCTACGATCCGGCCGGGCGCCTGGCCTCCCAGACCGACCAGCTCGGCAACACCACCGCCTACACCTACACCGCCCACGGGCAGATTGCCGAAGCAGCCGTCAAGGCCAAGGACGGCGATACCGTCTCCACGACCGCGTATACCTACGATGAGGGCACCGGGCTGCTGCTCTCCTCCGCGGTCACCGACGCCAGCGGGGCCACCACGGTCCGGCAGACGGAATACGACGGCCTGAACCGGGTCACCGGGGTGTGGGAAGGCGCCCGCGACGACGCGGACGCCAAGAAGAACACCCTCATCACCTACGCCTACGACAGCGAGGGCCGGCTGGTATCGGTCGCCTACCCCGACGGGAAGGCTGTCTCCCGCGCCTACGACCAGCACGGGCAGCTGGAGACGGCCACCGACGCCGCCGGCGCCGTCACCGCCTAC
>NZ_JOFX01000369.1 GCF_000719345.1 Streptomyces sp. NRRL F-2664
GCGGGGGTGTAGTCGGTGCCGTTTTCGGTGTTGGTGTATTCGCCGCCGAAGCGGAAGGGGTTGGCGGCGGGGTCGGCGGCGCGGAAGCCCGTGGCGGGGGTGCCGTCGGGGCGGGTTTCCTGGCCGTAGTCGGTGTAGCGGCGGCTGGCGGCTGTGCCGCCGTCGGGTCCGGTTTCGAGGATGGTGTTGCCGCGGCGGTCGGTGTGGAGGTAGCGGGCTGCGCCGGGGGTGGCGGTGAGGGTGCGTGCTTCGCGGCCTGCTGCTCCGGTGAGGTAGCTGCCGGTGCGCGGCTGGCCGCCGCCCGCGCCGGTGTGGGTGTCGTTGGCGATGGTGCCGTCGGGGGTGTAGTGGAAGAGGACGGTGGTGCGGGTGCCGTCGGGGTTGGTGGTCTCGGTGGTTTTCCGGCTGCCGTCGGCCCAGTAGGTGTAGGT
>NZ_JOFX01000370.1 GCF_000719345.1 Streptomyces sp. NRRL F-2664
GGCGGTGGCCGTCGCCGGAACGGGCCGGGGCGGTGAAGACGACCCGGCCGTCGCTGTAGGCGACTTCTGTGGTGGCGCCGTATGGGTCGGTGACGGCAGTGAGCTGCCAGGTGTCCTCGCTGGCGGCGGTGAAGGCGAAGTCGGTGCGGTTGCCGTGCCGGTCCGCAAACGCCACCGGGTTGCCGTCCGCATCGAAGTACTGCACGGACCCGTCGGTGCGGTCCGTCAGCCGCCACTCGTAGCCGCGCTCCTCCACGCCGTCGCGGGCGGGCAGGCTGCCGCCCGGCACATGCTCGAAGCGCACCCCCTCGCCGGGGAACCGCTTCAGGCCGGAGCCGGCACTGCCGGGGGCGCTGGCGGCGGGGTCGATCTCGTAGACCCCGCCGGCGGCCACAACGCGGCCCTCTTCGGTGTCGACGAAGGGCAGGCCC
>NZ_JOFX01000371.1 GCF_000719345.1 Streptomyces sp. NRRL F-2664
TGGCGGCTGACCGACCGCACCGACGGGTCCGTGCAGTACTTCGACACCGCCGGCAACCCCGTCGCGTTTGCGGACCGGCACGGCAACCGCACCGACTTCAGCTTTGCCCCGGCCGGAGAGACCTGGCAGCTCACGTCTGTCACCGACCCCTACGGCGCCACCACAGAAGTCGCCTACGACGACGGCCGGGTCGTCTTCACCGCCCCGGCCCGTTCCGGCGACGGCCACCGCCTGACCGCCGTCCTCGAACTGGAGGACGGCCTGGTCCGCAAGGCCACCGGCAGCGACGGCGCCGCCACCCTGCTGGAGTACGGGCGGCCGCTGGCCGGGCACGGCCCCGTCATCACCCGCGTCGCCTCGCCCCTCGGCGCGGTGACCGAGATCGCCTACGAGGAGATCCCCGGATCGCCCGTCCCGGCGCTGGCCGCG
>NZ_JOFX01000372.1 GCF_000719345.1 Streptomyces sp. NRRL F-2664
AGGGCGTCCTGGGCGCAGACCAGAAGGATGCCCCGCTGGCGGATGCGCGCGCGGTGTCCGTGCAGGACGCCGACACTGCGGCCCGGACCACCTCGGCGAAGGTCGTCTTCGCCGACGGCACCCCCGCCGCCGGCTCTGCCGCCCAGACCGACGCACTCGGGCGGACCCTGACCTCAACCAGCGGCGAGGTCACCGCCACCCCCTCTTACGGGCCTGGCGGCATCGCGCACAGCACCGTGCTGAGCCCGGCCGCACCGGAGCTGTATCCGGGGCAGGAGTTCACCGCAGCCCTCACCCGCGACCTCGCCGGACGCCAGACGGCTAAATCCCTCACCCAGGGCGCGCCCGGCCAGGGCGACACCCGCACCGGTGTGCGCAGCACCTACGATCCGGCCGGGCGCCTGGCGTCCCAGACCGACCAGCTCG
>NZ_JOFX01000373.1 GCF_000719345.1 Streptomyces sp. NRRL F-2664
ACCTTGCCGTCCCGGCCGGTGGTCTTCTGCGACACGACCAGCCCGGTAGCACCCTCTTCGGGGTCGTACACGGTCTCGGTGACCGTCCCGGTCTCGTCCACCGTCTTCACCGCACGGCCGTAGGCGTCGTATGCGGCGGCAGTCACGGTCTCCCGTTTCTGGCCGGCGCTGTTGTGGACGGTGCTGGCCTCGCGCACGGGCAGGGCCCAGTCCGCGGGGAGTTCCGCATCCCGGGGCGGAGGGGCGGGGGAGTCGCCGTCCTGCCAGCTGTAGCCCCGCACGAGTTCCCCGGCGGTGCGGTTGCCGAGGGCGGAGGTGAACACCTCCTGGGAGGTCAGGAGGTGGAGGCTGTTGTAGTGGGAGACCACCCTGCGCTCCGGCTCGCCGTCCGGGCCCAGGAGGGAGACCTCGGTGGTGTAGGTGAA
>NZ_JOFX01000374.1 GCF_000719345.1 Streptomyces sp. NRRL F-2664
CCTTGGCGCGTTCGCGGCGCTGGGCGGCCAGGACGTCGGGGTGGCGGGCGTTGGCGTTGCGCCACCGTAGGTAGTCCTGGAGTCTGCGGGCGAGCACGGTGTGGTTGGGATGGTTCGAGGCGCCCAGGACGAAGTTCCGCAGGGGCCCGAACTGGGCCTCGATCGGGTTGGCCCATGACGCGCTGGTCGGCGTCAGGCACAGCTCGACCTTGTTCTTCTTCGCCCAGGTCCGCACTGCCGGGGTCTTGTTCGCCGAGAGGTTGTCCATGATGACGCAGACGGGGGCGCCGTCGGGTCGGGCAGCCCGGATCGACTTCAGCGCCGAGAGGCTGTGGTCGCCGCCCTTGCGGCGCCGGGTCACGCCCCACAGCTGGTCATCGCCCATCGAGTAGCAGCCGTGGAAGTAGCGGATGCCGTGGGTGCG
>NZ_JOFX01000375.1 GCF_000719345.1 Streptomyces sp. NRRL F-2664
CTGCAGTGCGGCCCGGACCACTGCCAAGCCCGCCGCTACCCCAGCCGGTACCGGCACACCACCCCTGCCCGCCCCCCCGCCCGCCCCCCCCCGCCCCCGGGACGATGACCGTGAACAGCCCGCACCGCTCGACGATACGGCGCGCGCGGGGGTGCCCGCTGCCCGCGCCCGGCGGCCACCGCGACCGGCAGCCCGGCGGCCGCGGCCAGGACCACAGACAGCCGGCGCCGGGCACCGCCGACCGCGAACAGCAGCCCCCCGGCCGACCCGGCAGACCACCAGCCCGGCGGCCCACCGGGGGGACAAGCCGCAAGCACCCCCCGCCCCCCGCCCCGCCCCCGCAAGCACGCAACCGCGGAACCGCGCCCCGCACATGTGGCTGACCAGGGCCGGTGAGCGGGTCTCCACCCTGGACCTGTACGAG
>NZ_JOFX01000376.1 GCF_000719345.1 Streptomyces sp. NRRL F-2664
GAGCTGAAGACTGAGGTCAGCCGGACCGTGGAGGACGGACGCCTGACCGAGACCACCACCGTGGCGCCCGGCACGGACGCCGAGACCTCCGCCTCGCGGGTGGTGGACCTGGCCACCGGCGCCGTGCTGGAGGAGATGGGGCCGGGCGGGCGGGTCGTCTCCCGGACGGAGTACGACCGCCAGGGCCGCCCTTCCGTGCACACGGTGCTGCCGGACTCCGGCAAGCCGCAGACCACCCGCATCACCTACCCCTCCCCTACCGTCACGGTCACGGCCACGCCTGACGGCCGTCGGGTCACCGAGACCCTCGACGCGCTGGGCCGCCCCCTGCGGACCGCGGACAACTACCGCGACGGCGCCTACGCCAAGGAACCCGACGCCGACGGCGCCCGGGTGCTGTCCGAGGCCGACTACTCCCAGTGG
>NZ_JOFX01000377.1 GCF_000719345.1 Streptomyces sp. NRRL F-2664
TCGGTCTTTGCGGGCCGGCCGAGGCTGTCGTAGGTGTAGGCGGCGGAGGCGGTCTGCCCGTCCGCAGTCTTCTGCACCGCGGCCTTCAGACTGCCGTCGCTGTTGTACGTGTAGGCGGTGACCGCCCCGGCCGCATCCGTGGCCGATACCAGCTGCCCGTGCTGGTCGTAGGTCCGGGAGGTGGACTTCCCGTCGGGGTAGGCGACCGAGGCCAGGCGTCCCTCGCTGTCGTAGGTGTAGGTGATGAGGGTGTTCTTCTTGGCGTCCGCGTCGTCGCGGGCGCCTTCCCAGATGCCGGTGACCCGGTTGAGGGCGTCGTATTCCGTCTGCCGGACGGTGGTGGCCCCGCTGGCGTCGGTGACCGCGGAGGAGAGCAGCAGCCCGGTGTCCTCATCGTAGGTATACGCGGTCGTGGAGACGGTG
>NZ_JOFX01000378.1 GCF_000719345.1 Streptomyces sp. NRRL F-2664
ACCGTCACCCGCACCGCAGACAGCGCCGGGAAGCTCACCGCCCGCGAGCAGACCACCTTCACCTACGACAAGTACGGGCAGCCTGCCTCGCAGACGGTCAGCTGGGCCGACGGCGCCGGACAGGAGGGGCGGCGGGGCGAGGGGCCGGGTGAGCTGAAGACTGCCGTGAGCCGGACCGTGGAGGGCGGGCGTCTGACCGAGACCACTACGGTGGCGCCGGGCACGGACGCGGAGACCTCCGCCTCGCGGGTGGTGGACCTGGCCACCGGAGCCGTGCTGGAGGAGATGGGGCCGGGCGGGCGGGTCGTCTTCCGGACGGAGTACGACCGCCAGGGCCGGCCGTCTGTGCACACGGTGCTGCCGGACTCCGGCAAGCCGCAGACCACCCGCATCGCCTACCCCTCCCCGGCT
>NZ_JOFX01000379.1 GCF_000719345.1 Streptomyces sp. NRRL F-2664
GCGGACCGCGGACAACTACCGCGACGGCGCCTACGCCAAAGAGCCCGACGCCGACGGCGCGCGGGTGCTGGCCGCAGCCGACTACTCCCAGTGGGCCGACTACAAGGTCACCACCACCGACCAGGCCGGACGCAAAACCGTTGCCTCCACCGACCCGTGGGGCCACACCAGCAGCACCACCGGCCCCGACGGCACCACCGTCAAAACCGCCTCCGACATCGTCGCCGAAGCCGTCGCGCAGGGCGTCCTGGGCGCAGACCAGGAGGATGCCGGCCTCAGCCAGGCCCGCGCCCTCTCGGTGCAGGACGCCGACAGTGCGGCACGGACCACCTCGGCGAGGGTGGTCTTCGCCGACGGCACCCCCGCCGCCGACTCCACCGCCCAGACCGACGCACTCGGGCGGACCCTGA
>NZ_JOFX01000380.1 GCF_000719345.1 Streptomyces sp. NRRL F-2664
TACAACAGCCGCGGAGACCTGGCCACCCGCACCGACACCCGCCCCACCACCAGCCCCGCTCCCGGCAGCGACAACAGCGGCGGCGGTGCGGGCAGCGGCGGGCAGGAGGGTGCCAGCGCGGAAGGCAGCAGCGGGCACAGCGGAGAGGGGGCCGCTGACGCCCCGCCCGCCACGACGCACACCGTGCACGGCTACGACGCGTACGGCCGGCTCACCTCCACCGTCCTGCACGGCGGCGGCGATGCGAAGGCGCCGGTGCTGCGGTCGACCGCCTACACCGCCAACGCCGCCGGCGACATCACCACGGTCACCGTCACCGGTGCGGACGGCAGCAAGACAGCCACCGCCCATGAGACCGATGCCGCGGGCCGCCTCACCGCCCTCACCACCGACGGCAAGACCACCGG
>NZ_JOFX01000381.1 GCF_000719345.1 Streptomyces sp. NRRL F-2664
CCTCACCCGCAAGGACGGCACCGTGCTGTCCCAGACCGTGTACACGTACAACAGCCGCGGAGACCTGGCCACCCGCACCGACACCCGCCCCACCACCAGCCCCGCCCCCGGCAGCGACAACAGCAGCAGCGGTGTGGACAGCGGCGGAGGTGCGGGCAGCGGCGGGCAGGGGGGTGCCAGCGCGGACGGCAGCGGTGGAGCGGAGGCCGGCGGCGGCACGCCGGTGACGACGCACACCGTGCACGGCTACGACGCCTACAGCCGGCTCACCTCCACCACCGTCCACAACGGCCCCGACGCGAACGCCGGTGCTGCGGTCGACCGCCTACACCGCCAACGCCGCAGGCGACATCACCACGGTCACCGTCACCGGTGCGGACGGCAGCAAGACGGCCACCGCGCATGAGACCGATGCTGCGGGCCGCCTCACCGCCCTCACCACCGACGGCAAGACCACCGGCCAGACCTGGGATGCGGCTGGCAACCTCCTCACCGGGGCAGACGGCACCGCCTGGACCTACAACCCCGACAACAAGCCCGCCACCGCTGCCACCGCCGACGGCCTGCGCAGCACCTACACCTACTGGGCCGACGGCAGCCGGAAAACCA
>NZ_JOFX01000382.1 GCF_000719345.1 Streptomyces sp. NRRL F-2664
CCGTCACCGCGACCGACCCCAACCCCCAAGTCCCCACCGCATCCAAAACCTTCACCCTCACCGTCAACCCCGCCCCCGCATCCACCTGCGCCACCCCCATCGCGGTGCTGCAGCAGCGCGGCTACAACATCATCACCGGCACCGCAGGCCCCAACCAGCTGTCCGGCACCAACGGTATGGACGCGATCTTCGGCCTCGGCGGCAGCGACCAGATCTCCGGCCGGGCCGGAAACGACCTCCTATGCGGAGGCGACGGACCCGACCAGATCCGCGGCGGCGACGGCGACGACCGCATCGAAGGCGGCAGCGGCAGCGACCAGCTCTACGGCGACACCGGCAGCGACACCCTCCACGGCGGCACCGGAAACGACCAGTCCTCCGGCGGCACCGGCAACGACACCATCGA
>NZ_JOFX01000383.1 GCF_000719345.1 Streptomyces sp. NRRL F-2664
CACCTACACTGCGCCATCGGGATACGGCGTGCAATCCGGTGAGCTTGCCGCCTTCGCCATGGCGATCATCGCCCCGGCGGTGGCCGGGGCTGCTGCGTGGGAAGCGGGCCGCCACCGCCAGCTGGGAGCCATGCGAACCACCAGCGCGCGTTGGCTCCCAGAACAGCTCTTGCGGGCCGCTGCACCGGTCTTGACCCTGCACCTCGTCCTCATCGCCGGGGCGCTCGTGATGGCCCGCAGAGCGGTAGGTGTGTGGCCTGGCGGAGCCGGGTGGCTCGCCGCGGTGCATCTGGTCGTACTTCCCTTCGGCTGGCTCATCATCGGCTGGTGTCTAGGGCTCATCCTGCCCAGGAGCATTGCGGCCCCCGTCGTTGGGATCAGCTGTTGGGCCTGGCTATCCATGCCG
>NZ_JOFX01000384.1 GCF_000719345.1 Streptomyces sp. NRRL F-2664
CCGGACCGTGGAGGACGGACGCCTGACCGAGACCACCACCGTGGCGCCCGGCACGGACGCGGAAACGGTGACCTCGCGCGTGACGGACCTGGCCACCGGAGCCGTACTGCAGGAGACCGGCCCCGGCGGGCGGGTCCTATCACGTACGGAGTACGACCGCCAGGGCCGGCCTACCGCCCACACCCTGCTGCCGGACTCCGACAAGCCGCAGACCACCCGCATCGCCTACCCCTCCCCTACCGTCACGGTCACGGCCACGCCTGACGGGCGGCGCATCACCGAGACCCTCGACGCGCTGGGCCGGCCCCTGCGGACCGCGGACAACTACCGCGACGGCGCCTACGCCAAAGAACCCGACGCCGACGGCGCCCGGGTACTGGCCCAGGCCGACTACTCCCAGTGGGCC
>NZ_JOFX01000385.1 GCF_000719345.1 Streptomyces sp. NRRL F-2664
ATACGAGATGCGGTCGTAAAGCAGTTGAAGGCCGAGATCTCGGCGGCCGACTATTCAGTCAAGAGCTTCGCCGAGAAGCTGGGTATGAACTACTTCACGATTCGCCGCTACCTAACCGGAGAGCGCGAAATGCCGTTCGGTGTGTTCGCGCAAATCTGCGCCGCGCTTAAGATCGACCCGGCCGACCTGATGGCCCGAGCGATAGCGCGCATGAAGTAAGAGAGGCGGGAGCCACCCCGAGGGCGACGGCGACACCAAATACGTCCCCGAGGGTTGGCTCTCGCCGCATTGCGGGCAGTAGTCCTCGGCAAGGGCAGGTGTGCGAATGTGTGAATTCTCTCCAAGTTATTCGAACGTTTGTTCGAATATTAGCGCACGCGTCGGACTTTTGCATGACACCAACAC
>NZ_JOFX01000386.1 GCF_000719345.1 Streptomyces sp. NRRL F-2664
GGCCGGTGGAGTGATCACCGCCGGGTCGTCAACGGGGTGCTCTACCGCGTGCGGACCGGTGTCCAGTGGCGGGACCTGCCGGAGCGGTTCGGTCCGTGGGAGACCGTCTATAAACGACATCGCCGCTGGTCGGCCGATGGAACGCAGACGATGCTGTTGTCCCGTGCCCAGGCGGCTGAGGACGATGCGGGCCGGATCGGCTGGGATGTGTCGGTGGACTCGACGGTGG
Source organism: Streptomyces sp. NRRL F-2664 (assembly GCF_000719345.1). Taxonomy (GTDB): domain Bacteria; phylum Actinomycetota; class Actinomycetes; order Streptomycetales; family Streptomycetaceae; genus Streptomyces. The sequence goes on from NZ_JOFX01000386.1 coordinate 230, forward strand.
TTCGTGCTCATCAGCATGCTGCCGGTGCGAGGAGGACGCCTGCGGCCGCGGGTCTCCAAAAAAGGGGAACGCCCGGGGGGCGAACCAGGTCGATCCGGTGCTGCAGAAACTCATCGTCAGGCTGACGGAGGTGGTCCGATCACCGAATGCCTGGGACGCTCCCGGGGCGGCTTC
>NZ_JOFX01000387.1 GCF_000719345.1 Streptomyces sp. NRRL F-2664
TCCATCAGCAGCAGTCGGCTGTCCTGCGCGAGGGCCCGGGCGAGGGCCACGCGCTGGCGCATGCCGCCGGACAGTTCGTGGACCCGCTTGCCGTACGCGCCGCCGAGGCGGACCAGGTCCAGCAGGCGTTCGGCCTCCGGCCGGCGGTCGGCCTTGGCGACGCCGCGCAGGCGCAGGGCGAGCTCGATGTTCTTGCCCGCGGTCAGCCAGGGGAACAGCGCGTGCTCCTGGAACATCAGCGCCGGGCGGCCGCCGGGGGTCTCGATGGACCCCGCGGTCGGCCGGTCCAGACCGGCCACCAGGTTCAGCAGCGTGGACTTCCCGCAGCCCGACGCCCCCAGGAGGGTGACGAACTCACCCGGAGCGACATCGAGGCTGATGTCGTCCAGGACGAGCTGCGCA
>NZ_JOFX01000388.1 GCF_000719345.1 Streptomyces sp. NRRL F-2664
ATGGTCATCCAGGGCATCGTCGGTTACCAGGGCATCATCGAGCTGATCTACCGGGCCGGCGCCGTGTCCTCGGTCATCGTCGAGACCGTCCACGAACACGACACCTTCAGCTACGTGCCCGGCCGCGACGAACGCCCCGTCCACGAGATCGACTGGTTCGGCACCGACCGCGGCCCTCTCGTCGGCGTGTACGCCTACGCCGTCATGAAGGACGGCGCCACCTCGAAGGTAGTCGTCCTCAACCGCAGCCAGGTCATGGAAGCCAAGGCCAAGTCCGACGGTGCGAACGGCAAGTACCCCCAGTACTCGCCGTGGAACACCAACGAAGAGGCCATGTGGCTGAAGACCGCAGCCCGCCGCCTCGCCAAGTGGGTGCCGACCTCCGCCGAGTACATGCG
>NZ_JOFX01000389.1 GCF_000719345.1 Streptomyces sp. NRRL F-2664
ATCGATGGCGGGGGGCCGGGCGGGCCGGAGCTGGGCGTAGGCGGCGATCGCCAGCGAGGTCCACCGGTCGGCGGCTTCCGAGCTGCGGAGCCGGGGCCCGGTCCAGGGCAGAGTCTGCTTGAACAGGCGGAAGGTGTGCTCCACGTCGAAGCGCCGCAAGAACGACTGCCAGCAGCGGTCGGTGTCCGCCGCTGTCGCGCCGGTGCCTGGCCACCACAGCCAGACCGGCTTGTTCACTCCGCCGCTGGGCAGCTTCTGAACGACCAGCCGGATGGCGGTGCCCTCGATGACGGGCAGCGGCCCGTCGTGGTCGGCCCCTGCGGCCCGGCGGGTCAGCCGCGGGTGCAGTCGGTCCCACGCCTGCGCGGTCGCCTTCCCATAGAGCCGGGTGTCCGT
>NZ_JOFX01000390.1 GCF_000719345.1 Streptomyces sp. NRRL F-2664
GTAGGTGTAGGCGGCGGAGGCGGTCTGCCCGTCCGCAGTCTTCTGCACCGCGGCCTTCAGACTGCCGTCGGGATTGTAGGTGTAGGCGGTGACCGCCCCGGCCGCATCCGTAGCCGATACCAGCTGCCCGTGCTGGTCGTAGGTGCGGGAGACAGCCTTGCCGTCCGGGTAGGCGACGGATACCAGGCGTCCCTCGCCGTCATAGCGATAGGTGATGAGGGTGTTCTTCTTGGCGTCCGCGTCGTCGCGGGCGCCTTCCCACACCCCGGTGACCCGGTTCAGGCCGTCGTATTCCGTCTGCCGGACGGTGGTGGCCCCGCTGGCGTCGGTGACCGCGGAGGAGAGCAGCAGCCCGGTGTCCCCGTCGTAGGTATACGCGGTCGTGGAGACGGTG
>NZ_JOFX01000391.1 GCF_000719345.1 Streptomyces sp. NRRL F-2664
ACTTCACGCGGGCGACGAGCAGGCCGAGCGGGGTGCCGATCGCCAGCGCGAGCAGGAAGCCGAGCAGGCCGCGGGAGACGGAGGTCCAGATGACCTCCAACAGCGTCCCCTTCAACCACATGTCGGACAGACTGTCCCACACCGCGGAAAGAGCGGGCAGCTTGGTCTCGTCGGTGACCTTCAGCGAGACGAGGACCTGCCAGACCACCAGGACCAGGCCGACCGCCAGGAACGGCGGCAGGACCTTCTTGACGAGGACCTCACGGACCGGCGTCCGGTGCGTCTGCACCGCGTCCAGGGCGTCGAGGCCGGCCTCCAGTCCCGCGAGGTCGTCCGTGGTCGCCTTCGTGTCAGTGCTGGCCATGGCGGCGGATCTCCCCACGCAGGTG
>NZ_JOFX01000392.1 GCF_000719345.1 Streptomyces sp. NRRL F-2664
CCTCAACGGTCCGGCTGACCTCAGTCTTCAGCTCGCCCGGCCCCTCACCCCGCCCCTCCTCACCGGCGCCGTCGGCCCAGGAGACCGTCTGCGAAGCGGTCTGCCCGTACTTGTCGTAGGTGAAGGTGGTCTGCTCTCGGGCGGTGAGCTTCCCGCTGCTGTCTGCGGTGCGGGTGACGGTCCCGGTGACCGTGCGCCGGTCCGCGGAAAGGGAGTTGGAGGTCTCCTGCAGGACGTTGCCGTCCCGGTCGGTGGTCTTCTGCGACACGACCAGGCCGGTAGCACCCTCCTCGGGGTCGTACACGGTCTCGGTGACCGTCCCGGTCTCGTCGGTGGTCTTCACCGCACGCCCGTAGCTGTCGTAGGCGGCGGCGGTCGCCACTTCCCGT
>NZ_JOFX01000393.1 GCF_000719345.1 Streptomyces sp. NRRL F-2664
ACGTCTCACACGGCCCCTGCCAAGGCCGACAGCAGCCAACCTCGATCCCTATTAGGCCTACACCTCCCGCCGCAACCGCTCCTACCCGCGCAGACGCGGGATCAAGGCAGTCATATCGGAAAAGAAGGACCAGGCCGCCAACCGGAAGGCCAAAGGCCGCGGGGGCGGTCGGCCAGTCACCCGCGAAGCCGACCTCTATGAGGAGCGGAACACCATCGAGCGCATGATCAACAAGCTGAAAGCCTGGCGAGGCATCGCCGCACGCTACGAACAAAACGCCCGAGAGCTCCCTAGTGTCCTGAGTCGGAGATTCGTCGGCAGTATGCGGCGACTTTGTCGAGGATCTCGTCGGCTGTCTTCGTCCAGACGAAGGGCCGGGGGTTGTCGTT
>NZ_JOFX01000394.1 GCF_000719345.1 Streptomyces sp. NRRL F-2664
ACTTCACGCGGGCGACGAGCAGGCCGAGCGGGGTGCCGATCGCCAGCGCGAGCAGGAAGCCGAGCAGGCCGCGGGAGACGGAGGTCCAGATGACCTCCAGCAGCGTCCCTTGGATCCACATGTCGGACAGGCTGTCCCACACCGCGGAAAGAGCGGGCAGCTTGTTCTCCTCCGTGACGCCGAGGGAGACGAGGAGCTGCCAGACGACAAGCACCAGGGACACGGCCAGGACCGGCGGGAGCGCTTTCTCGATCAGGACCTGTCTGAGCGGCGAACGCCGGACCTCGACGGCGTCCAGGGCGTCGAGGCCGGCCTCCAGTCCCGCGAGGTCGTCCGTGGTCGCCTTCGTGTCAGTGCTGGCCATGGCGGCGGATCTCCCCACGCAGGTG
>NZ_JOFX01000395.1 GCF_000719345.1 Streptomyces sp. NRRL F-2664
CGCGGGTGATGACGGGGCCGTGTCCGGCCAGCGGCCGCCCGTACTCCAGGGCCGTCACCGCGCCGTCGCTGCCGGTGGCCTTGCGGACCAGGCCGTCCTGGAGTTCGAGGACGGCGGTCAGGCGGTGGCCGTCGCCGGAACGGGCCGGGGCGGTGAAGACGACCCGGCCGTCGCTGTAGGCGACTTCTGTGGTGGCGCCGTAGGGGTCGGTGACAGACGTGAGCTGCCAGGTGTCCTCGCTGGCGGCGGTGAAGGCGAAGTCGGTGCGGTTGCCGTGCCGGTCGGCGAACGCCACCGGGTTGCCGTCCGCATCGAAGTACTGCACCGACCCGTCGGTGCGGTCCGCCAGCCGCCACTCATAGCCGCGCTCCTCCACCCCCTCCCGG
>NZ_JOFX01000396.1 GCF_000719345.1 Streptomyces sp. NRRL F-2664
GCCCCTCACAGCCTGCCGGCAATGGCCGCCTCCACGGTTCCTTCCGCCACTCGGGCCTCCGATCCCAGGAGCCCGCGTCCAGAGACGCTCGGCCGCGTACCAGCGGTACGGGGGCAGGGCGGGGCCTCGAAGCATGCGCTACGAGGCCGACGGGCCGGCTCATGTCGGCGATCGCCCTGCGTCCGCTGCGGTCGCCTGCAAGTTTTTCTGTCCGAGGCGCTCAAGTTCACTGACGCTTGAGCGCTGATGCCAAAAACAGATCGGCCACTGGCACCAGGTCCGCTATCGCCGACAAGCGCTGTTGGGCAGTACTGGATCCGAGCCGACGCCCTGCGCCGATAGACGCCTACCAAGGGATCTTGGCTGACGCCTTTGCAGGCGGG
>NZ_JOFX01000397.1 GCF_000719345.1 Streptomyces sp. NRRL F-2664
GACGACGGCAGCGGCTCAGGAGCCGATGGCGCAACCGTCGCAAGCATCTCTGACACCGAAGCCTTCACCTTCCCGCCCGACGAGTGTGGCGCCCGCGCCCTCCCGCTCCGCGGCGCCCGCGCCTTCTCGGTCGGCGGCCCCGGCGCCTTCCCGGTCGGCGACCGATCAGTCGGCGGAAGGCCGTTTGCTGACGCTGCTCAACGAACGGCGACCTGCGTACAGAAGAACGCGCAGCAGGCGAACCTCGAACACTGCGGCCATGAGGTCCTCTTCAAGGGAGGGATCGGCACCCCGCCCGAGCGGATCATCGAAGCCTGGTTCAACAGTCCTGGCCACAGAAAAGCCCTGACGTACCCGGGCTCCCGCAATGCCGGCCCTGCCATCGTCACCAACGCCGAAGGCACCGCGATCTTCGCCGCCATCAACATCGACACGT
>NZ_JOFX01000398.1 GCF_000719345.1 Streptomyces sp. NRRL F-2664
CTCTTCAGGGTCGTACACGGTCTCGGTGACCGTCCCGGTCTCGTCGGTGGTCTTGACCGCACGGCCGTAGGCGTCGTAGGCGGCGGCGGTCGCCACTTCGCGTTTCTGGCCGGCGGAGTTGTGGACGGTGCTGGCCTCGCGCACCGGCAGCGCCCAGTCCGCAGGCAGCTCCGCATCCCGGGGCGGAGGCACGGGGCTTGCGGGATCCTGCTGCCAGCTGTAGCCGCGCACCAGTTCCCCGGCGGGCCGGCCGCCGAGGGCGGAGGTGTAGACCTGCTGGGACGTCAGGAGGTGGAGGCTGTTGTAGTGGGAGACCACCCTGCGCTCCGGCTCGCCGTCCGGGCCCAGGAGGGAGACCTCGGTGGTGTAGGTGAAGCCGGTC
>NZ_JOFX01000399.1 GCF_000719345.1 Streptomyces sp. NRRL F-2664
TGCGGGCAGGCTTGCCGCCCGCGAGCAGACGTCGTTCACCTACGACGGGTACGGGCAGCTGGCCTCGCAGACGGTCTCCTGGGCTGAGGGCGCCGGTGATGAGGGCCGCGGGGAGGGGCCGGGCGAGCTGAAGACTGAGGTCAGCCGTACGGTGGAGGACGGACGCCTGACCGAGACCACCACTGTGGCGCCCGGCACGGACGCCGAAACCACCACTACCCGCGTGACGGACCTGGCCACCGGGGCCGTGCTGGAGGAGGCCGGCCCCGGCGGGCGGGTCGCCTCGCGGACGGAGTACGACCACCAGGGCCGGCCCACCGCGCACACCCTCCTGCCCGACTCCGGCAAGCCCCAGACCACCGCCTTCTCCTACCCCGCCCC
>NZ_JOFX01000400.1 GCF_000719345.1 Streptomyces sp. NRRL F-2664
GGCCCTGGCGGTCGTACTCCGTACGCGAGACGACCCGCCCGCCCGGCCCCATCTCCTCCAGCACGGCGCCGGTGGCCAGGTCTATCACCCGCGAGGTCACCGTTTCCGCGTCCGTGCCGGGCGCCACCGTGGCGGTCTCGGTCAGACGCCCGCCCTCAACGGTCCGGCTGACCTCAGTCCTCAGCTCGCCCGGCCCCTCACCCCGGCCCTCCCCACCCGCGCCCTCAGCCCAGGAGACCGTCCCGGAGGCGGCCTGCCCGTACTCGTCGTAGGTGAAGGTGGTCTGCTCGCGGGCGGTGAGCTTCCCGCTGCTGTCTGCGGTGCGGGTGACGGTCCCGGTGACCGTGCGCCGGTCCGCAGCCAGGGTGTTGGAGGTC
>NZ_JOFX01000401.1 GCF_000719345.1 Streptomyces sp. NRRL F-2664
CTCTTCAGGGTCGTACACGGTCTCGGTGACCGTCCCGGTCTCGTCGGTGGTCTTGACCGCACGGCCGTAGGCGTCGTAGGCGGCGGCGGTCGCCACTTCCCGTTTCTGGCCGGCGGAGTTGTGGACGGTGCTGGCCTCGCGCACGGGCAGCGCCCAGTCCGCGGGGAGTTCCGCGTCCCGGGGCGGGGGCACGGGGCTTGCGGGGTCCTGCTGCCAGCTGTAGCCGCGGACCAGTTCCCCGGCGGGCCGGTTGCCGAGGGCGGAGGTGTAGACCTGCTGGGAGGTGAGGAGGTGGAGGCTGTTGTAGTGGGAGACCACCCTGCGCTCCGGCTCGCCGTCCGGGCCCAGGAGGGAGACCTCGGTGGTGTAGGTGAAGC
>NZ_JOFX01000402.1 GCF_000719345.1 Streptomyces sp. NRRL F-2664
GCCCAGGAGGGAGACCTCGGTGGTGTAGGTGAAGCCGGTCCGCTGGTCGAAGACATCGTCCTCACCCGCGAAACCGCCCCCCGCCCCCGTGTAGGCACGGCCCCCCTCGGCCCAGACGTTCATCCGCTGCTCGGGCGCGGCGAGCTCGCCGCGGTCGTCGAGGGTGCGCAGGCGGGTCGCGGCCAGCGCCGGGACGGGCGAGCCGGGGATCTCTTCGTAGCCGATCTCGGTCACCGCGCCGAGGGGCGAGGCGACGCGGGTGATGACGGGGCCGTGCCCGGCCAGCGGCCGCCCGTACTCCAGCCCCGTCACCGCCCCGTCCCCGGCCGTGGCCTTGCGGACCAGCCCGTCCTCCAGCTCCAGGACGGCCGTCAGC
>NZ_JOFX01000403.1 GCF_000719345.1 Streptomyces sp. NRRL F-2664
CCGCTGGGTAGTGCGTCTTCCGAGCCGCCGGCAAGGAGACCTCTCATCGACACCAGAGCCACCTGCTCCACATACAGAGCGAGGCCCTTGCCGACCGCTAGGGATGCGAACTGCCAATCGGATGCCGGACTTGCGGGTCCTGGCCCGCGCTCTCCTCGCCGCAGCTCCCACTCCGGCCGCGGCGGCCGCGCTGGGCAAGGCACGGCTTCGGTCTATTCTGCGCAAGGCCGACCGCCAGCGCCGCATCGAGACCCGGGCCGAGCACCTCGCCGGCGTCCTGCGCGAGCCGCACATGCGTCAGCTCCCGCGCGTCGAGGAAGCCCTCGGCCAGCAGGTCAGGGCACTCGTTCTGCAACTCGACGCCGCCGCCCAGG
>NZ_JOFX01000404.1 GCF_000719345.1 Streptomyces sp. NRRL F-2664
TACTGGGCCGACGGCAGCCGGAAAACCGCCGAGACCACCGCCCCCGACGGCACCCGCACCACCGTCCTCTTCCACTACACCCCCGACGGCGCCATCGCCAACGACACCCACACCGATGCTGGCGGCGGCCAGCCGCGCAGCGGCTCCTACCTCACCGGAGCAGGGGGCCGCGAGGCACGCACCCTCGCCGGCACCCCCGGCGCAGCCCGCTACCTGCACGCCGACCGCCGCGGCAACACCGTCCTCGAGACCGGGCAGTCAGCCCAGGCGCTCACTGCCCGCGCCTACACCGACTACGGCCGGGAAACCGGACCCGACGGCACACCCGCGCCCGCCGCGCACCGAGCCGCCGACCCCGCCGCCAACCCCTTCCG
>NZ_JOFX01000405.1 GCF_000719345.1 Streptomyces sp. NRRL F-2664
CTCCTGGGCCCCGACGGCGAGCCGGAGCGCAGGGTGGTCTCCCACTACAACAGCCTCCACCTCCTGACCTCCCAGCAGGTGTTCACCTCCGCCCTCGGCAACCGCACCGCCGGGGAACTGGTCCGCGGCTACAGCTGGCAGGACGGCGACTCCCCCGCCCCTCCGCCCCGGGACGCGGAGCTCCCCGCGGACTGGGCGCTGCCCGTCCGCGAGGCCAGCACCGTCCACAACTCCGCCGGCCAGAAACGGGAAGTGGCGACCGCCGCCGCCTACGACGCCTACGGCGCCGCCACAGAAGTCGCCTCCAGCGACGGCCGGGTCGTCTTCACCGCCCCGGCCCGTTCCGGCGACGGCCACCGGCTGACGGCCGTCCT
>NZ_JOFX01000406.1 GCF_000719345.1 Streptomyces sp. NRRL F-2664
GGAAGCGGAGCATCGCCGCCGGCACGCTCGGCCTCCTCCTCGCAGTGCTGGCCACCGCGGCGAGCGTGCAGGACTCCGTTGCCGGCACCGCGCTGCCCGACCGGGTCGCCGCCGACCACCCGGTATCCGCAAGGTGTGGGCCGACGGCGGCTACCGCCAGCACCTCGCCGAGCACGCCGCGACGCCGGGCATCGACATGGAGACCACCACCCGCAAGCCCGGGACCAGGGGATTGCCCCCCATATCCAAACGGTGGGCGGTCGAGCGGACCTACGGATGGCACATGCTCCGCCGCCGCCCGGCCCGCGACTGCGAAACCCTGCCCGCCCGCTCCGAAGCCGTCATCCACATCGCCATGACCGGCCTCATGGCC
>NZ_JOFX01000407.1 GCF_000719345.1 Streptomyces sp. NRRL F-2664
TACCGCCACCCCCGACGGGCGGCGGGTCACCGAAACCCTCGACGCGCTGGGCCGGCCGCTGCGGACCGCGGACAACTACCGCGACGGCGCCTACGCCAAGGAAGCGGACGCCGACGGGGCCCGGGTGCTGTCCGAGGCCGACTACTCCCAGTGGGCCCACTACCAGGTCACCACCACCGACCAGGCCGGCCGCAAAACCGTGGCCTCCACCGACCCCTGGGGCCACACCAGCAGCACCACCCGCCCCGACGGCACCACCGTCAAGACCGCCACGGATGTTGTGGCTGAGGCCGTCACCCAGGGCGTCCTGGGCAAAGACCAGCAGGACGCCGGCCTGGGTGACGCGCGGGCGGTGTCGGTGCAGGACGCCGAC
>NZ_JOFX01000408.1 GCF_000719345.1 Streptomyces sp. NRRL F-2664
GCCCGATCGCTCGCCGCGGACCTCCGCCGGCCATGGGAGAAACCCACCGCCTCGGACCGGCTCAGCCCGGCCCGGGTCCGCCGGGGGTTCAGGAACATCCGCGCTCACCTCGCCTGCCCGGCACGCGTTCCTAAACCCCGCGGCGCCGGCCCCGGACGCCCGCCCGGCGCCAAGAACAGACACCGGGCACCCCGCTGCGACGTCGGCAAAACCGTCAAACGCCCCGAGACCCTGAAGGCCATCGGCAAGCCCGGAAGATCTTGGTAAATAAGGACAATGCCGTTGGCATAGAGGTGGTTTGGCGGTTCAACGGATACCAGGGGGTGGTGTCCGATGGCTGCTCGACTGGTGGACCGGGTCGGGCTGGGGGA
>NZ_JOFX01000409.1 GCF_000719345.1 Streptomyces sp. NRRL F-2664
CACCGACGACCCGCTGGCCTCCACCCTCAAGACCCAGGCCGACCACGCCGTCAAGGCCAAGCTCATCGAACAGCCCGACCTGGCCGGCATCTACGACCTGACCCTGTTGAACAAGGTCCTCAAGGCCGCCGGCAAGCCCGAGGTCCCCGACGCCGGCCTCGGCGCCGAGTGATCCGTACATCCAGCCATCAGCAATCAGCAATTCAGGAGGTGACGACCATGGCCACGACGTTCGCCAAGGCTGCCGAGGGCACGGTGGCGGAGCACCCGCACGCCGCCCGTATCGCGCACGTCTCGAAGTCCTTCCCCGGCCCGGCCGGTGCGCAGCTCGTCCTGGACGACATCAGCCTCGATGTCGCTCCGGGTGAGTT
>NZ_JOFX01000410.1 GCF_000719345.1 Streptomyces sp. NRRL F-2664
CTCGCTGCCGCGGTCGGAGTGCATGACGCAGCCGGCCGCGAGCGCACCCCGGCCGGCGGCCATCTTCAGGGCGTCGACGACCAGGGAAGCACGGTGGCGGGCGGGCATTGCATACCCGATGACCTCGCGGGTGGCCAGGTCCAGGACGGTGGCCGGATACAGCCAGCCCTCCCGTGCGGGCAGGTAGGTGACGTCCCCGACCAGTCTGGTGCCCGGCCGCTTCGCGGTGAAGTCACGCCCGGTCAGGTCCGGCGCCGGAACGGCCTCGGCATCCGGCCTGGTCAGGGAGCGTTTCCGACGCCGGGTGATGCCCCGGATGCCGCGCCGGCGCATGGTCTTCTCCACCTTCCTGCGGCTGATCCGGCGACCAC
>NZ_JOFX01000411.1 GCF_000719345.1 Streptomyces sp. NRRL F-2664
CACCGACGACCCGCTGGCCTCCACCCTCAAGACCCAGGCCGACCACGCCGTCAAGGCCAAGCTCATCGAACAGCCCGACCTGGCCGGCATCTACGACCTCACCCTGTTGAACAAGGTCCTCAAGGCCGCCGGCAAGCCCGAGGTCCCCGACGCCGGCCTCGGCGCCGAGTAGGCGCACGAACGCCCCGCCCCAGGAGGTGACGACGACCATGGCCACCACTCTCACCACGGCTGCCGAAGGCGCCGCTCAGGCCGCTCGGACGGCGGCGTGCGCCGCCCGTATCGCGCACGTCTCGAAGTCCTTCCCCGGCCCGGCCGGTGCGCAGCTCGTCCTGGACGACATCAGCCTCGATGTCGCTCCGGGTGAGTT
>NZ_JOFX01000412.1 GCF_000719345.1 Streptomyces sp. NRRL F-2664
ACTGCATATCGTCGGCAGCGTCAGATGTGTATAAGAGACAGGGGCTGGGGGGCGGGGGTGTCTGCCATTGCGGGGGTGATGGCCAGTGTGCTGGCTGCGGCCGCTGTGGCCAGTGCTGTGAGGATTTTGTGGGCTGTACGCATTTTGTTGCCGCCTCTCCTGGCAGAGCCTTCTTCTGCGGGCCCGGTTGTGCGGGCTGTGTTCCTACCGTGGTCGGCGGGGGGCGGCGGGGAGGTCATCCGACCGGTGGGTGTGCCGGGTGATGCGGCCGCTGTGCGGGGCGGGCCGAGGGCGGCGCCGGGGGTGTGGCCGGGTGTGCTTTCGGGCGGGGCGGGGGTTGTGCGGTCTGGCTGGCGGGCGGCCGGGGGC
>NZ_JOFX01000413.1 GCF_000719345.1 Streptomyces sp. NRRL F-2664
GTCGTACTCCGTCCGCGAGACGACCCGCCCGCCGGGGCCGGCCTCCTCCAGCACGGCCCCGGTGGCCAGGTCCACCACCCGCGAGGCGGAGGTTTCGGCGTCCGTGCCGGGCGCCACGGTGGTGGTCTCGGTCAGGCGCCCGTCCTCAACGGTGCGGGTGACCTCAGTCTTCAGCTCGCCCGGCCCCTCGCCCCGCCCCTCCTCACCCGCGCCGTCGGCCCAGGAGACCGTCTGCGAGGCCAGCTGCCCGTACCCGTCGTAGGTGAACGCCGTCTGCTCGCGGGCGGCAAGCCTGCCCGCACTGTCCGCAGTCCGGGTCACGGTGTGCGCGATGCTGCGCCGGTCCTTGCCGGGGGTGTTGACCGTCTC
>NZ_JOFX01000414.1 GCF_000719345.1 Streptomyces sp. NRRL F-2664
GGTGTAGGCGGCGGAGGCGGTCTGCCCGTCCGCAGTCTTCTGCACCGCGGTCTTCAGGCTGCCGTCGGGATTGTAGGTGTAGGCGGTGACGGCGCCGGCCGCATCCGTAGCCGTCTCCAGCTGCCCGTGCTGGTCGTAGGTGCGGGAGACAGCCTTGCCGTCGGGGTAGGCGACGGATACCAGGCGTCCCTCGCTGTCGTAGGCGTAGGTGATGAGGGTGTTCTTCTTGGCGTCCGCGTCGTCGCGGGCGCCTTCCCAGATGCCGGTGACCCGGTTGAGGGCGTCGTACTCGGTCTGCCGGACTGTGGTGGCCCCGCTGGCGTCGGTGACCGCGGAGGAGAGCAGCAGCCCGGTGTCCTCATCGTAGG
>NZ_JOFX01000415.1 GCF_000719345.1 Streptomyces sp. NRRL F-2664
GGCCGTAGTCGGTGTAGGCGCGGGCGGTGAGGGTTTGGGCTGACGGCCCGGTCTCGAGGACGGTGTTGCCGCGGCGGTCGGCGTGCAGGTACCGGGCTGCGCCGGGGGTGCCGGTGAGGGTGCGTGCCTCGCGGCCGCCTGCGGGTCTGGTGAGGTAGCTGCCGGTGCGCGGCTGGCCGTCTGCGCCGCCTGGGGTGTGGGTGTCGTTGGCGATGGCGCCGTCGGGGGTGTAGTGGAAGAGGACGGTGGTGCGGGTGCCGTCGGGGGCGGTGGTCTCGGTGGTTTTCCGGCTGCCGTCGGCCCAGTAGGTGTAGGTGCTGCGCAGGCCGTCGGCGGTGGCGGCGGTGGCGGGCTTGTTGTCGGGGTT
>NZ_JOFX01000416.1 GCF_000719345.1 Streptomyces sp. NRRL F-2664
TCGCCGAGGTGGTCCGGGCCGCAGTGTCGGCGTCCTGCACGGACACCGCGCGCGCATCCGCCAGCGGGGCATCCTTCTGGTCCGCGCCCAGCACGCCTTGCGCGACCGCCTCGCCGACGATGTCGGAGGCCGTCTTGACGGTGGTGCCGTCGGGGCCGGTCACACTGCTGGTGTGCCCCCACGGGTCGGTGGAGGCAACGGTTCTGCGTCCGGCCTGGTCGGTCATGGTCACCTGGTAGTGGGCCCACTGGGAGTAGTCGGCCTGGGCCAGCACCCGGGCGCCGTCGGCGTCGGGCTCTTTGGCGTAGGCGCCGTCGCGGTAGTTGTCCGCGGTCCGCAGCGGGCGGCCCAGCGCGTCGAGGGTCTC
>NZ_JOFX01000417.1 GCF_000719345.1 Streptomyces sp. NRRL F-2664
GGATGGCGTCCCGCCGAGTGGTGTAGCCGATCACGGGTAGGGCGTGCGCCTGGGGGCGTGTGACAGCCGGGCTTCCGCTCCCTGTCTGTGAGCGGGCCTCCGTGCAACTCTCCGTAGAGAAATGCCAGTTCAACACGGAGGTGCCACGGTGGCCCTGTCCCAGCATGACCTACTGCGGCCCGCACCGACGTGGTCCAGGTCTTCCCGAACGACGACGCACTCCTGCGATTAGCGACCGCCGTGCTGTTCGAGCTGCACGACGAATAGATCGCCTTCCCCCGCCGCTACCTGCCCGAGGGCAGCATGGACCAGATCTACCCCAGCGAGCTCCCCGAACGCGCCTCCACGCTACCCAACACCACGAA
>NZ_JOFX01000418.1 GCF_000719345.1 Streptomyces sp. NRRL F-2664
GTCGACTACTACGACAGCGGCCAGCCGAAGAAGGAGACCCTCACCCGCAAGGACGGCACCCTGCTGTCCGAAACCGCCTACACCTACAACACCCGCGGCGACCTGGCCACCCGCACCGACACCCGCCCCGCCACCAGCGGCAGCGGGGGGCAGGCAGATACCGGCACTGCAGACAGCGGGAGCACCGCAGACGGCGAGGATGCCGCCACGGCTACGGCTGCGCCGGTGACCACGCACACCGTCCACGCCTACGACGCCTACGGCCGGCTCACCTCCACCACCGTCCACAACGGCGGCGACGCCAAGGCCCCGGTACTGCGGTCGACCGCCTAC
>NZ_JOFX01000419.1 GCF_000719345.1 Streptomyces sp. NRRL F-2664
CGCGCTCCTCCACCCCCTCCCGGGCGGGCAGGCTGCCGCCCGGCACATGCTCGAAGCGCACCCCCTCGCCGGGGAACCGCTTCAGGCCCGAGCCGGCACCCCCGGGGGCGCTGGCGGCCGGGTCGATCTCGTAGACACCGCCCGCCACCACCGCACGGCCCTCACCGGTGTCGACGAACGGCAGGCCCAAACCCATGCCCGCGCCCAGGCCCTGCCGGTCCACCCCCAGACCCGACAACTCCTGGTCATACGACAGAGCCAGCCCGAACGAAGCCTCCCCACGCCCCGCCGTCGCCAGGAGCGGCACCTCCAGGGAGTAGCGGCCGGTCCGCACATCCACCGCACCCCCCGCCTCCTCACCC
>NZ_JOFX01000420.1 GCF_000719345.1 Streptomyces sp. NRRL F-2664
AAGCGGAAGGGGTTGGCGGCGGGGTCGGCGGCGCGGTGTGCGGCGGGGGCGGGTGTGCCGTCGGGGCGGGTTTCCCGGCCGTAGTCGGTGTAGGCGCGGGCGGTGAGCGCCTGGGCGCCGGGTCCGGTTTCCAGGACGGTGTTGCCGCGGCGGTCGGCGTGCAGGTACCGGGCGGCGCCGGGGGTGGCGGTGAGGGTGCGTGCCTCGCGGCTGCCTGCGGGCCTGGTGAGGTAGCTGCCGGTGCGCGGCGGTCCGCTGGTGCCCGCGCTTGTGTGGGTGTCGTTGGCGATGGCGCCGTCGGGGGTGTAGTGGAAGAGGACGGTGGTGCGGGTGCCGTCGGGGTTGGTGGTCTCGGTGGTTT
>NZ_JOFX01000421.1 GCF_000719345.1 Streptomyces sp. NRRL F-2664
GTGTGACGGTGTGTGGTGGTGGCTGGGGTGGGGTGTTGGGGGTGGACAGGGGCGGGTTGGGTGGGCATACTGCTACGGAGAGGGAGCGCGCAGCGCGACCGGTCGGCAGGCCGGCCGGGTGGAGCTCCCCGCGGGACCCGCCCTCGGACGGCAGTCCTGACAACCCCTCAAAAGTGGTCTGACCTGCTAGAATTAAGCTGAAGAATCGCGAACGGCCCCCGCTCCTCCTGCCAGCCGGCCACCGCGGACCCGCAGTCCCCGAACCAACCGGGACCGCCCCGCAGTCACCGCAGGTGACTGCCCAACCGGGCTCACTCCGCCCGGCGTCGCGCAGCGACGCAGCACCCTTGGAGTGACGCAG
>NZ_JOFX01000422.1 GCF_000719345.1 Streptomyces sp. NRRL F-2664
GGATGCGGGGGCGGGGTTGACGGTGAGGGTGAAGGTTTTGGATGCGGTGGGGACTTGGGGGTTGGGGTCGGTCGCGGTGACGGTGAAGGTGTAGGTGCCTGCCGTGGTGGGGGTGCCGGAGAGGGTGCCGTCTGCGGCCAGGGCCAGTCCGGGCGGCAGGGTGCCGCCGGTGACCGTGAAGGCGGCTTGCCCGGTTCCGCCAACGGTTTCAATCACGGCCGAGTACGGCTGGCCGACGGTGGCGTTGGGCAGCGGGCTCGCGGTGGTGATCTCCAGGTCCGCGACGGTGTAGGAAACCACCACCTGCGCCGGACCCGATGCCGCTTGGCGGGAACCGCCCGGGGGCAGGAAATCCGA
>NZ_JOFX01000423.1 GCF_000719345.1 Streptomyces sp. NRRL F-2664
CCCGTTCTTCTGGGGGGTTCCCGGCAGTCTTTCGGCTTTCCGGGACGGGGCGGTCGGTCAAGGGTGGAGCGAAGCTCCATCGCGAAGCGACGCGACCGAGGGGAGCGCCCTTGACGGACCGGCCCGGCACGGAAGGACGATGGGACTGACGGGAAACCCCCAGACCGTTCCTGATACCGCCCCACCGAAACACCGCCCTCGGATCCCGCCGCAGGCAACCCGCCCCCGCCCCCGCCTCCGCCCCCACCACCGGCCGTAGCGGGGAGCCGCGGATGTGGAGCCCCGAGTGCACGGGCACCCGTACCCCCACCCCCCAACCTGTCTCTTATACACATCTCCGAGCCCACGAGACCTC
>NZ_JOFX01000424.1 GCF_000719345.1 Streptomyces sp. NRRL F-2664
GCGGACCGCGGACAACTACCGCGACGGCGCCTACGCCAAAGAGCCCGACGCCGACGGCGCGCGGGTGCTGGCCGCAGCCGACTACTCCCAGTGGGCCCACTACAAGGTCACCATGACCGACCAGGCCGGACGCAAGACGGTCTCCTCCACCGACCCGTGGGGGCACACCAGCAGTGTGACCGGCCCCGACGGCACCACCGTCAAGACCGCAGCCGACATCGTCGGCGAGGCGGTCGCGCAGGGCGTGCTGGGCAGCGACCAGGAGGATGCCGGCCTGGGCGAGGCCCGGGCCGTGTCCGTGCAGGACGCCGACACCGCGGCCCGGACCACCTCGGCGAAGGTCGTCTTCGCCGAC
>NZ_JOFX01000425.1 GCF_000719345.1 Streptomyces sp. NRRL F-2664
GGCGGGGCGGGGGGAGGCGGGGTTCGGGCTATCACTGTCGTATGACCAGGAGTTGTCGGGTCTGGGGGTGGACCGGCAGGGCCTGGGCGCGGGCATGGGTTTGGGCCTGCCCTTCGTCGATACCGAAGAGGGCCGCGTTGTGGCCGCCGGCGGGGTGTGGGAGGTCGACCCCGCCGCTAGTGCCCCCGGCGGTGCCGGCTCCGGTCTGAAGCGGTTCCCCGGGGAGGGGGTGCGCTTCGAGCACGTGCCCGGCGGGAGCCTGCCCGCCCGCGACGGCGTCGACGGACGCGGCTACGAGTGGCGGCTGACCGACCGCACCGACGGGTCCGTGCAGTACTTCGACACCGCCGGCAAC
>NZ_JOFX01000426.1 GCF_000719345.1 Streptomyces sp. NRRL F-2664
GGTGGTTGGATGGGAATCTTCCTGGGCCTGATCCTGGTCATCATGAACCCCACCCTGAACCTCGGGATCGTCGCTGCCGCCGTATTCCTCGGTGCCGGCTTCGGCATGCTGTTCTCCCTCTTTACCTTCTCCGCCCGCCGCCGGCGCAAGGACTTCACCTCGGTCATGCAGATCGTCGCCGCGTCGTACTCCCTGGTGGTGCCCGCCGAAATGGTGGGCCGTGCCCGCAAGCTGCTGAATACCGCCCTGGAAAACGGCGGCACCGGCACCACCAACTAGCGACTCGGTTCGGGGCGTCCGATGACCTCGGATGACCGTACATAACAAGACTGTTCGGTTTGATCAGCCCGGGGG
>NZ_JOFX01000427.1 GCF_000719345.1 Streptomyces sp. NRRL F-2664
AGCGCCCAACACACTGGGCGGCCTATGCCCCGCCCCGAACAACTTGTGGACGCGTGATCGAGGAGCGCTTGGGATCGATGGCGGCCTATGCCCAGCCCAAGAAAGCTGCGGACGCCGTCCGACAGGAGCGCGTAGCGATCGATGGCGGCTTATGCCCAGCCCACGGGGCTCGCAGCCGCCCTCCGTCAGGAGCGCGTAGCGATTGGGGGCGCACTGGGGGCTCCCGCCCGGCAGGACAACGTGCCCGAGAGCTTTCGGACACCCGGCCCGTTCTTCTGGGGGCTTCCCGGCAGTCTTTCGGCTTTCCGGGACGGGGCGGTCGGTCAAGGGTGGAGCGAAGCTCCATCGCGAAGC
>NZ_JOFX01000428.1 GCF_000719345.1 Streptomyces sp. NRRL F-2664
GCGACCCGCCTGCGCACCCTCGACGACCGCGGTGAGCTGGCCGCGCCCGAGCAGCGGATGAACGTCTGGGCCGAGGGGGGCCGCGCCTACACCGGGGCGGGGGGCGGTTTCGCGGGTGAGGACGATGTCTTCGACCAGCGGACCGGTTTCACCTACACCACCGAGGTCTCCCTCCTGGGCCCGGACGGGGAGGCCGAGCGGCGGGTGGTCTCCCGCTACAACAGCCTCCACCTCCTCACCTCCCAGCAGGTCTACACCTCCGCCCTCGGCAACCGCACCGCCGGGGAACTGGTGCGCGGCTACAGTTGGCAGCAGGACCCCGCAAGCCCCGTGCCCCCGCCCCGGGATGCGGA
>NZ_JOFX01000429.1 GCF_000719345.1 Streptomyces sp. NRRL F-2664
CAAGTTCGAGTCCGACGGCAAGCTCGGCTACGCCGCCTTCCCCGCGGTGGATGGCGGCAAGGGCGACCCCAAGTCGCTCGCCGGTAACCCCTCGGTGTACTGGTCGATCTCGGCCAAGGCCACCGATGTCCAGGCCAAGAAGGCCCTGGACTACATCACCTCGGACGTGTGGAACGACAGCTACGTCAAGACCATGACCGACGCCGGGAACATCCCCCCGCTGACCGATGCCGCCACCAAGGTTAAGGGCCACTTCGCCACCACCCTGAGCGACATGGTCTCCGAGGCGCCGAGCTTCCAGCAGTCCTGGGACCTCGCCCTCTCCCCGGCAGCCTCGGCGGCACTGTGGAC
>NZ_JOFX01000430.1 GCF_000719345.1 Streptomyces sp. NRRL F-2664
ATCACGTTGTCATCGAGAGTGAGGCCGACAGACCCTGGCACCCCGAACATCGACCGGCGTGTCACCCGCCCCGGCGAACGTTCGTGGCCAACGCACTAGGGAGCGTATTGGGTCGTGATCAAGGAGTGGTGAGGTTCTTGATCTAGATCATCGAAGCGCGGAGCTGGAGGCCGGCGAGGTAGCTCTCGGGTGTGTTGTCGAACCGGGTGGCGATGCCCCGCCAGGCCTTCAGTCTGTTGATCAGGCGCTCGACCGTGTTCCGTTCCTTGCAGAGGTCGGCGTCATGACTGACGGGCCGGCCGCCTCGTGCGCCCTTCTTCTTCCGGTTGGCGACCTGGTCCCGCTTTT
>NZ_JOFX01000431.1 GCF_000719345.1 Streptomyces sp. NRRL F-2664
GACGGTGTCGCCGTCCTTGGTCTTGACGGCCGCTTCGGCTATCTGCCCGTGGGCGGTGTAGGTGTAGGCGGTGGTGTTGCCGAGCTGGTCGGTCTGGGACGCCAGGCGCCCGGCCGCGTCATAGGTGTTGGCCGTGCCGGTGCGGGTGTCGCCCTGTCCGGGATCGCCCTGGGTGAGGGTCTTGGCCGTCTGGCGTCCGGCGAGGTCGCGGGTGAGGGCTGCGGTGAACTCCTGCCCCGGATACACATCCGGTGCGGCCGGGTTCAGGACCGTGCTGTGCGGGATGCCGCCCGTGCCGTAGGAGGGTGCGGCGGTGACTTCGCCGCTGGTGGAGGACACCACACGG
>NZ_JOFX01000432.1 GCF_000719345.1 Streptomyces sp. NRRL F-2664
TTAGGCAGTGTTTCTCGGATCATGTGCGGAGCCAGATGATGAGGGCTGCGAGGGTGACGGTGCCGAGGGAGATGTAGGCCCGTTTTTCGTAGCGGGTGGCTACGGCGCGGAAGCCTTTGAGCCGGTTGATCGCTCGTTCGACGGTGTTGCGCTTCTTGTAGCGTTCGCTGTCGAAGCCTGTGGGTCGCCCGCCTCGGGAGCCTCGGTTCTTGCGGTGTCGTTGCTGGTCGAGGCGTTCTGGGATGGTGTGCCGGATGCCGCGCCGTCGCAGGTGGCGACGGTTTTTGCGGGAGGTGTAGGCCTTGTCTGCCAGGACGTGATCCGGCCGTGTGCGGGGCCGGCCG
>NZ_JOFX01000433.1 GCF_000719345.1 Streptomyces sp. NRRL F-2664
GTACGGGCGAGGCTGGCGTGGAGGATGCAGCCGGTGATCAAACCCGCCGCGCTGATCCTTGATGAGACCGGCTTCCTCAAGGACGGGGACGCGTCGGCGGGTGTGGCACGGCAGTACACCGGCACGGCGGGCAAGGTCACCAACTGCCAGGCCGGTGTCTCGCTGCACCCGGCCCCCGACCACGCCTCTGCGGCTGTCGACTGGCGTCTGTTCGGTCGTGTCCCGTGGAGTGGTGTAGCCGATCAATCCGGGGTGGTGTGGTGGTGGACGGCGGGGGGAAGTGGGTGGAGCCGATGGCCGCCCGGCTGGGTGAGGACGGCAATCGGCAGGCGTTGGCCCACTT
>NZ_JOFX01000434.1 GCF_000719345.1 Streptomyces sp. NRRL F-2664
GTGGGAGACCACCCTGCGCTCCGGCTCGCCGTCGGGGCCCAGGAGGGAGACCTCGGTGGTGTAGGTGAAACCGGTCCGCTGGTCGAAGACATCGTCCTCGCCCGCGAAGCCGCCCCCCGCCCCGGTATAGGCGCGGCCCTCCTCCACTGCGGGGGAGAACCGCTGCTCGGGCGCGGCCAGCTCGCCCTTGTCGTCGAGGGTGCGCAGGCGGGTCGCGGCCAGCGCCGGGACGGGAGATCCGGGAATCTCCTCGTAGGCGATCTCGGTCACCGCGCCGAGGGGGGAGGCGACGCGGGTGATGACGGGGCCGTGTCCGGCCAGCGGCCGCCCGTACTCCAGCCCC
>NZ_JOFX01000435.1 GCF_000719345.1 Streptomyces sp. NRRL F-2664
CCTTGACCGACCGCCCCGTCCCGGAAAGCCGAAAGACTGCCGGGAAGCCCCCAGAAGAACGGGCCGGGTGATCCCGATTGGGGGCGGTGCACTTTGTCCCGCCGGGCGGGAGCCCGGTTCGCCCCAAATCGCTACGCGCTCCTGCCAGACGGCGTCAGCAGGCGGCGTGGGCTGGGCATAAGCCGCCATCGATCGCTACGCGCTCCTGTCGGACGGCGGCCGCGAGTCTCCTGGGTTGGGCATTGGCCGCCCAGGGTGTTGGGCGCTCCTCTCTCACGCGGCCGCAGTCCGTCCGGACTGGAGCTGGGGGCGCAGAAACCTTCCGCCGACACTGCTGGACCAG
>NZ_JOFX01000436.1 GCF_000719345.1 Streptomyces sp. NRRL F-2664
CGGCAGGCGGGGCCGCCGTGCGGGGATGATGTGCTGAAAGGTTAATGACGCGGCCGGAGGGGAGCCCCCGGGCAACCGGCCACAGTCCCGGCCTCGTCGGCCCATCCCAGCACCTGCTGCCAGTCGGTTGTGCAGCGCACTCCTGCACCGTCCAGCTCCGGGTCTCTTGCAGCGAGCAGACCGCCACCATGCGCCCGGCGCCTTGCCAGACAGACACTCAGAGGGCGTTTAGCCCATATTTGGGGTTCTTTATATGGGTCTGCGCTCTGGTTTGGCTGGGACCACTGAGGCTGGTGTGAGTAGTGGTGCATGAGTCGCGGTTCCGGCGCCGTGTTGGCCT
>NZ_JOFX01000437.1 GCF_000719345.1 Streptomyces sp. NRRL F-2664
CTGCGCTTGCGGATATCGGCGACCCGGCCCCGGAGACACGAACTGACCACGGCCTTCCACCGTCCCGCCGCACTGCCCCGACCCGCCGGCCGACCGGCCAACCCCCGACCGCCCACGACCCGAAAGACCCTCGAGAACCCGACCACCGCACCGGGACTCCGCCATGCCCAAACACCGAAACCAGGTCGGCCACCCGACTACAGACGATCAGAAACGCCTCATCGCCCGAACCGAAACATCGAGGCTAGTGTCCTGAGTCGGAGATTCGTCGTTGGTCTGGTGTGAGTCGTCCTGGACCGAAGATCCCGCCGGTGGTGCTCTCTGATGCCGAGCGGTCGA
>NZ_JOFX01000438.1 GCF_000719345.1 Streptomyces sp. NRRL F-2664
CTCCTCCGGCGCCGGCACCCTCGGCGCACCCGGCCAGGGCAACTACGCCGCGGGCAACGTCTTCCTCGACGCACTGGCCCGCCACCGTACGGCACAGGGCCTGCCCGCCCACTCCCTGGCCTGGGGCGCCTGGGCCCCGAGCGGCGGCATGACCGCCACCCTCTCGGACACCGACGTCCAGCGGA
Organism: Streptomyces sp. NRRL F-2664; assembly: GCF_000719345.1. Classification (GTDB taxonomy): domain Bacteria; phylum Actinomycetota; class Actinomycetes; order Streptomycetales; family Streptomycetaceae; genus Streptomyces. Next base: position 186 of record NZ_JOFX01000438.1, read on the forward strand.
TCGCCGCCTCCGGAGCCACGCCCCTGACCGTCGAGCAGGGACTGGCCCTGTTCGACGCCGCCCTCGGGGCCGACGACGCGCTGCTGCTCCCCGTGCTGCTCGACACGACCGCGTTGCGTGCTCGTGGTGCTGAGCTGCCGCCCGTGCTCCGAGG
>NZ_JOFX01000439.1 GCF_000719345.1 Streptomyces sp. NRRL F-2664
GGAGTACGGGCGGCCGCTGGCCGGACACGGCCCCGTCGTCACCCGCGTCGCCTCGCCCCTCGGCGCGGTGACCGAGATCGCCTACGAGGAGATCCCCGGATCCCCCGTCCCGGCGCTGGCCGCGACCCGCCTGCGCACCCTCGACGACAAGGGCGAACTGGCCGCACCCGAGCAGCGGTTCTCCCCCGCAGTGGAGGAGGGCCGCGCCTATACGGGTGCGGGGGGCGGTTTCGCGGGCGAGGACGATGTCTTCGACCAGCGGACCGGCTTCACCTACACCACCGAGGTCTCCCTCCTGGGCCCCGACGGCGAGGCGGAGCGCAGGGTGGTCTCCCAC
>NZ_JOFX01000440.1 GCF_000719345.1 Streptomyces sp. NRRL F-2664
CCCGAACTCGTAGCCCCACTGCCCCGCTATCGGGACGAAGCGACCTGGCCACGTGCGTTCCGGGTCGTCCTGGGTCAGCGGTTCCATCACCTCGTCCGACCAGCGGGCTAGCACGATGACCTCGGCGTCTCTACTCATCCCGGAGTATGACCGCATCCGCCTGATCCACCGCAACCAAATTCCTCAACCGGCCGACGCAGGCAAGGACGGGCGGATTGGCGACGAGCTCTCCGTGCGGGCGAGCCCGACGACGGCGCCTCGGGAGAAGCTCATCTGCGCCTATGCCACGGCCCTGATCAGCTCACACGACCCATCGGACAGCCCCTAGTGCCTGGG
>NZ_JOFX01000441.1 GCF_000719345.1 Streptomyces sp. NRRL F-2664
GGCTCCGGGACCAACTGGGCGACAGTCCGGCGGCCTTCACGGAGCACTGAGGCGCCCGCGGACTGGGCGCTGCCCGTGCGCGAGGCCAGCACCGTCCACAACAGCGCCGGCCAGAAACGCGAAGTGGCGACCGCCGCCGCATACGACAGCTACGGCCGTGCGGTGAAGACCACCGACGAGACCGGCACGGTCACCGAGACCGTGTACGACCCCGAAGAGGGCGCTACCGGGCTGGCCGTGTCGCAGAAGACCACCGGCCGGGACGGCAAGGTCCTGCAGGAGACCTCCAACACCCTGGCTGCGGACCGGCGCACGGTCACCGGGACCGTCACCCG
>NZ_JOFX01000442.1 GCF_000719345.1 Streptomyces sp. NRRL F-2664
CCCCGCCGAGTGTGGCCGGTCCGGCGACGGACGCGCGCACTACTCGGGCAAGCACCGGCGGCATGGGGTGAACCTTCGGTGGTGACGGCCCCGGACGCAACGCTGGTCTGGATCCCACCGGCACTGGCGGGCCGCGTCCATGATCTCACCGCTGCCCCCTGGCACAGGACCATCGCCACCCGCGTCCGCCTCGGCATTCCAGTCCTCGCCGACCAGGCCTACCAGGGAGCCGGCGACACCGTCGCCGTTCCCCACCGCCGCAAACCGGGAAAGGACCCCACACCCAGACAGAAGCGCGTCAACCGAGCCCGCTCCCGCCTCCGATGGCCAGTCGA
>NZ_JOFX01000443.1 GCF_000719345.1 Streptomyces sp. NRRL F-2664
CTGGTCGAAGACATCGTCCTCACCCGCGAAACCGCCCCCCGCACCCGTGTAGGCACGCCCCTCCTCCACTGCGGGGGAGAACCGCTGCTCGGGTGCGGCCAGCTCACCGCGGTCGTCGAGGGTGCGCAGGCGGGTCGCCGCCAGCGCCGGCACGGGCGAGCCGGGAACCTCCTCGTAGGCGATCTCGGTCACCGCGCCGAGGGGCGAGGCGACGCGGGTGACGACGGGGCCGTGCCCGGCCAGCGGCCGCCCGTACTCCAGCCCCGTCACCGCCCCGTCCCCCGCGGTCGCCTTGCGGACCAGCCCGTCCTCCAGCTCCAGGACCGCCGTCAGCACGTGAGCTGCCAGGTCTCTCCGGCCGGGGTGAAGGCGAAGTCGGTGCGGTTGCCGTG
>NZ_JOFX01000444.1 GCF_000719345.1 Streptomyces sp. NRRL F-2664
AGACGGGCACGGTCACCGAGACCGTGTACGACCCCGAAGAGGGTGCTACCGGGCTGGTCGTGTCGCAGAAGACCACCGGCCGGGACGGCAAGGTGCTGCAGGAGACCTCCAACACCCTTTCCGCGGACCGGCGCACGGTCACCGGGACCGTCACCCGCACCGCAGACAGCAGCGGGAAGCTCGCCGCCCGAGAGCAGACCACATTCGGGTACGACGAGTACGGGCAGGCCGCCTCGCAGACGGTCTCCTGGGCTGAGGGCGCGGGTGAGGAGGGCCGGGGCGAGGGGCCGGGCGAGCTGAAGACTGAGGTCAGCCGCACCGTTCAGGACGGGCG
>NZ_JOFX01000445.1 GCF_000719345.1 Streptomyces sp. NRRL F-2664
GCCGTCGGGGGTGGCGGTGACCGTCACGGTGGGGGCGGGGTAGGAGAAGGCGGTGGTCTGGGGCTTGCCGGAGTCGGGCAGGAGGGTGTGCGCGGTGGGTCGGCCCTGGTGGTCGTACTCGGTGCGTGCGGTGACCCGCCCGCCGGGGCCGGCCTCCTCCAGCACGGCCCCGGTGGCCAGGTCCGTCACGCGGGTGGTGGTGGTTTCGGCGTCGGTGCCGGGCGCCATGGTTCGGCCCAGCTGACCGTCTGGGAGGCAGTCTGCCCGTACTTGTCGTAGGTGAACGACGTCTGCTCGCGGGCGGCAAGCCTGCCCGCACTGTCCGCAGTCCGGGTCACGGTGTGCGCGATGCTGCGCCGGTCCTTGCCGGG
>NZ_JOFX01000446.1 GCF_000719345.1 Streptomyces sp. NRRL F-2664
CTGGCGCAGGACCCAGGTCAGCGCGGTCCCGAAGGATCCCGTGCACTCGACCCCCGCCCGGTACAGAACACCGAACGACCCTCCCCAGGCGAGCAGTTGCCAATAGCCGACGGCGGTGGTCGGGAACTCCTGGCGGGCGAGCGAGGCGCCCAGGGTGGTGATGGCAGCGGCGACGTGGCTGTCCTTGCGGGTGTCCACCCCGAGGATCACCTCCTCCGCCGCCCGAGGGAAGCTGCTGCGCGGACAGCGTCGGCCGGGGCATGCTGGTGACGGTCACGAGGCTCCTTGGACTGGTGCTGGTGGCTGACACCGGTCCGGTGGACGGCCAGAA
>NZ_JOFX01000447.1 GCF_000719345.1 Streptomyces sp. NRRL F-2664
CCACGGGTCGGTGGAGGCAACGGTTCTGCGGCCGGCCTGGTCGGTGGTGGTGACCTTGTAATGGGCCCACTGGGAGTAGTCGGCTGCGGCCAGCACCCGGGCGCCGTCGGCGTCGGGCTCTTTGGCGTAGGCACCGTCGCGGTAGTTGTCCGCGGTCCGCAGCGGGCGGCCCAGCGCGTCGAGGGTCTCCGTCACCCGACGCCCGTCGGGGGTGGCGGTCACCGTGGTAGTGGGGGAGGGGTAGGCGATGCGGGTGGTCTGCGGCTTGTCGGAGTCCGGCAGCACCGTGTGCACAGACGGCCGGCCCTGGCGGTCGTACTCCGTACGTGAC
>NZ_JOFX01000448.1 GCF_000719345.1 Streptomyces sp. NRRL F-2664
GGCGGCGTCCGCCTCGGGGGCGGCCTGCTCCGCAGGGGTGGAGGTCTCGGCCGCAGCCTCCGGCTCGGCGCCCTGCTCCGCGGCCGGGGCCGCGTCCTGCGCTTCCGCCTGCGGCGGTGCTGCGACGGCGGTGTCGGCCTGCGCGGCGGCGTCGACTACGGGCTCGGTGGCCTGCTCCGCGGCCGCGTCCTGTGCCTGCGGCGCTGCCGCTGCGGCGGTCTCCGGCTCGCTGGCTTCGGGCTGCGGCTCGGTGGCGACGGCGGTCTCCGTCGACCCGGCGGGAGCGGCGGCGTCCGCCTCGGGGGCGGCCTGCTCCGCAGGGGTGGAGGT
>NZ_JOFX01000449.1 GCF_000719345.1 Streptomyces sp. NRRL F-2664
GCGGCGGGTGCGGGTGTGCCGTCGGGGCGGGTTTCCCGGCCGTAGTCGGTGTAGGCGCGGGCGGTGAGCGCCTGGGCTGACTGCCCGGTCTCGAGGACGGTGTTGCCGCGGCGGTCGGCGTGGAGGTACCGGGCTGCGCCGGGGGTGCCGGTGAGGGTGCGTGCCTCGCGGCCGCCTGCGGGCCCGGTGAGGTAGCTGCCGGTGCGCGGCTGGCCGCCGCTGCCCGCGCCTGTGTGGGTGTCGTTGGCGATGGCGCCGTCGGGGGTGTAGTGGAAGAGGACGGTGGTGCGGGTGCCGTCGGGGTTGGTGGTCTCGGTGGTTTTCCGGCTGTTGGTGGTCTCGGTGGTTTTCCGGCTG
>NZ_JOFX01000450.1 GCF_000719345.1 Streptomyces sp. NRRL F-2664
GGCGGTGTCGAAGTACTGCACGGACCCGTCGGTGCGGTCGGTCAGCCGCCACTCGTAGCCGCGTCCGTCGACGCCGTCGCGGGCGGGCAGGCTGCCGCCGGGCACGTGCTCGAAGCGCACGCCCTCGCCGGGGAACCGCTTCAGGCCCGAGCCGGCACTGCCGGGGGCGCTGGCGGCGGGGTCGATCTCGTAGACCCCGCCGACGGCCACAACGCGGCCCTCTTCGGTATCGACGAAGGGCAGGCCCAGGCCCATGCCCGCGCCCAGGCCCTGCCGGTCCACCCCCAGACCCGACAACTCCTGGTCATACGACAGAGCCAGCGCAAAC
>NZ_JOFX01000451.1 GCF_000719345.1 Streptomyces sp. NRRL F-2664
GGGCCCGGACGGCGAGCCGGAGCGCAGGGTGGTCTCCCACTACAACAGCCTCCACCTCCTGACCTCCCAGCAGGTCTACACCTCCGCCCTCGGCAACCGGCCCGCCGGGGAACTGGTACGGGGCTACAGCTGGCAGCAGGACCCCGCAAGCCCCGTGCCGCCGCCCCGGGATGCGGAGCTGCCCGCGGACTGGGCGCTGCCGGTGCGCGAGGCCAGCACCGTCCAAAACAGCGCCGGCCAGAAACGGGAAGTGGCGACCGCCGCCGCCTACGACAGCTACGGGCGTGCGGTGAAGACCACCGACGAGACCGGGACGGTCACCGAG
>NZ_JOFX01000452.1 GCF_000719345.1 Streptomyces sp. NRRL F-2664
CTACCTGACATGAGCGAGTTCCCCTTCACTCGGATGCCGCACCCTCACAAGTCACGGGGTCGAACGCAATCCGTCAGTCGGAGGGTCTTTCGCTGATGAGCAGCCACAGGCACGGTGTGATACCGCCCACACCCGACTCGTGGCGGGAATCACGCGTCCGCGCGGCGACCGGATTACCGTCGACCCATGCGCGCGATCACCATTCGTGAACCCGGCGGCCCGGACGTGCTGGCGTGGACGGAGGTTCGGGACCCCGAACCCGGACCGGGCGAGGTGCTGCTCGACGTGGCCGCGACCGCGGTGAACCTGTCTCTTATACACAT
>NZ_JOFX01000453.1 GCF_000719345.1 Streptomyces sp. NRRL F-2664
TTCTGGCCGTCCACCGGACCGGTGTCAGCCACCAGCACCAGTCCAAGGAGCCTCGTGACCGTCACCAGCATGCCCCGGCCGACGCTGTCCGCGCAGCAGGTTCCCTCGGGCGGCGGAGGAGGTGATCCTCGGGGTTGACACCCGCAAGGACAGCCACGTCGCCGCTGCCATCACCACCCTGGGCGCCTCGCTCGCGTTCCCGACCACCGCCGTCGGCTATTGCCAACTGCTCGCCTGGGGAGGGTCGTTCGGTGTTCTGTACCGGGCGGGGGTCGAGTGCACGGGATCCTTCGGGACCGCGCTGACCTGGGTCCTGCGCCAG
>NZ_JOFX01000454.1 GCF_000719345.1 Streptomyces sp. NRRL F-2664
CCTTGACCGACCGCCCCGTCCCGGAAAGCCGAAAGACTGCCGGGAACCCCCCAGAAGAACGGGCCGGGTGATCCCGATAGGGGGCAGTGCACGTTGTCCTGCCGGACGGGAGTGCAGGTGCGCCCCCGATCGCTACGCGCTCCTGCGGGTAGGCGGCTGCGAGCCCGCTTGGGCTGGGCATAAGCCGCCACAGATCGCTACGCGCTTCTGCCTGACGGCGGCCGCAGGCCCCTGGGGCTGGGCATAAGCCGCCATCGATCGCTACGCGCTCCTGCCGGACGGCGTCCGCGGCTCTCTTGGGCTGGTCATAGGCCGCCATCGA
>NZ_JOFX01000455.1 GCF_000719345.1 Streptomyces sp. NRRL F-2664
ACCTCGACCGCGTCGTCATCGCGCTCGATCGCGCGCCTGGTGGGCTGCTGCCAGCTCCAGCCGTGGCGCTTCAGCAGCCGCCAGGTGCCCTCGACCGTGTAGGAGACGTGGAAGAGCCGGCCGATCAGCGTCTTGATCCGTGCCAGGGTCCACCGCTGGTCCGCCCAGCCGTGAGCCAGCGGCCCACGTTCCAACTCCCGCTCCAGCCTGGCGATCTGGGCGTCACTGAGTCGAGGTCCTCCCGGCGACCCCTACGACAGGACCCCGCCCTGGCCGCGCTCGCGCCAGGCCCGGCGCCACCGCTCGACCGACCGCACGCTGCTCCCGCCTGGTTCTCTCGGCGTCGGTCAGTCCGCCGCCCTGCGCGTACCTCACACCCCAGAGCTATCGGTGCCGACACCCAACTGTCAGGCGAACGGAACCGACATCACCCAATCAAGTTCA
>NZ_JOFX01000456.1 GCF_000719345.1 Streptomyces sp. NRRL F-2664
GTTGGCGGTGTAGGCGGTCGACCGCAGCACCGGCGCCTTCGCGTCGCCGCCGCCGTGCAGGACGGTGGAGGTGAGCCGGCCGTAGGCGTCGTAGCCGTGCACGGTGTGCGTCGTGGCGGGCGGGGTGCCAGCGGCCCCCTCTCCGCTGTGCCCGCTGCTGCCGTCCCCGCTGGCACCCTCCTGCCCGCCGCTGCCCGCACCGCCGCCGCTGTTGTCGCCGCCGGGAGCGGGGCTGGTGGGGGCGGGAGCGGGGCTGGTGGTGGGGCGGGTGTCGGTGCGGGTGGCCAGGTCTCCGCGGCTGTTGTACGTGTACACGGTTTC
>NZ_JOFX01000457.1 GCF_000719345.1 Streptomyces sp. NRRL F-2664
TCGATGGCGGCCTATGACCAGCCCAAGAGAGCCGCGGACGCCGTCCGGCAGGAGCGCGTAGCGATCGATGGCGGCTTATGCCCAGCCCCAGGGGCCTGCTGACGCCGTCTGGCAGGAGTGCCTAGCGATCTGTGGCGGCTTATGCCCAGCCCAAGCGGGCTCGCAGCCGCCTACCCGCAGGAGCGCGTAGCGATTTGAGGCGCACCTGCACTCCCGTCCGACAGGACAACGTGCAGCGCCCAGGGCCTGGATCACCCGGCCCGTTCTTCTGGGGGTTTCCCGGCAGTCTTTCGGCTTTCCGGGACGGGGCGGTCGGTCAA
>NZ_JOFX01000458.1 GCF_000719345.1 Streptomyces sp. NRRL F-2664
TCCACAGCAGCCTCGGCTACCGCAGCCCTGCCGAATACGAGACCGCCTTGGCGGCCTGACCACACACCAAAAGTGTCCGCCAAAGCGGAACAAGCTCACTATGACGTCTTCCAACATTCCTGGAGTCAGGGTGATGAGGCGCCGCGCAGGGTGGATGCGCTGGCCACCCACGGACGCAGCCACACGAGAAAGTATCTGGAGGCTGTCGTCTTCGGTGACGAGCTAGTGCGTTGGCCACGAACGTTCGCCGGGGCGGGTGACACGCCGGTCGATGTTCGGGGTGCCAGGGTCTGTCGGCCTCACTCTCGATGACAACGTGA
>NZ_JOFX01000459.1 GCF_000719345.1 Streptomyces sp. NRRL F-2664
CACCCTGCGCTCCGGCTCGCCGTCGGGGCCCAGGAGGGAGACCTCGGTGGTGTAGGTGAAGCCGGTCCGCTGGTCGAAGACATCGTCCTCACCCGCGAAGCCGCCCCCCGCACCGGTATAGGCCCGGCCCTCCTCCACTGCGGGGGAGAACCGCTGCTCGGGCGCGGCCAGTTCACCGCGGTCGTCGAGGGTGCGCAGGCGGGTCGCGGCCAGCGCCGGGACGGGCGATCCGGGAATTTCCTCGTAGGCGATCTCGGTCACCGCGCCGAGGGGCGAGGCGACGCGGGTGACGACGGGGCCGTGTCCGGCCAGCGGCCGCC
>NZ_JOFX01000460.1 GCF_000719345.1 Streptomyces sp. NRRL F-2664
GGATATGCGCAGGCTCCGACGGCTGATCGTCCCGTCGCGGCTGCGGGCGACGCTGCCGGATTGGATCGAGGCGATACGTGAGCTGGTAGGCCAGTACGGGCAGGCGTCACAGTCGCTGGCCGCCGACTACTACGAGGCGCAGCGCCTCGCAGCTGCCGCCGCGGGCCGGTTCGCGGTACCGCTGCTGGACCCGCCGCCGGACGAGCAGGTCGATGCCTCGCTCCGGTGGGCGACGAAAGACCTGTGGCCGCGGGAACCGGAGCAGGCCACCGAGGCGCAGCTCGAACCGCTGGCCACGCGCCTGGAGCAGGCGCAGCGGA
>NZ_JOFX01000461.1 GCF_000719345.1 Streptomyces sp. NRRL F-2664
CCCAGGACGCGGCCCCGGCCGCGGAGCAGGGCGCCGAGCCGGAGGCTGCGGCCGAGACCTCCACCCCTGCGGAGCAGGCCGCCCCCGAGGCGGACGCCGTCGCTCCCGCCGGGTCGATGGAAACCGCCGTCGCGGCCGAGCCGCAGACCGAAGCCGGCGAGCCGGAGGCCACCCCGGCGGTTGCCGCCGAGCCTGAGGCCGCCCAGGCGGACGCGCCGCAGGCCCAGGACGCGGCCCCGGCCGCGGAGCAGGGCGCCGAGCCGGAGGCTGCGGCCGAGACCTCCACCCCTGCGGAGCAGGCCGCCCCCGAGGCGGACGC
>NZ_JOFX01000462.1 GCF_000719345.1 Streptomyces sp. NRRL F-2664
GGTCACCGCGCCGAGGGGCGAGGCGACCTTGGTGACGACGGGGCCGTGTCCGGCCAGCGGCCGCCCGTACTCCAGCCCCGTCACCGCCCCGTCCCCCGCCGTGGCCTTGCGGACCAGCCCGTCCTCCAGCGCCAGGACCGCCGTCAGCCGGTGCCCGTCGCCGGAACGGGCCGGTGCGGTGAAGACGACCCGGCCGTCGCCGTAGGCGACTTCTGTGGCAGCGCCGTAGGGGTCGGTGACAGACGTGAGCTGCCAGGTCTCCCCGGCCGGGGTGAAGGCGAAGTCGGTGCGGTTGCCGTGCCGGTCCGCAAACGCCACC
>NZ_JOFX01000463.1 GCF_000719345.1 Streptomyces sp. NRRL F-2664
GGGCTGGAGTACGGGCGGCCGCTGGCCGGACACGGCCCCGTCATCACCCGCGTCGCCTCCCCCCTCGGCGCGGTGACCGAGATCGCCTACGAGGAAATCCCCGGATCCCCCGTCCCGGCGCTGGCCGCGACCCGCCTGCGCACCCTCGACGACCGCGGCGAGCTGGCCGCGCCCGAGCAGCGGATGAACGTCTGGGCCGAGGAGGGGCGTGCCTATACCGGGGCTGGGGGCGGTTTCGCGGGTGAGGACGATGTCTTCGACCAGCGGACCGGCTTCACCTACACCACCGAGGTCTCCCTCCTGGGCCCCGACGGCGAG
>NZ_JOFX01000464.1 GCF_000719345.1 Streptomyces sp. NRRL F-2664
CGGCGGGTACGGCCCGTACCCCGAACGGCTGCGCCAGCAGTTCGAGGGCGTGATCTGGCGCTTTCGGACGGGTGGCCAGTGGAGGGAGATGCCTCAGGAGTTCGGCGCCTGGCCGACAGTCCGCAACCGGTTCCGTCCGTGGAGGGGCGCGGGGGTGTCCGAGGCCCTGCTGGAGGGTGCGATCGCGGAGGCCGCGAAGCGGAGTGAGGTGGACTTACCGCTTGTCAGCGTGGATTCAACCTCTGTCCATGCCCACCACGACGCCGCCGGGATGCACCTCGCGCCCGACACTCTCGCCGACCCGGAGAAGGCCCGAG
>NZ_JOFX01000465.1 GCF_000719345.1 Streptomyces sp. NRRL F-2664
CCATGGCACCGCCGCCGATCACCAGGGTGTCCACAGAGTGGGTCATCGAGCTTCCGCAAAAAATTCCTGAACTTTCCGGTCCGTGACGTCGGCTTCGGATGCCCCGGAATCCGAGGCATCCCGGCGTGTGGGGACGGCTTTTCCCGATGCTACCCGGTCCGCGGTGATCTCGGCCAGGTGGGTCAGCAGGGCGCGCGCAACCCGATCGTTTTCACGGAACGAGACGGCGTTGGTGCGCGGGCGGGAAAACGCCCCGACAAACGGTGAGTTTGTATAGGGGCCGATCGCGAAACTGCGGGGGGCGGGGTCGCCCCCG
>NZ_JOFX01000466.1 GCF_000719345.1 Streptomyces sp. NRRL F-2664
GGCCCCTCCGGCAGCTGCGTCCTGCTCAACAACGCCGCCTTCGACAAGGTCCGCGAACCCGGCAAGAACCTCATCCGGCGGGCCCGCGTCGAGCGCGTGGGCGGCGGCAGCGCGCCGGCTCCCGCGGCTCCCGCGGCTCCCGCGGCCGGCGGGGCCAGGACGAGCGGGCCGGCCGCGGCGCCGGGCGGACAGGCGCCGCCGGCCGCCGGCGAGGTCGTGTGCCCGGGGTCGACGGTGACCCTGTCCGGCGAGGCCGGGCCGCCGGCGGCAAGCAGCGGCACCTTCCCCGTCGGGACGAAGCTCAAGGTCACCAAC
>NZ_JOFX01000467.1 GCF_000719345.1 Streptomyces sp. NRRL F-2664
GTGTAGATGCTCTCGCCCGCGGACGCGAGGGAGGCGTGCACCCGGTTCGAGTCGGAGAAGTCCCGCTCGTCCTTGGCCCGCTTCTTCCCGGCCTCCTCGGGTTTCGTCGCGCTCCGCAGGTTGACCTCCAGCCACGCCGCGACCTCGGTCGGGGTGGTCAGGACCTCTTCCGGCGTCCGCTCCAGGCGCTCCTGGCGCGGGGAGGCGTGGTCGAGCGACGTGTGCTCCACATAGGCGTGCCAATGTGTGTTGCGCAGTGACCACGTCTGCTCGATCGGCCAGTCCTCCTCGGTGCCCATGCGCCTATCTTGCCA
>NZ_JOFX01000468.1 GCF_000719345.1 Streptomyces sp. NRRL F-2664
GTCGGCGTCCTGCACCGACACCGCCCGCGCGTCACCCAGGCCGGCGTCCTGCTGGTCTTTGCCCAGGACGCCCTGGGTGACGGCCTCAGCCACAACATCGGCTGCGGTTTTCACGGTGGTGCCGTCGGGGCGGGTGGTGCTGCTGGTGTGGCCCCAGGGGTCGGTGGAGGCAACGGTTTTGCGGCCGGCCTGGTCGGTGGTGGTGACCTTGTAGTGGGCCCACTGGGAGTAGTCGGCCTCGGACAGCACCCGGGCACCGTCTGCGTCCGCTTCTTTGGCGTAGGCGCCGTCGCGGTAGTTGTCCGCGGTCCGCA
>NZ_JOFX01000469.1 GCF_000719345.1 Streptomyces sp. NRRL F-2664
ACCCGGGGCCGGCGCGGACACACCCCCGTCACCCGCGTCCGCGGTCGCTCCCGCCGCCGGACCTCGGTCGCCGCGCTGTGCTGCTACAAATCCGGAGAGAAGAGCCGTCTCATCTACCGGCCCGCAACCATCTCCTGCCCAAGGGCGCCGCAAGAGCTTCTCCTGGCAGGACTACCGCGACCTGCTGGTGAGGGCCCATATCCAGCTCGGCGGACCGTGGTGATTTGGGACAATCTCAACACCCACCCGGCCGCCGGGCTGAAGCGGTATGAGGCCGAGCACGACTGGCTCACCACCATCCGCCTCCCGGCATA
>NZ_JOFX01000470.1 GCF_000719345.1 Streptomyces sp. NRRL F-2664
GACGGCCCTGGAGTACGGGCGGCCGCTGGCCGGACACGGCCCCGTCATCACCCGCGTCGCCTCCCCCCTCGGCGCCGTCACCGAGATCGCCTACGAGGAAATCCCCGGATCTCCCGTCCCGGCGCTGGCCGCGACCCGCCTGCGCACCCTCGACGACAAGGGCGAGCTCACCGCACCCGAGCAGCGGTTCTCCCCCGCAGTGGAGGAGGGGCGCGCCTACACGGGGGCGGGGGGCGGTTTCGCGGGTGAGGACGATGTCTTCGACCAGCGGACCGGCTTCACCTACACCACCGAGGTCTCCCTCCTGGGCCCC
>NZ_JOFX01000471.1 GCF_000719345.1 Streptomyces sp. NRRL F-2664
GTAGGCGGTGACGGCGCCGGCGGCGTCGGTGGCCGTCTCCAGCTGCCCGTGCTGGTCGTAGGCGCGGGAGACAGCCTTCCCGTCGGGGTAGGCGACCGACACCAGCCGGCCCTCGCCGTCGTAGGCGTAGGTGATGAGGGTGTTCTGCTTGGCGTCCGCGTCGTCGCGGGCGCCTTCCCACATGCCGGTGACCCGGTTGAGGGCGTCGTACTCGGTCTGCCGGACGGTGGTGGCCCCGCTGGCGTCGGTGACCGCGGAGGAGAGCAGCAGCCCGGTGTCCCCGTCGTAGGTATACGCGGTCGTGGAGACGGTG
>NZ_JOFX01000472.1 GCF_000719345.1 Streptomyces sp. NRRL F-2664
CACGGCAACCGCACCGACTTCGCCTTCACCCCGGCCGGAGAGACCTGGCAGCTCACGTCTGTCACCGACCCCTACGGCGCCGCCACAGAAGTCGCCTACAGCGACGGCCGGGTCGTGTTCACCGCACCGCCGCGCTCCGGCGACGGCCACCGCCTCACCGCCGTCCTCGAACTGGAAGACGGCCTGGTCCGCAAGGCCACTGCCGGGGACGGCGCGGTGACGGGGCTGGAGTACGGGCGGCCGCTGGCCGGACACGGCCCCGTCATCACCCGCGTCGCCTCCCCCCTCGGCGCGGTGACCGAGATCGCCTACTCGCGGGTGAGGACGATGTCTTCGACCAGCGGACCGGCTTCACCTACACCACCGAGGTCTCC
>NZ_JOFX01000473.1 GCF_000719345.1 Streptomyces sp. NRRL F-2664
CCGGATAGGTCTCCGGTGCGGCCGGGCTCAGCACCGTGCTCTGCGGGATGCCGCCGGCACCGTAGGAGGGCACCGCCGTGACCTCGCCGCTGGTTGAGGCCAGGGTCCGGCCCAGCGCGTCAGCCCGGGCGGCAGAGGCGGCGGCGGGGGTGCCGTCGGCGAAGACCACCCTCGCCGAGGTGGTCCGGGCCGCGGTGTCGGCGTCCTGCACGGACACGGCCCGGGCCTCGCCCAGGCCGGCATCCTCCTGGCCTGCGCCCAGCACGCCCTGCGCGACGGCTTCCGCCACGATGTCCGTGGCGGTTTTGACG
>NZ_JOFX01000474.1 GCF_000719345.1 Streptomyces sp. NRRL F-2664
AGGCCAGCACCGTCCACAACTCCGCCGGCCAGAAACGCGAAGTGGCGACCGCCGCCGCCTACGACGCCTACGGCCGTGCGGTGAAGACCACCGATGAGACCGGGACGGTCACTGAGACCGTGTACGACCCCGAAGAGGGTGCTACCGGGCTGGTCGTGTCGCAGAAGACCACCGACCGGGACGGCAAAGTCCTGCAGGAGACCTCCAACACCCTGGCTGCGGACCGGCGCACGGTCACCGCGACCGTCGCCCGCACCGCGGACAGCAGCGGGAAGCTCACCGCCCGCGAGCAGACCACGCTCACCTACGA
>NZ_JOFX01000475.1 GCF_000719345.1 Streptomyces sp. NRRL F-2664
CGCGGAGACCTGGCCACCCGCACCGACACCCGCCCCGCAGCCGGCGGGCAGGAAGGTGCCGGCACTACCGACAGCAGCGGCGGGCAGGGGGGTGCCAGCGCGGACGGCAGCGGTGGAGCGGAGGCCGGCGGCACGCCGGTGACGACGCACACCGTGCACGGCTACGACGCCTACGGCCGGCTCATCTCCACCGTCCTGCACGGCGGCGGTGATGCGAAGGCGCCGGTGCTGCGGTCGACCGCCTACACCGCCAATGCCGCCGGCGACGTCACCACGGTCACCGCCACCGGTGCGGACGGCAGCAAGACG
>NZ_JOFX01000476.1 GCF_000719345.1 Streptomyces sp. NRRL F-2664
GACGGCAAGGTCCTGCAGGAGACCTCCAACACCCTGGCTGCGGACCGGCGCACGGTCACCGGGACCGTCACCCGCACCGCAGACAGCGCCGGGAAGCTCGCCGCCCGCGAGCAGACCACCTTCACCTACGACAAGTACGGGCAGATTGCCTCCGGGACGGTCAGCTGGGCCGACGGCGCCGGTGAGGAGGGCCGGGGTGAGGGGCCGGGCGAGCTGAAGACTGAGGTCAGCCGGACCGTGGAGGACGGACGCCTGACCGAGACCACCACCGTGGCGCCCGGCACGGACGCGGAAACGGTGACCTCGCGC
>NZ_JOFX01000477.1 GCF_000719345.1 Streptomyces sp. NRRL F-2664
GACGGGCTGGTCCGCAAGGCCACGGCCGGGGACGGGGCGGTGACGGGGCTGGAGTACGGGCGGCCGCTGGCCGGACACGGCCCCGTCATCACCCGCGTCACCTCGCCCCTCGGCGCGGTGACCGAGATCGGCTACGAGGAGATTCCCGGATCTCCCGTCCCGGCGCTGGCCGCGACCCGCCTGCGCACCCTCGACGACAAGGGAGAGCTCGCCGCGCCCGAGCAGCGGTTCTCCCCCGCAGTGGAGGAGGGCCGCGCCTATACCGGGGCGGGAGGCGGCTTCGCGGGTGAGGACGATGTCTTCGACGGG
>NZ_JOFX01000478.1 GCF_000719345.1 Streptomyces sp. NRRL F-2664
GGTCACCGCGCCGAGGGGCGAGGCGACCTTGGTGACGACGGGGCCGTGTCCGGCCAGCGGCCGCCCGTACTCCAGCCCCGTCACCGCCCCGTCCCCCGCGGTCGCCTTGCGGACCAGCCCGTCCTGCAGCTCCAGGACGGCCGTCAGCCGGTGGCCGTCGCCGGAACGGGCCGGGGCGGTGAAGACGACCCGGCCGTCGCCGTAGGCCACTTCTGTGGTGGCGCCGTAGGGGTCGGTGACAGACGTGAGCTGCCAGGTCTCCCCGGCCGGGGTGAAGGCGAAGTCGGTGCGGTTGCCGTGCCGGTCC
>NZ_JOFX01000479.1 GCF_000719345.1 Streptomyces sp. NRRL F-2664
GGAGTTGTCGGGTCTGGGGGTGGACCGGCAGGGCCTGGGCGCGGGCATGGGCCTGGGCCTGCCCTTCGTCGACACCGAAGAGGGCCGTGCGGTGGTGGCAGGCGGGGTCTACGACATCGACCCCGCCGCCAGCGCCCCCGGCAGTGCCGGCTCCGGCCTGAAGCGGTTCCCCGGCGAGGGCGTGCGCTTCGAGCACGTGCCCGGCGGAAGCCTGCCCGCCCGCGACGGCGTCGACGGACGCGGCTACGAGTGGCGGCTGACCGACCGCACCGACGGGTCCGTGCAGTACTTCGACACCGCCGGCAAC
>NZ_JOFX01000480.1 GCF_000719345.1 Streptomyces sp. NRRL F-2664
GGACTGGGCGCTGCCCGTCCGCGAGGCCAGCACCGTCCACAACAGCGCCGGCCAGAAACGGGAGACCGTGACTGCCGCCGCCTACGACACCTACGGCCGTCCGGTGAAAACGGTGGATGAGGCCGGCACCGCCACCGAGACCGCCTACGACACCGAGAACGGTTCTACCGGGCTGATGCTGTCGCAGAAGGTGACCGGCCGGGACGGCAAGGTGCTGCAGGAGACGGTCAACACCCCCGGCAAGGACCGGCGCAGCATCGCGCACACCGTGACCCGGACTGCGGACAGTGCGGGCAGGCTTGCCGCC
>NZ_JOFX01000481.1 GCF_000719345.1 Streptomyces sp. NRRL F-2664
CGACACCCTCAACGGCAACACCGGCCTCAACACCAACAACGGCGGCACCGGCACCAACACCTGCACCAACCCCACCACCGGACCCGGCTGCAACAACTAGGGAGCGTATTGGGGTGTGACCAATCTGCGGGTTTCGGCCTCGTGGTCGCGCCGGATCCGGTAGATCGTGTTGTGTGACGCGAGCGCAACTCACGCATGCCGAGTGGCAGTTCATCGGGCCGTACCTGCCGGTCGGCGGGTACGGCCCGTACCCCGAACGGCTGCGCCAGCAGTTCGAGGGCGTGATCTGGCGCTTTCGGACGGGTG
>NZ_JOFX01000482.1 GCF_000719345.1 Streptomyces sp. NRRL F-2664
GCCCTGGTTGCCTTGGCCGCCGTGATTGCCGCCGTGCTTGTTGTCGCCCATCAGCCCTTGGCCTCCCCAGCCGCCCCGAACGCGGCCGCTGCTTCGTCGTCGGCGCGCTCCAGGTTCCGCGCCGCTTCGCGGATGGTCTCCTCGACCTCGAAGAGCACCTGCATGAAGTCACCGATCCCGTGGACCGCGGACTCCTCGTGGCCCACCGCGACCTCGCGCAGCCGACGGCTGATCGCGTCGCTCACCCAGTTGTTGCCGAACTTCAGCTCGACGTCGAGGTTGTTGACCGCCCGGCCGTGCACGTT
>NZ_JOFX01000483.1 GCF_000719345.1 Streptomyces sp. NRRL F-2664
CAAGGACGGCGACACCGTCTCCACGACCGCGTATACCTACGACGGGGACACCGGGCTGCTGCTCTCCTCCGCGGTCACCGACGCCAGCGGGGCCACCACAGTCCGGCAGACGGAATACGACGGCCTGAACCGGGTCACCGGCATGTGGGAAGGCGCCCGCGACGACGCGGACGCCAAGAAGGCCACCCTCATCACCTATCGCTATGACGGCGAGGGCCGGCTGGTATCCGTCGCCTACCCCGACGGCAAGGCTGTCTCCCGCACCTACAACCAGCACGGGCAGCTGGAGACGGCCACCGACGCC
>NZ_JOFX01000484.1 GCF_000719345.1 Streptomyces sp. NRRL F-2664
GTGGTCGTACTCCGTCCGCGAGACGACCCGCCCGCCGGGGCCGGCCTCCTCCAGCACGGCCCCGGTGGCCAGGTCCACCACCCGCGAGGCGGAGGTCTCGGCGTCCGTGCCGGGCGCCACGGTGGTGGTCTCGGTCAGGCATCCGTCCTCCACCGTGCGGGTGACCTCAGTCTTCAGCTCGCCCGGCCCCTCCCCGCGGCCCTCCTCACCGGCGCCCTCAGCCCAGGAGACCGTCTGCGAGGCCAGCTGCCCGTACCCGTCGTAGGTGAACGACGTCTGCTCGCGGGCGGCAAGCCTGCCCGCA
>NZ_JOFX01000485.1 GCF_000719345.1 Streptomyces sp. NRRL F-2664
CTCCGCCTCGCGGGTGGTGGACCTGGCCACCGGAGCCGTGCTGGAGGAGATGGGGCCGGGCGGGCGGGTCGTCTCGCGGACGGAGTACGACCGCCAGGGTCGGCCGTCTGTGCACACGGTGCTGCCGGACTCCGGCAAGCCGCAGACCACCCGCATCGCCTACCCCTCCCCGGCCGTCACGGTCACGGCCACGCCTGACGGCCGTCGGGTGACCGAGACCCTCGACGCGCTGGGCCGGCCCCTGCGGACCGCGGACAACTACCGCGACGGCGCCTACGCCAAAGAGCCCGACGCCGACGGCGCC
>NZ_JOFX01000486.1 GCF_000719345.1 Streptomyces sp. NRRL F-2664
CCTGGCCGGGTCTTCGCCGTGGCGGGCGAAACACGGTCGCGGCGACGGCGGAGTCGCGGTGCCGGGCAGGGGTGTCTCCTCGGCTCGGCGGATGCCGCACCTCGCGGCCGTACCCGGCGGTGACGCCTCGTCCTGCGGGGACACCCCTGCCCGTCCCCGCTCCAGCCGCGACGAGGAGGGTTCCCCAAGCAGGCCGGCTCCGCTGGAGGGCGGTGGGGTGGGGACACGGCGGAGTGTCCCCGCAGGACGAGCGCGCGACCTCCGAGTACAGCCGCGATCGCTCGAACGCGCCGAGCCGAGGA
>NZ_JOFX01000487.1 GCF_000719345.1 Streptomyces sp. NRRL F-2664
GGCGGGCAGGGGGGTGCCAGCACGGAAGGCAGCGGTGGAGCAGGGGCCGGCGGCGGCACGCCGGTGACGACGCACACCGTGCACGGCTACGACGCCTACGGCCGGCTCACCTCCACCGTCCTGCACGGCGGCGGCGACGCGAAGGCGCCGGTTCTGCGGTCGACCGCCTACACCGCCAACGCCGCAGGCGACGTCACCACCACCACCGTCACCGGTGCGGACGGCAGCAAGACAGCCACCGCCCATGAGACCGATGCCGCGGGCCGCCTCACCGCCCTCACCACCGACGGCAAGACCACCGG
>NZ_JOFX01000488.1 GCF_000719345.1 Streptomyces sp. NRRL F-2664
CTGGAGCCCCGATTCGATGCGGAGTTGGGCGTGCTGGGCCAGTTCGGTGTCCCGGTCCCAGGTCAGCGACCTGCGTAGTTGCCGGGGCAGTGTGGTGATCGCGTCCTTCACTGCCTCGGCGCCGCGGCCGGCGAGCGCGGGTCCGTTCTTGGTGCGTGGTTCGGTGCCGAAGCCCTCCATCCGGGGCAGGTGCAGCAGCATCTTGAACCGCCTGCTGCGTTCGACGAGCGTTCCGATCGCGGACCGGCCGGTCCCGATGATCAGATCGCCCTCCCAGTGTCCCGGGACGCCACGGTCCTCGG
>NZ_JOFX01000489.1 GCF_000719345.1 Streptomyces sp. NRRL F-2664
GCACCGTCCACGCCTACGACGGGGACACCGGGCTGCGCCTCTCCTCCGCGGTCACCGACGCCGACGGGGCCACCACGGTCCGGCAGACCGAGTACGACGGCCTGAACCGGGTCACCGGGGTGTGGGAAGGCGCCCGCGACGACGCGGACGCCAAGAAGGCCACCCTCATCACCTATCGCTATGACGGCGAGGGCCGGCTGGCCTCGGTCGCCTACCCCGACGGGAAGGCTGTCTCCCGCGCCTACGACCAGCACGGGCAGCTGGAGACGGCCACCGACGCCGCCGGCGCCGTCACCGCCTAC
>NZ_JOFX01000490.1 GCF_000719345.1 Streptomyces sp. NRRL F-2664
CAGCCGGAAAACCACCGAGACCACCAACCCCGACGGCACCCGCACCACCGTCCACTTCCACTACACCCCCGACGGCGCCATCGCCAACGACACCCACACAAGCGCGGGCACCAGCGGGCCGCCGCGCACCGGCAGCTACCTCACCAGGCCCGCAGGCGGCCGCGAGGCACGCACCCTCACCGGCACCCCCGACGCCACCCGATACCTGCACGCCGACCGCCGCGGCAACACCATCCTGGAAACCGGACCGTCAGCCCAGGCGCTCACCGCCCGCGCCTACACCGACTACGGCCGGGAAACC
>NZ_JOFX01000491.1 GCF_000719345.1 Streptomyces sp. NRRL F-2664
GTCGTAGGCGGCGGCAGTCACGGTCTCCCGTTTCTGGCCGGCGCTGTTGTGGACGGTGCTGGCCTCGCGGACGGGCAGCGCCCAGTCCGCGGGCAGCTCCGCATCCCGGCCGGGCGGGGCGGGGGAGTCCCCCTCCTGCCAGCTGTAGCCCCGCACCAGTTCCCCGGCCGCGCGGCCGCCGAGCGCGGAGGTGAACACCTCCTGGGAGGTCAGCAGGTGCAGGCTGTTGTAGTGGGAGACCACCCTGCGCTCCGCCTCGCCGTCGGGGCCCAGGAGGGAGACCTCGGTGGTGTAGGTGAACCCCCCGCACCCGTGTAGGCGCGCCCCTCCTCCACTGCGGGGGAGAACCGCTGCTCGGGTGCGGC
>NZ_JOFX01000492.1 GCF_000719345.1 Streptomyces sp. NRRL F-2664
ACCACCGAGACCACCAACCCCGACGGCACCCGCACCACCGTCCTCTTCCACTACACCCCCGACGGCGCCATCGCCAACGACACCCACACCACCCCCGACAGCAGCGGGCCGTCCCGCACCGGCAGCTACCTCACCGGTGCAGCAGGCCGCGAGGCACGCACCCTCGCCGGCACCCCCGACGCCGCCCGGTACCTGCACACCGACCGCCGCGGCAACACCATCCTCGAGACCGGACCGTCAGCCCAAACCCTCACCAGCCGCGCCTACACCGACTACGGCCAGGAAACCCGCCCCGACGGC
>NZ_JOFX01000493.1 GCF_000719345.1 Streptomyces sp. NRRL F-2664
AGGTCTTCGTGTCCCACCGTAATGCCCGGCTGACCGCAGGCGGCCGCCAGGCGGACCATTTCGTCGCCTGTTATCCCGGCGTCTACGAGGAGCACGCCGTCCCTGCCCTGCACGACAGCGGTGTTGTTCTCGAGTAGCTCGCTCTGGTGGATCAGCACACCCTCCGCAACCTGCTGAACTCAAGCACAACTCCCAGCACCTCAGCAGGCAAGACCACCTACGGCTCGTCCAGCTGCTCCAGACGCTCCACCGGCCGAACGCCCGCTCGGGGCGCGCCTCCCCCAGGGCACGCCCCGCAGC
>NZ_JOFX01000494.1 GCF_000719345.1 Streptomyces sp. NRRL F-2664
CCTGCCCGCCGGCTGCGGGGCGGGTGTCGGTGCGGGTGGCCAGGTCTCCGCGGCTGTTGTAGGTGTACACGGTCTGGGACAGCAGGGTGCCGTCTTTGCGGGTGAGGGTCTCCTTCTCCGGCTGGCCGCTGTCGTAGTAGCCGACCGCCAGGACGGTGCCGTTGCCGTACTCGGTTGTCGCCGGCCGGCCGAGGCTGTCGTAGGTGTAGGCGGCGGAGGCGGTCTGCCCGTCCGCAGTCTTCTGCACCGCGGCCTTCAGGCTGCCGTCGGGATTGTAGGTGTAGGCGGTGACGGCGCCG
>NZ_JOFX01000495.1 GCF_000719345.1 Streptomyces sp. NRRL F-2664
TGCCCGTCCGCGAGGCCAGCACCGTCCACAACAGCGCCGGCCAGAAACGGGAGACCGTGACTGCCGCCGCCTACGACACCTACGGCCGACCGGTGAAGACCACCGATGAGACCGGTACGGTCACGGAGACCGCCTACGACACCGAGAACGGTTCTACCGGGCTGGTGCTGTCGCAGAAGGTGACCGGCCGGGACGGGAAGGTGCTGCAGGAGACGGTCAACACCCCCGGCAAGGACCGGCGCAGCATCGCGCACACCGTGACCCGGACTGCGGACAGTGCGGGCAGGCTTGCCGCC
>NZ_JOFX01000496.1 GCF_000719345.1 Streptomyces sp. NRRL F-2664
CGCCGACGCGTCCCCGTCCTTGAGGAAGCCGGTCTCATCAAGGATCAGCGCGGCGGGTTTGATCACCGGCTGCATCCTCCACGCCAGCCTCGCCCGTACGTGCGCCGGATCCCAGGGACTGGAGGTCACGAAGTGGGCCAACGCCTGCCGATTGCCGTCCTCACCCAGCCGGGCGGCCATCGGCTCGACCGACTTGCGCCCGCCGTCCATCAGCAGACCACGCAGGTAGATCGACCCCACCAACGCTGATCCGCCCGCCCGAACGGCTCGCATACCTCCGCCGCGAAATCCTCCA
>NZ_JOFX01000497.1 GCF_000719345.1 Streptomyces sp. NRRL F-2664
CCGCTTCGCAGACGGTCTCCTGGGCCGACGGCGCCGGTGAGGAGGGGCGGGGTGAGGGGCCGGGCGAGCTGAAGACTGAGGTCAGCCGGACCGTTGAGGACGGGCGCCTGACCGAGACCACCACCGTGGCGCCCGGCACGGATGCCGAGACCTCCGCCTCGCGGGTGGTGGACCTGGCCACCGGAGCCGTGCTGGAGGAGGCCGGCCCCGGCGGGCGGGTCCTGTCACGTACGGAGTACGACCGCCAGGGCCGGCCGTCTGTGCACACGGTGCTGCCGGACTCCGACAAGCCGC
>NZ_JOFX01000498.1 GCF_000719345.1 Streptomyces sp. NRRL F-2664
CCAGGCGACTTCCCGGGCCCTGGCGCGGGCCGCCCGTAGTGAGGCGAGTGCAGCCCCGTCGGTGTCGGCGGGCAACCGCCAGGCCGTGGGCGTGGAGGCGACCGGGCCGAACACCGCGCCCTGGTCTCGCAGAACGGCCAGATCCGCGATCGCCTCACCGCCATCGGCGAGCATCACCGCGAGATCGGTGGCGATCCGGCCCGGGTCATGCCCTGTCCCTCGCGGCCGAAGCGGCCTGAGAGCGGCGGAGTACGCGGCGGTCAGCCCGGTGGCGTCCGCGAGATCCGCCAGCACCCGGTAGCCTGCACGTAGAAAGTGCCTTCCCCCTGGACCGACAGAACCCCCCA
>NZ_JOFX01000499.1 GCF_000719345.1 Streptomyces sp. NRRL F-2664
CCCAACGGCCCCTCCCAGGAACGCGTCATCCGCGAAGCCCTCACCGCCTCCGGCCTCACCACCGCCGACGTCGACGCCGTCGAAGCCCACGGCACCGGAACCACCCTCGGCGACCCCATCGAAGCCCAAGCCATCCTCGCCACCTACGGCCAAGGCCGAGACACCCGCCAACCCCTCCTCCTCGGCTCCCTCAAATCCAACATCGGCCACGCCCAAGCCGCCGCCGGCGTCGGCGGCGTCATCAAAATGGTCATGGCCATGCACCACGGCCTCCTCCCCCGCACCCTCCAC
>NZ_JOFX01000500.1 GCF_000719345.1 Streptomyces sp. NRRL F-2664
AGGCTGTGGTCGCCGCCCTTGCGGCGCCGGGTCACGCCCCACAGCTGGTCATCGCCCATCGAGTAGCAGCCGTGGAAGTAGCGGATGCCGTGGGTGCGGTGGCAGGTGGCCGGCAGCCGGTCCGGTTTGCTCTCTTCGGCCCAGCTGGAGCCGTGGCAGGGCCGGATCGGCAGCGGGCCGAACTGGTCGAAAGCGAAGCACCGGTCCGGGAAATGGCTGGTCACGTGCTCGATACGGTCGAGTTTGGCGTCCTTGTCGGGATCTTTGGACTCCTTCCAGGTGCGGGTTCGC
>NZ_JOFX01000501.1 GCF_000719345.1 Streptomyces sp. NRRL F-2664
AAACCACCGAGACCACCAACCCCGACGGCACCCGCACCACCGTCCTCTTCCACTACACCCCCGACGGCGCCATCGCCAACGACACCCACACAAGCGCGGACACAAGCGGACCGCCGCGCACCGGCAGCTACCTCACCGGAGCAGGGGGCCGCGAAGCACGCACCCTCACCGGCACCCCCGGCGCAGCCCGCTACCTGCACGCCGACCGCCGCGGCAACACCATCCTGGAAACCGGACCGTCAGCCCAGGCGCTCACCGCCCGCGCCTACACCGACTACGGCCGGGAAACC
>NZ_JOFX01000502.1 GCF_000719345.1 Streptomyces sp. NRRL F-2664
GTTTGCGGACCGGCACGGCAACCGCACCGACTTCGCCTTTGCCCTGGCCGGGGAGACCTGGCAGCTCACGTCTGTCACCGACCCCTACGGCGCCACCACTACCGTCGCCTACGACGACGGCCGGGTCGTCTTCACCGCACCCCCGCGTTCCGGCGACGGGCACCGGCTGACGGCGGTCCTGGAGCTGGAGGACGGGCTGGTCCGCAAGGCCACTGCCGGGGACGGGGCGGTGACGGGGCTGGAGTACGGGCGGCCGCTGGCCGGACACGGCCCCGTCATCACCCGCGTC
>NZ_JOFX01000503.1 GCF_000719345.1 Streptomyces sp. NRRL F-2664
CACCGTCGCGTGTACGCACGCATGTGCGGTGCCGACGCTGATGCCGAAGCCGGCCGCCACCTGCTGCAGGGTGTCATTCCTCCGCAGGTACACCAACGCGGCCAGAGCCCGCTGTGAAGGCCGCAGCTTGCACCGCCGGCCACCCTCCCGGGTGAGGATGAGCATCGTGACCCACTCCACGAGTGCATGGGGGACATCGAGTACCGCACGAAAAGGAACCAACGAGGCCCCCGTGTTGTAAAGCTGCGGACGTCAGATATCCCGCTCAACAACCCGAGGGCCTCGCCCG
>NZ_JOFX01000504.1 GCF_000719345.1 Streptomyces sp. NRRL F-2664
CGGGCGAGGCCCTCGGGTTGTTGAGCGGGATATCTGACGTCCGCAGCTTTACAACACGGGGGCCTCGTTGGTTCCTTTTCGTGCGGTACTCGATGTCCCACATGCACTCGTGGAGTGGGTCACGATGCTCATCCTCATCCGGGAGGGTGGCCGGCGGTGCAAGCTGCGGCCTTCACAGCGGGCTCTGGCTGCGTTGGTGTACCTGCGGAGGAATGACACCCTGCAGCAGGTGGCGGCCGGCTTCGGCATCAGCGTCGGCACCGCACATGCGTGCGTACACGCGACGGTG
>NZ_JOFX01000505.1 GCF_000719345.1 Streptomyces sp. NRRL F-2664
ACCGTCACCCGCACCGCAGACAGCGCCGGGAAGCTCACCGCCCGCGAGCAGACCACCTTCACCTACGACAAGTACGGGCAGCCTGCCTCGCAGACGGTCTCCTGGGCCGACGGCGCCGGACAGGAGGGGCGGCGGGGCGAGGGGCCGGGCGAGCTGAAGACTGAGGTCAGCCGGACCGTTGAGAACGGACGCCTGACCGAGACCACCACCGTGGCGCCCGGCACGGACGCGGAAACGGTGACCTCGCGGGTGGTGGACCTGGCCACCGGAGCCGTCCTGCAGGAGGCC
>NZ_JOFX01000506.1 GCF_000719345.1 Streptomyces sp. NRRL F-2664
GCCACCGCCCATGAGACCGATGCCGCGGGCCGCCTCACCGCCCTCACCACCGACGGCAAGACCACCGGCCAGACCTGGGATGCGGCCGGCAACCTCCTCCACGGCGCAGACGGCACCGCCTGGACCTACAACCCCGACAACAAACCCGCCACCGCTACCACTGCCGACGGCCTGCGCAGCACCTACACGTACTGGGCCGACGGCAGCCGGAAAACCGCCGAGACCACCGCCCCCGACGGCACCCGCACCACCGTCCTCTTCCACTACACCCCCGACGGCGCCATCGCC
>NZ_JOFX01000507.1 GCF_000719345.1 Streptomyces sp. NRRL F-2664
GCGCCCTCGCCTCCTTCGCCGCCGGCCCACAAGCCGAGGATGTCGCGGTGGCCCTCGGCCGTGACCGCGAGGGCCATATAGACCGGGCGGTTGGCGACTCGGCCCTCGCGGATCTTCACGTTGATGCAGTCGATGAAGACGACCGGATAGACGCGGTCGAGCGGACGGGCCTGCCACTCCGCCATACCTTCCATCACCGAATCGGTGATCGTGGAGATCGTCTGCTTGGACACATCGGCACCATAGACCTCGGCCAGATGAGAGGAGATCTCACCATGAGCCAGGCCCCCGATGTCCGTGACGACGGTCTTGGAGCGTTTCCCGTTGCGGGAGTTCT
>NZ_JOFX01000508.1 GCF_000719345.1 Streptomyces sp. NRRL F-2664
GCCGCGGTCGTCGAGGGTGCGCAGGCGGGTCGCGGCCAGCGCCGGGACGGGAGATCCGGGGATCTCCTCGTAGGCGATCTCGGTCACCGCGCCGAGGGGCGAGGCGACCTTGGTGATGACGGGGCCGTGTCCGGCCAGCGGCCGCCCGTACTCCAGCAGGGTGGCGGCGCCGTCCCCGGCGGTCGCCTTGCGGACCAGGCCGTCCTGGAGTTCGAGGACGGCCGTCAGCCGGTGGCCGTCGCCGGAGCGCGGGGGTGCGGTGAAGACGACCCGGCCGTCGTCGTAGG
>NZ_JOFX01000509.1 GCF_000719345.1 Streptomyces sp. NRRL F-2664
CCGCGGCGACCTCGCCACCCGCACCGACACCCGCCCCAACAGCGGCAGCGGGGAAGGCGGGCAGGAAGATGCCGGCACGGACGGCAGCGGGGACACCGGAGCCGCCAAGGGCGCCGCCGCGGGTGCGCCGGTGACGACGCACACCGTCCACACCTACGACGCCTACAACCGGCTCGCCTCCACCACCGTCCACAACGGCCCTGATGCCAAGGCCCCCGTGCTGCGCTCGACCGCCTACACCGCCAACGCCGCCGGCGATGTGACCGCCACCACCGCCACGGACGCA
>NZ_JOFX01000510.1 GCF_000719345.1 Streptomyces sp. NRRL F-2664
CCGGCCTGGTCAGGGAGCGTTTCCGACGCCGGGTGATGCCCCGGATGCCGCGCCGGCGCATGGTCTTCTCCACCTTCCTGCGGCTGATCCGGCGACCACCCCGGCATAAGGCCGCGTGGATCCGCGGGGCACCGTAGGCACCCCGGGAGGCGGTGTGGACCTCGCGGATCTCGGCCACCAGATCCCCCTCTCCCGCCTGCCGGAGCGCGGCGGCGGGCCGTGCCGCGACCCACGCGTAGGAGGTGGACCGAGGCAGGCCGAGCACCCGGCACAGCAGCGCGACGG
>NZ_JOFX01000511.1 GCF_000719345.1 Streptomyces sp. NRRL F-2664
CCGGCCTGGTCAGGGAGCGTTTCCGACGCCGGGTGATGCCCCGGATGCCGCGCCGGCGCATGGTCTTCTCCACCTTCCTGCGGCTGATCCGGCGACCACTCCGGCATAAGGCCGCGTGGATCCGCGGGGCACCGTAGGCACCCCGGGAGGCGGTGTGGACCTCGCGGATCTCGGCCATCAGATCCTCCTCTCCCGCCTGCCGGAGCGCGGCGGCGGGCCGTGCCGCGACCCACGCGTAGGAGGTGGACCGAGGCAGGCCGAGCACCCGGCACAGCAGCGCGACGG
>NZ_JOFX01000512.1 GCF_000719345.1 Streptomyces sp. NRRL F-2664
GCTGATGGACGAGCCGTTCGCGGCCCTGGACGCCATCACCCGTGACGTCCTGCACGGCGAACTCACCCGTATCTGGGCCGAGACGGGCCTGTCGGTCCTCTTCGTCACCCACAACGTGCGCGAGGCCGTCCGCCTCGCCCAGCGCGTGGTCCTGCTCTCCTCCCGACCCGGCCGGGTCGCCAAGCAATGGACCGTGGACATCGCCCAGCCGCGCCGCATCGAGGACGCGGACGTCGCGGAGCTGTCCCTCGAGATCACTGAACACCTGCGTGGGGAGATCCGCC
>NZ_JOFX01000513.1 GCF_000719345.1 Streptomyces sp. NRRL F-2664
GGCGGATCTCCCCACGCAGGTGTTCAGTGATCTCGAGGGACAGCTCCGCGACGTCCGCGTCCTCGATGCGGCGCGGCTGGGCGATGTCCACGGTCCATTCCTTCGCGACCCGGCCGGGTCGGGAGGAGAGCAGGACCACGCGCTGGGCGAGGCGGACGGCCTCGCGCACGTTGTGGGTGACGAAAAGGACCGACAGGCCCGTCTCGGCCCAGATACGGGTGAGTTCGCCGTGCAGGACGTCACGGGTGATGGCGTCCAGGGCCGCGAACGGCTCGTCCATCAGC
>NZ_JOFX01000514.1 GCF_000719345.1 Streptomyces sp. NRRL F-2664
TCCACCGTCATCACCGGCGACCACGACGCCGCCCACCAACTCGCCGCCACCTGGCGCGCCAACGGCCGACGCACCAAACAACTCAACGTCAGCCACGCCTTCCACTCACCCCACATGGACGGCATCCTCGACGACTTCCACACCACCGCCGCCACCCTCACCTACCACGCCCCCACCCTCCCCATCATCTCCAACCTCACCGGACGACCCGCCACCACCGAACAACTCACCGACCCCCACTACTGGGTCCAACACCTCCGCCACACCGTCCGCTTCAACGACG
>NZ_JOFX01000515.1 GCF_000719345.1 Streptomyces sp. NRRL F-2664
CCCCCTCGGCGCGGTGACCGAGATCGCCTACGAGGAGATCCCCGGCTCGCCCGTCCCGGCGCTGGCCGCGACCCGCCTGCGCACCCTCGACGACAAGGGCGAGCTCGCCGCGCCCGAGCAGCGGATGAACGTCTGGGCCGAGGAGGGGCGTGCCTACACCGGTGCGGGGGGCGGTTTCGCGGGTGAGGACGATGTCTTCGACCAGCGGACCGGTTTCACCTACACCACCGAGGTCTCCCTCCTGGGCCCCGACGGCGAGCCGGAGCGCAGGGTGGTCTCCCAC
>NZ_JOFX01000516.1 GCF_000719345.1 Streptomyces sp. NRRL F-2664
GGGCCCCGGCTCCGCAGCTCGGAAGCCGCCGACCGGTGGACCTCGCTGGCGATCGCCGCCTACGCCCAGCTCCGGCCCGCCCGGCCCCCCGCCATCGATTCTCGACGGCCGTGGGAGAAGCCGGCCGAGCCGAACAGACCGACACCCGCCCGCGTTCGCGAGGGTTCAGGAACCTCCACGCGAAGACTTCCCAATCAGGAAGTCAAGCCGCCACGGTGACGGTCGGTGAGGCTTGATAGCACGCCCCGTCGCGGATCATTGCCCATAGAACATTGGCTCGACG
>NZ_JOFX01000517.1 GCF_000719345.1 Streptomyces sp. NRRL F-2664
GGTGATGACGGGGCCGTGTCCGGCCAGCGGCCGCCCGTACTCCAGGGCCGTCACCGCGCCGTCGCTGCCGGTGGCCTTGCGGACCAGGCCGTCCTCCAGTTCGAGGACGGCGGTCAGGCGGTGGCCGTCGCCGGAGCGCGGGGGTGCGGTGAAGACGACCCGGCCGTCGTCGTAGGCGACTTCTGTGGCGGCGCCGTAGGGGTCGGTGACAGACGTGAGCTGCCAGGTCTCCCCGGCCGGGGTGAAGGCGAAGTCGGTGCGGTTGCCGTGCCGGTCGGCGAAC
>NZ_JOFX01000518.1 GCF_000719345.1 Streptomyces sp. NRRL F-2664
GACGTCCACAGCTCTTCAACTCGGGGGCCTCGTCGGTTCCTTATCCTGCCGTACTCGATGTCCCGCACGCCCTCGTGGAGTGGGTGGCGATGCTGATCGTCACCCGGGAGGGGGACCGAAGATGCAAGCTGCCGCCGTCCCGGCGCGCTCTGGTCGCACTGGTGTACCTGCGCAAGAACGGCACCGTGCGGCAACTGGCCGCGGGATTCGGTATCAGCCTCGGGACCGCGCACGCCCATGTCCACGCTGTCGTGGAACACCTGGCCGCTCTCGCGCCGGG
>NZ_JOFX01000519.1 GCF_000719345.1 Streptomyces sp. NRRL F-2664
GTAGGTGTAGGCGGCGGAGGCGGTCTGCCCGTCCGCAGTCTTCTGCACCGCGGCCTTCAGACTGCCGTCACTGTTGTACGTGTAGGCGGTGACCGCCCCGGCCGCATCCGTAGCCGATACCAGCTGCCCGTGCTGGTCGTAGGCGCGGGAGACAGTCTTCCCGTCGGGGTAGGCGACGGATACCAGGCGTCCCTCGCCGTCGTAGGTGTAGGTGATGAGGGTGTTCTTCTTGGCGTCCGCGTCGTCGCGGGCGCCTTCCCAGATGCCGGTGGCCCGGTT
>NZ_JOFX01000520.1 GCF_000719345.1 Streptomyces sp. NRRL F-2664
CCGTCACCGCGACCGACCCCAACCCCCAAGTCCCCACCGCATCCAAAACCTTCACCCTCACCGTCAACCCCGCCCCCGCATCCACCTGCGCCACCCCCACCGCGGTGCTGCAGCAGCGCGGCTACAACATCATCACCGGCACCGCAGGCCCCAACCAGCTGTCCGGCACCAGCGGTATGGACGCGATCTTCGGCCTCGGCGGCAGCGACCAGATCTCCGGCCGGGCCGGAAACGACCTCCTGTGCGGAGGCGACGGACCCGACCAGATCCGCGGCGGC
>NZ_JOFX01000521.1 GCF_000719345.1 Streptomyces sp. NRRL F-2664
TCGACGCTCCAGCCCTTCTCGGAGATCCAGTTCAGGAACGCGACGTCCTGGGTGTTGCCCTTCTGCGGGGTGGCGATCCTCTTGCCCTTGAGGTCGTCCGGGGTCTTGATCCGGTCCGGGTTCACCACCAGCTTCACGCCGCCCGAGGCGGAGCCGGAGATGATCCGCAGGTTGGCGCCCTTGGACTTGACGTAGCCGTTGATGGACGGCGAGGGGCCGATGAAGCCGATGTCGAGGGAACCGCCGTTGAGGGCCTCGATCTCGGACGGGCCCGCG
>NZ_JOFX01000522.1 GCF_000719345.1 Streptomyces sp. NRRL F-2664
CGCGGGCCCGTCCGAGATCGAGGCCCTCAACGGCGGTTCCCTCGACATCGGCTTCATCGGCCCCTCGCCGTCCATCAACGGCTACGTCAAGTCCAAGGGGGCCAACCTGCGGATCATCTCCGGCTCCGCCTCGGGCGGCGTGAAGCTGGTGGTGAACCCGGACCGGATCAAGACCCTGGACGACCTCAAGGGCAAGAGGATCGCCACCCCGCAGAAGGGCAACACCCAGGACGTCGCGTTCCTGAACTGGATCTCCGAGAAGGGCTGGAGCGTCGA
>NZ_JOFX01000523.1 GCF_000719345.1 Streptomyces sp. NRRL F-2664
GTGCGCGATGCTGCGCCGGTCCTTGCCGGGGGTGTTGACCGTCTCCTGCAGGACCTTCCCGTCCCGGCCGGTCACCTTCTGCGACAGCACCAGCCCGGTGGAGCCCTCTTCAGGGTCGTACACGGTCTCCGTCACCGTACCGGTCTCATCGGTGGTCTTCACCGGACGGCCGTAGGCGTCGTAGGCGGCGGCAGTCACGGTCTCCCGTTTCTGGCCGGCGCTGTTGTGGACGGTGCTGGCCTCGCGGACGGGCAGCGCCCAGTCCGCGGGCAGCTC
>NZ_JOFX01000524.1 GCF_000719345.1 Streptomyces sp. NRRL F-2664
CTCGGGCCTTCTCCGGGTCGGCGAGAGTGTCGGGCGCGAGGTGCATCCCGGCGGCGTCGTGGTGGGCATGGACAGAGGTTGAATCCACGCTGACAAGCGATAAGTCCACCTCACCCCGCTTCGCGGCCTCCGCGATCGCACCCTCCAGCAGGGCCTCGGACACCCCGCGCCCCTCCACTGACGGAACCGGTTGCGGACCGTCGGCCAGGCGCCGAATTCCTGAGGCATCTCCCTCCACTGGCCACCCGTCCGAAAGCGCCAGATCACGCCCTCGAA
>NZ_JOFX01000525.1 GCF_000719345.1 Streptomyces sp. NRRL F-2664
GCAGGCGGCCTAGTACCAGTGGTTGGCCTGCCAGAACTTCCAGGCGCCGACGGGGCTGCCGTAGCGCTCGTTCATGTAGTCCAGGCCCCACTTGATCTGGGTGGCCGGGTTGGTCTTCCAGTCGGCGCCCGCGGAGGCCATCTTCGAGGCCGGCAGGGCCTGGACCAGGCCGTACGCGCCGGAGGAGGCGTTGGTGGCGGTGTGGTTCCAGCCGCTCTCGCGGGAAACGATGTTGTTGAAGGCCGCGAACTGCGCCGGGTCCTTGATCATCTGC
>NZ_JOFX01000526.1 GCF_000719345.1 Streptomyces sp. NRRL F-2664
GGCGGAGCTGGGCCGACTGCGCAAGGCCGGGAAGGAGTGGGAGATCGAGCGGGAGGTCCTGCGGCGGGCGGCTCAGTATTTCGCGAAGGAGATGAGGGCATCACCGGCCGCTGGGACTTCATCTCCACCTACCGCGCCGAGTTCGGCGTGCAGCGGATATGCCGGGTCCTGGGTATGTCGCGCCCGGGCTACTGCCGCCGGGTCGCCGGGGCCGGTGCCCGCAAGGTCCGCCGGGCGGACGATGACGCCCTGGCCGCCGAGATCCACGAGATCC
>NZ_JOFX01000527.1 GCF_000719345.1 Streptomyces sp. NRRL F-2664
TGGAGGCCTGCCCCGACTCAGTACGGTTTGTGCGACACTCCGTGGGTTGCTCTGAGGGTCGCTGAGTCCCCGACCCCGAGGCCGGGGGGTTCGTCTTCTCTCCGGCAGTGGTTCGCGAGCTGACGCAGCCTCGGATCTCTGCAGGGTTCTCACCACGCTCGATCGGTTCACGGTCGGGGTGGAGGCGAGGGGGCCCGGGCTGGCGCTGGCTGTCGTACCGGACCTGCGCGATGTCCGGCCACGGTGGAGGAGCTCGAGCAGTTCAAAACCGA
>NZ_JOFX01000528.1 GCF_000719345.1 Streptomyces sp. NRRL F-2664
GAGGTCGCGGGTCAGGGCTGCGGTGAACTCCTGCCCCGGATACACATCCGGTGCGGCCGGGTTCAGCACGGTGCTGTGCGGGATGCCGCCAGGCCCGTAAGAGGGGGTGGCGGTGACCTCGCCGCTGGTTGAGGTCAGGGTCCGCCCGAGTGCGTCGGTCTGGGCGGTGGAGTCGGCGGCGGGGGTGCCGTCGGCGAAGACGACCTTCGCCGAGGTGGTCCGGGCCGCGGTGTCGGCGTCCTGCACGGACACGGCCCGGGCCTCGCCCAGGC
>NZ_JOFX01000529.1 GCF_000719345.1 Streptomyces sp. NRRL F-2664
TGGAGGCCTGCCCCGACTCAGTACGGTTTGTGCGACACTCCGTGGGTTGCTCTGAGGGTCGCTGAGTCCCCGACCCCGAGGCCGGGGGGTTCGTCTTCTATCCGGCAGTGGTTCGCGAGCTGACGCAGCCTCGGATCTCTGCAGGGTTCTCACCACGCTCGATCGGTTCGCGATCGGGGTGGAGGCGAGGGGGCCCGGGCTGGCGCTGGCTGTCGTACCGGACCTGCGCGATGTCCGGCCACGGTGGAGGAGCTCGAGCAGTTCAAAACCGA
>NZ_JOFX01000530.1 GCF_000719345.1 Streptomyces sp. NRRL F-2664
GCGAGGGTGTCGTGCTTGCGCAGATACACGAGTGCGATCAGGGCCCGCTGAGAGGCAGGCAGCTTGCACCGGCGGTCACCCTCACGGGTGGCGGTCAGCGTCGTGACCCACTCCACGAGGGCATGCGGAAGGTCCAGTGCGGCTGGATAGGCAACCAACAAGGCTCCCTGGTGAACGAGTTGAGACGTGAGAGATCTCGCTCAACCGTCCGGGAGCCTTGTCCGTTACGAGCCCTCGCCCGGCACCCGATCGGTGGCCAACTCGAAGAAGC
>NZ_JOFX01000531.1 GCF_000719345.1 Streptomyces sp. NRRL F-2664
CGATGCCGCGGGCCGCCTCACCGCCCTCACCACCGACGGCAAGACCACCGGCCAGACCTGGGACACAGCCGGCAACCTCCTCACCGGGGCAGACGGCACCGCCTGGACCTACAACCCCGACAACAAACCCGTCACCGCTACCACCGCCGACGGCCTGCGCAGCACCTACACCTACTGGGCCGACGGCAGCCGGAAAACCGCCGAGACCACCGCCCCCGACGGCACCCGCACCACCGTCCTCTTCCACTACACCCCCGACGGCGCCATCGCC
>NZ_JOFX01000532.1 GCF_000719345.1 Streptomyces sp. NRRL F-2664
GGCCGAGCACGGCGACAGCCCCAGAAAATCCGATCCCGATCGCGATTGAGACCTCCCGCGGTCTGCTGGCGGCCTGCCTGCGAGCGTCCGGCCGACGGGTCTATGCGGCCAATCCGATGGCGGTGGCTCGCTGCCGGGACCGGCACGCCGTGTCCCGCAAGAAGTCCGACCGCCACGATGCCGTCGTCCTGGCGAACATCCTGCGGACCGACGCCGAACTCCATCGGCCGCTGCCCGACGACTGCGACCTGGTCAGGGCGATCGCCGTCCT
>NZ_JOFX01000533.1 GCF_000719345.1 Streptomyces sp. NRRL F-2664
GGCGGAGCTGGGCCGACTGCGCAAGGCCGGGAAGGAGTGGGAGATCGAGCGGGAGGTCCTGCGGCGGGCGGCTCAGTATTTCGCGAAGGAGATGAGGGCCGGCCGCTGGGACTTCATCTCCAACCGTGCCGAGTTCGGCGTGCAGCGGATATGCCGGGTCCTGGGTATGTCACGCCCGGGCTACTGCCGCCGGGTCGCCGGGGCCGGTGCCCGCAAGGTCCGCCGGGCGGACGATGACGCCCTGGCCGCCGAGATCCACGAGATCCACGCT
>NZ_JOFX01000534.1 GCF_000719345.1 Streptomyces sp. NRRL F-2664
GGCCGAGCACGGCGACAGCCCCAGAAAATCCGATCCCGATCGCGATTGAGACCTCCCGCGGTCTGCTGGCGGCCTGCCTGCGAGCGTCCGGCCGACGGGCCTATGCGGCCAATCCGATGGCGGCGGCTCGCTACCGGGACCGGCACGCCGTGTCCCGCAAGAAGTCCGACCACCACGATGCCGTCGTCCTGGCGAACATCCTGCGGACCGACGCCGAACTCCATCGGCCGCTGCCCGACGACTGCGACCTGGTCAGGGCGATCGCCGTCCT
>NZ_JOFX01000535.1 GCF_000719345.1 Streptomyces sp. NRRL F-2664
GCGAGGGTGTCGTGCTTGCGCAGATACACGAGTGCGATCAGGGCCCGCTGAGAGGCAGGCAGCTTGCACCGGCGGTCACCCTCACGGGTGGCGGTCAGCATCGTGACCCACTCCACGAGGGCATGCGGAAGGTCCAGTGCGGCTGGATAGGCATCCAACAAGGCACCCTGGCGAACGAGTTGAGACGTGAGAGATCTCGCTCAACCGTCCGGGAGCCTTGTCCGTTACGAGCCCTCGCCCGGCACCCGATCGGTGGCCAACTCGAAGAAGC
>NZ_JOFX01000536.1 GCF_000719345.1 Streptomyces sp. NRRL F-2664
GGGCCTGCCCTTCGTCGACACCGAAGAGGGCCGTGCGGTGGTGGCGGGCGGTGTCTACGAGATCGACCCCGCCGCCACTGCCCCCGGGGGTGCCGGCTCCGGCCTGAAGCGGTTCCCCGGCGAGGGGGTGCGCTTCGAGCATGTCCCGGGGGGCAGCCTGCCCGCCCGGGACGGGGTGGAGGAGCGCGGCTACGAGTGGCGGCTGACGGACCGCACCGACGGGTCGGTGCAGTACTTCGACACCGCCGGCAACCCCGTCGCGTTCGAAGAC
>NZ_JOFX01000537.1 GCF_000719345.1 Streptomyces sp. NRRL F-2664
GGTGATGACGGGGCCGTGTCCGGCCAGCGGCCGCCCGTACTCCAGGGCCGTCACCGCGCCGTCGCTGCCGGTGGCCTTGCGGACCAGGCCGTCCTCCAGCTCCAGGACGGCGGTCAGGCGGTGGCCGTCGCCCGAGCGCGGGGGTGCGGTGAACACGACCCGGCCGTCGCTGTAGGCGACGGTAGTGGCGGCGCCGTAGGGGTCGGTGACAGACGTGAGCTGCCAGGTCTCCCCGGCCGGGGTGAAGGCGAAGTCGGTGCGGTTGCCGTG
>NZ_JOFX01000538.1 GCF_000719345.1 Streptomyces sp. NRRL F-2664
GGCGGGGCGTGGGGAGGCGGGGTTTGCGCTGGCTCTGTCGTATGACCAGGAGTTGTCGGGTCTGGGGGTGGACCGGCAGGGCCTGGGCGCGGGCATGGGCCTGGGCCTGCCGTTCGTCGACACCGGTGAGGGCCGTGCGGTGGTGGCGGGCGGGGTCTACGACATCGACCCCGCCGCCAGCGCCCCCGGCAGTGCCGGCTCGGGCCTGAAGCGGTTCCCCGGGGAGGGGGTGCGCTTCGAGCACGTGCCGGGCGGAAGCCTGCCCGCCCG
>NZ_JOFX01000539.1 GCF_000719345.1 Streptomyces sp. NRRL F-2664
CTCGAGGATGGTGTTGCCGCGGCGGTCGGCGTGCAGGTACCGGGCTGCGTCGGGGGTGGCGGTGAGGGTGCGTGCTTCGCGGCCTGCTGCTCCGGTGAGGTAGCTGCCGGTGCGCGGCTGGCCGCCGCCAGCATCGGTGTGGGTGTCGTTGGCGATGGCGCCGTCGGGGGGGTAGTGGAAGAGGACGGTGGTGCGGGTGCCGTCGGGGTTGGTGGTCTCGGTGGTTTTCCGGCTGCCGTCGGCCCAGTACGTGTAGGTGCTGCGCAGGCC
>NZ_JOFX01000540.1 GCF_000719345.1 Streptomyces sp. NRRL F-2664
GCGGCTCGAACGAGCCTTCGCGGTCCCGCGGCACGTCGATCTCGACCGGCCCGATGTCCGTGACGACGGTCTTGGAGCGTTTCCCGTTGCGGGAGTTCTCGCCGTTCTTCCCGGCCGGATCGTGCCGGTCATAGCCGAGGTGATCACTCATCTCGCCCTCGAGAGCGGACTCCAGCAGCCGCTTCGTCAGTTGCTGGAGCAGACCGCCCTCACCCGTCAGCTGCAGCCCCTCGGCCTGAGCCCGGGCCACGAGCTCGTTCAGGAACTGG
>NZ_JOFX01000541.1 GCF_000719345.1 Streptomyces sp. NRRL F-2664
GACGGCCCTGGAGTACGGGCGGCCGCTGGCCGGACACGGCCCCGTCATCACCCGCGTCGCCTCCCCCCTCGGCGCCGTCACCGAGATCGCCTACGAGGAGATCCCCGGCTCGCCCGTCCCGGCGCTGGCCGCGACCCGCCTGCGCACCCTCGACGACAAGGGCGAACTGGCCGCGCCCGAGCAGCGGTTCTCCCCCGCAGTGGAGGAGGGCCGCGCCTATACCGGGGCGGGAGGCGGCTTCGCGGGTGAGGACGATGTCTTCGACGGG
>NZ_JOFX01000542.1 GCF_000719345.1 Streptomyces sp. NRRL F-2664
GTATGACCAGGAGTTGTCGGGTCTGGGGGTGGACCGGCAGGGCCTGGGCGCGGGTATGGGTTTGGGCCTGCCGTTCGTCGACACCGGTGAGGGCCGTGCGGTGGTGGCGGGCGGTGTCTACGAGATCGACCCGGCCGCCACTGCCCCCGGGGGTGCCGGCTCCGGTCTGAAGCGGTTCCCCGGGGAGGGGGTGCGCTTCGAGCACGTGCCGGGCGGAAGCCTGCCCGCCCGGGAGGGGGTGGAGGAGCGCGGCTACGAGTGGCGG
>NZ_JOFX01000543.1 GCF_000719345.1 Streptomyces sp. NRRL F-2664
GGAGTACGGGCGGCCGCTGGCCGGACACGGCCCCGTCGTCACCCGCGTCGCCTCGCCCCTCGGCGCGGTGACCGAGATCGCCTACGAGGAGATCCCCGGCTCGCCCGTGCCGGCGCTGGCCGCGACCCGCCTGCGCACCCTCGACGACAAAGGCGAGCTGGCCGCGCCCGAGCAGCGGTTCTCCCCCGCAGTGGAGGAGGGCCGCGCCTACACGGGGGCGGGGGGCGGCTTCGCGGGCGAGGACGACGTCTTCGACCAGCGCACC
>NZ_JOFX01000544.1 GCF_000719345.1 Streptomyces sp. NRRL F-2664
CTCGGCCTGAGCCCGGGCCACGAGCTCGTTCAGGAACTGGTCATCCACACTCGCCGGCACAGTCCCCACCGGAGACGGCTTGGCTATGTTCTCGCTGGTTACAGGTGCACTCTTCCATGATCGGAGTTACACCGTTCTCTTTACAGTCCCAGGCAGGTGGCACAACAGAGCCGTCGCCCGCAGCGCGATCTTCGACTACATCGAAGGCTGGTACAACACCCGCAGACTCCACAGCCCAGCCGAGTACGAAAAACTCGCCGCCTG
>NZ_JOFX01000545.1 GCF_000719345.1 Streptomyces sp. NRRL F-2664
CTTCGACCTGGTGGGGAACAACATCCCGGTGTTCTTCATCCAGGACGCGATCAAGTTCCCCGACATCATCCACGCGGGCAAGCCGCACCCGGACCGGGAGATCCCGCAGGCGCAGAGCGCCCACGACACCTTCTGGGACTTCGTCTCCCTGCACACCGAAGCCACCCACCACACCCTCTGGAACATGTCCGACCGCGGCATCCCCCGCTCCTACCGCATGATGGAGGGCTTCGGCGTCCACACCTTCCGCCTCGTCAACGCC
>NZ_JOFX01000546.1 GCF_000719345.1 Streptomyces sp. NRRL F-2664
CCGGGCGGGCGGGTCGTCTCGCGGACGGAGTACGACCGCCAGGGCCGGCCTACCGCCCACACCCTGCTGCCGGACTCCGACAAGCCGCAGACCACCCGCACCGCCTACCCCTCCCCGGCCGTCACGGTCACCGCCACCCCTGACGGCCGGCGGGTCACCGAAACCCTCGACGCGCTGGGCCGCCCGCTGCGGACCGCGGACAACTACCGCGACGGCGCCTACGCCAAAGAGCCCGACGCCGACGGCGCGCGGGTGCTGGCC
>NZ_JOFX01000547.1 GCF_000719345.1 Streptomyces sp. NRRL F-2664
TTGTAGAGCCGTGTGGGTTGGCAGCGGTGCCTGAGAAGGACGGAGTGGGCGTCAGGCCTGCGCTGTTCGCCGCAAACGGTCGGCTGGAGGAGCCCCGGGTGGGCCTGCTTCTGCGCAACAGGGCATTTACGGACCTGCACGCTGCACTTCCTGTCGACGGACCCGGCATAACATCATCAGCGGTCAGCGTCTCAGCAGGTGTGGCATCTGTCGCGCCAGGCGAGTTCCCGGACGGACAGTTTCTGACCGCAGCCCTCGTG
>NZ_JOFX01000548.1 GCF_000719345.1 Streptomyces sp. NRRL F-2664
TCCCGCAACGGGAAACGCTCCAAGACCGTCGTCACGGACATCGGGCCGGTCGAGATCGACGTGCCGCGGGACCGCGAAGGCTCGTTCGAGCCGCAGATCGTAAAGAAGCGGCAGCGCCGGCTGGCCGGCGTCGACGAGATGGTCCTCTCGTTGTCGGCAAGGGGCCTGGCTCATGGTGAGATCTCCTCTCATCTGGCCGAGGTCTATGGTGCCGATGTGTCCAAGCAGACGATCTCCACGATCACCGATTCGGTGATGGA
>NZ_JOFX01000549.1 GCF_000719345.1 Streptomyces sp. NRRL F-2664
CTGCGTGAAGTTCCACCCGCCGGTGACCTGCACGGCGGCGTTGAAAGTGCCGTTCCCACGACCGAGCCACATCTTGAGGTTGGCGTCGGCGTCCTTGGCGATGATGTCGGCCTTGCCGTCGCTGTTGAAGTCACCGGCCACGGTCTGCGTGAAGTTCCACCCACCCGTCACATTGACCGGCGAGTTGAAGTAACCGCCCGGATTGTGGGTCCACATCTTCAGGGTCGCGGAGGCGTCACGGGCGATGATGTCGGCCTCA
>NZ_JOFX01000550.1 GCF_000719345.1 Streptomyces sp. NRRL F-2664
GTAGGTGTAGGCGGCGGAGGCGGTCTGCCCGTCCGCAGTCTTCTGCACCGCGGCCTTCAGACTGCCGTCGGGATTGTAGGTGTAGGCGGTGACCGCCCCTGCGGCATCCGTGGCCGATACCAGCTGCCCGTGCTGGTCGTAGGTGCGGGAGACAGCCTTCCCGTCGGGGTAGGCGACCGAGGCCAGCCGGCCCTCGCTGTCGTAGGTGTAGGTGATGAGGGTGTTCTTCTTGGCGTCCGCGTCGTCGCGGGCGCCTTCC
>NZ_JOFX01000551.1 GCF_000719345.1 Streptomyces sp. NRRL F-2664
TGAGGCCGACATCATCGCCCGTGACGCCTCCGCGACCCTGAAGATGTGGACCCACAATCCGGGCGGTTACTTCAACTCGCCGGTCAATGTGACGGGTGGCTGGAACTTCACGCAGACCGTGGCCGGTGACTTCAACAGCGACGGCAGGGCCGACATCATTGCCAAGGACGCCGACGCCAACCTCAAGATGTGGCTCGGTCGTGGGAACGGCACTTTCAACGCCGCCGTGCAGGTCACCGGCGGGTGGAACTTCACGCAG
>NZ_JOFX01000552.1 GCF_000719345.1 Streptomyces sp. NRRL F-2664
TCCAACGGCGACAAGCTCACAGCCATACCCAGAGCCCCTGGGGTCCGACGATCTTACGAATGACCGCCTCAGGCCCACGTCTGGAAGGTAGGACAAGCTGAGAGGGCGTTTCATCCCGTTGTTTCATCCCAGATTGCCGTGTTGAGGGTGGTTCACGCGCCGCGCCAGGTCGGGGTGGATTCCGTTGTCAGGCGGCGGGTCATGAGGCTGATCATGGCGAGGTAGATCATGGCTTCGGAGCGATGGGGCTTGGCCTCG
>NZ_JOFX01000553.1 GCF_000719345.1 Streptomyces sp. NRRL F-2664
GGAAGGCGCCCGCGACGACGCGGACGCCAAGAAGAACACCCTCATCACCTACACCTACGACAGCGAGGGCCGGCTGGCCTCGGTCGCCTACCCCGACGGCAAGGCTGTCTCCCGCACCTACAACCAGCACGGGCAGCTGGAGACGGCCACCGACGCCGTCGGCGCCGTCACCGCCTACACCTACAATCCCGACGGCAGCCTGAAGGCCGCGGTGCAGAAGACTGCGGACGGGCAGACCGCCTCCGCCGCCTACACCTA
>NZ_JOFX01000554.1 GCF_000719345.1 Streptomyces sp. NRRL F-2664
GAGGCCAAGGACGACCTCACCGCGTTCGCGGCCTTCCCCGCCCGGCACTGGAAGAAGATCCAGTCGACGAATCCTCTGGAGCGGATCAACCGCGAGGCCGAGCGCCGCACCGACGTGGTCCAGGTCTTCCCGAACGACGACGCACTCCTGCGATTAGCGACCGCCGTGCTGTTCGAGCTGCACGACGAATGGATCGCCTTCCCCCGCCGCTACCTGCCCGAGGGCAGCATGGACCAGATCTACCCCAGCGAGCTCC
>NZ_JOFX01000555.1 GCF_000719345.1 Streptomyces sp. NRRL F-2664
TCTTCACCGGTCGGCCGTAGGTGTCGTAGGCGGCGGCAGTCACGGTCTCCCGTTTCTGGCCGGCGCTGTTGTGGACGGTGCTGGCCTCGCGGACGGGCATCGCCCAGTCCGCCGGCAGCTCCTCCTCCCGGGGCGGAGGGGCGGGGGAGTCCCCCTCCTGCCAGCTGTAGCCCCGTACCAGTTCCCCGGCGGTGCGGTCGCCGAGGGCGGAGGTGTAGACCTGCTGGGAGGTCAGGAGGTGGAGGCTGTTGTAGTG
>NZ_JOFX01000556.1 GCF_000719345.1 Streptomyces sp. NRRL F-2664
CGAGCTGGTCGGTCTGGGACGCCAGGCGCCCGGCCGGATCGTAGGTGCTGCGCACACCGGTGCGGGTGTCGCCCTGGCCGGGCGCGCCCTGGGTGAGGGTTTTAGCCGTCTGGCGTCCGGCGAGGTCGTGGGTGAGGGCTGCGGTGAACTCCTGCCCCGGATAGGTCTCCGGTGCGGCCGGGCTCAGCACCGTGCTCTGCGGGATGCCGCCGGCACCGTAGGAGGGCACCGCCGTGACCTCGCCGCTGGTTGAGG
>NZ_JOFX01000557.1 GCF_000719345.1 Streptomyces sp. NRRL F-2664
GCCAAGGACGCCGACGCCAACCTCAAGATGTGGCTCGGTCGTGGGAACGGCACTTTCAACGCCGCCGTGCAGGTCACCGGCGGGTGGAACTTCACGCAGACGGCCGCCGCCGACTTCGACGGCAACGGCAAGACCGACCTGATCGCCCGCGACGGCGACGGCAACCTCAAGATCTGGGCGGGCCGGGGCGACGGCACCTTCGGCGCCGCAGCCCACCTCTCCGCCGGTTGGAACTTCACCCAGACCGCCGCAGC
>NZ_JOFX01000558.1 GCF_000719345.1 Streptomyces sp. NRRL F-2664
GAGGCCAAGGACGACCTCACCGCGTTCGCGGCCTTCCCCGCCCGGCACTGGAAGAAGATCCAGTCGACGAATCCTCTGGAGCGGATCAACCGCGAGGCCAAGCGCCGCACCGACGTGGTCCAGGTCTTCCCGAACGACGCACTCCTAAGATTAACGACCGCCGTGCTGTTCGAGCTGCACGACGAATGGATCGCCTTCCCCCGCCGCTACCTGCCCGAGGGCAGCATGGACCAGATCTACCCCAGCGAGCTCC
>NZ_JOFX01000559.1 GCF_000719345.1 Streptomyces sp. NRRL F-2664
CTACGACATCGACCCCGCCGCCAGCGCCCCCGGCAGTGCCGGCTCCGGCCTGAAGCGGTTCCCCGGCGAGGGGGTGCGCTTCGAGCATGTGCCCGGCGGAAGCCTGCCTGCCCGGGAGGGGGTGGAGGAGCGCGGCTACGAGTGGCGGCTGACCGACCGCACCGACGGGTCGGTGCAGTACTTCGACACCGCCGGCAACCCGGTGGCGTTTGCGGACCGGCACGGCAACCGCACCGACTTCGCCTTCACCCCG
>NZ_JOFX01000560.1 GCF_000719345.1 Streptomyces sp. NRRL F-2664
CGCCGCCTACACCTACGACAGCCTCGGCCGGCCCGCAAAGACCGAGTACGGCAACGGCACCGTCCTGACGGTCGACTACTACGACAGCGGCCAGCCGAAAAAGGAGACCCTCACCCGCAAAGACGGCACCCTGCTGTCCGAAACCGCCTACACCTACAACAGCCGCGGAGACCTGGCCACCCGCACCGACACCCGCCCCACCACCAGCC
Source organism: Streptomyces sp. NRRL F-2664 (assembly GCF_000719345.1). Taxonomy (GTDB): domain Bacteria; phylum Actinomycetota; class Actinomycetes; order Streptomycetales; family Streptomycetaceae; genus Streptomyces. The sequence continues at coordinate 210 of NZ_JOFX01000560.1, forward strand.
CCGCTCCCGGCAGCGACAACAGCGGCGGCGGTGCGGGCAGCGGC
>NZ_JOFX01000561.1 GCF_000719345.1 Streptomyces sp. NRRL F-2664
CGCCGCCTACACCTACGACAGCCTCGGCCGGCCCGCAAAGACCGAGTACGGCAACGGCACCGTCCTGACGGTCGACTACTACGACAGCGGCCAGCCGAAGAAGGAGACCCTCACCCGCAAAGACGGCACCCTGCTGTCCGAAACCGTGTACACGTACAACAGCCGCGGAGACCTGGCCACCCGCACCGACACCCGCCCCACCACCAGCCCCGCTCCCGGCAGCGACAACAGCGGCGGCGGTGCGGGCAGCGGC
>NZ_JOFX01000562.1 GCF_000719345.1 Streptomyces sp. NRRL F-2664
CGATCTTCGACTACATCGAAGGCTGGTACAACACCCGCAGACTCCACAGCCCAGCCGAGTACGAAAAACTCGCCGCCTGACCAACACAAACAACCTGTCCGTCAAACAGGACCAACCTCAGTTGGGGTGTGGGTCCTGTTTGACGGACAGGTTGTGTCAATGCTCCCGCAGAATTGAGCACGCTCTGCTCCTTGGGTTCTAACGCTTGTCGCAACACTCCTTGATCATGATGGGTGTGTTGATGGCGAGGGTG
>NZ_JOFX01000563.1 GCF_000719345.1 Streptomyces sp. NRRL F-2664
ACTCCGTCGCGGGCGGGCAGGCTGCCCCCCGGCACATGCTCGAAGCGCACCCCCTCCCCGGGGAACCGCTTCAGACCGGAGCCGGCACCGCCGGGGGCGCTGGCGGCGGGGTCGATCTCGTAGACACCGCCCGCCACCACCGCACGGCCCTCACCGGTGTCGACGAAGGGCAGGCCCAGGCCCATGCCCGCGCCCAGGCCCTGCCGGTCCACCCCCAGACCCGACAACTCCTGGTCATACGACAGTGACAGGC
>NZ_JOFX01000564.1 GCF_000719345.1 Streptomyces sp. NRRL F-2664
TGCACCTCGCGCCCGACACTCTCGCCGACCCGGAGAAGGCCCGAGGAGGCGGAGAGGGCCCGGCAGAAGGGGGCGGCCCGAAGGAACAAGGCGGGCAGGACCCCGCAGAGGATCCGGAACGGGACGAGCGGCGCCGCGTCCGGCGCAGGCGAGAGGTCCGCCTGAGGGCGGCACTGCTCGGACGGTCCCGAGGCGGGCAGACCAGCAAGGCCCGCATCGCCGGCGGGCGCAAGTGCCGCCCGTTGGCCGTC
>NZ_JOFX01000565.1 GCF_000719345.1 Streptomyces sp. NRRL F-2664
ACTCCTCGTTCCGGCCCTCGGCTGCCTCGCCATCACGGCCAGGCCCACGGCCCGCCAGCTCATCGGCCTGCCGCACCCAGCTCCGCAGCGTCTCACCGGCCACCCCAACGTCCGCCGCGACCGCCGCATACGTACGCCGACCCGCAGCCGCACGCCACAACACGACCGCATCGTTCCTGAACTCCTCCGGATACGGAGACCTACGTCCCACCAGGACACCCTTCCTCGGACCCACAAGATCCATTGTCAGA
>NZ_JOFX01000566.1 GCF_000719345.1 Streptomyces sp. NRRL F-2664
GACGGCCAACGGGCGGCACTTGCGCCCGCCGGCGATGCGGGCCTTGCTGGTCTGCCCGCCTCGGGACCGTCCGAGCAGTGCCGCCCTCAGGCGGACCTCCCGCCTGCGCCGGACGCGGCGCCGCTCGTCCCGTTCCGGATCCTCTGCGGGGCCCTGCCCGCCTTGTTCCTTCGGGCCGCCCCCTTCTGCCGGGCCCTCTCCGCCTCCTCGGGCCTTCTCCGGGTCGGCGAGAGTGTCGGGCGCGAGGTGCA
>NZ_JOFX01000567.1 GCF_000719345.1 Streptomyces sp. NRRL F-2664
CGCGCCCAGGCCCTGCCGGTCCACCCCCAGACCCGACAACTCCTGGTCATACGACAGTGATAGCCCGAACCCCGCCTCCCCCCGCCCCGCCGTCGCCAGGAGCGGCACCTCCAAGGAGTAGCGGCCGGTCCGCGCATCCACCGCACCCCCCGCCTCCTCACCCGGCGCAAACACACCCGACACCGGCACCGCCGCCGTCGCGGCAGCCGCCGTGGCGGCAGCAGAGCGGGAACCCGGAGCGGCGAACGCC
>NZ_JOFX01000568.1 GCF_000719345.1 Streptomyces sp. NRRL F-2664
TACGGGCCTGGCGGCATCCCGCACAGCACCGTGCTGAACCCGGCCGCACCGGATGTGTATCCGGGGCAGGAGTTCACCGCAGCCCTGACCCGCGACCTCGCCGGACGCCAGACCTCCAAAACCCTCACCCAGGGCGGGGACGCCACCCGTACCGGTGTGCGCAGCACCTACGATCCGGCCGGGCGCCTGGCCTCCCAGACCGACCAGCTCGGCAACACCACCACCTACACCTACACCGGCGACGGGCAG
>NZ_JOFX01000569.1 GCF_000719345.1 Streptomyces sp. NRRL F-2664
GCAGCGCGTCGGCCCCGGCGGGGTCGTCACCCTCCAGGTCGCCGGGGTGAAGGGCGTCCCGGCCACCGGGGTGACGGCCGTGGTCATGAACGTGACCGCCGTCCACCCGACCGAGGCCGGACACGTCACCGTCTACCCCAACGGGCAGGCGGCGCCGGGCGTGTCGAACCTGAACTTCACGCCCGGGCAGATCGTCCCCAACCTGGTGACGGTGCCGGTCGTGAACGGCAAGGTCGACCTCCGCAACA
>NZ_JOFX01000570.1 GCF_000719345.1 Streptomyces sp. NRRL F-2664
TGTTGCGGAGGTCGACCTTGCCGTTCACGACCGGCACCGTCACCAGGTTGGGGACGATCTGCCCGGGCGTGAAGTTCAGGTTCGACACGCCCGGCGCCGTCTGGCCGTTGGGGTAGACGGTGACGTGTCCGGCCTCGGTCGGGTGAACAGCGGTCACGTTCATGACCACGGCCGTCACCCCGGTGGCCGGGACGCCCTTCACCCCGGCGACCTGGAGGGTGACGACCCCGCCGGGGCCGACGCGCTGC
>NZ_JOFX01000571.1 GCF_000719345.1 Streptomyces sp. NRRL F-2664
GTCGTAGGCGTAGGTGATGAGGGTGTTCTTCTTGGCGTCCGCGTCGTCGCGGGCGCCTTCCCACACCCCGGTGACCCGGTTGAGGGCGTCGTACTCGGTCTGCCGGACTGTGGTGGCCCCGTCGGCGTCGGTGACCGCGGAGGAGAGCAGCAGCCCGGTGTCCCCGTCGTAGGCGTGGACGGTGCGCGATACCCGTGTGCCGTCCTTGGACGTGACCACAGCCTCGGCTATCTGCCCGTCGCCGGTGT
>NZ_JOFX01000572.1 GCF_000719345.1 Streptomyces sp. NRRL F-2664
GGCCGTCGGCCAGGGCCAGGACGTCGCTGATCAGCTTCAGCAGCTCGGGTTCGTCGTTGGCGACCCGTCGCGACAGCAGCGTCTTGCCATCCGCGTCCAGGGCGAGGCCGTGGTGGTGGCCCTTGCCGCTGTCGATCCCCGCCCATATCCGGCTCATCGTGCTCCTGACGTACGTCTTCGTTCTGTTCGTGCCACGGACGACCTCGCCGGCATTGCTCTACTCAGCGACTTGTTCGCACTTCCTAAT
>NZ_JOFX01000573.1 GCF_000719345.1 Streptomyces sp. NRRL F-2664
CTCGGTCACCGCGCCGAGGGGCGAGGCGACCTTGGTGACGACGGGGCCGTGTCCGGCCAGCGGCCGCCCGTACTCCAGCCCCGTCACCGCCCCGTCCCCGGCGGTCGCCTTGCGGACCAGCCCGTCCTGGAGCTCCAGGACGGCGGTGAGGCGGTGGCCGTCGCCGGAACGGGCCGGGGCGGTGAACACGACCCGGCCGTCGTCGTAGGCGACGGTAGTGGCGGCGCCGTAGGGGTCGGTGACAGAC
>NZ_JOFX01000574.1 GCF_000719345.1 Streptomyces sp. NRRL F-2664
ATTAGGAAGTGCGAACAAGTCGCTGAGTAGAGCAATGCCGGCGAGGTCGTCCGTGGCACGAACAGAACGAAGACGTACGTCAGGAGCACGATGAGCCGGGTATGGGCGGGGATCGACAGCGGCAAGGGCCACCACCACGGCCTCGCCATGGACGCGGATGGCAAGACGCTGCTGTCGCGACGGGTCGCCAACGACGAACCCGAGCTGCTGAAGCTGATCAGCGACGTCCTGGCCCTGGCCGACGGCC
>NZ_JOFX01000575.1 GCF_000719345.1 Streptomyces sp. NRRL F-2664
TGCGGACGGCAGCAAGACAGCCACCGCGCACCAGACCGATGCCGCGGGCCGCCTCACCGCCCTCACCACCGACGGCAAGACCACCGGCCAGACCTGGGACACGGCCGGCAACCTCCTCACCGGGGCAGACGGCACAACCTGGACCTACAACCCCGACAACAAGCCCGCCACCGCCGCCACCGCCGACGGCCTGCGCAGCACCTACACCTACTGGGCCGACGGCAGCCGGAAAACCACCGAGACCACC
>NZ_JOFX01000576.1 GCF_000719345.1 Streptomyces sp. NRRL F-2664
GACGCGGGTGATGACGGGGCCGTGTCCGGCCAGCGGCCGCCCGTACTCCAGCCCCGTCACCGCCCCGTCCCCGGCAGTGGCCTTGCGGACCAGCCCGTCTTGCAGTTCGAGGACGGCCGTCAGCCGGTGGCCGTCGCCGGAGCGCGGCGGGGCGGTGAAGACGACCCGGCCGTCGTCGTAGGCGACGGTAGTGGCGGCGCCGTAGGGGTCGGTGACAGACGTGAGCTGCCAGGTCTCCCCGGCCGG
>NZ_JOFX01000577.1 GCF_000719345.1 Streptomyces sp. NRRL F-2664
GCGGACACGGGCGTGCGCGGTCCCCGGTGGCTGATGCCGAACCCCGCGGCGAGCTGCCCCAGGGTGTCGTTCCTGCGCAGGTACACCAGTGCGGCCAGAGCACGCTGGGACGCCGACAGCCTGCACCTCCGGCCACCTCGCGGGTAACGATCAGCATCGTGGCCCACTCCGCCAGGGCATGCGGGACATCGAGTACGGCAGGATAAGGAACCGACGAGGCCCCCGAGTTGAAGAGCTCTGGACGT
>NZ_JOFX01000578.1 GCF_000719345.1 Streptomyces sp. NRRL F-2664
AGCCCGTCGCCGGGTGACCTGCCGCCGTCAGCCGATCCGCCGAGCTAGCACCTGCCCCGGCCATGCCTCGGACAGGAAACGTTCGGTGGGAGTGAAACCGTGGCGCTGGTAGAACGCGACCAGTTCGCCTCCGCCGCCCGCCCAGCAGTCGACCCGCAGCAGCTCCACGCCGGCCCGCCGGGTCACGTCGGCGGCATGGGCCAGCAGCGCCGCCCCGATGCCCAGACCGGCGTACCGTCGGTCG
>NZ_JOFX01000579.1 GCF_000719345.1 Streptomyces sp. NRRL F-2664
AGCCCGTCGCCGGGTGACCTGCCGCCGTCAGCCGATCCGCCGAGCTAGCACCTGCCCCGGCCATGCCTCGGACAGGAAACGTTCGGTGGGAGTGAAACCATGGCGCTGGTAGAACGCGACCAGTTCGCCTCCGCCGCCCGCCCAACAGTCGACCCGCAGCAGCTCCACGCCGGCCCGCCGGGTCACGTCGGCGGCATGGGCCAGCAGCGCCGCCCCGATGCCCAGACCGGCGTACCGTCGGTCG
>NZ_JOFX01000580.1 GCF_000719345.1 Streptomyces sp. NRRL F-2664
GGAGGCCGTCTTGACGGTGGTGCCGTCGGGGCCGGTCACACTGCTGGTGTGGCCCCACGGGTCGGTGGAGGCAACGGTTCTGCGGCCGGCCTGGTCGGTGGTGGTGACCTTGTAATGGGCCCACTGGGAGTAGTCGGCCTCCGACAGCACCCGGGCGCCGTCGGCGTCGGGCTCTTTGGCGTAGGCGCCGTCGCGGTAGTTGTCCGCGGTCCGCAGCGGGCGGCCCAGCGCGTCGAGGGTCTC
>NZ_JOFX01000581.1 GCF_000719345.1 Streptomyces sp. NRRL F-2664
TAGGCCAGATGTGGAAGCCCGGTAACGGGTGGAGCTGACTGGTACTAATAGGCCGAGGGCTTGTCCTCAGTTGCTCGCGTCCACTGTGTTAGTTCTGAAATAACGAACGGCTGTGAAAACACCAGCATGTTCTAATTTCATAGTGTTTCGGTGGTCATAGCGTTAGGGAAACGCCCGGTTACATTCCGAACCCGGAAGCTAAGCCTTTCAGCGCCGATGGTACTGCAGGGGGGACCCTGTGGG
>NZ_JOFX01000582.1 GCF_000719345.1 Streptomyces sp. NRRL F-2664
AACCTGGCGAGTTCACTGGGGCCGGCACTGAAGACATCAACCTCACGGCCGTACCTTCAGGACCCAACAACGTGCCAAGCACGACTCCTCGTCAGTGAGTCACTTTCCACGCCGAAGCAGTACTCGTGATCCATCCGAAGAACCGTGCCAACTAATCAACGTTCCACCCATGAGCTGACCGTGCAGAACGTTTGTCTGCAATCGGTACTGTGCTCCTTAGAAAGGAGGTGATCCAGCCGCACC
>NZ_JOFX01000583.1 GCF_000719345.1 Streptomyces sp. NRRL F-2664
CTGCTGCGCGGACAGCGTCGGCCGGGGCATGCTGGTGACGGTCACGAGGCTCCTTGGACTGGTGCTGGTGGCTGACACCGGTCCGGTGGACGGCCAGAACTGTCACGGTGCTCTGTGCAGCAAAGCCCCTACCGGGACACGTTCACCGGGCCGACGGCAGTACGCACCGCAGGAGGCCGGGGCTGACAGTTCCACCCCAAGGCAGCTGCAGCCAGTTGTCGCACGGGTCAGGCTCCGGCCCC
>NZ_JOFX01000584.1 GCF_000719345.1 Streptomyces sp. NRRL F-2664
GTGGACGGTGGTGGAGGTGAGCCGGCTGTAGGCGTCGTAGCCGTGCACGGTGTGCGTCGTCACCGGCGTGCCGCCGCCGGCCCCTGCTCCACCGCTGCCGTCCGTGCTGGCACCCCCCTGCCCGCCGCTGCTGTCGGTAGTGTCGGCACCTTCCTGCCCGCCGGCTGCGGGGCGGGTGTCGGTGCGGGTGGCCAGGTCTCCGCGGCTGTTGTAGGTGTACACGGTCTGGGACAGCAGGGTGC
>NZ_JOFX01000585.1 GCF_000719345.1 Streptomyces sp. NRRL F-2664
GCGAACCCGCACCTGGAAGGAGTCCAAAGATCCCGACAAGGACGCCAAACTCGACCGTATCGAGCACGTGACCAGCCATTTCCCGGACCGGTGCTTCGCCTTCGACCAGTTCGGCCCGCTGCCGATCCGGCCCTGCCACGGCTCCAGCTGGGCCGAAGAGAGCAAACCGGACCGGCTGCCGGCCACCTGCCGCCGCACCCACGGCATCCGCTACTTCCACGGCTGCTACTCGATGGGCGATG
>NZ_JOFX01000586.1 GCF_000719345.1 Streptomyces sp. NRRL F-2664
CTGCACCGAGAGGGCGCGGGCCTGGCTGAGGCCGGCATTCTGCTGGTCTGTGCCGAGCACGCCCTGGGTGACGGCTTCGGCGACGATGTCGGAGGCGGTTTTCACGGTGGTACCGTCCGGGCCCGTCACACTGCTGGTGTGGCCCCACGGGTCGGTGGAGGCAACGGTTCTGCGGCCGGCCTGGTCGGTGGTGGTGACCTTGTACTCGGCCCACTGGGAGTAGTCGGCCTCGGACAGCACC
>NZ_JOFX01000587.1 GCF_000719345.1 Streptomyces sp. NRRL F-2664
GGGGCGGCTTCACCACCAAGGTCCACCTTGCCGCTGACGGGCGGTGCCGGCCCCTCAGCTTGGTCCTGACACCTGGACACTACGGCGACGGCCCCCAGCCCGAGCGCGTTCTGGAACGGGTCTCGGTGCCGCGCAGCCGGGCCGGCCGGCCCCGCACACGGCCGGATCACGTCCTGGCAGACAAGGCCTACACCTCCCGCAAAAACCGTCGCCACCTGCGACGGCGCGGCATCCGGCACAC
>NZ_JOFX01000588.1 GCF_000719345.1 Streptomyces sp. NRRL F-2664
GGGGCGGCTTCACCACCAAGGTCCACCTTGCCGCTGACGGGCGGTGCCGGCCCCTCAGCTTGGTCCTGACACCTGGACACTACGGCGACGGCCCCCAGCGCGAGCGCGTTCTGGAACGGGTCTCGGTGCCGCGCAGCCGGGTCGGCCGGCCCCGCACACGGCCGGATCACGTCCTGGCAGACAAGGCCTACACCTCCCGCAAAAACCGTCGCCACCTGCGACGGCGCGGCATCCGGCACAC
>NZ_JOFX01000589.1 GCF_000719345.1 Streptomyces sp. NRRL F-2664
ACGGGGCGGTGACGGGGCTGGAGTACGGGCGGCCGCTGGCCGGACACGGCCCCGTCGTCACCCGCGTCGCCTCGCCCCTCGGCGCGGTGACCGAGATCGGCTACGAGGAGATTCCCGGATCGCCCGTGCCGGCGCTGGCCGCGACCCGCCTGCGCACCCTCGACGACCGCGGTGAGCTGGCCGCGCCCGAGCAGCGGATGAACGTCTGGGCCGAGGGGGGCCGCGCCTACACCGGGGCG
>NZ_JOFX01000590.1 GCF_000719345.1 Streptomyces sp. NRRL F-2664
ACCCGGCCGCCGGGCTGAAGCGGTATGAGGCCGAGCACGACTGGCTCACCACCATCCGCCTCCCGGCATACGCGCCAGACCTGAACCCGGTCGAAGCCGCCTGGTCGCCCGTGCGCAGAGCTGCGGCCGACACCGCCTTCGACACCCCGACAACCTCGACCGCACACTCCGCCGCGAGTTACGCAGAATCCAACTCCGACCCGACCTCACCGACAGCTGTCTCACGGCCACCGGTCTG
>NZ_JOFX01000591.1 GCF_000719345.1 Streptomyces sp. NRRL F-2664
CCGCCCGGACGGCTCGAAGCCGCTGGAGGCGGTCGCCGGTACGAGCATCAAGGGCGTCGAGGTCCGGGCCACGGCCAAGGGCAAGGCCGTCGCGGTGTCAGGTGTCGTCGCCGGCTTCGGCCGGGAGAAGGACGGGAAGTGGGTGCCGGCGGACCCGGCGACCGCGAAGGGCCCGTACTTCAAGGACGCGGCCGGCAAGAAGGTCTTCGGTCTCACCCTGCCCGCGACCGGCGCCGAC
>NZ_JOFX01000592.1 GCF_000719345.1 Streptomyces sp. NRRL F-2664
CCGCCCGGACGGCTCGAAGCCGCTGGAGGCGGTCGCCGGTACGAGCATCAAGGGCGTCGAGGTCCGGGCCACGGCCAAGGGCAAGGCCGTCGCGGTGTCCGGTGTCGTCGCCGGCTTCGGCCGGGAGAAGGACGGGAAATGGGTGCCGGCGGACCCGGCGACCGCGAAGGGCCCGTACTTCAAGGACGCGGCCGGCAAGAAGGTCTTCGGTCTCACCCTGCCCGCGACCGGCGCCGAC
>NZ_JOFX01000593.1 GCF_000719345.1 Streptomyces sp. NRRL F-2664
TGCCACAGGTGATCGCGATGCGGACGTGGGCCGGGTAGAGGGTGCGGAGATAGCGGCAGAACTCCAGGAACTGCGTGCGCCTTCTTGACGGGCTTGATGTGGGCGTAGAGCCGGTCCCGGGTCAGGTCGAGGGCGGCGAAGAGGTGGCGTACTCCGTCGTAGCGGTTGTAGGCGGCCCGGCGTCGTCGGCGGGGTTCGCGGTCGGGGTTCTTGTGTCTGCCGCCGCGTTCGGCCCAC
>NZ_JOFX01000594.1 GCF_000719345.1 Streptomyces sp. NRRL F-2664
CGCGGCTGTTGTACGTGTACACGGTCTGGGACAGCACGGTGCCGTCCTTGCGGGTGAGGGTCTCCTTCTCCGGCTGGCCGCTGTCGTAGTAGCCGACCGCCAGGACGGTGCCGTTGCCGTACTCGGTGCGGGAGACGCGGCCGAGGCTGTCGTAGGTGTAGGCGGCGGAGGCGGTCTGCCCGTCCGCAGTCTTCTGCACCGCGGTCTTCAGGCTGCCGTCGGGATTGTAGGTGTAG
>NZ_JOFX01000595.1 GCF_000719345.1 Streptomyces sp. NRRL F-2664
CGCGGGTGATGACGGGGCCGTGTCCGGCCAGCGGCCGCCCGTACTCCAGCCCCGTCACCGCCCCGTCCCCGGCCGTGGCCTTGCGGACCAGCCCGTCCTGCAGTTCGAGGACGGCCGTCAGCCGGTGGCCGTCGCCGGAACGGGCCGGGGCGGTGAAGACGACCCGGCCGTCGTCGTAGGCGACTTCTGTGGCGGCGCCGTAGGGGTCGGTGACAGACGTGAGCTGCCAGGTCTCT
>NZ_JOFX01000596.1 GCF_000719345.1 Streptomyces sp. NRRL F-2664
CGGAGTTGGATTCTGCGTAACTCGCGGCGGAGTGTGCGGTCGAGGTCGTCGGGGGTGTCGAAGGCGGTGTCGGCCGCAGCTCTGCGCACGGGCGACCAGGCGGCTTCGACCGGGTTCAGGTCTGGCGCGTATGCCGTGAGGCGGATGGTGGTGAGCCAGTCGTGCTCGGCCTCATACCGCTTCAGCCCGGCGGCCGGGTGGGTGTTGAGATTGTCCCAAATCACCACGATGGGTCC
>NZ_JOFX01000597.1 GCF_000719345.1 Streptomyces sp. NRRL F-2664
GCCGTCTGTGCACACGGTGCTGCCGGACTCCGGCAAGCCGCAGACCACCCGCATCGCCTACCCCTCCCCGGCTGTCACGGTCACGGCCACGCCTGACGGCCGTCGGGTCACCGAGACCCTCGACGCGCTGGGCCGGCCCCTGCGGACCGCGGACAACTACCGCGACGGCGCCTACGCCAAGGAACCCGACGCCGACGGCGCCCGGGTGCTGTCCGAGGCCGACTACTCCCAGTGG
>NZ_JOFX01000598.1 GCF_000719345.1 Streptomyces sp. NRRL F-2664
GTGCGGCGGTGACTTCGCCGCTGGTGGAGGACACCACACGGCCCAGGGCATCGGTGTGTGCAGACGATCCGGCGGCGGGGGTGCCGTCGGCGAAGACGATCTTCGCCGACACTGTCCGTGCCGCGGTGTCGGCGTCCTGCACCGAGAGGGCGCGGGCCTGGCTGAGGCCGGCATTCTGCTGGTCTGTGCCGAGCACGCCCTGGGTGACGGCTTCGGCGACGATGTCGGAGGCGGT
>NZ_JOFX01000599.1 GCF_000719345.1 Streptomyces sp. NRRL F-2664
CACGGCCCCGTCATCACCCGCGTCGCCTCGCCCCTCGGCGCGGTGACCGAGATCGCCTACGAGGAGATCCCCGGATCGCCCGTCCCGGCGCTGGCCGCGACCCGACTGCGCACCCTCGACGACCGCGGCGAGCTGGCCGCACCCGAGCAGCGGTTCTCCCCCGCAGTGGAGGAGGGGCGCGCCTACACGGGTGCGGGGGGCGGCTTCGCGGGTGAGGACGATGTCTTCGACGGG
>NZ_JOFX01000600.1 GCF_000719345.1 Streptomyces sp. NRRL F-2664
CACGCGCTCGACGCGGGCCCGCCGGATGAGGTTCTTGCCGGGTTCGCGGACCTTGTCGAAGGCGGCGTTGTTGAGCAGGACGCAGCTGCCGGAGGGGCCGTTGACGGTGACGGTGGTCGCCTGCCCGTTGTCGAGGTTGGTGACCTTGAGCTTCGTCCCGACGGGGAAGGTGCCGCTGCTTGCCGCCGGCGGCCCGGCCTCGCCGGACAGGGTCACCGTCGACCCCGGGCACAC
>NZ_JOFX01000601.1 GCF_000719345.1 Streptomyces sp. NRRL F-2664
CCACCCGACGGACGGTCGTCACGACGGAAACCACCGGAGGGGCGGTCGTCACGGCGGAAGCCGCCACGGTCACCACCGCGGTCACCGCGGTCGTCACGGTTGAAGCCACCCGACGGACGCTCGTCACGACGGAAGCCACCCGACGGACGGTCGTCACGACGGAAACCACCGGAGGGGCGGTCGTCACGGCGGAAGCCGCCACGGTCACCACCGCGGTCACCGCGGTCGTCACGG
>NZ_JOFX01000602.1 GCF_000719345.1 Streptomyces sp. NRRL F-2664
CACCGGCAGCGACGGCGCGGTGACGGCCCTGGAGTACGGGCGGCCGCTGGCCGGACACGGCCCCGTCATCACCCGCGTCGCCTCCCCCCTCGGCGCCGTGACCGAGATCGGCTACGAGGAGATCCCCGGATCGCCCGTGCCGGCGCTGGCCGCGACCCGCCTGCGCACCCTCGACGACAAGGGCGAGCTCGCCGCACCCGAGCAGCGGTTCTCCCCCGCAGTGGAGGAGGGGCG
>NZ_JOFX01000603.1 GCF_000719345.1 Streptomyces sp. NRRL F-2664
CACCGTCCACAACGGCCCCGACGCGAAGGCGCCCGTGCTGCGGTCGACCGCCTACACCGCCAACGCCGCCGGCGACATCACCACCACCACCGCCACCGGCGCGGACGGCAGCAAGACGGCCACCGCGCACCAGACCGATGCCGCGGGCCGCCTCACCGCCCTCACCACCGACGGCAAGACCACCGGCCAGACCTGGGACACAGCCGGCAACCTCCTCACCGGGGCAGACGGCAC
>NZ_JOFX01000604.1 GCF_000719345.1 Streptomyces sp. NRRL F-2664
AGGGCTGTTGAGCAAGGTGTCTACGCTCAACTCTTCAGCCTTGGGGCTCCGTTGGTTCTCTATCGTGCCGTACTCGATGTCCCGCATGCCCTCGTGGAGCGGGTCACGATGCTGATCGTCACCCGCGAGGGTGACCGGCGGTGCAAGCTTCCGCCGCACCAGCGTGCCCTGGCCGCACTGGTGTACCTGAAGAAGAACGACACGCTCACCCAGATCGCGGGCGGGTTCGGGATGTTCGGGATCAGTGTGGGCA
>NZ_JOFX01000605.1 GCF_000719345.1 Streptomyces sp. NRRL F-2664
GGCGTTCGCCGCTCCGGGTTCCCGCTCTGCTGCCGCCACGGCGGCTGCCGCGACGGCGGCGGTGCCGGTGTCGGGTGTGTTTGCGCCGGGTGAGGAGGCCGGCGGCGCGGTGGATGCGCGGACCGGCCGCTACGCCCTGGAGGTGCCGCTCCTGGCGACGGCGGGGCGTGGGGAGGCTTCGTTCGGCCTGTCACTGTCGTATGACCAGGAGTTGTCGGGTCTGGGGGTGGACC
>NZ_JOFX01000606.1 GCF_000719345.1 Streptomyces sp. NRRL F-2664
GGAAGCTGCCGGTCGAGGAGGTTCTTCCCGACGGTTCGTGGATCTCCACCGTCCGCGGCGGGCGGGGGCGAAGCGTCCGGCTGCCCCAGGACATCCGGGTCCGCGTGATCGAGTACGGCCTGGACATCCCGGGCCGTGATCAGGCCGAACGCTACCGGCTCATCACCACCCTCATGGACCCCACTGCGGCACCGGCTGCCGAACTGGCCGCCCTCTACGGCGAGCGGTGGGAG
>NZ_JOFX01000607.1 GCF_000719345.1 Streptomyces sp. NRRL F-2664
CACCCGCGCGCCGTCGGCGTCGGGCTCTTTGGCGTAGGCGCCGTCGCGGTAGTTGTCCGCGGTCCGCAGGGGCCGGCCCAGCGCGTCGAGGGTCTCGGTGATACGCCGCCCGTCAGGCGTGGCCGTGACCGTGGCGGTAGGGGAGGGGTAGGCGATGCGGGTGGTCTGCGGCTTGTCGGAGTCCGGCAGCACCGTGTGCACAGACGGCCGGCCCTGGCGGTCGTACTCCGTAC
>NZ_JOFX01000608.1 GCF_000719345.1 Streptomyces sp. NRRL F-2664
GTACGGAGTACGACCGCCAGGGCCGGCCGTCTGTGCACACGGTGCTGCCGGACTCCGACAAGCCGCAGACCACCCGCATCGCCTACCCCTCCCCTACCGTCACGGTCACCGCCACCCCCGACGGGCGGCGGGTGACCGAGACCCTCGACGCGCTGGGCCGGCCCCTGCGGACCGCGGACAACTACCGCGACGGCGCCTACGCCAAAGAGCCCGACGCCGACGGCGCGCGGGTG
>NZ_JOFX01000609.1 GCF_000719345.1 Streptomyces sp. NRRL F-2664
CCAGGCGCGACGCCAGCGTTCCACCGACCGCACACTCACCCGCAGGTCCTTCGCGATCACCGCGGTCTTCTCACCCGCCGCGAATCCCTCGCCGGCTTGCAGCCGGACCCCCTCACGAAAAGCCCGACGCTCAGCGGTCAGGCCCCCACCCTTCGGATAACGCATACCACCGGGATACCGCAAGGATCATGAACCGTCACCACCCGACGACAACCCGCAAAGCTCAGTAAC
>NZ_JOFX01000610.1 GCF_000719345.1 Streptomyces sp. NRRL F-2664
GGGGCGGCGAACGCCTCACCCGCACCCTCCCCCGCCACCGTCCCGGCAGCAGCCAGCACCAGCAGCCCCGCCACACCACCCCGGCGGACACGGTGACCAGCAGCAGACGAGGACAGGCAAGAAGGGGAAGGCACGGACAGACTCCGGGAAGACAGGAACACACTTCGGGCAGATGGCCCGTCCAGGAGAACAGGGCTCCGGGACCGCTGTCTCTCCTCCGAACAGCCCCC
>NZ_JOFX01000611.1 GCF_000719345.1 Streptomyces sp. NRRL F-2664
CACCGTCCACAACGGCCCCGACGCGAAGGCGCCCGTGCTGCGGTCGACCGCCTACACCGCCAACGCCGCCGGCGACATCACCACCACCACCGCCACCGGTGCGGACGGCAGCAAGACAGCCACCACGCACCAGACCGACGCCGCGGGCCGCCTCACCGCCCTCACCACCGACGGCAAGACCACCGGCCAGACCTGGGATGCGGCCGGCAACCTCCTCACCGGCGCAGACG
>NZ_JOFX01000612.1 GCF_000719345.1 Streptomyces sp. NRRL F-2664
CCCCCCGGGACGTGCTCGAAGCGCACCCCCTCCCCGGGGAACCGCTTCAGACCGGAGCCGGCACCCCCGGGGGCAGTGGCGGCCGGGTCGATGTCGTAGGCCCCGCCCGCCACCACCGCACGGCCCTCACCGGTGTCGACGAAGGGCAGGCCCAAACCCATGCCCGCGCCCAGGCCCTGCCGGTCCACCCCCAGACCCGACAACTCCTGGTCATACGACAGAGCCAGCG
>NZ_JOFX01000613.1 GCF_000719345.1 Streptomyces sp. NRRL F-2664
TGCCCGCGCCTACACCGACTACGGCCGGGAAACCGGACCCGACGGCACACCCGCGCCCGCCGCGCACCGAGCCGCCGACCCCGCCGCCAACCCCTTCCGGTTCGGCGGCGAGTACGCCAACACCGAGAACGGCACCGACTACACCCCCGCACGCCTCTACCACCGCGAAACCGGCCGCTTCACCACCCGCGACCCCCACCCCACACCCCTCAACAAATACCAGGCCTTC
>NZ_JOFX01000614.1 GCF_000719345.1 Streptomyces sp. NRRL F-2664
GTTTGCGGACCGGCACGGCAACCGCACCGACTTCGCCTTTGCCCTGGCCGGGGAGACCTGGCAGCTCACGTCTGTCACCGACCCCTACGGCGCCACCACAGACGTCGCCTACGACGACGGCCGGGTCGTGTTCACCGCCCCGGCCCGTTCCGGCGACGGCCACCGGCTGACGGCCGTCCTGGAGCTGGAGGACGGGCTGGTCCGCAAGGCCACGGCCGGGGACGGGGCG
>NZ_JOFX01000615.1 GCF_000719345.1 Streptomyces sp. NRRL F-2664
CGTCCTCGAGACCGGGCAGTCAGCCCAGGCGCTCACCGCCCGCGCCTACACCGACTACGGCCGGGAAACCCGCCCCGACGGCACACCCGCACCCGCCGCGCACCGCGCCGCAGACCCCGCCGCCAACCCCTTCCGCTTCGGCGGCGAGTACACCAACACCGAAAACGGCACCGACTACACCCCCGCACGCCTCTACCACCCCGAAACCGGCCGCTTCACCACCCGCGAC
>NZ_JOFX01000616.1 GCF_000719345.1 Streptomyces sp. NRRL F-2664
GGAAGCTGCCGGTCGAGGAGGTTCTTCCCGACGGTTCGTGGATCTCCACCGTCCGCGGCGGGCGGGGGCGAAGCGTCCGGCTGCCCCAGGACATCCGGGCGTGATCGAGTACGGCCTGGACATCGCGGGTCGTGATCAGGCCGAACGCTACCGGCTCATCACCACCCTCATGGACCCCACTGCGGCACCGGCTGCCGAACTGGCCGCCCTCTACGGCGAGCGGTGGGAG
>NZ_JOFX01000617.1 GCF_000719345.1 Streptomyces sp. NRRL F-2664
CTGACGGCGGTCCTGGAGCTGGAGGACGGGCTGGTCCGCAAGGCGACCGCGGGGGACGGGGCGGTGACGGGGCTGGAGTACGGGCGGCCGCTGGCCGGACACGGCCCCGTCATCACCAAGGTCGCCTCCCCCCTCGGCGCGGTGACCGAGATCGCCTACGAGGAGATCCCCGGATCTCCCGTCCCGGCGCTGGCCGCGACCCGCCTGCGCACCCTCGACGACCGCGGC
>NZ_JOFX01000618.1 GCF_000719345.1 Streptomyces sp. NRRL F-2664
GACATCGGCTGGGCCGATGGACCGCCTCCCCCTTCCCCGTTTCGCCCCTCCCGGCCGCGAACAAGGCCGGAACGCCAAGGAGGTCCAAGGAGGAGGAGGGAAGCAAGGTTTCTGCGCCCCTTGCCCAGCCTCGGACGGACTGCTGCCGCGTGAGAGAGGAGCGCCCAACACACTGGGCGGCCTATGCCCCGCCCCGAACAACTTGTGGACGCGTGATCGAGGAGCGCT
>NZ_JOFX01000619.1 GCF_000719345.1 Streptomyces sp. NRRL F-2664
CCGCGAGGCGGTGGTCTCCGCGTCGGTACCGGGCGCGGTGGTGACGGTCTCGGTCAGACGCCCGTCCTCAACGGTCCGGCTGACCTCAGTCTTCAGCTCGCCCGGCCCCTCACCCCGGCCCTCCTCACCGGCGCCGTCGGCCCAGGAGACCGTCTGCGAGGCAGGCTGCCCGTACTTGTCGTAGGTGAACGTGGTCTGCTCGCGGGCGGTGAGCTTCCCGCTGCTG
>NZ_JOFX01000620.1 GCF_000719345.1 Streptomyces sp. NRRL F-2664
GGGGCTGGAGTACGGGCGGCCGCTGGCCGGACACGGCCCCGTCGTCACCAAGGTCGCCTCGCCCCTCGGCGCGGTGACCGAGATCGCCTACGAGGAGATTCCCGGATCGCCCGTGCCGGCGCTGGCTGCGACCCGCCTGCGCACCCTCGACGACCGCGGTGAGCTGGCCGCGCCCGAGCAGCGGATGAACGTCTGGGCCGAGGGGGGCCGCGCCTACACCGGGGCG
>NZ_JOFX01000621.1 GCF_000719345.1 Streptomyces sp. NRRL F-2664
CAGCAGCGGGAAGCTCACCGCCCGCGAGCAGACCACGTTCACCTACGACAAGTACGGGCAGCCTGCCTCGCAGACGGTCTCCTGGGCCGACGGCGCCGGACAGGAGGGCCGGGGTGAGGGGCCGGGTGAGCTGAAGACTGAGGTCAGCCGGACCGTTGAGGACGGGCGTCTGACCGAGACCGTCACCACCGCGCCCGGTACCGACGCGGAGACCACCGCCTCGCGG
>NZ_JOFX01000622.1 GCF_000719345.1 Streptomyces sp. NRRL F-2664
TCTCCGCCTTCGCCTGCATGAACGCCGACCCCGCCTCCCGCACCTACTACGACCGGCAACGCGCACGCGGCAAAACCCACACCCAAGCCCTCCTCCGGCTCGCCCGCCAACGCATCAGCGTCCTGTTCGCCATGCTCCGAGACGGCACCTTCTACGAGTCCAGATCCCCCGCCGTCACCCTCGCCGCATAACCAGCCCAGACACCCACCCACCACCACGTCCTTGA
>NZ_JOFX01000623.1 GCF_000719345.1 Streptomyces sp. NRRL F-2664
TCTCCGCCTTCGCCTGCATGAACGCCGACCCCGCCTCCCGCACCTACTACGACCGGCAACGCGCACGCGGCAAAACCCACACCCAAGCCCTCCTCCGGCCCGCCCGCCAACGCATCAGCGTCCTGTCCGCCATGCTCCGAGACGGCACCTTCTACGAGTCCAGATCCCCCGCCGTCACCCTCGCCGCATAACCAGCCCAGACACCCACCCACCACCACGTCCTTGA
>NZ_JOFX01000624.1 GCF_000719345.1 Streptomyces sp. NRRL F-2664
CCGGATAGGTCTCCGGTGCGGCCGGGCTCAGCACCGTGCTCTGCGGGATGCCGCCGGCACCGTAGGAGGGCACCGCCGTGACCTCGCCGCTGGTTGAGGTCAGGGTCCGGCCCAGCGCGTCAGCCCGGGCGGCAGAGTCGGCGGCGGGGGTGCCGTCGGCGAAGACCACCCTCGCCGAGGTGGTCCGGGCCGCAGTGTCGGCGTCCTGCACGGACACCGCGCGCG
>NZ_JOFX01000625.1 GCF_000719345.1 Streptomyces sp. NRRL F-2664
AACCGGGTCACCGGGGTGTGGGAAGGCGCCCGCGACGACGCGGACGCCAAGAAGAACACCCTCATCACCTACGCCTACGACAGCGAGGGACGCCTGGCCTCGGTCGCCTACCCCGACGGCAAGACTGTCTCCCGCGCCTACGACCAGCACGGGCAGCTGGAGACGGCCACCGACGCCGCCGGCGCCGTCACCGCCTACACCTACAATCCCGACGGCAGCCTGA
>NZ_JOFX01000626.1 GCF_000719345.1 Streptomyces sp. NRRL F-2664
TACCTTTCAGGCGGGTTCGTCCTCCCATTCGTAGGGTGGGGACACCCGGGGACACCGGGTGTGGCTATCAGGCAGCTGCCAGCCGTGGCTTCGTTTGCTTCGCCGCCCGGTGTCCCACGACGGCTCGGCCGCCGATTAGGAAGTGCGAACAAGTCGCTGAGTAGAGCAATGCCGGCGAGGTCGTCCGTGGCACGAACAGAACGAAGACGTACGTCAGGAGCA
>NZ_JOFX01000627.1 GCF_000719345.1 Streptomyces sp. NRRL F-2664
GGGTCTGGGGGTGGACCGGCAGGGCCTGGGCGCGGGCATGGGTTTGGGCCTGCCCTTCGTCGACACCGAAGAGGGCCGCGTTGTGGCCGCCGGCGGGGTGTACGACATCGACCCCGCCGGCATCGCCCCCGGCGGTGCCGGCTCCGGTCTGAAGCGGTTCCCCGGGGAGGGGGTGCGCTTCGAGCATGTGCCGGGGGGCAGCCTGCCCGCCCGCGACGGAGT
>NZ_JOFX01000628.1 GCF_000719345.1 Streptomyces sp. NRRL F-2664
AGCACGCATCCGAAGCGAGAAAGGCATTCGCTGGGGCGGCAGACCGCTACCGGCCGCGGCCTGACCACCCAACCCGGCAAACCTTCCCGGTCACGGCACCCTAGCCGAGTGGCGGTCATCGCGACGCGGTCCGCCTTCAGCCCGGCGCCGACGTCGCCGCCGTGACCACCGTGCAGATCCGCGAGGTCGTCGAGCGGCTGACCGCCGCCGGCCAGTGGCGG
>NZ_JOFX01000629.1 GCF_000719345.1 Streptomyces sp. NRRL F-2664
AGCGGTCGGCAAGGGCCTCGCTCTGTATGTGGAGCAGGTGGCTCTGGTGTCGATGAGAGGTCTCCTTGCCGGCGGCTCGGAAGACGCACTACCCAGCGGATGATCACGACGCGCCGGAAACGGAGGGCCGGTTGCGCACAGCCTCAATGAAGTAGGAGTCGAGCTCCGGGTCAGGACCAGACGTCCCCCGATCCTCCGTCGCCGTCTTGCACCGCCATTAG
>NZ_JOFX01000630.1 GCF_000719345.1 Streptomyces sp. NRRL F-2664
ATCTTCGGCCTCGGCGGCAGCGACCAGATCTCCGGCCGGGCCGGAAACGACCTCCTGTGCGGAGGCGACGGACCCGACCAGATCCGCGGCGGCGACGGCGACGACCGCATCGAAGGCGGAAACGGCAGCGACCAGCTCTACGGCGACACCGGCAGCGACACCCTCCACGGCGGCACCGGAAACGACCAGTCCTCCGGCGGCACCGGCAACGACACCATCGA
>NZ_JOFX01000631.1 GCF_000719345.1 Streptomyces sp. NRRL F-2664
CCAGGGCCGGCCGTCTGTGCACACGGTGCTGCCGGACTCCGGCAAGCCGCAGACCACCCGCATCGCCTACCCCTCCCCTACCGTCACGGTCACGGCCACCCCTGACGGCCGGCGGGTGACCGAGACCCTCGACGCGCTGGGCCGCCCGCTGCGGACCGCGGACAACTACCGCGACGGCGCCTACGCCAAAGAGCCCGACGCCGACGGCGCGCGGGTGCTG
>NZ_JOFX01000632.1 GCF_000719345.1 Streptomyces sp. NRRL F-2664
CGTCTTGCCTCCCAGACCGACCAGCTCGGCAACACCACCGCCTACACCTACAACAGCGACGGCCAGATCGCGGAAGCGGTCGTGGAGACCAAGGACGGCACACCCGTCTCGAAGACCGTCCACACCTACGACGAGCGCACCGGCCTCCTCACCAGTACCTCTGTCACCAATGCGGACGGTGCCGCCACGGTCCGGCAGATGGAGTACGACTCCCTCAACC
>NZ_JOFX01000633.1 GCF_000719345.1 Streptomyces sp. NRRL F-2664
CCCGCCCCGACGGCACACCCGCACCCGCCGCACACCGCGCCGCAGACCCCGCCGCCAACCCCTTCCGCTTCGGCGGCGAATACACCAACACCGAAAACGCCACCGACTACACCCCCGCCCGCCTCTACCACCCCGAAACCGGCCGCTTCACCACCCGCGACCCCCACCCCACACCCCTCAACAAATACCAAGCCTTCACAGCCAACCCCATCGAACACA
>NZ_JOFX01000634.1 GCF_000719345.1 Streptomyces sp. NRRL F-2664
TCCGCATCCCGGGGCGGGGGCACGGGGCTTGCGGGGTCCTGCTGCCAACTGTAGCCGCGCACCAGTTCCCCGGCGGTGCGGTTGCCGAGGGCGGAGGTGAACACCTGCTGGGAGGTCAGCAGGTGGAGGCTGTTGTAGTGGGAGACCACCCTGCGCTCCGGCTCGCCGTCGGGGCCCAGGAGGGAGACCTCGGTGGTGTAGGTGAAACCGGTCCGCTGG
>NZ_JOFX01000635.1 GCF_000719345.1 Streptomyces sp. NRRL F-2664
CCCCCCGGGACGTGCTCGAAGCGCACCCCCTCCCCGGGGAACCGCTTCAGACCGGAGCCGGCACCCCCGGGGGCAGTGGCGGCCGGGTCGATGTCGTAGACCCCGCCCGCCACCACCGCACGGCCCTCTTCGGTGTCGACGAAGGGCAGGCCCAAACCCATGCCCGCGCCCAGGCCCTGCCGGTCCACCCCCAGACCCGACAACTCCTGGTCATACGAC
>NZ_JOFX01000636.1 GCF_000719345.1 Streptomyces sp. NRRL F-2664
GCCCAGGACGCCCTGCGCGACCGCCTCGGCCACGATGTCGGAGGCCGTCTTGACGGTGGTGCCGTCCGGGCCGGTCACGCTGCTGGTGTGCCCCCACGGGTCGGAGGACGCTGTGGTCTTGCGGCCGGCCTGGTCGGTCATGGTCACCCGGTACTCAGCCCACTGGGAGTAGTCGGCCTCGGACAGCACCCGGGCGCCGTCGGCGTCGGGTTCCTTGG
>NZ_JOFX01000637.1 GCF_000719345.1 Streptomyces sp. NRRL F-2664
GTCCCGGCCGGTGGTCTTCTGCGACACGACCAGCCCGGTAGCACCCTCTTCGGGGTCGTACACGGTCTCGGTGACCGTGCCCGTCTCGTCCACCGTCTTGACCGCACGCCCGTAGGCGTCGTAGGCGGCGGCGGTCGCCACTTCGCGTTTCTGGCCGGCGCTGTTGTGGACGGTGCTGGCCTCGCGCACGGGCAGCGCCCAGTCCGCGGGCAGCTC
>NZ_JOFX01000638.1 GCF_000719345.1 Streptomyces sp. NRRL F-2664
TGCTCCTGACGTACGTCTTCGTTCTGTTCGTGCCACGGACGACCTCGCCGGCATTGCTCTACTCAGCGACTTGTTCGCACTTCCTAATCGGCGGCCGAGTCGTCGTGGGACACCGGGCGGCGCAGCAAACGAAGCCACGGCTGGCAGCTGCCTGATAGCCACACCCGGTGTCCCCGGGTGTCCCCACCCTACGAATGGGAGGACGAACCCGCCTGA
>NZ_JOFX01000639.1 GCF_000719345.1 Streptomyces sp. NRRL F-2664
CACCCAGCCGGGCACCTACACCTTCACCGTCACCGCGACCGACCCCAACCCCCAAGTCCCCACCGCATCCAAAACCTTCACCCTCACCGTCAACCCCGCAGCCGTCTCCACCTGCGCCACCCCCACCGCGGTGCTGCAGCAGCGCGGCTACAACATCATCACCGGCACCGCAGGCCCCAACCAGCTGTCCGGCACCAACGGCACCGACGCGATCT
>NZ_JOFX01000640.1 GCF_000719345.1 Streptomyces sp. NRRL F-2664
GAAGACGCCGGGGAGGTCGATGTTGTTGCGGCCGTTCTCCAGGAGCTGGCCGAGGCCGAGGCCGAGGTCGGGGGAGGAGGCGATGATCTCCGCGGCCATCAGCGAGGGCCAGGAGAAGGCCCAGCCCTGCTTGAGGCCCGCGACGTAGCCGGGCAGGGCGGCCGGCATGACGATGTGGCGGGCACCGCGCAGGCCGGTGGCGCCGAGCCGATCGCCAGCGCGAGCAGGAAGCCGAGCAGGCCGCGGGAGACGGAGGTCCAGATGACCTCCA
>NZ_JOFX01000641.1 GCF_000719345.1 Streptomyces sp. NRRL F-2664
CACCGTCTCCACGACCGCGTATACCTACGATGAGGACACCGGGCTGCTGCTCTCCTCCGCGGTCACCGACGCCAGCGGGGCCACCACCGTCCGGCAGACCGAGTACGACGCCCTGAACCGGGCCACCGGCATCTGGGAAGGCGCCCGCGACGACGCGGACGCCAAGAAGAACACCCTCATCACCTACACCTACGACGGCGAGGGACGCCTGGTA
>NZ_JOFX01000642.1 GCF_000719345.1 Streptomyces sp. NRRL F-2664
TGTCCGCGACGTCGGCGACCACGCCGAGGTCGTGGGTGATCAGGATCAGGCCCATGTTCATCTCGCGCTGGAGCTCCGCGAGGAGGTCCATGACCTGGGCCTGGACGGTCACGTCGAGAGCCGTGGTGGGCTCGTCGGCGATGATCAGGTCCGGCTCCAGGGCCAGCGCCATGGCGATCATGATGCGCTGGCGCATACCGCCGGAGAACTGGTG
>NZ_JOFX01000643.1 GCF_000719345.1 Streptomyces sp. NRRL F-2664
CCACGGACCGAACCGCTCCGGCAGGTCCCGCCACTGGACACCGGTCCGCACGCGGTAGAGCACCCCGTTGACGACCCGGCGGTGATCACTCCACCGGCCCCCGCGTGCACCACCGCGAGGCAAGAACGACTCCAGCCGTTCCCACTCCGCATTCGTCAGATCCCCACGGCCCATACGACGAGCCTGCCCTCAACACCCCACCCCTGTCCGGAGA
>NZ_JOFX01000644.1 GCF_000719345.1 Streptomyces sp. NRRL F-2664
GGTCCGGGCCGCAGTGTCGGCGTCCTGCACGGACACCGCGCGCGCATCCGCCAGCGGGGCATCCTTCTGGTCTGCGCCCAGGACGCCCTGCGCGACCGCTTCGGCCACGATGTCGGAGGCCGTCTTGACGGTGGTGCCGTCGGGGCCGGTCACACTGCTGGTGTGGCCCCACGGGTCGGTGGAGGCAACGGTTCTGCGGCCGGCCTGGTCGGT
>NZ_JOFX01000645.1 GCF_000719345.1 Streptomyces sp. NRRL F-2664
GAGGCGGATGGTGGTGAGCCAGTCGTGCTCGGCCTCATACCGCTTCAGCCCGGCGGCCGGGTGGGTGTTGAGATTGTCCCAAATCACCACGATGGGTCCGCCGAGCTGGATATGGGCCCTCACCAGCAGGTCGCGGTAGTCCTGCCAGGAGAAGCCCTTGCGGGCGCCCTTGGGCAGGAGATGGTTGCGGGGCCGGTAGATGAGACGGCTCT
>NZ_JOFX01000646.1 GCF_000719345.1 Streptomyces sp. NRRL F-2664
CCCCCTCGGCGCGGTGACCGAGATCGCCTACGAGGAGATCCCCGGCTCGCCCGTCCCGGCGCTGGCCGCGACCCGCCTGCGCACCCTCGACGACAAGGGAGAGCTCGCCGCGCCCGAGCAGCGGTTCTCCCCCGCAGTGGAGGAGGGGCGTGCCTACACGGGTGCGGGGGGCGGTTTCGCGGGTGAGGACGATGTCTTCGACCAGCGGACC
>NZ_JOFX01000647.1 GCF_000719345.1 Streptomyces sp. NRRL F-2664
GGTCGCCTACCCCGACGGGAAGGCTGTCTCCCGCGCCTACGACCAGCACGGGCAGCTGGAGACGGCCACCGACGCCGCCGGCGCCGTCACCGCCTACACGTACAATCCCGACGGCAGTCTGAAGGCCGCGGTGCAGAAGACTGCGGACGGGCAGACCGCCTCCGCCGCCTACACCTACGACAGCCTCGGCCGGCCGGCGAAGACCGAG
>NZ_JOFX01000648.1 GCF_000719345.1 Streptomyces sp. NRRL F-2664
CGGGACGCAGAGCCGTCGGCCTGTGTGATCGGCGCCCAGAGCGCCAAGGCCTCCGCCAGCGTCCCCGCTGCCGGCCAGGGCGTCGACGCGGGCAAGAAGGCCGTCGGCAGGAAGCGGAGCATCGCCGCCGGCACGCTCGGCCTCCTCCTCGCAGTGCTGGCCACCGCGGCGAGCGTGCAGGACTCCGTTGCCGGCACCGCGCTGCCCG
>NZ_JOFX01000649.1 GCF_000719345.1 Streptomyces sp. NRRL F-2664
ACGGGAAGTGGCGACCGCCGCCGCCTACGACAGCTACGGGCGTGCGGTGAAGACCACCGACGAGACCGGGACGGTCACCGAGACCGTGTACGACCCCGAAGAGGGTGCTACCGGGCTGGTCGTGTCGCAGAAGACCACCGACCGGGACGGCAAGGTCCTGCAGGAGACCTCCAACACCCTGGCTGCGGACCGGCGCACGGTCACCGGG
>NZ_JOFX01000650.1 GCF_000719345.1 Streptomyces sp. NRRL F-2664
CGGGCAGCGCGGTGCCGGCAACGGAGTCCTGCACGCTCGCCGCGGTGGCCAGCACTGCGAGGAGGAGGCCGAGCGTGCCGGCGGCGATGCTCCGCTTCCGGCCGACGGTCTTCTTGCCCGCGTCGACGCCCTGGCCGGCAGCGGGGACGCTGGCGGAGGCCTTGGCGCTCTGGGCGCCGATCACACAGGCCGACGGCTCTGCGTCCCG
>NZ_JOFX01000651.1 GCF_000719345.1 Streptomyces sp. NRRL F-2664
GGCTGCTGCTGTCTGGTGGTGTGTCCCCCGGGCGCGTGCGCCCGGGGGGCGTATAGCGGCGCATGTGCCGGCGCGTGCGCCGCTATGCGCTGGGCCGGGGACTCCCGTGGCTGTGCGGGGGTGTCCGGCCCTGTGCCTGGTGTGGTGGCTGCGTTTGGCGGGTGCGCTGGTGTGTGTCTGGCGCATGCCGGCGCCGGGTGCTGCTGG
>NZ_JOFX01000652.1 GCF_000719345.1 Streptomyces sp. NRRL F-2664
GACGCCCTTCACCCCGGCGACCTGGAGGGTGACGACCCCGCCGGGGCCGACGCGCTGCTTGGTCGCGCCCGTGCCGTCACGGGTGTCCAGGAACCGCGCTGGGGTGATCGGGTTCAGCGCGGAGCCCGCGCCGGCCTTGTCCGTGTAGTACCCCGTCACGTCGGCGATCAGGTCCACCGAACCGGCGTTGTTGCGCAGGTCGACCTT
>NZ_JOFX01000653.1 GCF_000719345.1 Streptomyces sp. NRRL F-2664
GGACCGGCACGGCAACCGCACCGACTTCGCCTTCACCCCGGCCGGGGAGACCTGGCAGCTCACGTCTGTCACCGACCCCTACGGCGCCACCACAGAAGTCGCCTACAGCGACGGCCGGGTCGTCTTCACCGCACCCCCGCGCTCCGGCGACGGCCACCGGCTGACGGCCGTCCTCGAACTGCAGGACGGGCTGGTCCGCAAGGCCAC
>NZ_JOFX01000654.1 GCF_000719345.1 Streptomyces sp. NRRL F-2664
AAGGTCGACCTGCGCAACAACGCCGGTTCGGTGGACCTGATCGCCGACGTGACGGGGTACTACACGGACAAGGCCGGCGCGGGCTCCGCGCTGAACCCGGTCGCGCCCGCGCGGTTCCTGGACACCCGTGACGGCACGGGCGCGACCAAGCAGCGCGTCGGCCCCGGCGGGGTCGTCACCCTCCAGGTCGCCGGGGTGAAGGGCGTC
>NZ_JOFX01000655.1 GCF_000719345.1 Streptomyces sp. NRRL F-2664
CAACCTCACGGCCGTACCTTCAGGACCCAACAACGTGCCAAGCACAGTCGACCGTCCGTCTTTCCGTTCCACGCCGAAGCAGTACTGGGAAACCTTCCGGTTCAACTGTGCCAACTAATCAACGTTCCACCCATGAGCTGACCGTGCAGAACGTTTGTCTGCAATCGGTACTGTGCTCCTTAGAAAGGAGGTGATCCAGCCGCACC
>NZ_JOFX01000656.1 GCF_000719345.1 Streptomyces sp. NRRL F-2664
CTACGACGCCTACGGCCGGCTCACCTCCACCACCGTCCACAACGGCGGCGACGCCAAGGCCCCGGTACTGCGGTCGACCGCCTACACCGCCAACGCCGCCGGCGACATCACCACGGTCACCGCCACCGGTGCGGACGGCAGCAAGACAGCCACCGCGCACCAGACCGATGCCGCGGGCCGCCTCACCGCCCTCACCACCGACGGCA
>NZ_JOFX01000657.1 GCF_000719345.1 Streptomyces sp. NRRL F-2664
CGACGGCCGGGTCGTCTTCACCGCACCCCCGCGCTCCGGCGACGGCCACCGGCTGACGGCCGTCCTCGAACTGCAGGACGGGCTGGTCCGCAAGGCCACGGCGGGGGACGGGGCGGTGACGGGGCTGGAGTACGGGCGGCCGCTGGCCGGACACGGCCCCGTCGTCACCCGCGTCGCCTCGCCCCTCGGCGCGGTGACCGAGATCG
>NZ_JOFX01000658.1 GCF_000719345.1 Streptomyces sp. NRRL F-2664
CTGGTCGAAGACATCGTCCTCACCCGCGAAACCGCCCCCCGCACCCGTGTAGGCACGCCCCTCCTCCACTGCGGGGGAGAACCGCTGCTCGGGTGCGGCGAGCTCGCCGCGGTCGTCGAGGGTGCGCAGGCGGGTCGCGGCCAGCGCCGGGACGGGAGATCCGGGGATCTCCTCGTAGGCGATCTCGGTCACCGCGCCGAGGGG
>NZ_JOFX01000659.1 GCF_000719345.1 Streptomyces sp. NRRL F-2664
CCTGCCCGCCCGCGACGGAGTGGAGGAGCGCGGCTACGAGTGGCGGCTGGCGGACCGCACCGACGGGTCGGTGCAGTACTTCGACACCGCCGGCAACCCTGTGGCGTTTGCGGACCGGCACGGCAACCGCACCGACTTCGCCTTTGCCCTGGCCGGGGAGACCTGGCAGCTCACGTCTGTCACCGACCCCTACGGCGCCACCAC
>NZ_JOFX01000660.1 GCF_000719345.1 Streptomyces sp. NRRL F-2664
CCCGCGACAACCGAGTACGGCAACGGCACCGTCCTGACGGTCGGCTACTACGACAGCGGCCAGCCGAAGAAGGAGACCCTCACCCGCAAGGACGGCACCCTGCTATCCGAAACCGCCTACACCTACAACACCCGCGGCGACCTCGCCACCCGCACCGACACCCGCCCCGCCACCAGCGGCAGCGGGGAAGGCAGGCAGGAAGAC
>NZ_JOFX01000661.1 GCF_000719345.1 Streptomyces sp. NRRL F-2664
GGGCCCACTGGGAGTAGTCGGCCTCGGACAGCACCCGGGCACCGTCTGCGTCCGCTTCTTTGGCGTAGGCGCCGTCGCGGTAGTTGTCCGCGGTCCGCACGGCCCGGCCCAGCGCGTCGAGGGTTTCGGTGACCCGTCGGCCGTCGGGGGTGGCGGTGACCGTCACGGTGGGGGCGGGGTAGGAGAAGGCGGTGGTCTGGGGC
>NZ_JOFX01000662.1 GCF_000719345.1 Streptomyces sp. NRRL F-2664
CCGCGACGGCGTCGACGGACGCGGCTACGAGTGGCGGCTGACCGACCGCACCGACGGGTCCGTGCAGTACTTCGACACCGCCGGCAACCCCGTCGCGTTCGAAGACCGGCACGGCAACCGCACCGACTTCGCCTTCACCCCGGCCGGAGAGACCTGGCAGCTCACGTCTGTCACCGACCCCTACGGCGCCGCCACAGAAGTC
>NZ_JOFX01000663.1 GCF_000719345.1 Streptomyces sp. NRRL F-2664
CGACGGCAACCTCAAGATCTGGGCGGGCCGGGGCGACGGCACCTTCGGCGCCGCAGCCCACCTCTCCGCCGGTTGGAACTTCACCCAGACCGCCGCAGCGGACTTCAACGAGGACGGCCGGGCCGACATCATCGCCAAGGACGCCAGCGGCAACCTCAAGCTGTGGACCCACAACGCGGGCGGCTACTTCAACGCCCCCGTC
>NZ_JOFX01000664.1 GCF_000719345.1 Streptomyces sp. NRRL F-2664
CGACGGCAACCTCAAGATCTGGGCGGGCCGGGGCGACGGCACCTTCGGCGCCGCAGCCCACCTCTCCGCCGGTTGGAACTTCACCCAGACCGCCGCAGCCGATTTCAACGAGGACGGCCGGGCCGACATCATCGCCAAGGACGCCAGCGGCAACCTCAAGCTGTGGACCCACAACGCGGGCGGCTACTTCAACGCCCCCGTC
>NZ_JOFX01000665.1 GCF_000719345.1 Streptomyces sp. NRRL F-2664
GTCCGCAAACGCCACCGGGTTGCCGGCGGTGTCGAAGTACTGCACCGACCCGTCGGTGCGGTCCGCCAGCCGCCACTCGTAGCCGCGCTCCTCCACCCCGTCGCGGGCGGGCAGGCTTCCGCCCGGCACGTGCTCGAAGCGCACCCCCTCCCCGGGGAACCGCTTCAGGCCCGAGCCGGCACTGCCGGGGGCGCTGGCGGCG
>NZ_JOFX01000666.1 GCF_000719345.1 Streptomyces sp. NRRL F-2664
CACAGATGCTCGCGTCCACTGTGTAGTTCTCAAACAACGACCAGCCACCCATCACCCCACCAGACAACCTGGCGAGTTCACTGGGGCCGGCACTGAAGATCGCAACCTCACGGCCGTACCTTCAGGACCCAACAACGTGCCAAGCACAGTCGACCGTCCGTCTTTCCGTTCCACGCCGAAGCAGTACTGGGAAACCTTCCG
>NZ_JOFX01000667.1 GCF_000719345.1 Streptomyces sp. NRRL F-2664
ACGACAGCGCCCTGGCCGAGAGCTTCTGGCAAGGCCTGAAGAGAGAGACGATGCAGGAGGCGTTCGCGACGGTGCGTCAGGCCAGGCTGGAAATCTTCCAGCGGCTCACCTACTACAACGCCCGCAGGCGTCACAGCAGCCTCGGCTACCTGTCACCCGTCGAGTTCGAACAGCAGCACCAGCGAGAACATAGACTCGCTC
>NZ_JOFX01000668.1 GCF_000719345.1 Streptomyces sp. NRRL F-2664
CTTCCTGCGCAATGTGCTCGGTGTGATCAGCAAGGACGCGGCCCAGATGGTCGCCGCGACGATCCGCACGATCTTTGCCCAGCCCGATGCCGACGCGGTCCGCGCTCAGCTCGACACCGTCGCCGACATGCTCGGCACCCAGTTCCCGAAGGTCAAACAGATGCTGCTGGAGGCCAAGGACGACCTCACCGCGTTCGCGGC
>NZ_JOFX01000669.1 GCF_000719345.1 Streptomyces sp. NRRL F-2664
ACGCCCGCGCGAGCACGAAGTACACCATCAGCCTCGGCGGGAGCAGCCGCACCCGCACCTCACGGCTCCGGGACTTCGCAAGCACCGCGTCCACCAGCTCCGGCGGGAACACCTCGGTCAGATCCCCCAGCCCGACCCGGTCCACCAGTCGAGCAGCCATCGGACACCACCCCCTGGTATCCGTTGAACCGCCAAACCACC
>NZ_JOFX01000670.1 GCF_000719345.1 Streptomyces sp. NRRL F-2664
GGGACCGTGTTCCCGCCGGCCGAGGCCAGCAGCATCATCGCCCGCCGGAACCGCACTGAGCTGGTACTTCCCCGCCGGACGATGTGCTGGAGCTTCTGCTGCTCCTGCTCGGTCAGCCCGCGGACCCGGACCGGTTGCGCCATCCCGCCTCCCCATTGATCCGGGGAAGCATTACCAACCAGCACAACGAGCAACCCGGC
>NZ_JOFX01000671.1 GCF_000719345.1 Streptomyces sp. NRRL F-2664
GGGACCGTGTTCCCGCCGGCCGAGGCCAGCAGCATCATCGCCCGCCGGAACCGCACTGAGCTGGTACTTCCCCGCCGGACGATGTGCTGGAGCTTCTGCCCCTCCTGCTCGGTCAGCCCGCGGACCCGGACCGGTTGCGCCATCCCGCCTCCCCATTGATCCGGGGAAGCATTACCAACCAGCACAACGAGCAACCCGGC
>NZ_JOFX01000672.1 GCF_000719345.1 Streptomyces sp. NRRL F-2664
GGGGCGGGGTAGGAGAAGGCGGTGGTCTGGGGCTTGCCGGAGTCGGGCAGGAGGGTGTGCGCGGTGGGCCGGCCCTGGTGGTCGTACTCCGTCCGCGAGACGACCCGCCCGCCGGGGCCGGCCTCCTCCAGCACGGCCCCGGTGGCCAGGTCCGTCACGCGGGTGGTGGTGGTTTCGGCGTCGGTGCCGGGCGCCATGGT
>NZ_JOFX01000673.1 GCF_000719345.1 Streptomyces sp. NRRL F-2664
GGACGGTGGTGCGGGTGCCGTCGGGGTTGGTGGTCTCGGTGGTTTTCCGGCTGCCGTCGGCCCAGTAGGTGTAGGTGCTGCGCAGGCCGTCGGCGGTGGTAGCGGTGGCGGGTTTGTTGTCGGGGTTGTAGGTCCAGGTTGTGCCGTCTGCGCCGGTGAGGAGGTTGCCGGCCGCATCCCAGGTCTGGCCGGTGGTCTTG